>CBHWCZ010000004.1:0-212852 GCA_966112355.1 uncultured Polaromonas sp.
AGCCGCAGGCGAGTTGTGCGGACCGCCGCCGTAATCGAGCAGCGCAGGTTGCCCGCAGCGCAGCGGAGGGACCCAGACTTCGGGTCGCCTTTCTTTTGGGTACTTTTCTTTGGCGAAGCAAAGAAAAGTGCCTCGCCCGCCGGGGCGAGTCCCGGCCTCAGGACTCAGCAAAACACCAAAAAACCAGAACAACCCCCAAAAGACATAATCCCCCAATGGTCCGCCCCTCCCAACTCCTCTACCCGCAACGCGAGCCCGCCCCGCTGCGCCATGCCGCCACGGTGCTGCTGTTGCGTGACGCCCCGCAAGGTATTGAAATGCTGATGACGCGGCGCTCGATGACCGCCAGCTTCGCGCCGGGTGCCTATGTCTTTCCTGGCGGCGGCATCGACGCTGCGGACGGGCTGTCGCACGGCCAATCCACCCGACGCAGCACCCAGAGCGATTTGCAGCTGACCCAGGCCATCGCCGCCATCCGCGAAAGTTTTGAAGAACTGGGGGTGCTGCTGGCGCGCCACGCGGATGGCAGCCATGCCACCACGGCAGACATTGCGGCATTGGACCGCAAGGCACCTTTTGCCGCGCAATGCTGCGAGCGCGGCCTGACCATGGTGGGTGGCGAGGTGTTCACGCTGGCGCACTGGATCACCGACCGCGACCTGCCGCGCCGCTTTGACGTGCCTTTTCTCGTCGCCCGCATGCCCGAGGGCCAGACGCCGGTGGCCGATGAATCGGAGCAGTTCGAGCCGCTCTGGGTGCGCCCGGCCGATGCGCTGGCACGGCATGCGGATGGCCAGTTTTTCATCATCTTTCCCACCATCCGCACACTGGATCGTCTGCAGCGCTTCGCCACTGTCGAGGCGGTTCTGCAGGCCTGCGCCGCCACCGAGGAACCGCTGTGGACCTCCTGCCCCCGTGCAGGGCTGCTGCAAGGCAAGGAAGCCCGCTACATGGAGACGGACGCCCCCTACGGCGAGCTGGCACTGACGTGCCCGGACGGACAGATTCTTCACACGCTGGACTGGCAGACCACCCAGCCGGTGGCACTGCTCAAAAACCTGATGCGGCTGACCGCCCCCAACCCGGGCGTGATGACCGGGCCGGGCACCAACAGCTACCTGGTGGGTGATCCCCACACGGGCTATATCGCGATCGACCCGGGCCCGGCCGACACGGACCACCTGCAGCGCCTGTGGCGCGCCGCGGGTGGCGACATTCGCCTGATTGTGTGCACCCACTCTCATCCTGACCATTCACCCGGCGCCAAGCCACTGCAGGCGCTGTGCAGCCACACGCCACCGATCCTGGGCCTGCCCTCGGCACCCACGGCACGGGCCGCCAGCGCGTTCACACCGGATCGCTCACTGCAGCACCTGGAATTGCTGAGCGTGCAGGGGCACGGACTGTCTGGCGACACCACCCACACCCTCCAGGTGCTGCACACACCGGGCCACGCGGCCAACCACCTCTGCCTGGTGCTGGTGGAAGACGGCCTGCTCTTCAGCGGGGACCACATCCTCAACGGCAGCACCACGGTGGTGGACCCTCCTGACGGTGACATGAACGACTACCTTGAGTCTTTGGATCTGCTGAGCGCGGCATGCGCCGAACACCAGATCGAATTCATCGCGCCGGCGCATGGCTACGTGCTGGGCCACGCCCACGCCGCGGTTGCCCACCTCAAGGCCCACAGACTCCAGCGCGAGGCCAAGATCATTGCGGTGATGCAGGCCCAGCCCGAAGGCACCCTCGACGACTGGGTGGCCCATGCCTATGACGACGTGGACCCCCGCATCTGGCCAGTGGCCAAGCGCTCGCTGCTGGCGCACGTCGAGCGGGTGCGCGGCTTGGGCGTGGTCCACTGAGCGAGCCCGTCGCGAGCTGATCGGCGCGTTGGGCATCAAAATTGCTCATCCGGACGTCGCCACCTCTTGCTTCCGTCATCCTGACTCCTCCCCAGAAAACGCGAGGACTTCTTTCCATGAGTGCAGTTCCTTCCCCCACGACGGCCACGAACCCGATGGCCCGTCGCCCGCTGGCAGGCCATGGCCTGTTTGATTACCAGGCCATCCACCAGCGCCCCGACTTCCTGTGGCCGGGCGGCAAGCGCCTGGCGGTGTACATCGGCTTCAACCTCGAACACTTCGCCTTCGGCGAGGGCCTGGGCGCCAACCTCGGGCCCACCTCGGCGCAGCCCGACGTGCTCAACTACGCATGGCGCGAGTACGGCAACCGGGTAGGTGCCTGGCGCTGTCTCGAGCTGTTTGACACGCTTGGCCTGCCCACAGGCGCCATCCTCAACACCGCCCTGTACGACCACTGCCCGGAGCTGGTGACAGCGCTGGTGGCGCGCGGCGACGAGATCATCGGCCATGGGCACACCAACGCCGAGCGGCAGGCGGAGATGGGCGAGGCGCAGGAGCGCGAGCTGCTGGCGCATTGCCGCGCCCGCATCGCCGAGCACAGCGGCGCAGCGCCGGGCGGCTGGCTGTCGCCGTGGATTTCCGAAAGCCGGGCCACCCCCCACCTGCTGGCCGAGACCGGCTACCGCTACACGCTCAACTGGTGCCACGACGACCAGCCGGTGCGCATGCGCACGCGCAGCGGCCCGCTCTGGTCCCTGCCCTACCCGCAGGAGCTCAACGATATTCCCATGATCATCGCGCGCCAGCTCGACGGCAAGGATTTCGCCCAGATGATCATCGACAACTTTGAGGAGATGCTGGCGCAGTCTGGTCGCCAGAGCCTGGTGATGGGCATTGCGCTGCACCCCTACATCGTGGGCCAGCCCTACCGGCTGCGTCATCTGCGCCGGGCCCTGGCACACATCGCACAGGCACGCGACAAGGGTGATGTGTGGTTCACCACGCCGGGCGCCATCTGCTCCCACATGGAAACCACGTTTCCCTGACGACGCGCCATGCGCGGGCACGATTCTCGCTTGGGCTGAACCGACGCGACAGCGTCAATGCGTGGAACCGCGTACCCACGGTTATACTTTTTTTCCGCGGCCTACCGGCCCAGCCGATCCCGGTCACGATCCTGACCGGAACTGCTTACCCCCTTCCCCTACCCCAGAGAGGTTTTCATGCAAGCGATCACGACACGACGTTTCCTGCACACCGCCAGCGCACTGCTGGTCGGACTGGTTCTGGCAGCCTGCAGCAAGCAGGAGCCACCCGCGCCAGCGGCTGCAGCGCCGGCCGCCCCGGCCCCTGCACCAGCCGCCAAGGTGTATGTGGTGGGCACCGACGCCGCTTACGCACCTTTTGAGTCGCAAAACGACAAGGGCGAGATCGTCGGTTTCGACATCGACGTGGTCAAAGCCGCCGCCGCCAAAGCCGGCATCGAGGTCAAGTTCCTGAACACGCCCTGGGAAGGCATCTTCAATTCCCTCAACCAGGGCGACCGCGACTTCCTGGTGTCGGCCATCACCATCACCGACGAGCGCAAGCAGACGATGGACTTCTCCACGCCCTACTTCGACGCGCAGCAGCTGATTGCCGTGAAGAAGGACTCCAAGATCGCCAAGCTGGCCGACCTGAAGAAGCTCAAGGTGGGCGTGCAGACCGGCACCACCGGTGATGAAGTCGTGACCAAGCTGCAAGGCAAGGAAAGCACCAACATCAAGCGCTTTGAGTCCACCCCGCTGGCACTGAAAGAGCTTGAAGGCGGCGGCGTCGATGCCGTCGTGGCCGACAACGGCGTGGTGGTGCACTACGTCAACAACAACAGCGGCTCCAAGTTCAAGACCATCGCCGACGCCAGCTTTGCCGCCGAGCAGTACGGCCTGGCCGTGAAGAAAGGCAATGCCGACCTGCTGGGCAAGCTGAACAAGGGCCTGGCCGACATCAAGGCCGATGGCAGCTACGACAAAATCTACACCCAGTACTTTGGCGCTGCACCCGCTGCGGCCGCACCAGCGCCGGCTGCACCTGCTCCAGCCAAGTAAGCCTCCGACATCGCCGACCCCCAAAAGGTCGGCATAAAAAAGCCCCGTTCAGCAATGAACGGGGCTTTTTTTCTGGAATAAGTGTGAAGCCTGCCGATAAGCCGGATTCTGTGCACACCCTGCCTTGCGGCTGGATGCGTGACCGCCATTAATCTGGGCCGGGGGTCGCCCACCCGGCTCAATGCTACCTACCCGCCAGCTCTGCGGAGCCACATCAACGCTGGCCTACTTGGTATTGCTGCGCGTAGAGATTGCCCGTTTCACCCGGCGCCCGGGTTGCCCCGCACGCCGACTCGTCTCTGTTGCTCTGATCCTCACCTCGCGGTGGAGAGGTGTTACCTCCTACGCTGTCCTGTGCAGTCCGGACGTTCCTCCAGTGCGTGGTTTCCCACACAGCGACTTCTCAATCGCTGCCTCCTGCGAGTTGCACCAGCGGCGGTCTGGCTGACTTCACCCCCGCATTATCCTTCAGGGCGCCTGTTCGCTGCAGCCTCTAAAATGCAGGCTGCTTGATCACCACGAGCCCCCCATGATTCGCCTGACTGAACTGAAGCTTCCGCTGGACCATGCGGAAGGCGGCCTGCTCACCCTGGCCGCCCGCACCCTGGCCCTGGCCCCTGCGGACATCGCCCACCTGCACATCCACAAACGCAGTTTCGACGCCCGCAAGGCCGAACTGACGAAGGTGTACATCGTGGACGTCACGCTGGCCGATCACCAGGACGAAGCTGCTCTGCTGGCCGGGTTTTCCGGTCACCCCCACATCGGCCCCACGCCCGACATGGCCTACCACCCGGTGGGCCAGGCGCCAGCGAACCTGCCGCTGCGCCCGGTGGTGGTCGGCTTTGGCCCCTGCGGTATTTTTGCGGCGCTGGTGCTGGCGCAAATGGGCTTCAGGCCCATCGTGCTGGAGCGCGGCAAAACCGTGCGCCAGCGCACCAAGGACACCTGGGGCCTGTGGCGCAAGAATGTACTTAACCCCGAATCGAACGTGCAGTTCGGCGAAGGCGGCGCCGGCACGTTTTCAGACGGCAAGCTCTACAGCCAGATTAAGGACCCGCGCCACCTGGGCCGCAAGGTGATGAACGAGTTCGTCAAGGCCGGCGCGCCGGCAGACATCCTGTACGAAGCGCACCCGCACATCGGCACCTTCAAGCTGGTGAAGGTGGTGGAGAACATGCGCGAGCAGATCATCGCGCTGGGCGGCGAGATTCGCTTCGAGCAGCGCGTGACCGACGTGCTGATCGAGCACGGGCCCGAGGGCCAGCACCTGCGCGGCCTCACCGTGCTGGACCAGGCCACCGGCCAGAGCCATGCGCTGCGCGCCGACCACGTGGTGATGGCGCTGGGCCACAGTTCACGGGACACCTTCGCCATGCTGCATGCGCGCGGTGTCTACATCGAGGCCAAGCCGTTTTCCATCGGCTTTCGCATCGAGCACCCGCAGGGCCTGATCGACCGCGCCCGCTGGGGGCGCCACGCCGGCCACCCGGCCCTGGGCGCCGCCGAATACAAGCTGGTACACCATGCCAGCAACGGCCGCTCGGTCTACAGCTTCTGCATGTGCCCAGGCGGCACGGTGGTGGCGGCCACGTCAGAACCTGGCCGCGTGGTGACCAACGGCATGAGCCAGTACTCGCGCAACGAGCGCAACGCCAACGCGGGCATCGTGGTGGGCATAGACCCCGGCGACTACCCCGGCGATGGCCGCGTGAACCCGCTGGCAGGCATAGACCTGCAGCGCCAGCTGGAATCACACGCCTACGTGCTGGGCGGCAGCACCTACGAGGCGCCGGGCCAGCTGGTCGGCGACTTTGTCGCAGGGCGGCCCTCGACGGCACTGGGCAGCGTCGTGCCTTCGTACAAGCCCGGCGTGGCGATCGGCGACCTGTCGTCCGCGCTGCCCGCCTACGCCATTGACGCCATGCGGGAGGCCTTGCCGGTCTTCGGCCAGAAAATCAAGGGCTTCGACATGCACGACGCCGTGCTGACCGGCGTGGAAACCCGCACCTCCTCACCGATCAAGATCACGCGCGGCGAAGACCTGCAGAGCGTGAATGTCGGCGGCCTCTACCCGGCCGGTGAAGGCGCCAGCTACGCCGGTGGCATTCTTTCGGCTGGCGTGGACGGCATCAAGGTAGCCGAAGCGGTGGCCCGGCAAATACTCGGTGCATCAGCGCAGCAACGGGCTGCGGCCTGAACGCCGTCGCCACACACCTGCGACATACCAAAGGACGCACCGTGCCCCATGACTTTCACTATTACGAGCCCGAGAAGGGCCACGGCCTGCCGCATGACCCGTTCAATGCCATCGTCGGGCCACGGCCCATCGGCTGGATCTCGTCGCAAGACAGCGCAGGCAACGTCAATCTGGCACCTTACAGCTTCTTCAATGCCTTCAACTACACCCCACCTCTGATCGGCTTTTCCAGCATTGGCGCCAAGGACAGCCTGCGCAACATCCGGGAAACCGGCGAATTCTGCTGGAACCTCACCACCCGCCCGCTGGCTGAGGGGATGAACCAGTCCTGCGCCAGCGTGCCACCTGAGGTCAATGAATTCCAGCTCTCGGGCATGACGCCCGTGGCCTCGGCCCGCATCACCCCGCCCCGCGTGCTGGAAAGCCCCGTGTCGTTCGAGTGCAAGCTCACCCAGATACTGCAACTGCAGGGCGTCGATGGCGTCCCGGTGCCGACCTGGATGGTGTTTGGCGAAGTGGTGGGCGTGCACATCGCGCGCCACCTGCTCAAGGACGGCATTTACGACACCGCCGCTGCCCAGCCCATCCTGCGTGGCGGCGGGCCTGCCGACTATTTCGAGGTGAAAGCCGAGAATCTCTTCCACATGTTCAGACCCCGCTGAACCCACCGCATTCAACCGGACACCACCACCTCATGACAGCACCCACGCCCCTCGCCGACACCACCGTTCCGGCCGACAGCCCATCCACCCGCGCGCCCCAGGGCAATGAACGGCGCCAGCGCAAGGGGCCACCCGCCGCCAACGCCGCACGAGCCCAGCGCCCGGCGCGCGAGGTGCATCCCGTGCTGCAAAAGCTGTTCGAGCTCTACCCTGGCCTGTTCGGTGCCCGCTTTCTGCCGCTCAAGCTGGGCGTGTTCCAGGAACTGCTGGCCTTGCACCCTGAGGCCTTCAAGCGGGAAGACCTCAAGGTCGCGCTCGGCCTGCACGCGCGGTCCACCCGCTACCTCGAAAGCGTGGCTGCAGGCCACCCCCGGCACGACCTGCAGGGCCAGCCAGTCGAACCCGTAGCGCCAGAGCATGTGCACCACGCCATCGTGGAACTGTTCCGCCGCCGACAAGGGCGCACCCAGGACAATCTGCGCCCCGAGTTCTGCGCACGTATCGTCAAGGCCATCGAAGCCTCCGGCCTCAGCAAGGAAGATTACGCCGAACGGGTACGCACCCAGGACGACACCGCCAACGCCTTGCTCGACGAGGCCCTCACCGAGCTCGCCGCACAAACCGCCAAGCGCGAAGCCCTGATGCGGGCATTTGAAGCCAGTGGCCGCACCGAGGCGGAGTTTGCCGACATGTACGGCATGAACTTCAATGAAGTCAGCAACGCGCTGGCACGGGTTCGGGCGAGTCGCGAACAGGCAACCGCGGCGGAATGAGCCGCCCGCCCCTTCTGCTTTGATCCCCCGGGACAGGACCCACAAAAAAGCCGGCTCGCAGCCGGCTTTTTGAATATCTCGCCTTCCCTCAGGCTTGCGCGTTCTGCAGCGCAGCAATGCGCTCTTCGATCGGCGGATGGGTGGCAAACAGCTTGCCGATGCCACCGGTGATGCCCATGGCTTCAACGGCCTTGGGCAACTCGCCCGGCTGCATGCCCCCCAAGCGAGCCAGCGCGTTCATCATCGGCTGCTTGCGCCCCATCAGCTGAGCCGCGCCCGCGTCGGCACGGAACTCGCGCTGGCGAGAGAACCAGGCCACCACGATGGCCGCGGCAAAGCCCAGCACGATGTCCAGCACGATGGTGCTGATGTAGTAGCCCATGCCAGGGCCGGAGTTGTTGTCGTTGCCGCGCCGCAGGAAGCTGTCGACCGCATAGCCGATGACCCGCGACAGGAACACCACAAAGGTGTTCATCACGCCCTGGATCAGCGTCATCGTCACCATGTCGCCGTTGGCCACGTGGGCAATCTCATGGCCCAGGACCGCCTCGATTTCTTCACGCGTCATGCCTTGCAGCAAACCGGTGGATACCGCCACCAGCGACGAGTTCTTGAAGGCACCGGTGGCAAATGCATTGGGCGCACCGTCAAAAATGCCCACTTCCGGCATGCCGATTTGCGCCTTGTCGGCCAGCTTGCGAACCGTTTCCACAATCCAGGCTTCGTCAGCATTTTGCGGCTGATCAATCACACGGACGCCGGCGCTCCATTTGGCGACCGGCTTGCTGATCAGCAATGAAATGATGGCGCCGCCAAAACCCATGACCAGCGCGAAGCCCAGCAAGGCTGTGAGGTTGAGCCCGTTGGCCGTGAGGAAGCGATTGACGCCGAGCAGGCTGGCCACGATGCCCAGCACTGCAACGACGGCAATGTTGGTCAGGATGAACAAAAAAATACGTTTCATGAGTTCTCCGTAGGGTCGGTGATGAAATTCCGCCTTGCGCAGGATATGAGGGTCACCGGTGACACTTCAAGCTGCATCGCCGGGGAAGCCGTTGATTTAGGTGTTGTTAGGACGGCCGTGGCGGACGGAACACAAGAGAGTCATCATAAAAGGAAAAGTTCTCGTTCCCGGGCCACCAGCCGGGCACGCCCAGTACCGGCATGGGCAGGAAAGGCTTGCTGGCCAGCTTTTCGGCATTCAAGTCGGCCGCTACCCAGGCATCCAGTCGCGCGACGGCATGCGTGGCATCCGGCACCCTGTACACATGGGCGGTGATGGGTTTGCGCGGTTGCACCAGCTTTTCCAGCAGCGCATGGCCAAACAGCACCAGCCGCGCCTCCTGCCACAGCGGCCTATGCACCACAAAGAGTTGCCGCCAGTCCCGCGCCTGCAGCGCATCCCACAGCGGCTGAGGTGCCGCCAGAAACGCCGCGTTCTCATCAAACAGGGTCAGCGCATCGCGCACGGGGCCGCGCACGTTCTGCACACCCGCCAGGGCAATCTCTGCCGCCTGCAGCGCATTTAAACGCTTTTTTATCGCGGGAAACTGCAGCCAACAGAGGCCATTGAAAAAGTCATGCAGATTGTCGCGGGTCGGAACCGTGCCCGTCTGGAAGATGAACGCCTCATACGCCTGGCCTGCCGGCAAGGCAGACTGCGGCACAAAGCGCACCGGTGGCGAGCCCAGTGCATTGAGCAGAGCGGGAAGCGACCCGCCGGTGGCCGCCTCTGCCCGCTCCTTCAAGCCCGCTGCAAGTCCTGCAAACGGGCTCAGCCAGGGTTGGTCCCACTGCACACCGCCCAGGTCGAGCGGGCAGGACACCTCATCGGTCTTCAGCTCAATCGCCACGCCAGGTTTTCTCCGGCGCGCAGGGGCTTGAGTTCTCCTTCCCCAAATGCAAAGCTCTCGGGCGGGCGCCAGCTCTCGCGCGTCAGCGTGATGCGGCCCTTGTTGCGGGGCAGACCATAGAAGTCGGCCCCGTTGAAGCTGGAAAAGGCCTCCAGCTTGTCGAGTGCGCCAGCGGCATCAAAGGCCTCGGCATAGAGCTCCATGGCGGCATGGGCCGTGTAGCACCCGGCGCAGCCCGTGGCATGTTCCTTCAGGTGGGCCGGATGCGGCGCACTGTCGGTGCCCAAAAAGAAGCGCGCATTGCCGCCCGTTGCAGCCTTCACCAGCGCAACACGGTGCAGCTCACGCTTGAGCACCGGCAGGCAGTAGTAATGCGGCCGAATGCCCCCGATGAAGATCGCATTGCGGTTGTAGAGCAGGTGATGCGCCGTGATGGTCGCCCCGGTGAACCGGTCTGCATCGTTCACATACTGGGCCGCTTCCTGCGTGGTGATGTGCTCGAACACAATCTTCAGCTCGGGAAAATCGCGGCGCAGCGGAATGAGTTGCTTGTCGATGAACACCGCTTCGCGGTCAAACAGATCAATGTCGGGCGACGTGACTTCGCCGTGCACCAGCAGCAGCAGACCTTCCCGCTGCATCGCTTCCAGCGTGGCATACGTCTTGCGCAGGTCCGTCACACCGGCATCACTGTTCGTCGTCGCGCCAGCAGGGTACAACTTGGCTGCAACCACGCTGGCATCTTTGGCCCGCTTGATCTCATCAGGCGCCAGGTTGTCCGTGAGGTACAGCGTCATCAGCGGTTCGAACTGCACACCGGCTGGCACCGCCGCCTGAATGCGCTCGCGGTAGGCCACTGCCTGCGCAGCCGTCGTCACCGGTGGCCGCAGGTTGGGCATGATGATCGCGCGGCCGAACTGCGCGGCCGTGTGCGGCACCACAGTGTTCAAGGCATCGCCGTCACGCACATGCAAATGCCAGTCGTCGGGGCGGGTCAGGGTGAGGGTTTGAAGGACGGTGGAGGTCATGGGGTGAATTGTCGCATTGAAGGTTTGTGAGCCACAGCCACTGAAAAACCGCGAATTTCTTCGTCATTTTTTCAGAGATTTAGGGCTCGTTATTCAAACTGTCAATGCATAGCTCTACCGATCAACGATAACTTTTAAGCATCGCGGTATGAGTATTAGGAAAGACAAGAACTTTTGGAACTATTTACATAGTTTTTGTAAAACCCAAAGACTTTTCTACTCTAAACTTCGCCGAAATCTACAAACAGAAATCCAGCAAGGATTCGTAGATTCATAAGAATCAGGGAGGGCTATGGTGAAAACTTGGGTCACACAACAAGAACGATCAGGCAACGGGGCGCTGACCTCGCTCTGCACGTATGGTGGGTATAGATTTCCCCTTAACCCGCTATTGACGCTGCAAAAGCAGCGCACTATTACCTCTACCCATCAATACTCAAAAGGCGGTGATGCCGACGCCAAGGGCATGGCTCACAATCTTTTAAGTGGCTTACGAGCACAGTTGGCCACCATCCGAGATGCAGACGGTAACAGGTACGCGTTAGGCGCTTTTACCAACTCTGCCGCCTATCGCGAGCAATCACCCTAACGCGTAAACACGACTACAAAAATAATTCGGGTGATGACATGGACAAAACACAATCTAACGACTTCATTCCGCATCATGCCAAAGACGCCAATCCAGTCCGGAAAACTCTGTCTATGCACTTCATGCTTATAGAAGATTATTGATGGAAACAGACACCATGAGTATCAAGAAATCTCGCACATTTTGGGTAGGTTATTGCGCCACCATTGTCGCAATCGTATTTCATCCGACTTTAGACGCCGCCCCCCAGGTTAACGACAACCCGGTCAACGAACCGAAGGCGATTATTGAGGCTTTGATTGGTAGAGACTTCAGGGATATGTCACGTTACACAGGTGGCCAAGAACTGTTTGAGTACAAGTCTATTTTTGAGTCTTATCCACCTTATGACATTGAGCAATTGAAAATTCCAATCGGTAACACGACCACGCGTGAAGCGACACCGAAATTTGGAAAGTGCACACAGGAAATGTTGGTCAAAGACATCAAAGTCATCAAGACCCAATACGCACAAGATCCGACTACACCCGTTACCCATATAAAGGAACTTTCATACGAAGCGTACATAACTGTTGAGGCAGAGGTTCTGGCTTTACGGCTATTTAACCCGGACAACATTCCGGCCGATCGACGGTGCTCTTGGTTAGGTCTCGAGATCAGGAATACGCAGACCGGAAAGCGAGAAGCGTACCTGGACAATGCGGACGACAGTGATGCGCTGCTAAAGATGATGAAGCAGTTCGGTACGGTGCAGGGCGATTATGTGGTGATTGATCCGCATCGTCGGCAGTGGAGCTATGGCATCAGCCTCTTTCTTCCTCGATCTGGGAAAAATCAGCACCGCCACTATGACTACGAGCAACGCAAATACGTGGACGCTGCAGAGCCGAGATGGCTGATTCAGGATCCGTTTCCACCGAAGGCAGTTTACTTTGAAGCTGCAGTCGGGCGAATCACTAGAGGCGTTGAGCATTACGAGGGCTTAGCGCAGGGATATTGCCGACTGGCAATAGAACGAGAGACGGGTAAAAAATCTCAAGCGATAGACATGAATCATCCAGCCTGCAGCGCTCAGTCTACTTCAGCGGAATTTCTAAAAATAGCGCGTCGCTTCGAAGCGCAGCTAGAGACTCTTCGGAAAATTAAATAATCTTGAAATATGAGCAGCATCGTTATTAATGCGAATCGATACGGTACAGCTAATACATTTCGCAGCGACATCACTGGTAGCACCCGTGGAAATGCCCGCGCTAGCGAAGGAGCCCGCATCGGCTTTGATTGTTCTGGATTGGTCTATCACGTCTTACGAGAATCGGGCTACAACGTGCCATATGCGACGTCTGGTGCAATGCTCAATCGAACAACGTTTGATGGAAATTGGGCTACTGCAGTAGATGCCAAAGGAATCGTGCAGCCCGGAACTCTGGTCTACTTTAGTGGTCATGTAGGTATTGTGCAGTCATATGATTCGGCGACCAAAACTGGAGAGTTTTTGTCGATGACAGGTGGCAATAATGTAGGAAAACTGAAACCTAATGAACCATTCACGACCGATGCACAGGAAAATCCGACTATCCACTGGGGTGGTACCGCAGCCTTCAAGGGCTTCGCGGAGGTTAAACCAGAACTCTACGATCGCACTCTTGACCAGCACGCCAACGGCGCTAATCCCGAAACGCCGGTATTTAATATTCCAGAGGCCACTAACGCTGGCTTCATCACTTTGCCAGGAAACGGCGGCTTTCCGATAGCAAAGGGCGCAGTCGACCTCAGTGCCCATGTTGACGTCGCTGCGGCCAACAAGGGAGTCGCGCCACCTCCCCCAATCGATGCCCCCAGCGCCAATACAGAATTCGCGATTACTCTAGCCACACTTGAATCAAACGGTCAGCCGAACAATGGCTATGGGGCCTGGCTACAAGATGGCCAAGGCATAGGGGCTATTGGGCGATACGGACTTCGCGCTTCTAGCCTCAAGGCTATTGGCTGGATGGACGATAGTGGAAACTGGACTGACAAAGCCCGTGCCAATGGCGTGAGCAGCACCGAGAGTTTTCGTGATAACCCAGCCGCGCAGGAGACTGCACGGGTTGAATACATGGGGAACCTCAAGAGCGAGCTCAGGGCGAACGGCTCATGGGAGATGATTGGGCAAACCGTGGAAGGGCATGTGATCACGGAAGCAGGCCTGATAGCGGCGGCCTGGAAAGAGGGCTCGGGAGCTGTTTATAAATTCTTTAGTGGTGATTCAGTCAGACCTGATGCCGATGCCCACATCATGCTTCGTTTGGACCGCTTTGCGCGTGCGACTCTCCCCGGAGAAGCCAATTATCGAGAGGGTCAAGCGATAAGTGAGGTCGGCGCGCAGCAAGTGCAAGTAGGCGGCCATTGGGAAGACCGCACCGTATACGACGTGATGACCGGTTTGCCGGTAGGGCCTGAGAATAAGGTCTGGGTCACTGATACCGGAAGCTTGGATAGCAGCACTGCACCGACAAAGATGAAGACTTCTACTCCTCAGTTCCCCAACGGAGCAGAGGCAGAAAGAGCCGCTGCGCTTCCTCAAATCAACGCCGTCCCGAACACAGCGGGCGAGCCACTGATCTTTGAGCTTGGCAACGGCAAGCTGGTCCGCGCAGGGGACGACATCAACGGTGCTGACGGTCGATTGGTCAGTTTCAACCAGGCCACCAATACCTTGGTCGTTGATGTGAAAGTGGGTGACAACCTCTACGAGCGCCGCACTTACAGCGGCTCTGGCGATGTACACGCCCAAGCCTGGGAGTACGCAAAAGACCAGATCGACGCGTCGACAGGTGAGGCTGCACAGTACTTCAATGGTGACGTATTCAAAATTGCGGGCGATCAGTACATCTTTTTAACGGGGCGTGGGCTGGTTCATGCTGGAACGGGCGAACTTGCGGCAGCACCAGAAGACATCTCCCGCTTCATCAACCAGGCAACTACTCAGCCCACTACGCCCCCCTCAGCAACACCTGCTGGCTATCAAACCGTTGTGGTGGGCGGTCAAACCTACGAGGTCTCACCCAACGGCACAATCAACAGGCAACTGCCAGGCCACCCCGGTTGGACAGAATCCCGCGACAGCACAGGCGGCGGCCTGCTTCTCGACTGGTACGGCAATGCGGTGGCCCAGCTCCAGCCCGGCGACAAGGTTGGCCAAATGGACGATGGGCGCATCCTCATCCAGGACGCCGCTGGCAAGTCCGTCAACCGTGCTGTGGATGAAACGTGTACAAGCGCATTTGTTACGCAGCCAATCACAGATTCCAGCTTCCGCGTCGCGGACGTACAGACCTCTGCGCTTGTAGGGCACTTCACTGGCAGCAACACAGGCGGCGCCTACAACGCAGGACAGCTGGCAGGCTTTGACGTCATGCCCTTGAACGAGCGCACCAGCCTCCTAGTCAACGCCGATAGCGATATTGCAGGTGAGATCAATCGCCTGCCTAACGGCTACTACCAGGTCAAGGATTTAAATGGCAACGCCGTCTATGTGAACGACAAAGACGGCAGCGTCGTCGCCTCAGACACCTACACCCGTGCCGAATCATCAGCGCAGGCCAGCCAAACCACCAGCGCCCTGGGCCTGATGAACAGCATCATCGGCCTGCAGCATTGGGAGCAGATGAGCGACTTGCAGCGCGCTGCTGCCCTCGCCAGCGTTTACAACGTCGCCGACAAGCTTACCGGAAACGCCCTACCTGGCGATCTGGGTACAGCCGCCAGCGTGCTCGGTCTGCTCAATGCATTGGACAAAGGCGATATCGGCTCCATCGCTTACAGCGGCCTGAGCCTAATCGAGAGCCTGACACAAACCTTCAACGCAGCAGGTCAGGTGACGCAGGCAGGATGGGTCAGCGCCAACTTGCCCGGCGGCGATAGCTTTCTGCCCGGTCTGGGTCTGGTGCTGGCCATTGACTCGGGCGATCCGGTCAACATTGCCTCCAGCAGCCTCAGCCTGATGAGCAGTTTGGGATGGATTGGGCCTTGGGGTGCAGCCGCCGGCATTGCACTTTCCGTATTCAGCAGCCTGGGCCTGTTCGGCGAAGACTCCGACATTCCCATGAAAGAAGGCATCGCCCACGCCGAGTGGGACGCCGCGGGCAACACCCGCATCATCACCGACCAGGATGTCGAAGGCGGTGGGGCAACGGCAGCGGGCTGGATGCGCAGCCTAGTGGACGGCCTGCAGGAGCGCCTTAGCAACACCCGGGATGCAGACGGCAACCCCTACGCCCTGGTGCCCGGGTTGCTGCCGGCCATCGGGTTTCAGTACGACCCTGACGGATTTAATCTGGCCAATGGGGCGAAGGGCTTCATGGTGCTGCGCTGGACCGATGAGACCGGCCAACTGCAGACCCGCTACTACGACGGTGCAGGGAGTCGCGGTGATGGCACGGGCGAGACCTTGGCGGGCGACTTCATGGCGCACGCCAATGAGGCCATCGCCCCAAAATGGCTGGTGCAGACCGTGCTCGCCCATGACAACCAGGGCCAGGGCCTGCACTTGCCTCGCCTTGAGGCCAGTTTGCCTAAACAGCTCGCAGACGGCCTTCACCAGAGCCTGCAAGCGATTACCCTGGCCTTGCCTGTTGAGCCCGCGTTGCAGAACGCCCTGATCGACATTGATGCCGACGGCTACCTTGAGCAAACCCAGTGGCTGGCGGGCGATCAGCAGGTGCTGGCTGTTGACAGCAATGGCGACGGCCTGATCGGCACGGACGAATTGCTCAGCCTGGATGGCTCGGCCTCCCGGCACAGCCTGAGCTGGCTGGACTCGAACGATGACCAACTGCTTGACGCCCGGGACCCGGCGTTTGCGGCCTTGCGCTTGTGGCTGGATATTCACTCCGATGCCCGCAGTAGCGGCGAAACGCAGACGCTGGTGCAAGCCGGTATCGCAGCCGTTGACTTTGGCAGCGACCCGCCCGCCATCGTACGCACCGATGGCAGTCGGTTGCCATTGACTGTGCAAACGCTCACAGGCGAGGTGCTGGGCGTCAAATACCAGGCCGTGGTGGGCGGGGTACTGCAACTGGACGAACAGCAAACCGGCCCCGCAGCGGCAACGCTGCACGCCGTCAACACCCGTGAATTTGACGGCCAGGCCGGCCATATCCATGGCGGTGACGCTGCGGCCGATAGCGATGCCTCCGGTGAATCTACAGTGGACGTGAGCGACAACCGCCTGGTCACCACCACCGCCCGCACCATCGCCACCCAGACCGTACAAGCCAGCGCCACCCTGGCCGCAAACGATCCCCGCCTGCGCACAGGTTTTACAGGCACCGTGCTGGCCGGACAACTTGCAGGGCAAACACCTGGCACGGTCCAGGCCAGCCGCAACGGCATTGTTTTTGTACCCGCAGGTGCGGCCCACCCTGTCGCGCAAATTCGCGAGGCCACAGTCGCCATGGTGCGCAGCGCGGAAACTGTCGATCTCGTGCCCTTGATGGCCTTGGCCCTGGGGGCGGGAGCCGCGCAGTGGCCTACCTTGGCAAGCGCTGCGACACCGGCGCCAGCCAGCGATGCGCCCGGCGCGCCAGTAACCACTGCCGGCACAGATTCCATTGATTGGCAAATCTGGGATGGTTCGCGGTTCAGCCCAGCACCCAACAGTTCAGCGCCGCAAGCTCCGACTGCCATACCCAACACTTCCAACACTTCCAATACTTTGGATGGTCTGTCCGCACTGGCTGGCGCGAATGCGGATGCGTCAAACCTGTCTTCAGTCCTGCAAGAGAGGTCGCCGTTGGTGGGCAATCCGCAGGTTAATGGCGCGTCGTCCACGTCGGCCTTTGTGTCGTCTCTTGTGTCGTCTTCTATCGACAACCTTCACGGCGATGCTCTGCCCGAAGATGACAGGGCTTCGTCCATGGATACCGTGCTGGACTTCCCGCAAACGCATAGCGAACAAGCCAACAGTCGGGAAGACACCGGGCTGCGCTTTCTGGCCACGCTGCTGCTGGCCAATGACAGCACCGTCAACGCCCCGGCCTTTCCCAATCAGCCCAGTCTGCGCATCAGTTCGGTATTTGCGCCTGTGCATGGCAGCGTGTCGCTGCAACTCAATGCCCAGGGCGCGATGGAAGTCGTGTTTCTGCCCGAGGCCAATTACCACGGCCCGGCTTCCTTTGACTACACGGTCACCGACCAGTATGGCCTTTCAAACAACGCACGGGTCAACCTGAGCATCGCAGCGGTCAACGACGCCCCAGTGGCGATGGGTGAGACCACCAGCGGCGATGAAGATACCACCTTGCTGTTCACCGCCGCCAGCTTGCTTGCCAATGACTTGGATGTGGACACCGCTGTGGATGGCGATGTGCTGCGCATCACCCGCGTTGGTCTCGCTGAGCATGGGCAGGTGTTTCTGCAGCCCGATGGCACGGTGCGCTTTATGCCTGATGCCGATTACAACGGCCCGGCCCGGTTCAGTTACTGGGTGGGTGACAGGGACCCGGCTGCCATTACAGCAGGCGTGGGCTACGAAACCCAGGCCACGGTCAACCTCACGGTGCTGGCTGTCAATGATTTGCCTGTCGTTACCGGCGAAGTGATGGGGAGCGATGAGGACGTGGTCCTGCTGATCAACCCGGCCCTGCTGCTGGCCAATGACACCGATGTGGACGCGGCCCCCTTTAATGCAGGCAATGCCGAGCCAGACCAGGTCTTGTCCATCACGGCTGTCGGTGCTGCCCAGCACGGCAGCATTGCGCTGCTGGCGGACGGCACGCTGCAGTTCACCCCTGAGAGCAACTACTTCGGCGCGGCGGGCTTCAGCTACACGGTGGATGATGGCCAGGGTGGGCAGGTCACCGGCCAGGTGGTGGTTAACCTCGCTCCCGTCAATGACGCGCCCGATGTACTGGGAGAGACGATCACCTTCAACGAAGACGAAGTGCAGACTTTCGCCGAGGCCAGTTTGCTGGCCAATGATTCGGATGTGGACAACGGCCACCAAGACCTGCGGATTGTCTCGGTCGACAACGCCACCCATGGCAGCGCCTCGCTCAACCCGGACGGCTCCATCCGTTTTGCGCCCGATGCTGATTACTTCGGCCCGGCACAGTTCACCTACACCGTCACCGACGGCGTGGGCGGCTTCACTGTGGGTCTTGCCTGTCTGGACATTGCGGCCGTCAATGATGCGCCACGTCTGCTGGGCGAGACCACAACGCTGGATGAAGACACCCAGGCCCGCTTCACCGCCAGCGCACTGCTGGCCAACGACACCGATGTCGACAACCTTCACGCCGACCTCACCATCCGGGCCGCAGGCAACGCCAGCCACGGCAGCGTGCAGATGGTTGACGGTGAGATTGTGTTTACGCCTGACCTGAACTTCAACGGCACCGCGAGCTTTGGCTACACCGTGAGCGATGGTGTGGGTGGCGAGAGTCAAGCTACCGTCAACCTGACGTTCAACCCGGTCAACGATGTACCTGTGACTAACGATGAGCTTTTGATGGGCAAACGGGATGTGAGCTATACATTGACCCAGGCTGCCTTGCTGGCCAACGACACGGATGTCGAGTCACCAGCCGCTTTGCACATCAGCGCCATCAGCAATGTGCAGCATGGCACGGCAGTTTTGAATGCCAACGGCAGTGTCAGCTTCGTCCCAGAAGCAGGCTACGCTGGACGCGGCAGCTTTGACTACACGGTACAAGACCCAGAAGGCGCCAGCAGCATCGCCACAGCGTCCATCGACTTCTCGCGCATCAACCGCAACCCTGTAGCGACGGACGACAGCTTCACGGGCTATGAAGACGTGGCCTTCAGCATCGCGCAGGCTCAGTTGCTCGTCAATGACACCGACCCCGACGCGGGTGCACTGAGCACGCTGGCGGTGGACGCCGTGGGCCAGGCCAGCCACGGTAGCGTGAGCCTGCAGGCCGACGGCAGTGTGCGCTTCGCGCCCGATGCGGATTACAACGGCGGCACCTCATTCGCCTACCGCATCAACGACGGTGAAGGCGGGCAGACGTGGGCGACGGCTTACCTCAATGTGCAGTCGGTCAACGATGCGCCCATTATTGAGGACATCTGGTACGGCAGGCCGCTTTATGGCTACCAAATGCAGCTTCAGTATGACGGTAGCGGAGGCTATTCCACCACCTACACGTCGATCTACGACCAGGCGCAGGCCGCGCCGCTGGCCACCTCTGGCCAGCTGTTCAACAAGGTTGTGGCTTTTTCGTCCTACGACTCAGAGGGTTACCTGAATGTCGTCTACCAGTACCCACAAATTTCTCCCTCTTATTACCGGAACGGCCACCTGAGGCCGGTTGGCACAGATCCCCTGGACGCCACTCGCTATGACAGCGATGGTAATCCTACCCTTGCCGATGACCTTTACAGGCAAAACGGTACTGTGGAAGCGTACGACCCCGACGGCAACTCTTCGGCAATTTCATTTGGCGTAGCCGCTGGTCCCCAGCATGGCCACGCGTGGACCAACCAGTACACCTCGCAAACGGCACCTACTGAAATAGACCATACGCAAGCGGCTTATTACGCGGTAGCCCAAACCGGCGCCTGGCAGTACTACAGCCAGCGCGGAGACGGCTATGACGGTGCGGACCCCTTCGCCATCGCCGTAACCGACGGCGACGGCGCGACCACCAACGTCGCCATCAACGCAGTGCACAAGAGCTCGCAGGTCAGCGGCGGCGGCGGCAAGAAACCGGTAACGCTGGACCTCACTGGAAACGGCCTGCAGTACATCGGCCTGGATGACTCGAAAGCCTATTTCGATGTGAACAATGACGACTGGCGCGAGCACTTGGCATGGGTGGCAAGTGACGATGGCTTGCTGGTGCGCGACATAGGCAGCGACGGGGTGATCGATCGCTTCGATGAAATATCCTTCACCCACTACCAACCCGGCGCCAAATCTGATCTGGAGGGCCTCACCGCATTCGACAGCAACAGAAATGGCCTGCTGGACCGGCTGGACGCGCGCTGGCGCGAATTCGGCGTCTGGCAAGACAGCAATGGCGATGGGGTAACGCAAACAGGCGAGTTCAACACGCTGGATCACATCGGCATCACCCAGATCAGCCTGCACAGCGACCAGCAGTTTCGCCAGCCGGTGCAGGGTGTCACGGAGCTGGGCCAATCGCACTTCACATGGGCTGACGGCCATACGGGTGCGGTAGGGGATGTGGTGCTGGCGGTGGAGTCGTTACAGCTCATGCAGGCCGCTCATTCAGTTCCGGCAGGCCAAGCGGCGCAGGCTGGTGACGCAGCGGTGGACAACACCATAACCATCACAACAGCCGCTACCAAAGCCACAACTTCAGACATAAGCTCAGACACAACGCCAGCGACCACGTCAGCGAATTTTCCAGCTGACCCTGTGTCCCAAAATATCCCTCCGACTGCGCCCAACAGTGCTTCGCTCGTGGCCGTTGCTATCCCCGTCAGCGCGGTACCTGTGGCTGAAGCCGTAGAGCTTGTTGCCGACCCCGCGCTACAGCCCGCAGCAGCGCCTGCCTTCTGGCCCACCCCGGAGCACACCGCCCTTCTGATGGCGCAAATGGTCAGTACCATCACAGCCGGGTGGGAGCAACAGTCCGACAGCGAGATACCACTGGTTTATGTGCCGGCAGTTGGGAGCGACACGCATGAGGCGTTATTAGCCCAGTCGGCACCCTGGGAGCAGATGGCCTGCGCGCAGACGCAGCTGTACCCGGGGGCTGCATGAGAATTGAGCCAGCTTGTCTGCGCGACGTTGAAGCCTTGGTAGCTTTGGGCCATATCTGCCACATGGAAAGCCGGTTCGCAGCGCTGCCCTACGACGCTGAGCGGGTCAAGGAGCGCTTCGTGCGCATGATCATGCAGCCGCTGTCCACCACCTTTTTTGTCAGAGCGGAATCCAAAGCAGAAACCGATGGTGCAAATATCTGCGGTCTGATGATCGGTACCGTTGACGAATACTTTTTCTGCGACAGGCGTGTGGCTTCGTCAGTCTTCCTGTTGGTACATCCAACCCATCGGGGCAGTGCAGCTGCCGTCAAGATGGTCATGGCGTTCAAGGCGTGGGCGCAAATGCGTAACGTCTCAGAGGTGTACATCGGCGTGGCGAGTGGGGTGTCGATGCGCAGCACCGGCCGCTTTCTGAGTCGCATGGGCCTGACACTGAGTGGTGGCAATTACTCTGCGTGGTTGCCTGCCTTCCCCGTTTGACCAGAAGCAGCGGGCACGGTCACCTCTTATTGATTCCTTCTAACCTGATGTGAGATACCCACGTGTCTTTGAATACGCCTTGTCGCCCTTCCAATCACCTCGATCCTTCCAACGCATCGCTCCATCCAACCGATGCCGCGCCTGATGCGATGGCAAGCGCCGACCCACAGCATCATCTGCTGACGAGTTTTTTGCATCTGGTGGGCATCCGAGCGGATGTTGCGCGCTTGGCGCATTACCACGCCTGGCCTGTAGACGGCCTCGACATGGAAGTCGTGGTCCAGGCATTTCAAGGTCTTGGGCTGGAAGTGCAGCACCATCACACATCAGTGAAAAAATTCCTGCATGGGTCATGGCCAGCGTTGGTACGCGGTGCGGATGGGCAGTGGGTCCTCGTTGGCAATACCAGTGAAGAAGGTGTGGTATTACAGGCCAGTGGCGATGCGCGTCCGCAGTTGATGCCGTGGAATCACTTTACCGCGCAAATGGCACCATCTGACAAGCTGGAATGGGTCACCGCCCGTGTCGTACCCACAGCCACCAACCCTTTTTCTGGCGCGGGCGGTGCTTTAGACTTCGGGCGCTTCGGTATAGGCTGGTTCTTGCGCTCCATCAGCCAGTACCGGCAAATGATGAGCGAGGTATTGCTCGCTTCATTTTTCGTACAGATTTTTGCACTGCTAACGCCACTGATTTTCCAAGTAGTGATCGACAAGGTGCTGACGCACCGCTCCATGAGCACGCTGGACGTGATGGTGGCGGCCTTGCTGGCAGTCGGCCTGTTTGAGGTGCTGTTGAGTGCGATGCGACATTACCTTTTCACGCACACCACCAGCCGGGTGGATGTGGAGCTGGGCGCAAAGCTGTTCCGTCATTTGCTGCATCTGCCGCTGTCTTACTTTGAGGCGCGTCGCAGCGGCGAGACGGTGGCAAGGGTGCGGGAGCTGGAGAACGCACGCAACTTCATGACGGGCACAGCGATCACCAGCTGGTTGGACCTGCTGTTTGCCGTGGTTTTCTTGGCTGTGATGTTTTATTACAGCACCCTGCTGGCCCTGATTGTGGTTGCCGCATTGCCGGTATTTTTTGCTGCGTCGTGGCTCATCACACCGCTGATGCGCCGCAAGATGGAAGACAAGTTCGCCCTGGGAGCAGAGAACCAGACTTTTCTGGTGGAGACGGTCTCCTCCATGGAAACCATCAAAAGCCACGCGGTAGAAGGTGTCTGGCAACGCGACTGGGAGCGGCGCCTGTGTGACTACGTGACAGCGGCATTTGAATCGGGGCATTTGGGAAGCGCCACGAATCAGTTGATCAACTTGGCGGGCAAGGTGCTGACTGTGCTATTGCTCTACTTCGGTGCCCGCTTGGTGATTGACGGCCAGCTGACAGTGGGCGGCCTGATCGCGTTCAACATGCTGGCGGGTCGCATCAACGCGCCCATCCTGAAGCTGGCGTCTGTCTGGCAGGAGTTCACGCAGATGAAGGTCAGCATCAAGCGGCTGGCGGACATCATGGACGCCACACCAGAACCTGCATTTCGTGCAGACCGCAGCATGCCCCCGGCGCTGCAAGGCCAGCTGAAGTTCGAGGAGGTCTCATTTCGCTACGCACCGAATACGCCCGAGGTCATTGCCGACTTGAACCTGAACGTCTGCCCGGGCGACATTGTGGGAATCACGGGCATTTCCGGCGCTGGCAAGACTACCTTGATGCGCCTGATACAGCGACTGTATATCCCGGAAAGGGGCCGCATACTGCTCGACGGCATGGACCTGAGTACCGTCGACACGTCCTGGCTACGCCGTCAAATCGGCGTGGTCGGGCAAGATACGGCGCTTTTCAACCGGTCTGTTCGCGACAATATTGCGCTGGGTCATCCAGCCCTGTCGATGGAAGCAGTCATAAATAGCGCCCGGCTGGCGGGTGCGCATGACTTCATCCTGCAGCTTCCTGAAGGCTATGACACGGTGGTGGGTGAGCGCGGCAGCAAACTCTCTGGTGGACAGCGCGCTCGCATTGCCATCGCCCGCGCCCTGGTGACCAATCCGCAAATATTGCTGTTCGACGAGGCTACCGCAGCACTTGATTACGAAAGTGAGCGGCTCATACACGACAACATGGCCCGTATCTGTGCAGGTCGTACAGTCTTCGTGGTGGCGCACCGCCTTTCGACGCTCCGCCTTGCCACCCGTATTCTGGTGCTGGACCACGGGCGCGTGATTGAAACCGGCAACCACCCTGATCTGATGCGGATTAAAGGGCGTTATGCCGCGCTGTACCGGGCACACCAAGTGCTGGAGGCCGCATGAAAAACCCTCACACCTTTCATCCGCAGCCCAACAATGATCTTGGCATGTTCAGCAGTGCAGCGATCGCATTGCGGCGCCAACCACCGGCCACAGTGGCTCGCATGATTACCTGGTCCATCTGCTTCATGGCCACCGTTTCGCTGGCGTATGCCTGTATGGTCTCCGTGGATATTGTGGTCACGGCGCCAGGGCGCATCAGTGCGTCGGGCAAGAGCAAGGTGATTCAGTCACTGGAAGCAGGGGTGGTCAAATCCATTGCAGTGCGCGACGGCCAGGCAGTCAAGGCAGGCGATATGCTGGTCGAACTGGACGCTACGGCAACGCTCGCCGACCGTGACAGGCTTCAGCGTGAATTTCTGGAAACAAAAGCCGATGTACTGCGCCTGCGGGCCTTGATCGATGGCAAGACAGTTTGGGGCGAGGCGCCTGATTTGCCCCCAGCCATGCTGGTCAACCAGCAAGCCATGCTTGCCAGCCGGCGCAGCGAGCAAGATTCGCGCATGGCGGCCCTCGATGCCGATATTGCACGGCGCAGCGCTGACCGGGATGCCATAGCAGCAAATATTGCCCAGTTGCAAACCAGCCTGCCGCTGGTCCAGCAAAAGCACGAAATGCGGGAAGAACTGGCCACGACCGGCCACATCGCACGCACAGGGGTGATCGAAACGCGACTGGAACTGCTGAGCATGGAGAAAGAGCTTTCGGTGCAAGGCAATCGCCTCAGGGAGTCCGCAGCCAGTCTTAATGCTGCGGTTCAACAGCACAAACAGGCAAAGGCCGAATTCCGCACCCGTATCAGCACCGAACTGGTGGACGCCACCCGTAAGCATGACGCGGCGCATCAGGAGCTGCTCAAGGCCACCCAGCGGCGCGAATTGCAGATCTTGCGCAGCCCGATTGACGGGACGGTGCAACAACTGGCGGTAACAACGGTCGGTGGCGTTGTCACACAGGCGCAGCCTCTGATGACCGTGGTGCCGCATCATGCCGCGCTGGAAATCGATGCCCAAGTGCTGAATCGCGACATAGGCCATGTCAAGGTTGGCCAGCGTGTCATCAACAAAGTGGAGACTTTTGATTTCACGCGATTCGGCTATATCGAAGGTACTGTGCAATGGGTAGGCACTGATGCCGTGAATGACCAGAAGTTGGGACCAGTTTATCCAGTCCGTATCCAGTTGAAAACGACAGAAACACCAACTGTCGTCAATGGCTTGCGTGGGGCCGTGTCTGCTGGAATGAGCGTGACTTCGGACATCCGCACAGGCGAGCGACGGATGATCGAGTACTTCATCGCACCCCTGCTGCGCTATAAGCAGGAGTCCTTGCGTGAGAGTTGAGGTTAAGCCTGCGAGCGCATGGCAACGTTACCTGATCGCAATAGCAGCGTTTTTAATCTGCTTCGGTACTCAGGCCGACACACTGCTGGACGTCTATCGCAAAGCTCTGGAGCGTGATCCAGCTTATCGGGCAGCCGAGTATTCATTACGGGCTGCGCGGGAACACGTGCCCCAGGCTCGCGCCGGATTGCTCCCAGCGTTGAACCTGGTGGGAGCAACTGGCAGTCAAAGTGGCCAAGCCTCTTTCAGCGAAGCACCTTATACAGCCCGCGGCGTACGTACACACAGTTGGAATCTGCAACTGACCCAGCCACTGTGGCGTGCCGCCAGTTGGGCAGCTTTTGACCAGGCCCAGCTCCAGGAGATGCTGGCAGAGACACAATTCCGGCAAGCTAAACAAGACTTGATACTGCGTACAACACAAATCTACCTAGACGTACTGGTCGCCCTCGAAATGGAGAAAGTCGCCCGCCTGCAAACGAGCGCCATCGAACAACAATTAAAGCTGGCACGCCGCAACTTCGAAGTAGGCACCGGTACAGTGACCGATGTGCACGAGGCTCAATCCCGACTGGATTTGTCGCGTGCCCAAGCTGTAGCGGCCAGCGGCGAGCTGGAAAACAGGCGGGCCGAGTTAGTGCGCATCGTAGGCGAACCCGTGGAGCGGTTGGCGCGATTACGGGATACCGGCAAGCTTCCGGATCTGCAACCGGAGTCTGCAAAGCCTTGGACTGACAGTGCCCGGGAGCAGTCGCTGCAGGTGCAAATGGCTCGAACAGCTCTGGCTATCGCAGACCGTGAAATCACGAGGAGCCAGGCAGCGCATTTGCCGAGTCTCGATCTGACAGTGGGCTACGGTACCAATTTCAGCTCCGGCAGTATCACGTCACCGGCAGATATATCGGTGCGATCACGTGCACACCAAGTCGGACTGAACCTGAATATTCCCATTTTTTCCGGCGGAGGGCCGCAATCGCGTGTCCGCGAGGCAATTGCCTTGAAAGAAAAATCCAGGGAAGATCTGGAGACCGCCGATCGGCAGGCTGTTGCGCAAGCTCGCCAGGCTTTCACCGGTGTTGTGAACGGCATCGCACAGGTAGACGCTCTGGCTTCAGCCATCGCATCCAGCAAAAGCTCACTCGATGCGAACAAAATTGGCTACCGTATTGGTACCCGCATCAATATTGATGTCTTGAATGCCGAGCAGCAACTGCATGTCGCTCAGCGCGATTGGTATAAGGCGCGCGCAGATACCCTGATGCAGGGCCTGCGCCTGAAGGCATCCAATGCCACGCTCGGCGAGGCGGATGTGAATGTCATCAATAATCTACTGGAAAAGGAGCCGCTATGAAAAAACGTTCGGATGCTGTGAAGCCATCCAGTCCACCCGCCCCAAGCCCTGAATCCAGGGCACCAGACAACCTGGAAAATCTTGCGAACCTGGCCCAAAGCCAGGTTCAAAGGACGCTGACCAAAATTCCATTATTCGGGGCGGTGACGTGGCTGCTGATGCAGCAGCCGGCCGGGCGCCACACGCTGCTTGGCGAGCTGGAGTGGCGCATCATGCCGGCCCTGATCCTTGAGCAGTCCAAGGTGTATCTGAAACAGGGGGCACCGGCGGCCTATGTGTCATGGGCCCGGCTCAGCGATGCGGTGGCCGCACGGTATCAAGCCGCGCCGCATCAGCTGACACTGAATGACTGGAATTCCGGCGCACAAGTCTGGCTGATTGACATGGTGGTGCCTTTCGGCGGTGCAGCAGAAGTGCTCAAGGACTTGCGGGAGAAGGTGTTTGCCGGGCAAACGATTCACCAGCTGGTGTCGGTTGCGGCCGGAAAGTCGGAGATCGTCCGCTGGCCGGCGGTTTCGCCCTCGGTGCAGCCGGTGGGCAAAAAATAGATTCGGCAGGCCCGTTCCCTGGACCGGTTGCTGACCGTGCGCCAGATGCAGAACGCAAAAAAGCCCTCGGACCGAGGGCTTTTTTGATGGTTCCGACGGCGCCTTGTGGCGCTGGCAGGCTCAGTGCTGCAGGATCTTGTTGAGGAAGTCCTTGGTACGCGCCTGACGGTTTTCCGGGTGGCTGAAGAACTCGTCCTTGGAGCAGTCCTCCAGGATGCGGCCGCCGACGTCCATGAAGATGACGCGGCTGCCGACCTTGCGGGCGAAACCCATCTCGTGCGTGACCACCATCATGGTCATGCCTTCGACGGCCAGGCCCATCATGCAGTCGAGCACCTCGCCGACCATTTCGGGGTCGAGGGCGGAGGTGGGTTCGTCGAACAACATGGCGATCGGGTCCATGCTCAATGCACGGGCAATGGCCACGCGCTGCTGCTGGCCGCCGGAGAGTTGGCCCGGGAACTTGTCCTTGTGCGCCATGAGGCCCACGCGGTCGAGGTACTTGAGGCCGTGCGTCTTGGCTTCATCGGCGTTGCGACCGAGCACCTTGACCTGCGCGAGCGTGAGGTTTTCCGTCACGCTCAGATGGGGAAACAGCTCGAAGTTCTGGAACACCATGCCGACCCTGGAGCGCAGTTTGGGCAGGTCTGTCTTCGGATCGTGCACCGCCTGGCCGTCCACGAAAATCTTGCCCTTCTGGAAGGGTTCCAGTGCGTTGATGGTCTTGATGAGGGTGGACTTGCCGGAACCGGACGGCCCGCACACCACCACCACCTCACCTTTCTTGATGCTGGTGGTGCATTTGTTCAGCACCTGCACATCGCCGTACCATTTTGAAACTTCTTCCAACTCAATCATGTTGCTCTCCAGTGTGCTCTTGACGACCTGCCTGCTGTACAGGCGGTCTTAACGGATGATGGCGATCTTGCTGTTCAGCCGCTTGACCATGAAGGACAGGCTGTAGCAGATCACGAAATAGACCACTGCGGCCAGCAGATAGGCCTCTTCGGGGCGCCCGTAAATCTTGCCGGCGGTGCTGAAGCCCTTGAGCAGGTCATAGGCGCCAATGGCGTAGACCAGCGAGGTGTCCTGGAACAGGATGATGGTTTGCGTGAGCAAAATGGGCACCATGTTGCGGAAGGCCTGCGGCAGGATGATCAGCTTCATGTTCTGCGCATACGTCATGCCCAGCGCACGGCCGGCGTTGACCTGCCCGCGTGAGATGGACTGAATGCCGGCGCGCATGATCTCGCTGAAGTAGGCCGCCTCGAACGCAACGAAGGTGATGATGGCCGAGATTTCTGCGCGGTAGTTGCCGCCGCCGGGAATCATCTCGTAGAACGCAGCCGGCACCAGCAGGAAGAACCACAGGATGACCATGACCAGCGGCACCGAGCGCATGCCGTTGACATAGAACGTCGCAGGTAGGGCCAGCACCGATTTGCCGGACAGGCGCATCAGCGCCAGCAGGGTGCCGAAGATGATGCCGCCTATGGTGGCAACCACGGTGAGCTCCACGCTGAAGATGAAGCCCTTGATGACGAACTTGGAGATGATCTCCCAGTTGACGAAGCTCAGGTCGAGTCCGAACATGTCAGTGCACCCCACCCGTGGCGCCTGCCACCACGAAGCCCGGGATGCGCACGCGCTTTTCGACATAGGCCATGACGCGGTTCACGATGAAGGCGGAAAGCGCATAGGCTGCGGTGACGGCGAGGTAAATCTCGATGCCGCGCGAGGTTTCTTCCTGGGCCTGCATGGCAAACATGGTGAGCTCTGCAATCGACACGGCAAAGGCCACCGAGGAGTTCTTCAGCAAGTTCATGGACTCGCTGGTGAGCGGCGGAATGATGATGCGAAAGGCCATTGGCAGGATGACATAACGGTAGGTCTGCAAGGTGGTGAAGCCCATGGCCATGCCGGCATAGCGCTGCCCGCGCGGCAGGGCCTGAACGCCAGCCCTCACCTGCTCGGCGATACGGGCAGAGGTGAAAAACCCGAGCGCGAACACCACCAGAATGAAGCTGGGCAGTTCCTTCATGGCCGGGAAAACCTTGGGCACCACAAAGTACCAGATGAAGATCTGCACCAGCAGCGGGACGTTACGGAACAGTTCCACCCACACGTTCGCCAGGCGCACCAGCCAGGGGCTGTTGGGCAAGGTGCGGAGGGTGCCGATCAGCGAGCCCATCACCATGGCCACGACCCATGACGACCCGGCGACCGCGAGTGTCCAGCCCCATGCGTCGAGCATCCACTGGAGGTAAGTGCGGCCTCCTCCGTCGTCAGTCAGAAATACTTGCCAATCCCAGGTCATTTCGGCTCCAGCAATGTGTTTTTGGTTATTTTTTCAAGCAACAGTCAACGAGAAACCCCGCCAGCGCAATACGCCTGGCGGGGCTGGTGCTTTCAGCGCCGCATCACTTCTTGGCGTAGGCTTCCATCGGATTGTCGTTTGGATTGTCCCAGGCGGCCTTGGTGCTGGCGCTCAGGGCCAGACCGACACGGGTGTTCTTCGGTGGGATCGGGTCGAGGAACCACTTGGTCCACAGCTTGTTCATCTCGCCGGACTTGATCATGCCCTTGACGGTGTCATCGGCCAGGCGCTTGAGCAGCGGGTCGTCCTTGCGGATCATGATGGCGATGGGTTCCACGCTCAGCACTTCGCCGACGATCTTGAAATCCTTGGGGTTCTTGGCCGTGGCGATGTTGCCGGCGAGGATGGAGCCGTCCATCACGAATGCGTCGGCACGGCCGGACTCGAGCAGCAGGAAGCTGTCGGAGTGGTCCTTGCCGAACACTTCCTTGAAGTCCACGCCGGTGGCGCGTTCGTTCTTGCGCAGTGTCTGGACCGAAGTGGTGCCCGTGGTGGTGGCGACGTTCTTGCCGTTCAACTGGGCAATCGACGTGATGTTGGAGCTGGCCTTGACGGCAATACGCACTTCTTCCACGAAGGTGGTGACCACGAAGGCCACGTCTTTTTGACGCGTGGCATTGTTGGTGGTGGAGCCGCACTCGATGTCCACCGTGCCGTTCTGCACCAGTGGAATGCGGTTCTGCGAGGTGACGGGCTGGTATTTGACTTCCAGTTTGCGCTCGGCCGCCTTTTCAAGGTTGGCAATGATGCGCTGGCAGATCTCGACGTGGTAGCCGGTGTACTTGCCGTCGCCCAGCGTGTAGGACAGGGCACCGGACGAGTCGCGCACGCCCATGGTGACCACGCCGGAGGCCTTGACCTTGGAGAGCGTGTCGGCAAAGGCGCCGCCCGTGGCGAGCATTGCAATGGAGAGGGCTACGAGCTTGAATTTCATGGGACTTCCTTTGATGAATGAAACGGTTGACGAAAGATTCTAGAGACTTGGCGCTGGGGCCGGACGCAGGTTTACCCGTGCCAAACATCAGCCCTCATGGCTGGGGTGGAGGCGCCGGCGCAACGGCTGCCCTTGTGAACAGGGCATGTAAAGTTTTCAGTCGCAGGGCATGCATGGGCGTGGGAGACATGGATGAGGCTTCAACAAGCAGTCTTTGTGCCAACTGCCCGACTCAGCTGACCAGCCGCAAGGGCTGCGTCAGCTTGTCGGGCACCAGCAGCGCCTCGACCTCTGCCTGGGTCAGGATGCCCAGCGATTCGGCAATTTCCGCAATCGGGGCGCCGGTGGCGATGGCCTTTTTGGCGATGAGCGCAGCCTTTTCGTAGCCGATGATGGGATTGAGCGCGGTGACCAGCGTGACGGATTCGCGCACGCGCCTGGCCAGCAGTTCGCGGTTCGCTTCGATCCCGGCGACACAGTGGGTTTGCAGGGTGAGGCAGCCCTGGCTGAGGTGTTCGATGCTTTTGAAAAGGCTCCAGCCCATGATGGGTTCGAACGCGTTGAGCTGGAGCTGTCCGGCCTCGGAGGCCATGGTGACCGTCATGTCGTTGCCAATCACCTCGAAAGCCACCTGGTTCATGACTTCCGGGATGACGGGGTTGACCTTGCCCGGCATGATGGACGAGCCTGCCTGCCGCGGTGGCAGGCGAATGTCGCCAAAGCCTGCCTGCGGGCCGCTGGAGAGCAGGCGCAGGTCGTTGCAGATCTTGCTGAGCTTGGTGGCCACGCGTTTGAGCACCCCCGACAGCTGCACGAAGGCCCCGGTGTCCTGCGTGGCCTCGATCAGGTTGGCAGCCTTGACCACCGGGATGCGGCTTTCTTCAGCCAGGTAACGGCAGGCCAGATCGGCGTAGCCAGCCGGGGCGTTGATGCCTGTGCCGATGGCGGTGGCGCCCAGGTTGATTTCCTGGATCAGCGCCCGCGCCTCCTGCAGCCGGGCTTCGTCCTCGCCGATCATCACGGCATAGGTCAGGAACTCCTGTCCCAGCGTCATCGGTACTGCATCCTGCAACTGGGTGCGGCCGATCTTCAGGACGTCGTGAAACTCGGCTGCCTTGACCTCGAAACCGCGGCGCAGCGTGGCCATGGAGGCCAGCAGGCGGTTAATCGCAGACCACAGGGCCAGGCGCATGGCGGTCGGGTAGACGTCGTTGGTGCTCTGCGACGCATTCACGTGGTCATTGGGGTGCAGGACGTCGTAACGCCCTTTCCCGTGACCCAGCGTTTCCAGTGCGAGGTTGGCGATCACCTCGTTGGCATTCATGTTGGTGGAGGTGCCAGCGCCGCCCTGGATCACATCGACCACAAACTGGTCGTGGTGCTGGCCGGCGATCAGCTTGTCGCAGGCGCTCATGATGGCGGCGGCGCGCTGGCGGTCCAGCACGCCCAGTTCGGCATTGGCCCGGGCCACGGCCTTCTTGACAAAACCGAAGGCACGCACCAGATCGGGCATGGCCGATACCAGGGTGCCGGAAATTGGAAAATTCTCTACCGCCCGGGCGGTGTGGACGCCCCAGTAAGCCGCTGCCGGGATGAGCTTTTCACCCAGAAAATCATGCTCGGTGCGGGTCGTCCTGGACGGATCAGCGTCGAGGGGAGGAACAGAAAGGGAGGAGACAGGGGTCACGAAAAACCATCCGATGGGGAACGTGACGAACTGTAAGTTTGCGTATGTCAAAACACCAATGCCGTTTCGGTGGTCTTTGATGCATTTTTCTTATAACCCACAAGGGTTACTACTAATCTCCCCAGCGGCTGCCCACCGGCAGCGGCGACGAAGCGTCAGCGTGTGGTGCCCAGGACGCTGCTGCGGCTGGGGACTTTTTCCTTGCCGCTGCCCTGTGACTGCAGATAGGCCCACAGGGCCTGGGCATGGCTCTTGGCGCCCTCCTTGGCGGTAGGCCGCTCCCGGTACACCCGCACATCCATGGTCATTTCCAGGTTGGAACCAGCGCTGACGAGCTTTTTGGCCCGCAGCTCCTTCTTGACCGCGCTCAGCGGCAAAAAGGCGATGCCGTGGCCCTCCAGCGCCATCGCCTTCAGGCCTTCGGCCATGTCGGTCTCATAGACGCGGTCCAGGTGGATGGCGGTGCTCGACTGCTTGAGGATCATGTCCACCATGCGGCCCAGGTAGGCGCCGGGGGCGTAGCCCAGGTAAGGCAGGGGCTGACCAGGCTTTCCGGGCAGGGTGAACTCGGGCTCGCCGGCAGAATTGGCGCGCACAAAGGGCGCCAACAGCTCCTGGCCCAGCGACACCATCTCATAGCGGTCAGCATCCAGCTGGAACGGCTGCGAATCATGATGGTAGGCAATCAGCAGGTCGCAGCTGCCTTCCACCAGACGCAGCACGGCGTCATGCACATTGAGAGCAATTAAACGGCTTTTGATGGGGCCAAATTTTTCGCGCAGGCTGCTGACCCAGGCCGGGAAAAACGTGAAGGCCAGCGTGTGCGGCACGGCAAACTCGATGACGTCCTGCGCGGCCGAGGTGTGCCCGCGCAGCATGGCGCGGGTGGACTGCAGGCCCTGCAGCATTTCCAGCGACTGGCTGTAGAGCGTTTCACCGGCGGGGGTGAGCCGCGTGGGGTAGGAGCTGCGGTCGACCAGATCAGTGCCCGCCCAGGCTTCCAGCGCCTGAATACGCCGCGAAAACGCGGGCTGCGTGACGTGACGCAACTGGGCAGAACGGCTGAAACTGCGGGTTTCAGCCAGACTGACGAAATCTTCCAGCCATTTGGTTTCCATGCTCAGGATTATGCGTTTGCTGCTACGGAATCGACCTACGGGGATTCCCATGGACAGGTCGATGAACACAACCAATGCCAACCAGGATTTTGGATTCGCTGCTGTTTTGCAGCAGCCCGCGTCGATCTCAAACGAAAAGGTTATCGCTGATCCATCAGGCGTCTGGCGAACTCTGCTGCAGCGCCCACATGCGGGCATAGGCGCCGTCCAGCGCGAGCAGTTGCGTGTGCGTGCCGCGCTCGATGATGCGGCCGCTGTCCATCACCAGAATCTCGTGCGCGTCCACCACGGTCGAGAGCCGGTGGGCGATCACCAGCGTGGTCTTGTTCTGGGCGGCGGTGCGCAGCTCGGCCTGGATGGCACGCTCGTTGGCGGAGTCCAGCGCCGACGTGGCCTCGTCAAAAATCACCACCGGCGGGTTCTTCAGCAAGGTGCGTGCAATGGCCACGCGCTGCTTTTCACCGCCGGAGAGTTTCAACCCGCGCTCGCCCACCATGGTCTGGTAGCCCAGCGGGGTCGAGCTGATGAAACCGTGGATGCGCGCGGCACGGGCGGCTTCTTCCACCTCGGCATGGCTGGCGCCCGGCTTGCCGTAGGCGATGTTGTATTCCACCGTGTCGTTGAAGAGCACGGTGTCCTGCGGCACGATGCCGATGGCCTGCCGCACGCTGGACTGGGTCACCTGCTTGATGTCCTGCCCGGCAATGGTGATGTGCCCCTGCTGGATGTCATAAAAGCGGTACAGCAGCCGCGCCAGCGTGGACTTGCCGGCGCCGGACGAGCCCACCACCGCCACGGTTTTCCCGGGGGGGATCTCGAAGCTCACGCCGTGCAGGATGGTCCGCGCCGGATCGTACGCAAAACTCACGTTCTCGAAGCGGACGGCGGGCGTGGATTCGATACGCAGTGGCTGGGCACCAGGCACGTCGGCAATCTCGCGCTCGCGCTCCATCAGCACGAACATCTTGTCCAGGTCGGTCAGGCTCTGCTTGATCTCGCGGTAGATCACGCCCAGAAAACCAAGCGGGATATACAGCTGGATCATGAAGGCATTGACCATGACCAGATCGCCCAGCGTCATGCGACCCTCCACCACGCCCTGGGTGGCACGCCACAGCATGGCCACCAAACCGATGGCGATGATGACCTGCTGGCCGGTGTTGAGCAGGCTCAGCGTGTTCTGGCTCTTGATGGCCGCCTTGCGGTAGCGCTTGAGATTCTCGTCGTAGCGCTGCGCCTCGAACTCCTCGTTGTTGAAGTACTTGACGGTCTCGTAGTTCAGCAGCGAATCGATCGCCCGGCTGTGGGCCGAGGAGTCGAGCTCGTTCATGGTCTTGCGGAACTGGGTGCGCCACTCCGTCACGGTGACCGTGAAGAAAATGTAGAACACCAGCGCAATGCCGGTGATGCCGGCGAACCAGACGTCGAACTTCACCGCCAGCAGGCTCAGTACCAGCGTCACCTCGATCAGGGTGGGAACGATGCTGTAGAGGGAATAGGAAATCAGCGAATGCACGCCGCGGGTGCCGCGCTCGATGTCGCGCGTCATGCCGCCAGTCTGCCGCTCCAGGTGAAAGCGCAGGCTGAGCGCATGCAGGTGGCGGAACACCTCCAGCGAGATCCGCCGGGCCGCGCCCTCGGTGGCCTTGGCAAAGACCAGCTCGCGCAGTTCTGCGAACAGGGTGGTCGACAGCCGCAGCAGGCCATAGGCCAGCAACAACGCGACCGGCACCACCAGCACCGCCTGCACGTCGCCCGGCTTGAAGCTCATGGTGTCCACCAGGTTCTTGAGCAGCAGCGGCACACCCACGTTGGCCACCTTGGCGCCCACCATGAAGCTCAGGGCGGCCAGCACCCGCCACTTGTACTCCCAGAGGTAGGGAAACAGCTTCTTCAGGGTGTCGGCGTCGGAGCGGCTGCGCTGCGGCGCAACGGGCGCGCCGTTGGCGGGCATGGCCGGGGTGAATTCAACAGTGGAAGCTCGGGAACGCATGGGCGACAATCATTTCTCTTGGTGTTTTACTCAATTTCACACAGATTGTGCCTATGTCCCCCGAATCAAGCACTCCGCACGACACGCGTGCCGCCACCGGCTCGGTGGAACTGCCCACCGACAAAGAGCTGGTGCTCAAGGTCATTCCCATGCCGGCCGACTGCAACGCCAACGGCGACATCTTCGGCGGCTGGGTCATGGCGCAGGTCGACCTGGCCGGCTCCGTGGTGCCGGCACGCCATGTCGACGGGCGTCTGGCCACTGTGGCGGTGAATGAGTTCATCTTCAAGCAGCCGGTCCGGGTGGGTGACATCCTGTCGTTTTTTGCCAGCGTCACGCGCATCGGCAACACCTCCATCACGGTGCAGGTCGAGGTGTACGCCGAACGCTTCCGCGCCCAGGGCCGGTATGTGAAGGTCACGGAGGCCAGCCTGACCTACGTGGCGATTGACGACTTCGGCAAACCGCGCAAAATCGTCCGTAACTGACGATCTGGCAAACTGGCTCCATTGGGTTTTATGAACAACATCCTTCTTCTGGGCGGCACCGGCTTTGTCGGCCGGCACGTGTGCGAAAAACTCGCCCGGCTGCAATGCCGCGTGACGGTGGCGACACGCCGTCGCGAACGGGCCAACCACCTCTTGATGCTGCCGCTGGTGGACGTGGTGGAGGTCAATGTCCATGACAGCGCCGCGCTGACCGCCCTGGTCGCAGGCCACGACGCGGTGGTGAATCTGGTGGCCATCCTGCATGGCAACGAGGCAGCCTTCGAGAAAGCCCATGTGCAGCTGCCGCTGGCCCTCGCACGCGCCTGCGAAGCGGCCGGTACGCGGCGCGTGGTGCATGTGAGTGCGCTGGGTGCATCGGCCAGTTCGGCCTCGATGTACCAGCGCAGCAAGGCCCGCGGCGAAGCCATCCTCCAGGAGGCCGGCCTGGACGTGACGATTCTGCGTCCCAGCGTGATTTTTGGGGCTGAGGACAAGTTCCTCAACACCTTCGCCAGCCTTCAGCAAATTTTTCCCGTGGTTCCACTGGCCTCCGCGAGCGCGCGCTTCCAACCGGTGTGGGTCGAAGACGTGGCCAGTGCCGTGGTGAGCTGCCTGCAGGACCCGGACACCATTGGCCAGACCTTTGAAGTCTGCGGGCCCGATGTCTACACGCTCAAACAACTGGTCGAGATGGCCGGGCAGTACGCCGGCATCAACGGTGGCAAGGGCCGGCCGGTGCTGCCGCTGCCGGATGCGCTGGCGCGCCTTCAGGCCAGACTGATGGAGCTGGCCCCGGGCGACCCGCTGATGAGCCGCGACAACCTGGACGCCATGCGGACCGACAACGTGGCATCCAACCAGTTGCCCGGCCTGCAGGCGCTGGGCATTGTGCCGTCGTCACTGGAAGCCATCGGGCCTTCTTACCTGGGCGACCAGGGGCTGCGCAGCGGGTTGACGGCGAAGCGTAAAACTGCCGGGAGATTTTAGGCCCCCACGGTCGCTCACTGCGTGTAGCTCCCTGCCCCCCGAGGGGGCCGCCCGCCTGTGGCCCGGCAAAGCCGGTTCCACGGCTAATCAGTTGAGCCCCCACGGTCGCTCGCTTCGCGTAGCTCCCTGCCCCCCGAGGGGGCCGTCCGCCTGTGGCCCGGCGAAGCCGGTTCCACGGCTCAGCTTGTGAAGAAAATACTCAACGGGCGCTGACCGAGTTCCGTTCGTCCTGAGGTATCGAAGGACTGTCCCTGACGCGCAACCGCTGGTCTGGGTCCTCATCAATTTCCGGCTTTTTTGGCATCAATGCGCTCATGGCAGCGCGTTAGCATGGCAGTCGATTCTGATTTCGCTGTCACACATTGCTCACCGGAGATTCCATGCTCAAGCTCTACATCGGCAACAAGAACTATTCGTCGTGGTCCATGCGCCCCTGGGTGCTTCTCAAGCAGGCCAGTATTCCCTTCGAGGAAGTCAAGCTGCGCTTTGACTCCTTCGACCCCACCTCGACCTTCAAGCAGAAGATTGCCAGCGTGAACCCGGTCGGCAAGGTGCCGGTGCTGGAAGACGACGGCTTCATGGTGTGGGACACGCTGGCCATTGCCGAATACCTGGCTGAGCGTTTTCCGGAGCACAAGCTCTGGCCTGCCGACATCCAGGCGCGCGCCCGTGCCCGCAGCATCTGCGCCGAGATGCACAGCGGCTTCGGCGCATTGCGCTCGGCCTGCCCGATGAACATCGAGGCTGATCTGGCCACCACCGGCCAGTTGATATGGCGCGACAAACCGGCGGTGCGTGCCGACGTGGCACGCCTGACGGCCATGTGGCGCGAGCTGCTGGCCCAGCATGGCGGGCCGCTGCTGTTTGGCGGGTTCACGATTGCCGATGCCTTCTTTGCGCCGGTGTGCATGCGCCTTCGCACCTATGCGCTGCCGGTGGACGCAGACATCGCCGCCTACGCCTCCCGCGTGGCAGCCCTGCCCGGCGTGAAGGCCTGGATGGACGATGCGCTTGTGGAGAACGACTTCCGTGATTTCGAAGAACCCTATCGCCTGAAACCCTGACAAGGACTCCACTTCATGGTCACCATTTACCTGCGCTACGTGCTGGACCCTACACGCCTGAAAGAGTTCGAACACTACGGCAAGCTGTGGATACCGCTGGTCGCGAAGTTTGGCGGCCAGCACCACGGCTACTTCATGCCTTCAGAGGGTGCTAACAACATCGCGCTGGCGCTGTTCACCTTCGAGAGCCTGGCTACTTACGAGAGCTACCGCCAGCGCTCCTTCGCCGACCCGGAATGCCAGGCGGCGTTCAAGTACGCGGAAGAGACCCGCTGCATCCTCAGTTACGAACGCAGCTTCTTCCGGCCCGTGTTCCAGTGACCGGCGGCGAACCCTGAGCCGGTAAACTGCCCGGATGCAGATTTACATGGTCGGTGGCGCGGTGCGCGATGCCTTGCTGGGCTTGCCGGTGCAGGACCGCGACTGGGTGGTGGTGGGCGCCACACCTGAAGCCATGGCGGCCCAGGGCTATGTGCCGGTAGGCAAGGATTTCCCGGTGTTTCTGCACCCTGACACGCGCGAGGAATACGCACTGGCCCGCACCGAGCGCAAGACAGCCCGGGGCTACCGGGGCTTTGCCGTGCATGCCGAGCCCGGCGTCACGCTGGAGCAGGACCTGGCGCGGCGCGACCTCACCATCAATGCGATTGCAGCGCCGGCAGGACCTGCACCGTCCACCGCAGACCTTTCGGCGCTGATTGATCCCTACAGCGGCCGGCAGGACCTGGCTGCGAAAGTGCTGCGCCACGTGACCGATGCGTTCCGCGAGGACCCGGTTCGTATCCTGCGGCTGGCCCGCTTTGCGGCGCGCTTTCCCGACTTTTCCGTGGCGCCAGAGACGCTGGCCCTGATGCAGGACATGGTGGCAGACGGTGAGGTCGATGCGCTGGTGCCCGAGCGGGTCTGGCAGGAACTGTCGCGCGGGCTGATGGCCGTCAGGCCCTCCCGCATGTTCGAGGTGCTGCGCGACTGCGGTGCACTGCAACGCCTGCTGCCAGAAGTGCAGCGGCTGTGGGGCGTTCCCCAGCGCGCCGACTACCACCCGGAGGTGGACACCGGCATTCACCTGATGATGGTGCTGGACATGGCGGCCCGCCTCGACGTCCCCCTGCCGGTGCGCTTTGCTTGCCTGTGCCACGACCTGGGCAAGGGCACCACCCCTGCCGATATCCTGCCGCGGCATATCGGCCATGAAGAGCGCAGCGCGCGCCTGCTCAAGGACGTGTGCAGCCGCCTGCGTGTGCCGGTGGAGTGCCGCGAGATCGCCGACGTGGTGGCGCGGGAGCACGGCAACATCCACCGCTGCCTGGACTTCACGCCGGCGGCTCTGGTACGGCTGCTGGAGCGTTGTGATGCCTTCCGCAAGCCGCATCGCTTTGCCGACATCCTGCTGGCCTGCGAATGCGATGCGCGCGGCCGGCTCGGGCTGGAAGAGTCAGCCTATCCACAGCGTCAAAAACTGCTGGCTGCACTTGCCATCGCCCAGTCGGTGCCGACAGACAAGGTGGCAGCCACGGCGCAGGCCGCGGGTCATGATGGGCGGCAGATTGGTGAGCAGATTCACACGGCCCGGGTGGCCGCGCTGACCCAGGCCGGCGATCGCGCCTGACGGCCCGGCGTTCAGGAGACGATGTAGGCGGCCGCTCCGGTCGAGAACAGCTTGCCGTCGGCCCCCAGAAATTCCATGCGGGTGCTGGCCACGCGCGAACCCAGGCGCAGCACCTCAGCGCGCAACTCGAAGTGGTCGCTGATGCCCGGGCGCAGGTAATCGATGCGCAGATCGATGGTGCCAAGTTTGGAAAAACGATGCAGGCGCTGGGCCGGCGCCTCGTCCATGTGCCGGGCACCGATGGCGGCCATCACGGCCAGCCCGCCCATGGCGTCCAGCCCCGCTGCAATCACCCCGCCGTGGATGCGGTTGTGCGCGTAGTGGCCGACCAGTTCGGGCCGCATGTCGATGCGCGCGGTGGCGCGCTCAGCGGTCAGGGAGGTGATCCGCAGGCCCAGCAGATGGTTGAAGGCGATCTTTTCTTCAAAGAGCTGGCGCAGCCCGGCGATGAAGTCTTCTTCGAATTCCGCAGGAGGCAGCAGCGCCGGCACAGCGCCTTTGGCAGTCGTTTTGGTCATGCCCCGATTGTGGCCCATGCCCTGCGGGACCGGCCAGAGGGAAACGCCCCGCTCAGAGCGCCGGGAAATCCGGCTTGCGCATTCCACGAAAGCGCCAGCCCGCTTCGCGAGCACCCTCCGGGTGCACCGACTTCAGACCTTGCTGAAGTCGGGCCGTCGCTTTTGACGAAACCGCCGGCCCGCTTCGCGAGCACCCTCCGGGTGCACCGACTTCAGACCTTGCTGAAGTCGGGCCGTCGCTTTTCCATGAAGGCGGTGAAGGCTTCGCGTGCGGCAGGCTCCTTGAGCATGCGGCCGAAGCTCGCGCCCTCTTCCGCCATGCGCTCGGCCACGGCGGCCGTGTTGCCTTTTTTCATCAGGCGCTTGGTTTCCATCAGGGCGCTCAGCGGCTTGGCCGCCAGCTTGCGGGCCTGCGACTGGGCCAGTGCATTGGCCTCGGTGGGCGGCACGATGCGGTTGATCATGCCGATCTCGAGAGCGGTTTCGGCCGTGATGGGCTCGCCCAGCAGCAGCGCCTCGGCCGCGCGCGGGTAACCCATCAGTTGCGGCACCAGCAGGCTGGAGGCCGCTTCCGGGCACAGGCCAAGGTTGACGAAAGGCATCGCAAAAGCGGCGTTGTCGCCGGCATAGACCAGGTCGCAATGCAGCAGCAGCGTGGTGCCGATGCCCACCGCCGGGCCGCAGACGGCAGCCACCAGCGGCTTGGGGAAGGTGCTGATCGCACGCAGGAAGCGAAACACCGGCGATTCGGGGGTGGACGGCGGGTTGTTCAGGAAGTCGCCGATGTCGTTGCCGGCCGAGAAGATGGTTTCATGGCCCTGGATGACCAGCACGCGGACAGCCGCGTCAACGCGCGCAGCCTCCAGCACATCGGCCATGGCCGCATACATGGCGGCGGTGATGGAGTTTTTCTTCTCCACGCGGTGCAGCGTGAGGGTCATCACACCGCCATCGGTGTGGCTGAGGATTTCGGGAATGCTGGAAGCGGTGTTCATGGGAGTGCTCATGGTGGTGTCCGTGTGAATGGAATCGTCGGCAGTCAGTGGATGGCGTCGGGATGGGTGCCAAGCCACCTACTCCTTGTAATAAACCATCTGGTTGCTCGTAGCCAGCAGTGTGCCAGCCTCGCTCCAGATCTGCGCGGTCTGGTCGAAAAATCCGTTGCTGAAGGCCTGGCCGCGCGCCTGTGCCAGCAGGTAAGACTCGCCGCAGGCGGCTAGCTGACGGCTATCGGCGTGGAAATACGTGGTGATGGACACTGTGCCCGCCGGCACCCGCAAGGCGCGGCGCAGCCAGACGCGGGGATAGAAGGCATCGGACATGGCCGCCAGCGCACAGAAGTCGAGTGGGCGCGGCGGGTCGTCGCGCACCCACAGCTGCGTGAGGCTGGCTTCTTCAGGCCGGTCGCCGCCCTGGCAGGCGCCATTCCAGTCGCGCGGAATCATGCCGCGCACGGCGCGCATGTCATAGCGCTGGGTCCAGGCCGAGGTCGAAAACTGCAGCCGGGGCAGGCCTTCGGGCGGGCTGACCTCCGGCATCGGCATGTCGTTCACGCCCCAGGTATCGCGCCGCGTGGCGGTGATCGCCGTGGCGGTCATGATGGCGCCGGCCGAGGCCTCCTGCATCAGGCTGATGCGCCAGTGCTGCGTTGAGCGGTTGGTGCGGGCCGGCTCGGCCACCACGGTGAACGGGCCCTCGCCCATGGCGGCCGCGTAATTCACCGTCAGCGCAATCGGCTCACCGAGCAGCGCCGGGTGCTGCAACACAGCCTGCAGCGCCGTGGCGGCCGTGGTGCCGCCAAAAGGCCCCACCATGTTCCAGTAGTCCGGGCTGCTGTGCCCGTGCCAGGTGTTCGGTTGATCGCTGCCCGCTGGTGTCAGTCGCAGGGCCTGGTCGAATGGATGTGTTGCCATGGTCTCGAGTGTGCCTGAGGGCCGTGAGGAGGGTCCCTGGGCTGCCGGAACCTCTGCCTACACCCGTTCGAAGATGCCGGCAGCGCCCTGCCCCATGCCGACGCACATCGTCACCATGCCGCGCTTGAGCTGGTGGCGGTGCAGCGCATGGATCACCGTGGCAGCGCGAATCGCACCGGTGGCACCCAGCGGATGGCCCAGCGCAATCGCACCGCCCATCGGGTTGACCTTGGCCGGATTCAGCCCCAGCGTGTGCATGACCGCCAGCGACTGGGCCGCGAAGGCTTCGTTCAGTTCAAACCAGTCGATGTCGTCCTGCTGCAGGCCGGCATAGCGCAGCGCGGCGGGAATCGCCTCGATCGGACCGATGCCCATGATGTGCGGCGGCACACCCTTGGAGGCATAGCTGACAAAGCGGGCCAATGGCTTGAGGCCAAAGTCCTTGACCGCCTTCTCGCTGGCAAGGATCAGCGCCCCGGCGCCATCGGAGGTTTGCGAGCTGTTGCCGGCGGTGACCGAGCCACGCGCTGCGAACACCGTCTTGAGCTTGGACAGCCCTTCAATCGAAGTGTCGGGTCGCGGACCTTCGTCCAGGCTCACGGTGCGGGTGCTGGTGACAACCTCACCGGTTTCCAGATTGGGGCTGCGGTCGGTCACCTCCACCGGGGTGATCTCGTTCGCAAACTCGCCCGCCTGCTGCGCCTTGATGGCCTTCTGGTGCGACTCCAGCGCAAACTGGTCCTGCGCATCGCGCGAGACCTTCCACTGCTGCGCCACCTTCTCGGCGGTCAGGCCCATGCCGTAGGCGATGCCGACGTTTTCATCGTTGGCAAACATCTGCGGCGAGAGCGACGGCGAGTTGCCCGACATCGGCACCATGCTCATGCTCTCGGTGCCAGCGGCGATCATCACATCGGCCTCTCCCACGCGGATGCGGTCAGCGGCCATCTGCACGGCCGAGAGACCCGACGCGCAGAAACGGTTCACCGTGATGCCACCCACGCTGGTTGGCAAGCCAGCCAGCACCGCACCAATGCGCGCAATGTTCAGGCCCTGCGGGCCCTCCGGAATGGCGCAGCCGCAGATGATGTCTTCAATCGCCTTGGGGTCCAGCGATGGCACCTGCGCCAGCGCGGCCTGCAGCGCCTTGACCAGCAGATCGTCGGGCCGCATGTTGCGGAAAAAACCGCGGTGCGATCGCCCGATGGGCGTGCGCGTGGCGGCAACGATGTAGGCTTCCTGGACTTGTTTGGCCATGATGATTTCCTTCGATTTCTCGGTTAACTTTTCCGTGGGCCAGCGGGAATCCACGCCCAGACAAATTCGCATTCCACCGGATTCACACCGGCTTCATCGGTCACCGTGACCGCCACATGGACTTCACCCTTGTCGCTGGCCTGCATGGCCGCGCGCTGCTCATCGGTGAGTGTGGCCACCGCGCGCAGCGCACCTGTGGCGCGCTTTTTGAACGCCATCTTCAGTTCCTTGGCCAGCGGCACGCAGTCATCGCGCACGTTCATGCCCACCACCATGCCGGTGGCCGTTTCGGCCAGCAGGTTCATGGCCGAGGCGTGAATGCCGCCGATATGGTTCTGCACCTTCTTCTCGTTCTGCAGGGCGACCTCGACCCGCTCGCGCGTCATTTTCAGGAACTCGACGCCCGCCGTCCCGGTGAAGGGCACAGCACGACGCAGCACCACATTACGGAACCACGGGCGGGCAAATGCGGGCACTTCCGTCAGGCGTTCCAGCTGGCGTTCGAGGCGGTTCATGGGAGTGGCGGAAGTGGTCATACAGATAAAGAATTCGTGATTGAGCACACGTCGCGAGGAGGCATCCAGCAAGCCAGCAGGCGCCGCGGAACCGGCTCAGCCCGGCCGCAGGCGCCGCCCCCTGCAAGGGGGGAAGGCGCTACACGCAGTGAGCGTCCGGCGGGGGTGTTCATCAGTTCCGGATTGGTTTGCCGGTGCTCATCATTCCCATGATCCGTTCTTGGGTCTTGGGATGCTCCAGCAGCGAACAGAAGGCCTGGCGCTCCAGCGTCATCAGGTACTCCTCAGTGACCAGCGTGCCGGCATCGACATCGCCGCCGCACACCACATTGGCGATCAGGCTGGCGATGTGGAAGTCATGCGCACTGATGAAGCCGCCGTCGCGCATGTTGACCAGTTGGCCCTTGATGGTGGCCAGGCCGTTGCGGCCCACCACCGGGAAGGGCCGGCGGTGCGGCGCGCGGTAGCCGGAATTGAACAGGGCGCGGGCTTCATTGATGGCAACAAACAGCAGCTCGTCCTTGTTCGGCACGATCACGTCGCTGTCGAGCAGATAACCGATCTTGCGGCTCTCGATCGCGCTGGTGCCCACCTTGGCCATGGCGGCAGCGGTGAAGCCTTCGGTCAGGAAGGGCAGGATGTCCTTGTTGGTGGAGGTGGCCGCGTTTTCAGCGGCGCGGCGCGCAATGTAGGCCAGACCACCGGCACCGGGCACCAGACCCACACCGACTTCCACCAGACCGATATAGCTTTCCATCGCGGCCACGCGTTTGGCGGAATACACCGCCATCTCGCAGCCGCCGCCGAGCGCCAGGCCGCGAATCGCCGACACCACCGGAACGGCTGCGTAGCGCAGCTTGAGCATCACGTTCTGCAACTCCGCTTCTGCGCCTTCAATGGCCTTGGCGCCGCCCATCATGAAGGCGGGCAGCATGGCCTGCAGATCGGCACCGGCAGAGAACATCTCATCGTTCGACCAGATGACCATGCCCTTGTAGCCCTTCTCGGCCAGTTCCACGCCCATGGCCAGACCTTCGGCCACATCTGGGCTGATGGCGTGCATCTTGGTCTTGATGCTGGCGATCAGCACGTCGCTGTCATTGCCAGCCAGCGTCCAGAGTCGGATCGCGTCGTCTTCGTGCAGCGTGGTGCCAGCCGTCTGGAAGGCAGGTGCCTTGGCGCCCAGCACATCTTCAGGGAAGTGCTGCCGCTGGTACACCGGCAACTGGCGGCGCGGAATGAACTTGTTGGCAGAGGCGCTCCACGAGCCCTCCGGCGTGTGCACACCGCCCGCATCGGCAACCGGGCCCTTGAACACCCACGCGGGCAGCGGCGCCTTGCACAGGGCCTTGCCTGCATCAATGTCTTCCTGGATCCATGTCGCGACCTGCTTCCAGCCAGCCTGCTGCCACAGCTCGAAAGGGCCCTGTTTGGAGCCGAAGCCCCAGCGCATGGCGAAGTCGATGTCGCGTGCGGTTTCGGCAATGCTTTCGAGGTGCACGGCAGCGTAATGGAACTGGTCGCGCAGGATGGCCCAGAGGAAGCGCGCTTCGGCGCCCTCGGCTTCGCGCAGCAGTTTCAGGCGCTCGCCGGCAGGCTTCTTCAGCATGCGGCCCACCACCTCGTCGGCCTTGGCGCCGCCAGCCACGTACTCCATCGTCTCAGGGTCCAGGCGCAGGATGTCGCGCCCGACCTTCTTGTAAAAACCGGCACCGGTCTTCTGGCCCAGGCTTTTAGATTCCAGCAGTTTGGCCAGCACCGGCGGCGTGCCGTAGGTGTCGGCAAACGGGTCTTCGACCTTGCCGGGGCCGAGGTTGTCCTGCAAGGTCTTGATGACGTGGGCCATGGTGTCCAGGCCCACCACATCGGCGGTGCGGAAGGTGCCCGAGCTGGCGCGGCCCAGCTTCTTGCCCGTCAGGTCATCCACCACGTCGTAGGTCAGGCCAAAGGTTTCCGCCTCCTTGATGGTCGCCAGCATGCCGGCAATGCCGACCCGGTTGGCGATGAAGTTGGGCGTGTCGTGCGCGCGGATCACGCCCTTGCCCAGTGCGCTGACGGCGAAGGCTTCCAGGTCATCCAGCACGCGGGGTTCAGTCGTGGGCGTGTTGATCAGCTCCACCAGCGTCATGTAGCGCGGCGGGTTGAAGAAGTGAATGCCGCAAAAGCGCGGCTTGATGGATTCGGGCAGCGCCTCGCTCAGCTTCGTGATCGACAGGCCCGAGGTGTTGCTGGCCACGATGGCGCCTTCGGCAATGAAAGGCGCGATCTTGTGGTACAGGTCGGTCTTCCAGTCCATGCGCTCGGCAATCGCCTCGATGACGAGGTCGCACTCGCGCAGCAGCTCCATGTGCTCTTCGTAGTTGGCCTGCTGGATCAGTGCCGCATCTTCGGGGACGCCCAGCGGCGCGGGCTTGAGTTTTTTGAGCCCCTCGATGGCTCGGGTGACGATGCCGTTCTTCGGCCCTTCCTTCGCCGGAAGATCAAACAGGATCACCGGCACCTTGACGTTGACCAGATGAGCGGCAATCTGCGCACCCATCACGCCGGCACCGAGCACGGCGACTTTCTTGACCTGGAATCGATTGGAGACGGACATAACTTTCCTTCGGAATTCAGATTGAGGCGAGGCAGCCAGGAGGTCAGGCTAGAGCAGCATCCGTGTCCATCAGCGCCTTGCTGCCGGAGCGGGCGGTGCGCATCAACGTTGCCGTCTCGGGGAACAGTTTGGCGAAGTAAAAGCGTGCCGTCTGCAGCTTGCCCAGGTAGAACGGGTCGGCATTGCCAGCCGCCACTTCGCGCAGCGCGACCTGCGCCATGCGGGCCCAGAAGTAGCCGAACACCAGATGCCCGGCCACGCGCAGGTAGTCCACTGCAGCGGCACCCACTTCGTCCGGGTTCTGGAAGCCCTTGAAGCCAAGCTCGGTCGTGAACTTGGTCATCTGGTCAGCGAGGTAGGCCAGCGGGTTGATGAACTCGGCCATCTTCTCGTTCACGCCCTCTTCCTCGATCAGTGCGGCGATCAGCTTGCCGAACTTCTTCAGTGTGGCGCCGTTGTTGCCCAGAATCTTGCGGCCCAGCAGATCCAGCGACTGGATGGTGTTGGTGCCCTCATAAATCATGTTGATGCGGTTGTCGCGCACCAGCTGCTCCATGCCCCATTCCTTGATGAAGCCGTGGCCGCCGAACACCTGCATGCAGGCGTTGGTCGAGATGTGGCCGTTGTCGGTGATAAAGGCCTTGACGATGGGGGTCAGCAACGCCACCACTTCGCCCGAATCCTTGCGCACCTTCTCATCGGGGTGGTAGAGCTCCTTGTCGAGCAGAAGCGTGCAGTAGATCGCCAGCGCACGGCCGCCCTCGGCATAGGCCTTGGCGGTTAGCAGCATCTTGCGCACATCGGGGTGCACGATGATGGGGTCGGCGGGCTTGTCCTTGGCTTTCACACCGGAGAGCGAGCGCATCTGGATGCGGTCTTTCGCATAGGCCAGCGCGTTCTGGTAAGCCACTTCCGTCAAACCCAGCGACTGGTTGCCCACGCCCAGACGAGCGGCGTTCATCATCACGAACATCGCGGCGAGACCCTTGTTGGGCGCGCCGACCAGTGTGCCGGCCGCGCTGTCCAGCACCATCTGCGCGGTGGCGTTGCCGTGGATGCCCATCTTGTGCTCGAGGCCGCCGCAGAAGATGCCGTTGCGCGAACCAAGGCTGCCATCGGCATTGACGTTGTACTTCGGCACCGCAAACAGGCTGATGCCCTTGCTGCCCTGCGGCGCATCCGGCAGGCGGGCCAGCACCAGGTGCAGGATGTTGGGGGCGAGGTCGTGTTCGCCTGCGCTGATGAAGATCTTGGTGCCCGTCAGGCGGTAGGTGCCATCAGGCTGTGGCTCGGCCTTGGTACGCAGCATGCCCAGATCAGTGCCGCAATGCGGCTCGGTCAGGCACATGGTGCCGGTCCACTCGCCGCTGACCAGTTTGGGCAGGTAGAGCTTTTTCTGCTCTTCGGTGCCATGGGCGTGCAGCGCCTCGTAAGCACCGTGCGAGAGGCCGGGGTACATGGTCCAGGCCTGATTAGCCGAATTGAGCATTTCATAGAAGCACTGGTTGACCACGAAGGGCAGGCCCTGGCCGCCGTATTCCGGGTCACAACTCAGCGCTGGCCAGCCGCCTTCCACATACTTGGCATAGGCTTCCTTGAAGCCCTTGGGTGCAGTGACTTCATGCGTCGTCTTGTCGAGCGTGCAGCCCTCTTCGTCGCCGCTGATGTTGAGCGGAAAAGTCACCTCGGCGGCGAACTTGCCGCCCTCTTCGAGCACGGCGTTGATGGTGTCGGCGTCGATGTCGGCGTGGCGCGGCAGCAGCTTCAGCTCGTCGGTGACCTTGAGCACTTCGTGCAGCACAAATTGCATGTCGCGCAGGGGCGGGTTGTATTGAGGCATGGGATTCCTTGGGAATTAAAGAGCTTGGGAGCCGGGCGCTTTGCCAGAGGCTTTGACAGATGATTTATCGGATGATTTTTTCGGCGTGGCCGGAGACTGGTCACTGGCCGCAGCGCTGCCATAGCGCACCAAGATGTTGGCGAAACCGGCCTTGGCCCGGTCGATGGAGCCAGGGCTTTTCAGGAAACGGGCTTCGTAATGCAGGGCGAGGATGAGGCCATGGATCTCGAAGGCCATCTGGTGCTCATCAGCGTCGGCGCTGAGGTGGCCGGCCTCCTTGGCCTGCACCACCGCGCGGTACATGGCCGCAAGCCAGGTGCGGACCGAGCCGGCCAGCGCATCGCGCACCGGGCCGGGACGGTCGTCAAACTCCACCGCGCCGCTGATGTAGAGGCAGCCCGAGTCGATCTCGACCGAGGTGCGGTTCATCCAGTTTTGAAACAGGGCGCGCAAGCGGGGCAGGCCGCGTGCTTCGTGCAGCGCGGGGAAGAACACCTCTTCCTCGAAGCGCGCGTGGTATTCGCGGATGACCGAGATCTGCAGTTCCTCGCGCGAGCCGAAGTGCGCGAACACACCCGACTTGCTCATCTGCATCACCTCGGCCAGTGCGCCTATGCTCAGGCCTTCCAGCCCGATCTGCGTGGCGAGCCCCAGCGCGGCATCGACGATGGCGGCCTTGGTCTGCTGGCCTTTTTGCTGGCTCTTCAAAAGCGCGCCCGCAGCCTGGCCCTTGGCCGGACGGCGGGTCAACGGAACAGGAGGTGAGTCAATGGTCATGGGGCTGCGAAATAAAACGAACGATCGTTCTATTTTGCAGTACTTTCATGACTCTGGGGCGACGCCGGGCGCTTATTTTCTAGAGCTGCGCTTCTAGCAGCGTCAAGGGTTAACCCTTGACGCTGCACGCTTCGGCATCTTGCTCACGCCGGCTTTCCTTGTCTTGGTGGCACTTGCCATCGCGCCTTCCTCTGGCGCGTAAGGCTCTGGCAGTCGTGCGGGAGCAAGCCGCACCATCTCCTCGCGCAGCGTTTCCACCAGGGCCGTCGCGGCCGGTGACAGGCTGCGGTAGCGCCGGGTGACCAGGCCAATCGGACGGGAAATATCGGGCTCCACAATGCGCCTTCGCACCACGCCGGGCATGGTCGCCACTGCGGCAGCGAGCTCGGGCAGGGCCGCCACACCCAGCCCGCTGGCCACCATGGCCGTGATGCTGGCCAGGTGCTCCAGCTCATACACAGGCGCAAAACGCACCCGGTGTTGCAGCAGCGCGGCGTCCGCGTACTGCCGCACGCTGGTGGGCAAGGGCATGGAAATGTGCGTGAGGTTGGCAATGTCCACCCAGCGCAGCGGGCCACGCGCGGCCGCCAGCGGATGGCCCGGCGGGATCAGCAGCACAAAGCCGTCGGCCGCCAGCGGCGTGTAATCCAGGTCCGCATAGGCCGGATTGGCCGCCGTGAGGGCAAAGTCCACCTGCCCGGCACGCACCAGGTCAAAGGCCGGCCCCGACAGGGTGTCGAAGATCTGGAACTGCACGCCGGGATAGCGCAGCCGGTAGCGCGCGCACGCGGCGGGCACCACCGTCGCGGCCAGGGAAGGCAAGGCCGCCAGCCGCACATTGCCCACCTGCAGTTCGGCGACATCGCGCACGGCGCGCACGGCCTCGTCGGTCTGGGTTCGCATCAGCAGGGCCTGGTCGGCAAACACCTGGCCTGCGCCGGTGAGCTGCACGCTGCGCGTCGTGCGGTCGAAGAGGCGCACGCCCAGGGCCTCCTCCAGCCGGGTGACCACGCCGGAAACGGCCGACTGCGACAGGTTGACCTGGGCAGCGGTGCGCCGAAAGCTCAGCGTCTGGGCCAGCGCCAGAAAAACGTCCAGCTCACGCACCGACCAATTGATTTGCATAGACGATCAGTTTATCGATAAAAACGGTTGGACAGGTCAATACCCCCTTCCTACACTGCGCCTACTTTCACTCACGCGGCCCCAGCCACACGGCCGCAACACTGCCTTGAAACTCCTGCCTGCCCAACCCAAAAACACCCATGCCGTCGTCATCGGCGCCGGCACCATGGGCGCCGATGTCGCCGTGGTGCTCGCGCGCGGCGGCTGCCGCGTGACCGTGGTGGACCCCGACGGCCCGAAGCGCGCCGGCCTGCGTGACCACGCCCACGCAGGCCTGGAGCCTCTGGGGCTGGCACGCCGCGCCGACCGCATCACCGCCGTGCCCTTTCTGAGCAGCGTGTCCTGGGCGGATGTCGCCCTGGTCATCGAGTGCATTCCAGAGAAGCTGGCCATCAAGCAGGCCCTGTTCGCAGAACTGGTCACGCTGGCGCCGGCCGACACCGTGCTGACCAGCAACAGCTCCAGCTTCCCCATCAGCGCGATTGCCGAAGGCCTGCCGACCCAGTCCCGCATGCTAGGCCTGCACTTTTTCATGCCGGCCCATCTGGTGCCGCTGGTCGAGGTGGTGCTGGGCCCGCAAAGCGACATCGCCCAGGCCGAGCGCCTGTGCACCTACATGCGCGGCTGCGGCAATGTGCCGGTGCTGGTGCGCAAGGACAAGCCCGGCTTCCTGGCCAACCGCCTGCAGCACGCGCTGGCCCGCGAGGCCTTCGCCATGATCGACGAGGGCGTGGCCACGGCGGAAGACGTCGATGCGGCGGTGCGTTTCGGCTTCGGCTTCCGCTTCCTGGCCGCCGGCCCGGTCATGCAGCGCGACCATGCCGGTCTGGATGTGCACTGCGCTGCCGCAGCCACCATGTACCCCAGCCTCAGCAACACCGACCAGCCGTCGCTGGCCCTGCGCGAGCGTGTGGCCGCTGGCCGCCTCGGCATGAAGACCGGCGCCGGCTTTTTCGAATGGCCCGAAGAAAAACGCCTGGCCGAGCAGGCCCGCTACAACCGCCTGCTGCAGCAGGGCCTGGCCTTGCTGGCCAGCGAGCTGCCCACCGTCGACGCAGAAGACGAAAACGAGCAGTAACCCCCGAAGTCACCTGGCAAGCAAATACCAAAGAGGCAACTCATGAGCATGACCCCCCTGATCCTGATGGCGGCGCCCAACGGCGCCTACAAGCAGACCACCGACCACCCGGCCCTGCCGGTCACCGCCGAGGCACTGGCCCGCACGGCCAAACAATGCCTCGATGCAGGCGCGGCCATGCTGCACCTTCACATCCGCGACAGCCAGGGGCGCCACAGCCTCGATGTAGAAGGCTACCGGGAGGCACTGGCCACCGTGCGCAGCGCCGTCGGCAAGCACATGGTGCTGCAGGTCACCAGCGAAGCGGCCAAGGTGTACCAGGCTCCGGCACAAATTGCCATGGTGCGCGAGCTGCGGCCCGAGGCCGTGTCCGTGGGTCTGCGCGAGCTGGACCAGCCCGAGATCGGCGTGGCAGGCCTGGCTGATTTCTTCAGCTGGCTGGCCGCCAGCCGCATCATGACCCAGGTGATCCTGTACGACGTGAAAGACGTGCAGCGCTGGCAGGCCCTGCGCGCCAGTGGCGTCATCCCGGACAACGCCTGGTCGCTGCTCTACGTGCTGGGCCGCTACAGCGTCGGCCAGGTGTCGGACCCGCGCGACCTGGTGCCTTTTCTCGCCAGCCATCAGGGCTCGGAGCCCTGGTCGGTGTGTGCCTTTGGCGCGGCAGAGCATGCCTGCGTCACGGCCGCTGCCGCCATGGGTGGCCATGTGCGGGTCGGCTTTGAAAACAACCTTTACCTGCACAATGGCGACACCGCGCCGGATAACGCAGCACTGGTGGCACAAGCCGCGCGCGCCGCAGCCAGCCTGGGCCGGCCGCTGGCCACCCCCAGCGACATCCGCGCCCTGTACCAGGTCGCCTGATCAAACGCCCGACCCATTGCACCGATCGCTTACCGATAAACACAAGGAGACAACATGAACCGCTCGACCTTCCTGAAACAACTCACCGCCGTCACACTTGGCGTAGCCAGCCTGGGCGCGCTGCCGGCCCTCGCGCAGGAGGCCTACCCGAACAAGCCGATCCGCTTCATCGTGCCGTACCCACCGGGCGGCCCGACCGACCTGATGGCGCGTCTGCTGCAGACAGAACTGCAAACCCGCCTGGGCCAGCCCATCGTGATCGACAACCGGGCTGGTGCCGGTGGCAACGTCGGCAGCAACGAGGTCGCCAAGATCGCGCCCGCCGATGGCTACACCATGCTGCTGGCCGCCAGCGGCCCGATGGCCGTGAACACCAATCTGTTTCGCAGCATGCCGTTCAACCCGCTGACTGATCTGGCGCCCGTGATCCAGATTTCATCGTTTCCGCTGGTGCTGGAAGTCAATCCTTCGGTGGGCGTGAAAAATGTCAAGGAACTGGTGGCCATGGCCAAGGCGAAAAAGCCTGAACTGAGCTTTGCCTCGGCCGGCAACGGAACGCCGCAGCATCTGGCCGGCGAACTGTTCAACACGCAGATGGGCGTCAAGATCGCCCACATCCCCTACCGCGGCGCCGGCCCGGCTCTGAACGACCTGCTGGGCGGCCAGGTCAATGTGATGTTCGACATTCTGGGCAGTTCCCTGCCGTATATCCAGGCTGGCAAGCTGACGCCGCTGGCGGTGACGTCGGCCAAACGCAGCCCCCTGCTGCCCAATGTGCCCACCATGGCGGAAGCGGGCGTGTCGGGCTATGAGTTCACGGGCTGGCACGGCATCGCGGTGCGCGCCGGCACGCCGCCCGCCATCATCGACAAGCTCAACAGCACGCTGAACGCCATCTTCAAGACGCCGGAGTTCCGCAAGAAATGGGAAGCCCTGGGCACGCCCGTGGTCGGCGGCACGGCGGAGCAATTCGGCGGCTTGATCAAAACCGAGACCGTGCGCCTCGGCAAGGTGGTCCGGGAATCCGGCGTCACGGTGGACTGAGACCTCCCCCGACCCTCCAGGTCCGATGTGACATGAAAAAGCCCCGGTGATGTCACCGGGGCTTTTTTTCATGCGGAGGACTGGTCGGCGGCTCAGAGCTTGAAGGGCACCACCACCTGGTGCTGGTCGCCCAGCCCCTCGATGCCCAGGCTCATCTTGTCGCCCTTCTTCAGGTAGAGCGGCGGCTTCATGCCCATGCCTACGCCTGGCGGCGTGCCGGTGGTGATCACATCGCCCGGCTCCAGCGTCATGAACTGGCTCACGTAGCTGATGATCTTGGCCACGCCGAAAATCATGGTCCTGGTCGAGCCCTTCTGCACGCGCTGGCCGTTGAGGTCCAGCCACATCTGCAGCTTCTGCGGATGGGGCACGTCGTCGCGCGTCACCAGCCAGGGGCCGATGGGGCCGAAGGTGTCGCAACCCTTGCCCTTGTCCCAGGTGCCGCCGCGCTCGATCTGGTATTCGCGCTCGCTCACATCGTTGATGGTGCAGTAGCCGGCGACATGGTTCAGCGCATCCTTTTGCGATACGTAGCGGGCGCGCGTGCCGATGACCACACCCAGCTCGACTTCCCAGTCAGTCTTGACCGAGCCCTTGGGCAGCATCACCGGGTCGTTCGGGCCCTGGATGCAGCTGGTGGCCTTCATGAAGACAATGGGCTCCTTCGGAATCGGCAGCCCGGACTCGGCGGCATGGTCGGCGAAATTGAGGCCGATGGCGATGAACTTGCCCACGCCCGTCACCGGGCAGCCCATGCGCGGCGAGCCCTTGACCAGCGGCAATTTGTCGGTCTTGAGCTTGCGCAGCTTGGCCAGGGCGGCATCGCCCAGCTGGGCCGGGCCGATGTCGGCAATCACGCCGCTCAGGTCGCGCAGATTGCCTTCCGCATCAATGAGGCCGGGCTTTTCCTTGCCGGGGTTGCCGTAGCGAACAAGTTTCATGGTGTCTCCTTTTTTCAGTTCGAAATCAATGAATAGGCCGTGTCAGCAGTGTCGTTGATAAGTTGCCGGAAACCGGGCAGGCGCCACGCACCAGTCGTCAATAAGTGGCGCGGCCACCGGAGAGGTCAAACACTGCACCTGTGGAAAAAGAGCATTCTTCCGTGCACAGCCAGGCCACCATCGCGGCAATCTCGTCCGGCTCGCCAAAGCGGCCCATGGGGATTTTCGACAGCATGAACTGGACGTGCTCCGGCGTCATCTGCTGGAACATGGCTGTTTTCACCGCCGCCGGGGTGACACAGTTCACCCGAATGCCGGTACCTGCCAGCTCCTTGCCCAGCGACTTGGTCAATGCGATCACCGCCGCCTTGCTGGCGCTGTAGGCGCTGGCGTTGGGGTTGCCCTCCTTGCCGGCCACCGAGGCGATGTTCACCACGCGGCCGTAGTTGTTCTTCTGCATGACCGGCACCAGCTCGCGGCAGACATAGAAAAGGCCATGGAGGTTGACCTGCATGACCTGCTCCCACGCGGCCGCGGGATAGTCCCAGAGCGGGCCGTTGGGGCCGGTGATGCCGGCGGAGTTGACCAGCGCATCGACCACGGGCCGCACGGCGACAGTCTGCGACACCGCCGCGACCACGCTGGCGTGGCTGGCCACATCCACCGCCACGCAGTGCACGGCAGCGCCCAGCGCCTCACTGGCCGACCGCATGGCCTGCTCATCGCGGTCCCAGATGGTGACTGCCGCACCAGAGGCGATCAGGCGCTGGGTGATGGCCAGCCCCAGCCCTGCCGCGCCGCCGGTGACGACCGCGTGGCGGCCCGTCATGTCGAGTTGATTCATGGATTTCTTTCAGCAGGTGGTTCTGGAACGATGCTTTGTGCAGTGGTGAATCAGATCGTCATGCCGCCGTCGATGCTGTAGGCCTGTCCGGTGACAAAGGCCGCTTCGTCGCTGGCCAGAAACACCACCAGCGGCGCAATCTCGTGCGCCTGGGCCAGCCGGCCCATCGGCTGCCGGGCGATGAAGTTCTTGCGCGCCTCCACCGGGTCGGCGTTGGCATTGATGCGATCGGCCAGCGAGGGCGTGTCCACGGTGCCGGGGCAGATGGCATTGCAGCGAATGCCCTGCCCCACGTAATCGGCCGCGACGCTTTTGGTCAGGCCAATCACCGCCGCCTTGGTGGTGCCGTATACAAACCGGTTGGGCAAGCCCTTCAGGCTGCTGCAGACGCTGGCCATGTTGATGATGCTGCCGCCCTGATGTGCCAGCATGCCGGGCAGCACCGCCTGGATGGCCCAGAACTGGGCCCGCACATTGAGCTGAAAGGCAAATTCGAGATCCGCGTCGCTCGCCTGCAACAGGCTGCCGTTGTGGACCACACCGGCGCAGTTGAACAGGATGTCCACCCGCGGAATGCCCGCCACGACGCGGCCGATCGCGGCCTTGTCCAGCACGTCCAGCGGCACTCTACGGATATTTGGCACGTTGGGCACGCTGTCGTAGCCGTCCAGAAGCTGGGGGTTGACATCCGTGGCCCAGACCTCGGCGCCTTCCGCCGCCAGCGCCAGCGCGCTGGCGCGGCCAATGCCCTGGCCTGCAGCCGTGACCAGGGCTGTTTTTCCTTTGAGTCTCATCAGTGCTCCACAGGGTTTTGCCGGATGCCATCGCCCGGCTTTCGTGGAATTATGAATTGGTCTGACCACTTGTCCAATTCAGGCTAACCCTTAACGCCATCTTTCTTCGCCCTGCACGCTGTCCATGCCCCTTCAAACCGTCGAACCCCAGCGCCTCTACCGCCAGATTGCCGAGCAGTTGCGCACGCTGATCGCCTCGGGCGAGTTCCCGGCCGGCTCGCGCCTGCCGGCGGAACGGGACCTGGCGAAACAGCTCGGTGTGAGCCGCCCGTCGGTGCGCGAGGCACTGATTGCGCTGGAGGTGGAGGGGGCCATCGACGTGCGTACCGGCTCCGGCATCTATGTGATGAAGCCGCGCAGGAAAAGTGCGGCGGCCGCCACCGCCCATGAGCCGGCCGAGTGGGGTCCGCTGGAACTCATGCGGGCGCGCGAGCTGGTCGAAGGCGAGGTGGCGGCCCTGTCGGCGCGCCACGCCAGGCGCACCCACATCAGCGCCATGGCCAGCGCCATCGAGCAGATGCACGACGAGGCGGCCACCGGCATGGCGCCGCGCGCCGGCGACGAAGCCTTTCACCACGCCATCGCACTGGGCTGCGGCAACGAGGTGCTGCGCGACACCGTGCAGGGCTACTGGCAGGCGCGCCGCGGCACGCTGTTCGAGCGCCTGGGCGACTATTTCGAGAACCCGCCGTCGTGGAAAGCCGCGCTGGTGGAACACGCTGCCGTGCTGGAAGCCATCCGCGCGCACGACCCCGCGGCAGCCCGCGAGGCGATGCACCAGCACCTGAAGAAAGCCTACAACCGTTACAGCGCGAGCTGGCGCCGCGCCAACAGTTCCTGACCCCGCCAGCGATTCACAACAACCCCAAGGAGACATCCCATGACAAAGCGTTCCACCCTCCGGCTGATGGCAGCCTGCGCACTGGCCGCCACCGCGCTCGGCCACCTCGGTCTGGCGCAGGCGCAGACCAAACTCAAATGGGCCCATGTGTACGAGACGTCGGAGCCCTTTCACAAGTGGTCGGTCTGGGCGGGCGACGAGATCAAGAAACGCACCAACGGTCGCTACGAGATCCAGGTGTTTCCCGCCTCTACGCTGGGCAAGGAATCCGATCTCAACCAGGGCCTGACGCTGGGCACGGTGGACATCATGCTCACCGGCGCCAGCTTTGCCGCCAACAGCTACAAGCCGCTGGCGATTTCCTACTTCCCCTTCATCTTCCGCGACGCCGAGCACCAGCTCAAGTACGCCAACAGCGACGTCTTCCGCGAGCTGGCGGCGGGCTATGACAAGGCCAGCGGCAACCACATCACCGCACTGAACTACTACGGCGCGCGGCATGTGACCTCCAACCGGCCGATCGCCAAGCCCGAGGACATGAAGGGCCTGAAGATCCGCGTGCCCGACGCACCGGCTTACCTGGCGTTCCCCAAGGCGCTGGGCGCCAACCCGACGCCGATTGCCTTTGCCGAGGTCTACCTGGCGCTGCAGAACGGCACCGTGGAAGCGCAGGAGAACCCGCTGCCCACCATCCAGGCGAAGAAGTTCTTTGAGGTGCAGAAAAACATCTCGCTGACCGGCCACATCATCGACTCGCTGCTCACCGTGGTGTCGGGCCAGACCTGGGACAAGCTCTCCGATGCCGACAAGAAAGTCTTCAGTGAGGTGATGAAGGAGGCGGCCGACAAGACCGGTCGCGAGATCATTGCCTCCGAAATACGGCTGGCCGACGAGTTCAAGAAGACCAACAACGTCATCGTGGTGGACAAGAACGCCTTCCGCGAAGCCGTGCTGAAAAGCACCAAGCCGACGGACTATGGCTACCGCCAGACAGACTACGACCGCATCATCGGCATCAAATGAACGCACGCACGTTGATGCGGGCCGCGACTCTCGGAGAAACCCATGAGCACTGACATCTTCGACGGCCCCAAGGTGATGGGCGATGACGGTGAGTTCCATGCGCAGGACGAAGCGGTGGACCTCTCCGGCACCATCACCGAGGGCTGGGTGGCGCTGGGCTTTTTCTGGGTGCTTGGGCTGACCGTGTTCTACCAGTTCTTCACCCGCTATGCGCTGAATGACTCGGCGGCCTGGACCGAGGAGATCGCCCGATACCTGCTGGTGTGCACGGTCTTTGTGGGCGCGGCGATTGGCGTGGCCAAGAACAACCACATCCAGGTGGACTTCTTCTACCGCCACATGCCGCTGCGCGTGGGGCTGTGGCTGGCGCGGCTGGTGGATGTTCTGCGCATCCTCTTTTTTGCCGGCGCTGTGGGCCTGACGGTGCAGATGATGCTCAAGCTCAAGCACACCCGCATGACCATCATTGATCTGCCGATGAACCTGGTCTACGGCGTCTGCGCCATGGGTTTTGCGGCGATGTGCCTGCGATCGATGTGGGTGATGCGGGTGCACCTGCAGCGTGGCTACACCGTGCTGGAGCGCCCCGAAACCACGATGGACGACCGGTCCTGACCAGACACCGGCACTGCAAACCACCATGACGAACACACCACAGGCTCACCCATGCTGAAAATCGTTTTCCTGTTCCTGATGGCCGGCGGCCTGCCCGTGGCAGTGGCCATGGCAGGCGCCTCGCTCATCTACCTGATGTGGACGCAAAGCTCGCCACCTTATGTGGTGATCCACCGCATGGTGAGCGGCATCGACAGCTTTCCGCTGCTGGCCGTGCCCTTCTTCATCCTGGCCGGCAACCTGATGAACAACGCCGGCATCACCAACCGCATCTACAACTTCGCGCTGGCGCTGGTCGGCTGGCTCAAGGGCGGTCTGGGGCATGTGAACGTGCTCGGCTCGGTCATCTTTGCCGGCATGAGCGGCACCGCCATTGCCGACGCTGCGGGCCTGGGCACCATCGAGATCAAGGCGATGAAGGACCACGGCTACAGCACCGAATTTGCCGTGGGCGTGACGGCGGCGTCGGCGACGCTGGGGCCCATCATCCCACCCAGCCTGCCCTTCGTGATCTACGGCATGATGGCCAATGTGAGCGTCGGCGCACTGTTCCTCGCGGGCATCCTGCCCGGCGTGCTGATGGCCATCCTGATGATGCTGACGGTGGCCTACTACGCCCACAAGAACGGCTGGGGCGCTGACATCAAGTTTGACTGGATGCGTCTCATCAAGGCGCTGGGTGAGCTGGCGGTGGTGATCGGCTGGCCGCTGGTGCTTTGGCTGCTCATCACCAAGGCCGACATGCCGGCGCAACCCACGGTGCTGGCCGGGCTGGTGCTGCTGTTTGTGGCCGACAAGCTGTTCAGCTTCCAGGCCGTGCTGCCCATCATGACGCCGGTGCTGCTGATCGGCGGCATGACCACCGGCCTCTTCACGCCCACCGAGGGGGCGATTGCCGCCTGCGTCTGGGCCATGGTGCTGGGGCTGCTGTGGTACCGCACACTGGATATGAAGATGTTCGTCAAGGTCTGCCTCGACACGGTGGAGACGACTTCGACCGTGCTGTTCATCGTGGCGGCCGCCAGCATTTTTGGCTGGATGCTCACCGCCACCGGCGTGACGGCCGCGATTTCTGCCTGGGTGCTGGCCTTCACGCAGGAGCCGTGGGTGTTCCTGCTGCTGGCCAACCTGCTGATGCTGTTTGTCGGCTGCTTTCTGGAGCCGACCGCAGCGATCACGATTCTGGTGCCCATCCTCATCCCGATCACGCAGAAGCTGGGCATCGACCCTGTCCACTTCGGGCTGGTGATGGTGCTCAACCTGATGATCGGCCTGCTGCACCCGCCCATGGGCATGGTGCTGTTCGTGCTGGCACGGGTGGCCAAGCTCTCTGTGGAGCGCACCACCGTGGCCATCCTGCCGTGGCTGGTGCCATTGCTGCTGAGCCTGGGCATCATCACCTACTTCCCGCAGACGGTGTTATGGCTGCCCAAGATGTTTTATTGAGATGACCCACCCCCGAAGCGCCTCCGGCGCCTCCCCCTCAAGGGGGCGCCACCTGCGACCCTGCCAAGCCGGTTCCGCGGTGGCCCCTGATGCAAACACAGGAATCCAGACCATGTCCCCGTTTATCCGCCTTCATCCCGCCGACGATGTCCTGATTGCACGCACCCAACTGGTAGGCGGCACGCAGATTGATGACGCGGCCGGCCCACTGACTGTGCGCGGCCTGATTCCCGCCGGCCACAAGGTGGCGACCCACGCCCTGGCGGCCGGTGCGCCCGTGCGCCGCTACAACCAGATCATCGGCTTTGCCAGCAAGGCGATTGCGCCCGGTGAGCACGTACACACCCACAACTTGAACATGGGACCGGACAAGGGCGACTTTGCGCGCGACTACGCCATCGGTGCCGACGTGAAACCCGTCGCACCGCGGCGCGAGGCGACCTTCATGGGCATCAAGCGCACAGATGGCCGGGTCGCCACGCGCAACTACATCGGCATCCTGTCCAGCGTGAACTGTTCGGCCACGGCCGCGCGGGCCATCGCCGACCATTTCTCGCGCCAGAACAATCCCTCGGCGCTCCAGGACTTTCCCAATGTGGACGGCGTGGTGGCGCTGACGCACGGCACCGGCTGCGGCATGGACACCGAAGGCATGGGCATGCAGATCCTGCAGCGCACCCTGACCGGCTATGCGACACACCCCAACTTTGCCGGGGTGCTGGTGGTGGGCCTGGGCTGCGAGTCCAACCAGATCAACGCCTGGCTGGCCCACGGCAGCTTGCGCGAAGGAGAGACGCTGCGCGTCTTCAGCATCCAGGACACCGGCGGCACCGCCAAGACGGTGGCCAAGGGCATCGCCATGATCCAGGAGATGCTGCCCCAGGCCAATGCGGTGAAGCGCGAACCCTGCAGCGCATCGCACATCACCATCGGCCTGCAATGCGGCGGCTCGGACGGCTACTCGGGCATCAGCGCCAACCCGGCACTGGGCGTAGCAGTGGACCTGCTGGTGGCCCATGGCGGCACCGCCATCCTCAGCGAAACGCCCGAGATTTACGGCGCCGAACACCTGCTCACGCGCCGCGCCGTCAGGCCCGAGATTGCAGAGAAACTGATCTCGCGCATCAAGTGGTGGGAGCACTACACCGAGATCAACGAAGGCGAGATGAACAACAACCCTTCGCCCGGCAACAAGGCAGGCGGCCTCACCACCATCCTGGAAAAATCCCTGGGCGCGGTAGCCAAGGGCGGCACCTCCAACCTGGAAGCGGTGTACGAATACGCCGAACCCGTCAGCGCCCACGGTTTCGTCTACATGGACACGCCCGGCTACGACCCGGTCAGCGCCACGGGCCAGGTGGCCGGCGGCGCCAACATCATCTGCTTTACCACCGGCCGCGGTTCGGCCTATGGCTGCGCACCCTCCCCTTCGCTCAAGCTCGCCACCAACTCGGCGCTGTGGCAGCGGCAGGAGGAGGACATGGACATCAACTGCGGCGAGATCATTGACGGCGGCGTGTCGGTCCAGGACATGGGCCAGCGCATTTTCGAGATGGTGCTGGCCACGGCCTCCGGCGGACACAGCAAAAGCGAGCAGCACGGCTATGGGCAAAACGAGTTCGTGCCCTGGCAGGTCGGCGCGGTCATGTAAGGCCGTCATGCACACGCCGCCAAGCTGTCACAACATTCCTGCCCCGCAGTTGCGCTCGCACTGCGCGCGTATCCTGAAAGCCAACGGCAGTTCAAGCGAAGAAGCCGACAAGGTCGCCGCCAACCTGGTGATGGCCAACCTCAGCGGCCACGACTCGCACGGCGTGGGCATGCTGCCGCGCTATGTGGACGCGGTGCTGGAAGGCGGCCTCCAGCCCAACGCCAGTGTCCAGGTCAACCTGGACATCGGCACCATGCTGGCCCTGCATGGCAAGCGCGGTTACGGCCAGGTGATTGGCGAGCAGGCCATGGCACTGGGCATGGCCCGCGCCAAGGCGCACGGGAGCTGCATCATGGTGCTGGCCGAATCGCACCACCTCGGGCGCATCGGGCACTTTGCCGAGATGGCGGTGGCCGAAGGACTGGTGTCGCTGCACTTCGTCAACGTGATGTCACGGCCCGTGGTGGCGCCCTGGGGTGGCAGTGACGGGCGCTTTGGCACCAATCCTTGCTGCATTGGCATCCCGCTCAACAAGGGTCAGGAACGCAGCGCCGGGCCGTCCCAAGCAAGTTCAGCCCCCTCGGGGGGCAGCGCAGTACGCGAAGCGACAAGCGTGGGGGCTCATTTCATTTTGGACTTTGCCACCAGCCGTGTTGCACAGGGCAAGATGCGGGTGGCGCACAACCAGGGCCAGCAGGTGGCGCCCGGTTTGTTGATGGACGAAAACGGCGGCCCCACCACCGACCCTGGCGTGGTGGTGGTGCCGCAAGCCAACGGACTCTTTGGTGCCCTGATGCCCTTCGGCGAGCACAAGGGCTACGGCCTGGCCGTGGCCTGCGAGTTGCTGGGCGGTGCGCTCAGCGGTGGCGGCACCTGGCACCAGCGTGGCATGGCCGGCCGCGCCGTGACCAACAGCATGCTCACCATCCTGATCGATCCGGCCAGGCTGGGCACCCAGGCGGCCCTGGACGCCGAAGCCAACAGCTTTGTGGACTGGCTCAGGCAAAGCCCGCCGGCAGCAGGCTTTGACGCCGTACAGATCGCCGGAGAACCCGAGCGCCGCGCCCGCCTGGCGCGCGAGAAGGACGGGATCGAGATCGACAGCATCACCTGGGAGGAAATTGTGAGCGCTGCCGGCAAGGTGGGACTGAGTCTCGAATAGACCATGGCGGCCGCGGAACGGGCTTTGCCCGGCCGCAGGCACCGTACCCTGAGAGGGCAAAAGGCGCGACACGCAGTGCGCGACCGATAGGGGTCAGCCCAATAGAGTGGCCAGGCTCGCCTCAAGGTGCTCTGACGGCAGGCGCCTGAAACCCGAGCGGGCAAAGCGCTGCAGGCGGCCGACCATGAAGGCGACGATCACCGAGGCGCGCACCTGGGCATCGACCGTGGGGGTGGCAGCACCGCTGGCGGTGGCTGCGTCGCGCAGGCTTTGCTTGAGGCTGGACTCGAGTTTGTCGAAGAACTGGTTCATGCGCTCCTGCAGGCGGTCGTTTTCGAACACCAGGGCGTCGCCGACCATGACGCGCGTCATGCCGGGGTTCCTCTCGGCAAACTGCAGCACCATGACCACCAGCTTGCGGGTTCGCTGCGTGGGGTCGGCCTCGCGCTCGCCGATCTGGTTGACCAGCGTGAACACGCTTTGCTCGATGAATTCGATCAAACCCTCGAACATCTGCGCCTTGCTGGCGAAATGGCGGTAGAGGGCGGCTTCGCTCACCTCCAGCCGCGCAGCCAGCGCCGAGGTGGTGATGCGCTCGGCGCCAGGCTGCTCCAGCATGGTGGCCAGCGCCTGCAGGATCTGCACCCGGCGCTCGCCCGGCTTGGGACGCTTGCGCGCTACCGGCTCGGCGGCGGCGGTCGGAGTCAGTTCGGATTCAGACGCTAGGTCGGACATAGGCGCAGGGGTCCTCGAATGGAAACAAGGCGGACGGGGCTGACAGAATTGAACACTGTTTCAAAAAACCGTGAATCGTTGCAAATGATTCTCTCACAGCCGGATGTCGGTTCAGGGCGTGGCAGCATGGGGTTTTCGGCGATGGCGCCGGCCAGGAAATACCCCGCCGGAATCCGCCGAAACACCCGCCACTCTCTCCCGCCACCAGACGGCAGCCCATCCGGCCAGCCCGGCCGTCAACCCAGGCGCAGCCGTACCCGCAGGCCGCGACGCTGGCAGTTCCCCTCATCATCGGCTGCGGGCCGGGCATCGTCCAGTTCGAGCTGTGAATGATGCAGGCGCGCAATCTCGTCGGCAATGGCCAGGCCCAGGCCGTTGCCCTCGCCTTCTGTGCCCAGCACCCGGTAAAAGCGCTGCAGCGCCCTGGCGCGCTCCTGCGGGGCGATGCCCGGACCGTCGTCTTCCACTTCGAGGAAGGCCCCGGCGCGACGGGGAGTGTCTGCCGCCTCACCGCTCCAGGGCCCGCAGCGGATGGTGACGGTGCCGCCGGCCGGCGTGTACTTGATGGCGTTGTCCACCAGATTGCCCAGCAGCTCGCGCAGCAGCCATTCATAGCCGGTGACCTGGGCCGCCCGCGACTCCAGCCCGAGGTCAATGCCCTTGTGGGTGGCGGCGTCCAGGTGCGTGGGAAGGATGGACTCGCACAGCTCCTTCAAATCCACCCGCTGCATGGGCTGGGCCGAGGTGACCGACGCATCGGCGCGCGACAGCGCCAGCAACTGGTTGGCCAGTTGCGAGGTGCGGCGTGTGGCACCGCGCAGCCGCAACACCTCGTCGGCCGACAGGTTCACGGCACCTTCCCTGCCGGAGGCCCGGGCCGCCTGCGCCCAGGCCTCCACCTGCGCCTGCAAGCCCGCCAGCGGCGTGCGAAGCTGGTGCGCGGCATCGGCCACAAAGCGGCGCTGGCCCTCGGCCTGGTCATTGACGAGGCCGAAAAGACGGTTGAGCGCGGTGACGAGGGGCTGCACTTCCGCAGGCGTGGTGAGCGGGTCAATGGCGCTCAGGTCGCGCGGGCTGCGGCGCTCGACCGCCTCCTTGAGCTCGATCAGCGGCCGCAGCGCCCGCGTGACGGCCCAGTTCACCGCAAAGCCGGCAGCCACCACCAGCACCAGATTGGGCAGCACCACCTTCAGCAAAATCGATCGCACCCATTGCTGGCGCGGGTCGGCACCGTCAGCCAATTGCACGATCAGCTCGCCCGCCACAGTCTGCACGCGCTGCACGGCAATGCGGTAGGTGACCCCGTTGTCCTCGACGCTGTGGAATTCGGGCTCGTGCGTGGCGGGCAATATCGCCGGGATCCAGGCCTCACCCGCCAGAAAACTGCCCGCGGTATCGGACACCCGAAAACCACCTGACCCAATGCGGCTTTTGACGAATTCATCCACGGCCGGCGCCAGCAGCAGCAGGGGCGGGCTGTCTCCCGTGCCGGGTGCCACCACCGAATCGGCCAGCAGCGGAATGAGGCGCAGCAACTGCTGGTCTTTCTGCAGCGCCACACTTCCTGCAGTCTGGTAGTCGAAGTAAACGCTCACCAAAGCCAACAGACCGAGAGGAACCAGCAGGAGCAGGAGAAGGCGGCGCTGCAGACCTGACTTCATCGGTGCCGGCATCAGGCGACTCTGCAGGGCGCGGCCGGCCACGCCCTGGAACAAGTGCTTGAGCGCCACGGCCCACGGCCACCGGAGACGGCTCATCACCCCGCCTCAGTCAGGGGCGTCGGTGGCGGCGGCGCCCGGTCCGGCGGCGGCATCGGTGCTGCCGGCCAGTTCCAGGCGATAGCCAAAGCCGCGGATGGATCGCACGGCGATACCGTGGGGATCGAGCTTTCCGCGCAGCCGCGAAATGTAGACCTCGATCGCGTTGGGCGTGATTTCCTTGTCCCAGCCGGTCATGGCCTGCAGCAGCTTGTCTTTGCTGGCGGGTTTGGGAGCGTGGATCAGCAGGTATTCCATCACTGTCCATTCGCGCGGGCCCAATTCAATGAGCTGGCCATGGGCACGTGCCTCACGGTTGGCGGTGTCGAGCTCCAGCGCACCAAAGCTCAAGGTGGCGCTGGTGGCCGCCTGGGAGCGCCGCAGCAGCGCCCGCAGACGGGCCAGCAGCTCGGGCAGTTCGAACGGCTTGACCATGTAGTCGTCGGCGCCCAAATCCAGCCCCTGCACCCTGTCTTGCAGCGCATCGCGCGCCGTGAGGATCAGCACCGGCATGGCCACGCCGCTGCGGCGCAGGCGGCGGGTGAGCTCCAGCCCGTCCATGCGCGGCAGGCCGATGTCAATGATGGCGGCGTCAAAACTCTCGCCCTGCAACACGTCCTCGGCACGCTCGGCACTGCCGACCCAGTCGACCGCATAGCCGGCATCGCTCAGGCCCAGCTTGATGCCGCTGGCTACCATCACATCGTCTTCGACCAAAAGGAGTCGCATCTACGCCCCCCCCCGAAGCGCCTCCGGCGCCTCCCCCTCCAGGGAGCGCCACCAGTGGCCCGGCAAAGCCGGCTCCACGGCGGCTGCTTGAAAGGTGTCCGGGCGCGTGGTCATGGCGGTTAGTGCGATCGAATCATGGTCCCGTAAGCCTGGTCGGTCAGGATTTCCAGCAGCATCGCATGCGGCACGCGGCCGTCGATGATGTGCACCGAGTTGACCCCGCTCTTGGCCGCATCCAGCGCGCCTTCGATCTTGGGCAGCATGCCGCCGGAGATGGTGCCGTCGGCAAACAGCTCGTCAATCTCGCGCGCACTCAGGTCGGTGAGCAGCTCGCCCGCCTTGTCCAGCACGCCGGGGGTGTTGGTGAGCAGCACCAGCTTTTCAGCCTTGAGCACCGTGGCCAGCTTGCCCGCCACCACGTCGGCGTTGATGTTGTAGCTCTCGTTTTCCTCGCCAAAACCGATCGGGCTGATGACGGGGATGAAGGCGTCGTCCTGCAGCGCCTTGACCACGCTCGGGTCAATGCTGACGATATCGCCGACGAAGCCGATGTCATGCTCTTTGGTCGGGTCGTCCTTGTCCACCATCTTGAGCTTCTGCGCCCGGATCATGCCGCCATCGCGCCCCGTCAGGCCCACCGCCTTGCCGCCCGCCTGGTTGATCAGGCCCACGATGTCCTGCTGCACCTGGCCGGCCAGCACCCACTCGACGACCTCCATGGTTTCCTCGTCCGTGACACGCATGCCCTGGATGAAATGGCCCTTCTTGCCCAACCGGTTCAGCGCCGCCTCGATCTGCGGACCGCCACCATGCACCACTACCGGGTTCATGCCGACCAGCTTGAGCAACACCACATCTTCGGCAAAGTCCGCCTGCAGTGCCGGGTCCGTCATGGCATTGCCGCCATATTTGATGACCATCGTCTTGCCATGGAACTTGCGGATGTAAGGCAGCGCCTGCGCCAGGATTTCAGCCTTGTCGCGTGGGCCTACGTGGGAGAGGTCGGGGTCGGGGGTGGTGTTGATCATGAAAGAAGCAGAGGAGTGGTGAATTGAATTGTGCCCCATCAACGTGTGTGCGGCACCCGGGCCTGCAAGAGCCTATTTTGCAAGATATGCAGCAAGTCAAAAACGCCCCAAAGAAGGCGCACCAGATAAGATGCGGAGCGCAACGCACCTAGATATCTGATACGTCAGCGTCAACCATTGCATCAGCTTCATACCCCTGAACCAATTCCTTCAGGATGCTTTTTATGGACAGCATGTCGTTATCGTTGACAGCACCTCGCAGCCTTGACAACACCATAGACAACTGCCCCCATGGCATATAAGTTTCCTGCGCCTTCAAGATGCGAGGATGGGCTGTTGACTCCGGATTGTTTCCGATCAAGAGCTCCTCGTACAATTTCTCACCCGATCGCAACCCAGTCACCATGATTTCAATATCGCCCGCGGGTGTGCGGCTATCCTTCAAAGTCAAGCCAGACAACTCAATCATTCGCCGCGCCAAGTCCATGATTTTCACTGCCTCGCCCATATTGAGAACGAAGACATCGCCGCCACTGGCCATGGCACCCGCCTGCAATACCAACTGCGCCGCTTCCGGAATCGTCATGAAGTAGCGCGTGACTTCCTGATGGGTCACGGTGACGGGTCCGCCTTCTGCAATCTGACGCCGAAAGAGCGGAACAACGCTTCCGCTGGAATCGAGAACATTGCCGAAACGAACCATGGTGAAACAGCTCCGATTGGTCACCGCCTCCGGACATTTTCCAGAGAAGTCGGAAAACCCAGGGGCCTGTTCGGCAGAAAGTGCTTGAAGAATCAACTCTGCGACACGCTTACTCGCACCCATCACATTTGTCGGCCTGACCGCCTTGTCAGTGGAGATCAAGACAAAACGGCTCACTGATGATTCCATGGCGGCACGAACCGCATTGAGTGTTCCGAAAACATTGTTGGCGATGCCTACGCCGGCATTGCTCTCCACCATCGGCACATGTTTGTAAGCTGCTGCGTGGTAGACCGTGGCGGGACGATAGGTCGTGCAGACCCAGACCATGCGGTCATAGTTGATGACACTGCCCAAGACGGGTACCAACTCAATCGTCTCGCCCCTCAGGCGGCAAAGTGCGCTGAGTTCCTGGTGTACGCTGTACAAGCCATATTCATGGTGATCCAGCATGACCAGCTGGCGAGGCCTTTGCGTAACAATTTGCCTGCACAGCTCGCTGCCGATACTGCCCCCGGCGCCCGTTACCAGAACGACTTTCCCGACAATGTCCTTGGCCAGAAGTCCCGGGTCAGGAGGTACTGAATCGCGCCCCAAAAGATCATCTACATCCAGTTCGCGAAAATCTCTTACCGTAACCCGTCCGCTCGCCAGATCTGTCAATCTCGGTAGAGACCGCACACGCACTGGCAAGACAGTCAACCTGGAAATAATGCCATTTCGCTGCGCACGAGAGGCGTTTGGCAACGCCAGCAAAATATCGGTCACCCCTTGATAAAGCACCAGCCCGGAGATGCTGGATGGCGGGAAGACAGGAATCCCATTGATATCCCGGCCTATCTTGCCAGGATCGTCATCGATAAAACCAATCACTTTGTATTGACCCGAAGAGCCAATTGACAAGGCAGTTTGAACTCCCTCGAAACCCGCACCGTAGATCAGCAACCGTCCTTTAATCAATTCCGCTGACTCACCCAGCCCCGTCAACCAAATTCGGGCTGCGGTTCGACTTGCACCCACAAAAAGGAAAAAAATCAGCGGCTGGAGAATTCCGAGGCTTCGAGGCACCTCTGGCCAGCGCAGCCATAGAAGCGCCGTGAGCAAAAAAACACCGTATAGAGCTACAGCCCTCGCAGTGGCTACCAATGCGGCATATCCGCTGTATCTGAAGATTGCGCGATAGAGCCCGAATTTCGCAAAGACGGGAATCGCCAGGGCTGGACACAAGATATACACCCACCACTCGGCCCCTGCGGGACTGTGCAAAGTGTCCAGACGCAAAGTAAAGGCCAACCAGGTTGCCACTTCGGCGATGGCAATATCAAGCCCTATAACGACAATTCGCTTTACCGCACGCGGCCAGCCTAGTATTCTCTGCTGCATGCGGAGTCAATGTCTCGGTCAGGGATGAATCGCAAAGTCTTCTTTACTACGTCCCTCGGCGACCAAAGATGCCAGCCAGCGCGGCGTCAGGCCGCGCCCAGTCCATGTTTGACCTTCTGGCCCGCGGTACTTCGCAGCCACCGAAGTCACCGGTTTTTTGGGAGCCCCCTTCTTGGCCAACTTGCCAGCGGCTGACGAGGCCTTGGCTGCGCGAGCGCCTTTTTTGGGCTGCAAATTCTTCAGGGTAATGCCAAAGGCCTGCATTTTGGCCAGAATTTCCTGAACCGTTTTATCAAACTCACGCGCCTTGATGTCGTTAGCCTGTTTTTGCAGTTTCTCTATTTGTGTTTGAATATCGATCAGATTACTCATGGGTAAACCTTTTTTAAAAAACAAAATGAACCGGAAGAGTCGCTCAGGTCGGGCATCACACAGCAGTTAATGCGTGATGTCATCCTGCCTCATGACTTTTAAAATAGTCATACCTATTATTTTAATATCAAACCATAGGGACTGGTGTTGCAGATATTCGAAATCCAACTGTACTTTTTGAGAAATTGGTAATTCATCGCGCCCATTCACTTGAGCCCATCCGGTTAAACCCGGAAGAAGTTGATTTACGCCACATTGTGTACGCAAGGCAGTCAAGTCATATTGATTAAAAAGTGCCGGCCGAGGACCTACAAAGCTCATGTCCCCTTTGATGATGCTCCACAATTGCGGTAACTCGTCGAGGCTGCTTTGACGCAGGAACGAACCCATGGGAGTGAGATAACAAGAGGCATTCTCAAGTAAATGTGTCGCCACCGCAGGTGTACCGATGCGCATGCTTCGGAACTTCGGCATTCTGAACAGTTGGTTGGATTTCCCCACGCGTTCTGACCAATATAAGACCGGCCCTCGTGAAGTAAGGCGTACAGCCACAGCCAAGATCAGCAGTGGCAGCAGCAACACCAGGACCGCAAACAATGCCAACACCAGATCAAACAGTCGCTTCACGCCAATAGTCCTCCGCCACTCTCTTCAGTTCCTCATCAACCGACACGGGGGGATACCAACCCAATAGTAATTGGGCTTTGGAGATATCCACCTGAAGAGACTCGCACAATCTCCGGGAAAGAGATGCATGCCCTGCCAAACTCGCCGCCGCGTTGAGGAGCGCCGGTGAAACCGACACAAGACGCACCGGCCGGCCCAATGCCCGCCCCATGCGCACCAAAAGTTGCGGCGTGGAGAGATCCTCACCGTCAGAGACCAGAAACGCCTGATTGGCTGCTGCCGGATGTTGAATGCACGTCACAGTCAAATCAACCAGATTATGAATCGAGACCAGACTTCGCAAATTGTTGATGGCGCCCAAAGGCAGGGGTAGCCCCAGCCTCAACCATCTCACCATGGATCGAAAATTGGCCTTCACACCCGGTCCGTACACCAGTGGCGGACGAATGATGACCAGCTCCATGCCAGTTTGCACCGCAAGTTTTAGCAGCCCCTGCTCTGCCTCCATCTTGGAAACACCATAGGCATCCATAGGAGCCAATGCATCGTCGGCACGAAAGGGACGCCCCGGCTGGGTCAACTCGCCATGAACCTTCACGGAACTGATAAAAACAAAGCGTCGGACGCCTGCAGTCACAGCCTGCCTCGCCAGATGCAACGAGCCCTCGACATTGACCCGGCGAAATTCAGCAAGCGCGCTCGCCGCCACATCTCGCATCACATGCACACGTGCTGCCGCATGCACAACCACTTCGACCCCCGTAAGAGCCGAAGACCAATCTGTTGATTCTGAAAGATCGCCCACCCTGACAAGCGCGCCAAACTCATCCGCACATTGGGTTGGCGACCTCAGACAACCCACTGCCTGGATGTCTGGAAAACTCGCCAGCTTGCGCCTGACCGCCCCGCCGACAAAACCACTTGCACCGGTCACCAGAACCTTCACGATTTCTCCATCAGTTCGCGATAAATCTGCAAATGTGCATCCACCACCCGCCGCACATCGAAGGCTCGCTCTGCCAAGAGACGACCCGCAGCACCCAGAGTCTCGCAGCGCTCCCGATCACTCACCAGTTCAGCCAGCACGTCTGCCAAGGCCACTGCATCGCCTGCAGGAACCAGCAGACCCGTCACGCCAACTTCAATCGCGTCCCGGCAGCCCGGAACGTTCGTGGTGACAACCGCTCGCCCGCAGGCGGCTGCCTCCAGCAGAACCTTGGGCAAACCTTCACGGTAAGACGGCAAAACGACCACCTGCGCGGCAGCCAGTACCTGCGGCATATCGAGGCGATGGCCCCACCACTCCACAACCCCCTCTTCGACCCATGCATTCACCTCGACATGACTCAAGCTGGTCGGGTTGGCTCGATCGATCATTCCAGCCAGAACAAATCGCGCCAAGACACCCCGGCGCTTGAGAAGATGAGCCGCCTGAACGAATTCGACGACGCCTTTATCGACGAGCAAACGGGCTGCAAGAACCACCACCGGGCTGCCATTGGGCAGCGGAGTAGGATGGAAAACCTCCAAATCGACCCCTGAACCGCGAATCAACGCCACCTGGTCATCCTGAAAGTTCACGACCGCTGCCAGACTTCGCAGATCATCAGGGTTCTGGAAAATGATCTTGAAATTTCTGTGGGCCAAAGCCAGGCGATACAGCATCCCCACCACACGCCGCCGAAGCGATGCCTTCACGCCATGCGCCATGAAAACAAAACCCAGACCCGACACGGCAGCAACCATGGCAGGCACCTTCAGCAGACGGGCCAGCAGCCCGCCTATCAATACTGGCTTCAGCGTGACCAAATGAACCACGTCCGGCTGCACGGCGCGAAAAATTCTCCACAGCTGAACCAATATGCACAAGCCTTCACCCCAACTCGTGCTGCTGCGGTCCAAGGTCAACGAGTGTACGACCAGACCATGACCACGCAGCTCTTCGAGCCTGCCTGTCAGGCCCGTGGCAATATGTACCTGATAGCCCTGCTGCTGTGCCGCCAACGCAATGGGGAGCCTGTGAGACAGGAAAAACCAGTCCACATTCACGACAAAAAGCAGTTTCTTCGTCACGGATCGGCAATCCATCACTGCTCAGCGAGCCACGCCTGGAACATCAGGACGGTCCAGAGGTGATATTGCCAGTTACGCTGGCCGGCAAGATGCTCCTCCCATTTTTTCCGGACCGGTGCCGCGTCCAAATACCCTTCGCGAACCAACCGCTGCTCATCGAGCAGGCCTTCTGCCCAATCCCGCAGCGGGCCACGTAACCAGGCATCAAGCGGAACGCCGAACCCCACCTTGGGACGGTCTATGAACTGACGAGGCACGTATCTGTACAGCACCTCACGAAGAGGCCACTTGCCCACCCCCGCCCTCAATTTGTAATCAAGAGGGAGCTGCCATGCAAACTCCACCACACGATGGTCCAGCAGGGGTACCCGGCTCTCCAGACTCACGCCCATCGCGGCGCGGTCAACCTTGGTGAGAATATCGTCCGGCAGATAAGTAAGCAGGTCCAGCGCCATCATCTGATGAACAAAATGATCAGTCGCAGGCTGCGCCGTGGGGTCGGTCAAAACGGTCAGTGGCTCGGCCCCACCCAACACCACGGCCGCCGGGTCTGTCCACTGGCTGACCAGCAATCGGTAGAGTTCGGCCGAATCCCTTGAGACGATTACCTCGGCACCTTTGTGAAGCTTGTCACCCACCCTGGCTTGCGACAGGTACGAAGGCAGCAATTTCTGCAGGGGGGCCAGCGTACGGTCCCACGTCTCGGGCGAAACACCTGTGATGAGCTTGGCCAGACCAGCCCTCAAACCCACTGGCAAGACTGAGAGCTTGCGCCACAGGCTCTGCCCAAGAACATAGCGGTTGTACCCACCGAACAGCTCATCCCCGGCATCGCCGGAAAGTGACACAGTCACGTGCTGCCGTGCCAGCTGGCTGACCAGGAAAGTCGGTATTTGGGATGAGTCCGCAAAGGGCTCGCAATACAGCTTCGGTAGAAGCGGAATGACTTCCATGGCGCTCTTTGCCGACACATACAGCTCCGAGTGGTCAGTGCCCAAGTGCTTCGCCACGGCCATGGCGTACTCGGCCTCGTTGTAGCCGGCTTCGTGGAATCCGATGGTGAACGTCTTGATGGATCGACTGCTCTGGACCTGCATCAGCGCCACAATCGCCGAAGAATCCACGCCACCGGACAAAAAAGCGCCCAAAGGCACGTCGGCCACCATTTGCTGGGCTACGGCGTCCCTCAGCAGCCGATCGAGACGCTCGACAGCCTCCTCTGGTGAACCCTGAAAAGGGTTTTTCAATCCGTCTTGCACCACACGACGGGCATCCCAGTAGCGTTGTGGCGCTTCATCGCGCCGCTCCAAGGACACTTCCAGCCATGCGCCAGGCCGTAATTTGGAAATGCGCTGGTAAATGGAATAAGGCGCAGGAATCGCGTTGTGCCGCATCATCAAGGCGAGCGCATGGCGGTCGATGACTGGAGCGAATGCAGGATGGGCCTTGAGCGCCTTGAGCTCGGACCCAAACAGAAACGTATCCCCCTGCCAACCGTAATAAAGAGGCTTTTCGCCCACCCTGTCGCGCGCCAGCGTCAAGACACGGCGAGCGGTATCCCACACTGCGAGAGCAAACATGCCGATCGACCGCTCCAGCGTGCTTTTGATGCCCCACGCGGCGAAGCCGGCCAACAATGTTTCTGTGTCTGAATGGCCGCGCCACGCAATCCTTGGGCCCTCGACCTCCAGCATTTTGCGCAACACCAGGTGGTTATAAATCTCGCCATTGAAGACAAGCATGTAGCGGCGGCAATCAGAAGCCATGGGCTGATGGCCTGCCGACGACAGGTCCACTATCGCCAACCTCCGGTGCGCCAGCGCAATGCCCGCCGCCGCATCCACCCACACGCCAGAGTCATCCGGTCCCCGGTTGGCAATCCTGTCGCCCATGGCCTGCGCCGTTGAAGCGGCCGTACCCGCTTCGGGCAGATGACCATCCAGAAAACCTGCCAATCCGCACATGAATCAGGAACCTCCCAAACACAAACGATCTATCCAGTTCATATCGAATCCCTACATGTTGATGCATCAAGGGCACAGCCTGCTTCTGAAAAATCCATGCGACTCTTGCTCGTCAACACAGCCTATTGAACCATGTGTCGGTAAAAATCCTCATACTGCCTCGCCACATGACCAATCTCGAAATTTTCTGCCACGCGCTTGCGGGCATGCGCACCTAAAAGCGTGCGCTGATCAGCTGGCATATCCAGCAGCAACTGCACCTGCCTGGCCAACTCAGACATGTCGCCCGAAGCAACCACCCGTCCAGTGTCCCCGACAATCATGGCGCTATCACCCACATTGGTGACGACACAAGGCACGCCACAGGCCATGGCCTCCCCAATTACGTTAGGGAACGCCTCTCCGTAGGACGAGGAAACCAGCACATCCAGAGAAGCCATCAGACGCGGCATGTCTTCACGCAAGCCCAGCAGGTGCACTGCATCTGTCAAATTGGCATCGGCTATCTGCGCCGTCAACACGGCGTTGCCCGAATCCACATGCGCTCCTGCCAGCAAAAAATGAACGCCTGACAGCTGGCGCGTGACCTCTGCTGCAGCCTGGATAAATCCAACATGGTTTTTTTGCGGATCGAACCGCCCAATGAGCCCGACAAGCGGCGTTTTCAGCCCCAGACCCAATTCCGAGCGCACCGAGGCACGCATCGCGGCGTCTGGGCAGAACCGGGCCAGATCAAAGCCGTTTGGAATGACGCGCATTTTTGCCTGGCTGTAACCAAGAGACACATGGATGTCCTTGGCAACGCCCGAGCAACTCACGATGGCCAATGGAATCCACCGGGACAGCAGTGCACACACGCTGACGGTCCAGCGGGTCGAGCGTTTTGTCTTGTCGGCGTCAAGATTGCTGTTCCTGATTCCCCAGACCACGGTTCGAACACCAGCCATCCGGGCGACCAAACCCCCGATCAGGTCTGCGTGATACATCCACGTCTGCACCAGTTGCGGTCGCACAGCCCTCAGCCGTCCAAACAGCTTGAGCCACAGCCAGGGGTTCGGCCACCTTCCACGCATGCCCAAGGCAAAGACCGGAATGCCCAGCGCCTCGATCTTCTGCGCAATTTCCCCCCGATCCGTCAGCGATATCACCTGCGGTGAATACTGCGCACGATCCATGTGCTGCAACAGCTTGAGCAGCATGGCTTCTGCACCGCCCGTTGACAGCCCGGTGATGATGAAGACCATGGAGATTTTCACGACAGGCGGTTTTCGTAGAGTCTGGCAATGGCCTGCGCTGCATAGGGATCAACCACACCGGACGCCACCCGGACCTGCTTACTGGCAGATTTTTGGACAAACGTCTGGATGGCGCGCGACAAACTTTCAGCGGTCATGTCGTCGGCCAGCAGACAACCCTCGATCCCCTCGACGATTTCGCGTACACCGCCCGGGGCGGGGGTGGAAATCACCGGTGTGCCGCACGCCAAAGCCTCCAACACCACATTGGGGAAACCCTCAAAGCGGGAGCTGAGAACGAATGCATCTGCACGACGGAAAAACGGATAAGGATTTTTCTGAAATCCCACAAAGCTCACTTGCTGCGCCACACCCCGATGCGCAGCAAGCGCCAGCAATGACAGCCGTAATGAACCAGCACCCAGAACAGTCAGATGAAGTGACGGGTTACGGCACATTGCAAGTGCCTCGATCAGCAAGTCAAACCCCTTCTCTGGTCCCAATCGCCCGGCAGCGACGAGATGGACGCCGAACCCGCTCTGGCTGGGCCAGTCCGACTCCGCCATGGGCATATCAGCCAACGCACGGACACGGTCGATGTCCACCGGATTGTGAATGACACATGTCTTCGCAGAAGTCAGGTTGAAATGGCTGAGCAGATCGCGCTGCATGTGCCCCGACTGGCAGATCACTCCGTCGAGGCGTCGGTAGAAATACCGGCATGCCATTGCCCAGGCAGCGGGGAACCGATAGGCACGAATATTCTCACTGACCACAGAGGCCTCCCTGGCGATCACGCGCACGCCTCGTGGCAGCAGCGGCTTGACCATGGCAAGCGCCAGGTTCAAGTGCCCCAGAGTGGACAGCATCACGTCAGGCCGCTGCCGCCAGACCAAACGCACGATTCCGGCCACCGCGTACCGTACGCGCTCGCAATTCAAGTCGATCAGTTCCACATCATCAGGCACCTCGTGACGGAATACGGCACCATGCATATTGACCACTGCCAACGACAGCTGAAAACGGGACCGGTCCAGATGCTGAAGCAAGGTCACGATGACCCGTTCCGCTCCGCCTCCCTGAAGGGTAGGGATCAGGAAAAGGACTTTGCGACGCGGATCAACCATGGTGCTCAGAGGCCTGCGGGCGCACTGGCCGATAGTAGCCCAGCAAAACCAGTACCACCCTGAAACCGCAGCGAGGGTACACAAGGAAAAAAAAGGCTGTGCGCCCGAACTCTTTGACCATGGAGATCAAGAATGCGACCGCCTTTTTCCGACTCCACCGGGAGATCTGGATGCAACTGGCGCTGGCATAGGTGACCACGCAGCGCGCACAGGCGATATTTGCTTGCCACTTCCCCATTCCGGCAGCGTGAGCATCGATATAAATAGCCTCCCAGATCCGTAGGTTCGCAAGCAGTTTGATGGGGTCGATGGTGCCCGTTGTATTGGTGGCGTGCTGGCGCCAGACCCCAATATCACGATCGAGGTATCTGACCAGTCCGAGCAGCGAAAGCCTGTAGAGCGACTCCCAGTCCGAGCTGATGGCGTCAGACCTGTAGAAATCGAGCGCCAGGGCTTGCTTCCTGGCGTACAGCACCGCCATGTGCATCAGCATGTATTGCCTGCCCGGCAGTCTGCACACGAGCTGCAAGCCAGTGAGTTCGCGGCAGGGAGGCACTTGCGACACCGTCGACTTCTGCCCGCTTCCAGTCCTTGCCCTGGCGACCACCATGACCACCCGCTGGTCATTGGCGATCACCCGCACAGCGGACGCAATGAAGTCCGGATCCGTGAAGTAATCATCGCCGTCAAGATTGACCACGTAGTCACCGGTGGCGTGCTGGTACAGCAAGGCCCTGTAATTTCCTGTCCGCCCCAGATTGACCGGATGGCGCACGTACTTCAATCGCGGATCATGAATGTGTGAAGCCATCTCCGCGGTGGCGTCATCCGAAGCATCATCCCCAACAATCACCTCCAGATTCGGATAAGTCTGCGCAAGCGCCGAATGGATGGCATCGCGAAGGTAAAGTGACTGATTCCAGGTGGGAATCATGATGGTCACCTTGACGGTGCAGGCCTGGCTCACTGCTTGGCCTTCGCCCAGATGGTCATGCGTCCCGTCTGCCCAAAGAGACTGAGCAGCCACGCCAACGGATACAGCGCGTAATTCCATCGACCGGCGTTCTGCGGAAAATCAATCAGTTTCTGACCCAGCCCCTTCATGCCTTTATCAAACAACACATAGCCGGTGCTCGCGATGGCATTGCCCAACACCCGTTGGTGACATATTTTTTCAATGGTCCATCCGCCCGCATCCAATACCTTCCCAATGGACTTCGGGGTGAAGTGATAAAGATGGGTGGGCAATTGGAGCGCATACCATCGGTCTTTGAAAAAACAAAACTCCAGCGATGCCGCATTAGGTACAGACAGCACAAGGTAAGCGTCCGCTTTGGCCCACTGCCTCAATTTTTTCAGCCCCAGAAGGGGGTCATGCAGGTGTTCAAGCACCATCCAGCCCACCACCAAGTCAAACGGCTCGTCCGGGTTAGGGGCCGTTTCCAGCGCCCCCGCATGAACCTGGTAGCCCAGTGCAGAAGCAGCCCCTGCAGCCTCCGCAGAAAACTCGATGCCCTGCACCCGCCATCCCTGGCTCGCCATGCCATGCATGAATGCTCCGGAAGCGCAGCCAATCTCCAGCAGGTGCCCGGTCGCTATCGGCGGCAAGGGCTCGGTATTGAAATGGAAAACATGCCGTGCCAGCTGTTTGAGCAGTTCCTTCAACGCGGAAGCCGACTTGAGACCTGCCGACCTGACCTGCGTGCCGAGGTAAGGCCCATAGCTGTCAGGGTAATAAGGGCCCATACTTTCCGGTGCCGGCCGCGGATTGGTTCGCAGCAACCCACAGCCACGACATTTCACGACGTTGAATTTTCCGGGCAGGGCGTGAAGAAGATCACTGCCCGCCAGAACGAATTCGTCGCCCACAGAGCAACCCAGCGGGCAAGGCACCTCTTCCAGCACGGCAGTATTTGAAAAGTTCATCACGTCTTTCGATGAAGCAGGTACATCTGAAGCAGAACATTCGCCAGGTAGTAAACACTTGTCGTCAGCGCCAAGCCCTGCACGCCCCACACATGAAACGACAGGAGCTTGCAAGGCACATAGCAGGTGTAAGTCACGATGGACATGCGTGTGGGCGTCGTGGTGTCCCCACCTGCGTAAAAGGACATCGCACAAATCTGCCCTGCCGCACCGCCGATGAAGACACCGCCAAGCCACAGCAATATCCACCACAACTGCGACACATTGTCTGCATTGACATTCCCGTGGCCAATCAGAAGCTGGAGCAGCAGTTGGCCCCACAAACCCACGACCAGCAATCCGGCCAGACCGACAACCCCGACCTGCACAAGCTTGCGATGATAGACGCGCCGAAACCCGTCGCTGTCGCCAGCCTTGTACATCATGCTCAGCTGGGGCATCAACGGCGCCGCAATCGCTTTGTTGATGATCTGGTTGGCCGCCCCATAGATCTGAAGTGCCAGGTAATAAAGCGAAATACTGCCGCTGCCTGCGTTGGACAATAAAAACCGGTCGACCAGGGGATCGGTTTTGTAATAAGCCGTTCCCAGCAACAGGGGTTTCATCCGTTGCCATGCCACTTGAATGGCAGACGTTTGCCGGGCCTCGGCCAGTAACGCACGCCGGCGAATAAAAACAGGTCTGCCCATGCCCGGGGACAACAGCAGCGTTTCCAGCACCATGCGCAGCACACCCACCCACGCCGCGGCAGTCACACCGAAACGCGGTAGCGCCCACACCAACAGCAGCAAGGCCGCCAGGTTGGCCAGTATCGGAGCACCTTCAGCCCACAAAAACTGTTGCCGGGCATGGTAAGCGGCCCACTGCACGCCATTGATCGCCGCAAACACCATCCCAATGAGCTGGATGCGCGTCAACTCCACGGTGAGAGCCTGCGCGCTGGCGTCAAAACCAGGAACCAGCAAGGGCACCCACCACGAGGCCGTGGCATAAAAACACGCTGCAAGCATGCAGAAGACCCCACCCACCAGAGCCAGAAAACTCCAGGCATCACGCCTGAGGCGTTCTTCGTCCTCTCCGGCAAGCAGCGGCACCAGCACATGCATCAACGAGCCGCTGATGACTGCCAAAGTCAACTGCGGTAAGGTCATGCCGGCAAAAAGCGCATCGGTTTCCGTGCCCGGACCTAGCTGCGTCAACACACACCACTGGAACAGGAACGCGATGCCCAGATTCGCGGCGGAGAGAGCACCCAGCTGGACGGTTTGTTTCATTTCAGACATCGCGAATAGCGGAGCACGCGCCAACAACACAAAAGCAGGCATCTTTTCCCACGTTCGTCCCTGCGGGGTGTACCTTGGCCTGCCCGCGTGTGGTTTTACCCGTCCTTCGCCAGAAAGTACGACCGATACCACTCCACGAAACGCGCCACACCCGTGATCACCGGCGTATTGGGCCTGAAACCCACCCAGGCCTCCAACTCGGCTGTGTTGGCCGACGTCGCGGGCACATCGCCGGGCTGAAGTGGCAGGTAATTTTTCTGGGCGGTCCGTCCCAGCGCAGACTCCAGCGCCTCGATGTAACGCATCAACGGCGTCGGCTGGTTATTGCCAATGTTAAACACCCGGTAGGGTGCATGACTGGTTGCCGGGTCCGGCAGGGCCGGATCAAACGCGGGATTGGGTCCTGCAGCCTTGTCCAGCACACGGACCACCCCTTCAACGATGTCGTCCACATAGGTGAAATCGCGCACCATTTTTCCGTGGTTGAAAACATCAATGGGCTGGCCTGCAAGAATGGCTTTGGTGAACAGGAAAAGCGCCATATCCGGGCGCCCCCATGGCCCGTACACCGTAAAGAACCGCAATCCGGTGGTGGGCAAGCCAAAAAGATGGCTGTAGGTATGCGCCATCAGCTCATTGGCCTTCTTGGTGGCAGCGTACAAGCTGACCGGGTGGTCAATGTTGTCATGCTCGCTGAACGGCATGCGCGTGTTGCCACCGTACACGCTGGAACTGCTGGCATAGGCCAGATGCTCCACGCCGACATGGCGGCACCCCTCCAGGATATTGGTGAATCCCACCACATTGGAATCGATATACGCCTGGGGATTGACCAATGAGTAGCGCACGCCGGCCTGTGCCGCCAGGTGGATGACGCGTTGCGGTTTTTCAGCCGCGAACAATGACTTCATGCCGGCCGCATCGGCAACATCCAGCTTCTGGAAACGGAAATTGCGATGGCTGGTGAGCCGCTCAAGACGGGCCTGCTTGAGGCTGACGTCGTAATAGTTGTTCAGGTTGTCGATGCCCACCACCTCGTCGCCCCGCGCCAACAGGCGAAGGCTGGTGTGCATGCCAATGAATCCGGCAGCGCCGGTGACCAGTATTTTCATGCTCACAGACGTCCGTCTGCAACGCCGCGCGGCAAGATGCCCTTGACGTCAAACAACACAGCCCCGGACTTGCACAAGGCCCGCAAACCCGCCTCGCCCAGCTGCACGAACTGCCGATGGCTCACCGCCACCACCACGGCGTCGTAGCCCCCATCGGCAGGCAGTTGCGCCAGACACTCCAGGCCATACTCGTGCCGTGCGGCATCACGGTCAATCCAGGGGTCGTAGACGTCCACCTGCGTGTTGTAGCTTTTCAGGCCATTGACGACATCCACCACCCTGGTATTGCGCACGTCCGGACAGTTCTCCTTGAAGGTCAGACCCAGAACCAGAATGCGCGCATGCAATACCGGCTGGTTCTTGCCGAGCATGAGCTTGATCACCCGGTCTGCCACGTGGGCGCCCATGCTGTCGTTCAACCGGCGCCCCGCCAGAATGATTTCTGGTTGGTAACCGATGGCCTGCGCCTTGTGCGTGAGGTAGTAAGGGTCCACGCCAATGCAGTGGCCGCCCACCAGGCCTGGGCTGAAAGGCAGAAAATTCCACTTGGTGCCTGCCGCCTGGAGCACCGCCTGGGTATCAATGCCCAATTTGTCAAAAATCAGTGCCAGCTCGTTGATCAGTGCAATGTTCACATCGCGCTGGGTGTTTTCAATCACCTTCGCGGCCTCGGCCACTTTTATACTGGGCGCCTTGTGGGTGCCGGCAACAATGATTTCGTTGTAAAGCTTATCCACCAGATCGGCCACCTCCGGGGTAGAGCCCGCAGTCACCTTCTTGATGGTCGTCACCCGGTGCGTCTTGTCGCCCGGGTTGATGCGCTCTGGAGAGTACCCGGCAAAAAAGTCCACGTTGAACGTCAACCCGGACTGTTGCTCCAGCACGGGCACGCAATCCTCCTCGGTCGCGCCAGGGTAGACAGTGGATTCGTAAATGACAACATCGCCTTTTTTAAGCACCTGACCAATGAAGATGCTGGCCTTGATGAGCGGCGTCAGGTCAGGGCGCTTGTAGATGTCGATGGGTGTTGGCACCGTGACGATAAAGGTATTGCACGCCGCCATGTCCGCAGGGTTGGCGGTAAATCGCAGGTGGGCCGCCTGCCGCAGCTCTGCGGGTTCGACCTCCAGCGTATGGTCGCGCCCCGCCTGCAACTCCTTCACGCGCTCCAGGTTGACGTCAAAGCCGACGACCGGCCTGTTCTTGCCAAACTCCACAGCCAACGGAAGGCCGACATAGCCCAAGCCAATGATGGCCAATGAACGGGTATCAGAAATACTTTGCATATGAAAAATGGTGAGCCGAAATGAAAAGTTGTCCACGCAAGCTCTGCATCTTGCCAGTGAACGGAACTGGCCAACCCATTGCAAGCCAGGCAGATGTCAGCCATCAAACCCCTGTTGCCGTCAGCCCTCAGGTCTTTGCGCCTTTTCGCGCCTTCAGATGCCCCTAGCGACGCAGCCACCGCGGCACCTTGAACCGCACAATGGCCACGTAGGCCACCACATAACTGACCACAAACAGGCCGCAAAATGCCATCAGCACGGGTGTGTTGGACCAAAACAGAACCGCCGGCCCCACGCTGAGCAGCGTGAAGCTCCATAAATACGGCGACGTACGATTGTTGCGCGTCAACATCTGCCGGGCTACATCATCGTCAAACACGCCGCGCACGATGCGCCGGTAGATGAGCTGGTGAAAATGCAGCGCATCGGCCATACCCGGAGACACCCCGCGCGCCAGCTTGCGGTAGATTGAGAAAAGCGTCTCCCAGACAGGGTAAATCAACAACAGCATGGGGAACCATGGCGACACCGTGGGGTGGCGTTGCACCAGCAGCACGCAGGTGAAAGCAATGACCACCCCCCACAAATATGCACCACCATCACCCGCGAAGATCAGCCCGCGTGGATAGTTCCAGAACAAAAACCCTGCCGTGGCACCGGCAAGGCAAATCACCATGGCAGCCAGTTGCCTATCGCCCAGCTGCAGCGCCACATGCGCCAGCGCAGCACACACCAGCAATGCCACCGTCGCGGCCAAGCCGTTATAGCCATCAATGATATTGAAGGCATGCGGCAACCCACAGATGGCCAGAAACGCCAGTGCGAAGCCCAGCCATGGCCGGGCGCCAAGATGCACATCGACAACCGGCAGTCCCAACCGGACCACTACCAGGCCCATGAGCCCACAGGCCAAGGCTGCTGACAAGGCTGTCAGCGCAAGGCGATAACGGACCGACAGGCGCTGCGTCATGTCCTCATAGAGGCCGCCCAGAACGGCAGGCAACACAGCCAGTGCCCATGGCCAGGCAGAAGCGCCGTTGACCTGCGTGTTAAGACCCCAATTAAACGCCTCGGCGATGGCCGCAACCAGCCACCCGCCCAACAACCCCGCGAGCAAAGCCACCCCCCCCAAGCGGGGCACGTCACCAGCATGAAACCGCTGTGGTTTGCCAATGCCATACCGTTGGGCGTGCCTACGGGCCGTGCGAATGACAAGAATCGCCAGAATCCACGAGACGATGAAGCTCACTATCGACAAAAATACCACTGCAGGCTGCTCCTTTATGGCTCCGGTTATTGCCGAAGCACGTGCCCGCTATCGTAATTCACCCCATCCAGGAATTCAGGCTTGACAAAATCCCGGTGGTAAGACCGAACCGCAGGCCATGCTACCGGCAATAGCTATCACACAAATTACAGCAATTGCGGGGGTTTATTGCCGCCCCGGAGGGGCAATATGTGGTGTCCGGCAACGCCTTGGCCGCCGCTACACTAGGACTTTTCCCCAGCGGCTCGTAACGCCTAAGCAAATGAAGCTGATTTCAATCATTCTTTCAGGGGGTGCAGGCACCCGCCTGTGGCCGGTATCACGCCAGACCCTACCCAAGCCCTTTATGCAGTTGGGCGGGAGCTCACTTATCCAACAAGCCATTGAACGTGGCCAAGCCTGCGGCACCGACCACACCCTGGTGGTGACAAACCGCGACTATCTTTTTTTGACCCGCGACGTGATTCAGCAGATGGCCGATCCACCGCAGGCCCGCTATCTGCTTGAGCCTAAAGGCCGTAACACGGCCCCCGCCATCGCACTGGCTGCCTTGGCCTGCGCGCAGGAGCACGGGCATGAGGCCGTCATGCTGGTGCTGCCTGCCGACCACTTGATCCCCGACACCGAGGCTTTTGTAGCCAATGCGCTGGAGGCCACCCATCAGGCGCAGCAAGGCCAATTGGTGGTGTTTGGTATTTCACCCACTTCGCCCGAAACTGGCTTTGGTTATATTGAGGTCGAAAAAGTCAGTCGCCATACCCAAAAAGCGCTGCGCTTTGTAGAAAAGCCCGATGCAGCCACGGCGCAACGTTACCTGGCCACCGGCCGCTATTACTGGAATAGCGGCATGTTCTGTTTTACTGCGGGCACCATCTTGCAGGCACTGAAAGAGCACGCCCCCGAAGTACTGGCAGCCGCCGAGCACGCCTGGGCCACCAGCACCACCTCAAGCGAAGCTACCCAGTTTGAGACCCACGCCTTCGGTCTGCAGCCCGACATCAGCATTGACTACGCCGTGATGGAGCGCGCCAGCAACGTGACCCTGGTACCCGCCAAATTCGGCTGGAGTGACGTTGGCACATGGCCCGCTGTAGCCGAGGCTTATACGGCCGACACCAGCGGCAACACCTTCGTAGACGGCGAAGACACGCACTTCATTGCAGTAGACACCACCGGCACCCACATGCAAACCAGCAGCCACACCGCCAAGGTGGTAGCTGCGGTGGGTGTGCACGACCTGGTGATTGTGGACACACCCGACGCCCTGCTGATTGCCCACAAAAGCGCAGCACAAAAAGTCAAGGCAGTGGTCGACACGCTGAAAGAGCGCAAGCACTCAAGCACCCATTTGCCTGCTGCAGTGCACCGCCCCTGGGGCACTTACGCCACTTTGAAAGAAGAAACCGGCTACAAGGTCAAACGCATCACGGTGAACCCAGGGCAGTCACTGAGCTTGCAATACCACCACCAGCGCGCCGAACACTGGGTGGTGGTGCAGGGTACCGCCATCGTGCAGGTGGGCGATGAAGAACACACCACCCTGCCCGGCCAGTACCGTTATATCCCCCTCAAAGAAAAGCACCGCTTGACCAATACCGGCGAAGACGAGCTGGTGCTGATTGAGGTGCAGTGCGGCGACTATTTAGGCGAGGACGACATCGTACGCCTGGCCGACACCTACGGACGCGTCTAATGGAAATGATCAAGGCCCTATGGGCTTACCGCGGATTCATATTAGGTAGCGTCAAGCGCGAGTTTCAGTCCAAGTACCGTAATTCATTGCTAGGGGCTGCGTGGACAGTTCTTAATCCATTGGCCATGATAGTGGTGTACACGGTTATCTTCGCGCAAGTCATGCGCGCCAAGCTACCGGGAGTGGACAGTACCTTCGCGTACAGCATCTACTTGTGCGCCGGTGTGCTGACCTGGGGACTATTTGCAGAAATCACCAACCGCGCACAAAACATGTTTTTGGAAAATGCCAATCTGATCAAAAAGCTGAACTTTCCACGTCTTTGCCTTCCGCTAATCGTAGCCGCGAACGCTGGAATCAACTTTGCAATCGTGTTCGGCTTGTTTACCCTCTTTCTGGTGGTCTCGGGGAATTTTCCCGGCTGGGTTTACTTCGCTGTATTTCCGGTACTCGCAATACAGGTGGCTTTTTCCATCGGCCTAGGAATTAGTCTGGGTGTGCTTAATGTTTTCTTTAGAGATGTTGGGCAATTTTTTATAATTTTTTTGCAGTTCTGGTTTTGGATGACGCCAGTGGTGTATCCATCCAGCATACTCCCGGAGCGCTTTCGCCCATTCATGGATTTTAATCCGATGGCCAACTTGGTGAGCGCCTATCAATCCATACTCGTTACAGGGCACTGGCCTGAGTGGCATAAGATTTGGCCTGTAGCCATATTAGCGGTTCTGTTTTGCGCAATTGGCTTCAAGCTGTTCAAAAGCCACTCAGGCGAAATGGCAGACGAGTTGTGATGGGAGCGATCACTGTTACTGGCTTAGGCAAGGCTTACAGAAAATATTCGAGCCGATGGGGTCGGCTTGCCGAGTGGATATTGCCCCGGCTTCGTCCTCAACATAAGCTTGAGTGGGTGCTGCAGGACATTAATTTTAAAGTTAATCCAGGCGAGGCCATGGGAGTCATTGGCATCAACGGAGCCGGCAAAAGTACGCTGCTGAAGATGATCACTGGCACCACCCAGCCCAGTACAGGCAGCGTGAGTATTTCTGGACGTGTTGCCGCGCTGCTCGAGTTAGGAATGGGTTTTCACCCCGACTTCACCGGGCGGCAAAACGCTTTCATGGCCGGGCAATTGTTGGGTCATACCTCAGAAGAGATTGCTCGGCTGATGCCTGCGATTCAAGCTTTTGCCGAACTTGGCGACTATCTGGACCAACCGGTGCGTGTGTACTCAAGCGGCATGCAAATGCGGCTTGCTTTTAGTGTGGCGACAGCTCACAGACCAGATGTGCTGATAGTGGACGAGGCTTTATCAGTAGGTGATGCCTATTTTCAGCACAAGAGCTTTGCCCGAATACGTGAGTTTCGCAAGCAGGGAACGACCTTGCTACTCGTTAGTCATGACAAGGAAGCGATTCAAGGCATTTGCGACCGGGCAATTCTGCTCGCTTCTGGGCGCTTGGCGGTAGAAGGTCAGCCAGAAGCCGTGATGGACTATTACAACGCCATGTTGGCGGACAACGAGAACCAGACTTTGAGACTAGCGGAAACTCCGGGCGGAAAGATTCAGACCATATCAGGCTCGGGCGAAGCAACTATAGTGGCGATTGGATTATTTAACGCCGAAGGCCAAAAGATTGAAACCGTTTATGTAGGCGAGCCATTAGAACTTCGAATTCAGGTCGTGGCCGAGGTCGATCTGCCTGGATTGGTTGTCGGATACGCACTGAAAGACCGCTTGGGTCAAACCCTGTTCGGTACCAATACACATCATCTTAAGCAGGAGCTGGCTCACCTCGCGCAGAGTGCTTCTGTGAATTTTAGTTTTAAGTTTCAAGCCAACCTTGGGGTTGGGACATACTCCGTTGCCGTAGCCCTGCACACGGCGGCTACTCATGTTGAAAAAAACTACGAGTGGCGCGATTTCGCGCTGGTTTTCAACGTCCTTAAAAGCGATCGCATCCCGTTTTTTGTTGGGCTAACCTGGTTGCCAACGACATTGGTAATAAGCGATGAATGAAAAGTTCTACAGGGCTTTCGAAGACAGATTTCGGGGCTCTCGCGAGCTAATTAAATCGCGACTCCAGCCGTATCTACCTTTCATCCAACCATTACTCTCCATTTATCCGGATGGTAAAGCTATGGATTTGGGATGCGGCCGTGGCGAGTGGCTTGAGCTATTGGCGGAATCTGGATTTTCAGGCCATGGGGTGGACCTCGATGACGGAATGCTTGAAGCATGTCGAGAACGTGGTTTGAGCGTCGCCACGCAGGATGCGATATCCGCATTGAAAGCGTTGCCCGCTGAAAGCGTAAGTGTTGTCTCTGGCTTTCATATTGCCGAGCATCTGCCGTTTCAGGATCTGCAACTGTTGGTAGGGGAAGCGTTTCGTGTATTGAGGCCAGCTGGCTTTTTAATACTCGAGACGCCGAATACAGAGAACCTCGTGGTGGGAACCTCAAACTTCCATCTTGACCCATCACATATTCGTCCTTTACCTATCGCACTTCTTTGCTTTTTAGTTGAATATGCACAATTTCAACGTAGTAAAGTTGTCCGCTTGCAAGAATTACCCCAGCTGAGAACAGCGGCGTGCGTCGGAATACATGATGTGCTGAATGGAGTTAGCCCTGACTACGGAGTTGTTGCACAAAAGCCAGCTGACTTTGAGTTATTGGCAAGATTTGATCCACCTTTTATCGCTGAATATGGTTTGTCTCAAGAGCAGCTTTGCGCGCGCTACGATCAGCATATACACAGTCAAGTCAAGAAAGTCCTTCAACAACTCGAAGAAGTCCGGTCCGAATCAAGAGCACTTGCTGAGAGTGCAGAGCGACAGATTCAAACGATTTATTCCAGCATTTCCTGGCGTATAACTGCCCCATTAAGACAGATTTTTCGATTATTTACCAAAAGACAAAGCGGCAAGATCGACAAGCCTTAACCGCCAAACCCCAGATAACTATTTTTAGCAAAACGATATCAGCATGAGCGTCATTTTTATTGAGTGCGGTACTACTATGGCGTCCCCCTTTAATACAGGCATTCAGCGCGTTGTTCGTAACATTGTTCGCGAGTCGCATCAGGCAGGATATGTGTTAGGGCATCAATGTGTACCGGTCCGGTTCGCAGATTCACAATTCCACGTCATTCAGTTACCGAGAAGCAGTGATCCTAATCCACCGGTAAACCGTGCAATGCACTTGTTAGCGATATATGCGATCGTTATCGATAGGATGTTAAAGCGGCTACTACCTAGCAGGCCATACCAAATGATCAGAGGTAGAGTCGCACCATTTATTCGGAGCTTGCACCGCAAGTTCTTGCAGGAGCGACTAGGCCCAACAGCGAGCGAAGTCGTGGCAAAACACAATGACAACCGAGGGACAGACGCTCTTGTAGCTACCCCTATAGCCCCTCCGGTACTTCTTTTATTGGACTCCACATGGGACTTGAACATCTGGAAGGCTGTGGATAAATTTCGCGCCTCGGGCGGAAAAGTATGTGCTGTGCTCTATGACTTGATCCCGTTCACACATCCGAAGACGGTAGAGGAACATACTCGCAACGCACACACACTCTGGTGGAGGCAAGCCCCTCTCCATTTGGATGCAGTGATGTGCATTTCCCAGACGGTCAGAGCTGAGTTCTTGCAGTGGCAAAGAGAGCAAGAGCTGTCGCGCCGTCTCGCAACTGATCAGGTGGGATATTTTTATCTCGGCTCAGAATTAGCCCTTAATAGCGATGATGCACAGTTGCCCACTATATTTTTGAAGACCGAACCCTATTTCCTTGTTGTCGGCTCAATAGAGCCACGCAAGAATCACGAGTTGATACTCGATGCATTCGAGCTATTGTGGCAAAAGGGAGAAGCGCTGAATCTGGTTATTGTTGGCGGCCACGGCTGGAAAAGCGAAAAATTTTTCAGTCGGCTCCACGCCCACCCCTTATACAAAACAAGAATATTCTTGCTTAACCGCACAACCGATGCCGAATTGACACTTCTATATCGCAAGGCAGCTGCGTTGATTATCGCCTCTGTTGCAGAAGGTTTCGGGTTACCGATAGTTGAAGCCTTTCAACACGGGACGAAGGTAATTTGCAGCGACATACCAGTATTTCGGGAAATCGCCGTTGATCGCGCTGTATTTTTTAATGTAACCAGCAGCAAAGAACTGGCTGATCGTGTGAAAGAAAATCTTGAACTTAATCCACCGCCTCAGGTAGTTCATACTACAGGTGCGTCAACGTGGCTGACATGGCAGCAAAGCGCAGCTCAGCTTCTTACGGGGCTCTTTGCCTGCCTAGAAACCCCTCGATAGACTCCAACTCCATGCTCTCTAAAGTTGTAAATTTCGTCACCAATTCCCATAAAACTTATATGGCAGAGCTCATTCGGAGGCACGAGAAGCTGGTTTCAGCAACAACCCTCTTACTGCTGATTTTCGTTATCTGGTCTTGGTTCTACAACATACTCGGATTGTCTGCCTGGAAAGTACCATTAGGTTATGGAGGCGACGGATGGCTCATCTTTGGCACGGCAAAGGCCTATATGCAAGGGGACATATTTCCGCTGCTGTCGAAAATAGTACCCTCACTCAATGCGCCATTTTCCGCAAATTGGAATGACTACCCAATTACTGAAGATATAATTTACGCGGTAATGGGCTGGATGGGGAAAATTATCGGTCTTTTTGCAGCGGCAAACCTTATGCTGCTTTCGGCTCACATTTTGGCTGGATTATGTTTTTGGTATGTATGCCGAGAACTCAAGTATGACCCCATCTTGTCTTTTGCTGGTGCATTGGTATATGCTTTTTGTTATTTCATACTTACTCGCGGGTTAGGGCATTTACCTCTCACTTACTTCTGGCACATCCCCCTCCTTCTTCTGGTTACGGGCTGGGCCTTCAGTCAAACCGAATTTGCAAGTAATTCTCGTCAATTTCGATTGGGCGTAGTGACTGCAGTTGTTTGCGGCATCCTCAATCCGTACTACAGCGGAATGTTCTTGCAGTTTATCGGCTTTGGATTCCTGCTTCACATCGTTCGTAAACAATATTCGAAAGCGCGCTTTTGCCTCGTACTAATCTGCGCAACGCTGGGAGCATTCGTATTAATGAATGCAGACACATTCATATATGCATTGTTAAATGGGATCAATTACCAGGCTGCAGGAAGAAACTTGGCAGCCCTTGAGGTTTATGGCCTGAAAATACCAGAGCTGATATTCGCACCAGGCTACCACCCATGGAGAGCTTTTGAGAAATTTAGTAGGGAACATTACTATGCTAAAGCCTACATAAAGGGGGAGTTTTGGGGGCCCTACTTGGGCTTCTTGCCTCTTACTGGAATTTTATTACTAATCTCTACGTCAGCCTACCGCCTTCTCCAGGGCAAGCTCGAACTCATTGCAGTTCAATTTTGGCTTTTGCTGTGGATTCTCCTCTTTTCCTTGATTGGCGGTATTAATCTACTTATGGGATCGTTTGGTTTCGTCCTTTTCCGTGGGACTAACCGATACAGCATCTTCATACTTACTATAGGACTGTTGTTTCTTGTACGTTTTTTATCAAGAAAATGTCCTAAGTCTCTGATTTTTCCTGCCGCGTTTATTTTAATTTTCTTGGGCCTCGGCGAGCAATTGACAGGACGCTTTTTAACGCCACCGGGCAAGGTGAATCCTGTCGTAGAGGCGGTAAATTCAGATCGGAACTTCGCTCTATCAGTTGAAGCTCAGGCGCCAAATAGTATGGTTTTTCAGCTTCCGATAGCTGGATTTCCGGAGGTGCCGCCGGTTAACAAGATGGGCGACTATGAGCATTTTAGACCCTTCCTTTTCACCAAAACACTGCACTATTCCTACGGGACCAACAAAGGCCGCGGTGACGCAGACTGGCAGAGTCAAGTCGCCAAGCTTCCACCGCTTGCAATGGCTGCAAAACTCGAGTCATATGGCTTTCAAGTCATCATGATCAATAAGAAGGGCTACTTGGACGGCGGCCAAGAACTGATAAAGGAATTGGTTGCAGGTGGAAAACGCATGATTGCTGAAAACCAGGATTTAGTAGCGTTCCGCTTATCACCATCCTCTTCACGTTCTGATATCGACCTTTGGCCTAGTTTCGGTAACGGGTGGTCAGCTGATGAGCTTACGCACCGCTGGTCCGAATCCAGTCACACCAATTTGCTGATCAATAACTATGGCAGCCAGTCATTACCATACACCTTAAGCTTTAAACTTTTGGCCCTTGGGCCCAGGGTAGTAAAGGTTAGCTACGACAACAGGCTCCTCGCCAGCTTGAACTTGGCGCTGCCAGGTGAAGCTTCTACATTTCCGCCTACTCGGTTAATACTCAAGCCGGGGTTAAATACGATAGCGTTTGATACTGATGCGCCAGCGATCAACCCAGGCAACGGTGACCCGAGGTCACTGTCGTTCCAGTTATCCGACTTCCAGTTCACTCCTGGAGAGTAATATTTTTTCGTCCTTAGAAAATTTGGACATCAGCTTATTGTCTATGAGTAATTTATCCGAGTTACGTCGGATCAAGACGCGCTGCCATATTCTCGAATCATGAAAAAGGTCGCAATCTCGCAATCCAATTACATCCCATGGAAGGGATACTTCGACATGGTCGCGGCCGTCGATGAATTTATTCTGTATGACGACATGCAGTACACCCGGCGAGACTGGCGCAATCGCAACAAAATCAAAACACCGCAGGACTTGCAATGGTTGACGGTGCCGGTCAAGGTCAGAGGGAAATATTTGCAGACCATTCTTGAAACAGAAATCGACGGCAGCGCCTGGATGGACACGCACTGGAAGGCGCTGGTTCAGAATTACCGGCGGGCGCCTTTTTTTGCTGAGGTGGCCGAGGTGTTCGAGCCACTCTACCGCATGAACAACTACACCCACCTTTCACAACTCAACCGCACTTTAATTGAAGCTGTCTGTAGATGGCTTGGCATTTCGACAAAGATCAGCATGTCGTCGGATTACTCCCTCGTGGAGGGGAAAAGTGAACGCCTCGCAGATTTGTGCAGGCAGGCCAACGCCACTGAATACGTCTCTGGCCCGGCAGCAAAGGACTACATGGAGGCCGAACCATTTTCCAAGCGTGGCATTGAAGTCTCTTGGTTTGACTACGACGGCTATCCGGAGTATCCCCAGCTATGGGGCGATTTCGCGCATGGAGTCACCGTTCTGGATTTATTGTTTAACTGTGGCCGGAGCGCGCCACGCTACATGAAGTTCACGGGCACTCGATGAAACTATCCATCGTCGCCACGCTTTATCAATCGGCCCATTACATCGCTGAGTTCCATCAGCGTGCCAGCGCCGTCGCGATGACGCTTGTCAGCGAAGACTACGAGATCATTTTTGTAAATGACGGCTCGCCCGACAACAGCCTGGAACTCGCGGTTCAACTGACCGAAGTGGATCCCCACGTCACTGTTGTGGATCTGTCGCGTAACTTCGGACACCACAAGGCCATGATGACGGGCTTGGCGGCTGCGCAGGGCAAACAGGTGTTCCTGATCGACAGTGACCTCGAGGAGGCGCCCGAGTGGCTGCTCGATTTCAATACTCAAATGCACGCAGAAGCCAGCGACGTGGTGTATGGCGTTCAGGCAAAACGCAAGGGCGATTTTTTCGAAAAAATAGCCGGCGCGGTGTTTTACCGCCTGTTCCGACTATTGACCGGCATTGCGCAACCCAACAATATCGTGACCGCGCGCCTGATGTCGCGCCGCTATGTGGACGCCCTGCTTTTGCACCAAGAAAGGGAGCTGAACATCGGCGGGCTCTGGGTGATTACCGGTTTCAAGCAATCTCATCGGGTCGTGCAGAAACAGTCGACCAGTCCAACCACTTATTCGCTGTCACGCAAGTTCGGACACCTTGTCAATGCAATCACGTCGTTCAGTAGCCTCCCTCTTGTGTTCACTTTCTACGCGGGCCTAGCCATTTCTGGATCAGCTATAGCCTATATTTTTTATTTGGTATGCCGGTATTTTTTCATCGCCTCCCCGCCTGATGGATATACGTCGATCATGGCGTCCACTTGGTTGTTCTCGGGGCTGATCATTTTCTTTCTGGGTGTGCAGGGCATTTATATTTCCAAGGTTTTTTCCGAGGTCAAACAGCGGCCATACACCATCATTCGGCACATCTACAAGTATTCGCAAAGGCAGGATGTCAAATGAGGCAAGCTGGCGGCATCCCCGAAAAGTCATATGGCATCCTGCAAAAAAATTCGGCGGGCTCCGCTGTCGACGATGCGGTAGAGCAGGTGCAAAGTCTCGGCTATGCCGTTCTGGATTCTGGCTATGGCGTCGCCGAGCTGCGAAATATCTCAAATGAATTCGACCGCATCCATCGGCAATACATCGCAACACATGGCGAGGACTGGCTCAAAAATATCGACGAGCATTACACGATCCGCGCGCCGCTGACGCAGGGCAGTTCGGCTTTTCTCAAACTGGCCTTCAATGAAAACCTGTTACAGGCTCTCAAAAGGCTGATTGCGGGAAAATTCATTCTCAACCAACAGAACGGGATCATTAATCCGCCGCAACAGACCTATAATCAGAGCGCTTGGCACCGCGACCTGCCCTACCAGCACTTTTTATCAACGACTCCGCTGGCTATCAACGCGCTGTTTTGCCTCGATGATTTCACCATCGAAAACGGCGCCACTTTTGTGCTTCCAGCTTCGCACAAATCGGCGGCTTTTCCTTCCGGATCATTCGTGAAAAAGAATGCGCTGCAGGTCGAGGCCAAGGCGGGCGCATTTATTCTGCTTGACTGCATGCTGTTTCATGCGGGCGGGTTTAACAGCACTCAAACGCCGAGGCGCGCTGTCAACCACGTTTACAACATTCCGTATTTCAAGCAGCAGATCAATCTTCCTGCCAACATGAATGGCGCGAAGCTTTCGCCCGAAGAAAGCGAAATCCTGGGATTTCACTATCTCGAGCCTGTTTCTGTGGCCGGCTATCTGTCCGGCCGAGGGCCCAAAAAGGCGAAGTAATGCAAAAATACAAAGTTTTCACTCCGGACAGACTTATGGCAGAAATCTTGCTGGAGAGTCACTAAGATGAATGTACTGCCGCCTGGAACCATACTCCAGTTGCTTTATTTGAAAGAGCGGTTGCAGCGCCGTCCGCCTGGACGCTTTATTGAAATTGGCCCGGGCAGCGGTGAAATCACGCAGGTGCTGCTTGACTGCGGATGGTCCGGCTCGTCTTTTGACCTCGGTTTAGAGACCATAGCCAAGTTGCGCGAACGTTTCAAAAACGAAGTCGCCGAGCAGCGCTTTACCCCGGTCAACGCGGATTATCTGAGCACGCCGATAGGCGAACCGGTCGATCTGGTCATTTCCTGCATGGTCATGGAGCATCTCGAAGATGACAAGGAGTCCGCCTTCATGGCCAAATCCGCGGACTGCCTCAAGCCCGATGGGATCATGATGGGGTTGGTTCCGGCCTCTCCGGCGCACTGGGGCATAGAGGACGACATCGCAGGCCATTGCCGGCGCTACACAAGAGACAGCATCAGCAAGCTTGCCACGGCGTCGCACTGGAAGCTGCTGCATTTGATGGGCCTTACTTTCCCAGTTTCCAACCTGCTGTTTCCCCTTTCTAATTTCTTGGTGAACAGAAGCGAAAAACACAAGCTGGCCTTCTCGGCGCTAGAACGCACGGAGCAATCCGGAAGGCGAACCGTCAAATACAAGACCTATTTCCCCTCTATTCTGGGGATATTTTTGAATCAGACCACTTTGTTCCCGTTTCATGTTGTTCAGAAACTTTTTGGTAGGTCGTCGCGTGCTTTGGTTTTGTTTTTTGAAGCTAGGCCGATCGAGAAGTCTCGCACTGCTTGACGATCGCGGCGTGTGTGAATTTATGATTCTTCTGGGAGGGCAGCAATGAAAAAGCGCTTGGTGATATTCGGGATGAGCGATGCCGCCCAACTTGCGCATTTTTATTTCAATACCGACTCGGATTACGAGGTAGTGGCGTTTACAGTAGATGGCGCGCATCTGAGCGCCACGAGTTTTTGCGGACTCCCCGTCGTGACGTTCGAGGAAGTCAAGGCCACCTACTCCCCCGAGACGCACGAATTTTTTGTTGCGCTCGGCTATTCCAGCTTGAACACCTTGCGCAAGACCAAATATATTGCGGCAAAGGAGCTGGGTTTTCGCATGGCCAGCTATGTGAGTTCCCGCGCGACGGTTTTGAACGATGGCAATATCGGCGAAAATTGTTTTGTCCTTGAGGACAACACCATTCAGCCGTTTGTCTCCATCGGGAACAATGTGACGTTGTGGAGCGGCAACCATATCGGCCATCATTCGACCCTGAGGGATCACTGCTTTATTGCCTCGCATGTCGTGGTGTCGGGTGGCGTTGACATCGGCGAGCAGTGTTTTGTGGGCGTCAATGCCGCTTTGCGCGACCGCATCCGGATCGGCGAACGGTGCGTGATCGGCGCCGGCGCCTTGCTGCTGGCCGATGCCGAGCCGGGCGGAGTTTATATGGGCGAGGCGACAGCAAGATCCAAGGTTCCAAGCTCACGGCTAAGGGGCATATGACAAAGCGATGGAGAAAACTCGGCCAGCTCTACGCGCCAACCGAGCAAAACCGGCACCCCAAACTCGCATCGCATGCGGCGAACCCTTTGCCGGTCCATATGGAAGGCGACGTTTACAGGGTTTTTTATAGCGGCCGTGACTCCAAGAACCGGTCCTCCGTTGGCGCCATCGATATCGACATCGTGAATCGCCGCGTCGTCAAAGAACACGAAGAGCCTTTTTTTGAATACGGTGCACCGGGCAGTTTTTATGAAAGCGGCGTCAGTATCGGCAATTGCTATGAGGCCGATGGCGTGAGGTATATGCTTTTTATGGGGTGGCAAGCCCCTAAAGGCGAGCACTGGCGTGGTGATGTCGGGCGTCTTGTTGTGCAGCGTGATCTGACGCTTGAGCTTGATGGTCACACCCCGTTCATGTCTTCAAGCGATATCGATCCGATTAGCCTCTCCTATCCCTGGGTGCTTCGAAGGGATGACGGGACTTTCGACATGTGGTACGGCTCGACAGTGAGCTGGGACGTGGGGAACGGCGAGATGCTGCACCAGCTTAATTACGCTTCGTCGCTCGATGGGCATCTATGGAAGCGGGCAGGATTGGCCGTACCATTTCAGATCGGAGTGGCCCAAGCCTTCTCGAGGCCTACGGTAGCGACGAACGTCGAAACTGGCTTTGACATGTGGTTTTCATACCGTGGCGCCCCTGGCAAGACCTATAGAATCGGCCATGCCGGAAGCAAAGACGGACGAAAGTGGGAGCTCTCTCTGAACGAAGCGACCCTCGAAGTTTCGGCTGAAGGATGGGATTCGCAAATGATCGAATATCCCTTTGTTTTCGATCACAAGGACAAGCGCTACATGCTCTACAACGGCAATGGTTTTGGGAGAACCGGCTTCGGATTGGCCGTACTAGAAACCTAATTTTGCGAGCTTACATTGAAGACCTATTTACTCATCTTACCCATCGCGCTTCTCGTGGCCTACAGCCAGCTCATTGTGAAGTGGCGGTCAAATTCTATTGAACACACACCGCTTTCCGGCTTGTGGATTAACCTGCTCAGATTTTTGACTGATCCCGTCATCCTGTCAGCTTACGGTGCAGCACTGCTGGCTTCGTTCGCGTGGCTATACGTTGTGACACGCCTCCCTCTAACCGTCGCGTTTCCGGCCTATATCGGCGTTACGTTCGCCTTGGTTCTGTTCGGCGGCTGGTTTTTTCTAGCCGAGAATATGAACCTCATCAAAATAGTATCTGTGCTCATGATATTGGGTGGCATCGCTCTTGGCCTGCATGCTGATGCGTGACCACGCAAGCATTGAAGAGTGGCTGTGCGACGTGCGTGACCACTGCGTCGTCAAGGCTCCTCATCTACTCGCCCTGCTGGATATCTACGTGGCGGAGGCCGCTTTTGGAAGGGCGTATATTTCTGCTGACCTCGCGCGGTTGAGACCGGGGTCGCGAATAATTGAAATCGGAGCGGGTGCATTCTTGCTCAGTTGCCAGCTAGTGCGTGAAGGTTTTGAAGTGACGGCTTTGGAGCCCACCGGTTGCGGCTTCTCCCATTTTGAAGAGCTCCGCGAATTGGTGAAAGACAGGGCAATGTCGATCGACTGCTTACCGCGTATTGTGAACATTCGCGCTGAGGATTTCACCGAGAAAGAAGGCTATGACTTTGCTTTTTCGGTAAACGTCATGGAACATGTGAATAACGTGGCAAGCGTCATAGCTAACGTTGTCGCCTCACTAACGCCAGGCGCCAGTTACAGATTCACGTGCGCCAACTATCTCTTCCCGTACGAACCGCACTTCAATATCCCAACGCTCTTTTCGAAAAAACTGACAGAGAAAGTATTTTTCCGCCGGATTTTCGGATCCGAAATCATGCCTGACCCATCGGGAACCTGGCAATCGCTGAACTGGATAAACGTTATACAGGTGAGCCGGGCTGCGAGCAGAATAAAGGGGGTTGACGCCAGCTTTAACAAGACAATGATCGTGAGCATGCTCGAGCGGCTAACGACTGACAATCAATTTGCCAGTCGGCGCTCGCCAGCTGTGCGAGCCGTTCTCTTGTGCCTTATGCGGCTTCGCCTGCACATGTTGTTCACTATGGTACCTGCGATATTTCAACCCATCATCGACTGTAGGCTTCAAAAAAATACAACTGAAAGTTAGAGGGTTAAGACTGAGGCCATAAGTTCAGTGGAATGCTTATTAGTACTCCAGCCAACGTGGGCTTTGAGACTTCAGGGTGTAATCGCAATTGACCCGCTCTATGTTCTCGACGAGGAGCGGCCGACGAGTTTGGTGTGCGGCATCGAGTTGGCATTGAGGCTCGCTGCAAATTGCCTAAGTATGCCAAGATATTTTTCAGAATCGAATACCAAAGAAACCGGTTGAAGACTGCAAGCGATGGCGTAGTCCTTATGAATCGCGTTGAACCAAGTGTATTTGTCGATTATCGAGCCTTGTTAGCTCAAAGAGCGCCGTACTAACTACGCCAACTCACCAATTTATCAAAGCCATCAAATGACACCAGAAAAAATTCCATTTAACAAGCCTTACATGACGGGCAAGGAGCTTCCATACATCATTGAAGCGAAGTTAAACAACATACTGGCCGGCGATGGGCCCTTTACCAAACGCTGTCATCAGTGGATAGAGCAGAAAACCGGCTGCGCCAAGGCATTGCTTACGCATTCATGTACTGCAGCGCTCGAGATGGCGGCATTATTGATGGAGATCGAGCCTGGTGACGAGATCATCATGCCCTCCTACACGTTTGTTTCAACCGCCAATGCATTCGTCTTGCGCGGCGGAGTGCCCGTGTTCGTCGATATTCGCGCGGACACATTGAACCTGGACGAGCGCCTAATCGAAGCCGCCATTACTCCTCGCACCCGTGGCATCGCTCCAGTGTATTACGCAGGTGTAGCGTGCGAGATGGACTCAATCATGGAGATCGCACGACGTCACGGCCTTAAGGTTGTTGAGGATGCTGCACAAGGTGTGATGTCTAGCTACCGTGGCCTACCGCTCGGTGCGATCGGAGATTTTGGTGCTTTCAGCTTTCATGAGACCAAAAATGTGATTTCCGGCGAGGGGGGAGCCATATTAGTCAATGACAAAGCGAAAACGCTTGCCGCAGAAATCACGCGCGAGAAAGGTACAGACCGCAGTCGCTTCTTTAGAGGTCAGGTTGATAAATACACTTGGCAGACAGTCGGATCTTCATTTCTGCCGGGAGAGTTAATTGCAGCCTTTCTTTGGGGGCAATTGGAGGAGGCAGAACGCATAACTCAAATGCGTATGAAACATTGGAATTATTATCATGAAAGGCTCGCGTTGCTGGAAGCTCGCGGCATTATTCGACGTCCAATCATTCCTGATGAGTGTGCGCATAATGCCCACATGTACTACGTTTTGCTCTCACCCGAACTTGACAGACGGGCAGTACTTGAAGATTTCAGACGTAATGAAATTGGTGCTGTATTTCATTACGTACCTCTGCACTCTTCACCTGCAGGCCAACGCTACGGTCGATCACAAGGATCGCTTCAACTGACCACGGAGTTATCCGAACGTCTGATACGTTTACCATTATGGGTCGGCATGACTGAAAGTCAGCAGGACAGAGTAATAGACGTACTTTGTCATTAGGAAATAATATGAATTCACGAGTCAAATACCCCTTACTATTTCTGTTGGTATTTACAGTATTTTGCTACCCCATTATCAATTCTGGCTACTACGGCGATGACGCTCTAAACTCATTTATCGGCTCGATAATGGCCGAAAGGAATCTAACTCTCGCGGATCAATATGTTATTAATTTCAAGGCGTTTCTTCCGACTCGATTAAGTATCCTGCATTTTTATCACTGGGTATTTCTTGTCTTCACTGATTTACTAGCCTATAAGCTCTATGTCTGCACAATAGTGGGCAGCGCGCTGGTTTCGATGTACCTCGTAGTCAACGCGATTGTCAAGCGTGCTGACCTGTCTTTCTTTGCAATCATATTCACGCTGCTGATCGGCATCCAATTTCGAGAGTACGGAGATCCTGTATTAGTATTTCATGGGGCGACCAGCATTAGTCTTGTCTTTTTGAATATCTCAATTTTATTATTTATTCGATCTCAAAAATTAAGTAGAAAAACATGGCTTGTTGGCTCATTAATATTCTTTAGCCTGGCATGCCTATCTTATGAGCTCATGTATCCATTTTGTCTCATTTACTTTTTTATTACCATTCTAAGCGGACAAAAAAGTCTAACGCAGGGGGTTAAAAATCTTGGCCTGTTCTTGACTCCCCCCATGCTTCTAGCACTACCCAATATTATCTCTCGATTACTTATAAATACGCCTAAAGACGTCGTAGATCCGAATTTTCACAAAGCATATGAATTCAGTTTAAATATCGGCGCGATTTTCCTCGTCTTCGCAAAGGAGCTTGTAGCCTCCCTCCCATTAAGCAACGTGATCATAAACCCGTTCTCCTCGCTGACGGTTGGCAATATATTGCTAGTCAGCAATACCTGGGCTCTACTTCTAATAATCCTCACCGGGCTGTTTAGCACAGTTTTTTATTACTCCCTACAATTCACAACTGATCGAATAGAGAAAAATAAAGCAGATCGTACCCCGCGCGACCAACTTTTGCTGCTGCTATTCGCGCTCATGCTGTTGATCGTTCCGAATGGGATTATCGCGCTATCCCCGAAATATCAGGGCGAAATCATTTGGGGTTCCGGATATGTCTCGCTTTACTTTGGTTATTTTGGAGTAAGTATATTAATATGCCTCGCCATTTGGATCCTGCTGGAAAGATTCAGATCACAATGGATCTTGCTAGTCATCTCTCTAATCCTCGGTGGCATATCGACCGTGAACTTTGCGGCTAATAATAAAACAGTCGAAGTTTTAAACGCATTCTGGAAGAATCCCCGCACAGTCGCTGAGGACGCGCTACGCAGAGGAATACTAGCTGAAATTGACAGCGCCTCGGCCTATATGTTCATCAATAGCAACTACCCTTGGGATGTCACATCTTTCATTCATAAATATTCCGGGAAAAGTCTTAATCAGGAACAATATACTGGTGGCGAAGGCCGCTTCTTCGGGGGTAAGATTGACGAGAATTTTTTAATATCAGACAGTAAATCAAAGACTTACGGAAAGTTCAGCCCTAGAGCAGATCAAGCTTTGGCCAAGTATCTAAGACTGGAAACCAAAAATAATTATTATTTTGATACGCAGGGCGAACATAATATCTTCTATTTTGATTACTACTCAGACTCGGATGACAGCGGCTACGCCCTTTTAGCCAGTGTGCGAAAGATATTCATGTCGGAGGCGCGTATTAATGGACTGGCTTCTGATCGAGTCAAGGTGTATATACGCATGCCTCCGCAGCGTGGTGTATATAGTGATTTGAGTGCTACGTTCCTTGCGCTTGATCCAACCACATTGCAGCCCCTCAATACAGTAACGATACAAGAAAATCAATTCAAAATAATTTCGCAAGGCATAGGCTGGAAAATTGTAGAGATTAGCAGCGACGCCCACAGGTTTCTTATTGATATTAAATCTCTACGTTTAAATACCAGTCAAAAGAACTATGAGACTTCTTTATTTCCGGAAATTTTTTCCGATAAAAGAAATTTTAACTTTAATGCGGAGTTGAGGGCAGAGCTCTTTCACGTGGGCTTTGCGGCACCACTAAACAGTTCATATATTGCTTTTGAACCAATAAAACTTGGTAAAGACTTCTCGATTGTATTGTCAGCCCGCTTGAATGAGAACACTGTGCTCTCCCCCTACGCACATATAGCAGGAAATCATCCCGGGAAAAATAATTTCGAGGGATTTGTAATTCAAAAGAAGCCGATTGGCGAGAATGTATTTGACCTTCACTTCGGAGATGGCACTTCTTGGAGGCATGTTGTTGACTTCACACTGCGCTCCGATAGGGATACATTCATCGGCGTGTCAGTCAAAGACGGAAAGGTAATTGGAGTTGTCGATAAATCCGTATTCAAAATAGATTTGGGGGGCGATATCCATGACAGTGAAATGCCTCTTTTTATTGGCAACTATGTTGGCAAGGATCGGCCCTTCCCGGGGAAGGTGGGGGAACTCCTAATAACCAACACCGCCTTGCCTGAAACAGTATTGCAAGCTTTTAGCAAGAGTGTCCAAGGTAATTAGTTGCGCATCTAATCTGTCCGGGGAATTACTGTCCAGTTGAAGCTTGCGAAAATGGTTTTTTGCAAGTAGGGAGGCGACTGCAGTATGGCCGGTTCTGTAACCAGCAGATTATCCGGATCCTAGATGAGGCTGAGCAGGACAGTGTCGCGGTGGTGGCCAAGCGCTATGGCATAAGCGCTGCGGCGATGTACTCCTGTCGAAAGAAGGTTAGCCAACTCAACATCGTCGACGAAGTCACGTAGCAAATTAGCTTAAAAATGTGGTGAGCGCACGTGTCCGCTTGGGCCGGGCCGCTATCCCGTTCAGCTTGGACTGATTCAGCAGCGGGCTTTTCGCTGATGGGGGTAGCGCGTACCCAGCTGCGTTACAACTTGCGAATGTTTGTCAAGGAGACTCCGCCCCATGACACCGCCGGGACGTAAGTCGGTGTGCTGTGCTGGCTGAGACGGTGAGTCAATGGCTCGTCTTGGCTGCTGCGCGCTAGGCGCCGGATTCCCAGCGCATCATCCGCATCCAAGGAAAGCGCGGTGCAGCTGTAGCCCACACTGGGCCCGCAACAGCAGGTCGTCAGCCAGGCTGCTTGACGGGCATCAACTTGAAGTTGAACACGCCAAAGACAATGTGGCGCGGATCACCGTTCTGGATCTCTGGTGCGTCTGAGGAAAATCGGATCTCTGTGCGGCCTGGCTTGAGCACCAGGGTCTTGCGATAGTCGACCGGCACCTGCTTCACCGCGACCTTCTCAGCATGGTCGAGGTAATTGATGACCACGGTAGACGTCCCGGCCGTGGCAATCCCCAGCCCCATCGAAATGGCTACGGTCTGCGGCGTGCCCGAGAAGTTGTGCAAGGCCAGCGTAGCGTCACCGGACGACCAGCGCAGGTTGTTGGCGCTGTTGCCGTCGCGCGCGTAAACACGCCCAAGCCACTGGAAGTCGACATCATCCGCAGGCTGCAAAACAGAAGCCACCGGCCGCGCCTCGGTCATGTCTTCGCTTTCCTCTTCGATGACGTGCAGGAAGTTCACCGGGGCTGGTAGTACGAGCGTGCGCACTTGGTCGAGCTTGAGGTCATATATACGGATGTCACGCACCAAGAGTTGAGCAATCGCCCCCCCCTCGGAATCTGTAACTACACGTTCAACTCGCCCCAGAAGCACACGGCCCGTCCGGCCGGTCTTTTTGTCAAAGTTGTAGCTCAAGGTCCACACATCGCCCTCGCGGGCATCCGTAACCGCCAGCTTCGGGTCCGGACTGGCAACAGCCTTCAGACGAGCATGAGGTGGCCGCATCCGCTCAAGGCAACCCTTGATAATGGCTGCATCGCCCGGGTCACAGACGTCGAAAGTCTTGCCCGTAGCCAGCGTGAGGGCCCAGGTGTGGTCGGAGGCAAAGCGCATGTTGCGCAGCAGGAAGGCGCCTTCTTGCATGTCGCTGGCAATGCCCGCCTTGAGTGCGGCATTCAGCAAGGCACGCGGGTACTTGTATGTCTGGTTGGACTGCGCAACCACGGCTCGATTCAGGCCCAGATTCACCCCTGCGACCGTCGCGCTGCCGGCTCCCACCAGTAGCGAAAAAATTGCCAGTGCAATAGGCCAACGCAGTCTGCTGGCGACAATCCAGATAAGCGATGCCACGAACATGCACAGACCGAAATACTGGAAGTAAACCGGGAGGTAGCCAAAGCCGAAGCCGGCCTGAATTAATTCATCCTGGTGCCCAGACAGGCTGGTAAGGCCTGCGGAAAGAAACAGCAGCATCGCGGCGCAGCCCATCCAGCTCAACCAGTTCGACCAGTGCGGCAGAACCGCCTCGCGCCCTATGCGATACACCAGTGCCGCGAGGCCGAGGCCAAACAGAACGAGCGCGGCGTAGTCGCCACGATGTAATACCAGCGCCGGCCTGTCCTGCATGAAGTGGAAGTAGCTGAGGGGAATGGAGGCGACGGTCTGCACACTGAACGCCGTCAACAACTTGTGTGGATCAAGGTGGAGCTCGGCGCCGGGATAGGTGGACTCCCCCGCCTTGATGAGGTACAGCCGGAATGCCGCCGAAACAGCCATCAGCATGGCGGCCGCGCCGGTAAACGGCAAGCTGTTGATCAGCGCACCAACAACGCTGCGCAAACGCGCAAATGCAAGGACCACGAACAACACGCACAAAGGAACTGCGATTTCGTACATCAATACGGCCACTACGTACACACAGGCCGCAGCCACGATAAAGCGCCGGTCGGATCCGTCAAGATACTTTTGGTACAGCACCAACGCGCCCATCACGAGAGCAAAAGTGATGGGCATCAACAAGGTGAATGCAAGGATAGGGTCGTGCCAGAGCCTAAATTGGAAGCACACCGGAACCAGCAGGCAAGCGACCAGCGCCACGCGCCACGATCCGGTTTCGCGCTTGGCAAAAACATAAAATAACAGAATCACAGTGGTGTTCACCGCGACCGCAATCGCCTTAACCGTGACCGGATCCTGCGTGTAGTAGTAGAGAGAATAGGTCATGGCCCACGACAGCATCAGCCTGCCGGAGCCGAGCAGCCAGCCCGCCATCTCCTCAAATATGCGGTCCCCCAGCGTTATGCCGTCCTGGATAATCCGCCCTTTGATCTGGGAGTTATAGGCGTCGTCAGAAATAAAGCCTGTCTTGAGCAACGCGGCCAGGCTATAGATGATCCAGATGACCAGCAGCACGATGCCGAGCACCTCGCGATTTTTTGGGAGTATGCGCATAAGGCTAACAGGGCACCGGGATGAAGCGGAAGCCGATCAGTTTGAAAGAAAGTTTGCGGTTGTCCCCGTTGCGCGCCAACACAGGCTCGCCCGGGCTCACAAATCCATAGCTCCCGAGCTTGGCGGCCATCTGGTCAGGCGGCAAGCCAATGCCTGCGTAGATCAGGTCCTTGGCAACGGGGTAATCGTTCCAGTTGGCCACCAACGGAGCATTGGGTGTCGACACCATCTTCAAGAAGACCGGGAAGGTCTCGCCGAGGATGTAGGCCCGGGCCAACCCGAATATCAGCCAACCGCCACAGCCGTACCCAATTGGCATCTTCCATGCGGCAAACGTCGAGCAATCGTCGTACCAGCACCAGATGACCGTGATCAGGACTGCCAGAGTGACTGCCGAGACGAGCTTTTCGCGCTTTTGCAACTCCGGCGCTAACCGGTTCAACTGATAGTTCAACACTTGCCCTTGATTAATTTTCCACCCCTGGTCTAGGCATGCTGGGTTGGTAGCAAGTCTGCATTATTCGCACTACGAAGCTTCCGCAACCCACCTGATGGCCCACCCCGACGAAAACTATAAAAAATTTCATGCTTCTGCCGTGGTCGGCACTGCCATATCTGGCGCGATGCTGTGGCTCATGAATTTTACTGGCCTAGCTACCACGCTCACCCGCTTCGCTCCGTTCGCAGACCTATGAAGCGGTCCTAGCATACTGATCGCCGTAGCATTGACGCGTCCACAGGGATTCAAATCAACAGTCAGCGTGCACGGACCCTCCGATGGACCACATTAGCCTGCAGGTTCGTACCGTTCATTGGCAAAATGGCTTTGAGCGGCGTATTTGAGCTCTACTATGCAGACTATCCGATGAACCGCCCTGCGCGCCGGAACATGTACTTTTCATCACTCACCTGCACATTATCGCTGGCATATCAGGGGCGCGATTTATAGCCCTTCAGACCGACACTTGCGATGGGTGATAATCAAGATGTATGGAAGGATCTACAACATGAAAGCTGTGATTTTGGCTGGCGGACTTGGCACCCGCATTTCCGAGGAAACCACCGTTCGGCCGAAGCCGATGATTGAAATCGGCGGCAAGCCCATCTTGTGGCACATCATGAAGACGTACTCGCACCACGGCATCAAGGAATTCATTGTCTGCTGCGGCTACAAGGGTTATGTGATCAAGGAGTATTTCGCCAACTACTTCCTGCACATGTCGGACGTGACTTTCGATATGGAGCTGAACCAGATGCAGGTACATCAGCGCTACGCGGACCCGTGGAAGGTGACTCTCGTTGATACCGGTGAAGACACCATGACCGGTGGTCGTTTGAAACGCGTCGCGGATTATTTCAAGAATGACGAAGCCTTTTGCATGACCTATGGCGATGGCGTAAGCGATGTCAATATCACCGAACTGCTCGCCTTTCACAAATCAAAAGGCGTCAAAGCCACCCTCACAGCGACTGTGCCACCGGGTCGCTTCGGCGCCCTCGACTTGAAGGAAGGCAAAGTCCGCAGCTTCATGGAAAAGCCGAAGGGCGACGGCGCGATGATCAACGGCGGCTTCTTCGTGCTGTCTCCTTCAGTGATCGACTACATCGCTGGCGATGAAACGATCTGGGAGCGTGAACCACTGGAACGTCTCGCCGAGCAGGGTGAACTGGCCGCCTATCAGCACCACGGATTCTGGCAACCGATGGACACGCTGCGCGACAAGATGAACCTTGAGGATTTGTGGCAGTCGGGCGCTGCGCCGTGGAAGGTCTGGGCATGAACCCTTCGTTCTGGAAGGGCAAGCATGTCCTGGTGACTGGCCACACGGGCTTTAAGGGCAGTTGGCTTTCGCTCTGGCTCCAATCGCTCGGCGCGCAGGTCACCGGCTACGCGCTGTCGCCACCGACCACGCCTAGCCTGTTCGAGATTGCCAAGGTCGGCCAGGGCATGCGAAGCGTCATCGCGGACATCCGCGACCTGGCTGCGCTGCAGTCGGTATTTGCCGCGCAGCGGCCAGAGATCGTCATCCACATGGCAGCGCAACCGCTGGTTCGCGAATCGTACGTCAATCCGGTGGACACCTATGCCACCAACGTCATGGGCACCGTGCATCTGCTCGAGGCAGTCCGCCAAAGTCCTGGCGTCAAGGCTGTGGTGAACATCACCACGGACAAGTGCTACGAAAACCGCGAATGGGTCTGGGGTTACCGCGAGAACGAGCCTATGGGAGGTTACGACCCTTACAGCAACAGCAAAGGCTGCGCTGAGTTAGTGAGTGCAGCCTATAGATCCTCCTTCTTCAATGCAGATACGTACCCCAAGCACGGTGTCGCAATAGCCACAGCGCGTGCCGGCAATGTGATCGGCGGAGGCGACTGGGCCAAAGATCGGCTGATTCCGGACATCCTTGCCGCGCTGAGTGCCGCAAGGCCGGCTGACATTCGCAATCCGCATGCGATCCGGCCATGGCAACATGTGCTGGAGCCACTTCGCGGCTATCTCACCCTCGCTGAAAAGTTGTACGAGCAGGGTCCGGGGTTCGCCGAAGGCTGGAATTTTGGGCCTAACGACGAGGACGCCAAACCCGTTTCGTGGATCGCCGACAACTTGTGCACGCTTTGGGGCCAGGGCGCCGCTTGGCAGCGCGATGGAGGTAACCATCCCCACGAGGCGAACTACCTCAAGTTGGATATCTCCAAGGCACGTGCCCGCTTACACTGGCATCCCGCCATGAGCCTGGGACAGGCTCTTGAATTGATAGTCAGCTGGTCGCAGGCAAGACATGCTGGCGAAGACATGCGCGACGTCAGCCTGACGCAAATCAAAAACTACCAAACCCTTACTTCTTACTGATCAGATCCATGGAAAACAGCAAAGCTCAGGCCCTAAGGGCTCAAATCGCCCAACTCGTCGAGGAGTACGCGGCTATCACGCTCGCACCGCAGCCATTTCTGCCGGGCGTGAGCGTCGTACCACCGTCGGGCAAGCTACTCGATTCGACCGAATTGAAGTACATGGTTGACGCATCGCTGGACGGCTGGCTCACCACCGGGCGATTCAACACGGAATTCGAGAAAAAACTCGCCGCATTTATCGGGGTGAAGTACCTCATTACCGTTAACTCCGGTTCGTCGGCAAATCTTGTGGCGTTCAGCACGCTCACCTCGCCCAAACTTGGCGACAGGGCGATCAAGCGCGGCGACGAAGTGATCGGCGTAGCAGCCGGCTTCCCCACGACAGTCAATCCCATATTACAATTCGGCGCGGTGCCGGTATTCGTCGACGTCGACCGCCTGACCCACAACATCGACGCCAGCAAGATTGAGGCGGCGATCGGGCCGAAGACAAAGGCGATCATGCTGGCGCACTCCCTCGGCAATCCCTTCAACCTGGATGTCGTGACCGCGCTGTGCAAGAAATATAAGCTCTGGCTCGTTGAAGACTGTTGTGACGCGCTGGGTACCACATACCGCGGACAAATGGTCGGCACTTTTGGCGACATTGCCACGCTGAGCTTCTATCCTGCGCACCACATCACCATGGGCGAGGGCGGCGCCGTCTTTACCGACAACGAAGAGCTGAAGACCATCGCCGAAAGTTTTCGCGACTGGGGCCGCGACTGCTATTGCCCTCCCGGCAAAGACAACACCTGCGGCAAGCGCTTCTGCTGGAAGCTCGGCGACCTGCCTGAGGGTTACGACCATAAGTACACCTACAGCCACTTGGGCTACAACCTCAAGATCACCGATATGCAGGCGGCATGCGGCGTAGCCCAGCTGGAAAAGGCACCACGCTTCATCCAGGCCCGCAAGGATAACTTTGCCTTCCTGAAAGAACGCCTGAAGGACTGCGAGGAATTCGTCAATCTCCCCGAGCCGACCGAACACTCCGACCCATCTTGGTTCGGTTTCCCGATCACCTTGAAAGAGAATTGCCCGGTAACCCGACTGGACTTGCTGACCTACCTGGACCAGAACAAGGTCGGTACGCGCCTCCTGTTTGCTGGCAACCTGGTGCGCCAGCCCTACATGGCCGGTGCCAACTACCGCATCAGCGGCGATTTGACGAATACCGACAACGTCATGAACAACACCTTCTGGATTGGTGTACAGCCCTCCCTGACCCACGCAATGATGGAGTTTACGGCAAGCAAGATTGAGAGCTATCTCGGTGTGAACTTCTGAGTAGTGCCTGTGATGACTTCCCATCCCAACGCTTTTGACACTAAAGCACTCCGTAAAACAGTGCTGGATATGGCCTATGCAGGCTCCACGGTTCACATTGGTTGTGCGTTCTCTATTATCGAACTGCTTGCGGTTTTGTATAGAAATCATTTACGGTACCCCGGCAACGATCCACTAGCGATAGGGCGTGATTATTTCGTACTCAGCAAAGGCCACGGCGTCATGGCGCAGTACGCGTGCATGCGTGAGTTGGGCTGGCTTAAAGATGATGCATTCTCGAATTATTTTTCTGATGGCAGCGATCTAAAAGGACTGTCAGACTCACGCATTCCTGGCTTGGAAGTGACGTCTGGCTCGCTAGGTCACGGCTTTTCGGTTGGTGTGGGAATGGCAATGGGCGCAAAACTGCGTGATACCGATCAAAAAACTTACGTGCTCGTCGGTGATGGCGAGATCAATGAAGGCCCCATCTGGGAGGGTGCTCTTTTCGCGGCACACCATGACCTCAAAAACTTCATGCTGATCGTAGATGAGAATGGGTTCCAAGCTATGGGACGGACCGAAGAAGTGATCAAACTAGGCTCCATACAGTCCAAGTTCGAAAGTTTTGGTTTCGAGACAATCACCATCGATGGTCACGATGAGGCGGCCATTGACGGCACGATCGCCCAGCTCTGGGCCAGTGATTCAGCATCGCCGAAAGCGCTCATCGCCAAAACCGTCAAGGGCAAAGGCGTGCCCTTTATGGAAAACAACAATATTTGGCACTACACGCGACTTGATCCGCAAACCTACACACAAGCCTTGGCTGCAGTGACCAGAGGTGCGGCATGAGGGCCGCTTTTTCTGAAGCACTGGTCCGTCTGGCAAAAGCCGACCCCAATGTTCTGTTGCTAACGGGCGATCATGGCTACGCCTTGTTTGACGATTTCCGCAAAGCATGCCCCGCACAGTACATTAATGCAGGCATTGCTGAGCAGAACATGGTGGGGATGGCAGCAGGCCTTGCACGTGCTGGCTTCAGGCCCTTCGTTTATGGATTGAGTGCCTTCATACCGGTGCGTGTTATCGAGCAGATCAAACTCGATATTGCCCATGACAAGTTGCCCGTTATTCTGATCGGGGACGGCGCCGGGTTTGTCTATAGCCACCTTGGCACCAGCCATCAATCGACCGAAGATATTGCTTGCACACGTGCGATTCCAGAGCTGTCGGTCTATTCGCCAGCAGACCGCTTTGAAGTGACCGCCTGTATGGAAATGGCCTATCAATCGAAGGCGCCAGTCTATTTGCGCATGGGGAAGTCCGATCGGGGCGATGTACATGCGGCTGTGCCGCAAGGGAAAGTTGGTCGTTTATTAAAAGCCAAACCAGGGACGACTGGTGATATTGCACTCATTGCGACCGGCTCACTGGTGCGAACCGCCATCGAAATAGCAGTAGCAGAATACCCCGATGCCGCTGTTTGGAGCGCCCCTTTCATCAAGCCCCTTGAGAGCGAACAGGTAACCGCGATCTGCGCGCAAAGCCGAGCTGTGGTGGTGATTGAAGAGCACTCAGTGTTGGGCGGTTTGGGGTCTGTGATTACCGAGATCGCGTCTGAGTTTGCGCCGGTACGAATACTGCGGATAGGTGTGCGTGACCGTTTTTCGCATCACTGTGGAACCTACGAGTATTTGCTGAAAGAGCACGGCTTGGATCGTGCTGCAATCGAACAGCGAATTCATGATTTCCTCGCAGCGACTTAGGCCATGCGCATAGCTATCTTGGGCGCTACTAGCCAGATCGCCAAAGATCTAGTGTTGTCATTCCACACACAAAGCAGTCATGAATTGAAGCTTTACGCTCGTCGTCCAGCAATTGTTACTCAGTGGCTGGCTAGCGTTGAATTGGTCGGCCGATATGCTGTGGCAGACTTCATGACATTCAGCGCGGACGAACACTTTGACGCCATTCTTAATTTTGTAGGTGTAGGAAATCCAGCTCGGGCAGCAGCTATGGGGGCATCAATTTTCGATGCCACACTAAAGTACGACGAGATGTCGCTGGACTATGTACGACAACATCCTTCGTGTCGCTACATTTTTCTGAGTAGCGGCGCGGCTTACGGCTCAAATTTTGAAGAGCCGGCCAATGAAAACACCAATGCGGTGATCCCAATCAATAATCTCCAGCCGCAGGACTGGTATGCAGTCGCTAAACTTTACGCCGAATGCCGTCATCGCGCACTGCCGCATTTTCCGATTATCGACATTAGGGTGTTTAATTATTTTAGTCACACACAGGATATTGCAGCACGATTTTTGATATGCGACATCCTGCGCGCAATTCGGGATGAGAGTGTGCTGAAGATCTCCCCAGAATACATCGTACGCGACTACCTCAATTCCGCCGATTTTTATCAACTGGTGAGCGTGCTTCTCGCAGGCCCTGCAGTGAATTCGGCTGTCGATTGTTATAGCAACGCACCTATTGATAAGCCCAATCTACTCATGGCCATGGAAGAGCGATTTGGCTTACAGTACGAAATCACATCGGCAAGCACTAACGTGAATGCCACTGGAAAAAAGCCTCACTACTACTCACTGAATACCCGCGCTGCTGACTTTGGATACCAGCCCACGTTGACTTCTCTGGAAGGTATTATGAAAGAAATTAATATCATTTTACAAAAGGTGTCAAGAGACCCCTATAAAGAATGATTCGTCGATTTGATATCCGACGATTCTCTCATCCGAAAATCATTAAGTTCTTAAGTACTGGCATTCTAAATACGATTTTCGGATACTCCGTCTACGCCACCCTGCTATTTATCAAAACACCCTATCTTGTCGCTTTGCTTATAGCGACCTTTGCAGGAGTTATTTTTAACTATATTAGTTTCGGGCGGATGGTTTTTAATGCTCGCGGCAACTGGTTTGTTTTTGGAAAGTTTGTTGTTGCCTACGGGATAATCTATAGCATCAATGCCGCCTTGCTAAGGGTTTTTACAATTAATTTTCTTCTAAATCCCTATCTCGGACAAATTCTATGCATTCCGATCAGCATAGTAATAAGTTGGTTATTAATGAATTACTGGGTCTACAAAAATGACTGACGTAACCTCGAAGAGAAAGCTAATAAGTATTGTGACCCCTTGTTACAACGAGGAGGATAATATTGATGAGCTGCATCAGCGTATTGCCGAAGTCATGGCGACACTGCCTTATGACTATGAACATATTTGTATTGATAACGCATCAACAGATAGCACGGTCAAAAAAATCAAGGCTATCGCTGCTCAGGACAAACGGGTGAAACTGATCGTAAATGCCCGAAATTTCGGGCATATTAAGTCGCCCTATCATGGCATTCTTCAATCAAGTGGTAATGCCTGCATTTTGATCGCGTCTGACTTGCAAGATCCGCCAGAAATGATAGTGGAGTTCGTAAAAAAATGGGAAGAAGGTTACAAGACAGTACTGGCGGTCAAGCCAGAAAGTGAAGAGTCATCGCTCATGTTCTTCTTACGAAAGACTTATTATCGATTTATCACGCGGATATCTGAAGTGCCACTGGTGCAGAATGCCACCGGCGCGGGACTGTTCGACCAGGTTGTCGTGGATATTCTTCGTAATATCCACGATTCGTATCCCTACTTCCGCGGTCTTTTATGTGAGATCGGTTTTCCTATTGCAACAGTCCCGTTCAAACAGCCAAGGCGACAACGCGGTATTACAAAAAATAATTTTTATACGTTGTATGACATTGCCATGCTGGGGATTACAAATCACTCGAAAGTACCCTTACGGCTTATGGCTATGAGTGGCTTCCTGCTTTCTATATTAAGTTTATTTGCAGCATTTGGCTTTCTTGTTGCGAAGCTAATTTTTTGGGATTATTTCCAGCTAGGCATATCACCAATTCTTATTGGGATATTTTTTTTTGGCGCAATCCAAATGTTTTTCATTGGACTACTTGGCGAATACATCGCCTCAATACATACGCAAGTAAGAAATATGCCCCTGGTTATAGAGGCTGAGCGAGTTAACTTCTGATCTGAGATAATTAGACTTTATTTTAAAATTATTATGAATTCCGCAATTATTACTGGCATCACAGGGCAGGATGGTGCTTATCTTGCGCAATTGCTCTTGGCGAAGGGCTACACCGTCTACGGCACCTACCGTCGCACCAGCTCAGTCAACTTCTGGCGCATCAACGAGCTGGGCATCCAGAGCCATCCCAACCTGCACCTGGTCGAATACGACCTGACCGATCTGGGCTCCAGCATCTCGCTCATCCAAAAGGCGCAGCCTGACGAGATCTACAACCTCGCAGCCCAAAGCTTTGTGGGCGTGAGTTTTGACCAGCCCTCCACCACCGCGCAGATCACTGGCATTGGCGCCCTCAACCTGCTTGAAGCAATCCGCCTGACCAACAAGAAGATCCGCTTCTACCAGGCCAGCACGTCCGAGATGTTCGGCAAAGTGCAGGCGGTGCCGCAGGTTGAAGACACCCCTTTTTACCCGCGCAGCCCTTACGGAGTGGCCAAACTGTATGCGCACTGGATGACGATCAACTACCGCGAGAGCTACGGTATCTTTGGCTCTAGCGGCATACTCTTCAATCATGAAAGCCCGCTGCGGGGCCGAGAATTTGTGACGCGCAAGATCACCGACTCGGTGGCCAAGATTAAGCTCGGCCAGCTTGAGTGTTTGGAGCTGGGCAACATCGATGCGAAGCGGGACTGGGGCTTTGCCAAGGAGTACGTCGAGGGCATGTGGCGCATGCTGCAGGCCGACGAGGCAGATACCTATGTGCTGGCCACCAAGCGGACCGAGACAGTGCGTGACTTTGTGCGCATGGCCTTCAAGGGCGCTGGCATCAACGTCGAATTCAAGGGCACCGCTGAAAACGAGACCGCCACGGACACGGCCACTGGTAAGACCGTGATGCGCATCAACCCGCAGTTTTACCGGCCGGCCGAGGTGGAACTGCTGATAGGCAACCCAGCCAAGGCTAAAGAAAAGCTGGACTGGGCACCGACCACGACACTGGAGCAGTTGTGCCAGATGATGGTCGAGGCTGATTTGCGGCGCAACCAGGCTGGCTTTTCATTTTGAAAATTCTGCTCACTGGGGCTGAGGGTTTTACGGGTCGCCCGTTTGCAGAAATGGCCGCTGCCGCTGGGCATGAGGTGGTCAGCCTGCGAGCCAACCTTACTGACGCTTTCGCAGTAAAGCAAGAGGTTAACCGCATTGCACCCGATGCTGTGATGCACTTGGCGGCCATCAGCTTTGTTGGTCATTCAGACGACAGTGCGTTTTACGCCGTGAATGTGGTGGGCACGACGAACCTACTCGCTGCACTTGCCGCTTTGCCCTACCGCCCCAGCAAAGTATTGCTGGCGAGTAGCGCCAATGTGTACGGTAACTGTATCGCCTCACCCATCAATGAGACCCAGCCGCCTGCTCCTGTCAACCACTACGCAATGAGCAAGCTGGCAATGGAGCTTATGGCCCGTACCTATGCCGACCGTTTGCCTCTAGTCATCACGCGCCCGTTCAATTACACAGGGCCGGGGCAGGATGTAAATTTTGTGATCCCAAAGCTGGTGAAGTGCTTTACACAAAAGGCGCCGGCCATAGCGCTGGGGAACCTGCATGTTGAGCGCGAGTTCAACGACGTTCAGATGGTCTGCAGTGCCTACCTGCAGCTGCTGCAACATGGCGAACCAGGCGAAATATACAACGTATGCTCGGGCCGGCCTTACACGCTGCAGCATGTGATTGACACGCTCACGCGCATCACGGGCCACGAAATCAAGGTGGAGGTGAACCCTGTATTTGTACGTGCGAACGAAGTGGATCGCCTGTGTGGTAACCCGGCCAAACTGCAGACGCTGCTGATACGCCGCGGCTACATGCTGAACAACCCGCCACTGGAAGAAATCCTTGGGCATATGCTGGCTGCAGCGAGTACCAGCGCCTGAACAGCTTTACCGAGATAAGCTTACACACATGCTGACGCACAGATTCGCAAGTACATCTGGAATTGAGTACTGGAATTCTCCATCACAGCCACATTACCTCAATTCTCCCAGTACCGGCGCGTAGCGGCGTGCAGGTGCTCTTTCTGCGGTTTTAAGATCTCGGCCTTTAAGCTGGTTATAGCGTCTAGGTAATTTGACGATTCGGCTTACGGTGCACACTTGTTTTTGAAGGCTGAAGTTCTCCGTGACAGCCTGTACCTGACCATGAGGATCATCAATACTGGCAATGACCCCCTCAATTTGACAGGTGGCTTCCAGTTCAGGACCTGTAGGATGCGAATCTGACTAACAATCCAGGCAGTCCATGCCACTTGGGAAAAGCGAATTTTGAGCAGCTCTAGGCGGCTAGCCCACCGCGCGTACTGTTCACCGGCTCCCGATCACTGAATTTCTCTGCCGGCCGCTTTGAGCACAGGATGATGTGTAACCTTGGCCATGCAGGCGGCGATAAGCCGCCATATCTATCAGCACGCGACTGGCAGCACTTTGTTTGGGTGAAGCCAGCGGGCGTAACACAGCCAGTAGAACTGCCGCGAGGCTCAGATTTAACGATACGCTGACCATCATCGTGCAAGCAAAAAACAATTGAGAGAAAGACGAATCGATGCAAGTTGCCTTCAACGCCACTGCTTTACTTTCACCGCTGACAGGTATTGGTCAATATGCCCATCATCTGGCGTTGGGGCTGCAGCAACCCGAGGATGTCAACGTCAGCTTCTTCTACGGTTCTGGGTGGAGTAGCGAAGTTCGTACAAAGCCCTTGCCTAGCGTGACTACCATCAAAACTTTGGTGCGCAGGCTTATGCCTAATTCATATGGTGTGGCCCGGGCAATTCAGCAGCACCAGTTCTCAAGAGGCGCTCGACAGACGCAATACGACCTTTACCATGAGCCGAATTTTTTAGCCTATCGTTTTGATGGTCCCAGTGTCATCACTGTTCATGACCTTTCATGGATACGTTTTCCCGAAATGCATCCGGTGGAGCGCGTACGCGCGATGGACAAATACTTTCAGCCAGGCCTTGAACGTGCGTCACTGATTCTGACTGACTCTGAGTTCATCAAGCGCGAGTTGATGGATGTGTTTGGCGTGAATCCCGAGCTTATTCGCCCGGTATTTCTGGGCGTAGAGACCCTGTTTCACCCTCGGTCGGTCGACGAAACGCGCGCGGTTTTGGACCCACACGGTTTGGTGCATGGCCGATATCTTCTGGCGGTGGGTACGTTGGAGCCCAGAAAGAATCTGGCTGCAGCATTGCACTCTTTCATGCAGCTGGCGCCTCAGCTCAGAAAGCGCTTTCCACTGGTGCTGGTCGGCATGAAAGGGTGGCACACCTCGGCGCTGGAGCAGCAGATTGCACCACTGGTTGCCGCAGGCGAGGTTCGCCAGCTGGGGTACTTGCCAAGGGAAGATTTGGCAACCATCGTTGCCGGGGCCACCATTCTGATCTATCCCTCGATTTACGAAGGGTTTGGCTTGCCACCGCTAGAGGCTATGGCGTGCGGCGTGCCGGTCATTACGTCCAATGTGTCCTCAATTCCCGAGGTGGTGGGCGACACTGGTTTGATGATGGATCCGCAGGATGTGGACGGCTTTTCCAAAGGTATGGAAACCCTGCTCACATCGCCTGACATACGCGAGGACATGGCACACCGAGCGCTTGAGCGCAGCGCCCAATTCACATGGCCCCAGTGCGTAAGCCAGACCATTGACTCCTACCGGCTGGTACTCAATAAATCCTGATAGAGCTTGATGTGACTGGCTGTCATGGCGGATACCGAGTAGCTGTCAGCCTGCACTCGGGCTTGGCTACCCAGCTTCAAGCGCAGTGCGTCGTCTTGCAGCAACAGGGCCAAACACTGGCCCAGCGCCAGCGGGTCGCGCACTGGCACGGCAAACCCGGTTTGCCCATGCACATTGACCACGTTCACACCGTTATTAAGCTGGGTGCACACCACGGGCTTGCCGCAGGCCATAGCTTCAAGCTGGACCAGCCCGAAAGCTTCGGATGGCTCGACAGAGGGTAAACAAAATACGTCACAAGCGTGGAAGTAAGCAGCCAGGTCTTGCTCGGGGATGCGGCCGCTGAAAACCACACGATCTGCCAGACCTAGCGCCTGAGCCTGCTGTTCAAGTTGAGGACGCAGGGGTCCGTCGCCACCCAGTATCAAAAGGGCATTGGTGTGCTGAATGGCTTCGATCAGCACATCAAAACCTTTGTAGTAAATATGACGGCCCAAAGCAAACACCAGGGCCCTGCCCTGCACGCGCGCGCGCAACTCGTCGCGCAGCGCGGCGGTGCGGGGGCTCAGCGCCAGGGGGGTGTAGTCCAACCCGTAGGGAATGACATGACGCCGTGTACGTGGTAAGTCAGAAGGGATTTGTATCGACGAAACAAAATGCATCTGAGTCGCTGCGACCAGGGCATCAGCCTGACGCACCAGGCGCTGAAGCAAAGGTTCATATAAAGCCAGCAGCTTTTTTTGACGAATGATGTCACTGTGCCAGGTGATCACACGCTTGACACCTGCGGGTAGCACCATGGATGCCAGGTGTGAAAGTGGATCTGGCAGATGGAAATGAAAAATATCAAAAGGCTGCTCACGGTGCAGCGCCAATGCCTGCCATGGCAAGGTAGGCGCCAGAGCGGTTCTGAACAACATGCCACCTGAAGGGACCTGCACAAGCCTGTAGCCGTCTACCTTACCGTCACTACCCTGCCAGTTGTGTGATGCCACCAGATTGACCACGTCCACCCCTTCGGAGGTCAAGCCCCTGCTGAGTAGCGCCGCGTGGCGCTCGACGCCACCGTGTTGGTCATTCCAAAAGCGGCCGAACTGGAGCACTCTCATGGATGTAATTGCGTAGATACCACCACGTCGAAGGAAAAAAATCTACGACTAGCAATTTGACCCAATTTGCGTTGATTTGAGAATGATCCGTTCATGCGAATTTTTTGGAATTTAGCCAATACTGAATTCAGTCTTAAGAAAGGAACCACCCATCTGATCTTTCACTGACAGCATTGGCAAAATCCTTGGGTTACCTAACGGCCAGTCTATTGCCAACCCAGGATCGTCCCAAGCAATGCAGCGCTCAAACTCGGCGGCATAGTAATCAGTTGTTTTATAGAGCAGTTCGGCGGTGTCAGACAAAACCAGAAAACCGTGGGCAAACCCTTCGGGTATCCATGTTTGACGCCTGTTGTCCGCCGATAAAACAGCACCCACCCATTGCCCGAATGTTGGCGATGATTTGCGGATATCGACTGCCACGTCGAAGACTTCACCTTGCACCACACGCACCAGCTTGCCCTGGGGTTGTTGGACTTGGTAATGCAGTCCGCGCAACACGTTTTTCACTGAGAAAGAATGATTATCTTGGACAAAGCTGATGCGCCTACCAATTACAGCCTCAAATTTTGCATGGTTGAAGCTCTCGAAGAAGAAGCCACGCTCGTCGCCAAACACTTTAGGATCAATGAGGAGCACGTCAGAAATCAAGGTAGGGGTGATTTTCATTTCTAAATATCTTCTTTCAAGAGGCGCAACATGTACTGGCCGTAACCATTTTTGGCTAATGGCTCGGCTAGCTTTTGGAACTGTTCGGCGCTGATAAATCCGTTGCGCCAAGCGATCTCTTCAGGACACGCAATCTTCAGGCCCTGACGATGCTCCAGCGTGGCAATGAACTGGCTGGCTTCTAACAAACTATCGTGCGTGCCGGTATCCAGCCAAGCGTAGCCGCGCTGCATGATCTGCACATTGAGCTGCCCCTGCTCCAGATAGGCCTGGTTGACGGCAGTGATTTCCAGCTCGCCACGGGCACTGGGTTTGACGGCCTTGGCGATGTCGACCACCTGGTTGTCATAGAAATACAGCCCTGTGACGGCGTAGTTGCTCTTGGGCTGCTGGGGCTTTTCTTCGATACTGCTGGCTTTGCCTTGGGAATCAAATGCCACCACGCCATAGCGCTCGGCGTCAGTCACATGGTAGGCAAACACGGTAGCGCCGGTGGTTTGCTTGTTCGCTTCGGCCAACAAGCGCACAAAGTCGTGGCCATGAAAGATGTTGTCGCCCAGCACCAGCGCGCTCGGGGCGCTGCCCACAAACCGCTCCCCTATGATGAAGGCCTGCGCCAGGCCATCGGGGCTGGCCTGAACGGCGTACTGCAGGTTCAGACCCCACTGGCTGCCGTCGCCCAGCAGTTGCTGAAAACGTGGCGTATCTTGAGGGGTGCTGATGACGAGGATGTCGCGCATGCCCGCCAGCATGAGGGTGCTGAGCGGGTAGTAAATCATGGGCTTGTCGTACACCGGCAGCAGCTGTTTGCTGAGCGCCAGGGTGGCCGGGTGGAGTCGGGTGCCGGAGCCGCCGGCGAGGATGATGCCTTTGCGTTGTGTCATGTTTTCAGTGTTTCCGTGGTTCAGTGTCGCGTTTCGATGTGCGCCAAGCCGAGTTCGGCGGTGATGGCATGCAGTCTTTCATCCCGCGTCCAGAGCAGAGCCCCGCCCAACCGGGCAGAGGCCAGCAAATGAACGTCCACGTAGCCGATGCCCCGTCCCATCAGCGCGTGCTGGTCGATGAAGAACAGGACTTCCCTCTCGCTGGCCACAGGAATGGGAGGCAGCGCCTGGAGCAGGCCCAGCACCTCCGCGCGTGCCCTTAGATTGCCGCAGGCCAATTCGCCCACCACGAATGGATGCACGTGTACCTGCCCGACCTGCAAAGTTGCCGCCAGTTCCTCTTCGCCATGCCGCAGGTGGTCGATCCACACTGAAGTGTCCACCAACATCATGCCGAGGGGTCCTTGCGGCGGGCAATGGGCTGTAACTGCGTTTCCGTCCCGCCGAGCCGGGCCAACCGACGCGCGCTCTCCCGCTGTACCAGTGCCAGCAGCGCCTCACGGATCAACTGCGTGCGCTCGGTCACGCCACTTATCTGCTGTGCTTGTGCCAGCAATTCGTCGTCAAGGTTGAGGGTGGTACGCACGGCCGATCCTTTAAGGCATAAAATAAGGCATCAATTGATGCCTTATTTTATGCCAAAATCTCTTGCAGCATGCGATCAACCCCCTGTTGCCAACGTGGCAGGCTCAGGCCAAAGATAGTTTGCAGCTTGGTGGTGTCGAGCCGGGAGTTAGACGGCCGTTTGGCGGGGGTCGGGAAAGCACTGGTGGGTACAGGCTCGATCTGACGCACCTTGACGGGCAATTCAGGTTGGAGTTGTTGCGCCCGAGCAATCACATGGCTGGCATAGCCATGCCAGGTGGTTTCGCCACTGGCCACCAGGTGATAAAGGCCCACATCAGCGGGACACTGCAGCACCTGCCGTATGGCGTGGGCGGTGACATCAGCCAGCAGCTCAGCACCGGTGGGCGCGCCAAACTGATCGTTGATCACCGTCAGACGCTCCCGCTCCTGCGCCAGGCGCAGCATGGTCTTGGCGAAATTGCCGCCGCGGGCGGCGTAGACCCAACTGGTGCGGAAGATCAAATGGTTTGGGCACGCAGCGCGGATACGCAACTCCCCTTCCAGTTTGGTCTGACCATAGACGTTCAGCGGCGCGGGCGTGTCGGCCTCGGTCCACGGCGCCCCCCCCAGACCATCGAACACATAGTCGGTGCTGTAGTGCACCAGTAGCGCGCCCAGCCTGGCCGCCTCTTGCGCCAACACGCCGGGCGCCAGAGCGTTGAGGGTACGGGCGATGTCTGGCTCGCTCTCGGCCTTGTCGACGGCGGTGTGGGCGGCGGCATTGACGATGACGTCTGGCTGCACCCGCTGCACCGTGGCAGCAAGAACCTGCAGGTTGCCGAGGTCGCCGCACAGGTCTGTGCTGTGGCGGTCCAGTGCAATGAGTTCACCCAGCGGCGCCAGGCTGCGCTGCAGCTCCCAGCCGACCTGACCATTCTTTCCGAACAGCAGGATCTTCATGCGGAGGTCGCATCGGCGTAGTGGGCACCCACCCATTCACGGTAGGCGCCGCTTTGGACATGCGCCACCCACTCGGGGTTGTCCAGGTACCACTGCACCGTCTTGCGGATGCCGGTGTCAAAGGTTTCGGCAGGCGTCCAGCCGAGTTCCCGCTGGATTTTGCTGGCATCGATGGCGTAACGGCGGTCGTGGCCGGGGCGATCCTTGATGAAGGTGATCTGCCCGCTGTAGGGCTTGCCATCGGGTCGCGGCCGCAGTTCGTCCAGCAAGCGGCACACGGTGTTGACGATGTCCATGTTGGGCTTTTCGTTCCAGCCGCCCACGTTGTACACCTCGCCCGTTTTGCCAGCCTCCAGCACACGGCGGATGGCACTGCAATGGTCCTTGACGTACAGCCAATCGCGCACCTGCATGCCGTCGCCATACACCGGCAAGGGTTTGCCGGCCAGTGCATTGACGATCATCAGCGGGATGAGCTTTTCCGGAAAATGGTAAGGGCCGTAGTTGTTGCTGCAGTTGGTGGTGAGCACCGGCAGGCCGTAGGTGTGATGGTAGGCGCGCACCAGGTGGTCGCTGGCAGCTTTGGAGGCTGAATAAGGGCTGTTGGGCTCGTAGCGGTGGTTTTCGGTGAAGGCGGCGTCTGCAGGCGCGAGCGAGCCATAGACCTCGTCGGTGGAGACATGCAAAAAACGGAAGCCCGCCCTGGCGTCACCCTGCAAGCCGCCCCAATAGGCTCTCACGGCCTCCAGCAGACGGAACGTCCCGACGATGTTCGTCTGGATGAAGTCTTCCGGCCCATGAATGGAGCGGTCGACGTGCGACTCGGCCGCGAAGTTGACGATGGCTCTGGGCTGGTGGGTCTTCAGCAGACCCGCGACCAGCGCTTGATCGGCCATGTCGCCGTGAACGAACAGGTGCCGCTCATCGCCTTGCAGGGATACGAGGTTCTCGCGATTGCCTGCATAGGTCAGGCTGTCCAGATTGACGACGGGCTCGTCGCCAACGGCCAGCCAGTCCAGCACAAAATTGGAGCCGATAAAACCGGCGCCGCCCGTCACCAAAATCATGGGAATCCTTTGTCGGCGGTCGTCCATAGCCCCTTGGCCAGACAATCCGCTTAAGCAAAAATTATCCCATGGCTGCCCAGAGGCACAGGCACGGCCCCAAAGCCCGTCAGAAGTGAATCCCCCGCATCATCTGCTGCATGGCCACGGCCTCGGCAGACAGATGGGATTTACCGGCCTTGTCGCCCTTGGCAGCTGATGAGTCCGGGAACATGCGGAAGCTGGTGTTCATGGCGATCTGCGCCACGCGCGGCACCAGCGCGTGCATCAGTTGGCCGGTGATGCCGAGGCGGGTGGCCACGCGCACGGGCTTGAAGATGCAGGCCTGGGCGATCATGTCGGCGGCCTCTTCCGGTGACAGCGTCGGCACGTTGTTGTACAGGTTGGTCGGCGCAATCATGGGCGTGCGCACCAGCGGCATGTTGATGGTGGTGAAGCTGATGCCCACATCGGCAAACTCGCTGGAGGCGCAGCGCGTCCAGGCGTCCAGTGCCGCCTTGGAGGCCACATAGGCAGAAAAGCGTGGCGCATTCGTCAGCACGCCGATGGAGCTGATGTTGACCACATGGCCCTTGCGCCTCGCTGCCATGCCGGGCAGCAGCCCCATCGTCACCCTGAGGCAGCCGAAGTAATTGAGCTGCATGGTGCGCTCATAGTCGTGAAAGCGGTCGTAGCTCGACTCGATGGCCCGGCGAATGGAACGGCCCGCGTTGTTGATGAGGAAGTCCACGCCGCCGTGGTTCTCGATCAGCAGCTGGATGAAGCGGTCGCAGTCGGCCATGTCGGCGATGTCGGCCGCGTAGGCCACAAAGTGGTAACCCTTGGCCTTGGCTTCCTTGCAGGCTTCGTCCAGCTTGTCCTGGTCGCGGCCGCAGATGACGGTGATGGCGCCGGCCTCGGCAAACTTGTGGGCTGCCGCCAGGCCAATCCCTGAGGACCCCCCGGTGACCAGCACCACCTTGCCATTGACCGTGCCCTTGAGCGTGCGGTCGATGTGCAGGTCCGGGTCGAGGTGGCGCTCCCAGTAGTCCCACAGGCGCCAGGCGTAGTCTTTCAGGTTGGGGCACTCGATGCCCGAGCCCTTCAAGGCAGCCGCGGTATCGCGGCAGTCAAAGCGCGTGGGGTAGTTGACGAAGGTCAGCATGTCTTCGGGCAGACCCAGGTCGGCCAGCACCGCGTTGCGGATGCGGCGCACCGGTGCCAGCGCCATCAGGCTTTTCTTGATGCCACGCGGGATGAAGCCGAGCAGTGCCGCGTTGATGAACAGGTTCATCTTGGGCGCATGGGCCGCACGGCTGAAGATGTCCAGCACATCGCCGACGCGATAACCCACCGGGTCCACCAGGTGGAAGCACTTCTTGTTGATGGCGGTCTGATGGCTCAGGTGGTCCAGCGCGTCCACCACGAAATCAACCGGCACGATGTTGACGCGCCCGCCCTCCAGTCCCACGGCCGGCATCCAGGGCGGCAGCAACTGGCGCATGCGCTGGATCAGCTTGAAGAAATAGTACGGCCCGTCGATCTTGTCCATCTCGCCGGTCCGGCTGTCGCCGACCACCATGGCGGGGCGGAACACCGTCCACGGCACCTTGCATTCCTTGCGCACGATTTTTTCGCTCTCGTGCTTGGTCCGGAAGTAGGGGTGGTCATAGTTCTCGGCTTCCTCGAACATGTCTTCGCGGAACACCCCTTCATAGAGGCCAGCCGCCGCAATGGAGCTCACATGGTGAAAGTGCCCGGCATCAATGGCCTTGGCAAACTCCACGGTGTTGCGCGTGCCGTCGATGTTGACTGCGATCTGGCTCTCTTCATCGGCGCCCAGGTCATACACCGCCGCGAGGTGGTGGAAATGGTCGATCTGGCCCTTGAGCTTCTTGATGTCCTCACTGCTCACGCCCAGCTTTTTGCCTGTCAGGTCGCCGTGAATGGCCACAGCCCGGCTGGCGCTGACGCCCCAGTACTCGCGCAAGGCGGCCACCTTGCCGGCACTTTCGGCGCGGATCAGGAAGTAAACCGTGCTCCCCTTGCGCTGCAGCAGTTTTTTGACGAGACGCTTGCCGATGAAACCGGTGGCTCCCGTGACGAAATAAGTCATTGTCATTGTGTGTATCTCCGCTGAACGGTCAGGCAAAAGTGGATTCTTGCCCAAAGCCCTGCTCTCTCCATTCAGCAGAAACCCGCGCAAACCCAGGGTGGTGGCGCTTTTCCGTAGAGCCGGCTCTCTAGGCTTCTAGAAGCTGGCACCTACACGCCATCGCGCCTTGGGCTTATATTCCCAACCTGTGCGGCACAGCCCCGGCACCCGCCACCTGTTCCGCGTCCGTCATCCACTTCGCCCATCAGGAGCACACCATGGTCAAGAAACTGCAAAAAATGAGCGCTGAAAAGAAATCAGCCCCCCATCTTTCGGGCGCCGTCAAGGACTCGGCCCAACAGATCTGGCTGGCAGGCCTCGGCGCATTCTCCAAGGCGCAGGAAGAAGGCGGCAAGGTGTTCGAGACCCTGGTCAAGGAAGGCCTCTCCATCCAGCGCAAGACCCAGGCAGCCGCGGAAGAAAAGCTTTCGGAAGCCACCAGCAAGATGGCCAACATGGCCACCGACATCCAGTCCAAGGCCGGCCATCAGTGGGACAAGCTCGAGACCATTTTTGAAGACCGCGTTGCCAAGGCCTTGAACAAGCTGGGCGTGCCATCGGCCAAGGATGTCGCTGAACTGTCAGCCCGTATCGATGCCCTGAGCAAACGGGCTTCCAAACCAGCCGCCAAGGCAGCGCCAGCAACCAGGAAAACGGTGGCCAAAAAAGCGGCCGCCAAGCGTCCTGCGGCACGCAAGCCAGCCTGAACGTCGGGCCTGCACAGCACAGGAGGCCAAGAGGCACAGACAGCACCAAGGGCAATTCGTTTTGCCCTTTTTTTCGCCGGCTCACCCCCATCGCCAACGCTTTCCTCCCGGCCGAGCGCCCCGCCTCACACGCGGCGGGCCGTGCTGGACATCCCTGATGCGCGCCCCACGCCTGGTGGAGTAGAGTCACAGCAGAGGTCCGTGCGGTGTGGCACGCTTCATCCAACAAGGGCACGACAACCATGGCGAAAAAAGCGCCGCGCCGTACGGCGGAGCGGATTCTGGAGGTCACGCTGGACCTGTTCAACCGCTTTGGTGAACCCAACGTATCGACCACGCTGATTTCGGCCGAGCTGGGCATCAGCCCCGGCAACCTCTACTACCACTACCCCGCCAAGGACGAGCTGATCAACTCGCTGTTCGACCGCTACGAGGCGTCGCTCGGTGAACTGCTCAACGCCAGCGATGGCGTGCGCGATGTGGAAGATGCCTGGTTCTTCATGCACACCCTGTTCGAGCTGATCTGGCAGTACCGCTTTCTGTACCGCGACCTGAATGATCTGCTGAGCAAGAACCGCCGCCTGGAAACGCATTTCCAGTGGGTGCTGAAGAACAAGACGCGCTCGGTGAAGTCCCTGCTCGACGGCATGAGCCGTGCCGGCAGCCTGCAGATCGACTCGCGTGAGGTCGAGGCCACGGCCACCAGCATGGTGGTGGTCCTGACCTACTGGCTGAGCTTCGAATATGTCCGCGACCCGCGCAATGCGCTGGAACCTGCCAATGCCCAGGCGGCCTTGCTGCGGGGCGCCCACCATGTGCTGAACCTGCTGATCCCCTACCTAGAGCCTGGCCAGCGCAGCCATCTGCAGACGCTGGTGGGGGCCTATGGCTCCGCCGTGAAACCGTAGGTTTCGGGGCTTTTTCACCTCGCGGGACCGCGATTGAAACCGATAAGATCAAACTTGCAATAAAAACAACTGACGGACACAACAAAATGGCCAAGTGGATCCCCTTCCCGCACAGCGGGGACTACAGCTTCGACACCACCAGCCTGAAAAAGCACTGGGCCCGCCTGCACCAGGGTGACTGCGAGCCCCTGCCCAAGGACGCCGCCGTGCTGCAGGCCTGGGTGCTGTTTCACAACGGCGAATTCCAGAAGGCGGCCGAAGCCGGTCTCAATGCCGGTGGCGACGGCATCACGGTAGCCAACAAGGCCACCAGCCTCTACGCCACCTACCTGGAAACCAGGGAAAAGACCAAGCTCGACCTGTTCATGGAAGTCGCGGCCCGGGCCGAAGCCCAGCAGGCGGTGGACCCCAGGAACGCCAACGCCTGGTACTGGCAGGCCTACGCCCTGGGCCGCTATAGCCAAGGCATCAGCGTGGCCAAGGCACTGGCGCAGGGATTGGGCAGCAAGGTCAAGACAGCACTGGAAAAAGCCATCCAGCTCTCGCCCCAGCACGCCGACGCCCACATTGCGCTGGCCGCCTTTCATGCCGAGGTGATCGACAAGGTCGGCTCGCTCATTGGCGGCATGACCTACGGCGCCAAGAAGGACGCAGGGCTGTCGCTCTACAAGGAAGCTCTCAAGCTGCACCCGGGTTCGGCCATCGGCATGATCGAGTACGCCAACGGGCTGGTCATGCTCGAAGGCGACAAGAAAATGAAAGAAGCCACCAGGCTCTATGAGCAGGCAGCCGCCATCAAGGCACTTGACGCCGCCGAGCGGCTGGATGTGGAGATGGCGAAGGCCGAACTCGAAGACTGATTTCTATCGCCGCGTCCAATTGCACGCAACCTATTCGGAATGCCCGAAAAGTGCAATACAGATGGCACTGAGCACAGGATTCAGGCCAGCAAAGACGCCCAAGATCAGGCGCACTCGAGTTCTTCAATTTCAAGGTGAACCTTGCCTATGGCTGAGGCAATGTTCACCAGAGCGTCCAGGGAAAAACGCGAGATATGACCCGACAGCAGGTCATTGATTCTGGGTTGAGTCACGCCGCAGTGGCGGGCGGCTGCAGCTTGGGTCCAGCTCCTAGTCTTGATGATGGAGGTAATTTGCCGTGCCAGATCCGCGCGAGCGCGCATGTTCGCTGACTGCTGAGGCGTATCTGCCAGGGCGTCAAATACGTTTGCAAACGTTTGAGCCCGAGGAGCAGCCGTCTTCACGGATTTTGCGGGCACCTTGGCGATGGCCTTGAGAGTAAGTGTTTTCATTTGGCCTGATCTTTCTGCTGCTTGATTGCAGCCGCATGCAAAACCATCATTTCCTTGAACCGCATCTTCGCCAGATCGATATCCTTTTGTGACGTTTTCTCGGTCTTCTTCTGAAATGCGTGCAAGACGTAAACAGCCTCCTCGACGCGAGCGGCATAAATGACCCGGTAAATGCCGTTGTCATCCCTTACTCTTATCTCCTCGACTCCTTTGCCGACGGCCACCATGGGCTTGAAATCATCGGGTTGCTCACCGCTCTGCACCTTATCGAGTTGATAGCCACAATCCGTCCTCGCATCCTCTGGAAAATCACGAAGATTGTCCAGAGTACTGCCCAGGAAAATGACCGGCTTTTTCTGTGGCTCCACGAATACTTGGTTTTTGCGTTGATGTAGGAATTATATCCGTATCAGTATATTTTTGCACGCCCTCCGCATTTGGAACGCATTCAAAACCTACAAAGCAACGATCGGAGCCAACGATCGGGTACCCGTTCTGCCTCAATTTCAGAAAGTGGACGGTACGAGGCCAAGCGCATGCTTAACAGGTTTTGCTCACAGCGGGATAGACACAAGCCCTTTAGGCGCCCCCAGATTTCGCCCAAGGTTGTCCGCGGTACCAGGCCTGCCGTGCCATGCGCAACATCGGGTGGTCGCCCGGCGTGTCGCCGTAGGCATAGAGGGTGATGTGTTCAGATGCCGCAGCGCCAAACCGCTCGGCCAGCCAGCCGGTGAGGCGCAGCACCTTTTGCTCGCCATGGCAGTTGGGCGTGCGCATCCGGCCGGTGAGGCGGTCCCCTTGCCATTCCATTTCGGTACAGATCAGGGCCTCAAAGCCCAGTTGCTTCGCCACCGCCGGCAAATACAGGTCGGGCGATGCGCTCACCATCACGCAGTGGTGGCCCTGGCTCTGGTGCCAGGCCAGGCGTTCAGTCGCCCAGGGCCGGACCTGACCGGGGAATGCCTGTGCCAGCCAGCGGCGCGTCCAGTCGGCCATCTCCGCGCTCGACCGGCCTGTCAGGGTCTCCTGCATCAATCGTCCCTTGGCCACATCATTGCGCACCCGGCCCAGGACATAGCCCACCAGCCACGGCGAACACTTCACGATGGCCAGCAGAAACCGGGGCCAGCCCAACCCGCGCAGGAGGAAGGGGATGAAGGTGTCCCGCCAGGTGATGGTGCCGTCAAAGTCAAACGCCGCCACCACCCTGGGCGGCAAGTGCTGCTGGCCCTCTGCCGGGTCTGTCAGCGCGGGCATCGAACCTGCCCGCAGTAACGCTCGCAGAACGGGCAGCCGGTCATCGGCAGCCACTGCGGGATGTTGTAGTAGCGCTTGAAAATCCGGCCCAGCACACCTTCGCGGTAGGCGGGGTAGTTGAAGCCTGTGCCCTCGACCGCATAAAAGGCCACACCGCTTTCTTCAAACGTCAGCGTCTGCACGGACTCAAAATAAGGCCGGTAGGCATCGAGCTGCGGCGGGTCGGCCAGGATGACGCGGAGGGTCTTGCCCTGGTACAGCGAGAAATCCACCAGCTGGTCGTCCTGCCGCGCATGGAACTTGCCTTCGCCGAACACCGGCATGTACTGGCGCCGCTCAAAACCGAAAATCGAGGCCGGTGTGTAGGCCTCGCCCATCAGCACCACGCCGGGCGCTTCGACCTTTTTCAGCATCTCTGCGGTGCGGTAGCTGCGCACCACCTGCGGATACAGCTTTGACAATGCCGGTGTGGTCCGCCATGTTTCCAGCGTCGTGCTGTAAAGAGCCGCTACGACCAGCACATGCAGACCGGCAAACACCGCCAGCCCGCGGGCGCAGCGCTTGAGCTGGTCGGCAGGCAAGGCAAACGCCAGAAAGGCAAAACCAAAGGGGTAAAACGACAGCACCCAATGCAGGCCGATGACCTTCTTGCCCGAGAGCAGCGCGAAAAATGCCAGCGGCACCAGCACCAGGCAGGCCAGCAGGCGGTAGCGCCGCGCCGTATCCGCCATGGCCGCGCGGTGCCGCAGCACCATCCACACGGCCACCGGCGTGATCAGGTAGAACATCATGCCGAGGTAAGTCAGCGGTTTGCGCCACGCGAACACGGCGTCTTCATTGCGGTTGTAGACGTTGAACATGATGTTCGACCAGCCGTGGGACATGTTGTAGGCGATGTTGATGGCAGGCCCCGGCAAGGCGCACCCCACCAGCAGCGCGAGGCCGGCGAGGCGTTCGCGCCGGTACAGCACAAAGTACACGAGATAAGCCAGCCCCAGCACCACCGAAAAGTACTTGGACAGAAACGCGCAGCCGATGAACACGCCCGACAGCGCATACAGCCCATACGCCGCGCCATCGAGTCGCTCGCGCCGCTCCGCGCGGAACAGCGCTGCCACCGACAGGGCCGACCAGAAGATCAGCGGTGTGTCGGTGGTGATCAGCGTGTTGAGCCAGTTCAGCGGCGCCAGCCAGAAAAACAGTACGGCCCACGCCGCACGCACGCGGTCCAGCGGCTTGAGCGCCCACCACAACGCAGCCCCCAGCGCCAGCGGCAGCAGCACGATGGGCAGGCGGATGACGCCCAGGCTGTCGCCCAGGGTGGCGCGCATCAGCGCGATCAGCCAGCCCACCATGGGCGGGTGGTCGGAGTAGCCCCAGGCCGGGTACACGCCCCACCAGTAGAAAAAGGCTTCGTCGCCGGTGACGGGAAAGGTCAGCGCGATCCAGGCCCGCAGCAGCAAGGACAGCAGGCCCGCGCCCAGCAGCCAGCGGATCAGGGGGACGGGAACAGGGGCAAGCGATGGATTCTGGGACATGGGAGCTGGAGCAGACGCATGGACGTGGGCATGGGCTCCCGAACAGACCCGGGTGCCCTGACAGGACGGGGTATCAGGGGCAGCGCGCATTCACAGCCAGCTGCACCCGGAAGGCTTACCGGAAGCTAATGTCCCGGCGGATGGCCGCACTATAAAGCAAGGCCAGCAGGCCGAGCGCCACCGCCAGCCAGAGCGTGAGCAGGCGCACCACCACGGTCACCGTGAGCGCGCTCCCCGGCGACGCGCTTTGCGCGACCAGCAGCCCCACCAGCACCGCCTCCATGCCGCCGAGCCCGGCCGGCAAGGCCGACAGCGCACCCGCCACCATGGCCGCTGCATAAAACCCGATGGCGGTCAGAAGCGGCAGGTGAACGTCGAGCGCGCGGCAGACCATCCACAGGGCCAGGCCCTGCGCGCCCCAGGCCACCAGCGTCAGCAGCAACCAGACGGCCGGTTGCAGGCGCAGGCAGCGCGCGGCCTCCTCCAGCCAGGCAAAGCGCTGCACCAGTGCCAGGCGGAAGCGCCACAGCAGCGCCAGCGCTGCCGCCGCCACCAGCCCGCCCACAGCCAGCAGCCCGTACATCAACACCGGAACAGCCTGCACCGCCCCATGGGTGAGCGCCCACCACAACGCAGGCACACACAGCAGCAGCAGGCACAACAAATCCGCCAGCCGCTCCGCCCCAAAAATGGCCAGGCTCTGCGCGGTGCCCAGGGGCTGGTGTGCCAGCATCAGGCCGCGCACCGCCTCGCCCACATTGCCCGGCGTGGGGGTGAAGGCATAACCCGCCACATACAGCCGCAACCCCTGCCACCAGCCCAGGGGCCGGCCGTAATGCGCCATCCACAAACGCCAGCGGATACCGCGGAGCAGGTAATTGAGCAGGCACAGCGCGGCTGCCTGCAGGCCCGTCCAGGACCACAACACCGAGAGCGACGCACCGCGGCTGTCGCCCCAGACCAGCAGCGCAGCAGCGTAGGCCGTCGCCACGCCGCCCAGCACCAGCAGCAGGCGCTTGAGCGGAAACCGGCGGACCGCAGCTGGCGCCGGGCTCACAGCCGGTGGCTCAGAAAGATCACGACCCACAGCAGCCCCCCGCCCAGCAGCCACGGGTCCCGCAGCAGGTCGCGCGCCACATCCTCCCCGCGGCCGCAGTGCACCTGGTAGGTGTAGCGCAGCATGCCGAAGATCACCACCGGCACCGTGTACAGCAGGCGCTCGCCGTGCTGCAACTGGGCCTCCGGGCTGGTGGCAAACAGGCTGTAGGTGGTGAGCGTGGCCGTCATGGTCACGGCGATGAAGGTGTCCAGCAGCGCCGGCGGGTAGTGGGCCAGCACCGCCCGCCGGCTGGATTCGTCATGGAAGGTCTCGGCCTTGCGTTTGCAAAAGCCCAGGAACAGCGCCACAAAAATCCCGGTGAGCAGCAGCCAGCGCGAAGGCGGAATGCCGACGGCCACCGTGCCCGCCAGCAGCCTGAGCATGAAGCCCGACGCGATGATGGACACGTCCACCACCGGCACCTGCTTGAGGCGCCATGAATAGGCGACGTTCAGCAGCGCATACACCGCCAGCAGCACCAGCAGCACCCGGTTGCCAGACGCCAGCAGCACCCCGGCCCCCAGCAGCAGCGCCGCCAGCGCCAGGGCCAGGGGGGGGCTGACGGCGCCGCTGGCCAGCGGCCGGTGGCGCTTGGCAGGGTGCAGCGCATCGCTGGCCCGGTCATGCCAGTCGTTGAGGATGTAGACCAGGCTGGAGATGCAGCAAAAGGCGGCAAAGGCCGAAAGCACGCGCAGATCCAGCGCCGTGTCGCGCCAGCTCTGGCTGAACATCAGGCCGGCGAAGACGAAGGCGTTTTTCAGCCACTGGTGCGGCCTCATCAGGCGAATCAGGGCCAGGGCAGAAGGGTTCGATGAGGACATGGATAACCAGTGGCAAGGAAAAGTCAGCCGGCGCCGGGCAGCCGCCGCAGGCCCTGCCAAGCATAACTGAGGCTTCCTTTTGCACGACCGGCTTGGGCCAGCTCCATGGTGGCATGGCCGATCACAGGGCCCGACCCGACGGCCCAGCCGGCGTTCTCAGGGCGCAGGTGCGCCGCGAATCAGGTGCGCACGCGCCCGTCGCCAGTGAGCATGGACAGCTCGACGAAGCTGGACGCCACATGGTCATTCGCGGAGAACGACACCGAGAAGCCGCCGAGCTGCTGGCTGCCGATGCCTTCCAGCCCGGTGACCAGCGTTTCCCGGGTCGGCTTGGGACCGGCGCGCCGCAGACCCTCGACAAACAGCCGCGCCGCCACATAGCCTTCCATACTCGAGAAATTGGCCTGCGCGTCCTTGCCGGCAGCCTTCACGGCCTCGACGAACTCGCGGGTGATGGGTTTGGCCGCACTGTAGGGCGTGGGCATGACTTGCGACACCACCACGCCGGCACCCTCTTTGCCCAGCTCGTCGGCCAGCGCCTGCGTGCCCACAAACGACACGTTGTAGTAGGTGCCGCCATAGCCGGCCTTGCGGGCCTCGCGGATGAAAGCGGCGCAGGCCTTGTAGGCGCCAATCTGCACGACAGCATCAGGGCCTGCCGCCACCAGCGTCTTGACCGCCTGGGCGACGTTCACGGTGTTGCGCTCCACCGTGGCTTCGGCCACCGGCTTGAGCCCCTGGGCACCCAGCGCCAGCGTGACGCCGCTCAGGCCGGCCTTGCCGTAGGCGTCGTTCTGGTAGAAGACCGCAATTTTTTTCAGCCCGAGGCTGGTCAGCTGCTTGACGATCAATGCCGTCTCGTCGTTGTAGGACGCACGGACATGGAAGGCATAGCGGTTGAACGGATCACGCAGGGCCATGGCGCCGGTGAACGGGGCGATGAAAGGAACCTTTTCCTTGGTGGCCTGCGGCAGGGCCACCACGCTGGTGGGGGTGCCGATATAACCAAACAGGGCAAATACATCGTCGGCCAGCAGCTTGCGCGTGTTCTCGGCGCAGCGGTCGGGCTCGTAGCCATCGTCGAGCTGATGGATTTCAATCTGCCGCCTGGCGACACCGCCCTGCGCATTGACCTGGTCGAAATAGATCTTCGCACCCTGGTGGAACTGGATGCCCAACTGGGCCGCAGGTCCGGTAAACGCCGCGGACTGGCCCAGAATGATCTTGCCCTCGGACTGCGCGCGCGCCAGGTTGAACCCGGCGAGCATGGCGGCGCCCGTGGTGATGGAAAACTGCCTGCGGTTGATATGCATGCATACATTTTTCCAAACAACATTTACCTTTGGTAGCGTCTTAAGGTAACAGAACGAAACCCATCGGTTCAAGTTGCTACTTTAGTGTCTGTTTCCGGCAGGAGCGCTGCCAACACGACATCCAAAGACATCAACCGCAGGGCCGCCTGCGTGGCGTCGGGCCAACGGCGCCGCTGCACCGCAATACCCCGCTCCGGGCAGGGTCAAGCGCCGCTTCACTCTGGTTGCTTGACCTGTTCGCTGGCCTGCGCGTTCACTCGCGCAGACGCCCGGTGGCATCCACCAGACCCAACTCGACCATTTTGGAGCCGACGCGATCACCGTCGAAATGGATGCGGAAGCCGCCCAGGTTCAGCTCCTGCATCGAATCCAGGGCCTTGCGCAGCCTGGCACGCGTCGGGTCCTTGCCGGCCTTGCGCAAGGCCTCGGTGTAGGTCCATGCGGCGATGTAGCCTTCCAGCATGTAGACATTGGATTTGCCCAGCTTGGCGGCCGCGGCATCGGCCTGCAGTTCACGCACCAGCGGGCTCTTGGCGTTGTCGGACCTGGGTGTCACGCGCCCCAGCACCACACCGGCGCCCGCCGTGCCCAACTGTTCGGCCAGCAGGCCTTCGCCGGTGTTGGAAAAACCGTAGATCGGTCCGCGATACGCCTTGAGCCGCAGTTCGCGAATGGCAGCAGCGGCCCCTGCTATATCACTGATCACCAGCACCGACTCGGGCCGCTTGGCCATCACCTCGGCCACGGCCGGCGCCACCTGGGTGCCGGTCAACGCAGCCTTGGCCACCAGGTTGGCACCCAGCCCGCCCATGGTCCGCTCGGCCGAGTCCAGCGCCGCCAGGGACTCCGGGTCCTTCGCATGCAGGATGGCGAGCTTGCGCATGCCCAATGTCTCGGCGTGCCGCGTGATCACAGCAGCCTCCTCCGAATAACCGGGCCGCACCGAATACACATTGGGGTAGAGCGAGCCGCGCAACTCGTCCGCGCCGGCCATTGGCGCGAAGAGCAGGATGTCGGTGTCCTTGAGCAGGGCATTGACCGCGGTGACCTGCGGCGAGCCGTAGTAACCGAACAGCGAGAACACCTTCTGGTCGAGCAGCTTGCGCGTGTTGGCCACCGCCGTTTCGGGGTTGCCGGCGTCGTCCAGCGTGGTGAGTTCGATCTTGCGGCCATTCACGCCGCCAGCCGCGTTGATGCGGTCGAAGTACAGCCGGGCGCCCTGTGCGAAAGGGACCGCCAGTATGGCGGCGGGGCCGGTCATCGCCACCGACTGGCCGATGGCGACAGCCGTTTTGCTGATGCCCTCATCGGCGGCATGGGCCGAAAGACCCGACAGCGCAAGGGCCGCTAACATGGTGATTTGCGTGCGCCGCAGCAAGCGGCAAACAGCCTGACATGTCCGGGTGCTTTTGGCCCCGACGCTTTGTGTTGTGGTGGTCATCCGATCTCCCTCCCGGGGGTCCCCGGGTGAGCGCCACTATAGAGATGAACCATGAGCAATACCATCCGCATCGCCCCTATCGCTAACCCTCAGACCGGCTCGCCCGCAGGCACAGTCCAGGTCCGGGGCGCCTGCCCGCACGACTGCCCCGACACCTGTTCGCTGCTGACCACCGTCGAGAACGGTGTCGCGACGCGGGTGCAAGGCAACCCCGATCACCCACAGACCGGCGGCGTGCTGTGCAACAAGGTCTCGCGCTACACCGAACGCACCTACCACCCCGAGCGCCTGCTGCAGCCGATGCGCCGCAGCGGGCCCAAGGGCAGCGGCCAGTTCGAGCCCGTGAGCTGGGACACCGCCCTCACCGACATTGCCGCGCGCCTGAAAGCCATTGCAGCGCGCAACCCGGAAGCCATCGTGCCCTACAGCTACGCCGGCACCATGGGCCAGGTACAGGGCGAGAGCATGGCCGGGCGTTTTTTCAACCGGCTCGGCGCCTCCTTTCTCGACCGCACCATCTGCTCCACCGCCGGCGGTGAAGGCATGACGCAAACGCTGGGCGGCAAGGTCGGCATGCGCGTGGAGTTTTTTGCCGAGTCCAGGCTCATCATCATCTGGGGCAGCAATTCCATCGGCAGCAACCTGCATTTCTGGCGTTACGCCCAGCAGGCCAAGCGCGACGGCGCCCGGCTGGTCTGCATCGACCCGCGCAAAAGCGAAACCGCCGAGAAATGCCATGAGCACATCGCCCTGCTGCCGGGAACCGACGCAGCACTGGCACTGGCGCTGATGCACGAACTCATCACCCACGACTGGCTGGACCACGATTACATCGCGCGCCACACCCTGGGATGGGAGGCCCTGAAGGCGCGTGCACTGCAGTGGCCCCCCGAGCGCGCGGCGCAGGTGTGCGGCATTCCCGTGGAGCAGATCGTCCGGCTGGCGCGCGACTATGGCCAATGTTTTGTCCACCAGCAGCCGGCGGCCATCCGGCTGAACTACGGCATGCAGCGGGTGCGCGGTGGCGGCAATGCGGCACGCGCCGTAGCCTGCCTGCCGGCCCTCATCGGCGCCTGGCGGCACCGCGCGGGTGGCGTGCTGCTCAGCAGTTCCGGGCTCTTCCCTGTCGACAAGGCGGCCTTGCAGCGCCCCGACCTGCTGCAGGGACGCACGCCACGCACCATCAACATGAGCACCATCGGCAACGACCTGCTGCAGTACAGCTCACCGGCGTTCGGGCCGAAGATCGAAGCCCTCATCGTCTACAACAGCAACCCGGTGGCGGTGGCGCCCGAGTCGGGCAAGGTGGTGCAGGGCTTTGCGCGCGACGATCTCTTCACCGTGGTGCTGGAGCATTTCCAGACCGACACCGCCGATTACGCCGACTACCTGCTCCCCGCCACCACGCAACTGGAGCACTGGGACGTGCACAGCGCCTACGGCCACACCGACGCGCTGCTCAACCGGCCCGCCATCGCACCGCTGGGCCAGGCCAAACCCAACACGCAGATCTTCCGCGAGCTGGCGGCCCGCATGGGCATGACGGAGCCCTGCTTTGCCGAGGACGACCTCGCGCTGTGCCGTGCGGTGTATGGCGACAAGGTCGACTTCCAGACGCTGCTGGACCAGGGCTTTGCCACCCTCGCCCTGCCCGACGCACCCTTTGCCGCAGGCGGCTTTCCGACGCCTTCGGGGCGCTGCGAATTCTTCAGCCAGCGCCTGGCCGCGATGGGGCTCGACGGCCTGCCCGACCATGTGCCCAACCACGAGCCCAGCGGCAGTTCCGTGGCCTTCCCGCTGGCCATGATCTCGCCGCCGGCGCGAAACTTCCTCAACTCCAGTTTCGTCAACGTGAAAAGCCTGCGCGACATCGAGAGCGAGCCGGTGCTGGAAATCCACGCCGACGACGCGGCCGCGCGGGGCATCGCCACGGGGGCCGTGGTGAAGGTGTTCAACCAGCGCGGCGAATACCGGGTGAAGGCCGAAATCTCTTCGCGCGCCCGGCCGGGCGTGGTCAACGGCCTGGGCATCTGGTGGCGCAAGCTGGGGCTGGACGGTACCAATGTGAACCAGCTGACCAGCCAGCACCTGACCGACCTGGGGCGCGGCCCGGTGTTTTACGACTGCCTGGTGCAGGTGCAGTGCGATGCGCCCGAGCCGGTGGCAACGGCGCTGGCGTGAACAGACGGCACACCAGAGCCCGCAAGCTGCGCAGCATGCTGCTGGCAGGTTTTGTCGCCGTGTCCCTGGCGGGGTGCACCGGCCCGGCCTACTACTGGCAATCGGTCAGCGGCCATCTGCAGATGCTCAATGCGGCGAAACCAGTGGACGAGTGGCTGGCCGACGCCCAGGCCCCGGCCTCGCTGAAGGCGCGGCTGGCGCTGTCGCAGCGCATCCGCAGTTTTGCGGTGAGCGATCTGCATCTGCCGGACAACCCGAGCTACCGCCGCTATGCCGACCTGCACCGCAGCGCGGTGGTCTGGAATGTGGTGGCGGCGCCCGAGCTGTCGCTCAGGCTCAAGACCTCGTGCTTCCCGGTCACCGGCTGCGTGGGCTACCGCGGTTACTTCGAGGAACGCGAGGCGCGCGCTGAAGCCGCAAAATTCAAAGCCGATGGCCTCGACACTGCCGTGTACGGTGTGCCCGCGTACTCGACGCTCGGCTGGATGAACTGGGCCGGCGGCGACCCCTTGCTCAACACCTTCATCCATTACCCGGAGGGTGAGCTGGCGCGTCTGATTTTTCATGAGCTGGCCCATCAGGTGGTGTATGCCGCCGGCGATACCACCTTCAACGAGTCGTTCGCCACCGCCGTTGAACGGCTGGGCGGCCAGCGCTGGCTGGACACCCATGCCAGCGCCGAGGCGCGGCAGGCCTATGCGCAGTTCAACGGACGCCGCCAGCAGTTTCGCGCGCTCGCACAGCGCACTCGGCAGGTACTCAGGCAGATTTATGCAGAATCAGAGTCATCTACAGAAGAGCACCAAGTCAGCTCGCCCCGCGCCTTGTCTCCTCAGGAAGAACAGGCCCGTCTAGCGCTCAAGGCCGCAGCGCTCGACACGTTCCGGCGCGAGTACAACGCACTGAAGGCCTCCTGGGGCGGCTTTGCGGGCTACGACCCATGGGTTCTGCAGGCCAACAACGCTGCTTTCGGTGTGCAGGCCGCCTACGATGAACTGGTCCCCGGCTTCGAGGCCCTCTTCAGGCAACAGGGCCAGGACTGGCCACGGTTTTATGATGCAGTGAAAAAGCTGGCAAAACTGTCCAGGGCGGAGCGGCATCAGGCCCTGAAAGACCTGGCGCCTTCCACCGCCGCGCAGGCTGCAGCGCCAGCACCCCTTCACCCTTTGCAGGAGACAACACCCCATGGCTGACATCCAGATCCGGCGTGAGCATGCGCTAGGCCTTGCCGGCGCACGCAAGATTGCCTTCAAATGGGCTGAGCAGGCCGAAGAGAAATTCGACCTGGCCTGCACCTACGAAGAGGGCAAGACCGAAGACCTGGTGAGCTTCACCCGCTCCGGCGTCAGCGGCACGCTCGCCGTGACCGGCAGCAGCTTCCAGCTCGATGCCAAGCTGGGCTTTCTGCTCGGCGCCTTCAAGGACCGCATCGAAAGCGAGATCGTGAAAAACCTGGACGACCTGCTCAGCAAAAAGCCTGCGGCACGCAAAGCCGCAGCCCCGAAAAAACGCGCCTGAGGCATTTTTCCGACTTGCAACAGCGCATGAACTACAACCTGGCACGGTTTGACCTGGTGTCCGTTCGCCTGGCAGTCGCCTGCGCCCAGACCGGCAGCCTGACCGCCGCAGCCCGCGCCTCGCACCTGGCGCTGGCAGCCGCCAGCCGGCGCATCCGCGAACTGGAAAGCGCGCTGGGCCAGCCCCTCTTCGAGCGCCACTCCCGGGGCCTGTTGCCCACCGCGGCCGGGCGCGTGTTCGTCAAGCACGGCCTCACGCTGCTGCAGACCATGGAGCAGCTCGGCAGCGAACTCACCGACCTGCAGCGCGGCATTGCCCGGCACATCCGCCTGTGCGCCAGCAGCGCCGCCATCAGCCAGTTCCTGCCGCCCTTGCTGGCGCGCTATGGCCAGTTGCATCCGCAGGTGCACATCGACCTGGAGGAGCAGGTGTCCGAGGCCGTGGTGTCCACCCTGCGGGAAGGCCGTGCCGATGTGGCCGTGTTTGTGGAGGGGCCCGACACCAGCGGACTGGACACGCGCCTCTTCCGCACCGACGAACTGGTGCTGGTGTTGCCCGCCGGACACCGGCTCGCAGGCAAAACCCCGCTGGCGTTCACCGACGCGCTGGACGAGGAATGGATCAGCCTGACAGCCGGCGCCGCCATGCTGCAGCAACAGCAGCAAGCTGCGCTGGCCGTCAACCGCCCGCTGAAGCTGCGCATGCAGGTGCGCAGCTTTGATGCCGTCTGCCACATGGTGGCGTCCGGCCTGGGCGTGGCCATGCTACCCAAGGGCGCCAGCCTGCCCATCATCCGCAGCATGAAGCTGGGCTGGCGGCCGGTGTCCGACCCGTGGGCGCAGAGGCGCCTGCTGGCGGCCACCGTGGCCGGACAGAGCGACCCGGCGCTGGTGGATCTGCTGGCCTTTCTGGCCCCGCCTTCGCAAAAAGCGAAAGCCAGCCGCTCCAAGCAGTAATGGACAGCGCATGAAGGCAGCGGCACACTGCGCCGCATGCCCTCACCTGACGCCCTCTTTGCCTCCTCCACATCCTCCACCGCCCGAGGCCCGCTGGCGGGCCTGAAGGTGCTGGAGCTCGGCCAGCTGATCGCCGGACCATTCGCCGCCAAGACACTGGCCGACTTCGGTGCGGAAGTGATCAAGATCGAAGCGCCCGGCGCCGGTGACCCGCTGCGCAAATGGCGGCTGCTGAAAGACGGCACCTCGGTCTGGTGGCAGATCCAGTCGCGCAACAAGCGCTCGGTGGCGCTGGACCTGAAGCAGCCCGAAGCCCAGGTGCTGGTGCGCCAGCTGGCCAGCGACTGCGACGTGCTGATCGAGAACTTCCGGCCCGGCGCGATGGAAGGCTGGGGCCTCGGGCCTGACGACCTGCTGGCGCTGAACCCGCGCCTCATCATGCTGCGCATCAGCGGCTACGGGCAGACCGGTCCCTACCGCGACAAGCCCGGCTTTGGCGTGGTTGCCGAAGCCATGAGCGGGCTGCGCCACCTCACCGCCGAACCTGGCCGCGTGCCTGTGCGGGTGGGCGTGAGCATCGGCGACACGCTGGCCGCGCTGCACGGCGTGATCGGCATTCTGCTGGCGCTGCAGGAGCGGCAGCAATCCGGCCAGGGCCAGGTCATCGACGTCGCACTCTACGAGGCGGTGTTCAACTGCATGGAAAGCCTGCTGCCCGAATACAGCGCTTTCGGTGCCGTGCGCGGTCCGGCAGGCAGCGCGCTGCCCGGTATAGCCCCCAGTAACGCTTACCGCTGCAGCGACGGCGGTTACGCCCTGATCGCCGGCAATGGCGACAGCATTTTCAAGCGCTTGATGGCCACCATCGGCCGCGACGACCTGGGCAGCGACCCGGCACTGGCCGACAACGCCGGGCGTGTGGCCCGCGTCGCTGAAATCGACGCCGCCATTGACCAGTGGGCCAGCGAGCGCACCGTCGACGATGTACTGGTTGCGCTGGACAAGGCCTCGGTTCCCGCTGGCCGCATCTACACCGTGGCCGACATTGCCGCCGACCCGCACTACCGCGCCCGCGGCATGCTGGAAGACGTGCGCATGGACGATGGCAGCACCCTGACCCTGCCGGGCATCGTGCCCAAGCTGTCGCGCACGCCGGGCAGCCACCGCCGCAACGCACCGACTGTCGGCCAGGACACCGACACCGTGCTGCGCGAGATGGGGCTATCGGCCGAACAGATCAGCAAACTGAAGGCCCAGGGCATCGTCGCGGGCGGCACGCCCACCTCAGGAGACAACGCATGACACGCACCCGCCTCTTTTTCAATGAGGTCGCCACGCGCGACGGCTTCCAGATCGAGCCGGATTTCATCCCCACCGACACCAAGGTGGCGCTGGTCGATGCGCTGTCGGAATGCGGCTACGCCAAGATCGAGGTCACCTCCTTCACCTCGCCCAAGGCGATTCCGATGCTGCGCGACGCCGAAGAGGTGATGGGCCGCATCCGCCGTGTGCCCGGTGTGGAATACACCGTGCTGGTACCCAACCTGCGCGGAGCAGAGCGGGCGCTGGAGTCGCGTGCCGACGAGCTGAACCTGGTGATGTCGGTGTCCGAAACGCACAACCTGGCCAATCTGCGCATGCCGATGGCCCACAGCTTTGCCGCGCTGTCCGAGGTCATCCGCACAGTGGGCGGCCGCACGCCCATCAATGTCTCGCTGTCCTGCTGCTTCGGCTGCCCGATGGAGGGTGAGGTCGCGCAGGGCCACGTGCTCGACTGGGTCGGCCGCTTCGCCGACCTCGGTGTGCGCGGCGTCACGATCTGCGACACCACCGGCATGGCACATCCGGCGCAGGTCAGCCGCATGGTCGAGGCACTGCAACCGCGCTTTGCCGGGCTGCAGCAGACCCTGCACTTCCACAACACCCGCGGCATGGGGCTGGCCAATGTGCTGGCGGCCGTGCAGGGCGGCATCCTCCGCTTCGATGGCTCGCTCGGTGGCCTGGGCGGCTGCCCCTACGCACCCGGCGCCAGCGGCAACATCAGCAGCGAGGACGCCATCCACATGCTGGACGCCATGGGCTACGACACCGGCATCGACCTGCCCCAACTGATCGCCGTGGCAAGGCAGATGCCGTACATCGTCGGCCACGACGTACCCGGGCAGGTGGCCAAGGCCGGCCGCATCACAGACCTGCATCCGGCGCCGGCTTTCGTCGCCGAAATACGTGAGAGGTTCGGGGAGAAATTCGCATGATCGACCACCTCGACCACCTGGTGCTGACCACCGCCCGTGAAGCCGCCTGCGTGGATTTCTACACCCGCGTACTCGGCATGCAGCTGGAAACTTTCACCGGTGGCACACCGCCAGTGGCGCGCAAGGCTTTCCGCTTCGGCCAGCAGAAGATCAACCTGCATGTGCAGGGCGCCGAGTTCGAGCCCAAGGCGCATCTGCCGGTGCCGGGCGCGCTGGACCTGTGCTTTCTGGCCAGCGTGCCATTGGGCGAGGTCATCGCCCGGCTGACGCGGGAAGGCTGGCCGATTCTGGAAGGCCCGGTGTTGCGCACCGGTGCCACGCAAAAAATCCGCTCGGTCTATGTGCGCGACCCGGACCTGAACCTGATTGAACTTTCCGAACCGGCCTGAACACCTGCCCACTTCCACAAAAACACAGACACCCCCCAAGGAGACCCTCATGCAACGCCGACACTTCATCACCTCGGGCACGGCAGCACTGCTTGCCAGTCCGCAGATTTTTGCCCAGGGCAAGTACCCGCAGCGTCCCATCACCCTGGTGGTGCCCACCGCACCGGGCGGCAGCACGGACTTCACCGCCCGCCTAGTGTCTGACCCGCTGAGCCGGGCGCTGGGCCAACCGGTGCTGGTGGACAACAAGCCGGGCGCCTCGGGGAATATCGGTAACCAGTTTGTCGCACGCGCCAAGCCCGATGGCTACACCCTGCTGGTGTCCTACAGCGGCTACCACGTGGGCAACCCGCACCTGTTCAAGCAGGCGGGCTGGGACCCGATCAAGGACTTCGCACCGGTGGCGATGATGACCCGCGCGCCGCAGGTGATTGCCGTGAGCCCCAGGCTGCCCGTCAACAACCTGAAAGAGCTGATTGCCTATGCCAAGGCCAACCCGGGCAAGCTCAACTACGCGTCGTCGGGCAACGGCTCCATCCAGCACATTGCGGGGGAGCTGTTCAAGCAGCTCACCGGCACCTTCATCACCCACATTCCCTACCGCGGCTCCGGGCCGGCGGTGCAGGACCTGATGGGCGGCCAGGTGGACATCTTCATCACCACGCCCGCCGGTGTGGTGAGCCAGATCCAGGGCGGGCGCCTCAAGGGGCTGGCCGTGACGAGCCGGCAGCGCCTGAGTTCACTGCCCAACGTGCCGACCGCGGCCGAATCCGGCCTGAACGGCTATGAACTGGATTCATGGTTTGCCCTGTTCGCGCCGGCAGGCACACCTGCCGACATCGTGCAGCAGCTCAATGCCGAGGTGAACCGGATTCTGCTGACGCCCGATGTGCGCAAGCGTGCCGATGAATCGGGCACGTCCGCCGAGACCATGACGCCGGTCCAGCTGGCGGAGTTCACCAAAAAGGAACTGGACTACTGGGGCCGCGTCATCAAGGGTGCGAAGATCACGCTGGAGTGAGGTGCAGGCCTCAGCTCAGCGATTCGATCAGGTCGACGTACTGCTGCATCGCGTCGTCCTGGGACGTGCCCTTGAGGCTGTTCCACGCGTCCCATTTGGCGCGGGCCACCATGTCGCCAAAGCCGGGCTTCTTGTCGGTGTTGTCACCGCTGCTGCCCTGTTTGTAGAGCGCGTAAATCTTCAGCAGCGTCATGTTGTCGGGCCGCTCGGACAGGTTTTTGGAATCGGCCATGGCCTTGTCAAAGGCCGCTTTCAGGTCAGACATGGAAATCTCCGTGAGGAACAACAGTGGATGAGTTGACGCCAGGGATCCGCAGAGGACACCTGCGCAAATCACTCGGGTAACTGCCCGGTATCTTAGCCACCGCCTTCCCTGCAAAATAGGGAACTTACCCCAGCAGGGGCCGATTTCCAGGGAGTGTTCATGGTCACACGTGTCAGGGCGGCGGTTGCCGGTCAGAAAGCCACCGTCGAAAAGACAGCGAAGACCGCCCGCAAGGTGGCAGGCAAGGTCCAGAAGAACATTACCCGCGCGGTGTCGGGCACGCTGGGCCTGTCGGGCGAGCGCATGAGCAAGGTCGACACGGCCTGGCTGCGCATGGACAGTGCCGCCAACCTGATGATGATCGTCGGCGTGTGGCAGCTCACGCCCGGCGTGAGCCATGCCGCAGTGTGCGAGCGCATTGAGAACAGCCTGCTCAAATACCCCCGTTTCCGCCAGCGCGTGATGGAAGACGCCGCCGGCGCGACCTGGGTCGAAGACCGCAACTTTGACCTGGCCCACCACGTGGTGGCCGAGAAGCTGCCGCGCTCGGGCAACCAGGAGCCGGCCCTGCAGGAGCGTGTGGCCGAGCTGGCCATGCAGCCGCTGGACCGCAAGCGCCCGCTCTGGCAGATCCATCTGGTTGAGGACTACACCGGGGCGGACGGCGTCCAGGGCAGCGCCATGATCGTGCGCATCCACCACTGCATTGCCGACGGCATTGCGCTGATCTCGGTCACGATGTCCATGGTCGATGGCGGCACGCCACCGCCGGAGCGTCCGAAGAAAGCAGGCCTGGCCGACGCGCCGGAAGACTGGATCACCGACACCCTGCTGAAGCCCTTCACCGACATCACGGTGAAGGCCCTGGGGGCGCTGGGCGAGAGCACGGCGCGCTCCCTCGGCATGCTGGGCGACCCCAAGGGCATGCAGCGCGGCATGGAAAAGGGATGGGGCCATTCGGTGGACGCCACCAAGGTGCTGCTTCAGTTGCTGTCAGATTCCGCCGCACTGGCGCTGATGCCCGACGACTCGAAAACCCGCCTGAAGGGCCAGCCGGCCGGTGTGAAGAAGGTGGCCTGGTGCCACCCGATTCCGCTGGATGAGGTGAAGGCCGTCGGCAAGGCGCTGAACTGCTCCATCAACGATGTGCTGCTCAGCTGCGTGGCCGGTGCGCTGGGCGAATACCTGCAGTCCATGGGCGACGATGTGGCGGGACAGGAAATCCGCGCCATGGTGCCGGTGAACCTGCGGCCGCTGGACCAGGCCCACAAGCTGGGCAACCGCTTCGGCCTGGTGCCACTGGTACTGCCGATCGGCGTGGCCAACCCGATCGAGCGCGTGTACGAGGTGCGCCGGCGCATGGCGGCGCTCAAGGGCAGCTACCAGCCGCTGCTGGCCTTCAGCCTGCTGGCGGTGGCGGGCCTTTTGATCAAGCCCGCGCAGGACATGATGCTCAACCTGTTCTCGAAAAAAACCACGGCGGTGATGACCAACGTGCCGGGCCCGCGCGAGAAGCTCAAGTTCTGCGGTGCCACACTGGAGCAGAGCCTGTTCTGGGTGCCGCAGTCGGGCGATGTGGGGCTGGGCGTGTCCATCCTCAGCTATGGCGGCGGCGTGCAGTTTGGCGTCATCACCGACACCGCCCTGTGCCCTGAGCCGCAGCGCATCATCGACGAGTTTGTGCCGGAGTTCGCCAAGCTCTCCATCGTCACGCTGATGCTGCCCTGGGGCGAGTGAGCACCAACACCTCCAACGCAAGGCTGGCCATTCCGGCACGCCACCTCATTTTCAAGAAATCCCCCCGTGGTCAAGGTCCAGGTCTGGTCTGATTTTGTCTGTCCGTTCTGCATGATTGCCGAGCAGCCCCTGCTGGAGGCCGTGCAGGCCTTTGGCCTGCCGGTCGACATTGAATGGATGCCCTTCGAGCTGCGGCCCCACCCCACGCCGACGCTGCGCCCGGAAGACAGCTATCTGCAAACAGTCTGGCCGCAGTCTGTCTATCCGGTGGCAGAGCGCTTCGGGGTTCAGCTGCGGCTGCCCACTGTGTCACCACAGCCCTACACGGCGCTGGCCTGGCAGGGCTACCAGTTCGCCCGTGCCAGGGGTGAGGGCCATGCCTACAACGACGGTGTGTTGCGGGCGTTTTTCCAGGAAGACCAGGACATCGGGCGCATGGACGTGCTGGCAAAGATTGCGCGCCGGGTCGGTCTCGATCCGGCGGATTTCGAGGCCGCCTTGCAGGAGGGCCGCTACCGCGAAGCGCACGCACAGGCGCTGGCGATGGCACGTGCGCAGGGCGTGAGCGCGGTACCCGCCTTTCGCATCGGGCCGCACTGGCTGCCCGGCGTGCAGCCAGCCCATACGCTCGAGCGTGCACTGCGCGACGCGGCCCAGGCCGGTTAAGCACGGCCGCATCACATCCCCTTGTCGGGAGCCATCCTCGACACCCTGGGCCACCTGGCGGAAACGCCTTTCATCTTCTGTTCAGGTTGCAAGATATATTTTTGTATGCAAAAATATATCCAAGACACATCATGCCCATCAGCAAAGTCAATTCACAGGCCCATGCCGCCTACCAGGAAATCAAGAAAAAACTCCTGACCGGGTTTTTCACGGGAAGCGACCGCCTGCGCGAAATCGAGGTGGCCGAGCTCCTGGCGCTGGGGCGCACCCCGGTCCGCGAGGCCCTGAAGCGCCTGGAAGACGAAGGATTGCTGACGCACGAGCCGCGCCGCGGGCTGGTGGTCACCACGCTGGACCAGCAAGCCGTGACCGAGCTGTACGCCATGCGGGAGGTGCTGGAAGGCGCGGCGGCCGCATTCGCGGCGCGGCACGCCACCGACGCGGAAATTACGAACATGGCCCTGATCCTGCAGGAATGCGCCGAAGGCGGCGATCCCGTGGAGCTCAATCAGCAGTTTCACCAGGCCATTTACGGCGCCGCACACAACCGTCACCTGATCCGGTCGCTGCAGTCGATGACCGACTCCACTTACCTGCTGGGCCGCAGCACGCTGGCCACGCCATCGCGCGCCGATGTGGCTGCGCAGGAACATGCAGCGATCCTCGACGCGATACGGGACCACGACGGGCCGCGTGCGAGCGCCCTTGCCCAGGCCCACATCCGCAACGCACTGCTCGAACGCCTGAAGATGCTGCGCCAGCAGCAGGCTGCCACCTGAATCACGTCAAAAGGAGACACCCGGCCATGACCGTCAAGAAACCCCTGTACCGAACCCAGTGGACTGCGATGGCCCTGCTGGCTGCGATGGCCCTGCTGCCCGGCCTGGCCCTGGCGCAGACCTACCCTGCCCGGACCATCACCCTGGTGGTGCCATTTGCCGCCGGCGGTGGAACCGACAGCATCGCGCGCGATGTGGCAAAAACCCTTTCCGAGAAGCTCGGCCAGCCCGTCATCGTGGAAAACAAGGGCGGCGGCGGCGGCACCATCGGTGCGAACGCGGTGGCAAAAGCGCAGGCCGACGGCTACACGCTGCTGTTTGCCACGTCGACCTTCGTCACCAATGCCGCCGCGGAGCCGAACTCGCCCTTCGACGTCGAGAAGGACTTCGCCCCGGTCTCGATGATCGGCCGCGGGCCGCTGCTGGTCGTGGCCAGCAAGGACCTGGGTGCGAAAAACATCACCCAGTTGCGCGCGTTGGCGCAGGCGCGCCCGCAAGGCCTCGATTACTGTTCGGCCGGCAACGGCAGCATCAACCACCTGGCCGGTGAGCTGTTCCGCCAGAAAGCACAACTCAAGCTGACGCACGTGCCCTACAAGGGCAGCTCCCCCGCCACCATCGATCTGCTGGCCGGACGCGTGCAGCTGTTCTTCGCCACGGTGCCGACCATCCTGCCCTTTGTCCGCGACGGCCGGGTCGATCTGCTGGCGGTGACCGGGCAAAAGCGTTTCGCGCTCTTCCCCGACACGCCGACCATGGCCGAATCCGGTGTGAAGGACTTCAACATCACCACATGGTGGGGTGTGCTGGCACCGGCCAAAACCCCCAAAAACATCATCGACAAGCTCAACCGCGCCATCAATGAGGCCGCCGCCCAGGACCCTGTGCGCGGCCGGCTGGTGAGTGAAGGTGCCGAGGCCATCAGCGGCTCGCCGGCCGACTTTCAACGGGCCCTGGCCGGTGAACTGACGCTGTGGCGCACCGTCGTCAAAACCGCCGGACTCAAATTTCAATAAGAGGCAATCGCATGACACATGACCAACACATCTCTCACACCCCACGCCGCAGCGTGTTGACCGCAGCCGCTGCGCTGGCGCTGGGCCTCGCCTGCAGCACAGGCTTCGCACAATCGGACTACCCCTCCAAACCGATCACGATCATCGTGGCCTACGGACCAGGCGGCCAGGGCGACGTGTTCGCCCGAATGATCGGCGAGCGGCTGAGCGTCCGGCTCAAGCAAACCGTGCTGGTGGACAACCGCCCGGGTGCCACCGGCGCGCTGGGCAGCCGCCTGGTGGCCAAGGCCAAGGGTGACGGCTACACGCTGCTGCTGGGACAGACGGGCGAGATGGCGGTGAACAAGTCCGTGGTCAAGAACCTGGGCTACGACCCGCTGAAGGATTTCAAAGCCATCGCGCTGGTCGGCGATGCGGCGCTGGTCATGGCCGTGCCCGGGAACTCGCCGTTCAACAGCGTGCAGGAACTGATCCAGGCCGCACGCGCCAAGCCAGATGCCATCGCCTATGCCTCCTCGGGCACCGCCACACCCGGCCATCTGGCCGCTGCGGCGCTCGCCCTGGGCACCAAAACGCAAATGGTGCATGCACCCTACAAAGGCGCTGGCCCGGCCCTGACGGACCTGCTCGGCGGCCATGTGCAGCTCTTCTTCTCCAGCGCTTCCGCCGTGATGAGCCAGATCAAGGGCGGCAAGCTCAAGGCCCTGGCGGTCTCGACGCCGCAGCGCCTGCAGGCACTGCCCCAGGTTCCCACCGTGGTCGAAAGCATGCTGCCGGGCTTCACCTACAGCCTGTGGGGCGGCCTGTTTGCCCCCGCAGAAACGCCAGACGCCATCGTCGACTTGTTGAACCGGGAAGTGAACCTGATTCTGGCCGAACCCGCCATACGCGCCCGGCTTGAAGCCGACGGCACCGCAGTGCGCACCAACACACCGGCGCAATTCACTGATTTCGTGCGCAAGGAAATCGACAAGTACGAAGGCCTGGTCAAGGCCACCGGCATTCAGGCTGAGTAATCCGCATTTCAATCCACGAGAAGTCTTATGAAAATTATTGTTCTGCCAGGTGATGGCATTGGCCCGGAAACCATGGCGGCCACGGTCGAGGTGCTGGAAGCCGCTTCCCGGCGGTTCGGCCTCGGCCTCGAACTGGTCCACGACATTGCCGGCCACGAAAGCCTGACGCGCCACGGCGCGACCGTGACACCCGAACTGCTGGAGAAGGTCCGGGCAGCCGATGGGCTGATGCTGGGCCCCATGGCGACGTTTGATTTCAAGGACGAGGCCAAGGGTGAAATCAACCCGTCCAAGTTCTTCCGCAAGAGCCTGGACCTCTATGCCAACATCCGGCCGGCCCGGACCTACCCCGGCATGCCAGCCCGCCTCGGCGAGTTCGATCTGATCGTGGTGCGCGAGAACACCGAGGGCTTCTACGCCGACCGCAACATCGAGTCGGGCAGCAGCGAAATGCTGATCACCCCGGATGTGGTCATTTCATTGCGCCGCATCACACGCCTGTGCTGCGAGCGCATCGCGCGCTCGGCCTTTGAACTGGCCATGACGCGCCAGAAGCACGTCACCATCGTGCACAAGGCCAATGTGCTGAAAATCGCCGATGGCATGTTCATCGACATCTGCCACGAAGTCGGCAAGGAATTCCCCGAGGTCCGTGTGGACGACTTCATCGTCGACGCGATGATGGCGCACGTGGTGCGGGCGCCGCAGCGCTTTGACGTGATCGTGACAACCAACATGTTTGGCGACATCCTGTCAGACCTGACGGCAGAGCTGTCAGGCAGCCTTGGCCTCGGCGGCTCGCTCAATGCCGGCGCCGAACACGCCATGGGCCAGGCAGCGCATGGCTCGGCCCCCGACATCGCCGGCCAGAACATTGCCAACCCCTTGTCGCTGATCCTGTCGGCCGGCATGCTGCTCAGCTGGCACGGCCAGCGCAAGGGTCTGCAAGCCTTTCTGGACGCAGGTGCTGCCATCGGCAACGTGGCCGCAGCGGCCGTGGCGGCCCATGAGGTGACGCGCGACGTGGGCGGCACGCTCGGCACGCGCGAAACCGGCGCCGCCTTCGCGGCCCGCCTGTCCAGCGTCTGATGGCCCCGCCGATGACAGCTGGCATGCCCTTGCCGCCGGGCGCGTGCGACTGCCATGTGCACGTGATCGGTCCCGCGGCCGACTACCCCATGGTGGTGGATCGCCATTACACCCCGGGATGGGCTCCGCTCGACGCCCTGCGTGAGCACATGGCACGCAACGGCCTGTCGCGCGCCGTCATCGTGCAGCCCAGCGTGTATGGCGTGGACAACCGCTGCATGCTCGAAAGCCTGCAGCAACTCGCCGGCGCGGGCCGCGGCGTGGCTGTGGTGGCCGACGACGTGAGTGACGAAGAACTGCGGGCCTTGTCGGCGCAAGGTGTGCGCGGACTGCGCCTCAATCTCGAGAGTACCGGTGTGAGCGACCCCCAGGCCATCGGCTCAGCCCTGGGCTATTGGGCCGACCGGGTCGCAGCCCTGGACTGGCACATCCAGGTCTATGCCTCGTTCACTGCGCTGGCAGCCGCCGTTCCTCATCTGCATCCGTTGCCGGTCCCCATCGTGCTCGACCACTTTGCGATGGTGCCCGACACCACCCCGGTGGGCGATGCACGCGTCGAGGCCTTGCTGTCCCTGGTCCGTTCTGGCCGTGCCTACGTCAAGCTGTCGGCACCCTACCGCCTGCACGCTTCAGGCGCTGCAGCCCCCGAGGCTGTGGCCCGGCTGGCTGCGAGCTACGTGCAAGCCAACCCGGAGCGGGTGCTGTGGGGCAGCGATTGGCCGCACACCAACCGTGAGCCCCACAAGAAGGCGCATGAGGTCAGCGCCTACCGGCCGATCCCCGCTTCGGCGCTGGCGCAGGGCATCGACACATGGCTGCCGACTGCAGCCCTGCGCGAACGCGTGCTGGTGGACAACCCGGCACGCCTCTATGGCTTTTGATCATTGCAGACGCATCGCCGATGCGGAGGGTTTTCCACCCGACTCACCCATGCTGGGGAAGGAACTGACATGAATCAACCCGTCACGACTACCCTGCCCTACCCAGGCATCCAGGTCGTCCCGGCCGGGGCCCGCGTGCAATGAATGCGCCCGCCCCACGGCACTATGGCCCCCGCATACCCGTGCGCCAGTTGCGCGTTACCGCTGCGGACGGCTGCGCTTTGAATGTTCGCGTTCTGCGCGAGGCCAGGTCGGCATCGGCATGCCCCATGCTGTTTGTTCATGCGCTCGCCATGGATGGCAACCTGTGGCAGGGTGTGACCGAGGCGCTGGATGGCGCGAACCCTGAGCTCCAAGGCGCCCTGTACGCCATGGACTGCCGTGGGCATGGTGCCTCGGAGGCCGGCGACAGCAGCTTCACCGCAAAGGGTTTCGCGCAGGATATTTCAGACGTTCTGGATGCGGTGGGCGCGCCGCGCGCGCACCTCATCGGCTGCTCGATGGGCGGCACGGTGGCACTCGCCTGTGCCGGACAGTTCCCGGCGCGCATCGCCAGCCTGACGGTGATCGATGCCACAGCCTGGTATGGTCCGCATGCGCCAGAACATTGGGAAAAGCGCGCAGTGGCTGCGTCAGCTGACGGCATGGCCGCGCTGGTGGAGTTCCAGCTGGCGCGCTGGTTCAGCCCGGCTTTCCTGGCAGCGCAGCCTGAGCTGGCTCGTCAGGCCGTTGATGTGTTTGTTGCCAATCGCGTGCCGGCCTATGTCCAGAGTTGCCGGATGCTGGGCCAGGCCGATGTCCGTTCTGGCCTGAGCGCCTACACCGGGCCCGCGGCGGTGGTGGTGGGCGAGGAAGACTATGCCACGCCGCTGGCGATGGCACAGGACATCGCTTCGCATATGGTGAACGCCACCTTGACGGTGATTCCGGGGACGCGCCACTACACACCGCTGGAAGCACCCCAGGCAGTGGCGGCATGTATTGCACAGGTTGTGAACCGCGCGGCGACCGGTTCATGATCAGCCGCTGACTATCGCGGGGTAAATGAACACTGCGCGACTTGCGCAGGCAGTCCGGCGGCAGCCCGCTCAGCCAGCAAAGCGACGCGACGCGATCTCGAGCAGCCCGTCGAAGATCAGGCTGTCCACCAGCTCGAAGCTCACCGACATGCTGGGCGCCATCTTCCAGCCGGCACCGCCCGTCATGATGCATTCGGGCGCCTCGCCGCAGTGGCGGGTGATGTTCTCGACCATGCGTTGCACCGCGCCTGCAATCGCAAAAGTGCCGCCGCTGGTGAGCGCGTCGCTGGTGTTGGTGGGAAAGTCGCACACCTCGCCGGTGGGCACATGCAGGCCCGCCGTGCCCGATTCCAGCGCGCGCAGCATGATGCCGTGCCCGGGCAGGATGATGCCGCCGAGGAATTTGCCGGTCGCGTCGATGGCCTCCACCGTCACGGCGGTGCCCACCATGACCACCACACAGGGTTTGTTCACGCCGCGCGCCAGCAGGCGGTGCCGGGCACCGATCATGGCGACCCAGCGGTCGGCACCCAGGCGCGCCGGGTGGTCGTAGCCATTGCTCAGGCCCGCCTCCTGCGCACTGGAGACGACCCAGCGCGGCGCCACGTCCCACATCTCCATCTGCTCGGCGACGCGGCGCTTGATGGCGTCGCCCGCCACGATGCAGCCGAGCATGCGCGACGGCGCCGGGATGTCGCGCCAGTTGTCTTCGGCGAGCTTGTCGATGTTCTCTAGAAAAACGGCGCCATGCCCCAACAGGCGCGCACCCGGCGCAGGCGCTTCGTATTGCGCCCATTTCAGGCGGGTGTTCCCCACATCAAGCGCTAGAAAAGTCATTGCGGTGAATTATGAGCAGATTTGCCGGCCCGCAACGGTCCACCGGCTCAGGGTTTTCTCAAGGTTTTCCAGTAGGCCGCGAGGCGGCTCCAGCCCTTGTCAACCCTGCTTCCAGGGCAGGCCGGCCCGGCGCCAGCCCCCCAGCTGCCCGCGGTGCCCCTGCGCGTCGGCATCGCCCTCGAAGCCTTCCAGGATGTTGTAGGCCTCCAGACCGAGTTCGGTGGCGCGTTTGGCCGCTGCCACCGAGCGCACGCCACTGCGGCACAGCATCACGGCCTTTTTGCCGGCCGGTACCGCGGCCCGGAGTGCCGTGTCAAACGAGGGGTTCAAGGCCATGCCCGGCCACTGCTTCCACGCCACGGACACGGCGCCGGGCACAAAGCCCACCCACTCACGCTCGGCGTCGGTGCGCACATCGACCAGCACCGCGGCGCCCGACTGCATCCACTGGTGTGCCAGCCGGGGGGGGATGTCTCCGGCGTAGCCTGCTGCAGGTCGCACGGTCAGGGTATTCGGCGAATCCGCGGGTTCAGGTGCAATTGGCGTGTTCATCGCAAGGCCTCTTTGTCTCTCCATGGGCCAGAAAGTGTAGTCCTCCCCGCAGGCCCATCGGAGATGGTGCGATCAAGGCAAGGCATGCAGAATGGTTAACCGCGCATTTCAACAAGGCCATCCATGTCCTCTCCCTCCCCCACGACTTCTGCCACGGCAAAGCCGCCTGACAAGGCCGCCCGCAAGGCGGCCGCCAAACGGGTGGCACCCTGGCAGCCCAGCGAGAAAAAGCCCTGCACGCTCGCTAACCTCGACCCGGCGGACAAACCGTTTTCAACCGGTGACAAAGCTGGTGACAAGGCAGCCACCGAGGCGCTGGCGATGGAACTGGACACCTTGCAGAACCTCTTTTACGCCGACCGGCGCTACAAGCTGCTGGTGGTATTGCAGGGCACGGACACGTCGGGCAAGGACGGCACGCTGCGCGGGGTGTTCAGCCGCATCAGCCCGCTGGGGGTGCGCACGGCCGCCTGGAAGGCCCCGACCGAAAACGAGCGCGCCCATGACTTCCTGTGGCGCATCCACCAGCAGATGCCCGGCGCCGGCGAGATGGTGCTGTTCAACCGCAGCCACTACGAGGATGTGCTGGTGCCCACGGTGAAGGGCTGGATCACGCCGGCGCAAACAGCGCAGCGCTTTGCACACATCAACGACTTTGAACGCATGCTGACGGACAACGGCACTGTCATCCTCAAGTTCATGCTGCACATCAGTTTCGAGGAGCAAGGCCAGCGCCTGCAGGAGCGGCTGGACGACCCGGCCAAGCACTGGAAATTCAGCCTCGATGACCTGGAAGCGCGCAAGCAGTGGAAGCCCTACCAGCAGGCCTATGAGAACCTGCTCAATGCCACCAGCACGGCATGGGCGCCGTGGACGGTGGTGCCGGCCGATTCGAAGACGCACCGCAACCTGATGATTGCCACGCTGGTGCGCGACGCGCTGCAAGGCCTGGCGCTGCGTTACCCGCCGGGCGACCCGGCACTGGAAGGCTTAAAGGTCACCTGAACGGTCAAAAGGCTGCAGTCCCCGCCTTCACCAGCTGAGCCGCGGAACTGGCTTTGCCTGTCCTGAGCCCGCCGAAGGGCCAGGCCGCAGGCGGACGGCCCCCTCGGGGGGCAGAGAACTACACGAAGTGAGTGAACGTGAGGGCACTATTTCTAGTGCCCGCCGTCTAGTGCCCGCCGCCCAGGTAGGCCGCTTTCACCGCCGGGTCGTCGCGCAGGCTGGCCGCTTCACCGTGGACGGAGATGCGGCCGTTTTCCAGCACGTAGCCGTAGTCGGCCACCTTGAGGGCGGCCGCCGCGAACTGTTCCACCAGCAGCATGGTCACGCCGCGGCTTTTCAGGTCGGCGATGATGCGGAAGACTTCCTCCACCAGAATAGGTGCCAGGCCCATCGAGGGCTCGTCCAGCAGCACGACTTCCGGGTTCAGCATCACCGCGCGGGCCATGGCCAGCATCTGCTGCTCGCCGCCCGAAAGGGTACCGGCCAGCTGGTTGCGGCGCTCCTTGAGGCGGGGGAACAGGTCCATCGCGCGTTCCAGGTCACCCGGCACATCGCCCTTGGGGCGGCTGCCCGTCAGGCGCGGGAAGGCGCCCAGGATCAGGTTGTCCGTCACCGTCATGGTGGCGAACACGCGCCGCCCTTCAGGTGAATGGGCCAGACCCTGCTTGGCGATGGTGTACGACTCGAGGCCATCCACCCGCTTGCCGTGCAGCGTGATCTCGCCGGCGGTCGGCTTGATCATGCCGGACACCGCGCGCATGGTGGTGGTCTTGCCGGCGCCGTTGGAGCCGATCAGCGTCACCACCTTGCCCTTGGGCACCTCCAGCGAAATGCCGTGCAGGACCTGCACCTTGCCGTAACCGGCTTCCAGATTCTTGATACTCAACATGGTTGTGCCCTTTTCTTATGCCGCTGTGCCACCGAGGTAAGCCTCGATGACCTTCTCGTCGGCCTGCACCTCTGCGGGCTTGCCTTCGGCGATCTTCTGGCCAAAATCCAGCACCGAGACGTTGTCGCAAATGCTCATCACGACGTCCATGTGGTGCTCGATCAGGATCACGGTGATGCCGTGGTCGCGGATCTTGCGGATGATGGTGACCAGCTCCTTGATGTCCGGCGCCGTGAGGCCGGCGGCCGGCTCGTCCAGCAGCAGCAGTTGCGGGTCCAGCGCCAGTGCGCGGGCGATTTCCAGCAGGCGCTGCTTGCCGTACGGCAGGTTGCGCGCCTCTTCCTGTGCCAGATCCGCCAGGCCGACAAAACGCAGCAGGCCCAGACCCCGCTCAACAGACGCTTTCTCCTCGCGGTTGTAGCGCGGCGTGTGCAGCGCCACGTCGACGAAGTTGCTGGCAAAGCTGTGGTGCAGACCGACCTGGATGTTCTGCAGTGCCGTCATCTCGCCGAAGAGCTGCACGTTCTGGAAGGTGCGTGCAATGCCCGACAGCGCGATGTCGGAAGACGTCCGCCCCACCACCGAGGTACCGGCAAAGTCGATTTTGCCGGCCGTCGGCACGTAAATGCCGGTCAGCACGTTCATCATCGTGCTCTTGCCCGAGCCGTTGGGGCCGATCAGGCCGTGGATGGTGCCGCGCTTGACGTTCAGGTCCACCAGGTTGATGGCCTTGAGGCCGCCGAACTGCATCAGCACGCCCTTGGCCACCAGCAGGTCCTTGCCGGTTTCCTGGGCACTGGCCTGCGCGGCCACCATCACGGCGTCCTTGCTGGTGTCCATGCCCGTGGTGTCGCCAGTCTCGCTGGCTTTGCGCACATGGAACAGGTTGCGCACGAAGCCCACGATGCCATCCTGCAGGTAGTACACGACGAACAGGATCATCAGGCCGAAAATGCTCAGGCGCCAGTCGGTGATCGACTCCAGCCAGAAGGCAAAACCAGCCAGGGCAATCGTGCCCACCACCGGAATGGCCATGGCCTTGGGCGTGGTGATTTTCTTCGCGATGCCGACGACGGCGCCGATGGCCATCAGCACGGCCAGCGACGAGGCCACCATGCGGAACATCTCCAGGTCGTCCAGCAGCTTGGGCAGGATCACGATGATGGCTGCACCCAGCAGTGCACCGGAGCGGGTCTTGCGGCCGCCCATGATGACGGCCAGCAGGAACAGCACCGTCAACTCGAAGTTGTAGGTATTGGGCGAGATGTACTGCTCGGAATACGCATAGAGACAACCGGCCAGACCGGCAAAGCCGGCGCTGATCACGAAGGCATACACCTTGTAGCGGTACACGGACACGCCCATGCAATCGGACGCCACCGGGCTGCCGCGCAGCGCCTCGAACGCGCGGCCGAGCTGGGAGCGCAGGATGCGGTGCACCACGACCAGTGAAATCACCATCATCGCGAACACCAGCCAATAAAAGCCATGCTCGCTGAGCTGCGTGCCTGCAATCGACGGCTTGGGAATCTTGATGCCGAGCGGGCCTTCGGTGAGGAAGGTCATCTCGTTGATCAGGATCTGGATGATGGTGCCGAAAGCCAGCGTCACCATGGCCAGGTAAGGGCCTGTGACGCGCAGCGCCGGCAGGGCCAGCAGCGCACCGAAACCGGCGGTGACCAGCACGCTGGCCGGAATGATCAGCCAGAGCGGCGCACCCAGCTTCATGAACAACACGCCCGCCGTGTAGGAGCCCACGCCGAACAGGCCCGAGTGGCCCAGCGACACCTGGCCGGTGTAGCCGACCACGATGTCCAGGCCGTAGAGCAGGATCGCGTAAATCATGATCGTGCCGACCATGTGGACGTAATAGGAGTTGCTGGTCAGCAGCGGAAAAGCAGCGAGCAGCCCGAGGCCCAGCACCGCCGCAATGAGAGTCTTGCGGTTCATCTTCAAACTTTCTTGATGGCAGATTTGCCGAACAGGCCGGCCGGCTTGTAGGCCAGGACCAGCAGCAACAGCACCAGGCCGGGTACATCCTTGTAGCCGGTGGAAATGTAGAAACCGGTGGTGGTCTCGGCAATGCCGAGGATGATGCCGCCCACGATGATGCCCATGCCGCTGGTCAGGCCGCCGATGATGGCGACGGCAAAGGCCTTCAGGCCCAGCACCGCACCCATGGTGGCGCCGGTCAGCGTCAGCGGCGCAATCAGCACGCCGGCGAAAGCCGCGGTGGCCGACGACAGCGCGTACGAGAAGGTGATGACCAGCCCGGTGTTGATGCCCATCAGCTTGGCCGCGTCGCGGTCATTGAAGGTGGCCACCACGGCCTTGCCGTAAATCGTCTTGCGGTTGAAAAACTCGACAGCCAGCATCATGAGCACGGCGCCCACGACCACCAGCATTTCCATGGGCAGCACGTTGGCGCCCAGGATCTTCACCGGAGCTTCCGGCAGCGGCGAGGGGAACTTCAGATCGTCCCGGCCCCAGATGTTTTCGGCCACGTTCTTGAAGATGATGCCCAGCGCGATGGTGGACATGATCCAGCCGAATTCGCTCTTGATCTTGATGGCCGGGCGCACACCGATGCGCTCGACGAATCCTCCCTGGAGCAGGCCGAAGATGATGACCAGCGGAATCATCAACCAGTAGTTCACGCCCATGTTGACGAGGGTCAGGCCCACCATGGCGCCCAGCATCAGGGCATCGCCCTGGCCGAAGTTCAGGGTGTCCGAGGTCTGAAAGGTCAGCTGGTAGCCGAAGGCAATGACCGCATAGATCATGCCCAGCGCGATACCGCTGTAAACAAGTTGGAGGAGGATTTCCATAATTACATTCCCACTTACGTTGCCAAGAAATACTGGATCACACGGAAAAAAGAGGCGCCGAAAATTCTCGACATGAAAAAGGCACCGCGCAGGCCGGTCAGCCGGCGCGGTGCCTGTCGTTCAGACAACTATCGCGAATCAGCGCGTCAGTTGCTTCCCGATTACTTCTTGGCGGCCGCCGCTGCTGGTGCAGCCTTGGCCTTGGCGTCCTTGACGCGCACTTCAGATGCTTTCTTCATGTCGTCGGAGTAAGCAAACACCACACGGCCGCCCTTGACCTCGCCGAACACCGGAATGTTCGGGGTGATGGCCTCGTGGTCGTCCTTGGTGAAGGGCTTGTCATACGTCGTGACCACGCCTTCGACCTTGGTGTTCAGGTTTTCCAGCGCTTCGCGGATTTTCGGGCCGTCGGTGCTGTTGGCCTGCTTGATGGCGGCAGCCAGCAGGTAGATGGAGTCGTAACCCTGGGCAGCAGACACCGGCGAATCGATGCGGTTGTTCTTCGGCTTGAAGGTCTTCAGGTAGGCGTCAATGAAGGCCTTGCGCTTGGGGGTGTCGGGCTGCTGGATGAAGGTCTGGGGCATGCGTGCACCCTCGCCGCCAGGGCCGGCGTTGTCGATGAAGTTTGCCATCGAAAGCGTCCAGCTGCCGACCATCGGGACTTTCCAGCCCAGCTTGGTCATGCCGTTGGCGATCTGTGCCAGCTCGGGGCCGATCGCGTAGGTCAGGATCGCATCAGCGCCGGCCTGCTGGGCCTTGAGCAGCTGCGGCGTCATGTCCACATCCTTGATGTTGAACTTCTCGACCGCGACAGGCTTGATGCCTTTGGCTTCCAGGGCTTTCTCGAGGTCGGCACGGCCGAGCTGGCCGTAGTTGGTCGAGTCGGCCAGGATGGCGACTTTCTTGAAGCCGCGGCGTGTGATGGCCTCTTCCACGATCATCGGTGCCTGGATGTTGTCAGGTGCCGCATTGCGGAAGATGTAGTTTTCAGGCTGGTCAGGAAACTGCTTGGTGACGATACTGCCCGTGGACACGTTGTTCATCACGGGGATCTTGGCTTCCTGGAAGAAGCGCTGCGAGGCCAGCGAAACGCCGGTGTTGATGTAACCCACGGTCGCGGTGACTTTTTCCTTGCTGATCAGTTCCTGGGCGATCTGCACGCCGCGCTCGTTCTTGGCTTCGTCGTCACGCTCGACCACCTGGAGCTTGCGGCCCAGCACGCCGCCGGACTTGTTGATTTCTTCCACAGCGAGGCGGACACCGTCACGCATGCTCACGCCCATGGACGAGGAACCACCGGTGAAAGGACCAGCCACGCCGATCTTGATCGGGTCTGCTGCGGAAGCGACGCCAGCAAGGGTGAACACCGCCGACGCGACGGCCAGCTTTGCAAAACGAATATTCATGTTGTCTCCAGGTTGAAAGAAATCAGTCCGCGCGAGGCTCCGGCAGGAGCAGGAGCAGGCGCGCACGCAGCAGCCATTGTGTCCCGCGTGAGCACGTAATCTATCCGAGTTGGTCCTATGACGTCATAGTGTTTTCAGCAAATAGACAGGAATCAACGGCAAAACACCATGAACTTTTTCAAACCCACGCCAAAAAACATTTCCGATGCACCGGGTCGGCGCATTTCCCGCTAGGCAGACACCAGCCACACCGAAAAATTCAGGGTTAACCCGCACCCACTTGCAGAAACACGCAAAACTGTTTCAACCAGACGCGCAAAATGGTTTAACGGCATTGATTGACGTTTACGTAAACGTAATATCATGGAGGCGTTGCACCGCTGACCATCCGCTGAGGAATCCCATGACCGACCTGTCCGCCGAATACAAGGCCCTTGCCAATTACCGTCCCACGCACAAGGTGCGCTTTGTCACGGCAGCCAGTCTGTTTGATGGTCATGACGCGGCCATCAACATCATGCGCCGCATCCTGCAGAGCATGGGCGCCGAGGTCATCCACCTGGGCCACAACCGCAGCGTGGACGAAGTCGTCACCGCCGCGCTGCAGGAAGACGTTCAGGGCATTGCCATCAGCTCCTACCAGGGCGGGCACGTCGAGTATTTCAAGTACATGGTTGACCTGCTCCGAAGCCGGGGCGGCGAGCACATCCAGGTGTTCGGCGGCGGCGGCGGCGTGATCGTGCCGCCGGAGATCCGCGAACTGCATGCCTACGGCGTGACGCGCATCTACAGCCCCGAAGACGGCCAGAAGATGGGTCTGGCCGGCATGATCGGCGAGATGGTGATGCGCTGTGACAAGGACCTCACCGGCTACGCGCCCAAAAGCATCAAGGCGATTGAAGGCCACAGCGAAGCGGCGTGGCGCGCCCTCGCGCAGTTCATCAGTGCACTCGAGAACGGGAAAGCCGACCCCAAGACCGTGACGGCACTGCGCGCAGCCGCTGCAGGTCACAAGACACCGGTGCTCGGCATCACCGGTACTGGCGGTGCGGGCAAGTCGTCGCTCACCGACGAACTCATTCGCCGCCTGCGGCTGGACCAGAACGACCAGTTGCGCATCGCTGTCATCAGCATCGATCCGTCGCGCCGCAAGAGCGGTGGTGCCTTGCTCGGTGACCGCATCCGCATGAATGCCATCTCGCCATGGAGCACCTCGTCCAACGGGGAGTTGGGCCAGAAAGTGTTCATGCGCAGCCTGGCCACGCGCGACTTCGGCTCCGAGATCAGCCAGGCCCTGCCAGACGTCATCGCCGCATGCAAGGTCGCCGGTTTTGACCTCATCGTGGTCGAGACCTCCGGCATCGGCCAGGGCGACGCCGCCATCGTGCCGCATGTGGATGTGCCGCTGTACGTGATGACGCCGGAGTTCGGCGCCGCCAGCCAGCTCGAGAAGATCGACATGCTGGACTTTGCCGAGTTCATCGCCATCAACAAGTTCGACCGCAAGGGCTCGCTCGACGCCCTGCGCGACGTGTCCAAACAGGTGCAGCGCAACAAGGAAGCCTGGGGCACGCCCGCCGACCAGATGCCGGTGTTCGGCACCATGGCAGCCCGCTTCAACGACGACGGTGTCACGGCGCTCTACCAGGCGCTCAAGCCCAGGCTGATGGCGCTGGGCCTGAAGCTGTCGGACGGCGTGCTGCCGGCCGTGACGGTACGCCACAGCACCAACCAGACCCCGGTGGTGCCACCGGCCCGCACACGCTACCTGGCTGAAATCTCGGACACCGTGCGGGCCTACAAGAAGCGGGCCCGCGCACAGTCGCAGATCGCCCGCGAGATCCAGCAACTGCAGGCCGCCGCCGCCATGCTCAAGGTGGACAAGCCGCAGCGCGCCCCTGCTGCGGAAGCGGCGCTGGACCTGGCCGGCCAGCGCAAGGCCCTGCTGGATGCCGACGCACGCAAGCTGCTGGGCCAGTGGCCCGAGATGCAGAAAGCCTACAGCGGCGAGGAATACGTGGTGAAAATCCGCGATAAGGAAATCCGCACCGCACTCGTCACCAAATCGCTGTCGGGCACGCCGATCCGCAAGGTCAGCCTGCCGACCTACGAAGACCACGGCGAAGTCCTCAAATGGCTGATGCTGGACAACGTGCCCGGCAGCTACCCCTATACCGCCGGCACCTTCGCCTTCAAGCGCGAGGGTGAAGACCCGACCCGCATGTTCGCCGGCGAAGGCGATCCCTTCCGCACCAACACCCGCTTCAAGCTGCTCAGCGAAGGCATGGCCGCCAAGCGACTGTCGACCGCGTTCGACTCCGTCACGCTTTACGGCAACGACCCGGCCGTGCGGCCCGACATCTACGGCAAGGTCGGCAACAGCGGCGTGAGCATTGCCACGCTCGACGACATGAAGGTGCTGTACGGCGGCTTTGACCTGTGCAGCCCCAGCACCTCGGTGTCAATGACCATCAACGGCCCGGCGCCCACCATCCTGGCGATGTTCATGAACACCGCCATCGACCAGAACCTGGAGAAGTTCAAGGCCGACAACGGCCGCGAGCCCACCGACACCGAAGCCGCCAAGATCCGCGAATGGGTGCTGGCCAATGTGCGCGGCACAGTGCAGGCCGACATCCTGAAGGAAGACCAGGGCCAGAACACCTGCATCTTCTCGACCGAGTTCAGCCTGAAGGTGATGGGCGACATTGCCCAGTACTTCGTGCACCACAACGTGCGCAACTTCTACTCGGTCTCCATCAGCGGGTACCACATCGCCGAGGCCGGTGCCAACCCCATCAGCCAGTTGGCCTTTACGCTGAGCAACGGTTTCACCTTTGTCGAGGCGTATCTGGCGCGCGGCATGCACATTGACGACTTCGCGCCCAACCTCAGCTTCTTCTTCAGCAACGGCATGGACCCGGAGTACACCGTGATGGGCCGCGTGGCGCGCCGCATCTGGGCCGTGGCGATGAAGGAGAAGTACGGTGCCAATGAGCGCAGCCAGAAGCTCAAGTACCACATCCAGACCTCGGGCCGCAGCCTGCATGCGCAGGAAATCCAGTTCAACGACATCCGCACCACCCTGCAGGCGCTGATCGCGATTTACGACAACTGCAACAGCCTGCACACCAACGCGTTTGACGAAGCCATCACCACGCCGACGGAAGAATCCGTGCGCCGCGCGATGGCGATCCAGCTCATCATCAACCGCGAATGGGGCCTGGCCAAGAACGAGAACCCGTCACAGGGCGCCTTCATCATTGAAGAGTTGACCGAACTGCTGGAAGAAGCCGTGCTGGCCGAGTTCGAGCGCATCGCCGAGCGCGGCGGCGTGCTGGGCGCGATGGAGACCGGCTACCAGCGCGGCCGCATCCAGGACGAGTCGATGCACTACGAGATGCTCAAGCACACCGGCGAGCTGCCCATCGTGGGCGTCAATACCTTCCGCAACCCGCATGGCGACGCCGTGCAGGACAAGCTGGAGCTGGCCCGATCCACAGAGGAAGAAAAGCAGAGCCAGCTGCAGCGCCTCGCAGACTTCCATGCCCGCCACGCCAGCGCGTCACCGGCCATGCTCAAGCGCCTGCAGCAGGCGGTGATCGAGAACCACAACGTGTTCGAGGTGCTGATGGACGCCGTGCGCGTCTGCTCTCTCGGCCAGATCACCACGGCGCTGTTCGAGGTGGGTGGGCAGTACCGCCGGAACATGTGACGGCGCCGACTGGGCTGCTACTTAACCCATAGTTTGGCCAAAATTGTCCTGTTAACTTTATTTAACTTTTGGCCAAACTGTGCTTTATAAATGCCGCAAAAATTAAATGGCACGGCCTCGGCGAGTAATTTGAGTTGTTGCCATATTCGTGCTCCCTAGAGTTATTTATTTTCGAGTGTGGAGTTGGGGTAAATGCTGTAGACCTTGTAATACTGATACTTCGTGGGTCCAGTAATGGGAAAGTCTGGCGGCCGAAGAATCGGGCTAACCAGATAGACGCGCAGCTGCCGTACGTCTATAACGAAGTAAATTCGATAGCTAGTAACGTCACGGGGCAAACGGCTTTTGAGATCGACCGTGTCCTCAAAAACTTCACCCGTGGACTTTATGCGCCATTTGACGTAGAGGCTCTCGCCGAGAATCATTTCGCCGTTTATGCCTGCCTGCTGGCGAATAATTCCGTCTCCTAGCGACCATTCGGGTGGCCGTGCGCCCGGTTGCTTTGAGGTTCCATATCTATAGTCGAGCAATAACGCGTCAGGACTATCAGCGAGTACGTCAAATCCAAACGAGTGGTTAACCAGCTGTGGGCCACTTGCGCAAGCGCTTAGCGTGACTATTAGTGACAGCAACGCCGTCACGACAATACAGCGTATAAATCCGAAACAGTTTCTCATGCGATTAGCCCCGTTAATATTTGTATATGGTGTCTGGCAATCAGTATCAAGTCAGATTAATTAGCCGCACTCCTAGCTAACTCTAACCATAGGTTTTGAAGACAGCTAATATAGGAAAGGCGTGGGCGGCTATTTAAGTCGTAGCAAATCGTGAACCAACCGTTAACCAGGCCGCTATCGCCGCCGGGTTGTTTCCCAATCGAATGTGCAGGCCGCCACTCAATCACAATCGCAAGCCCGACTAGCTTGAGTGACATACTGAAGTTCATTTCCCCTCCTGTTTGCTGATGGACGCCTCATTGCCAGGCACAACGCTCCGGACGCACTCCCCCAACGCCTTATAGGCTGCGTGGTACAAGCTGTGCCGCTCGGACCCACGGCCAACAGCTTCCACGAGTTCGACGTGGTGCCCGGCCTGTGTGATTTTGTCGGCGAAGGCTTTTTGTAAATCAAACACTGTGTTTTGATCTTCCGGGTCCCCAATGGGTTAAGTCACAGGGCACGCTGAGCAACAAAAAAGCGCCCCTCGGGGCGCTTTTTTGATTCTGGCACCTGCGCGCCTGAACTCGACGGTGGCTTAGCCGCCCTTTTTGGGGCGCTTGCCGGGGTTCTTCTTGCTGCGGGTGGACGTGCCACGCTCGAGGCTGACCTTCTGGCCGCGGCCGGAGGTGACGGTGAAGCCCTTGGGGGGAATGGGTTTGGGGGCGCAGATGTCGGCTTCGACTCTGATTTTCTTGGGCATGGAAGACTCCGTTAAAAAAGGCGTAACACTGATTTTAAGCCAGTCCGCCGGGCGGACGGCCCCGCAGGGGAACATCCCCAGCAGACCCTCATTTATTCGATGGTGGCGCCAGACGCCTGCACGATGCCCTTCCACTTCTGGTAATCGGTCTTGAGCAGGCTGGAAAACTGGTCGGGCGACATGTTCTGCACCTCGGCGCCCTGGGCGTGGATGGCGGCTTTCATCTCGGGTGTGGCCAGCAGCTTGTTGACCTCGGCATTCACCGTGGCCACGATGTCCTTCGGCGTGCCGGCCGGCATGAAGATGCCGTACCAGGTGCTGACATCAAAGTCCTTGTAGCCCAGCTCGGCCACGGTGGGCACATCGGGCAGCGAGGTGCTGCGGCGGGCCGAGGTGACGGCGAGCGGACGCAGCTTGCCGCTGTTGATCTGCGCAATGGCCGACGGCAGGGAAGACACCATCAGGTCGACATTGCCGGCCAGCACGTCCATCAGCGCCGGGTTGGAGCCCTTGTAGGGAATGTGGCGGATCTTGATGTTGGCAGCCGTCTTGAAGATTTCGCCGGCCAGGTGAATGGTGGTGCCGTTGCCTGGCGAGCCGAAGGTCACGGCGTCCGGCGCCGCCCTGGCCGCCACCACCACGTCGGCCAGCGTCTTGAAGCGGGAGCTGCTGCTGGTCACGATCACCACCGGGGTGTACGCCACATGGGCCACGGCCACCAGGTCGCGGGTCGGGTCGTAGCTCAGGTTCTTGTAGAGCCAGGGTGCGACCACCAGGTTGTCTTTCTGCCCCATCACCATCTCGTAGCCGGTGGGTGCCATCCGGGCTGCTTCGGCGATGCCGATGGTGCCGCCAGCCCCGGCGCGGTTGTCGGCCACCACCGTCCATTTGCTCACTTCGGTCAGCTTGTTGGCCACCAGGCGGGACAGGATGTCGGTGCCGCCGCCCGGCGGGAAGGGCACGATCAGCCGGATCGGTTTGGCCGGGAAGGTCTGGGCGTGGGCGGCCACCAGCAGGGTGGAGGCCAGCACCAGCATCAGGGTGGAGGCAAGTTTGCGAAGCATGGGGAGTCTCCTTGAGAGGGGGCGTGTGACAGATGAATGCGCGGCACAGGGCGCGGCGTGCAGGCTGGCCTGCGGTGGTGCCTGTTGCGAATCCCCTGATTTTAGAAGACGCGCCTGCTGCGGCCCCTTGCATTGGCGGGGGTTGCCATCTTGGCTCGCGATGACGCCAGTGGCATCCTCTTTACAGGCGTTGGTGACGAACACCGGGGCGTGGCGCGGGTGCGGGTGACAGGGGGGCAGCGTTGAGGGTCTGTTCCTTCAGGACCAGGTCACTCACACGGCCGCTGCCAGCGGCAGATTCACCAGCAGGTTCTGCGGCTTGAGCCGCACCACCCCGTCGGCATTCATCATCAGGCCCAGGTACACCGGCTTGCCCGCCACGTCGGCGCGCATTTCCTGCGGATCGGCAAAGTCCAGCCGGAAAAGGCTGACCAGCCGCTGCGTGCGCTCGGGGGACACCTCGCGTCCCTCGTACAGGTCGTTGAGCAGCGCCGTGGCCTCCACGTCCAGCCCCACATGCCAGCGCCAGGCCTCGTCGTCCACCTTCTGCAGCGGCCGGATGGTGACGGCCACGCCGAGAAAGTGCTGCACCCACAACTGCAGCACGCCTGCCAGCGCCTTGAGGCCGGAGCGGGCGCGCGTCATGGTGAACACCAGCCCGTGGCTCAGGTCATTGGTCACTTCGTGGGTGAGGTCCAGCAGGTGGCGGTGGCTGTGCGCGCCCTGAAAGTAGCCGGCCGCATTGTCGTCGCGGAGCACCTGCAGCTCGATGCTGCGCATCGGTGCGCCCGCCTCGGCCAGAAAACGGCCAAAGTCCCCCACGCCGCCGGTGTCCTTGAACATATCGATCACGTCGCGGTCGCCGCTGAGCACCTGCCCGTCCTGCGTGCTGATGCGCTGGGCGCGGAACAGCATCTCGCCGGCGCGCAGGGCATAGGCGTCATCGGACGAGGCCAGCAGGTTGTGCACCACCGCTTCGACCATCAGGTCGATGAAAAGCGGCGGGATGTTGATGTGTCCCCCGCCCTGGCGCGGAAACAGGCCAAGGTAGTAGGCCTCCAGCGTGCCAGCGGCCAGCAGGCCGTCGCGAAACCGCAGGAACAGGGCATAGCTTTCGCGGGCGTCGCCATCCTTCATCGCCCGCAGCTCGGCCGGCGTGACGGGCCGCGACGGCGCAGCCAGCAGGGCCGCATGCAGTGCGCGCTCAGCCAGGCAGGACTCGGGCACCGGCGCCAATTCAGGGCGGGCGAGAAACAGGCGGAAATAATCGTTGGTCGGCTGCAGCCAGCCGCGCGGGTTGCGCTGGAGCTGGGCCAGTCCGCTGGAGGGCCAGAAATTTTGCATGGGCGCCATCCTCGCACACTGCGGGAGGCGGCTCTCACGGCAGGCTTTTGCTTGACGTGTTTCTTACAGCCCGACAACTGACAAGCGCACCAAGACTGTGCCGACGGCCGCGCCCGCCGCCACCACGCAAAACTACTTAAGGGTCTGACCGGGTACCCGGGGCGGATGGCGGTTGATACGATGACTTAACATTTTTTTGAGCACTGTTGAGTGGGTTTTGGCGCGTCCACGACCCGGCGAGTGCATCCTTCTTATTGCCGGAGAGTCAATTTGTCAGTGGAGTTCATACTTGAAACGCAGGGGCTGGCGAAGGAGTTCAAGGGTTTTGTGGCCGTCAACGACGTCGACCTCAAAGTCCAGCGCGGTCATATCCACGCGCTGATCGGTCCGAACGGCGCCGGCAAGACCACCTTCTTCAACCTGCTGACGAAGTTCCTCACGCCCACCCGCGGCACCATCACCTTCAATGGTCTCGACATCACGCATGAGCAACCGGCGCAGACCGCACGGCGCGGCATTGTCCGGTCCTTCCAGATTTCTGCGGTGTTCCCGCACATGACGGTGCTGGAAAACGTGCGCGCCGCGCTACAGCGCAACATGGGCACCTCCTTCCACTTCTGGAAATCCGAGTCCACGCTGTTCCACCTGCACGACCGGGCCCGTGAGCTGCTGGCTGAAGTGGATCTGGCGCAGTTTGCCGACGAGCTGACCGTGAACCTGCCGTACGGCCGCAAGCGTGCGCTGGAACTGGCCACCACGCTGGCGCTGGAGCCCGAGCTGATGCTGCTGGACGAGCCCACCCAGGGCATGGGCCACGAGGACGTGGACCGTGTGACGCAACTCATCAAGAAGGTGTCGGCTGGCCGGACCATCCTGATGGTGGAGCACAACATGAACGTGGTGTCGTCGATTGCCGACCGCATCACGGTGCTGCAGCGCGGCACCATCATCGCCGATGGCCCGTACGCCGAAGTCTCTCGCAACCCCCTGGTCATGGAAGCCTACATGGGCACCACCGACACCGAACTGCAGGGAGCGCACTGATGAAAGACCGCGAACTCCTGCGCATCGAAGACCTGCACGCCTGGTATGGCGAGTCGCACATCCTGCACGGCGTGAACCTGACAGTGCACGAAGGCGAAGTGGTGACGCTGCTGGGCCGCAACGGCGCCGGCCGCACCACCACCATGCGCGCCATCATGGGCCTGACCGGCTCGCGCAAGGGCTCCATCAAGGTGGGCGGCGTGGAAACCATTGCCATGTCCACCCACAACATTGCCCGCCTCGGCATGGGTTACTGCCCGGAAGAGCGCGCGATCTTCTCCTCGCTCTCGGCCCAGGAAAACCTGGTGCTGCCTCCGCGCCTGAAGGGCACCGATGGCGGCATGTCGGTCGAGCAGATCTACGCCATGTTCCCCAACCTGAAGGAGCGCGCCAACAGCCCCGGCACGCGCCTGTCCGGCGGCGAGCAGCAGATGCTGGCCGTGGCGCGCATCTTGCGCACCGGCGCCAAGCTGCTGCTGCTCGACGAAATTTCGGAAGGCCTGGCGCCCGTGATCGTGCAGAAGCTGGCCTCGATGATTCTGGACCTGAAAAAACAGGGCTTCACCATCGTGCTGGTGGAGCAGAACTTCCGCTTCGCGGCACCGCTGGCCGACCGCTTCTACGTGATGGAACACGGCAAGATCGTTGAGCAGTTTGCGCAGTCGGAGCTGGACTCCAAGATGTCGCTGCTGCACGAATTCCTTGGCGTGTGAACGTCCCCCCGATTTTTCCCGCTCACCTTTTTCATTTGCCATTCATATATTTCAACCAGGAGACAAGCATGAAATACTTTTCCAAATCGGCCATCGGCCTTGCACTCGCCGCAGCATTTGCTGCGCCAGCCGTCATGGCTGCAGACAATGAAGTCGTCATCGGTGACATCGATGACATGGCCGGCGTCTATGCCGACGTGATCGGCCAGGGCGGCATCGAGGCAGCCAAGATGGCGATTGCCGACTTCGGCGGCACCGTGCTGGGCAAGAAGATCGTCTTCCTGAGCGCTGATCACCAGAACAAGCCGGACATCGGCTCGTCGAAATTCCGTGAGTGGGCCGACCAGAACGGCCTGAACATGCTGCTGGGCGGCTCCAACACCGGCGTGAGCGTCGCCATGGCCAAGGTGGCTGCTGCGAAGAAAGTGCCGTTCATGGCCATCGGTGCCGCTGGCGCCTCGCTGACCAATGCTGACTGCACCGCCTACACCGTGCACTACGCCTACGACACCACGTCGCTGGCCAACGGCACTGCCAGCGCCATCGTCAAGGAAGGCGGCAAGAACTGGTACTTCCTGACAGCTGACTACGCTTTCGGTACCCAGCTGCGTGACGCCGCCACCAAGGTGGTGGTGGCCGGCGGCGGCAAGTCCCTGGGCGAGGTGCGTGTGCCGCTCGGCGCGTCCGACTTCTCCTCCTTCCTGCTGCAGGCACAGGGCTCCAAGGCCCAGGTGCTGGGCCTGTCGAATGCCGGCGCCGACTTCATCAACTCCCTGAAGGCTGCCAACGAGTTCGGCATCACCAAGACCATGAAGCCTGCCGCGCTGCTGGCCTTCATCAGCGACATCCACAGCCTGGGCCTGAAAACCGCGCAGGGCCTGTACCTGACCACCGGCTGGTACTGGGACCTGAACGACCAGACCCGTGCCTTCGGCAAACGCTACTTCGACAAGATGAAGAAAGAGCCGACGATGAACCAGGCGGCGTACTACTCCGCCACCATGACCTACCTGAACGCCGTCAAGGCCGCCGGCACCACCGACTCCGACAAGGTCATGGCCCAGCTCAAGAAGGCCAAGATCAACGACATGTTCGTCAAGGATGGCTACATCCGTGAAGACGGCGTGATGATCCATGACATGTATGTGATGCAGGTCAAGACGCCCGCCGAGTCCAAGTACCCATGGGACTACTACAAGCTGATCAAGAAGATGGGCGGCGAAGAAGCCTTCGGTCCGCTGTCGGATTCCACCTGCCCGCTGGTCAAGAAGAAGTAAGGCCACCTGACACGGGGGGCATCCTGCCATGCGCGGGGTGCCCCCTGTTCCACAACGAGACCCCTGATTTGAAAACTGAACCTGCTTCCCGTTCAGATCCCTTTTCGGTTCCTTTTTCGGTTGCTCATTTGCGCGGCATGACATGACAGAAATATTTGGCATTCCCGTTCCGGTCATCCTCGGGCAGCTGCTGCTCGGGCTGGTCAACGGCTCTTTTTACGCCATGCTCAGCCTGGGCCTGGCGGTGATCTTCGGCCTGCTGGGGGTGGTGAACTTCGCCCACGGCGCGTTCTACATGCTGGGCGCCTACGCCGCATGGATCGGCCTGGACCTCTTCGGCATCAACTACTGGCTGGCGCTGGTGCTCTCACCGCTGGTGGTGGGCACGCTGGGCATCATCCTCGAGCGACTGTTCCTGCGGCATCTCTACAAGATCGATCCGCTGTACGGCCTGCTGCTGACCTTTGGCCTGGCGCTGATCGCCGAAGGCGTGCTGCGCGAGTTTTTCGGCTCTTCCGGCCAGTCCTATCCGGTGCCCGAGTTGCTGCAGGGCGCGACCAACCTGGGCTTCATGGTGCTGCCCAACTACCGTTTCTGGGTGATCGTGTCGTCCATGATCATCTGCTTTTCCACCTGGTTCATCATCGAGCGCACCTCCCTGGGTGCCACGCTGCGTGCGGCCACCGAGAACCCCAAGATGGTTCAGGCCTTTGGCATCAACGTGCCCATCATCGTGATGCTGACCTACGGCGCTGGCGTGGGCCTCGCGGCGCTGGCCGGCGTGCTGTCGGCACCGGTCATCCAGGTGTCGCCGCTCATGGGCTCGTCGCTGGTGATTGTGGTGTTTGCGGTGGTGGTGATCGGCGGCATGGGCTCCATCATGGGTGCCATCCTCAGTGGCCTCGGCCTCGGCGTGATTGAAGGCTTCACCAAGGTGATTTACCCGGAAGCGTCGAACATCGTGGTGTTTGTGATCATGGCCATCGTGCTGTGCTGGCGTCCAGCCGGTCTTTTCGGCAAGGAATAAACCATGCGCTCATCGAACATTTTCTACATTGCCCTCTTCATTGCAGCCCTGGCTGCGCCGTGGGCAGGCGTCTATCCGGTCTACCTGATGACGCTGTTCTGCTTTGCCATCTTTGCCTGCGCCTTCAACCTGCTGCTGGGCTTTGGCGGCATGCTGTCGTTCGGCCACGCCGCCTACTTCGGATTTTCTGCCTACACCACGAGCTGGCTGGTGACCAGCCAGGGCTGGTCCACCTTGCCGGCCATCGGTGTGGGTGTGCTCGCCTCGCTGGTGATGGGTCTGGTGATCGGCCTGATTGCCATCCGCCGCTCGGGCATCTACTTCGCGATGATCACGCTGGCGCTGTCGCAGGTGGTGTATTTCGTCTGCCTGCAGGCGCCCTTCACTGGCGGTGAAAACGGCCTGCAGGGTGTGCCACGCGGCGACCTGCTAGGGCTGACGTCCCTCAAGAGCGACTTCGCGATGTACTACTTCGTGCTGGCCGCCCTGGTGGCCGTGTTCCTGTTCATTCAGCGCGTCGTGTCCTCTCCGTTCGGTCAGGTGCTCAAGGCGATCCGCGAGAACGAGCCCCGCGCCATCTCGCTGGGCTACAACGTGGACCGCTACAAGCTGCTGGTGTTCGTGCTCTCGGCCTCGCTGGCAGGCCTGGCAGGCTCGCTGAAGTCGCTGGTGCTGGGCTTTGCCGCACTTTCCGACGTGCTGCAGGCGACTTCTGGCGAGGTGATCCTGATGACGCTGCTCGGTGGCGCCGGCACCTTCTTCGGACCGGTGCTGGGCGCCGGCATCGTGGTCACGCTGCAGGACATGCTGTCGGACCGCGTCGGCTCCTGGGTCACGGTGATCATCGGCGCGATCTTCGTGGTCTGCGTGCTGGCCTTCCGCAAGGGCGTGGTCGGCGAATTGCTGGCCTGGCTGGAGCGTCGCCGCCAGGCTGCAGCCCCTGGAAACGCACCGTCGGCCTGAGGCCCGTTCTGGTGGCTGTCCGGCCACCGGAACATCACCTCACAGTGCGTCGGTGGAAAGCGCCATGCCCACATGCGCCGGAGACACCAGCTCGCCGTACTGATTGGCCACTGGCTGGATCTGGATCACCGGTGCGCCCGAGCTGACGCTGCCAAACATCATCGCAAATGCCGCATCGGCGGCGTCACGCCCGGTGGCAAAGCGCACAAAACCCATGGGAATTGCGGTGCCCGACGGGTCGAACAGGTACCAGCGATGGCCCAGGTACACCTCCACATAGGCATGAAAGTCGGTCGGGCCCAGGCTCGGGTCCGCCCCGTAGTCGATGCCGGTGGCAAAACGGGCCGGCAGGTTGATGGCCCGGCACAGCGCAATCATCAGGTGGGCAAAGTCGCGGCACACGCCCACACGCTCGGTCACCGTGTCCACCGCCGACGTGCTGCCGTGCGTGCTGTTGGACTGGAAACTCACGCGCTGCTGCACCCAGTGGCAGATCGCTTCGGCCCGGGCATAGCCCTGGGGCAAATGCCCAAACTCGTTGGACGCCAGCTTCTGCAGGCGGTCTGATTCGCAGTAGCGGCTGGGGTACATATAAGGCAGCACCGAGCCGGGAATCTGGCAGACCGGCACCTCGGCCAGGTCCGCAGGCCGGGCCTGGTAATGGGCCAGGTCCACCGTCGCGGCATAACGTACCTGCAGCGGGCCGCTGCCGGCCTGCATGCGCAGGTAGCGGTTGCGGCTGGCCGGATCGGTGTCGATCGTGTACGGCACGTTCTGGCTCACCTGCAGGTCTTCGCTCACCACGGTCTGCTGCAGCGTGTGGGCCGCATGGATGTTGAAAATGAAGTCGGCACCCGGCGGCGCGATGTCGTAGTGCAGGTCAATGGAAAACTGGAGCCGGACCATGGGTTCTTTCGGGGAGATAAATCCCTCAACGGGATGGGAAAGCCTCTGCGCCACAGCGGCAAGGGGCCTGGATGCACGCGTCAAGCCCGCAGGGCAGCGTGGGTCCGTCCCCTATTGTGGTGGCCGCGGCGCCAGGCAATCGCTGCTCGCGTCCCCGGCTTCCCTGCAAGCCATGTCATGTCTGGTGATCTGGCGGCGTGAGCGCCTACACCCGCGGGTTCACAGCACCTTGACGGCGCGTCCGATGAACTGGATCGGGCCCGTGGGCTTGCCGATCGGGGAGCCGCTGGCCGGCTCCAGCGTCAGCTCGAACAGCTGGTTGGGCTGCAGCGGCGGCAGCTTGTCCAGCGGCACCTGGAGGGTCTGGCCTGGCTTGACCAGGCCCAGCGACACCGGGCCGGTCCAGTTCTCGCCCTTGGTCCAGAACTGCAGGCTCTTCTCGGCCGGCACCACCGCCTGCCCCAGGGGAATCAGGCTCAGTTCCCGGCGGGCACCCGCCTGAATGACCCAGCCCGGCGCCTTGTCTTGCGGGGCAACCAGCACCACCAGGTACTGCGGTGCCGGTGTGGGTGCCCCCAGACGCGTCACCAACAGCGTCGCGAGCACGGCCGCTGCTGCGAAACCGGTGCCGGCCAGGCCGCGCCAGAGCCGCACACTCCCCCACCAACTGGTGACTCCACTGGACGCTGCGGGGCGAAGGACCGGGTTGGCAGATTGGGGCAAGGCCGCCACGCTGCGGTCAATGCGTTGCCAGAGCTGGGCCGATGGTTTCGCCGGCTCGGCCAGCGAGGCAAGCGGCAGCAGCAACTCCTGCCATCGCAACACGGCGGCATGCAGCGCCGCATCCAGCGGCAGGCGCTGCTCCACCTCGCGCCGACGCGCTGTCGAGAGTGTGCCCAGCACGTACTCGCTGGCGAGTGCATCCATCTCGTCGATGTGGTCGTGCGGCAGCGGGTTCATGCCATGCACTCCCGCAGCGTGCCCATGCCGCGCCTGATCCACGCCTTGACCGTGCCCAGGGGCGTGCCGGTGCGCTCGGCGATCTCGCCGTGCGAGCAGCCGTCGAGATAGGCATAGAGGATGCAGGTGCGCCGTGCCGGCTCCAGCCGTTCCAGGCAATCGTTCAGGCGTCCCAGGCTGGCCTGCAGCTCAAAGGCGTCCGTCAGTTCGTGGTGTGCGGCCAGTGAGGCCTGCCCATCCAGCAGTTCGGCCGTGTCTTCGTCCACCGTCACTTCACGAGCGCCGTTGCGCACCGCATTGAGCGCGGCGTTGCGCACGATGCTGTAGATCCAGCCCCGGCCGGAGCCGAGCGCCGGGTTGAAGCTGGCGGCTCGCGTCCAGATGGCCATGAAAGCATCGTGCAGCACATCCTCGGCGAGCGCGCGCTGGCGCACGATGCGTAGCGCAACGCCCAGCAATTGCCGTGCTTCATGCTGGTACAGGCGCTGGAGCGCGGCGTGGTCACCACGCGCGCAGGCCTTCAGGGCTTCATCGTGGTTGAAGTCGTCGGCCAGGCGGGTACGAGGGGAGGCAGGAGGCGCAAGGGTCACAGGGGGCTCTTGGGTCGGCAGGACGTCGGGTGTTCGCCTGATGTTAGCCGACAGCCGCGCCGTTTTCCAACTCGCCCTTGCCCGACGAATCCGGGCACGGCACGGCAACCGACCACGGGGCGCTGCTGTCAGAAGCCATGGCATGGGCAGAAGCTTGTGCATGGCGGTCTGGCAGGGCGTCGTGTGGTCTGCTCAATGCCTGGAGGAGCCTGATGGACGCGAAGCCCATCAGGCATGCAACCCGGATCAGTGACGGATCAGGCGGCTTTCCAGAAGATGTAGTCGGCCTGGTACTTCACGATTTCCTTGGTGCCCTTGTTGGCAGGGCTGCAGGCCGATGCCGGTGCCACGCCGCCCTTGAGCGCCACGCGCTGGATGTAGGTCACGCCGGTCATCGCGCCAGCGCCCATCGCCGGGTTGGCCTTGACGAGCTGGTAAGGCAGGTTGCCGGCGCCCGATGGCGCCACAGCCAGTTGCGCGCCCGTGATCTTGGAGCCGTCCATCGCTTCCCAGGTGGCTGGCGGGCCGTAGTATTTGCCGATCTGCTTGCCGCCGCGGTCGTTCAGTGCGGCATTGGGGCCGACAAACACCCACTCGGTCATGCCGGGGGCATTGGCCTTGTCGCGGCATTCGTAGGTGATGTCACCCACACCCACGGTTTCCAGGGCGACCTTGTTGCCAGCCGGCACCTTCACGGCGTCGGGCAGGCTGTCCTGCGCGAACATGGGTTTCATCGGTGCCATGGAGCCGCAGGCGGCCAGCAGGGCGGCGGCGGAAACGGCGGCCAGGGTCAGGGAAAGGCGTTTTTGCATCATGAAGTTCTCCAGATAAGGATTGCACACAGGTCATCGACAGGAGCGGCTTTTCATCGCCACTGCATGTACTACCCGCGAGCGACCGGTTTGGATGCACCCGGATGTAAAAAAACTTCGGCCGTGGGCAAAGCCCCTCAATAAGGCAGTGTCTGGCCCTGGTAATCCACCAGCTGACCGGTGTGTTCGGGCTGCAGTTGCTGCAACACCCCCAGAATCTCACGCGCCGCCTGCGCTGGCGGCCGCACATTCAGGCCGGTTTTGGAAAACGGCTGGCTCAGCGCCGTGTCCACCGTGCCGGGGTGCACAGCGACACACACGGCCTGCCGGTTGCGCCGCGCCAGCTCGACGGACGCCGTCTTGACAAGCTGGTTGAGCGCCGCCTTGGAAGCCCGGTAGCCATACCAGCCGCCCAGGGCGTTGTCGCCGATGCTGCCCACCCTGGCCGAAATGAACGCCGCCACACAGCGCCCCTGCCTGGGCAGCAGCGGCAGCAGGTGCTTCATCAGCAGGGCCGGGCCGATGGTGTTGACCAGAAAGACATGCTTCAGGTAATCAGGGTCCAGTTGGGACCAGCTGCGCTCGGGCTGGCCGGGCGCGCCGTGCAGAAAGCCGCTGGCCACCACGATCAGCCGCAGTTCGCCCTGCAACCGCCGGCACTCGGCCACCACCCAGGCCGCGGCGCTGGCAATGCTGGCCTCGTCCGAAAAATCAATGGCGGGCTGTGTTTGCCGGCCCAGTGCCAGCACAGCGCCATGGTTGTGCGACAGCTCGGTCACCAGCGCCGCACCCAGGCCACCGCCGGCTCCCACCACCAGGGCAACGGCGTTCTCTGCAACCGCCCGCTCAGCCACGGCGATCAGGCTTCCTCATCGAGCAGGCGCACCTTGACGCTCTTGCCCTTGACGCGCCCGGTCGAGAGCTTGTGCAGCGCCTCGCCGGCAATGCGGCTGTCCACCGCCACATAGGTGGAGAACTCGTTGACGTTGATCTTGCCGACCTGCTCGCGGGTGAAGCCGGCCTCGCCAGTCAGCGCGCCCAGCACGTCGCCGGCGCGGATTTTTTCCTTGCGGCCGCCGACGATCTGCAGCGTGCGCATCGGTGGCGCCAGGGCTTCCTGGCTGGCAGGGGTCAGCTCAGTAAGCTTGTGCCAGTCTGACTCTGCCTTTTGCAACTGCTCGATCTTGCCGACCGAGCCCATCTCGTTCAGGCTCGCCAGGCTGATGGCCCAGCCCTCCTCGTCGGCGCGACCGGTGCGGCCGATGCGGTGGATGTGCACCTCGGGGTCGGGCGTGACATCGACGTTGATCACCATCTCCAGCTGCGTGATGTCCAGCCCGCGCGCGGCCACGTCAGTGGCCACCAGCACCGAGCAACTGCGGTTGGAAAACTGCACCAGCACCTGGTCGCGCTCGCGCTGCTCCAGCTCGCCGTAGAGTGCCAGCGCACTGAAGCCCTGGCCCCTGAGCACGGCCACCAGGTCACGGCACTGGACCTTGGTGTTGCAGAACGCCAGCGTGCTGACGGGCCGGTAGTGGTTGAGCACCAGCGACACGGCGTGCAGTCGCTCACTCTCCTTCACCTCGTACCAGCGCTGGCGGATTTTGCTTTTCTCGTGCTGCGCCTGCACGCTGATGGTCTGCGGCGCCTTCATGAACTGCTGGCTCAGCTTGGCGATGCCCTCCGGGTAGGTGGCCGAGAACAGCAGCGTCTGGCGCTCGGGCGGGCACTGCCGCGCCACGGTGGCGATGTCGTCGAAAAAGCCCATGTCCAGCATGCGGTCGGCTTCGTCGAGCACCAGCGTGTTCAGGGCTTCCAGATTCAGGTGGCCGCGGGCCAGGTGGTCCATGATGCGGCCGGGTGTGCCGACCACGATGTGGGCACCATGCTCCAGGCTCGCCGTCTGCCCGCGCAGCGCAACGCCGCCGCAGAGCGTGACAACCTTGATGTTTTCCTCGGCCCGCGCCAGGCGCCGGATCTCGGTGGTGACCTGGTCGGCCAGCTCGCGCGTGGGGCAGAGCACCATGGCCTGCACCGCAAAGCGGCGGGCATTGAGGTTGGCCAGCAAGGCCAGCGCGAAAGCAGCCGTCTTGCCGCTGCCCGTCTTGGCCTGCGCGATCAGGTCCTTGCCCAGCAGCGCCACCGGCAGGCTGGCCGCCTGGATGGGCGTCATGCGGGTGTAGCCCAGCAGCGCCAGGTTGGCGAGCATCGCCGGGTTCAGTGGCAGGCGACTGAAGTCGGCAGAGGAGTCATCAGGAGAAGTCATGGGCCGATTATCGGCGGTGCTCCTGTTGACAGCCTGGTCAACGGAATGTTCGAGCCAGGCAGGCGACGACGGCAGGCCACCGGGAACAGGCCGGCAAGAATGGACACCTCTACTCGGATTCGACCTGAATACGCCTGGCTTCGAGCCTGGATTCGCCAACCCGAAGGGCCTTGTCATCCAGGTCGCGCGTCACCGCCTTCGCCGTCCCGATGAACTCGTTGGGAGAGTCGCCCAGCCTGATGCGAAGCATGGTCTTCGTACTGCCCACCCAGTTGCGGTTCTCGTCGAAGCGGAACGCAATGTAGGTGGCTTCAAATTCGTGTGGGGTCAGCTGCTTCCAGGCGCCATGTCCACCGCTGAGGGTCGGATGCGTATCGCCGCTTCGGAAGAACGTGCCGTCAGACGAGAAGGTCAGCATGTTCTTGCCGACGCCGCGGCCTCGCTCGGAGGTCACCAGCCAGGCGCCAATCAGTGGCGAAGGCGGGCGGACCACCTGACCAGGGACCGCGCATCCAGCCAGAAGAGCGACTGCCAGGACGGCTGCCAGTGCGCGAGAGCAAGTTTGCATATCGAGGAATCTCCGATCGGCACGAGCATACTCCCCAAAGCCGGGGAGGCAGCCTGCTGCGGATGGCGTGGCAACAGGCGCCGCGCGGCCGAGATCACGGGTCTGGAGGGGCGCCGGGTCGACTTGAACAGACCCCCTGCCCTGTGCTGGCCGCCACCGCCTGCACAGCGCCAATGACCCGGGCCGCCAAGGCCATGGCGACGGTGGTAAGGTCATGGCCTTCGGCTGATGCAGAGGATTCGGAATGCCTGATTTTGACTTTGACCTTTTCGTGATTGGCGGCGGCAGCGGCGGCGTGCGCGCTGCCCGCATGGCGGCGCAGCGCGGCGCCAGGGTGGCTGTGGCCGAGGTAGCGGCCATGGGCGGCACCTGTGTGAACGTGGGCTGCATCCCGAAAAAACTCTACAGCTATGCCGCCCACTTTGCCGACAGCTTTGAAGAATCACACGGCTTTGGCTGGAAGGGTGAGGCGCCCACGCTGGACTGGGAACTGCTCAAGGCCAACCGGGCGCGCGAGATCAGCCGGCTCAACGGCATCTATGTGCAGTTGCTGGAAAACCCGGGTGTCACCATCCTCCGCGGCTGGGCGCGCCTGACCGACGCCCACACCATCGAAGTGGACGACCGCCGCTTCACCGCGAAAAACATCCTGATCGCTACCGGCGGCAAGCCCACCGTGCCCGACATTCCTGGCCGCGAACACGTGGTGACCTCTAACGAGATGTTCGACCTGAGCCCGTTTCCCCGGCGCCTGCTGGTGGTGGGCGGCGGCTACATCGCCTGTGAATTTGCCTCCATCTTCAACGGCCTCGGTGCCCAGGTCACGCTGATCCACCGCCGGGACAAGGTGCTGACAGGTTTCGACGAAGACGTGCGCAGCTTCATTGCCAGCGAGATGTCCAAGACCGGCGTCAACCTGCAGCTCGGCCAGCAAATTGCCGGCATCGACAAGACACCTGATGGGTTGCAGGTGCGGCTCCAAAGCGGCGATCAGGGCAGCGACGCCAGTTTTGTGGTGGACACCGTTTTGTACGCCACCGGCCGCTCGCCCAATACCCTGGGCCTGGGGCTGGAGGCGGCCGGCATCGCGCCAGGCAAGGCGGGTGCCATCGAGGTGAACAGCCAGTACCAGACTTCCGTGCCGCACATCTATGCGGTCGGCGATGTGACCGCGCGGGTGCAGCTCACGCCGGTCGCGCTCGGCGAGGCCATGGTGGTGGTGGACGCACTGTTTGGCCCCGCTGCCGGCAAGGCGGCCCGGCAGATGAGCTATGACTTCATCCCCACCGCCGTCTTCACACACCCCAACATCGGCACCGTGGGTTATTCGGAAGCCGCAGCGCGCGAGAAGTTTGGCGCGGTCACGGTGTTCCGCTCGGACTTCAAGGCCCTGAAGCACACCCTGAGCGGCAGCACCGAGCGCACGCTGATGAAGCTGGTGGTGGAAGACGCCACCGACCGCGTCGTGGGCCTGCACATGGTGGGGCCGGACGCCGGCGAGGTGGTGCAAGGTTTTGCCGTGGCCATGAAGGCCGGCGCTACCAAGGCCATCTTCGACAGCACCATCGGCATCCACCCCACCGCCGCCGAAGAGTTTGTGACCATGCGTGAACCCGTGAAGGCCTGATGCACACCATGCCCTACCTGCCCCCTTTCATCGCCCCCACCCGCTACCGCGACCCGGCTGCCGCACTGGCCCAGGTGCGCGCCATTTACGACCAGCAGATCGCGCACCTGCGCGACGCGATGCAGCGCTATGTGGCCGGTGAAACCCTGCCCGGCCATGTGCGGGCCTGCTACCCCTTTGTGCGCATCCACACCGACACCGTGGCCCGCGCCACGCTGGAGACACCCGACATCGACCAGCTCAGCTACGGCTTTGTCGCCGGGCCCGGCCGCTTCGAGACCACGCTGACCCGGCCCGACCTGTACAGCGACTACTACCTGGAGCAGTTCCGGCTGCTGATGAAGAACCACGACGTGGAGCTGGAAATCGGCACCAGCACGCAGCCGATCCCGATCCACTTCTCGTTCGCCGAGAACGACCACATCGAAGGCAGCATGAACGCCGAGCGCCGCACACTGATGCGCGACGCGTTCGACCTGCCCGATCTGGCCGCCATGGACGACGGCATCGCCAACGGCACCTACGAACCGCGTGCGGGCGAGCCACAACCACTGTCGCTTTTCACCGCCGCACGGGTCGATTATTCGCTGCAGCGGCTGCGCCACTACACCGGCACGTCGCCACAGTGGTTCCAGAACTTCGTGCTGTTCACCAACTACCAGTTCTACATCGACGAGTTCGTGCGCCTGGGCCATGAAACCATGGCCGATCCGGACAGCGAGTACGTGGCCTTCATCGAACCCGGCAATGTGGTGACGCGGCGTGCCGGCCTGCCGCCTGAAGTCGGTGACGACCTGGGGGTGCCGCCGCCGCGGCTGCCGCAGATGCCGGCCTATCACCTGCTGCGCGCCGACCGCACCGGCATCACCATGGTCAACATCGGTGTGGGGCCGGCCAACGCCAAGAACATCACTGATCACATCGCCGTGCTGCGCCCGCATGCATGGATCATGCTCGGCCACTGCGCCGGCCTGCGTAACAGCCAACAGTTGGGCGACTACGTGCTGGCCCACGGCTATGTGCGGGAGGACCATGTGCTTGACGAAGAGCTGCCGCTGTGGGTTCCGATTCCGGCGCTGGCCGAGATCCAGAAAGCGCTGGAACAAGCCGTGGAAGACGTGACGCAGGCCACGGGCACCGACCTCAAGCGCATCATGCGCACCGGTACTGTGGCCTCAACCGACAACCGCAACTGGGAGCTGCTGCCGAACAACACGCCACAGCGCCGCTTCAGCCAGAGCCGCGCGGTGGCACTCGACATGGAAAGCGCCACGATTGCCGCCAACGGCTTCCGCTTTCGCGTGCCCTACGGCACCCTGCTGTGCGTGAGCGACAAGCCGCTGCATGGCGAGATCAAACTGCCCGGCATGGCCAACCACTTCTACCGCGAACGGGTCGACCAGCACCTGCGCATCGGCATCCGTGCCATCGAGCTGCTGCGCGCCGAAGGCCTGAGTCAGCTGCACAGCCGCAAGCTGCGCAGTTTTTCCGAAGTGGCGTTCCAGTAATTTTTTTCGCATTGAGCCCATGCCCTCCACGCTGATCCAGATCACCCCCGAAACGCACGGCGTCGAGATCGACCTGATTTACGCCAGTCCGAACAACTTCACCGGCCAGGTGATTTACGACCACGCGCTGTGCTACCTGCACCGCGAGGCCGAGGCGTGTTTGCGCAAGGCGATTGCGGCGGCACGCCAGCTCGGCTACGGCATGCGGGTGCTCGATGCCTTCCGTCCGCAAGAGGCGCAGGTGGCGCTGTGGGCCGTGGCGCCCAACCCAGACTACATTGCCGACCCGGCCAAGGGCTCCAACCACACCCGCGGCGTGGCAGTGGATTTGACCCTGATTGGCCCCAACGGTCAGGCGCTGGACATGGGCACGCCGGTGGACACCATGCACCCCGCCTCACACCACTTTCATCTGGAGCATCCGGCGCAGGTGCAGGTCAACCGCATGCTGCTGCTCACGGTGATGCTGGAGGCCGGCTTTGTGCACCACCCCAAGGAGTGGTGGCACTACCAGTTGCCGGATGCGCAGCGCTTTCCGCTGATCGACAGCCAGAGTGCCGAGGCGCGGGCGCTGCATGTGGCGGGGCATTGATCAGCCAGTGGTCTGGCTTCTATCGCCGTTCGGGCTTGGCCTGTCCAGGCCGGAGTTACAGCCCTTCGATACCTCAGGACAGGGTACGCAAGCCTATCGAAGGGCCGATTAACGGGGCGAAAGCAGTGCCTTATGCAGCCACACGCGGCTTCACCCGCGAAGCCGCCAGCTTGGCGTTGGTACGTGCCACTTCCACATCGGCATCGAAGGCCAGCGCCACGCCCATGCGGCGTTTGACAAAGCTCTCGGGCTTGCCGAAAAGGCGGATGTCGGTGTTGGGCACACGCAGCGCGTCGGCCACGCCGTCGAACACAATGCCCAGGGCATCGACGCCGCCATAAATCACGGCGCTGGCGCCCGGGCTCTTGAGCGCGGTGTTCACCGGCAGGCCCAAAATGGCACGGGCATGCAGTTCAAACTCGTTCTGCCACTGCGTGCACATCGTCACCATGCCGGTGTCATGCGGGCGGGGGCTCACTTCGCTGAACCAGACGTCGTCGCCCTTCACGAACAGTTCCACGCCGAACAGGCCCTGGCCGCCGAGGTTGTCGGTCACCGCCCTGGCGATGTCGCGGCTGCGTTGCAGGGCAGCCGGGCGCATCGGGTGCGGCTGCCAGCTTTCCACATAGTCGCCGCTGACCTGGATGTGGCCGATCGGGTCGCAGAAGTGCGTCTCTACCTGGCCGCCCTCGCCCAGTGCGCGCACGGTGAGCTGGGTGATCTCGTAATCGAAATCAATGAAACCTTCAACAATGATGCGGCCGTGGCTGACACGGCCACCCGCCATCGCGTAATCCCAGGCTGTCTTCACATCGTCCGGTCCGGCGATCTTGCTCTGGCCTTTGCCGGATGAGCTCATCACCGGTTTCACGATGCAGGGGTAGCCGATCTTGCTGTCGATCGCCGCCTGAAGCTCGGCCAGCGAATCGCAGAACACATAGGGGCTGGTTGGCAGGCCCAGCGTTTCGGCAGCCAGGCGGCGAATGCCTTCGCGGTCCATCGTCAGGCGCGCGGCGCGGGCCGTCGGAATCACACGCACCACGCCGGCGGCTTCCAGCTCTTCCAGCATGGGCGTGGCGATGGCTTCGATCTCGGGCACCACCAGGTGCGGGCGCTCTTTCTCAATCAGGGCCTTGAGCTGCGCCGGATCACTCATGGTGATGGTGCGCGCATGGTGCGCCACCTGCTGGCCGGGGGCGTTCTCGTATCGGTCGGTCGCGATGGTTTCCACGCCCAGGCGCTGCAAGGCAATGAGCACCTCCTTGCCCAGCTCGCCGGAGCCGAGCAGCATGACTTTGGTGGCGTGGGGGGAGAGGGGGGTGCCGAGTGGGGTCATGGGGATCTTGTGGGTGGTTTAGCGGGAGAAAGCGACCGCCTGATTATCGCTGGGTGTCGGCTGTCATGGGGAATGGTCAACGCGGAAATCATGCAGCAGGTCTGCTGGAATTCCTCTGCCTGTCTGTAAATCAGGTAGAGTTTCCGCACACAGGGCGGCAAGCCATTTTCGGCAGGATTTCGTGGACAGAAACTCCAGCGTGAGCCGGTTCATCCAGCCGGTTTTTCGCTGCTCATTGCATCAGCTTGCCATGACCACTTCGAAGCAAGTACCAGGCACGTAGCCCAGACGTCAGGCGTCAAGCAAAAGAAAGGCACGACATGACACGCATCCGGGTAGAGAGCTTCACCATCTCGCTTGACGGGTACGGAGCGGGGCCGAATCAGGACATCACGCATCCACTTGGCGTGGGCGGGACGGATTTGCACCAGTGGCTATTGCCCACACGCACGTTCCAGCGCACCTTGTTTGGCGCCGACGGTGGCACCACGGGTATCGATGACGACTTCGCCGCGCGGGGTTTCCAGAATGTGGGCGCCTGGATTCTCGGGCGAAACATGTTCGGACCGGTTCGAGGTGCCTGGCCCGACATGAACTGGAAAGGCTGGTGGGGGGACAACCCGCCCTACCACGTGCCAACGTTCATCCTGACCCATCACGCGCGCGCGCCCATCCAGATGGAAGGCGGGACGACATTTCACTTCGTCACCGGCGGCATTCACGAGGCGCTTGACCGGGCATGCGACGCAGCCAACGGGATGGATGTGCGCATTGGCGGTGGTGCTCAAACCATCCAGCAATATCTTCGTGCGGGCCTCATCGATGAACTGCACCTTGCGATCTCGCCAGTCCTGCTGGGTAGGGGCGAGCGACTGTTAGAGGAGACTGACGCGCGCGCTCTGGGATACGAATGCGTTCAGTTCGTTGCGTCTGAGAAAGCAACCCATGTTGTGCTCCAGCGGCAAGAGCGCAATAAAGCCTGACAACTGGTTGCAGCGGCGGCGCCACCGAGCCGCCATTGGACGGGAACGTCAAAACCACATTCAATCGGAGGAAAAAGAAGCCCACCCCACCGCCTCAACGATGCGAATAACCCGTTTCGTTTCATTCCCCAGCGCTCTCCACGCTTCCTGACGGCCCGGGCTGTTGTGCGCTGCGGTGGCTGCTCGACGCCGCCGAGCTCGATCAGCACCGCACGCTCCTTCACCCAGGTCTCGTACACCACAAAAGGCATGCCGCGCTACAAAGTCCGGCCGCCTGCACCCACCAGCGCAGGCACCATATGCAAAAATTGGCCATGCTCCAGATACTCAAAGTACACGGCCCGCGCCTGATGGTGTGGTGTGTGCTCTCGGCCATCGGCTGTGTGCTGCTGGCACGCGCGGCGCTGTCACAGCTGCAGGAAGACTTTGAGACGGATGCCCGCATCAGCCACCGGCTGCTCAGCCAGCGGGCGGTGCAGCACGAAGCGGTGCTGGCCACGCTGGCCCTGCTGCAACCCGCCGCAGCCCCGGGGGACGCCGACCCCGCAGAGCGGCGCCTGTCCTCCGTGTACCCGCAAATCCTCGGAGTCCAGCGGCGCGCCCCCGGCACCCCCTGGCTCGGCACCGGTCTGGATGCCGCCGAAAAGGCGTCCCGCCAGACCCGCAGCGCCGTGCTGGCGAACCCGGATTTCACCGCCGCCCGCGGCCGCTACCAGCTGGTGCTGGCGGCACAACCGGCCAGTTATGCGCTGCTCATTGATGTGCAGGGCACCATCCCCTGGAGTGAATGGAGCATGCCGGTGCAGAGCAGCCCGGTCCGCGTGACGCTGGAGCACGGCGGCCAGGCTTTTGTCATTCAGCCGGGGCACATCGCCGATGCGGGCTGGCGCTTCGAGTTCCACAAAAAACTGGCCAGCGTCAGCCAGCCTTTCGAGGTGGTGGCGGTACGCCAGGTGGGCTGGCCCGAATTGCCCTGGGTTGCCATGGCCCTGTGGACCGTGGCCGTGGCCGCGGCGCTGGCGGCCTGGTCGGCCTGGCAGCGTCTGCGCAGCGCGCGCCGACGCGCGGAAGCCTTGCTGCGCGTCGGGCAGGTGGCGCGCCTCAATGCCCTGGGCGAACTGGCCGCCGGCATGGCCCATGAGCTGAACCAGCCGCTGACCGCGGTCCTCGCCAACACACAGGCTGCCAAGCGCCTGCTTGAAGAGGATCCCGGCGAGCTCCCCACGGCGCTGCAGGCCATGGACCAGGCGGTGGCGCAGGCGCGCCGCGCCGCAGACGTGCTGGGGCGACTGCGCCGCACGGTCGAGCAGCCGCAGGCCGCAGAACCAGGCCAGGCCGTGGACCTGGCGCAGGCGGCGCGCACTGCCGTGGACCTGCTCGAGCCCGAATGCAGGCGCCTGGACGTGGCCACGTCGGTGCACATCGCACAGCCGGCCCGCGTGCTGGCCGAGCGCATCGCCCTGGAGCAGATCATCCACAACCTGCTCACCAACGCCCTTCAGGCCCTGGCGTCGGTACCGGCCAGCGAGCGCGAACTCGCCATCTACATCGGAACGGCACAGGGCATGGGCGTGCTGCGCGTGGTGGACACCGGGCCCGGCATCGCAGCCGACACCCTGCCTCGCGTGTTCGAGCCGTTTTTCACCACCCGCGAAGGTGGACTGGGCCTGGGCTTGAGCCTGTGCGAAACGCTGGCCAGCGGCATGGGCGGACAACTGCGCGCCCAAGCCCATGCGCCACGCGGCGCCATGTTCGTCCTGACGCTGCCGCTGGCGCCCGGCCCATGAATGCCCCCTTGTCTCCGTTGATCCATCTGATTGACGACGACGAGGCCGTGCGCGCCAGCCTGGCGCTGCTGATCGGCACGGTGGGCCTGCGCGTGCAGACCTGGGCCGACCCGCAGGAATTCATGCGCAGCTTCGACCGTGAGGGCATAGGGGCCATCGTGCTCGACGTTCGCATGCCCGGCATCAGCGGCCTGACGGTGCTTGACGCCCTGATCGCGCAGGGCGTGGATCAGCCCGTGATCATGCTCACCGGGCACGGTACCGTGGAGCTGTGCCGGCGGGCCTTCAAGGCCGGCGCGGCCGAGTTCCTGGAAAAGCCGGTGGACGACGAAGCCTTGCTGGAAGCACTGCAGAACGCTGTGCGCCTCCATGTGCGATCACGCGAGCGGCACCAGGCCAACCGGCAGGCGCGCGAGCTTCATGCCCAGTTGTCAGAGCGTGAACGCGAGGTGCTGGGCCTGATCGTCGAAGGCCTGACCAACAAGGAAATCGGCCGCGCCCTGGGCCTGTCCCCGCGCACGGTGGAAACCCACCGGGCCAACCTGTTTTCCAAGCTGCAGGCCGATTCCCTCGCGCACCTGATCCGCCACTACGCCACGCTGGCGGTGCAGACAAAGGGCTGACCGCGCCTTCCGTAGTTCTACGGAGCCCCACGCGTAGCCGCACGAATGGCCGGCAACACACGGTTTGACTACATTTTCTCCAGGGGTTGAACAGTTGCTTCATCACCCATTTTTCTGGAGAACACCATGCATTCCAAATCCCTTGCCAAACCCCTGGTGACTGCTCTCGCCCTGTCATTTGTCGCATGGGGCGCCAGCGCCCAGTCGGTACGTGTCGAGAAAAACATGTCGCTCGAACTCGCCAACAAAATTGCCGCGGCGACAGTGGCGGCCTGCAGCGCAGACAAGTTCAATGTAGCGGCAACAGTAGTGGACCGCGCAGGCACTGTGCGTGCCGTCCAGCGCGCCGACAACGCCGGCCCCCACACCCTGGCCGCCAGCCAGGCCAAGGCCTTCACCTCGGCCTCCGGCAAGAACACCACTTCGGCCATGTGGGAAGGCGTGCAAAAAAACCTGGCAGCGGCCAACGTGGCCATGATTCCCGGCTTCCTGCTGCTCGGTGGCGGTGTGCCCGTCAAGGTGGGCGACGACGTGATCGGTGCCGTGGGCGTGGGCGGTGCGCCCGGCGGCCATCTTGACGAAAAATGCGCGCTGGCAGGCATTGCCAGCGTGCAGGACCTGCTCAAATAAGCGGCAACCCGACCACTCCAGGAAAAACCATGGCGAACAACACACAGGTATTGGCATGGCCCATGGCGGTGCTTGTTGCCATGGGCGTGCTGGCATCGCTGCCGGCCTCCCCTGCAGCGGCGCAGGTGGCACCCAGTGCGGCAGAGGCGGCCCGCTACACCGGGTTGCACGCGGCCGCGCACAAGGGCGATCTGCAGCAGCTCAGAAAACTGCTGGTCTCGGGCGTCAACGTGAATGCCCGTGACCCGTTCGGCCGGACCGCCGTGCATGTCGCCACCTTTGCCAGGCAGCGCGAGGTGCTTCGCGCGCTGGCGCAAGGGGCGGCCAACCTGGAGCTGCTCGAAAACGACCGCTACGACGCGGTGACCATCGCTGCCGTGGCAGACGATGAAGAGACCTTGCAACTGTTACTGGCCCTGGGTGCCAGCGCCAGACTCACCACCAGCCGCTACGACGGGACGGCACTGATTGCCGCTGCCCATCTGGGGCACGATGGCGTGGTGAAGCAGCTGATTGCTGCCGGCGCCCCGCTGGACCACGTCAACAACCTGCATTGGACCGCTGTCATTGAAGCCATTGTGCTGGGCAACGGAGGCCCACGGCACCAACGCACCCTGCAGGCACTGCTGGCTGCCGGTGCCAGCACCCGGCTCACCGACCGGGAGGGCAACACACCGCTGACACTGGCCAAAGCCCGGGGCTATGCCGCCATGGTCACGTTGCTGGAAAAAGCCGGCGCCTCTTGAGGGTGATGCGCAAGCGCATTTCCACACCATTGGAATTCACCACGCCACCCAGCAGCGCGAGGGTTGGCTTCAGGCCGCCTCAATGATGCGGATGTCGCGCCTGGCACCGGTGCCCAGTGCCCTCAAGGCCTCCTGGTAGCCCGGACTGTCGTGCGCTGCCGTGGCCTGCTCGACGCTGTCGAACTCGATCAGCACCGCCCGCTCCTTCACCCCCGCCTCGTACACCACCGAGGGCATGCCGCGCGCCAGGAAGCGGCCGCCTGCACCTGTCAGCGCAGGGCCGGCGAGCTTGGCGTATTCGGCCAGGGCGGCCGGGTCGTGGATCGCGTGGTAAGTGGAAATCCAATAGGCTTTAGGCATGAGTTGTCTCCCGTCATGAATCAAAAAGTGGAGTCATGGCGCGCATGACCGGGGCGGTTGCTTGAAGTGCTCGCCTTACTTCGCGGGCCGGTAGAGGGCGCAGAGCTTGTTGCCGTCCGGGTCGCGCAGGTAGGCCAGATACAGCTTGCTGTCTTCGCGCAAGCCGGGTGGGTCTTCGCAGGTGGTGCCGCCGTGGCTGATGCCCGTGGCATGGAAGGCATCGACCTGCTCCTGCGACTTCGCCACAAACCCCACCGTACTGCCGTTGCCGGCCGCGGCCGGCTCCCCGTTGATCGGCGTGGTGATCGCGAACGATCCGGTCGGGCTTCGGTAGAAGTAGCGGTTTTTGTTGGCGGCGCCGGGGGCGGTTCCCAGCGTGCCGAGCAAGGCGTCGTAGAACTTGCGCGCTGCTTCCAGGTCATTCACGCCCAACATCACATGACTGAACATTCATTGTCTCCTGAGTCGTCTCGTACAACACGTACCAGACCTCGGCCCATGTTACTGGAAGGCCGGGCAAAGCGTCGGCTCGGACCACGACCCCGTATGCGCTGTGGGTCGTAGTCTGCAGCCTGAATCAAGCCACGAGCGCGAAACGCTCGTCGCTGTAAGTGGCAATGGCGGTCAGTTCCTTGGCAAGCAGGTCTTTGGCAACCGCAGTGTCGTAGTCCATCTGTAAGCCACTCCAGAAACCTTCACTCGTACCGAAAAACCGCGACAGGCGCAAGGCGGTATCAACCGACACCGCGCGCTTGCCAGCGAGAATTGCTGCAATTCGTGTCAAGGGCACATGGATCTCCTTGGCGAGACGGTACGGCGTGATCTCCATTGGTTTCAGAAACTCTTCGGCGAGAATTTCACCAGGATGAGGGTAAGGAATTTGGCGTTTCATAAGAGCTCCTTCCATGGGCACTTCAAAAGCAGAGGTCAATGCAAAAGGGTCAGTGGTAGTCCACGATCTCCACGTTTTCAACGCCAGTTTCAGTCCAGCGAAAGCACAAGCGCCACTGGTCGTTGATCCGGATGCTGTGCTGCCCTTTGCGGTCTTTCTTCAAAGCTTCCAGTTTGTTTTGCGGCGGTATTTTCAGGTCAGTCAACATTGCAGCCCTGTGGAGCATGGCCAGCTTGCGGATGGCAACCGTTTCGATATTGACCCATCGCTTGACGCGCCTTCCTTCAAACACGCTTTGGGTGTCTTTGCATTGAAAGCTCAAAATCATGCGCAATAGTAACGCATCACGTTAGTATCGTCAAGCATCACTAACTCATTACTTTTCAATGGCTGACGCGATGACTCACAATCCTTCAATGAGCCACGCGACCACGTCTCCCCCTGCCGCCCCGATCTTTTCCGTCCAGGGCCTCAGCAAGCGCTACGGCGACGCCACCGTCGTCAAGGACCTGTCGTTTCACATCGCTCCCGGCGAATGCCTGGGCGTGATCGGCCCCAACGGGGCGGGCAAGACCACCACCATCCGCATGTGCCTGGGCCTCACGGCGCCAGACACGGGCCGCATTGCGTTTCACCCGCCGGATGGGCAGCCGGCCCTGCACATGCCGCAGGATGCACTGGCCATCAAGGAGAGGCTGGGCATTGTGAGCCAGTTCGACAGCCTGGACCCGGACTTCAGCTGTGCCGAGAACCTGCTGGTGTTCGGCCGCTACTTTGGCCTGAGGGACGCGGTGATCCGCGAGCGCATCCCGAAGCTGCTGGAATTTGCGGCCCTGACCCACAAGGCCGACGCCAAGCTGAGCGAGCTGTCGGGCGGCATGAAGCGGCGCCTGAGCCTGGCCCGCGCGCTGGTGAACGACCCGCAACTGCTGCTGCTCGACGAGCCCACCACCGGCCTGGACCCACAGGCGCGCCACCTGATGTGGGAGCGGCTGCAGCGACTGGTGCAGCAGGGCAAATCCATCCTGCTGACCACGCATTTCATGGACGAGGCCGAACGCCTGTGCAACCGCCTGCTGGTGCTGGACCACGGCAAGAAGATGACGGAAGGCACGCCCCGCACCCTGATCGCGCAGAACCTGGAGCCCGACGTGGTGGAGGTGTATGGCGCCGGCGCCCTGGCGCTGGTCGACTCTCCGCTGAAAGCGCTGGCGGCACGTACCGAAGTGAGCGGCGAGACGGTGTTTTTCTACACGCAGGATTCCAAGCGCTTGCTGGCGGCGCTGGCAGACCACCCGCAGTTGCGCACACTGCACCGGCCGGCCAATCTGGAAGACCTCTTCCTGAAGCTGACGGGCCGACAGATCCGGGAGGACGCATGATGTCCACGTCACCCATGAACCCACCGACCGACGCCCCCGGCCTCTTTGCCCCGCCACGCATCAGCCTGCGCTGGTGGCCGGTGTTCCGCCGCAACTTGCTGGTGTGGCAAAAGCTGGCCATTCCCAGCCTGGTCGGCAACATTGCCGAGCCCTTGATCACCCTGGTGGCGTTTGGCTACGGCCTGGGTGCGCTGGTCGGGCAGGTGCAGCTCAACGGCAGCGCGGTGCCCTACATCCTGTTTCTGGCCAGTGGCTCGGTCTGCATGAGCGCGATGCAGGCTGCATCGTTCGAGGCGCTCTACTCCGCGTTCTCACGCATGCAGGTGCAGCGCACCTGGGACGGCATCATGAACGCGCCGGTGCGGCTGGACGATGTGGTGTTCGCCGAAATGCTGTGGGCCGCGTTCAAGTCGCTCTTCACCACCACGGTGATCCTGCTGGTGATGCTGGCGCTGGGCATCAGCCACAGCCCCCTGCTGCTGATCGCCTGGCCGCTGCTCGGGCTGGTGGGCATCACCTTTTCGAGCATCGCACTGATCTTCAACGCACTGGCCAAGGGCTATGACTTCTTCACCTACTACTTCACGCTCTTTCTCACGCCTACGATGTTCCTGAGCGGCGTGTTCTTCCCGCGCGACCAGCTACCGGGGGTGATGCGCACCATTTCAGACTGGCTGCCGCTGACGGCGGCGGTGGAACTGATTCGCCCGCTCTTCATGGGGCAATGGCCGCAGCAGTGGGTGCAACATGCCGCGCTGCTGGTGTTTTATGCGGTGGCAGGCTTCTGGCTCGCGCTGGCGCTCACGCGCAAGCGGTTTCGGAGCTAAGCGACGTCAGGCGGACTGAGGGCTGACAGGTCGCAATTGCGCTACCGAACTCATTCGTAGTGAGTCCACATACGGAGGACGCGAACAGTGCGCTCCTTTTTGAACACCTCGTAAACCACACGGTGCTGGATATTGATTCGTCTTGAGTAGGCCCCTTCCAGATCGCCAACAAGCTTCTCGTAGGGCGGTGGATTCTGAAAAGGATCCTGAGCCAGAACTTCAAGCAGATTCCTGGCCTTGTCTTTCAACCCTGCGGCTGCGATCTTTTTGGCGTCCTTGAGCGCATGTTTGGCAAAGACAACCTCCCACCTCACCACTTGAGCTCTCTGGCGCTCTTGTCCAACGGCTCGGCCATACCGGCCTTGATGGATTCACGCATACCCGGAACCGACAGCAGATAAAGTGTTTCCTGTATCGCCTGCCAGTCGTCCGCAGCCAGCAGAATGGCGCTGTTGCGCTTGCCAGAAATCAGAATAGGCTGGTGTGATTCGGTCGTCTGGTCAATCAGCCGGTAGAGGCTGGCGCGCGCTTCGCTGGCTGTGATGGGGGTGGTCATACGGTATCTCTCAAACGAGTCTCAATGGATCCACTAGCGTACGCTTACACGTACCGTTTGTCAACGCCATTTGCGTATCAGATACCTTCCATGGTCCACAGCGCCGGCCCATCAAAGGTCGAAGAACACCGTCTCCTTGCCCGCAGCGCTGTCCTGCATGCGGATGTCGAAGCGGTACACAGCCCCGGCACCCGTCATCGTGCGCTGGGCCACCAGGGTGGCGCGGCGCTCTGCCGGCACGCTGCCGAGCACCGCATCGGCGCTGTTGGCGGCAGCTTCGTCGCTGAAGTAGATGCGGGTGAAGGTATGCACCAGCAGGCCACGCATGGTGATACAGACCTGGATGTAGGGCGCCTGCCCGGGGGCGGCCGCACCGGGCTTGACGGTTTCAAACAGGTAGTGGCTGTCCGGCAGGGTGCCGGTACCGCAGCGGCCGAAGCCGGTGAAGCCTTTGGCCTTCGCGTCGGCCACCGAGTTCACGGGGTGGCCATGGGCATCGACCTGGCTGATTTCGACAATCGCATCGAGGACGGGCTTGCCCGCGCCGTCAATCACCTGGCCAGTGATGCGGATGTGCTCGCCTTCAGCATGCGGCTCGGCCAGCACCGGGGTGAACAGGCTTTTCAGGTCATAGCCGTACTGGCTGGGCGTGAGGCCGTAGGCGAAAAAGGGGCCGACGGTCTGGGAGGGGGTCTGCTTGAGTTGACTCATGGTGTGCTCCTGGTGTGCTCCTGGGTTGAGGCCAACTTATTCGAAACGCGTGGCCTTGGGGCCACGCAGCACGATGTCGAAGATGTAGCCCAGCGCGTAGTCGGGCTGCGTCACGTCGAGGCTGAATTGGGACACCATCAGCTCGCGCGCATGCTCCGGCACGCCCATGTACATCGGGTCGTATGTCAGCAGGGGGTCGCCGGGGAAGTACATCTGCGTGATCAGGCGGCTGGCAAAGTACTCGCCGAACAGCGAGAAGTGGATGTGGTTGGGCCGCCAGGCGTTGGTGTGGTTGCCCCAGGGGTAGGCCCCCGGCTTGATGGTCTTGAACATGTAGCGGCCCTGGTCGTCCGTCATGCAGCGGCCGGCGCCCAGGAAGTTCGGGTCCAGCGGCGCGTCGTGCTGATCGGCCTTGTGCACATAGCGGCCGGCCGCGTTGGCCTGCCACACCTCGACCAGCGTGTTGCGCACGGGTCGGCCGTCCTCGTCCATCACGCGGCCGGTGACGATGATGCGCTCGCCCAGCGGCGCGCCGTTTTTCACGGCGTTCAGGGTCAGGTCGTTGTCCAGCGGGCCGAGCTGCTCGGTGCCATAGACCGGCGCGTTCAATTGCGACAGCGCCTGCCGGATGGGCACCAGGGTCTGCTTGGGGCCGCGCAGGCTGGTGGATTTGTAGCCACTGTAGATATGGTCGGGGTGGCAGCGCCAGTCGCGCGGGGCGAGGTAGCTCTCATGCAGGTCGGGTTTCATCGGTGTCTCCTGAAGGCTTGAGGTGGGGTGAAGTGATACGGGACTTTATCTCGGTCATTTGGTTATGTATATTGAGTTTTTATCGATTTATCCATAACCAAATCAGCAAGTAACTCCATAATGACGGCATGGTTGGCGAACACATCAAGTTCCGGCATCTGCAGTGCTTTCTGGCGGTGGCCCAGCACGGCAGCCTGCAGAAAGCCGCCGACGTGCTGGCCATCACCCAGCCGGCGGTGTCTAAAACGCTGAAGGAGCTGGAGGCCCTGCTGGCGGTGCGGCTGTTCGAGCGCGGGCGCCGGGGTGCCGCGCTGACGCAGAGCGGCGAGGCCTTCATGCGGCACGCAGGCGCCAGTGTCAGTGCGCTGCGTGAAGCCGTGGCCAGTGTGGCGCAAACGCGCGGCCGCGCTGTCGTCACCCTGGGTGTGCTGCCCACAGTGGCGCCGTGGCTGATGCCGCAGTTGCTCAAGGCCCAGGACGCGCAGGAGCGCGAAGGCACGCGCCCGGCCAGCCTGCGCATCCTCACCGGCTCCAACCCCGACCTGCTCACGCGGCTGCGCCAGCGTGAGCTGGACGTGGTGATTGGCCGCTTTGCCGAACCGGCGCACATGCTGGGCCTGAGCTTTGAACACCTGTACGCCGATCCGCTGGTGCTGGCGGTTCGCCCCGGCCATCCGCTGCTCGGCGCCGCATCGGGCAGCAACCCGTTGGCGCAGTTGGGCAAGTTTCCGGTCATCCTGCCCGCAGCGGGCACCGCCATCCGCCATGCGGCCGACGGGTTTTTCCTCAGTCGCGGCCTGGGTGCGCCGGAGCGGACGATTGAAACGCTCTCGGTGTCGATTGCGCGTGGCTATTCGCTGCAAAGCGATGCGGTGTGGGTGTCGCCCTATGGGGCGGCGCGGCCGGACCTCGATGGCGGGTGGCTGCAGGCACTCCCCGTCAGCATGGCCGGCACAGAAGAACAGGTAGGCCTGACGCTGCAAGCCGACCGGGTCCCCACCGCCGCGGAGGCCGGGCTGATGGCGCTGATCCGCCAGGTGGCAGCGCTGCGCTGACGCAGCCGATCAGGTCACGGCCAATTCAGCGACCTCAGGCACGGCGAAGCGGCCGGTCAATTCGGCCAGGCCCAGCTGGTCCAGCACCTCATGCAGCCGCTCTTGCGCGGCGCGGGTTTTGGCCGGGCTGGCTTGCGCCGGCCGGCTGGCGAGGATCAACTCGTTTTTCATCGAATGCTCCCAGCCCACCAGTTCGGTGACGGTGACCTGGTAGCCGTGCGCCTCGAGCTGCAGGCAGCGCAGCACATTGGTGATCTGGCTGCCGAACTCGCGCGTGTGCAGCGGATGGCGCCACAGCTCGGCCAGCGGTGTTTTGGCGAGTGACAGCGCGCGGGTCTTCTTCAGCACGCTGGCCACCTCGGCCTGGCAACAGGGCACCAGCACCATGTGGCGCGCGTGTTTGGCCAGACCAAAGGCGATCGCGTCGTCGGTCGCCGTGTCGCAGGCATGCAGCGCCGTGACGATGTCCACCACGGGCGGCAGCGCGTCGGAGGTGGTGGCCTCCTGCACCGTGAGGTTGAGGAAGGACATGTGCGCAAAGCCCAGCCGCTCGGCGAGCGCACGGGATTTTTCCACCAGCTCGGCACGGGTTTCAATGCCGTAGATGTGGCCAGGTCTTTGATGGCCTGCCTCACCGGGGTGGGCGACATTGAAAAACAGGTCGTACAAAATGAAACCGAGGTAAGACTTTCCGGCACCGTGGTCGGCCAGCGCTGGCACAGGGCCGCTGCTCGCGCCTGCCACAAACACCTCGTTCAGCAGCGGCTCGATGAAGTGATACAGGTGATACACCTGCTTGAGCTTGCGCCGGGTATCCTGATTCAGGCGCCCGTCGCGAGTCAGGATGTGCAGCTCCTTGAGCAGCTCGATCGACTGGCCGGGGCGGATTTCTTCAATCACCTGCTCGGGTTTCGCGGCGGGGTTGGGGCTGGTCTTGCCGGCTGCCGCTTTGCTTTTGGGGTACTGTTTCATGGCCCCCGCAGTTTAGAGCCTCGGCAGGGATCTGATACTTTCCGAAACAATTACATTGCACACAATTTAATTGCTCGATATAATTCAGCCATGCCATCAAAAACCCCATCGCCCGACAAGACTTCTGCCATGCTCAAGCTGGACAATCAGCTCTGCTTCGCGCTGTATTCGACCTCGCTGGCGATGACCAAGCTCTACAAGCCGCTGCTTGAGAACCTCGGGCTCACTTACCCGCAGTACCTGGCCATGCTGGTGCTGTGGGAGCGCGACGGCCTGACGGTGTCTGCGCTGGGCGAGAAGCTCTACCTGGACTCCGGCACCCTCACGCCGCTGCTCAAGCGGCTGGAAGCCGCCGGGCTGATTTCCCGCATCCGCGCCGCCGAAGACGAGCGCCGCGTCCACATCACCCTGACTGCCGCCGGCCGCAAGCTCAAGGCGAGGGCAGCAGAGATTCCAGGCTGCATCATGAGCGCCGCGCAGTGTTCCGTTCCCGAACTCATCAGCCTCACGCAGCAGGTGCAGGCCCTGCGCCAGCGGCTGGTGGCCTGACATTCAAGCCATACCCAACGATTTCATCGACCCATCCCAACCACCTCTGACCGGGGTATTTTTCAAAGGAAACACCATGACCAAGCTCGAAAAAGTCCTCTACACCGCCCATGCCCACACCACCGGTGGCCGTGACGGCAAGTCCAAAACCGACGACGGCCGCCTGGAAGTCACGCTCAGCTCGCCCGGCACCGCCGGCACCGGCACCAACCCCGAGCAGCTGTTCGCCGCCGGTTATTCGGCCTGCTTCATCGGCGCGATGAAAGCCGTCGGCGGCATGAAGAAAATCACCGTGCCTGAGGACGTGTCCGTCGACGCCAGCGTGGACCTGGGCAAGATCCCCAACGCCTACGGCATCGCCGTGCGCCTGGATGTCACTCTGCCCGGCATGGACCGTGCCGCCGCGCAGGACCTGATCGACGCCGCCCACCAGGTATGCCCCTATTCCAACGCCACGCGCGGCAACATTGACGTGACCATCACGCTGAAGTAAGCACCCCAGCCGACGGCTGGTCACAGCCCAAGCCCGCCCGCGCACTGCCGGCGGGCTTTTTCATGGCCGGTTGACATGACCGCCTCTGCGGCAGGGGTGCAGCGCGGCAACTTGAAGCGGTGGGCGGAGTCCAACGACAATCAGCCATGAACGAAAACAACCAGGCGGCCCCTGTCCGTCCGACCACGCATGCCTACGAGGCCCTGACCCCGGTGGTGGTGCTGGACGCGCTCGCCAGCGTCGGGCTGTTCGGTGACGGCCGCATGACGGCGCTTTCCAGCTATGAGAACCGCGTGTACCAGGCGCACCTGGAAAGCCCGGTGGGCGAGGCCGAGCTGGCCGGTGACGTGGTGGTGGTGAAGTTCTACCGGCCCGACCGCTGGACCGACGCCCAGATCACCGAGGAGCATGCCTTTGCCGCTGAACTGATGGCGGCCGAGATTCCGGTGGTGGGCCCGCTCACCCTGAACGGGTCGACGATTCACCACTTTGGCGGCTTCACCTTCAGCGTCTCACCCAGCCGGGGCGGCCGCCGGCCCGAACTGGACAACATGGACGTGCTGGAGTGGATTGGCCGCTTTCTGGCCCGCATCCACACCGTGGGCTGCGCCAAGCCCTTTGTTCATCGCCCGGCACTCAACCTGCAGACCTTTGGCCTGGCCTCGGGCGAGATTCTGCTCAGTGGCGGCTATCTGCCGCTGGACATGGAGTCGCGCTGGCGCAAGGCGTTTGAAGAAGCCATGCAGGTGGCGCAAGCCGTGTTCGAGGGCGCCGGCGACATCCCGACGCTGCGCCTGCATGGCGACTGCCACCCCGGCAACATCCTCTGGACACCCGAAGGACTGCCGCTGGCAGGCCCGCATTTTGTGGACCTGGATGACGCCCGCACCGGCCCTGCAGTGCAAGACCTGTGGATGCTGGTGTCCGGGGACCGCGCCCAGTGCACCCGCCAGCTGGGGGCGCTGGTCGATGGCTACGAGGAATTCCGCGAATTCGACCGGCGCGAACTGGCCCTGATCGAGCCCCTGCGCACGCTGCGGCTGGTGCACTACAGCGCCTGGCTGGCGCAGCGCTGGCACGACCCGATCTTCCCGATCAATTTTCCGTGGTTCGGCTCCAGCGACTACTGGAAAGGCCAGGTGGACATGCTCGAAGAGCAGACCGAGGCGATGCAGGACGCGCCGCTGGTGGTGTGAGCGCGGACCACGGCGAACAGGATCGGGGCCATGCGCCGCGGGGCAGACCCAATATCAACCAATCGTTCACCGGCATGCGAGAACTACGTACACCCGGGCTAGGGATAGCGATGACGACATGGCGATCCAAAAAACGATACGCTAAGCGTACTTATCTTCCAGTGCTTTTGGCGATTTCGGGTTCCTCTGGCAACCCTTTTCTTCACCACCATCACTTCACCCTCATCACCATCACCGACCGGCGCTCCTGACGCACGGCGGGACCGAGACCTACCTGGAGACACACATGCATCGTCGTTCATGGCTTTCCCTGCTCACGGGCAGCTTTCTGGCCTGCGCCACCACGCTGGCCGCAGCCCAGGCCGCCTGGCCCACCAAACCCATCACCATGATCGTTCCCTTCCCGCCCGGCGGCCTGGCCGACCTGGTGGCGCGCCCGGTGGCCGAAGCCATGTCGCGCGATCTGGGCCAGCCCGTGGTGATCGAGAACAAGGCCGGCGCCGGTGGCGGCATCGGCATGAGCGTCGCAGCCAAAGCCAAGCCGGACGGCTACACCATCCTGATGGCGCTGTCGTCGCTGACGGTGATTCCCGAAGCGGACGTGCTGCTGGGCCGCCCGGCGATGTTCGCCCTGCCCGACCTGCGGCCGATTGCCCGCTTCACGGCCGACCCGACGGTGCTGGCCGTGCGCGCCGACTCGCCATGGAAAACCGTGCAGCAGTTTGTGGAAGACGCCAAAAAACGGCCCGGCGCAATCAACTACGGCTCTTCGGGCAACTACGGCACCATGCATGTGCCGATGGAAATCCTGGCGCAGACTGCCGGCATCAAGCTGACGCACATTCCCTTCACCGGCGCAGGGCCGGCGGTGGTAGCGCTGCTGGGCGGGCAGATTGATGCGGTCTCGTCCGGCCCGGCCACCGTGCTGCAGCAGGTCAAGGCCGGCAAGGTGCGCGTGCTGGCCCACTGGGGCACCAGCACGCTGGGCGCCTTGCCCGACGTCGTCAGCCTGAAAGACGCCGGCTTCAATGCCGAGTACGCGCAGTGGTCGGGGCTCTTCATTCCCCAGGGCACGCCCGAGCCGATTGCCCAGCGCCTGCGCGCCGCTGCCAAATTTGCCGCCCAGGACGCCAAGGTCAAGGAAGTGATCCTCGGCGCCGGCAGCCCGGTGCTGTACCAGGACAGCCCTGACTTCGACAAGTATGTGCAGGCCGATGCCAAGCGCATGGCCGAGGTCGTCAAACGCATTGGCAAGGTGGAGTAAGCGCCGCCCTGCCGCCTGTGCCTTTTACGCTTTTACTTTCCCCGGAGACATTCATGTCCATTCGCATCCTCCGCTCACTGCCCCTCCTCTCCAAAGCCAAGGCGCTCGGTCTGGCCGTGGGCCTCGCTGTCACCAGCGCCAGCCCCTTGGCTCTGGCACAGGCCTATCCCACCAAGCCGGTGAAAATCATCGTGCCGTTTGCCGCTGGCGGCCCGGCCGATGTATACGCCCGCTTCATCGCACAGCGCCTGGGTGATGCACTCGGTCAATCCTTTGTGGTGGACGACCGGCCTGGCGCCGGTTCGGTGATCGGCACCGACGCGGTGGCCAAGTCGGCTGCGGACGGCTACACGCTGCTGCTGATGTCCAATGCGCACACGGTGAACGAGTCGCTGATCCCGAACAAGCCCTTCCAGCTGATGCGCGACTTCGTGGCGATTGCGCCCATCAACTATTCAGATCTGGTGCTGGTGGCCAACCCGGCGCTGCCCGATGCCACGCTCAAGGCGCTGATCGCCGACGCCAAGGCCCGTCCCGGCAAGCTCAACTACGCCTCGTCCGGCCCTGGAACGCCGTATCACATGGCGGGCGAACTCTTCAAGAGCATGGCTGGCGTGTACCTGGTGCACATTCCGTACCGCGGCAGCTCCGGCGCCCGCACCGATGTGATCGGCGGCCAGGTCGACGTGATGTTCGACGCCGTGACCACCATGGCCGAGCAGGTCAAGGCGGGCAAGGTCAGGGCCCTGGCCACCACCGGCAAGCAGCGTTCGGAAGTGCTGCCCAACGTGCCAACGCTCAACGAGGCAGGCGTGCCCGGCTACGAAGCCACCATCTGGCTCGGCCTGATGGCCCCCACCGGCACCCCCAAGGCGATCGTGGACAAGCTCAATGAGGCCGTGTCCAAAATCGTCAACCAGCCGGACGTGAAGCAAGCCTGGAGCAAGCAGGGCGCCGTGCCCCTGGTCATGAGCCCCGACGCCTTTGACAAATACGCACGCGAGGACATCAACAAATGGGCCCGCGTGATCAAGAGCGCCAACATCAAGGTTGATTAATCCAGGTCAACAGAGCCCACCACCATGACCACCATTCAATTGCTCAGTGGCGGCGCCGCCCAAGGCCTTGTCACACAGCTGGAACAGCGCTTCCAGACCGATCACCATGCCAGCATCAACGCCTGCTTTGGCGCCGTCGGCATGATGAAGGACAACCTGCTGGCGGGCGCACCTTGCGACGTGCTGATCCTGACCGAAGCCCTGATTGCGCAGCTCACCGCCAGTGGCGAACTGCACCCTGGAAGCGCGAAAGCCCTGGGCCAGGTCAAGACCGGCGTCGCCGTGAAAAGCGGCGAGGCCATGCCTGCCGTGAACAACCCCGAGGCGCTGAAGGCTGCATTCAGGGCGGCACGCGGCATCTATTTCCCGGACCCGGTCAAAGCCACGGCAGGCATCCACGTGATGGGCATGCTCAGGCAACTGGGGCTGGACGTGGAACTGGCCGACCGCCTGCGCGTCTACCCCAACGGCGCCACCGCCATGCGGGCGATGGCCGAGTCGAGCGAGAAGGGGCTGATCGGCAGCACGCAGATCACCGAAATCATCTACACCGCCGGCGTGGACCTGGTGGCACCGCTGCCCAGGGAGTTCGAGCTGGCCACCACCTACACCGCCGCAGTGTGCACCCGCGCCCAGGCCCCGCAGGCCGCGCAGGCGCTGATCGACCTGCTCACCAGCGCAGACGCGGCCGGGATGCGGCGCGCCTGCGGGTTTGAGTGACCTGACCTTCAAACGGCCCCTCGCGAGGTCGTCGCCCGACAGGCCAGCCCTCGTTCGGTCTTACGCCGTCTCCGTCATGGACAGGGCATGGGTTGCGTGCAAATCAAACACCCGACCCATCCGCTGCAGCACGTCGCGCTCGGCCTGCGTCGGCGCCTCCTGGGCCACGATCTGTTCATGCACCTTGTGCCAGGCAGGCAGCAAGCCCTGGGCCATTTTGCGGAAAAGTTTGAGTGTTTCTGGCAGGCGAAACCCGCAGTCCTTGCACAGGGCCTCCCACGAGTGAAGGCCCACCGCGTCAAAGGTGTCCTCATCGCCAATGTACAGCGCCAGACCGGTATCGCCATACGCCCGAACACACAACAGGTCATAAAACGGTGCCAGGCGATAGCCACGCTCGTCCACCAGCACCGAGATGTTCTTGGTGTGGGCATCGGCATTGCCGATCAGATAGTTGAACATCACCCAGCGCTGGAACTGCAGCAAATCGGCGCCCCGCACCGGCAAGGCACGCAGGGCCTCCACCAGCTTGGGGATGCTCACCAACCCGCCCTGCCGCTGGTACTTCCAGCCGCTGCCATGACCCAGCAACTGACAGCCGTCAAACTGGTGGAGTCCGACGATGTTGCCAGCCACCTCTACGCGGTCGTAGCGGGTCACCACATAGGCAGCTTCGGGTACACGCAGCAGCCATACATCAGGCACTGGCAGTTTGAGCGCACGAGCCAGTCTCATGCACGCGTACTCGTTGATGGCGCTGGGCTGGTAGCGCTTTTGCCGGGTGTCGGGCTTCAGGATATGGGTGGTGGGGGAGGTGCCCACACTTTCCGCCAGTAAGCTGCGACGTGCGTCAAATCGCAAGCCCATCTTTTCCTGCGCCCCCGCCAGGGACATGGTGGCATGCTGATTGGATACCAGCAATGGCTGCGAACTGCGCAGCCGTTCACTCAGGGCCTCCAACGGCAAAGCCTGATACTGTTGCAGCAAGGCGGGTGGCGCCTCCTCAGGAAGCAGTGCCAACACGCCAGGCAATTCCTTGCCCAGGTGTCCGAGAAGCTCGAAGGCCGTGGGATCGCGCAAGGACAATGCCTGGACGACGTCATCCAGAGCCGTGCCCTCCGGCAACAAATTTTCAAAAAACGCGCGCACCAGATGGCCATTGAACTGGCCCGCTTGCAGCGGAAATTGCGGCGCCAGCACATAGGCACCGGGCTGACCCAGCCACTGCGCGTCATATTCAAAAAAATAGTCACCTGCCGTGTGACCAAACCACCCCATGGGTCTCACATTGGCCCATACGCGCAGGCGGATCATGCGGTCGGCCCTTCGGTGCCGCTTGGGCTTGGTGCACTTGAATTGATTTCGTAGGTCCAGCCGCTGATGGCAATCGTCAGGCCCAGGCCCTGAACAAGCTGCAACAGGAGCTGCACCGAACAACGGCCTGGATCCGTCTCGGCATCCCGAATAAAAGAGGGGCTCACATTGCAAACTGCCGCGAGTTGCTCACGCGATAGATCCTGAGCCTGCCGCTCTCTTTTAAGCTGCAACGCCAATCCAGTTAAGCCTCTAGTGCAAATCTGCATTTTTGACCCCAAAAGGTCAATTTAAGCAGAATCCTGCCATATGGGCAAATTTTGATCCCATGGGATCAAAATTCACCTAATAATTCAAATAATCGATAAATTTGACCCCTTGGGCGCAACCTTTAACGATTTCAGCCAGCAGGCAAGTGCATCACCGGCAATGGGTTCACCAAATGAGCTCGCTGCAAGTCTCAGACCAACAACGCGTTCACGCGCCGCACATAGGCCGCAGGGTCTTCCGGCAGGCCGCCTTCGGCCAGCAGGGCCTGGTCGAACAGGATGTGGGCCAGGTCGTCGAACCGGGCGCCTTCGGCACTGGCTTCAAGCTTCTTGACCAGCGGGTGCTGGGCGTTCACTTCCAGAATCGGCTTGACCTCGGGCACCGGCTGGCCGGCCTGCTTGAGCATGCGGGCCAGCTGGGTCGACATGTCGCCGTCCTGCACCACCAGGCACGCCGGTGAATCGACCAGGCGGGTCGAGGCACGCACGTCCTTGGCCTTGTCTTTCAGCGCTTCCTTCAGTTTGTCGAGGATGGGCTTGAACTGGGTCTGCGCTTCTTCGGCGGCCTTTTTTTCTTCCTCGTCCTGCAGCTTGCCCAGATCAACCGCACCTTTGGCGACCGACTGCAGCGGCGTGCCGTCGAACTCGTGCAGGTAGTTGAGCGCCCACTCGTCCACGCGGTCGGCCATCAACAGCACTTCGATGCCCTTCTTGCGGAAGATTTCGAGCTGCGGGCTGTTCCTGGCAGCGGCCAGGGTGTCGGCGGTGATGTAGTAGATCGCCTCCTGGCCTTCTTTCATGCGCGCCTTGTAGTCGGCAAAACCGACGCTCACGGTGTCGTTCGTGGAGCTGGCAAAACGCAGCAGCTTGGCCAGGCGGTCGCGGTTGGCAAAGTCCTCGCCCAGGCCTTCCTTCAGCACCGCGCCGAACTCGGCGTAAAAGGTCTTGAACTTCTCTGCATCGTTGGTAGCCAGGTCTTCGATCATCGACAGCACGCGCTTGGTGCAGCCTTCGCGGATGGCCTTGACGGCGCGGCTTTCCTGCAGCAACTCGCGTGACACATTCAGCGGCAGATCGGCCGAGTCCACCACGCCCTTGACGAAGCGCAGGTAGGTGGGCATCAGCGCCTGGGCGTCGTCCATGATGAAGACGCGCTTGACGTAGAGCTTCACGCCGGCGGCCTTGTCGCGGTTGAACAGGTCCATCGGCGCCTTGGACGGGATGAACAGCAGCTGCGTGTATTCGGTGGCGCCTTCGACCCGGTTGTGGGTGGTGGCCAGCGGCTCGGTGCTGTCGTAGCTCAGCTGCTTGTAGAACTCGTCGTACTGCTCCTGCGTGATGTCTTTTTTGGCACGCGTCCAGAGGGCAGCGGCCTGGTTCACGGTTTCCCACTCGCCGGTGGTCACCATCTGGCCCGGCTGGTCGTTCTCACCCTCCTTCCACTCTTCCTTGGGCATCATGATGGGCAGGGAGATGTGGTCTGAATACTTGCTGATGATGCCCTTGAGCTTCCAGTTGTTCAGGTAATCCAGCGAGTCCTCCTTCATGTGCAGGATGATGCTGGTGCCGCGCTCGGCACGCTCGATCTCGCTGACCTCGAACTCGCCGGTGCCGTCGCTGGCCCAGCGCACGCCCTGGTCGGCGGCGGCGCCGGCACGGCGGCTTTCCACGGTGATGCGGTCGGCCACGATGAAGCCGGAATAAAAGCCCACGCCGAACTGGCCGATCAGTTGCGCGTCGTTCTTCTGGTCGCCCGAGAGCTTGGCCATGAAGTCGCGCGTGCCGCTCTTGGCGATGGTGCCCAGATTGTCAATCGCTTCCTGCTGGGACAGGCCGATGCCGTTGTCGGTGATGGTCAGCGTTTTGGCGTCCTTGTCGAAGCTCACCCGCACCTTGAGCTCGGTGTCGGTTTCATACAGCGCCGCGTTGTTGAGGGCTTCGAAGCGCAGCTTGTCGCAGGCGTCGGACGCGTTGGAGATCAGCTCGCGCAGGAAGATTTCAGGGTTGGAATACAGCGAGTGGGTGACGAGCTTGAGCAACTGGGCCACTTCGGCCTGGAATGAAAGTGTTTTGGACATCTGGGTGGTTTTGGACATGGTCTCTGGTGGCATGGTCAGTGGTGATGGGGTCGGTTGGAAAAATATGGCTGGCCCGGAAGGCCGCACCCTGCCTCGCGTCAATTGGGTACGGCGCAGGCTTTTTTCAAGCGTCCGCGAAACAGCCCGGATTCTACAAACCGGACCGGCGCGCTGTCAGCCAGCGGACCAGTTGCGCCGTGACGTCCGGATGGTGCAGCAGCGCCATGTGGCCCATGCCGCTTGCCAGCCACTGCCGGTCGGGCGCGAAGGCAAGGCGGCGCTCCGGGTCGCTGTGCTGGCCCAGCGCACTGGGCACCGGCACCAGGCCGTCGCCCCAGAGCTGATCTGTCAGCTCGCCAGACTGGGAGGTGGTACTGGCCGCGACCGCAAAACAGGCCACACCCTCGGGAAGCGGCACGAAGGCCACCACGCCGTCGCCGGTGTCATCGCCCACCTCCCGCACCCGGCCATGGCGCAAGTCGGTGATGCCCTGGCTGCGCAACTGGGTCAGGCGGGCGAAGGGGCGCGTCAGCAGGTTGCCGTCCAGCAGCGCATCGACCCAGCTGCCCAGCCGCTCCAGCGGGGCGCCGTGGTGCGGTGTGCCCAGAAAAACCATGTTTTTCAGATGCCGGCGCCAGCCGGGGGCGGGTGTGCCAGGTGAGCCGTCACCCGCGGCGACCGCGCTGCGCGCCACCAGCCCGCCCATGCTGTGCGCCAGCAGGGTGATCTCCTCGACCGGCACCGGCCACGCCTGAACCAGTTGCTCCAGCAGCCGGGACAGCTGCTGGCCGTTCGCGGCGATGGGCAGGCCGGTGTTGTAGTGCAGGTAGACGGGCGTGCAGCCCAGCGCTTCGGCCAGCGCTGGCGCATGGCCGGGCGGCCTCTGGCCTGCTGAATCCACCGCCCCCGGCATCCACTGCAGGTCGTTCATGCACAGGCCGTGAATGAGCACCAGCAACTTGCCCTTGGCTTGGGGCAACTGCTCGACCAGCGCCGCTTTGTCCAGGGTCAAAGCCTCGCCGTCGGCACGCGCTGTTCGCCAGCGCATGGTGATGGCGAGCGGGTTGGCCGTGTCCGCCAGCCGGTCCCCCAGCACGCCATTGAGCACGGACAACATGGCCTCGCGCCTGGGCGACGAGCCCTGGCTGCGTTCACCGCGTTGAAAGGGCGCGGCCGCGCCCAGCACGGCATTCACCGTGCCGCCAGCCAGCCGCGTCACGCCGCGCACGCTGCCATAGACCAGCCCGGTGATGCCGGCGCGCCGCACACCGGTACTCCCCGCGGTGCGGTCCACCCAGGGCGAGCCCAGGGGGCCGAAGGCTGCGGCCACGGCCTTGTACACATTGCCCTGCACAGTTTCGGCCAGCCCCGCCACACCCAGGGTGGCCTGCGTGGCCAATTGCGCCAGTCCCTGCAGGTCGGAGAGGTGAAGCTCGGGGGGCCAGGACGGCCCGCGCGCCTTCAATGCCCCATCCAGCGCCTCATCGGTGGGGGTGCGGGGGGGCAGGTCAGGTTCTGGCGAGGTGGGTGACGGCATGGCGCCATTGTGGTCGCAGGCAGGGCCTGGCGCCACCACTGCCCGATGGAAGGGGCAAGGCTGCCCTGGGAGCGCCTCAGAACCGTTCGTGCGGCGCCAGGTAACGCCACTGGCCCACGGGCAGGTGACCGAGGTTCACGCCGCCGATGCGCACACGCTTGAGCCCGGTGACGAACAGGCCCACCTGCTCGCACATGCGGCGGATCTGGCGCTTCTTGCCTTCCTTCAGCACAAAGCGCAGCTGCTCGGGGTTCTGCCATTCGACGCGCGCCGGGCGCAGCGGCTGGCCGTCCAGGCTCAGGCCGTGGCACAGCAGCGCCAGCTTTTCCGGCGGGAACAGCGCCTGCACATTGAGGGCCTCGGCGCCGTAGCTCACGCGCACCAGGTATTCCTTCTCCACCTCGGAGTCCTCGCCGATGAGCTGACGCGCCACCCGGCCGTCCTGGGTGAGCACCAGCAGTCCGATCGAGTCGATGTCGAGCCGGCCAGCCGGGGCCAGCCCGCGCAGTTGCTCATGGCCCCAGCGCATGCGGCTGTTGCATTCACGCCAGCGGTTTTGCGGCTGCACCAGCACCACCGCCGGTTCATGGCCGTCTTCAGCCTGTCCGCTGACATAGCCCACCGGTTTGTTGATCAAAATGGTGACCTGCTGGCGCTGCTGCTGCTCGGCCTGGCGGTCGATGTCGATGCGGGCGTCCATCGCCACCGGCTGGCCCATCACGGCAGGGGCGCCGTTCACCCTCACCCAGCCCCGGGCAATCCAGTCGTCGGCTTCACGGCGCGAGCACAGGCCCAGCTCGGCCATGCGTTTGTTGAGCCGCACCGTGGCGGCGGCACCCGCTGCCGGCGCCGGTGCGGCAGGTGCCCTGGGCACACGCACGGCGCCCCCGGTGGCTTGGGGCTGGGGGCGGGCAGGTTTCAGAGGATCGGTCATGGCTGGAAAAGAACGGCAAGCGAGGCGGCCATCGGGTGGCGGTGAACAGTGATTGTCCTTGATGCGGGCCTCATGACCGGGCCGGCCGCATCACGCTGGAGCGCAGCGACGGCAGATCCAGCACACGCAGGCCGCCGTATTCCACGCGAATCGTGCCCTCGGCCTGCAGCCGCGTCAGCGCCTCATTGACGCGCTGGCGGGACAGCCCCACCAGGTAGGCCAGCTCCTGCTGGGTGATGCGCAGCACCTCGCCCACCCCGGGGTAGAGCACCGGGTTGAACAGCGCCGCCAGGCTGCGCGCCACGCGCAGGTCAGGGTTGTTCATGCGGTCGATCTCGCGCGCGGCGATGAACTGGCCCAGGCGCTCGTTGAGCTGGTTCATCACAAAGCGGTTGAAGCCGATGGAATGGTCCAGCAGCCAGTGGAAGCTCTCCACCGGCAAGCCGGCCACCACGCTCTTGCGCAGGGCCTGGATGTTGTAGCGGTAGGGCTCGCGCTTGAGCACGGTTCCCTCCCCGAACCAGCCACCCGGTGGTACGCCGGTGAAGGTCATGGTCAGGCCCTGGGCATTGTCGGCACTCATCTTGAGCAGCCCCTCGACCACGCCCAGCCAGTAAGTGACAGGCCGGCCGAACCGGGCCACATAGTCGCCCGGGGCGGCGTCCCCCACCTGCAGTTCGGCCACGGCACGCGCGCGTTCCTCGGGCTGCAACAGGCGTAGCCACGGAATACCCTGGAGTTCGTCGGCGGTCGGCGCACGGCGGCGCTGGTGAAGGGTGAGGTCGGTGGGCATGTGCAGGAAGGACGTTGGGTGACGAAAGCGGGCCGCCCCCGGGCACACCCCAGTAGGACTTTCCCGCAAATTGTCGTCGCAATGACAAGATGACGTCAAACTCAGCCCTAGGATGCGAGTCATACCAGCCGCACGTCTGTCACACAGGCGACGAAGCGGCCCATTTTCCGGAGACAAGGACAAGGAATGCAGACCTCTTCGACAGGCTCAGGACAGGCGACCTTTCCCCAATTGCTGCTCAAGCATGCTGCCGACCGGCCGGACGCCGCCGCCATGCGCGAGAAGGAATACGGCATCTGGCAGGCGCACAGCTGGGCCGCCATGGCCACGCTGGTGGAACACATCGCGTGCGGACTGCACCAGGCTGGCCTGCAGCGCGGCGAGCACATGGCGGTCGTCGGTGCGAACCGCCCGCGCCTGTATGCCACGATGCTGGCAGCGCAGGCACTGGGCGCGATTCCGATTCCTCTGTACCAGGACGCCGTGGGCGCCGAATGCGTGTTTCCCATCAACAATGCCGATGTGCGCTTTGCGATGGTGGAAGACCAGGAGCAGGTCGACAAGCTGCTGGAAATCCGCGACCGCTGCCCCGGCCTGGCGCACCTCATTTACGACGACCCGCGCGGCCTGCGCAACTATGCAGAAGACGGTCTGGTGGCCATGGACGACCTGATCGCCTCGGGCCGTGCGTTCGCGGAAAGCCAGCCGGACTTCTTTGCAATGGCCGTCCACGAGGGCAACCCGGAAGACGTGGCCGCCATGTTCTTCACCTCGGGCACCACCGGCAACCCCAAGGGCGTGGTGCACACCCACAACACCATGCTGGACCGTGCCCGCGCCGGCGCCGACTTCGACAAGCTGACCGACGCAGAAGAGGTGCTGGCCTACCTGCCGCCCGCGTGGATCGGCCAGAACATCTTCAGCTATGCGCAGTGGCTGACCTGCGGCTATGTGGTGAACTGCCCCGAGAACGCCAGCACGGTGATGATCGACCTGAAGGAAGTCGGCCCGACCTACTACTTCGCGCCGCCCCGGGTGTTCGAAGGTCTGCTCACCAGCGTCACCATCCGCATGGAAGACGCCGGGCGCCTCAAGCGCGGCATGTTCCACGCCTTCATGCAGGTGGCCCAAAAGGTCGGCCCGGCCCTGATGGACGGCAAACCGGTGGGCCTGCTGGACCGGCTGCTCTACAAGCTGGGCAATGTGCTGGTGTACGGGCCGCTGCGCAACAACCTGGGGTTTTCGCGCGTGCGGGTGGCCTACACCGCCGGTGAGGCCATTGGCCCGGACCTCTTCACCTTCTACCGCTCCATCGGCATCAACCTCAAGCAACTCTACGGCTCCACCGAGACCGCTGTGTTCGTCTGCCTGCAACCCGACAACGAAGCGCGCGCCGACACCGTGGGCATTCCGATCCAGGGTGTGGAGATCAAGGTGGCCGAAAACGGCGAGGTCATGGTCAAGTCGGCGGGCTTGCTGAAGGAGTACTACAAGAACCCGACCGCCACCGCCGAGGTGCTGACGGCCGACGGCTGGTACCACACCAGCGACGCCGGCTTCATCGACGCGCAGGGCCACCTCAAGATCATCGACCGCGTCAAAGACGTGGGCCGCATCAAGGGCGGCAGCAACGACGGCGCCATGTTCGCGCCCAAGTACGTCGAGAACAAGCTCAAGTTCTTCCCGCACATCAAGGAAGTCGTGGCCTATGGCGACGGCCGCGAGAAGGTGTGCGTGATGATCAACATCGATTTCGATGCGGTGGGCAACTGGGCAGAGCGCCGCAACCTGCCCTATGCCGGCTACACCGACCTGGCGCAGAAGCCCGAGGTGTATCAGCTCATCAAGGAGTGCGTGGAAAAGGTCAATGCCGACCTGAGCGTGGACACCCTGCTGGCCGGCTCGCAGATCAGCCGTTTCCTGGTGTTGCACAAGGAACTGGACGCCGACGACGGCGAGCTGACCCGCACCAACAAGGTCCGCCGCGGCTTCATCGGCGACAAGTACCAGCCGCTGGTGGATGCCCTCTACGGCGGCAAGACCGAGCAGTTCATCGAGACCGTGGTGAAGTTCGAGGACGGCCGCACTGGCAGCGTCAGCGCCACGCTGCGGATCTGCGACACCCAGACCTTTGCACCTGTGAAGGCGGCAGCATGAAAAAAATTGGCGACGTCATTCTGGACGTCAGCAACATCTCCCTGAGCTTTGGCGGCGTCAAGGCGCTGTCGGACATCTCGTTCAACGTGCGCGAGCACGAGATCCGCGCCATCATCGGCCCCAACGGTGCAGGCAAGAGCTCCATGCTCAACTGCATCAACGGCGTCTATTCACCGCAGCAGGGCTCCATCACCTTTCGCGGCCAGACCTTCAAGCACATGAACAGCCACCAGGTGGCGGTGATGGGTGTGGCCCGCACCTTCCAGAACCTGGCGCTCTTCAAGGGCATGAGCGTGCTCGACAACATCATGTCGGGCCGCAACCTGAAGATCAAGAGCAACCTGCTGATGCAGGCGCTGCGCATCGGCCCGGCCGAAAAAGAGGAAATCATGCACCGCGAGGCGGTCGAGCGCATCATCGACTTCCTCGAAATCCAGCCCTACCGCAAGACCCCTGTGGGCCAGCTGCCCTACGGCCTGCAAAAGCGTGTGGACCTGGGCCGCGCCCTGGCGATGGAGCCGCAGGTGTTGCTGCTCGACGAGCCGATGGCCGGCATGAACGTCGAGGAAAAGCAGGACATGTGCCGCTTTGTGCTCGACGTGAATGACGAGTTCGGCACCACCGTGGTCCTGATCGAGCACGACATGGGCGTGGTGATGGACATCTCCGACCGCGTCGTGGTACTCGACTACGGCAAAAAGATTGGCGACGGCACACCCGACGAAGTCCGTAACAACCCGGACGTGATCAAGGCCTACCTGGGCGTAGAACATTAATCATGAATAAAACTGCAATGAGCCGCAATAGCGCGATGGGTTTCAGTGCAAGCAGACGCAGTGGAACCGGCTTCGCCGGGCCACAGGCGTCGTCCCCCTGGGGGGGGATCCGGCTACACGCAGTGAGCCGAGACGGGGGGGCTATCTAGATGGCATTCTTTTTAGAGACCTTGCTTGGCGGCCTGATGGCCGGCATGCTCTATTCGCTGGTGGCGCTCGGCTTTGTGCTGATCTTCAAGGCCTCCGGCGTCTTCAACTTCGCGCAGGGCGCGATGGTGCTGTTTGCCGCGCTGGCGATGGCGCGCTTTTCGGAATGGATTCCGCAGTGGACCGGCATCAACAGCCTGCTGCTGGCCAACATCGCCGCCTTCGTGATCGCCGGCGCCATCATGTTTGTGGTGGCCTGGGTGATTGAATACCTGGTGTTGCGCCATCTGGTCAACCAGGAAGGCGCCACCTTGCTGATGGCCACCCTGGGCATCGCCTACTTCCTCGAAGGCCTGGGCCAGACGCTGTTCGGCAGCAGCATCTACAAGATTGACATCGGCATGCCCAAGGAGCCGATCTTCGTGCTGGAGTCCGCCTTCCAGGGCGGTGTGCTGATCAACAAGGAAGACCTCTACGCAGCCCTGATCGCCGCCGTACTGGTCGCAGCGCTCAGTGTGTTCTTCCAGAAGACCTCCACCGGCCGCGCCCTGCGTGCGGTGGCCGACGACCACCAGGCCGCGCAGTCGATCGGCATTCCGCTCAATCGCATCTGGGTCATCGTCTGGTGTGTGGCTGGCGTGGTCGCGCTGGTGGCGGGAATGATCTGGGGCAGCAAGCTGGGCGTGCAGTTCTCGCTGGCCACCGTCGCGCTGCGCGCATTGCCCGTGGTGATTCTCGGTGGCCTGACCTCCGTGCCCGGCGCCATCATCGGCGGCCTGGTCATCGGCGTGGGCGAAAAACTCTCCGAGGTGTACCTCGGCCCCTTTGTCGGCGGCGGCATCGAGATCTGGTTCGCCTATGTGCTGGCGCTGGGTTGCCTGCTCGTCAGGCCGCAAGGTCTGTTCGGCGAAAAGATCATTGATCGCGTATGAAATACGCGATCAATGATCTTTCAGCGAAGACTAACTTTGCAAAGCAAAGTTAAGCGCAGCGTGTCGTAGCTAAAAGATTGTTTGGATACAGCAGATGCTTTACAGAGAAAACGGCCAGTTCAAAACCACCTACCGGGCGGACCAGCAGATCTTCCCGATCCTGCAGGACCGCATCTTCATCGGCCTCTTCCTGATCGTGGCTTTTGCGGTGGTGCCCATGGTGGCGAGCGACTATCTGTTCCGCGCCATCCTGATTCCCTTCCTGATCATTGCGCTGGCAGCGCTGGGCGTGAACATCCTGGTCGGCTACTGCGGCCAGATTTCGCTGGGCTCCGGCGCCTTCATGGCTGTCGGCGCCTATGGGGCCTACAACTTCTTTGTGCGCATTCCCAACATGCCGCTGATTCCGGCGCTGATCCTGGGCGGGCTGTGCGCCACCTTTTTCGGCATCCTGTTCGGGCTGCCCAGCCTGCGCGTGAAGGGGCTGTACCTGGCCGTGGCCACCCTGGCCGCGCAGTTCTTCAGCGACTGGATGTTCCTGCGCATCAAGTGGTTCACCAACGACTCGCCTTCGGGCTCCGTGTCCGTCGCCGACCTGCAGGTGTTCGGCCTGCCGATTGCCAGCGCCCACAGCAAGTACTGGCTGTGTCTCTCGATGCTGGTGGTGATTGCCTTGCTGGCCAAGAACCTGGTGCGCGGCGCCATTGGCCGCGAGTGGATGGCCATTCGCGACATGGACGTGGCCGCGGCCGTGATCGGCATCCGGCCGATGTACGCCAAGCTCAGCGCGTTTGCCGTCAGTTCCTTCATCATCGGCGTGGCCGGCGGGCTCTGGGGCTTTGTCCACCTGGGCGCCTGGGAGCCTGCGGCCTTCTCGGTGGATTTTTCCTTCCGCCTGCTCTTCATGGTGATCATCGGCGGCCTGGGTTCCATCCTGGGTGGATTCCTCGGCGCAGCCTTCATCACCATCCTGCCCATCGTGCTGAGCCAGGCGTTGCCCGCCATCGCCGGTGTGTTTGGCGTGCAGATTTCCACGGCGGGCGTCTCGCATGCCGAGCTGATGATTTTTGGTGGCCTGATTGTGTGGTTCCTGATCGTGGAGCCGCATGGCCTGGCCAGGTTGTGGTCCATCGGCAAACAGAAACTGCGGCTTTGGCCCTTTCCCCACTGATCAGGTCGCTAGATGCTCGCAACTACCGATGTGTTCAGGTGGCTTTGTCCGTTTACTCAGGTATCCGCTTTTCGGATGTGTTTTTGAAGGTGCTTCGTTTTTAATTATCAGGAGACAAGTATGAAGATTCGCAGTTTGATTCTGGCGGTGGCAGCGATTGCCGCTGGCGCCTCGTCCCTTGTGACGACCAGCGTGTTTGCGCAGGCGAAAGAGCAGTTCTTTCCGCTGCTGTCCTATCGCACCGGGCCTTATGCGCCCAACGGTGTGCCCTGGGCCAACGGCAAGCAGGATTACATCAAGATGATCAACGCCCGCGACGGTGGCATCAACGGCGTGAAGCTCACGTTTGAAGAGTGCGAAACCGGCTACGCCACCGACCGCGGCGTGGAATGCTACGAGCGCCTGAAGACGCGTCCGGGCGTCAGCCTGTTCGACCCGCAGGCCACCGGCATCACCTTTGCGCTGACCGAGAAAGTGCCCACCGACAAGGTGGCACTGATCACCCTGGGCTACGGCCTGTCAGTGGCGCAGGACGGCCAGGCCTTCAAGTGGAACTTCCCGCTGATGGGCAGCTACTGGACGGGCGCCGACATCCTGATCCAGGCCATCGGCAAGAAGGAAGGCGGCCTCGACAAGCTCAAGGGCAAGAAGATTGCGCTGGTCTATCACGACTCTCCTTTCGGCAAGGAACCCATTCCGCTGCTGCAGGAACGCGCCCGCATGCATGGCTTTGACCTGCAGCTGATCCCCGTGACCGCTCCCGGCGTGGAGCAGAAATCGGCCTGGCTGCAGGTGCGCCAGAGCCGTCCGGACTTCGTGCTGCTGTGGGGCTGGGGCGTGATGAACTCCACCGCCCTGAAGGAAGCGCAGGCCACCGGCTACCCGCGCGACAAGATGTACGGCGTGTGGTGGGCCGGTGCCGAGCCTGACGTCAAGGACGTGGGCGAAGGCGCCAAGGGCTACAACGCGCTGGCACTGAACACCTCCGGCCAGCAGCCCAAGGTGATCCAGGACATCCTGAAGTACGTGCACGACAAAGGCCAGGGCACAGGCCCCAAGGATGAAGTCGGCCAGGTGCTGTACACCCGCGGCGTGATCATCCAGATGCTGGGCATTGAAGCCGTGCGCCGTGCGCAGGAGCGCTACGGCAAGGGCAAGGTCATGACGGGTGAGCAGGTGCGCTGGGGTCTGGAGAACCTGGCGCTGGACCAGAAGCGTCTGGACGCCCTGGGCTTTACCGGCGTGATGCGCCCGATCAGCACCTCGTGTGCTGACCACATGGGTTCGACCGCAGCGCGCATCCAGACCTGGAACGGCAGCAAGTGGGAGTTCAGCTCCGACTTCATCGCGGCCGACGACCAGATCATCAAGCCCATGGTCAAGGCCGGTGCCGACAAGTACCTGGCCGACAAGAAGATGATGCGCCGCGCTGCGGCTGATTGCCAGAGCTAGGTACACCCCCGTGGTCTCGCGCACTTCGTGTCGCTTCACCCTCCCCCCTTGCAGGGGGCGACGCCTGTGGTCTGGCCAAGCCAGTTCCACGGCGTCTGCTGGTGAGGGCACTTGGGCGCAGCGAGGCCCCGGTACACCCCCGTGGTCTCGCGCACTTCGTGTCGCTTCACCCTCCCCCCTTGCAG
>CBHWCZ010000005.1:0-201107 GCA_966112355.1 uncultured Polaromonas sp.
TACTTTCTTTTGGCGAAGCAAAAGAAAGTGAGTTGCCGCCGGGCAACCCCCGGCCCCGAAACCTCAATAAACCCCCAAACCCAACCACCCTAAAGAGTAGAGTCAGCCAAGCAAAAGGCAAAGAAGGAGCCCACCATGCACTTCACGCGCAACACCCTGATCCTCCCCCTGCTCGCAAGCCTTTACATGACCAGCGCCCAGGCACAGCCCACGGCCACCAGCAAGCCGTCAGCAGAGACCGACAAAACCGTGCCGCTGAAAAACCCGCTGAACCGCAACCCGGCGCGGCGTGCAAAAGCCAGTGAGGAGGCGCCTCCGCCGGCAGACCCGCGCGACTCCACCGTTCGCCCTGTCACCCCAGTGGCGCCGGACCGACCGGCGTCTGCGCCGGGTGGCGGCCTCAAGCCCTGACAGGCCTTGCCGGGACCGCAGCGGGTGTGCTGTGGGTTGAAGCCTGGCGGTTGCGTGGAATGCGACGACGCGGTGTGCTGGGTGCCTGCGCGATCATGCCCCTGTGCCGCTCGGCGGCCTGCGTGGCCAGGGGGCTGATGAATTGCGCCTCGGGCAGGTTCTTCCAGTAGCGGCGCGGCATTTCCTTTTGCATCATCTTGAGCTTCAGGCGTGCGGGGTTGAAGATGTGCTGGTAGTAGGTGAGCCACAGCTGCTCGCCAGCGTCCGCCTCGGGCGCGTCCTGCCGGCGGGCGCCGGGGCCGAGGTGCAGTGTGGCGCTGTTCCAGTCCAGGCTGCGCTCGGGCGTGAGGATGGCCCAGCGCATCTGCGTGAAGCGGCGCGTGAAGAAGGGTGCAATCGCCTCCACGATGTGGTGCTCGGGCTCGAACCAGGCCACATGCAGCGGCCCGCCTTCGGGATGGGTGCGGAAGGTGTCGTCCTGCACCGTGCGAAAGCGCACGAAGGCTTTCATCTTGTGCATGTCACGGCGCACGGCCTGCGCCATTTGTGCGGCGAGCACCCGGTCGGCGTCGAGCGGGTCGTGCCGCAGGGCGGGCTCGTGCACCATGCGCCACAGCAGCCGGTACATCAGCTCGAAGCGGCCCGGGTCGCGGTGCAGGATGACGCTTTGCAGCAGCGCCATGAAGTCGGGCGGAACGGACACGGCCGGAGCGCCTTGCGGCAGTGAAGTGTCCGCTGGCGATGAGCCTGCTGAGCCCGCGAAGAGATCCTGTGCGCGGGTTTCGCTGCAGTGCCAGCTGATGCCGTCGGGTGGCACCTGCTGCGCCAGCAGCGCACGTGCGGTGCGGCGGAAGCCCGCGAAGTCTGTCTGCCCCTGCAGGGTGACGGGCCGCAGCACGTGGCCAAACAGGTCTGTCGTCAGCAGGTCATTCATCATGCCCATGCAAAGCTCCTTTCGCCTTGGTGCGCCCGACCGCTGGTTGGCATAGCCGCTGGTGCGAGCGTTAAACCGGATGGTGCCGTGAGGGGCGGTGCCATGGGCGTAGGCGACAGCCGCCTGCTGCTGACGGCGGGGGCGCTGATTTCCGCCACTGGGCGCGATGGTGTCTCGGCCTCGTCAAACAGCCCCGGCTGGTGTTGCAGGAGGCGGGCCGCGAGGTTGGCGGCATCGAGCGCCTTGCCGGGCTGATGGTCGGCCAGCAAGACAAAGGGCATGACTTTTTTGAGCGGCACATGCAGGCGCAGCAGATCGTCGGCGCGCAACTGGCGTACGCGCCGCGCAGCGACGATGCGGGTCACTGCCTTCACGCCCAGGCCCGGCACGCGCAGCAGCATTTCGCGCGGGGCGCGGTTCAGGTCCACCGGGAACTGGCCGCGGTGGGCCAGGGCCCAGGCGAGCTTGGGGTCCATGTCCAGCGCCAGCATGCCGGGGGTGCTGCCTGTTGCGTCTGCGGGCGGCACGATCTCGTCGTGGGTGAAGCCGTAAAAACGCATCAGCCAGTCGGCCTGGTAGAGGCGGTGCTCGCGCACCAGCGGCGGCTGGCGCAACGGCAGGTGCACCGACGCGTCGGGGATGGGGCTGAAGGCCGAGTAGTACACCCGGCGCAGGCGGTAGGCGCCGTAGAGGCCGGCGCTGGTCTGCAGGATGGTGCGGTCGTCGGCGTTGTCGGCGCCGACAATCATCTGCGTGCTCTGGCCACCGGGTGCAAAGCGAGGCGGCTGGGCGCGCTGCACCGGAGCGAGGCGGCTGCGCGGCATGGAGATGATGATGCTGCGGCGGGCGTCGCGCGATTCGCCCTGGGCGTGGTCGATGTGCTGCCGCAGCTGGCCCATGGAGCGGGTGATGGCGGCGCCGTCTTTCTCGGGCGCCAGCGCCGCCAGACCGGCTGCGGTGGGCAGCTCGATGTTGATGCTGAGCCGGTCGGCGTGGCGGCCGGCGCGCGCCAGCAGCTCGGGCGAGGCGTCGGGGATGGTCTTGAGGTGGATGTAGCCGCGGAAGTCGTGGTCTTCCCGCAGCACGCGGGCCACTTCCACCACCAGCTCCATCGTGTAGTCGGGGCTCTGGATGATGCCCGACGACAGGAACAGGCCTTCGATGCAGTTGCGGCGGTAAAAATCGAGCGTGAGCTGTACCACTTCATCGACGGTGAAACGGGCGCGCGGCACGTTGCTGCTGACGCGGTTGACACAGTACAGGCAGTCGTAGGTGCAGAAATTGGTGAGCAGGATCTTCAGCAGCGAGATGCAGCGGCCATCAGGCGCGTAGCTGTGGCAGATGCCCGAGCCTTCGGTGGAACCGATGCCTTGGCCGCCCACGGAATTGCGCGCGCTGGTGCCGCTGGAAGCGCACGACGCGTCGTATTTGGCCGCATCGGCCAGAATGGCGAGTTTCTGCTGGATAAGCACTGTATCAATATACAGTGTTTGGCCTCGGGCTGCACGGGTTGTGGTTTTCCCGCGACCTTGAACCGGCCCCGCAATAGCGTCCTGGGGTGCTTACAGCTCGATTTCAGCCGCCAGCGGTGCGTGGTCCGAGAGGTGCGACCAGGGCCGGCTGGGCAGCACCACCGGCGCATGGCCGATGGCATTGCGTACATAGATGCGGTCCAGCCGCAGCAGCGGCAGGCGCGCCGGGAAGGTGCGGGCCGCCTGACCATGGGCCTGCACAAACACCTCGTGCAGGTCGGCGCCCTGCTCCAGCAGGGCGTGGGCGCGGTGCCGCCAGTCGTTGAAGTCGCCGGCCACCACCACCGGTGCGTGCGGCGGGATGCCCTTGCGCACCAGGTCGCACAGCATCTGCATCTGCTGCACGCGGTGCGACTCCATCAGGCCCAGGTGCACGCAGATGGCATGCACATTCACGCTGCGGCCGGGAATCTGCAGCTCGCAGTGCAGCAGGCCGCGCCGCTCCGGGCCGCTGATGGAGACGTCGAGGTTTTCAAAACGCACGATGGGAAACTTGGACAGCACCGCATTGCCGTGGTGGCCGTTGGTGTACACCGCGTTGCGGCCATAGGCGAACTGCGGCCAGATGGTGTCGGCCAGGAACTCGTAGTGCGGCGTCTCGGGGTAGTTGTCGAACTTGTCGGGGTGCTTTTCGTGGTTGCCGGTGACTTCCTGCAGGAACACCACGTCGGCCCCGACCTGGCGCACGGCTTCGCGCAGCTCGGGCAGGATGAACTTGCGGTTGAAGAAGGTGAAACCCTTGTGGATGTTGACCGTGAGCACCTTGAACGAGAAGGTGGAGTCCCGGCTCACCGCCGCCATGGCGGTGCGGGTGTCCGCATCGACGGCGGCCATGTCCACGTTGCCCAGGATCTCGGGCGTGGCGGCGATGCTGATGTCGTCGGGCAGCGCGCGCGGTGGTGTCGCGTCCGTGGCAGGCGGGGGGGCGTTAGCTGAAGGCGTGACAGGCTTGGCGTGCATGAATGAGGGAGTGAACCTAATCAACGATTGTCATTCTGCGCCTCGGCAGGCCTCTGTAGGACGTTAACCTGTTCGGGCGATGGGGGATACGTGCGGTGCCGTACGGCTGTCCGGGAGGGCGCACGGGGGCGGTCCGCAGCGTCCTACGCGGCGCGGGGCGGCCTGCCGATAGGGGTGCCCGGGAGGCGCCACTAAATTGGATGGACCGTTAGCACTGACGTCACGGCAGGCTTTTTTTCAACCACTTTCCCAACCACTTTCCCTCGCCTTTGCAGGCCCATTCCAAGGATTCCACATGTTTCGAACCCCATCGCTTTCATCTTCTTCCCGCGCTTCTTCCCCACAGTCGCTCCGGGCCATTCCCCTGGCAGCGGCCATGACCGTGGCCATGCTGTTCGGCGCCTCGGTGCAGGCCCAGACAGACACCAGCCTGCCGGTCAGCCCGAAGGCGCAGGACAAGATGACCATGCCTTCTTCGTCCACGATGGGCAACGCCACTGGCGGCGTCAAAGTCCAGGGTGCCACGACCAATGACTCCGCCAGCGTGACTGGCGGCGCCAAGGTCGAGGCCAACACCGGCATGGCGACGGCGCCCATGGCCACCCCGATGACCAAGCCCATGACCAAGGGAAGCGCCGGCGCGGCCGTCAGCACCGACAGCAACCTCGGCGCGTCCGCGAGCCCGCCCAGCAAGGGCGCCAAAAGTGCCGAAGCCCGCACCATGGCCAAGGCCGACAAGAAAGCCAAACGCGACGCCAAGCGCGCCATGCGCAAGGCGCCGGCGGCTGCAAGCAATAACACCGACGCTTCTGTCACCGCCAAGGGTTCCGCGGCGGCTGCGGGCAACATGTCGTCGCCCAGCCCGACCAAGTAAGCTGGCGCGACGGTGAGCCATGCCGGGCCAGCTGCCCGGCTTTTTAACGGGCGCTGACAGGCGGCCTGTTCATTCTTTCCCCGGTGCCTTATTTGGGCCGTGGCCGCGGCAGATCCCTGCCGGGGGGCGGCAGCGTGCCGGCGCGCAGCGCCTTCACGGTGCCCGCCACGGCGCTGGCCACCTGGTGCACCTCGGTCTGCAGCGCCGCATCGGCGTCCAGCGTGTCATGGCTGGTGGCATAGGGCTCGTAATAGCCGATGAAGCGGTCCAGCCGTGCCACGTTGCCGGCGTCGATCAGGCCCATCCAGTCCAGCCAGTCGGAGAGGCTGCGGCGCGCGCCTTCAATGCCGGCCACATCGCCATGCACGACCAGGCCGTAGGCGCGGCCGGCAAGGTGTTTCGGGTAGTCCCAGCCCTGGAGCTCCAGCGCCTTGGCTTCGGCCGCCTTCTTGCCGTGGGTGGTGGTCGGGTCGGGGTTGCCGCCGTCGGCGCAGACCAGGCGGTCGATCATCAGCTTGAGCGGGCTGGGCGACTGGTACCAGTACACCGGCGTGGCAATGATGACGCCGTGTGCGGCTGTCCAGCGCTCGTAGATCTCGGCCATCCAGTCGCCGGTCTGCCCCAGAGCGTGGTTCGGGTAGCAGGTGCAGGGCCAGTGGCACAGCGGCATCGCGGTGGACACGCAGCCCTTGCAGGGATGGATGTGGAGCTGGTAGCTGGAAGTGAGCAGGCTGAGGTCGAGCACGTCGGTCTCGATCTGCGCGGCGTGCAGGGTGTCCTGCATCCACTGCACCATGCGGTAGCTTTTGGAGATTTCGCCAGGGCAGGTGCCGTCGTTGCGGGCCGAGCCGCAGATGAGCAGCACGCGGGGTGGCATGGCCGGATCCTTCCAGGTGGCGCTCGCTTGCGCCAGCCGCTCCCGCGTGGCCAGCCAGTCCACCGAGAGGTCGTAGTCCGGATCGGCAAAGCCTGGTCCGGCCTTGCGCGTGAAGGGCGCCTTGCGGCCTTGCTGGTAAGCCTCCCAGGCGATGGCCTCGACGCGCGAAATCGCCTCGGCTTCGGCGGTGAATGCCGGGTCCACGAAGGACTGCATGAAGCGTTCGTGGAAGGTGGTGCGCTCAAGGGGGGCCGGCGCCTGGCCTTTGCGGATGGAGCTCATCCGGCCAGTGTAGGAATGCGAAAGGCCCCGCAGGCGCAGCATGGCTGCCGTCTGACATGGACAGGTGCCGGCGGCCGACGCGTCGGGCCAGGCCCACAGCAGAACGCCTGCGCACGACCTCGTGGGAGGCCGGTCGCAGGCGCGGGCTCTGGCGGTCAGGTCCGGGGAGCTGTCCGCTGGTTCAGCCGGGGCTCAGCCCTTGTGCATCTCGCCGTGGTGGCCCCGGTCGCCGTGCTGGCCCATCTTGCGGTGCTCGGCGTCAAAAGTCTTCTTCTGCTCCGGTGTGAGCGTCGCATAGAAGGCCTTGACCGCGTCTTCACGCTTGGTCATGGCGGTGTTCCTTGCGGCCATGCGTTCGGCGCGCAGGGTGCGCATCTTGTCGATGCGCTCAGGGGTGCTCAGCTTGTCGAGCTCGGCGCGCTGCTCGGCCGTCGGGCGCTGGCCCCAGGGGCCCTGGCCGGCGGGCGGCTGCATGGCGGCGGTGAAGGTGGTCCAGGCGCCTTCCTGGGCCGGCGTGATCTTCAGCTTGGCTTTCAGGTCGGCCATGTGTTTGGCCATCATGGCCTGCATTTTGGCGGGGTCGTGGCGGCCCATGCGCTCGCCAGGCTGGCCTGGCTTGCCGGCTGCGGCGGGTGCATTGGCTGGTGCCGTGGGGGCGTTCTGGGCCATGGCGCCGGCGCCCACAGTGGCCAGCAGGCCGGCGAGCACCAGACCGTTGAAGGTGGCGGAACGTTTGAATGTGAATGACATGAAAAACTTCCTTTCAGAAAGTGGTGCCTGTTGCCGGTGCCCGTGACATACGAGGTGTGGCGCCAGGGTGGAAGTCAGTGTGGCCGCGGGCTGTATCGGCGCCATGAGGGCGGCGTGATGCTTTGTAAAGTTGGGTGAAAGCCATGTAGGGGCGCAGCCTGGAAGGCGGGATCGGGAGGGTTTGCCATCCACCGCAGCGCTGCATACAATGGCTGCAGCTTGTCGGGGTGCCCAGGAAGTTTCTTTCAGGGCTGAGATCGCAAATGCGAGACCCGCTGAACCTGATCGGGATCATGCCCGCGTAGGAAACAAGGCACTTGGCTCCGGCACCTTCAACGCACCCCGAAGGACTCCCCGGCCTCCCAGGCAAGCACCGCCCACACCCTGTGGAATTGCTGGACGTTCTGGAGAACAAAGCCATGGCCAAAACCCGCCTCACCGTCGACACCAACGACCTCACCAGCCGCATCACGCGTGCGCCCTTTCCTGGCTCGGCCAAGATTTACCTCGAAGGCTCGCGCCCCGACATCCGGGTGCCCTTCCGTGAAGTCACGCTGACCGACACGCTGGTCCATGAAGGCGCCGGTGAGCCGCGCCGCGAAGCCAATCCGCCGCTGCGCCTGTACGACGCCTCGGGGGTGTACACCGACCCGTCGCAGCCGATCGACATCACCCGCGGCCTGGCGCCGTTGCGTGGCGCGTGGATCAATGAGCGTGGCGACACCGAGGCCCTGCCCGGCATCAGCAGCGCCTACGGCCGCGAGCGTTTGAACGACCCGGCGCTCGCCGCGCTGCGCATGGCGCACGCCCCGGTGCCGCGCCGGGCCAAGGCCGGTGCCAATGTGTCGCAGATGCATTACGCCCGCAAAGGCATCATCACCCCCGAGATGGAATACATCGCGGTGCGCGAGAACCTGGTGCGCGCACAACTCGCCGAGCGGCTGGCGACCGAGCGCATGCCGAAGAAAGGGCACTCGTTCAACGCCGCGATTCCGGAGCAGATCACGGCCGAGTTCGTGCGCGACGAGGTGGCCCGTGGCCGCGCGGTGATTCCGAACAACATCAACCACCCCGAGAGCGAGCCGATGATCATCGGCCGCAACTTCCTGATCAAGGTCAACGCCAACATCGGCAACTCGGCCGTGACGTCGAGCATCGAGGAAGAGGTCGACAAGCTGGTGTGGTCCATCCGCTGGGGCGCCGACACGGTCATGGACCTTTCGACCGGCGAGAACATCCACGAGACGCGCGAATGGATTTTGCGCAACTCGCCGGTGCCGATCGGCACGGTGCCGATCTACCAGGCGCTGGAGAAGGTCAATGGCAAGGCCGAAGACCTGACCTGGGAAATCTTCCGTGACACGCTGATCGAGCAGGCCGAGCAGGGCGTCGATTACTTCACCATCCACGCCGGTGTGCGCCTGGCCTATGTGCCGCTGACCGCCAACCGGCTGACGGGCATCGTCTCGCGCGGCGGCTCCATCATGGCCAAGTGGTGCCTTTCGCACCACAAGGAGAGCTTTCTGTACGAGCGCTTCGACGAGATCTGCGAGATCATGAAAGCGTATGACGTCTGCTTCTCGCTCGGCGATGGCCTGCGTCCCGGCTCGATTGCCGATGCGAACGACGAAGCGCAGTTTGCCGAGCTGCACACGCTGGGTGAGCTGACGCAGATTGCGTGGAAGCACGACGTGCAGGTGATGATCGAAGGCCCCGGCCACGTGCCGCTGCAGTTGGTCAAGGAAAATGTCGACAAGCAGCTCGAAGCCTGCTTCGAGGCACCGTTCTACACCCTCGGGCCGCTGATCACCGACATCTCGCCCGGCTACGACCACATCTCGTCGGCCATGGGGGCTGCCAACATCGGCTGGTATGGCACCGCCATGCTCTGCTACGTGACGCCCAAGGAACACCTGGGCCTGCCCAACCGTGACGACGTGAAGCAGGGCCTGATTGCCTACAAGATTGCCGCGCACGCGGGCGACCTGGCCAAGGGCTACCCCGGCGCGCAGATGTGGGACAACGCGGTGAGCAAGGCGCGCTTCGAATTCCGCTGGGAAGACCAGTTCCGCCTGGCCATCGACCCCGACACGGCGATGAAGTACCACGACGAAACGCTGCCGAAGGAAAACGCCAAGGTGGCGCATTTCTGTTCGATGTGCGGTCCGAAGTTCTGTTCGATGAAGATCTCGCAGGAGGTGCGCGACTTCGCGCGCCTGAACCCGGCCAGCACCACGCTGGCGGCGGGCGTGATTCCGATTCGTGCGGCTGCTGCAGTGGTTGATGCGGCCGATGTCGCCGTGGTGGAGGCGGGCTTTGAGGAAAAGGCCGAGGAGTTCCGCCAGCGCGGCAGCGAGATTTATTCCTGATGTTGCCGGCCTCTCTCCAGGTGAGAGGGAGAAATACACCATGAGCGCTCCCCACATCGGCATTGCCGGCGCCGGCCTCGCCGGCCGCACGCTGGCCTGGCGCCTGCTGCGCGCCGGCTGCCGCGTGAGCCTGTTCGATGCGCGTCGGCGCGACGACCTGGCCACCGCCTCGCAGACGGCGGCCGCCATGCTGTCGCCGCTGGCCGAGCTGGCGGTGTCGGACGAGGTGGTGTTTGCGCTCGGCCAGCGCTCGCTGCAGCTCTGGCCCCAGTGGATTGACGAGCTGGCCGATGCCGGTGCGGGGCGGGTGTATTTCCGCCGCGAGGGCACGCTGGTGGTGGCGCATGCGCCGGACCAGGCGTCGCTGGAGCATTTCACACGCTTGCTGCAGCACAAGCTGCCAGCGGCCAGCCGCGCGCAGGTGCAGGCACTCGACGCGGCGGGTGTGGCACGCCATGAGCCCGCGCTGGCGGGGCGCTTCGGCCAGGGCCTCTTCCTCGATGGCGAGGGCCAGCTCGCCAACGACCAGTGGCTCGCGTCACTGGCCCGGGCCATCGATGCGCTCGGCGGGCAGTGGCACGAGGGTGTGGTGGTGGAGCGTGTGGAGGCCCACCGCATCGTGTGCCCGGGCCAGAGCCATGCCGTGGACGTGGCGGTGGACGCGCGCGGCGTGGGCAGCCAGGCACAGTGGCCTGCGGACAACCCGCTGCGCGGCGTGCGCGGCGAGGTGCTGCGGGTCGAATGCCCGGGGGTGAGCCTGCAGCGCCCGGTGCGGCTGATGCACCCGCGCTACCAGCTCTATGTGGCGCCGCGGCCCGACCACCAGTTCGTGGTCGGCGCGACCGAGCTGGAGTCGGAAGACACCGGTCCGGTGACGGTGCGCTCCATGCTGGAACTGGGCAGCGCGCTGCACAGCCTGCACCCCGGCTTTGGTGAGGCCCGCGTGCTGCGCATGAGCGCCGCCCTGCGCCCCGCGCTGGACGACCACCGCCCGGTAGTGCTGCAGCAGGGCGGGGTTTGGCACATCAACGGCCTGTATCGCCACGGTTACCTGTGCGCGCCCGCGCTGGTGGATGATCTGGCACGCCATATTCTTCAGCCCGGTACTGCTTCTGATGCGAAGCGTGCCGAGGCCCATGAGGTGCATTCATGAACACGTTTGAAATTTCACTGAACGGCGAACGGCTGCAGACCGAAGCGCCCACGCTGCAGGCCCTGCTGCTGGCACGCGGCTACCAGCTGGGTGCGGCCTTTGCCTGCGCCATCAACAGCGCGTTTGTGCCGAGGGCGCAGTGGCCCGAGCGGGCATTGCAACCCGGTGACAAGATTGATGTGATCACACCAATCCAAGGGGGGTAGCGCATGAACCCCCCTGCTGGAGTACCGACATGACTTCTGAACCCTCTTCAATTGCCCACGGCCAGCCGTGGACGGTGGCGGGCACCACGCTGCGCAGCCGCTTCTTCCTCGGCACTTCGCACTACCCCTCGCCGCAGGTGCTGGGCGATGCGGTGCGTGCCAGCGGCACCGAGGTGCTGACGGTGGGCCTGCGCCGGCTGCAGCCCGAAAGCGGCGGCGGCAACAGCTTCTGGCAGCGGGTGCAGGCCATGAAGTGCCACATCCTGCCGAACACGGCGGGTTGCCATACGGCGCAGGAGGCGATCACGCTGGCGCAGATGGCGCGCGAGATTTTCGGCACCGCGTGGATCAAGCTCGAGGTGATTGGCGACGACTACACCCTGCAGCCCGATACCGTGGCGACGCTCGAAGCCGCCACGGCGTTGGCCAAAGACGGCTTTGCGGTGTTTGCGTACACCACCGATGACCTGGTGATGGCGCAGCGCCTGCATGCGGCGGGCTGCGCGGCGGTGATGCCCTGGGCTGCGCCGATTGGCACCGGCCGCGGGCCGCTCAACCCCTACGCGCTGGAGACCATGCGCCGCCGCCTGCCCGACGCGGTGCTGGTGGTTGATGCCGGCCTGGGCCGGCCCTCGCATGCGGCGCAGGTGATGGAGCTGGGCTTTGACGCGGTGCTGCTCAACACGGCCGTCGCGCAGGCGGGTGACCCGGTGCGCATGGCGCGGGCCTTTGCCGATGGCGTGGCCGCTGGCCGTGCGGCGTATGAATCCACCCCCATGCCGGAGCGCGCTGCGGCGCAGGCTTCGACGCCGACGGTGGGCGTGCCGTTCTGGCATAACTCCTGAGATGGATTGTTTGTTATGAACCCCAACGCATTCGCGCCCCTGATCGCCCCCATCGGCTTCTACCCTGTCGTGCCGGACGCCGAATGGGTGCAGCGCCTGCTCGGCTGGGGCGTGCGCACTATCCAGTTGCGCTTCAAGGCCCTGGGCCACACGCCCGAAGAGATCGAACGCGAAGTACGCGCGGCCGTGGCCGCAGGCCGTGCGGTGCCTGATGCGCAGGTGTTCATCAATGACCACTGGCAGATGGCACTGGCGGCGGGCGCCTATGGCGTGCACCTGGGTCAGGAAGACCTCGATGCATTGTCGGCGGCCGAGCTGCACACCTTGCAGGCCTCGGGCGTGCGGCTGGGCGTGAGCACGCACACGCCGGCCGAGCTGGCGCGGGCCAAGGTGGCGCAGCCTTCCTATGTGGCGATTGGCCCGGTGTACCCGACCACACTCAAGAAGATGCCTTATGAGCCGGTGGGGCTGGAGCGTCTGAAAGTGTGGGCGGCCGACGGTGCGCCCTACCCGGTGGTGGCCGTCGGCGGCATCTCGCTGGAACGCATGCCGGGCGTGATGGCCTGCGGCGTCGATGGCGTGGCCGTGGTCAGCGCGGTGACGCAGGCAGCGAATCCGCAGCAGGCCGCGCTGGAAGGTTTGCGACTGGCCAGCCGACACCGTTGAATCCAGGGCGCGCAAAAAAAAGCGCCGTGCCCCGGAAGGTCCGGACGCAAGGCGCTGTGCGTGCCAGGGCGATGGGCGAGGGCGTTCAAGCCCTGCCGGCTCAGGCCGCTTTCAGCGTCGGGTAGTCGGTGTAGCCCCTGGCGCCACCGCCATAGAAAGTGGCCTTGTCCGGCGCATTGAGCGCGGCGCTTTTGCGCAGGCGTTCCACCAGGTCGGGGTTGGCCAGGAAGGGCACGCCAAAGGCCACCAGATCGGCACCGGCTGCCACGGCCTTTTCGGCCAGTGCCTTGTCGTAGCCGTTGTTCACCATCCAGGCGCCTTTGCCGCCAGCCGTGCGGTACGCCGTCTTGAGGGCGGCATAGTCAAACGGCGCATCGGGCAGCACGCGCGGGCCGCCGGTCGAGCCTTCGATGATGTGGATGTAGGCCAGGTTCAGCGTGGCCAGCTCGCGCACCACGTGCTCGAACAGCGGCTGCGGATGGCTGTCGCGGGCATCGTTGGCGGGCGTGACGGGCGACAGGCGAATGCCGGTGCGGCCGCCGCCGATGGCGGACGTCACGGCGCGCACCACTTCCAGCAGCAGACGAGCGCGGTTTTCGATGCTGCCGCCGTAGTCGTCGGTGCGCTGGTTGGAGCCGTCGCGCAGGAACTGGTCCAGCAGGTAGCCGTTGGCGCCGTGGATCTCCACGCCGTCAAAGCCGCAGGTTTCCACCGCGTTGCGCGCTGCCGCCTGGTAGGTGTGCACGATGCCCGGTAGCTCTTCCGCCTTCAGTGCGCGCGGCTCGGAGGTGTCGACAAACACCGGTGCGCCGTCTTTCAGCAGCACGGTCTTGGTTTTGGCGGTGATGGCCGACGGCGCGACCGGTTTGCCGCCATCGGGCTGCAGGTCGGTGTGTGAGACGCGGCCCACATGCCAGAGCTGCACCACGATCTTGCCGCCAGCGGCATGCACGGCATGCGTCACGTGCTTCCAGCCGTCGAGCTGCTCGGTGCCGTAGAGGCCCGGCACGTCGGCATAGCCCTGGCCCTGGTGGCTGATGGCGGTGGCTTCGGTGATCAGCAGGCCAGCCGAGGCGCGCTGGGCGTAGTACTCGGCCATCAACGGGGTCGGGATGGCGTCGGGCGCGCGGTTGCGCGTCAGTGGGGCCATCACGATGCGGTTGGCCAGCGCAAGGTCGCCGGCGTGGGTGGGGTCAAACAGTGTGGTCAAGAAAAGCTCCCTGGGAACGAAAGAGGCGTAGTGTGCGCGTCATGCAATGACTGCGCACAACACGGGCTGTTCAGTTCGTGATAGGAGCCCCACCCCGACACAGAGGCTTACTTGATGAGTCCTTCTTCCCGCATCGCCGCCTGCACCGCAGGGCGTGCAGCCACGCGCTCACGGAACGCGGCGATGTTGGCAAAGCCCGAAATGTCCACGCCGACGCGGGGCGCCCAGTTGGTCACGGTGAAGAGGTAGGGGTCGGCCACGCTGAAGGTGTCGCCCATCAGGTACTGCTTGCCGGCGAGCTGGGCATCGACCCACTTGAGGCGCGACATCAGGCGGTCGATGACGATGGTCTTGTACTCGGCCGGTGTGGCGGCGTTGAAGAGCGGGCTGAAGCCCTTGTGCAGCTCGGTGCCGATGAAGGTCAGCCAGGACTGCAGCTTGTAGCGTTCCAGTGTGCCGTTGGCGGGGGCCAGCTTCTTCTCGGGCACCAGGTCGGCGACGTACTGCACGATGGCCGGGCCTTCGGCCAGGCGGGTGCCGTCGTCCAGCTCCAGCAACGGCACGTAGCCGAGCGGGTTGATGGTGTAGTAGTCGGTGCCGTCCTCGAGCTGATGTGTCTTGGTGGGGGCCAGCATGTGCTGGAACTTCAGGCCCGACTCGTGCAGCGTGATGTGGGGCGACAGCGAACAGGCGCCGGGGGAGTAGTAAAGCTTCATGGAAAGTCTCCTGGTGAAAAGCAGCGAACGCAGGGGGTGCGTACCGACGGAAAAAACTCAGCGAACCCGTGATGCTAGCCGGGTTGGCGGTTCCGTGCTGTGCGTTGGACGTGCGGGCGGCTGGCGCGCCACAATAGCGGCATGACCAAGGTTCTCAAATGGCTGGTGATTGCCGCACTGGCGCTGATGCTGCTGCTGGCGGCTGTTGCCTTTACGCTGCACCGATGGATTGCCACCGACGATTTCCGCCAGCGCGTCGAGCGCGAGGCGTCTGTGGCGCTGGGTGTGCCGGTGGCGCTGGGCGGCCTCGCGGTGGATGTGTGGCCGCTGCCGGCGCTGGCGCTGAGCGGCATCGAGGTGAAGACCACCGCGCCCCTCACGGTGAGCCGTGTCGAGGTGCGTCCGCTGTGGCGCCCCATGCTGTCGGGGCGGCTGGAGGTGGCCACGCTGCTGGTGCGCCGCGCGGTCATCCCGCAGCAGGGTGTGGACGCGGTGATGCTGGCGATGCAGAAGAAGAAAACCGACACGGCTGTGGGCAGGAAAGACGGCAAGTCGGCCGCCCCGCCGCCGGCCGACCCGTCTGGCGGGCTGGCCATCACGGCGTTTCTGCCGCGCCGCACGGTGCTGGACGATGTGACCTGGGTGAGTGCCGCCGGCGCCCGGACCACGGTGCAGGCCGAGGCCCGTCTGGGCGCCGACGGGTTGCCGGACAACGCCAGCTTCAAGCTGCTCAAGGGCAATCTGCAGGGTCTGCAGGCCACGCTGGTGCGCAAGGACGCCGCGGCCGATCTGGCGGCGGCGGGCCATGAATGGGCCTTGAAGGTGGATGTCGGCGGCGGCACGGTCGAGGGCCCGCTGGGCCTGCAGCGCATGCCGGGTGCAGAAGGGCGGCCAGAGTCTGCCGTGTGGGTGCTCAAGGGGCAGCTCAAGACCCGGGGCGTGGAGGTGTCTGCACTGACCGCGCCGAGCAAGACGCTGACGGGCCTGCTCGACGCCACCACCACGCTGCAGGGGCGGGCGGCCAGCACCGGCGCGCTGGCCGAGGCGCTGCAGACGCAAACCACGTTCACGGTGCGCCATGCGGTGCTCGACGGCATCGATCTGGCCAAGGCGGTGCAGACCGTGGGCATGAGCCGCGGCGGGCAGACGCGCATCGACACCCTCGCCGGACAGGTCGCCACCCAGGGCAAGGCGGCGCAGTTGAGCAATCTGGTGGCCAGCTCGGGCGCGCTGAGCGCCACCGGCAATGTCGCGATCTCGCCGGCCAAGGCGCTGAGCGGGCGCGTGACGGTGGCGGTGGCCGGCGACAGCAAGATCGGCAGCGCGCTGGGGGGCGCGGTGGGTGTGCCATTGACCGTGGGCGGCACCATCGACAAGCCCGAGGTGAGCCTGTCGCGCTCTGCGCTGGTGGGGGCGGCCATCGGCACGGCGCTGCTGCCGGGTGTGGGCACTGGCGCCGGTGTCAACCTCGGTGACCGTGTGGGCGAGGGGCTGCGCGGCCTGTTCGGCAAATAGCCTGCACGGCTGACGGCCATGTCCTACAGGCCCATGCGGGCGCTGCTGAGCGCGGCCGGCGGGCACTACTTTTAGCATGGTGGTACGGGGCGGAGGTGATCCGCCCACCGGACGCCATGGCTTGTCCAGCCCTTCTGCATTCAGGCCTGTGCGGCCATCCTGGCCAGGCGTCCTTCCTCTGCAATGTTCCCTGGCAGCCGGCACCTCGCCGCCGCGTCAGGGCGCGATGAACAGGAGACCCTGATGCTCAAGTACGCGATTGTTTTTGCCCTGATCTCCCTCATTGCCGGTGCCCTGGGCTTCGGCGGGGTGGCTGCGGGCGCCGCCGGCATTGCCAAGGTGCTGTTCGGCTTCTTCCTGATTCTGGCCGTGATCTTTGTGGTGCTGGCAGCGCTGGGCGTGGGTGCCGTGAAGAAGGTGCTCAAGTGAAGCGCCCCTCGGCACCTGCCACCGCTTCCATGCCTCCAGCGCTGCTGCCCGCCCGGCAGGCGGGGCCAGGCAGCCGGGCGCTGATGCGGCTTCAGGCCGGCGTGGCCGAGCTGCTGCTGGTGTGCCGCCTGCGTGCCCGTCGCCGTGCCGTGCAATCGGCCGATGTGCTCGAGCGTGCCGCGCGCATTGTGTGGGTGACCTGCCAGCACTGGTTTGTGCTGGAGCCGCAGGCGCACCGCCAGCCCAGAACCCGTCTCTGACCCCCGTTTTTGAACTGTCCCCCACCTCATGCACACCACCGTGATCGATCTGCTGCTGGAATACCAGGTCAGCGCCCCCGCCCATTTCCTGTTTCATATCGAGGCCGCGTTTGACGAAGGCCATCACGTGGTGCAGGAGCGCCTGACCATCACGCCCAGCATGAAGGTGCGCAGTTTTTCGGACGAGCGCAACGGCAACCGCTTCTTCCGGCTCGATGCGCCGCTTGGCGTGTTGTCGGTGAACTACCACGCGACGGTGGAGCTGCACCAGCCGGCCATTCCGCTGCACCTGGACGAGGCGCCGGTGACAGCGGTGCCCGACGATGTGCTGCGCTACCTGATGCCCAGCCGCTACTGCGAGTCGGATGTGATGAGCCGCGCGGCGCAACAGCTGTTCGGCCACCTGCCGCCCGGCATCGGCCGGGTGCGTGCGATCGAGTCGTGGATTCATGAATCGATTGCCTACCTGCCGGGCTTCAGCAATTCGACCACCACGGCGCAGGAGGTGTTTGTGCACCGCGCCGGCGTGTGCCGCGATTTCGCCCATCTGGGCATCACGCTGTGCCGCGCGCTGAACATTCCGGCGCGGCTGGTGGTGGGCTATGTGCATTTCGCCGACCCGCCTGAGGATTTTCATGCCGTGTTCGAGGTCTGGCTGGACGGCCGCTGGGTGCTGTTTGATGCCACGCGCATGGCGCCCATCGACCGGCTGGTGCGCGTGGGCACCGGCCGTGATGCCAAGGACGTGGCCTTTGCCACCATCTTTGGCGGTGTGCAGATGCTGCGCAAGGACATGCTGGTGGCCGAGGGCGACGCGCCCGGCCCGTCCGCGGTGCCTCGCTCACCGGGGCTGGTGCTGGCCCCGGGCTGAGCCAGCCCGTCCGCTCAGCTGGCGTAGTCGCTGCCCATGCGCTCCAGCTTGCGGATCAGCGAGGGCCAGACGAAGGAGCCGCCGGTACCGCCGGTCTGCACCCGCATCGCTTCGGACACGCCCTTGATGATCTGCGGGTTGACGTGCTGCAGTTCGCCACCGGCCTGCGCGCTCACCTGGATCTGGCAGGTGTTCTCGAAAATGTTCATGTTCAAAAACGCATCGGCAATTGTCTTGCCCACCGTCAGCAGCCCATGGTTGCGCAGCATCAGGAAGTTGGCCGTGCCCAGGTCGGCCTGCAGCCGCGGCTTTTCCTCGTCACGGAAGGCCACGCCTTCGTAGTCGTGATACGCCAGCGAGGACAGCACAAAGGTTGATTGCTGGCTGATGGGCAGCACGCCCGCCTTCTGCGCGCTGACGGCAACGCCCGCGCGCGTGTGGGTGTGCAGCACACAGCCGGCGTCGTGGCGCGCCTCGTGTACTGCGCTGTGGATCACAAAACCCGCCGGGTTGACCGGAAACGGCGAGTCGATGACCTTGTTGCAGCGTTCGTCCACCTTGACCAGGCTGGAGGCCGTGATCTCGTCGAACATCAGGCCATAGGGGTTGATGAGGAAGTGGTGCGCGCCCGGGCCCGAGACGGACTCGGGCAGCTTGGCGCTGATGTGGGTGAAGACGAGGTCGGTCCAGCCGTAAAGCGCGACCAGCCGGTAGCAGGCGGCCAGGTCGCAGCGCAATTGCCATTCTTCCGCGCTGACGACTTCCTTGAGGGAGGGGATGTGCATGGGGGTGTCTCCTTTTTGTGGGCTTTGAACTGGGCGTGACCCACCAGCTTACTGCGGAGTCGTCAGACTTTCCAGTCGCGCAAGGTACAGCAGGGCATGGGTGTTGCCCCGGGCGTGCGCTTCCGCATCGCTGCCGCACATCTCCAGCCCCGCCGCCAGACCGCTGCAGACGGCTGGCCGCTCCGGCTGGCCGAAGATCAGGCAGCGGTTGCCCGCGTCGAGCTGCACGCAGCGCACGCCCGCCGGCTTGCCGTGCGGCATGCCGGGAATGGCCGAGCTGATGGAGGGTGCGATGCAACAGGCACCGCAGCCGGGGCGGCAGTTCACAGCGGGCGGGCCGCTCAATCGGGCTTGATCTTTGCCCGCGACACCACCTGCTTCCAGCGCGCCTGCTCGGTCTTGATGAAGGCGCCGTACTGCGCCGGCGTGTCGCCCACTGGCTGGGCCGTGTCGCCGCGCAGTCGCTCGGTGGCCTGTGGGTTGCGCATGGCCTTGGCGCAGGCGTCGGCCAGGCGGTCGATGTGGGCCTGCGGCATGCTGGCGGGTGCATTCAGCCCGTACCACTGGGTCATCTCGAAGCCGGGGTAGCCGCTCTCGGCCACGGTGGGCACATCGGGCAGTTGCGGCAGGCGTTCTTTGGTGCCGGTGGCGATGCAGCGCAGGCGGCCCGCCTTGATCTGCCCGAGGATGGCCGGTGCGCCCACGCTGGCGGCTTCGAGCCGGCCGCCCATCAGGTCGGTGAGCTGCGGGCCGGTGCCGCGGTAGGGCACGTGCAGCACGAAGATGCCTGTCACCATCTTGAGGTATTCAAACGCCAGGTGGCCGGCGCTGCCGTTGCCGGCCGAGCCGTAATTGAGCTGGCCGGGTTTGGCCTTGGCCAGCGCGATGAACTCCTTGAGGGTTTTGGCCGGCACGTCGTTGTTGACCACATACAGGCTGGGCACCTTGGCCAGCAGCGAGATGGGCTTGAAGTCCCGTTCCGTGTCGAAGGGCAGCTTGTCGAACATGTAGGGGTTCACGGCCATGGTGCCGATGTGGCCGAGGATGATGGTGTGGCCGTCGGTGGAGGCGGCGCAGTCCTGCATGGCGATGTTGCCGCTGGCGCCAGGCTTGTTGTCGACGATGACGTTCTGGCCCAGGCTTTTGGACAGCTCGCTGGCAGCGGAGCGCGCGACGATTTCCGAGCTGCCGCCGGGCGCGAAGGGCACCAGCAGGCGGATCGGCTTGGTGGGCCAGGCGGCCTGGGCGTGGGCGCTTTGAAAGGCGGACGGCAGGGCGACACTGGCGGCGAGCGCAGTGCCCGCCTGAAGCGCGCGGCGGCGGGTGGTGGATGGATTCATGAAGGGCTCCCTGTGATGCGTGAAACCCTGACTCTAGGCGCTTGCGGAGGGCCTGGTCGTACGTGCTTGCACGGACGGAACCTGTGAGCAGATGTGTCAGTGCGCCTGTCGCATTTTGAGAATTCCATCAGGTCGCACAGGGTTTGCCCTAGGTCCGATCAGAGGGTGCAATCCAACAATCGTATGCAGGTCGGTTCATAGGCCCTGTTCACCGGCAAGGCGTGCTGCGGCCGTCAGTACCCCAGCCATTACCCCAAGGAGATCGGCATGCAAAAAGTGTTGCACATCAATCCGGAGAAATGCACCGGCTGCCTGCAATGCGAGATGGCGTGTTCCTACGAGAACTACGGCGTGTTCGCGCCGGCCAAGTCACGCATCAAGGTGTTTGATTTTCATGAGACCGGCAAGAAGGTGCCCTACACCTGCACCCAGTGCGACGAAGCCTGGTGCCTGCATGCCTGCCCGGTCGAGGCCATCACGCTGGACAAGCTCACCGGCGCCAAGGTGGTGAACGACAGCACCTGCGTCGGCTGCAAGGTCTGCACCATCGCCTGCCCGTTCGGCACCATCAACTATGTGCAGGAAACCGGCAAGGTGCAGAAATGCGACCTGTGCGGTGGCGAGCCGGCCTGCGCCGAAGCCTGCCCCACCGGCGCCATCACCTTCATCGACGCCAACTGGACCGGTCTGGACAAGATGCAGGCCTGGGCCGACAAGCTGGGCAACCAGCCTTCTTCCATTTGAGCCAATCTGAGTCATAAGGAGCACGTCATGTCTTGGGCTGGAAAAATCCTCCGCGTCAACCTCACGGCTGGCACTGTCACCTCTGAACCCCTCAACAGGCAGTGGGCCGAGAGCTACCTCGGTTCGCGCGGTCTGGGCAGCAAGTACCTCACCTCGGAAGTCAATCCGAAGGTGGACCCGCTGTCGCCGGACAACAAGATCATCTGGGCCACCGGCCCGCTGACCGGCACCATGGCCTCCACCGGCGGCCGCTATACCGTCATCACCAAAAGCCCGCTGACTGGCGCGATTGCCTGCTCCAACTCGGGCGGCTATTGGGGCGCGGAGTTGAAGATGGCCGGCTGGGACATGGTCATCTTCGAGGGCAAGTCGCCCAAGCCGGTGTACCTCTACATCAATGACGATGTGGCCGAGCTGCGTGACGCGGCCCATCTGTGGGGCAAGAGCGTCTGGGAAACCGAGGCCATGCTCAAGAAGGGCCTGCAGGACCCGCTGATGCGCGTCTCCAGCATCGGCAAGGCGGGCGAGAACGGCGTGCTCTACGCCGCCGTGGTCAACGATTTGCACCGCGCCGCCGGCCGCTCCGGCGTGGGCACCGTGATGGGCAGCAAGAACCTCAAGGCCATTGCGGTGCGCGGCACCATCGGCGTGGGCAACATCCGCGACCCGAAGGCCTTCATGAAGGTCACCTTCGAGAAAAAGAAAATCCTGCACGACAACGCCGTCACCGGCCAGGGCCTGCCGAAGTTCGGCACCCAGGTGCTGATGAACGTGATCAACGAAGTCGGCGGCCTGCCCACGCGCAACCACCAGGACGTGCAGTTCGAAGGCGCCAAAGACATCTCGGCCGAAGCCATGGCCACGCCGCGCGAGACCGACGGCAAGGCCCAGCTGCTGACCAACCAGGCCTGCTTTGGCTGCACCATTGCCTGCGGCCGCATCAGCAAGATGGACGCCGGCCACTTCACCGTGGCCAACAAGCCGCAGTACTGGGGCGCCTCGGGCGGTCTGGAATACGAAGCGGCCTGGGCGCTGGGCGCTGCCAATGGCGTGAAGGATCTGGAGGCGCTGCAATACGCCACGCTGATCTGCAACGAGGAAGGCATTGACCCGATCAGCTTTGGCGCCACCATCGGCGCGGTGATGGAGCTCTATGAAATGGGCGTGCTCACCAAGGAGCAGATCGGCATCGAGGCACCCTTCGGTTCGGCCCATGCGCTGGCTTTTCTGGTGGAACAAACGGTGTATGGCCGCGGCTTTGGCAAGGAGATTGGCCAGGGCTCCAAGCGCCTGACCGCCAAGTACGGCCATCCGGATCTGTCGATGTCGTCCAAGGGCCAGGAGTTTCCGGCCTACGACGGCCGCGCGATCCAGGGCATTGGTCTGGCCTATGCCACCTCCAACCGCGGCGGCTGCCATCTGCGCGGCTACACCATTGCTTCGGAAGTGCTGGGCATTCCGGTCAAGACCGACCCGCTGGAGCACGAAGGCAAGCCGGAGCTGGTCAAGGCCTTCCAGGATGCCACCGCTGCCTTCGACTCGTCGGGCCTGTGCGTGTTCACCACCTTCGCCTGGGGCCTGGCCGACCTGGCACCGCAACTGCAGGCGGCCTGCGGCGAGCAGTACACCACCGAGGAGCTGGAAAAAATTGGCGAGCGCATCTGGAACATGGAGCGCGAGTTCAACAATGCGGCCGGCTTCACCAAGGCCGACGACTCGCTGCCCAAGCGCCTGCTGACCGAAGCTGCCAAGACTGGCCCTGCCAAGGGCAAGGTCAACATGCTGGCCGAGATGCTGCCCAAGTACTACGCCGCACGCGGCTGGGACCCGGAAGGCGTGCCGACCAAGGCGACCCGGGAGCGCCTGGGGCTCTGACAGTCGCCGCTGGGCGAACACGGGTGGGCACTGCACGCAGGCCCACCCTTTTTACTTGTCATGCTGATTTGGTTGATGCTGACGCGAATGTTGAACCTATGAGGAAGCCATTGCCATGACCCACCACGTCATCCTGGGCGCAGGCCCTGCCGGTGTGATTGCTGCGGAAACCATTCGCAAGCACGCACCCCACGACACCATCACGCTGGTGGGCGACGAGAAGGAACCGCCGTACTCGCGCATGGCGATTCCCTACCTGCTGATGGGCAACATCGACGAGCGCGGCACCTACCTGCGCAAGACGCCCAGCCACTTTGCTGACCTGAAAATCAAGCAGGTGGCGGCGAGCGCGAGCGCCATGGATGCTGCCAGGAAAACGGTGTTGCTCGACAACGGCCAGGCGCTGGCCTTTGACAAGCTGCTGATCGCTACCGGCTCGCGCCCGATGCGTCCGCCGATTCCCGGCATCGACAGCGCCGGCGTGCACCCCTGCTGGACGCTGGAGGACGCGCGCCACATCATGGAATTGGCCCAACCCGGGGCGCGTGTGCTGCAGATGGGGGCGGGCTTCATCGGCTGCATCATCATGGAAGCGCTCAAGCAGCGCGGCGTGCAGCTCAGTGTGGTCGAGATGGGCGACCGCATGGTGCCGCGCATGATGGGCCCGACGGCTGGCGGCATGATCCGCGACTGGTGCGAGACCCAGGGCGTGAAGGTGTTCACCGGCACCAGGGTCGAAGGCATAGAAGCGCCGGGCAAGGGCAGCGGCCCGCTGAAAGTGCAGCTCTCGGGCGGGCAGACGGTGGAGGCCGACCTGGTGATCAGTGCCACCGGCGTCAAGCCCAACATTGCCTTCCTCGAAAAATCCGGTGTGACCTGCCTGCAGGGCGTACTGACCGACGAGTATCTGCAAACCAATGTACCGGGCATCTACGCGGCGGGCGATTGCGCCGAAGCCTTTGACAAGGTGAGCGGCAAAAACATTGTCAGCGCCATTCAGCCCAATGCGGCCGAGCAAGCGCGTGTGGCGGCGCTCAACATGGTCGGCCAGCGCACCGACCTGCGTGGCGTGACGCAGATCAATGTGCTCGACACCTTGGGGCTGATCTCCACCAGCTTCGGCAACTGGGAGGGCGTGCCCGGCGGTGACAAGGTGGAACTGACCGACCGGAGCGCGGCGGGCGGCATGGGCCGGCACCTGAGCCTGCAGTTCAGCGGCGATGTGATGGTGGGCTGCAACAGCGTGGGCTGGACCGACCATGTCGGCGTGATGCGCGGGCTGGTCGAAGGCGCGGTGAAACTCGGGCCCTGGAAAGAGGTGCTCAAGCAGGACCCGACCAAGCTGATGGAAGCCTACCTCGGCAGCGCGCAGGGGCAGGGACAATGGAGCGGCGCGGCCGACCAGCGTCGGCGCTGATCACATCGGTATCTGCCGAGCCCTCATGAAAATCACCTTCAAGCTGTTCGCCACGCTGACCGACTATTTGCCGCCCGAGTCACGGCGCAGCAATGTGGTCGAGCTGGATGTGGCGCCCGACGCCAGCATCAGCCAGATCATCGAGCCCTTCGGCATGCCGCACAAGCTGGTGCATCTGGTGCTGGTCAATGGCACCTACATCCAGCCCGAGCAGCGCCTGACGCGCACGCTGGTGGAGGGCGACGTGCTCGCCATCTGGCCGCCGATTGCCGGGGGTTGAGGGGCCTTGCTCCGTTGCCATTGACCCGCATTTGTGGCGGCGTCTGTTCCTCCACCGTTCGCCCTGAGCCTGTCGAAGGGCAAAGAAAGTAGCAGTGCAATCGTTTTACGAAGAAGCGTTCACGCGCGAGATGGGCTGCACCGAAACCGAATGGCTGGGCTGGCTGCCCGCCGCCATCGGCAGCCACCCGTGGCAGCGCGAGGGCGCAGCAGTGCAGGTGCAGATTGCCCCGGGAACGTTAAGGATCGAGTGGCAACCCGGCGAGCCCCGCCTGCTGGGCGGCCTGGCCCGCATTCCACGGCTGCATGTGCGCTTTGTGTTCAGCGGACTGGACGACGCGCAACGCTATGCGTTCATGAAGCGCTTTGATCTGTACATGCAGAGGGGTGGGGGCTGAGGCGTGCTGGTCTTAAGCCTTTCGTGGTTGGCTATGCAGAGACTTCAGCGGAATCATGGCGCGCAGCTGCTGAGGTGACAGTGGTAGTGCCTCAGGGTCTGTCTTGGCAGCCCTTGTGATAATTTTGTCTTCAGGCACGGTCGGCGTAAGAATTGACGGCCGCTTAGCAAGTTTAGGCATAGTGCCTCACCTCTGGTGGAGTGGTTTTGCGCAGGCTGATTATTCTTCGCTCTTGATTGGCAGCATTTCTGGTCGGATTTAACCGAATGGTTCTGCCATTATTGTTGCGGCAGTCAACGGGTGTAGCGAACACCGCTTGGATTTGGTGCCAGCTAATCTAGATAGCAGAGTGAGTTGGATTGCCAAAATCACTCCCGCCCTTTTCCCTCCCTTTCAAGTGCTTTCAGCTGCTTTCGCCAGCCCTTTACAAGGCCAGCATAGAGAGCGAGAACATCGGCTTCAGTTAGTCGGATATGTGCAACTGCCCGGCGCTGAAGTGCGGTTTCTTTACTGACCTGAAATTGTAAGAACTTCTCGCCGGTCCAGGCGCGCGTCTCCCGGGACAGATCCTTCACATCCACGAGTTGAGTATGCGGGTATCCGGGATTTTCTTTAGGACCTCTGAACACATGCATGGCAATCTCCTTCCAACATGGCTGTACATAACCCCGATTTTGCATGCGGCTGTGATGGCTGATACGGTGAGTCGATTTAGGGATAAGGCTTTGCTGAAATAACAATCAACTCGCGGGTTAGATATAAACCTAGTCGACACCAAAATACCGGGGCAGCACCGAGCGCCATGTGAGCCCACTCACTGAAGCCACAGCAGTGCTTGCGTGCCCATCATCAGCGCGCTCCCTAGCAAAGCGCCATAAGCGGGGAAGAAACCTAAATAGCTGATCGGTGAAGCACGAGCAAATGCGCCGTGTATAAGGCCGAAGAGGATGCCAGCTATCGCGAACAGGGGGATGGGGACGTACCACGGCAGTTGAATGAAACCCCAAATTACAGTTGCGACGGCTACAACGATCGCTACGGGCGACAAGCTGCCCATGAATAGGTTTCCTGCGACTCCAAGCCGAGCGAAGATCATTGGTCGATCCCAGGCGTGCAAATTTTTTAAGGCGTTTCCGGCGCGCCAAGCTATATGAGTGCTGAAGCATGCCGCGAACATTAGGACGGTTTCTTTGCTCATATGTTGTTGTGGGGACGGTCGTTTAATCAGTGAAGGGGGCTTTTGTCTGAACTTCTCAGGTCACGCCGAGGCCCCAATTTTGGGCAACTGCCTGCAGTTACAGAGAGGGCAACTTTTATTGATTGGCTCGATTCAGGGTCTTTTTGTTCCTAGCGGTTGGATTTAAGTTGGATAAAAGCGTCTTTAGGGCTTCGAACAGGCGGAGTCGTGTTGCTGCGATTCGGTGTGCTATGGCTCCATGATGCCGACTCTAATAGTCTCAGAGCCTGTATTGCTTTAATCCCCCAACCGCCCCGCCGCAAACATCACCTGATCAATCACCGCCTGCACATTCTTGCGGTGCGCCTCGTTCACCAGCTTGCCGTCTGCGTCAAAGGCCTCGCCGGCGCGGCCCAGTGCAAAGGCCTTGGGGGCTACCCAGCACTGGGCGTTGAGCAGCAGCGGCACCAGATGGCTTTGTGAGCGCAGGCCGCCCAGTGCGCCGGGGGAGGCGCTGAGCACGCCGACCACCTTGCCGGTGAAGGACTTGAAACCTTCTTGCCAGGCCGGGTCGCTTTTCACCGGGCTGGAGGCCCAGTCGATGGTGTTCTTCAGCAGGGCGGTGTAGCTGCCGTTGTATTCGGGCGAGCAGATGATCCACGCCGGGTGCTCGAACATGATCTGCTTGAGCTTCATCACGTCGGGCGGTGTGCCCTCGGCTTCGAGGTCGGCGTTGTACATCGGGATGTCGAGGTCGCCCAGTTCCAGCAGGGTGACGGCGGCGCCGCTCGCACGGGCCATGTCGGCGGCGACATGGGCGAGCTGGCGGTTGAAGGACTTGGCGCGGGTGCTGCCGGCAAAGACCAGCAGTTTGGTGGTGGGGGTGGGAGTGCTCATGGCGCGATTTCAACACAGCCGCAGGGGGCTTGGCTGTACGCTGTCCGGTAGGTACGGGACGCGGTAAAATGTACGAAATTATCAAATCTGTACAAAATGCACACCATTCCCTTGAGCGAGTTCCGCGCCCATGCCTCTGCCATGATCGACCTGGTGGAGAAGGGCGAGACTGTGCGCATCCTGCGCCATGGCAAACCTGTGGCAGAGCTGGTGCCGCTGAAGGCCGAGGCGCAGACGCGCTTGCCCAGCTGGAAGCAGCCGTTTGAACCGGTGCAGTTACCGCCGGGCGTGTCGCTGTCGCAAGCCGTGCTCGATGAGCGGGATGAAGCGCCATGGTGAGCCGGGCCAGCAGGGCGGCCCGTGCTTATCCCACAGCGGTCGCGACGCGGGCGGTGGCCAGGGATGGTGACATGCGCCTGATGTTCGACGCCTCGGCGCTGACCAAGCGCTATGCCTCCGAGCCGGGGCGTGAGCGCGTACTTGCGCTGTTCCAGATGGCCGGTGAGCTGCTGGTCGCAGCGCATTGCCAGACGGAGCTGGCCTCGGCCTTGCTGCGACGGCGTCGCGAAGGCAACCTGCCGCCGGCCGAGTTCGACCGCGCCTGGACAGCAGCACAAAGCGATGTCGCGGACATGATCCGGGTGCCGCTGGACAGCCATGTCGAGCGTTTTGCCTTTGCCGCCATGGAGCACGGTCCGTTGCGCGGCATGGACGCCCTGCATGTGGGCAGCGCTTTGGTGGCGCGGGTGGATTTGTTTGTGACGGCCGACCGCCGCCAGGCGCAAGCAGCGCGTGGCATGGGGCTGCAGACGGAATTGATCCAGGGCGACAGCGATGTCGCCGCAACAGGAATGGCAGCATGATTTACCCGCAAGAATTTGACGTGATCGTGGTCGGTGGTGGCCACGCCGGCACCGAGGCCGCGCTGGCTGCTGCCCGCATGGGCTGCAAGACGCTGCTGCTCAGCCACAACATCGAGACGCTGGGGCAGATGAGCTGCAACCCCTCGATTGGCGGCATCGGCAAGGGTCACCTGGTGAAGGAGGTCGATGCGCTGGGCGGCGCCATGGCGCTGGCGACCGACGAGGGCGGCATCCAGTTCCGCATTCTCAACAGCTCCAAAGGGCCGGCCGTGCGCGCCACCCGGGCGCAGGCCGATCGCATTCTGTACAAGGCGGCCATCCGCCGCATGCTGGAGAACCAGCCCAACCTGTGGCTGTTCCAGCAGGCGGTCGATGACCTGATGGTGGAAGGCGACAGGGTGGTGGGCGCGGTGACGCAGGTCGGCATCCGCTTCCGCTCGCGCACCGTGGTGCTGACGGCCGGCACTTTCCTCGACGGCAAGATCCATGTGGGCCTGAACAACTATGCCGCCGGACGCGCGGGCGACCCGCCGGCCGCGTCGCTGAGCGCGCGCCTCAAGGAGCTGAAGCTGCCGCAGGGTCGCCTGAAGACGGGCACGCCGCCGCGCATCGACGGCCGCACGATTGACTTCAGCCGATGCACCGAGCAGCCCGGCGACGGCATGCCCGGGGGTACCGAAGGGCCGGTGCCCGTGTTCAGCTTCATGGGTGGCGGCATTGCCCATCCGCGGCAAATGCCCTGCTGGATCACGCACACCAATGCCCGCACGCACGAGATCATCCGCTCGGGCTTTGACCGAAGCCCCATGTTCACCGGCAAGATCGACGGCGTGGGCCCGCGCTACTGCCCGAGCGTGGAAGACAAGATCAACCGCTTTGCGGACAAGGAAAGCCACCAGATTTTCCTGGAGCCGGAAGGCCTGACCACGCACGAGATCTACCCCAACGGCATCTCGACCAGCCTGCCGTTCGACATCCAGTACGAGCTGGTGCGTTCGATGGCCGGCATGGAAAACGCTCATATCCTGCGGCCCGGCTATGCCATCGAGTACGACTACTTCGACCCGCGGGCGCTCAAGACCAGCTTCGAGACCCGGGCGATTGGCGGACTGTTCTTTGCCGGCCAGATCAACGGCACCACCGGCTACGAAGAGGCGGCGGCCCAAGGCCTGTTCGCCGGCATGAACGCGGCGCTGCAGTGCCAGGGTAAAGAGTCATGGCTGCCCAAGCGCGATGAGGCCTACCTCGGTGTGCTGGTGGACGACCTGATCACCAAGGGCGTGACCGAGCCCTACCGCATGTTCACCAGCCGGGCTGAGTTCCGCCTGATGCTGCGCGAGGACAACGCCGATATGCGCCTGACCGAAAAAGGCCGCGAGCTGGGCCTGGTGGACGACGCCCGCTGGGACGCCTTCAACCGCAAGCGCGATGCTGTTTCACGTGAAACAGAGCGCCTTCGCTCCATCTGGGTGAACCCGAACAACCTGCCGGTGGCCGAGGCCGAGCGGGTGCTGGGCAAGTCGATCGAGCGCGAATACAACCTGCTCGACCTGCTGCGCCGCCCCGATGTGAACTATGCCGGGCTGATGTCGCTGGAGGAGGGCAAGTACGCCAACCCGGTGTTGGCTGCTGAAATGGCTGCCAGCGACGACATGGCCAAGAGTGTCATCGAGCAGATCGAGATCACCGCCAAGTACGCCGGCTACATCGACCTGCAGAAGACCGAAGTCGAGCGGGCGGCCCATTACGAAAACCTCAAACTGCCGACCGACCTGGATTACCTGCAGGTCACGGCGCTGAGCTTCGAGGCGCGGCAAACCCTGGCCAAACACCGGCCGGAAACGCTGGGTATGGCGTCGCGGATTCAGGGCATCACGCCAGCCACCATCTCGCTGCTGCTGGTCCATCTGAAAAAGAACCTCTGGAAAAACAAGGTGCCCGCCCCCGCAGAACAGGCCCGGGTCTGATGGCGGGCGCGAATTTGCGGGCCACGCTGGTGGCCGGTCTGGCCGAGCTTGGGCTGGAACTGGGCGACGATCAAGTGGGCGGCCTGCTGGCCTACCAGGACCTGATCGGCAAGTGGACGCAGGTGTACAACCTGACGGCCGTGCGCGATCCGGCCGAGATGATGACTCATCACTTGCTCGACAGCCTGGCGGCAGTCGCGCCGCTGCAGCGTTATTTTGAGCAGACCGGGTTGGCATCCGCCCGGCTGCTGGACGTTGGCTCGGGCGCCGGCCTGCCGGGCGTGGTGTTCGCCATCTGCTGCCCGACGGTGGCGGTGACCTGCGTGGACACGGTGGCCAAGAAAGCCGCCTTCATCAAGCAGGCTGCGCTGGCCCTGAAGCTGCCCAATCTGCACGGGCTGCATGCCCGGGTGGAAACCATTGCGCCACCGGCAACCGAGCCGTTCGATGTGATCTGTTCCCGCGCCTTTGCCTCGCTGCCCGACTTCACCCGCTGGTCAGCCGGCGCGCTCGCGCCGCAAGGGGTGTGGATGGCGATGAAAGGCAAGCACCCGGGCGACGAGCTGGCCGCACTGCCCGCCGACGTGACCATGTTTCACGTGGAACAGTTGCAGGTGCCCGGGCTGGATGCCGAGCGCTGCATTGTCTGGCTAAAGAAACGCCTCGCTACCTCCGGCATGTAGCGGCTGTTTACCAGCAGAGCCGCGGGACCGGCTTTGCCGGACCGCAGGCGGAGCGGCCCCCTCGGGGGGCAGCGACCCACATGAAGTGGGGGAGCGTGGGGGCCACACTCACAGCCTGTAAACTTAACCCTCTGTTTCGGGGGAATTTCCATGTTGGGTTCATTTGTCGGCATCGCCGACTACGGCGCGTTTGTGGTCGCCATCATTGTTTTCCTGTTGATTCCCGGGCCCGGCAATCTGGCGCTGATCACCTCGACCAGCAAGGGTGGCATTCCCGGCGGGCTGGGTGCCACTTTTGGTGTGATCGCCGGTGACCAGGTGTTGCTGTGGGCGGCAGTCGCAGGCGTGTCGGCGGTGATGGTGGCGTACCCCACGGCCTTTCATCTGGTGCAGTGGGCCGGCGCCGTGTATCTGGCCTGGCTGGGCATCAAGATGCTGATGGCCAAACCGGGCGACGCGCCGATTTTGCAGATCAGGCCCCGGCACTACTTCCAGCAGGCGCTCTTCATCACCTTGCTCAACCCCAAGGCCATTGTGTTTTACATGGCTTTCTTCCCGCTGTTTGTCGACCCGGTGCAGCACCAGGGCCTGAAAACCTTTGCCGTGATGGCTGCGACGATTGCCGGCTTGACCTTTCTCTACGGCCTCACTTCGACCCTGCTGACCCACTTTCTGGCAGAACGCGTTCGCGCCAATCCGAAAATCACGCAGGTGCTCAACAAGCTGGCCGGCGTCTTTCTGATTGGCTTTGGCCTGAAGCTGGCCGTTTCCAAATAATCCCCCGCCGATACAAACAACTAAAAGAAATTAAATGGCAAAAATATTTTGCGTAGCCAACCAAAAGGGCGGGGTGGGGAAGACAACAACAACGGTGAACCTGGCGGCGGGCCTGGCCAAGGTCGGCCAGCGCGTGCTGATGATCGACCTCGACCCGCAGGGCAATGCCACCATGGGCTCGGGTGTGGACAAGCGCAAGCTGGAACTCACGGTGTACGACGTGCTGCTCGAATCCGCCTCGGTGGCCGAGGCGCGGGTGCACAGCGAGAAATGCGGCTACGACGTGCTGGGCGCCAATCGCGAACTGGCCGGTGCCGAGGTCGAGCTGGTGGAGGTGGAGCGCCGCGAAAAGCGCCTGAAGCTCGCGCTGGAAGCGGTGACCGCCGAGTACGACTTCGTGCTGATCGACTGCCCGCCTTCGCTCAGCATGCTCACCCTCAACGGCCTGTGCTGCGCGCATGGCGTGATCGTGCCGATGCAGTGTGAGTACTTCGCGCTCGAAGGCCTCACCGACCTGGTCAACACCATCAAGCAGGTGCACGCCAACCTCAACAAGGACCTGCAGATCATCGGCCTGCTGCGCGTGATGTTCGATCCGCGCATCACCCTGCAGCAGCAGGTGAGCGACCAGCTCAAGCAGCACTTCGCCGACAAGGTGTTCAACACCGTCATCCCGCGCAATGTGCGCCTGGCCGAAGCGCCCAGCTACGGCTTGCCTGGTGTGGTGTTCGACCCTTCCTCCAAGGGCGCACAGGCTTTTGTGACCTTTGCCGAGGAAATGGTCGAGCGGATCCGCAAGATGTGACGCCTGGCCCATGAATATCGTCACCAGACGCTATCAATTTAATAGCAAACCCTGGCCGTCACCCCTGTGAAACCTGCCAACGTCCTGATTCTTCCCGGCTGGCAGAACAGCGGCCCCGACCACTGGCAAAGCCGGTGGGAGCGTGCCCACGGCTACACCCGCGTCGAGCAGCACGACTGGATGCGGCCGCTGCGCGGCGACTGGAGCGCGCGGCTTGAAGACGTGCTGCTGTCCTGTGACGAACCCGCGGTGCTGGTCGCGCACAGCCTGGGCTGCATGCTGACTGCCGCCTGGGCCTCGCACTCCCGAAACACGCATCGCGTCAAAGCCGCCTTGCTGGTCGCGCCGCCCGATGTGGAGCAGGGCGACGTACGCCAGACGCTGCCGGGCTGGGCGCCAGTGCCGCTGCAAAAGCTGCCCTTTCCCACGGTGGTGTTTTGCAGCAGCGACGACCCGTTTGGCGCACCTGACCGCGCCCGCCAGTTTGCCGCCGCCTGGGGCGCCGAGCTGCACGACGCCGGACCGCGCGGCCACCTCAATGCCGAGAGCGGCCTGGACGATTGGCCAGAGGCACACGGTCATTTGTTGCGTCTGATGGCCTTGTCGCCGCAGACGGTTTGAGAGCGGTGTGATGCGTCCGATGTACCGCGCGGTTCTTTTGGCCTTCTCCTTCTGTCTGGGGGGTGCCGCAGCGCACGCCGAACCGGACGAGGACCTGCTGGGCAAGCCGCAAAACTACCCGGTGGGCAATGCCAGCACCTGGTACAGCAACCCCCACCGCGTCGGTGCCTGGTCGGCGCTCGACACCGTGCCCGGCATCACGACGCGGCGTGTGGCGCGTTCCGGCACGGCCCGCCCCTTGCCGCCGCATGCCGCGCAGGCGCCCGCCATCACCTACCGCTATCGCAACCAGAACTTCACGCTGGCCGACTACCTGGATCGCCAACGCGCCACCGGCCTGCTGGTGCTGAAGAACGGCGAGATCGTCGCCGAGCACTACCGCTACGGCCGCCGCGACGACGCGCGCTTTCTTTCGTTCTCGATGGCCAAAAGCGTGACCTCGCTGCTGGTCGGGCTGGCGGCGGCCAAGGGCCACATCGCCTCGCTGGACGATGTCGCGGAGAAATATGTTCCGGCACTGGCTGGCAGCCCCTATGGCGCCACCACGGTCCGCCAGCTGCTGCGCATGAGTTCCGGGCTGACCTTCACTGAACGCTACGACGGCAGCGACGACATTGCCCGGCTCTCACGCGCCAGCGCCGGGGCGGCGGGTGCCGGCAAGCCGGTGGATGTGTTGCGCTCGATCGTGGACAGGCATTCACCCGCCGGCGCGACCTTTGTCTACGCCAGTGCCGAGACCGATGTGCTCGGCCGGGTGCTGACCGGTGCCACCGGCAAGAACATGGCCGAGCTCACCACGCAATGGCTGTGGCAACCCATGGGCGCCGAGCACGACGCCTTCTGGCGCGTCTCCAGCGATGGGCAGGAACAATCCTTCGGCGGCTTCAACGCCAGCCTGCGCGACTGGGGGCGGCTGGGCCTGCTGCTGGCCGAGGACGGCAAGGTCGGCGCCGCGCAGGTGGTGCCGCGCGACTACCTGCTGGACGCCACCGACCCGGCGCGCCAACCCGAGGCCTTCCGGCCGCGCCGCGCCACGCCGTACTTCGGCTACGGCTACCAGTTCTGGCTGATGCCGCTGCGCGAGCGGACTTTCGCGCTGCAAGGCATCCACGGGCAGACGGTTTACGTGCAGCCATCGTCCGGTTTGGTGATGGTGCTGACCTCGGTCTGGGAAAGCGCCAGCGGCAGGCAGAACCCCCAACCCTATGAAGAACGCGATGCGCTGTGGCGCGGCGTGCTGCGCTCGCTGGGCGGCAGCACGCAGGAATGAATTGACACCCCCGAGATAGAAAAGAGAGCAAACACACATGGTCACCAAAAAACCCAAAGGCCTGGGCCGCGGACTCGAAGCCCTGCTGGGCCCCAAGGTCAGCGAGGCGTCGGGCGCTGACGCCGCCAACAGCAGCAGCACCAGCCCGGGCCTGCCGGCGTCACTGCGGCTCGTCGACATGGTGCCCGGCCAGTACCAGCCCCGCACCCGCATGGACGAGGGTGCGCTGTACGAGCTGGCCGAGTCCATCAAGGCACAGGGCATCATGCAGCCCATCCTGGTGCGGCGGCTGACGGCCGGTGCCAACGACGGCAAATACGAAATCATTGCCGGCGAGCGGCGCTTCCGGGCCGCCAAAATCGCCGGCCTCGACAGCGTGCCGGTGCTGGTGCGCGATGTGCCCGACGAGTCCGCCGCGGCCATGGCGCTGATTGAAAACATCCAGCGCGAAGACCTCAACCCGTTGGAAGAGGCCCAAGGTCTGCAAAGGCTGATCAAAGAGTTTGGGCTCACTCACGAACTGGCGGCGCAGGCTGTGGGCCGCTCGCGCAGTGCTGCCTCCAACCTGCTGCGGTTGCTGAATTTGGCCGACCCGGTGCAGACCATGCTGATGGCCGGCGACCTGGACATGGGCCATGCCCGCGCGCTGCTGGGCCTGGACCGCGCCGCGCAGATCACCGCTGCCAACCAGATCGCCGCCAAAAAAATGTCGGTGCGCGAGGCCGAAAGCCTGGTCAAGAAACTCAGCGCCGAGTTCTCGCTGAAGCCGCAAAAAGCCACCAAGGAAAAGTCGCGCGACACCCGCCGGGTGGAGGAAGAGCTGGCCGACCTGCTGATGGCCGAGGTCGAGGTGCGCGTGAAAAAACAGGTCAAACGCAACGGACGCCGTGAAGACATGGGCGAGGTGGCGATCCAGTTCAGCTCGCTCGATGAACTCAACGGGCTGATCGAGCGCCTGCGCGGCAACCGCTGACGCGCACGACCTTGCACGTGAGGCCGTCCCTGCGGCGCCTGGCGCTGACGCTCGCCAACGACCCGCTGCTGCTGATCCTGCTGGCGGTGCTGGGCGGCCTGATCGCGCTGGCGCCGACGCCGTCCGGGGGCTTTCCGGCGGGCTATTTGCGCCTGGTGGACTGGCCGACGGTCGCCGCCCTCACCGGCCTGCTGGCGCTCACCGTGGGGCTGGAGGCCAGCGGCGGCTTGCACCGGCTGGGCGTGTGGCTGCTGCCCTTCATGCGCACCGAGCGCCGCGCCGCCCTGTGCCTGGTGGGGGCCTCGGCGGCCCTGTCCACGGTGCTCACCAACGACGTCGCGCTGTTTGTGGTGGTGCCGCTCACCCTGGGCGTGTGCCGCATCACCGGGCTGCCGGCGACCCGACTGATCATCTTCGAAGCGCTGGCGGTGAACGCCGGCTCTGCGCTCACACCCATCGGCAATCCGCAGAACATTTTCCTGTGGCAGCTCTCCGGCAGCTCGTTCGCGGGTTTCGTGCTGCACATGCTGCCGCTGGTGGCGGTGCTGATGGGGCTGCTGCTGGCGCTGACCTGGGTGGTGTTCCGGGGCAGGGTGCCGCTGCTGCACAGCGACGAGGCGCCACCCGCGCTCGACCGCCCGATGCTTGTCACCTCGCTGTTGCTCTATCTGCCTTTTCTCATCGCCACCGACCTGCACTGGGCGAATGCCGCCGCGGCTGCGGTGCTGCTGGTGTTTGCGCTGCTGCGGCCACGCCTCCTGCTGCGGCTGGATTGGGGTCTGCTGCTGGTGTTTGTGCTGATGTTCATTGATCTGCGCCTGCTGGCCGGGCTGGAGGCGGTGCGCCACGCCATCACCGCGCTGGACCTCTCGCAGCCGCTACACCTGTACTTCACCGGCATCGGCGCCTCGCAGCTCATCAGCAATGTGCCCGCGGCCATTGCGCTGGCGGAATACTCGAAGGACTGGCGCGTGCTGGCCTATGCCGTCAACGTCGGTGGCTTCGGCCTGATGCTGGGCTCACTGGCCAACCTGATCGCCCTGCGCATGGCCGGTGACCGCCAGGCCTGGCTGGGCTTTCATGTGTACGCGCTGCCGTTTCTGGCGGCGGCCACGGCCGTGGGCTGGTGGCTGCTGTTCTGATGTGACTCGCGCATTTCGGGCCGTATCCCGGCTCAGCGCTGCCCGATGGTGATGTCGCCAAACAGCTTGCTCAAGCCACGCGGCTGAGAGCGCCAGTACTGCTTGGGTGCCTCCACCTGGGCATTGAGTTTGGCCGCCGCATGCCACGGCCAGCGTGGGTCAAACAGCATGCCACGCGCCAGCGCCACCATGTCGGCCTGGCCGTCCTGCAAGATCGCTTCGGCCTGTTCGGCGTCGGTGATCAGGCCCACGGCCATGGTCGGCAGGCCGACCTCTTTGCGCATGCGGTCGGCCAGCGGTACCTGGTAGTTCGGCTCCAGCGGAATCTTCTGCTGCGGCGAGACACCGCCGCTGGTCAGGTGCACAAAGGCGCAGCCGCGCGCCTTCAGCGCCTGCCCAAAGGCCACGCTCTGCGCGATGTCCCAGCCGCCCTCGACCCAGTCGGTGCCGGAGATGCGCACACCGAGCGGGAAACCAGCCGGCAGCGCAGCACGCACCGCATCAAACACCTCCAGCGGAAAGCGCAGGCGGTTTTCCAGCGAGCCGCCATAGGCGTCGGTGCGGGTGTTCGACAGCGGCGAGAGGAACTGGTGCAGCAGGTAGCCGTGGGCGGCGTGCAGCTCGATCAGGTCCAGGCCCAGGCGGTGTGCACGCACGGCGGAATCCACAAAGGCCTTTACCACGCGTTGGAGGCCCGCGTCATCGAGTGCCAGCGGCGGCGCCTCATGCGGCAGATGCGGCAGGGCCGAAGGCGCAACCGGTATCCAGCCGTTTTCCTCGCTCGCCGAAATCAATTGCCCGCCCTCCCACGGCGCGTGGCTGGAACCCTTGCGGCCCGCGTGCGCGAGCTGGATGCCTATGGGCATGGTCGAATATTTGCGGATGGCCTTGAGCACCTTGCCAAGCGCCGCTTCATTGGCATCCGACCACAGGCCAAGGTCGCCCGGGGAGATGCGGCCGATGTCCTCGACAGCCGTGGCCTCCAGAATCAGCAGGCCCGCGCCCGACAGCGCCATGTGGCCGAGGTGGATCATGTGCCAGTCGCTGGCGTCGCCGTTATCGGCAGAGTATTGGCACATGGGCGCGATCACGATGCGGTTCGGCAAGGTGAGGGGGCCGATGGCGTAAGGGGAGAACAGCAGGCTCATGGGGGCTTTCAGCAAATGATGCAAACCCCTGATCTTGCCAAGAATTGGCGATGCTGTCTTTGCAGGCACATTTTGACCGGGGAGTGCCGCTTCCGGCACCTCTGCGTCAGATCTGCACCCGCGTCCCCAGCTCAATCACGCAGTTGTTCGGAAGGCGGAAGAAGTCGGCCACGCTGCCGGCATTGCGCGACATGCCGGCAAACAGCGCCTCACGCCAGCGCGCCATGCCCTGGCCGCGGCCCGGCACCAGAATCTCGCGGCTGAGGAAGTAGGAGGTCTCGAACAGGTTGATGGCCATGCCCTGGGCCTTGCACAGCGCCAGCGCCTTGGGGATGTCGGGCGTGTTCTTGAAGCCGTAGTTGACCTGCACTTTCCAGAATCCCGCGACCAGCGGCGTGACCTGCACCCGCTGCGCAAAGGGAATCCACGGGCACTCGTGGAACACCACGGTGAGGATCAGGTTGCGCTCATGCAGCACCTGGTTGTGCTTGAGGTTGTGCAGCAGAGCCTGCGGCACGGTGTCGGGGTTGGCCACCGCATAGACCGCCGTGCGCGCGGTGCGTGGCAATGAGTCGGCCGACAGGGCGCTGATGAAGGGCAGCAGCTCCGGGTCGTCGCGGCTTATGGTCTCCAGCAGCAGCTCGCGGCCGCGCTTCCAGGTTGCCATGGCCACAAAAATCGCCGCGCCCAGGACCAGCGGAAACCAGCCGCCCTGCCAGAACTTGAGCGAGCACGACACCACCAGCAGCGCATCCAGCGCGAGAAAGAGGCCTGTGGCGCCCAGGGCCACCGGCAACGGGTAGCCCCAGCCCTGACGGATGACGAAGAAGGTGAGGGCCGTGGTGATGAACATTGTCACCGTCACCGCGATGCCATAGGCTGACGCCAGCGCCGACGAACTGCCAAAGCCCACCACGGCGAGCAGCACCGCCACCAGCAAGGCCCAGTTCACCTCCGGCAGGTAAATCTGGCCGGCTTCTTTCGCCGAGGTGTGCTGTACCTGAAGGCGCGGCAGCAGGCCCAGCTGCATCGCCTGCCGCGTCATCGAATAGGCGCCCGAGATCACCGCCTGCGAGGCGATCACCGTGGCCACGGTCGCCAGCAGCACGGCGGGCACCAGCAGGCTGGGCGGGAACATGCGGTAGAACGGATTCTCGAGCGCGCTCGGGTCGTGTATCAGCAGCGCACCCTGGCCCATGTAGTTGAGCGCGAGCGAGGGCAGCACCAGCCCCATCCACGCGAGCTGGATCGGCCGCTTGCCGAAGTGGCCCATGTCGGCGTAGAGCGCCTCGGCACCGGTGAAGGCCAGCACGATGGCACCCACGGCCACAAACACGTGCCAGCCCCGCGCGCGCAAAAAGGCCAGGCCTTCGAGCGGGTTGAGCGCCGCCAGAATCGCCGGCTCCTGCGCGATGTGCTGCACACCCGTGACGGCGAGCACGGCGAACCACAGCGTGATGATGGGTCCGAAGCACTTGCCGATCACGCCGGTGCCATGGCGCTGCGCCATGAAGAGCCCCAGCAGCACCACCACCGAGCCTGGCACCACATAGCGCTCCAGGCCCGGCGCCACCAGCTCCAGCCCCTCGACCGCGCTGAGCACCGAGATCGCCGGCGTGATGACGCTGTCGCCATAAAAGAGCGCCGCACCCACCAGGCCGGTTAGCAGCAGCGCATTGCGTTTGCGTGCGTTGCTGCCGGCGGCGCTGGCCGCCAGGGCCGTCAGCGCCATGATGCCGCCTTCGCCGCGGTTGTCGGCACGCAGGATGAGCAGCACGTACTTGAGCGTGACGACCATCATCAGGCCCCAGAAAATCACCGAGACCGCGCCGATGAGCGTGGCCGGCGACAGCGGCACGCCGGTGGCGGGGCTGAACACCTCCTTCATGGTGTAGAGCGGGCTGGTGCCGATGTCGCCGTAGACGACGCCGATGGCGCCCAGTGTGAGGGCCGCCACGCTGGCGTTGGTGACAGTGGAGGCGCCAGTGGCTGGCTTGGCAGGAGTGCTCGGCGCGGAGGAAAGGGTCTGCATGCAAGGGCCTGGTGATGGACAGACCCTGACTCTGACGGAAGGCGCATCAGGAACGCATATGGACGGCCCGGACGCCGCGGCCGCTAGGGCCTGTTCACGCTATTTTCATACCGTTCCCTCCGGGTTGCGATCAAAAAGACACGGGGCGGCGTTGCAAAGCCTTGTCGGGGGCCTACCCCGACCGCGTGATGGCCTTGCAAATATTCCCTTGAGGCCTTTTTGACTCGCAACGCATCTTGCAAAAATAGCGTGAACAGGCCCTAATGGTCGGCCAGGCGGTAGCCGACGCCGGTTTCTGTCAGCAGGTGGCGGGGTTCGGCGGGGGTGGCCTCGATCTTGGCGCGCAGTTGCGCCATGTAGAGGCGCAGGTAGTGGGTGTGTTCAGTGAACTCCGGCCCCCACACGTCGGCCAGCAACTGGCGGTGGGTGACCACGCGGCCGACACTGCGCACCAGCCGCGCCAGCAACTGGTACTCGGTGGGCGTGAGGTGCACCGGCTCGCCCCCGCGCAGGACGCTGCGGGTCGCCAGGTCCACCTGCAGGTCGTCCAGCGCGTGCTGCGTGACCGCCGCCGCCACCGTGGTGCCGCGATGTCTCAACGCCACCCGCACGCGGGCCAACAACTCGGCCACGCTGAAGGGTTTGGTCAGGTAGTCGTCCGCACCTGCATCGAGCAGCGCAATCTTCTGTGCCTCCTGGTGGCGCGCAGACACCACCAGAATGGGCAGGGCGTGCAGGCGCCGCACCTCGCGCACCAGTGTCGCGCCGTCACCATCGGGCAGCCCGAGGTCGAGCACGATCACATCGGGCGGCGCGTGCTTCACCAGTGCAGAAGCCTCGCTGAGCGACACGGCCGTCTGCACGTCAAAGCCTTCCACCGACAGCGAAGCCTGTATCAGCGCGCGGATTTCGCGATCGTCTTCCACCACCAGAATGCGCATGCTCATGGGTGCAGCTCCTCATGGTATGCAGGGTGCCTCATGCCGGCATCCCGGCCGGTTGCGAGGGGTCCAGCGGCAGGGTCACGCTGAAGCAGCTGCCACCGCCCTGGCGGTGGCGCATGGTGATCGCGCCGCCGTGCGCCTCGGCAATCGCCCGGCACACCGCCAGCCCCAGGCCAGCCCCACGGTAGCCCGACTGATCGCCGCGCGCATAAGGCTCGAACAGGGTGGCGCGCTCGGCTTCGGCCACGCCGGGGCCGCGGTCCTTCACCGACACCACCAGTGTCTGGTCTTGCGTCGTCACGCCCAGAGTCACCGGCCCGTCGCTGTATTTCAGCGCGTTGTCCAGCAGGTTGCCCAGCATCTGCGCGAGCAGCACCGGGTCGGCGCGCACCAGCGGCAGGCCCGCCGGCACATTCGATGTGATGCGGCGGGTGGTGTCGCGCTGGCGCACTCGCGCCAGCACCGCGCCGACAATTTCCTCCAGCGATTCCCAGTCGCGCCGCAACGCCTGCCCGGTGCTCATGAGCCGCACCAGCTGCAGCGTGTTCTCGGCCACGTCCGACAGGTAGTCTGCTTCCTGCATGATGCTGCCGAGCAGCCGGTCCTGCTCTGCTGGCGGCAGGCGCTCGCGCTGGGTCTGCAGCGACGAGGCCGCCCCCATGATGGCTGCCAGTGGCGTGCGGATGTCGTGCGAGACCGCTGCCAGGTAGGTGCTTTGCAGTTGCTGGCGCTGCACCTCGCCCTCAGCTGCCAGCACCGAGCGTGCCAGCCGCAATCGCTCCAGCGCCTGAGCCACCAGCGCGCACAGCGCCTGCGCGTGTTCGCGGCCTTCGGTGTCGGCGGCCTGCACCTCTGGTACGCAGGCTGCACCCATCATCTGCCCGCCGGCTTCCAATGGCAGGTACCAGGCGTTGAGCCCGGGCCAGCGACCGGTGCCCGGCCCCAGCACAGCGGCTTCGCGCATGCAGCAGCGCAGTCCGTCCTGCTGCGCGTCGGGCACATGGTGCGCATCGACCAGCGCCCGGCCATCTTCCGACAGCACCAATGTGCAAGACATGCCGAACGCGGCGCTCAAAGCTTGCTGCCCCTTGGCCTGAATGTCGGCGGGTGAGGCGGCGGCGGCGAGGTCGGACGCCAGCCCCTGAAGCTGCCGCGCGCGGGCTTCGCTCAGGCGTGCCATGCCGGTTTCTCGCCGCAAGGCGGTGGCCAGGTAGCACACCAGCAGCGCCACTGCCAGCATGATGGCCAGGGCAAAGACGTTCTCGCGGCTGGCCACGTCCAGGGTGAAGCGGGGCGGCACAAAAAAGAAATTGAGCGCCGTCATGCCACCCACGGCACAGACAGCCGCTGGCACCCAGGCCACCCGGTAAGCGGCAATCACCACGGCCAGCACATACACCATGGCTTGCCCGGCCAGAGAGACGTGCTTGTCCAGCATCAGGCCGGCCAGTGTCGCCAGCGCGAGAAGGGCGCACACCTGTGCCCAGTCACGGACGGCGTGGCGCTGTAGAACCCCGGTGTCGGTGGGCGTCTGCATGCAACGAGCGTACCACCGGGGGCGTCAGGATTGCATCAGGATCGCAACACCGCAGTCGTTCATGGCCGCGAGTTGCGGCTTATGGCCGTACATCGGCTGTGGGCCCCGGTTTCCGTTAGCATGAGCACTTACGATCATGGGCTTGCCTGCACCGGAGCCCGCGCCTCTTTGACATGACCCATTCCCGACTGATGCTGGTGGACAGCAACGACTACACCGCGTCTGTCCTCGTGGAGGATTTGCGGCGGCGCGGGCTGGACTACATCCATTGGGTGGCCAGCACGCTGGACCTGCCGCGGGTCCTGGAGGGCGGTGAACCCGATGTGGTGGTTTTCACAATTACCACTCGAACCGGCCCGACAGCCTGATCGTCTGAAGCACCATCAAGCTCATGGTGCCGCAGACCGCCACCGTGGTGATTGCCTCGCCCGGTTCGGCGCTCAAGGCGGTCCGGCAGTGGACCAAGCAGACCAGCAGCGTCGATGTGATCATTGAAAAACCGTTGTCGGACGAGCGTTTTTTTTCATCACCGTGGTGGAGCTGCTGCGCGTGAAGGCTACTTCGCGCGAGGTCAATGACGTGCTGGTGCACCAGACCATTGCCGCCGCCACCGAAAAGTCGCATGAGCTGATGGACGAGTGCCTGAAGAAAATCCTGGAGATCGAAGGCTGGGACCAGACCACCTTCGCGATGCCAGAGGCGCTGAATAAATAAAAAGCCGGCCAAGGCGCTCTGAGCCTCGTCAGGGCCCGCTAAAGGTTGCCAAGCCATCAACGCATCGTGAAGTGCGGTTCGGCTGCCAGGCCCCGTACGCAATCGCCCCAATGGATGGAACAGGCACCACCTTTATGATGGGCAGAAAAACGGATATCAGGCGTTGGGGTTGTGTGCTCAGCGGGGTGAGAGAACCCGCTGAACAGCCCTGGCGAACCTGGTCACCACGGGTGAGGCAGTCGGTTTACCGGGGTAGTGGCATGAAGTCTTATCGGTGGGGAACGGTCCGGGCGTTCTTCGTGGTGGTGGCCGCCTGGCTCAGTTTGCTGGCCGGCCTGGTGGCTTTTTCCGGCTGGGTGCTGGATGTTGCCGCGCTGAAAAGCATGATTCCCGGCGCGGTGCAGATGAAGGCCAACACGGCCATCGGGCTGGTGCTTTCGGCGCTTGCGCTGATGAGCCTTCCCGCCACGCGCAGCACGCGCTACCGGGTGGGCCGCTACGCGCTGGCGGCCAGCGTGGCGCTGCTGGGCCTGCTCACGCTGTGCCAGTATCTTTTCGGTTGGCAACTGCACATCGACGAGTTGCTGTTCCGTGACAACGCCAATGCCTACAACGCCGTGCCGGGGCGCATGTCTCCCTTCACCGCGTGGGCCTTCCTGATGCTGGGCATGGGGCTGGCGGCGCTGCGCTGCCCCAAAGCGGGCTGGCTGGTGCTGGTGGGTGGACTGCAGGTGGCCCTGATCGGTGGCGTGTGCCTGCTGGGTTATTTGTGGAATGCGGCGGAGCTGGTGACCGACAAATGGCTGCCGCCCGTAGCCGTCAACACCAGCGCGGGCCTGCTGCTGCTGGGTCTGGCCGTCCTGGCGGCGCACTTCTCGGCCTCCCCGGCGTCTCAGGATGAGCCCGAGGTGTCGCCTGTCGAGGTCAAGGTCCTGTTGGGCATGGCGGGCACGCTGCTGGTGCTGGTCATGTCGGCCGGCTACACCTACCGGGCCGTGGTCAGTTTTTCACGCGGTGCCGACCTGATGGCCGCCACCCAGCAATCCCGCTATGAGCTGCAGAAGACCCTGGGCCTGGCCTCGCTGGCGGCGACGCGCCTGCGCGCGGGTGCCACGGCCTCGAGCGAACAGTACGCCTGGGACAAACGCCAGCTGGAGGCCACGCTCGACGGCCTGTCGAGGAACAACCGGGACACCCCCGAGCGCCAGGCGCAGATCCGGCAACTCGAAGCGCTCATCAGCGCGCGCCTGGATCTGCTCGAGCGCGGCGTGCAGGGGCGGGCGGCGGCAGACGCCACCCTGGCCGCCGGCATCGAGCAACTGGGCGCCGAGATCGAGGTGGCTGACCGCGCACTGCTCGCGCAGCAAACCGGGGCGCTGGAGACGGGGCGTGTGGTGATGCTGGTGTCGCACATCGTCACCATCGGCATGGCGCTGGCGGTGTTCGTGGTGCTGACCAACTCGGTGCGGCGAGAGATGGCGCGCAACCAGGCGGCACGCCACGAGATCCGGGCCCTCAATGAGGGGCTGGAGCAGCGCGTGCTGGAGCGCACCGCCGAGCTGAACCGGACCCAGCACCGAATGAACACCTTCATGTACTCGCTGGCGCACGATTTGCGGCAGCCGCTCATCTCCGTCGGCGGCTTCGGCAAGCTGCTGGACAACCGCCTGCTGCAAAAGGGCGACGCCCAGGGCCGCAAGTTCCTCCAGCGGATCTGGGATGCGGTCAACCGGGTCGATGCCTGCACCGACACGCTGCTGCAACTGGGGCAGGTGTCACGCATGGTGCTGTGGGTGCAGACGGTGGACATCTCGGCCCTGGCCGAAACCATCGTGCAGCGGCTGCGGGAGAAACACCCGGACCGCCAGGTGCTGGTCATGGTGCAGACCGCCATGACGGCCGGCGCCGATGTGAAGCTGCTGGAGCTGGCGCTGGAGCATCTCATCGACAACGCCTGGAAGTTCACGGCCGGCAGTGCGGCGCCCCGCATCGACATTGGCACCCGCGTCGATGCTTCGGGCACGACCACCTTCTGGGTCAAGGACAACGGCGCGGGATTCGACATGGCCTACCACGGCAAGCTCTTCATTCCCTTCCAGCGGCTGCACCATGTGGATGAATTCGCCGGCCTCGGAACGGGCCTGGCCATTGCCGAGGCCATCATCATCCGGCATGGCGGACGCATCTGGGCCGAGGCCCAGCCCAAGGTTGGGGCCACGTTTTTCTTCACCCTCGATCCTGCCACCCCGCCGCCTCCGATGGCCGCCGCATGAAGGGGCACCGCCTCAGGAGAGCGAGAAAATCTTCCCCGGGTTCATGATGTTTTTCGGGTCCAGTGCGCGCTTGATGGTGCGCATCATCCCGACAGCGCCATCCCCCGTTTCGGTGATCAGGAAATCCATCTTGTGCAAGCCCACGCCGTGCTCGCCGGTGCAGGTGCCTTCGAGGGCGAGTGCGCGGCTCACCAGCTTGTGGTTGAGCGCCTCGGCCACCTCACGCTCCTGCGGAAGCTCGGGGTCGATCAGATAGCCAAAGTGGAAATTGCCGTCGCCGACGTGGCCGACGAGGAAGTAGGGCAGGCCGCTGGCATCGGCCTCGGCCACCGATTCGAGCAGGCAGTCGGCCAGCCGGGAGATCGGCACGCAGGTGTCGGTGGAAATGGCGCGGCAGCCGGGTTTGGACTGGATGGCTGCGAAGTAGGCGTTGTGCCGCGCCGTCCAGAGCCGGGTGCGCTCTTCCGGCGTGCTGGCCCACTCGAAGGCGTTGCCGCCATGACCGCTGGCCAGCTCCTGCACCAGCTCGGCCTGTTCCTTCACGCTGCTGGGTGAGCCGTGGAATTCCATGAGCAGCATCGGTTCTTCGCGCAGGCTCAGCTTGGAATGCGTGTTGACCATGCGCACGGTGTTGTGGTCGATCAGCTCGACGCGTGCAATCGGCACGCCCATCTGGATCACTTCGATCGTGGTGCGCACCGCCGCCTCGATGCTGGGGAAGGAACAGACGGCGGCCGAGATCGCTTCCGGCAGCGGATAGAGCTTGACGGTGACTTCGGTGATCACGCCCAGCGTGCCTTCGCTGCCGACCATCAGGCGCGTCAGGTCGTAGCCCGCTGAAGATTTCTTGGCGCGGGTGCCGGTGCGGATCACGCTGCCGTCGGCGGTGACCACTTCCAGTGCCAGCACGTTCTCGCGCATGGTGCCGTAGCGCACGGCGTTGGTGCCGCTGGCGCGCGTGGCGCTCATGCCGCCCAGCGTGGCGTCGGCGCCGGGGTCGATCGGGAAGAAAAGGCCGGTGCTCTTGACTTCTTCATTGAGCTGCTTGCGCGTCACGCCCGGCTGTACGGTCACCGTCAGGTCTTCGGCGTTGATGGACAGCACCTTGTTCATGCGGCTCACATCGATGCTGATGCCGCCTTGTACCGCGAGCAGGTGGCCCTCCAGCGAGGTGCCCACGCCAAAAGGAATCACCGGCACGTTGTACTGGCCGGCCAGCCTGACGGCATCGGCCACATCGGCGGTGCTTTCGGCAAACACCACCGCGGACGGCGGCGGCGAGGCAAAGGAGGACTCATCCCGGCCGTGCTGCTCGCGCACCACCAGGGCGGTGGAGCAGCGGTCGCCGAAGCGCGCCTTGAGTGCGTCGATCAGCGCCGCCGGCGTCTCGCGCTGGTGGATTTCGGGAATCAGGTGCTGCGGCAGCGGTGCGTTCATGGGTGTCTCCGTGGTGAAACCCCAGTTTACGCCGGGCCGTCCGGCACCGCCAGCCGGTGTGCCCCGGGCACGGCCGCGGGTCAGAGACCAGCGCCCCGGATGAACTCGTCACGCGAGAGAAACCCGTCCTTGTTGGCGTCGATCTGATCGAAGCGGTTGGCGATCTCCGGGAATTTCTCGGCCTCCTCGCGACTGAGCCTGCCGTCCTTGTTGGTGTCGCCTCTGTCAAATGCCGCCGCCACATCGCTGGTGGTGGTCCTGTTGGGTGCAATGGCGCCTGCCGCTGCAACAGGGGTGGTCGGGGCTGCCATCGTGGATGGTGGGCTCAGGGGGCTGCCGGGGGAGGGTGTGCTGTTCTGCGCGCGTGCACCCGGGCCGGCGCCCAGTGCAATGGCCGTGCCCAGCAGCAGTGCCGGCGTGAACGGAACGGTGGACCTAGAATCGGAGCGGAACAACTTCATGCGTCTGTCCTCAAAGTTGAAAGGACGACCATTGCAGCGCAGAAGACCCGTGCATTCCAGCACTCTTGCAGGGTGTTTCCTCACTCACAGGATGGCGTATCAGGACACATTTTCTTGCCCCGGGTAACCCGGGGCGGACGCACGTTTGTTTCATGTCCGTACCCCACCTTACCGAACTTCCATCATGGCCAACAGACTCTCTGAAATTGCAACCCGCACCGGCGACAACGGCACCACCGGCCTGGGCGACAACACGCGCGTGTCCAAGGACAACCTGCGGGTGCATGCCATGGGCGATGTGGACGAGCTGAACTCCGGCATTGGCGTGCTGCTGTGCGAAGAGTTGCCCGCCGATGTGCGCGAGCTGCTGGTCGAGGTGCAGCACCAGCTCTTCAACCTGGGCGGCGAGTTGTCGATCCCGGGGTTCGAGCTGCTCAAGCCTGAGGCGGTGGTGCAGCTGGACATGGCCCTGGCCCACTACAACGCGACGCTGCCGCGCCTGGCCGAGTTCATCCTGCCCGCGGGTTCGCGCGCGGCCGCGCTGGCGCATGTCTCGCGCACCGTGGCACGCCGGGCCGAGCGCGCGGTGGTCGCGCTCGGCGCCGCCGAGGCCCTGCACGACGCACCGCGCCAGTACCTGAACCGTCTCAGCGACCTGCTGTTTGTGCTGGCGCGCGTGCTCAACCGCATGAACGGCGGCGATGACGTGTACTGGAAGAGCGAGCGCATGGCGCGCGCTGCGACGGAATAACCGGACACAGGGCTGCCCGCCCCCGGGCGGGGGACAGTGAGCCGCGGCGTGCTGTCCGGGTCAGGACTCTTTCAGACCGTTTTCAGAGAGGATGACCTTGGCCGCGCTGTTGATATCCATCGCCAGGGCCGTTTTGGCTGCGGCGCTGTCCCCGGCGCGCAAGGCTTCGAGCAACGCCGAGTGCGCCTTCACGGCCGGTGCATCGGCCCCGCGGCGGGAGCGGCTGTTGCGCAAGTGAAGATTGAGCACGGGTCCTATCCGGAGCCACAAACCCTCGATCAGGCTGATCAGCGCCGGCATCTGCGCTGCGGCGTAGGCAGTGAAGTGGAATTGCTTGTTGATCTGAATGAGTTGATTGACATCAGGTTCGCTCAGCGCGATCTCTTGGCCGAAAGCTTGCTCCAGGGCGGCGAGCCGGTTGAGCTGCTCGGCGGTGATTCGTCGGGCCGCCGTTTCAACCGCCAGCCCCTCGACCACCAGCCGGATGACCACGAGCTCCTGGAACCGGGAACGCGTCATGACAGGCACGCGCACCGACTTGTTGGGCAGGATCTCCAGCGCTTCGTCTGCGGCCAGCTTGCTGATGGCCTCGCGCACCGGCATGGCACTGGTACCCAGGGCGGCAGCCATACCGGCCAGTGTCAGGCGTTCGCCGGGCTGCAGCTGCCCCGAAATGATCATCTCCCGGAGGTCCTGGTACACCTTGGCTGACAAGGTTTGATGGACGATGGGGAGCATCTTTTCCATAGGGGTCATGGGGTTTGCGTCTTTCACCAAATGATTCTATCCGCGCGGTATCTGTCATAACCTTGCTGGAAAAGTGCCCAACAAGTGGCAATTCATATCCAATCCTGGTGAATTTCTAAGTATTTACCCGCGCCTGCAAGGCTCATTCAGGTCAAGTGCTTGATTCTCGTTAGTAGATCACATATATTTGATCACATCTAGCCGTGACAGGGGCTGCAGTCAAAAGTTTTTGAACAGCAGCCATCTTGTCGAAGCGGATGGGGGCTTCATGCCGGGTGTTCCGGGATCGAGTCCAAAGCCTGCGCCGAGACCATCTGGCGCTCAGATGTGAACCATGCCGCCGCACAACGTGTCCGCGGTGAAATACAGGAGACATGACAATGACGACAAGCATCAAGGATCAAGGCGCCGGCACAGGTGCCATGGCGCAGGCACAAGCCTCGGGGGGCCCTTCTGTTTCAAGCAGTCGTCGCCAACTGGTCACCGGTTCGGCTGCTATTGCGGGAATGGCGGCTTTGGGCGGCATGGGTTTTCCGGCCATCGTCCGCAGTCAGTCAGACAAGATCCGGATTGGGCACCTGACCCCGCTGACGGGGTTTCTCGGCCCGCTGGGCGAGTACGCGGTCATGAGCATCAAACTGGCCGTCGAAGAGGTGAACCAGGCGGGTGGCGTGCTGGGACGCCAGCTGGAATTGATTTCCGAAGATTCGGTCAACCCGTCCACCGCCTCATCGAAGGCCCAGCGCCTGTTCGAGCGGGATGGTGCCGCAGTGTTGATTGGTGAAATCTCATCCGCCTCCGGACTGGCGATCGCCCAGGTGGCCGCACGCAACAAACGCATCTTCGTGAACACCGGCTGCAACTCCGACGAGCTGCGCGGCAAAAGCTGCAACAAGTACATGTTCCATGTGGAAGGCGCCAATACCACCTATGTCAAGGCTTGCGGCAACGCGCTGTTACGCGACCAGATGATCAAGGGCAAGAAGCTGTTCGGGCTGACCGCTGACTATGCATTCGGCCATGACTTGCTGCGGGTAGCCAAGATATTCGTCAACGCCAATGGCGGAAGTTTCGTGCAAGACGAACTCGTCGCCACCGACGCCACCGACTTCAGTCCGTACTTGCTGAAGATCCGCCAGGCCAAGCCGGACCTGGTCATTTCCAACCTCGCTGGCAACCAGATCACCAATTTCATCAAACAGTACGCCGAATTCGGTCTGCCTTATCCCATCGCCGGATTTGGCTTCGATACCGCCGTCGCCTGGGGTGCCGGTGCTGACAACTTCGCCGGCACCTGGCCGCTGATCTGGCACCACGATGTCGACACGCCATCCTCGAAAGCCTTCGTTGCCGCCTTCAAGAAGAAATACGGCAAGCCCCCGGAAAACCAGGCGTGGGGGGAATATGTCGCGCTCAAGGCGATGGTCCAGGCCATGGGTGCCACCAAGTCGACGGACTCCGCCAAACTCATCGAGTATCTCGAAAAGGGTGCCCAACTCGATATTCTGAAGGCGCGCAAGGGCTATTTCCGCGAGTGGGACCACCAGTTGATGCAGGAGATGTACACCGCCACGGCCAAGCCGAAAGGCAAGGCCAGGGACCAGTGGGATTTCATGGCATTGGGGCAGACCGTCCCGGGGCCGAAAGACTCCCTGGAAATACTTGCGCCGACTCGCGAAGAAAACGCCTGCACGATGTCGACCTGAGTGGGGCGCCGTCGGCGTCTGCCGGTGGCTGACCCGCTGTTGCCCGCGAGCGCACGGCACTCACGTGCCGTTGCGCTCCTTCCTGCAGCCGTGGAGTGGAAATGGACTTGATTTTTCTTTTGGAGCAGGTCGTCAATGGCCTGCTGCTCGGCGGCTACTACCTGCTGCTTGCGCTGGGCCTGTCGCTGATCTTCAGCCTCGGGGGCATCGTCAACCTCGCCCATGGTGCGTTTTACGCTCTGGGCGCCTATCTGGCGGTGGCCCTGACCGGCCTTGTAGGCTTCGCCGGTGCAGTGGTCATCTCGCCATTGATCGTGGGGCTGCTGGGGGTGGTGTTTGAGCGTGTCCTGCTGCGCCGCTTCTACTCTGCGGACCCGATACTCAGCCTGCTGCTCACCTTCGGATTGGCGATGGTGGCGGAGCAGATGATCCGCATGATCTGGGGCGCTTCCCCGCTGCAATCGTCCATCCCGGCGGCATTCAAGGGCCAGGTGATGCTCGGTGACTTTCTCTACTCCAAGTACCGCCTGCTGATGCTGGCAGTGGTCTTTGCGGCCCTGGCTGGCATCTGGCTGCTGCTCAACAAGACTGCCTTCGGCCGCGTGGTTCGGGCGGGTGTGCAGCGGCCCGACATGGTGGCCGTCCTGGGAATACGCCTGCAGCCTTACATGACCAGCATCGTGGTGCTGGGGGTTGGACTGGCCGCCCTGGCGGGCGTCTTGTTCGCGCCGATCTCGGGCGTGCACCCGGCGATGGGCGCAGAAATCATGACAGCCGCATTCGTCGTCGTGGTGATTGGCGGCCTTGGCAGCTTCTGGGGCGTGGTGATTGCGGCCGCGCTGGTCGGCGTGGTGCGGGGTGTGACGATCCACTTCTATCCGCCGGCAGGCGAGGCGTCGATGTACTTGCTGATGGTGCTGGTGTTGATGTTCCGTCCGCGCGGTCTGCTTGGCGAGCGCATCGAGCGATTCGAATAGGGAAAAAAAGTGAGTCACAAATACCAGCCGATCTGGATCGCGGCCGCCGCGATGGTCATTGTTCCCCTCCTTCTGCAGGCCGTGGGCCTGACCTTGACCTCGTCCACCGACGTGGTCATTTTCGCCATCGCCGCCATGGGGCTGAACCTGCTGGTCGGCTATACCGGCCTCACCTCCTTCGGACATGGCGCCTGGTTCGGCATTGGCGCCTATGCTGCCGCGCTGATCCAGAAGTACTGGTTTCCAGGCCAGATCGTGCTGCCCTTCTTGCTGGCTGTGCTGGCCGTGGCCCTCCTGGCGACGGTCGTCGGCTTTCTGATCCTGCGCCGCCGGGGCGTCTATTTCTCGCTGCTGACGCTGGCGCTGTCGGCATTGACCTTTGCCATTGCCTTTCGCTGGACGGCCTTCACCGGGGGCGAGTCGGGCCTGGGCGGTGTGGTGCGGCCTGCCCTGGGCCCCATCAACCTGGAGGCTCCCATCCCTTTCCTCATCGCGGTCAGTGTGGTCGGGCTGGCGGTCGTGTACCTGCTGCTGCGCGTGATCCGTTCGCCGTTTGGCCACACCATGGTGGCGATTCGCGAGAACGAACAGCGTGCCACCTTCCAGGGCTACAACACGACGCATTACAAACTGGCGATGTTTGTCCTGTCGGCGGCGGTCACGGGGCTGGCTGGCGCCTTGCTGGCATTCCATCACCGTTTTGCCTCCGCCGAGCCGACCTCGGTGGCGTTTTCGGGCGAATTGCTGGCCATGGTGGTGATGGGCGGCATGCGCAGCTTTCTCGGCCCTGCACTGGGGGCGCTGTTCTACATCCTGTTCCGTGAATTCCTGTCGATCTGGACCGCGAACTGGCTGCTGTGGTTTGGGCTGGCCTTTGTCGGCTTCATCGTGTTCTCCCCGACCGGGCTGGTCGGCATCTGGACGCAACTCAAGCGCCGCTGGAAGCCCGAGCTGGAAGTCGGAGCGGCCATGAGCCTGCGCAAGATCTATGAGGGATTGCCATTGCCGGGATTTTTGCGGCCCCAGGCGCAGCAAGGACTGGTGCTGGAGGTCCACGCCATTGACAAGCATTTCGGCGGCATCCAGGCTGTCAGGAATGCACAGCTCACCTTGCATGCGGGAGAAATCCACGCCCTGATCGGCCCGAATGGCGCGGGCAAGACCACCACCTTCAACCTGATCTCGGGCATGTTTGCGCCAGACGGCGGCACCGTCAAGCTCAATGGCCGGGCGATCCAGGGGCTTTCGCCCCACGCCATTTGCCAGCAAGGGCTGGCCCGCTCGTTCCAGATCACCAATCTGTTCCGGGGCCTGTCGATCTACGAAAACCTGCGGCTGTCGCTGCAGGCGCGGCATACGGCGCGCTTCAACATGTGGCGCGACATCGACAGCTATCCCCAGATTCACGCCGAAACCGCCGAGCTGATGAAGTTTCTGGGGCTCGAAGGCATGGAGACCATCGCAGGCGGTGAGTTGTCCTATGGCGGGCAACGCCTGGTGGACCTGGGCATTGCGCTGGGTTCCAAGCCGCAGGTGCTGCTGATGGACGAGCCGCTGGCCGGGCTGGCCGCGGCCGAGCGCGAGCGGGTATCGCATCTGGTCAAGACCATCGCCAGCAACATTCCGGTGCTGATCGTCGAGCATGACATCGATCGCGTGCTTGGCTTCTCGCAGAAAGTCACGGTGATGAACCAGGGTGGCGTGCTGATGGCGGGCACGCCCGACGAAGCGCGGGCCGACCGGCGGGTGCAGGAAATCTACACCGGCACCGGCACACCGCCCGTCACCGGCCGCATCGCGGGCAACGCAAGCAGCCGGCCCCAACTGCTGCGCTTCGAAGGCGTCAATGCCTTCTACGGCAAGAGCCATATCCTCAACGACGCAACCCTCGAAGTGCGGGAAGGTGAAATCGTGGCGCTGCTCGGTCGCAATGGCGCCGGCAAATCGACGCTGCTGAAGACCCTGACCGGGCTGCTCAAACCGGCATCTGGCCAGATCGAATATGCCGGCCGCAACATCGCCGGCCTGCCCGCACCGGACATCGCGCGCATGGGCATCGGCTATGTGCCGCAAGGCCGTGGCCTGTTCTCCGGCATGACGGTGGCCGAGAACCTGTCACTGGGACGACTGGCGCGCGCCACCGATGGCAGCAACGGATGCGTGTGGAGCGAAGAAAAAATCCTGCAGTACTTCCCGCGCCTGAAAGAGCGCATGAACACCCATGCCGACTACCTGTCGGGCGGCGAGCAGCAGATGGTTGCGGTGGCCCGTGCCCTCTCCGGCAATGTCAGGTTGCTGCTGCTCGATGAGCCTTTCGAAGGCCTGGCGCCGGCCGTGGTGCAGGAGCTGTTCACGGTGTTCGACCAGTTGCGCCGCGAGGTCTCCATCATCATCGTCGAGCACAACCTGGACTTGGTGCTGGCGTTGGCCGACCGGGTGTTTGCGCTGGAACGCGGTGCGGTCTTTCATACCGGCCCTGCAGAGCCCCTGCTCAGCGATCTGGACTACCGTAAACAGATTCTCTGGCTGTAATTTTTTGACCAAGGAACAAGCGATGGATACAGGACTCAAGGGCAAACGCGTCGTCGTCACGGCGGGCGCACAGGGCATCGGCCTGGCCATCACAGCGGCGTTTGTGGCTGCCGGCGCAAACGTTCACATCTGCGATGTCAACGCCGAGTTTCTGGCGGACGCGAAAAAGAAATTTCCGCAGGTCAGCCAAAGCCATACCGATGTGTCGAGGGAAGACCAGGTCGACGCCATGTTCGCGGAACTGACGGCCCGCTGGGGCGCATTGGACGTGCTGGTCAACAACGCCGGTATTGCCGGGCCCACCGCCCCGGTGGAGGACACGGCGCTGGCGGACTGGGAGCAGACCATGGCCGTCAATCTGACCGGCCCGTTTCTTTGCGCCCGGCGTGCGGTGCCCCTGCTGAAGGCGGCCGGCGGCGGCTCGATTGTCAATCTGTCGTCGATAGCCGGGCGGCTCGGCTTTCCCCTGCGCACGCCTTATTCAGCCTCCAAGTTCGGCGTCATCGGACTGACCCAGACCTGGGCCATGGAGCTGGGCCCCTCCCACATCCGCGTCAACGCCATCCTGCCGGGCATCGTGGCTGGCGACCGGCAGGAGCGCGTGATCGCCGCCAAGGCCGCCTCCTACGGCATCGGCCATGAAGACATGCGCCAGCGCCTGCTGTCCAAGGTCTCATTGCGCAGCATGGTGACGGCGCAGGACATTGCCCACCAGATCATCTTCATCTGCTCGCCCGCTGGCGCTGCCATCAGCGGGCAAAGCCTGTCGGTGTGCGGTAACGTCGAGCACCTTGGCTGAAAAAGCATCTTTGCCGCAGAGCGCAGAACCAACCACGGACCCACTGACATGAACATGATGAACGAACGTATTGCCATCGTCGGCGCAGGCCTGATCGGTCGCGCCTGGGCGATTGTGTTTGCCCGCGCCGGTTGCGCCGTCGCGATCCATGACGCCGACCCGGGTGCCCTGGCGCAGTGCCGAAAACAACTGGCTGAAAACATCGGCGATCTGGCGCAGCACGGGCTGATCACTGAGCCGCCTGATGTGGTGATGGCGCGCATCACCCCCGTGGCCACGTTGGCCGCCGCTCTGGAGGGGGCGGTGCTGGTGCAGGAGAACGTGCGCGAAACCCTGGAAGTCAAGCGCGCCATTTTTGCCGAGATGGACCGGCTCGCGGCTCCTGGCACCATTCTGGCCAGCTCGACCTCGTGGATTCCCGCCTCCGAGTTTTCCGCCGGCCTGCCGGGCCAGGACCGCATCCTGGTGGCGCATCCCGTCAATCCGCCCTATCTGGTGCCTCTCGTTGAGCTGGCCCCGGCGCCGTGGACTTCTCCCGCCGTGGTCGAACGCGCGCGCGACCTCTATGCGCGCGCTGGCCAGTCGCCTGTGCTGCTGAAAAAAGAGATCACCGGCTTTCTCCTGAACCGGATCCAGGGTGCGGTGCTGAACGAGGCGCTCAATCTGTACGCCAACGGCTACGCCTCGGTGGAGGACTTGGACAAGGTGCTCAAAGATGGCCTCGGCCTGCGCTGGTCCTTCATGGGGCCGTTTGAAACCATCGACCTGAACGCGCCCGAAGGTGTGGTTGATTACGCCCAGCGTTACGGCACGACCTACCGCGAAGTGGCCCGCGGGCAGTTGCCCAACGACTGGGACAGCGCCGTGTTGGCAAGCATCGACGCCGAGCGCCGCGCCGCGCTGCCGGCCGACCAGTTGGGCGAGCGCGCCCGCTGGCGCGACAACCGCCTGATGGCACTGGTCGCGCATCAGCGCCGGCAGCCCCGATAACCCCGATTTCCATCGACCCCCGCACCCTCAATCACAGCTCTGGAGCAACCCATGAAAAAGTCCAAGAAAGTCATCATCACCTGCGCCGTCACCGGCGCCATCCATACACCTTCGATGTCGCCCTATCTGCCCGTCACGGGCCAGGAGATTGCCGACGCCGCCATCGGCGCGGCCCATGCGGGCGCCTCCATCGTCCACCTGCATGCGCGCAAGCCGGAGGACGGCTCCCCGTCGCAGGACCCGGAACTGTTCAAGGCCTTCCTGCCGCAGATCAAGGCCGCATCGGACGTCGTGATCAACATCACCACGGGTGGTGCGCCCACGATGCTGGTGGCCGAACGCCTGGTGCCCGTGCACACTTTCAAGCCCGAGGTGGCGTCGCTGAACATGGGCTCGATGAATTTCGGCCTGTATGGCATGTTGGAGCGCTTCAAGGAATTCAAGCACGAATGGGAGCGCCCCTACCTGGCCAACAGCGACGACCGCGTTTTCAGGAACACCTTCAAGGACATCGCCTACATCCTGGAAAGCTGCGCCAACAACGGCACCCGGTTTGAAATCGAGTGCTACGACATCGGGCACCTCTATACGGCCGCACACTTCATCGAACGCGGGCTGATCAAGCCGCCATTCCTGATCCAGTCGGTGTTTGGCCTGCTGGGAGGCATCGGCCCGCATCCGGAAGATGTGGCGCATATGAAGCGCACGGCAGACCGCTTGTTTGGCGATGACTATGTGTGGTCGGTGCTGGGCGCGGGCCGCAACCAGATGCCTGTCGCGGCGCAGTCACTGGCCTTGGGCGGCAATGTGCGCGTCGGGCTGGAGGATTCGCTGTGGGACGGCCCGGGCCAACTGGCCAAAAGCAATGCCGCTCAGGTCAAGCGCGCGCGGGACATGGTCGAAGCCCTGAGCCTGGAGGTGGCGACGCCGGATGAAGCGCGCCAGATATTGAACCTGAAGGGTCGGAACAACGTCAACTTCTGATCGGGTGTTGGCGGTTTTCGGCACACTGGTCAGTGGTGTCCGGCATAGCAGTGAGCGTATTCGTTGTAACCTCCCACGTTCATCACAACACCGTCGACCCGGTAATCGCCGAACAGCGTGGCGCTTTGCAAATCCTGCGAAATAAAGTTATCGCCCTTGCCTATCCACGAGGTGATTCTGACGTTTGCCAAAGTTCACCCGCCGGCACGCAACGATGTTGCCGAAAAATAAGACGGCTACTCTGTAGACAGCTATTTTGTTGTGGCACCCCAGTCCCCCAACGGGGCGTGGGGATAGCGCGCTAAGGCAGTTGGGCCACTAAAGGCCACTGCCTTAGCCGTATAACCTGTTGGTTTAGACCCCGTGGTCCCTGAACCACTCGCTGGCAAGCTTCTGCGCGTAGGTGGCTGCCGACTTGTCGTAGGTCGGACGGTAGTCGGCGTTGAAGCCGTGGTTGACATCCGGGAACACCACGATCTCCGAGCCGCTGCCGGACTGTGCGATCTGGTGACGCATTTTCGTGATGACTTCCGGTTTGACGAAGCCGTCAATGCCGGCGTACAGGCCCAGAACGGGCACCTTGATCTTGTCGCCGAAGTCGACCGGATCTTGCGGCTTGATGTCGCTCTTCATGCCGTCCAGCAAACCGTAATAGGCCACCGCAGCCTTCAGTTTGGGGTTGTGGTTGGCATAAACCCAGGCGGCGCGGCCGCCCCAGCAATAACCCACCAGGCCGACACGTGCGGTGTTGGCGTGGCCGCTGGCCTTGGCAAATTCAATCGTGGCATCGAGGTCGGCATTGACCTGCGCATCGGGTACCTTGGCCACGACTTCCGACAGGATGGCCATGATGTCGGTCATCTTGCTGACGTCGCCCTGGCGCGCGTACATTTCAGGCGCGATAGCGTAGTAGCCCTGTTTGGCATAACGGCGGCACATGTCCTTGATGTGCTCATGCACACCGAAAATTTCCTGCACCACCAGAATCACCGGGTGCTTGCCGCCTTTGGACGGGCGCGCAGCGTAACCGGGAATTTTGCCGTCCTTGACCGGGATGCTGACCTCGCCAGCCACCAACCCTTGGGTGTCGGTAGTGATGGTTTGTGCGGAAACGGGCAACGTCGCCACAGCAAAACCGGTGGCCAGAGAAGTCATCACAAAGCCGCGGCGGCGCAGGCCGGTGGATTCGGGCTCGGTGGCCGAGCCGTCCAGGGGGTGGGATTGGCGGCCGTATTGCATCAGGTTCACGAGATTCTCCAAAAGAAGATGAGCGGGGGACAACAAGCCGGTGGGGTGGGTGGCGAAAGCCCGGCCGGCGCGGCGCAGTGTAAATCAAACACAATCCAATTGTGCGCAAGCTAGATAACCCCGACGTGACGGCCGGGTACTGTCAGCCGCGCGGCAGCAACATGGCCATCGTGATGCGCGAGACGCAGGTCAGCTCGCCGGCCTCATTGCGCAATTCAATCGCCCAGACCTGGGTGGTGCGCCCGATGTGCACCGGGCGCGCGGTACCCGTGACCCAGCCGCTGGTCACGCCCTTGAGGTGGTTGGCGTTGATGTCCAGCCCCACGGTGCGGTGGCCCTCGGGTGCGGCGTAAGCGGCCCCGCAGGAGCCCAGGGTTTCGGCCAGCACCACCGACACGCCGCCATGCAGCAGGCCATACGGCTGAATGGTGCGGCGGTCCACCGGTACCCGGGCGCGGATGAAGTCGTCGCCGACCTCCAGGAACTCGATGCCCAGGTGGGCGACCGCGGTATTCTGGTTCGAGGCGGTGAGCAGCTCGACAGAGATGGGTTGTTTCCAGATGCGCATGGATGGTGGAGCGTTGTAAATGACGTGGGCAACTTGTAACCGATCGGAACTCTCCCGGACAAGGTCTTTACAGGGCGAGCACTTATCAAGGGTAATATACGGGCGGTTTGGTCGAAGCTTTGACCGTGTCCCGAGCGGACGTGTGCAGCTTCTGATCGTGTGCAGCCCTCCAACCTCCTGAGGCCCGACTTGCCCCAAGCTTCAACCGCCACTTCCCGCCCCGACGCCACACCGCTGGAGCGGGCCCTTGACCAGAATGAGGCCGTGAAAGAGGTCGTGGAGCAGTCGGCGGCTGAACTGGTGATGGTCAACGCCGTGCTGAACCAGGAAATTCCGGAGCACGTGCAGGTGGGCGATGTGGCCCAGGCCCTGCAGAAAACCAGCGAACTCGAAACCCGCATCCAGGACTCTGCACAGGAACTGCACCAGGTCAACGAGGCGCTGGCCCAGGAAATCGACGAGCGTGCCGAACTCGAGGGCAAGCTGGCCAAGACCGAAGCCGCGCTGGCCAAGGCCACTGGCAAGCCGGTCCCCCGATAAGGTCGCAGATCCTGCGGGTTCCGCGGAACTGGCGCCGCGCGGTCAGCGCCTGCGTCCCAGCAGCGCCCACAGCAGGATCGCGCCAAAGGTCGCGGTGCCGATGCCGCCCATGGCAAACTGGCCGAACTTCAGCGTGAAGTCGCCGGTGCCCAGCACCAGCGTGATGGCCGCCACCAGCAGGTTGCGGTTGTCCGAAAAATCCACCCTGTTGTCGACCCAGATCTTCGCGCCGGCCACGGCGATCAGCCCGAACACCACGATGCTCACGCCGCCCATCACTGGCAGCGGAATCGCCTGGATCAGCGCGCCGAATTTCGGGCTGAAGCCCAGCAGCAGGGCGATGGCGCCGGCCACGACAAACACGGCTGTGGAGTAGATCTTGGTCGCCGCCATCACGCCGATGTTTTCCGCGTAAGTGGTCACACCGGTGCCGCCGGCACTGCCCGAGACCATGGTGGCCACACCGTCGCCGATGAAGGCGCGCCCCATGAAGGTGTCCAGGTTCCGGCCGGTCATGGCCGTCACGGCCTTGATGTGGCCCAGGTTCTCTGCCACCAGGATGATGGCCACCGGCGCGATCAGCAGCATGGCGTTGGCGCTGAACACCGGCGCCGTGAAGGCCGGCAGGCCCACCCAGGCGGCACCGGCAATGCCCGAGAGATCCAGCGGCTTGCCGAGCCCGAGGCCGTTGGTGAGTACGGCATACACCACGCTGGCCACGATCAGGCCGACGAGGATCAGCAGCCGCTGCACCATGCCGCGCGTCATCACCGCCACCAGCGCCACGCTGACGAAGGTGACGACCTGCATCCATGCGTCGAAGTTGCCCGCCGCCATGTTCTTGACGGGAATGCTGGCCAGGTTCAGGCCGATCACGGCCACCACCGAACCGGTGACCACCGGCGGCATGAAGCGCTCTATCCAGCCCGTGCCGATGGACTGCACCACGACGCCGATCAGCGTGTAGAGCGCGCCGCAGGCGATGATGCCGCCCAGCGCCACGCCCAGGTTGGCGTTGGGGCCCTTGCCGGCGTAGGCCGTGGCGGCGATCACCACGCCGATGAAGGCAAAGCTGGAACCCAGATAGCTGGGCACCTTGCCGCCGGTGATGGCAAAGAAGATCAGTGTGCCGATGCCGCTCATCAGGATGGCGACGTTCGGGTCAAACCCCATCAGCACCGGCGCCAGCACCGTGGCGCCGAACATCGCGATGACGTGCTGGATGCCCATCACGGCAGTCTGTGGCCAGGGCAGCCGCTCGTCCGGCGCGATCACCCCGCCTTGCTGCAATACGGTGCTGCTTTTTTCTTTCCAGCTGAACATGCCCATGTGTGGATCCTCCTGTAGATGCGTTCCTGATTTGTAATTGACCGCTGGCCTCATGTTAGTGCCGTCCGAACGGCACGCCCAGGACGCCGCCGCTACCTGTGAAGCCTGGGCCCCCGCGACACCGGGGAAACTCCTGCGGTCGGCCGGGCGGCGGGCGGTTAAGCTGCCCCTCATGCAAGCGCCTTACATCCCCCAGATCCGTCTCTACCAGGCGTGGCTGCAAGCCCATCGGGGCCTGTCGTTCGACAGCTACGACCAGCTCTGGCAGTGGTCGGTCACCGACCTCGACGCCTTCTGGCAAAGCATCTGGGACTACTTCGAACTGCAGTCCCCCACGCCGCACCGTGCGGTGCTCACCCACCGCAGCATGCCCGGCGCACGCTGGTTCGAAGGCGCCCAGTTCAACTACGCGCGGCAGGTGTTCCGCCATGTCGATGCCGCCCACGCCGCCGGCTTCCCCGCGCTGATCAGCCACAACGAAAAAACCCTCGCTGCCGGTGGCGTGCGGGAGCTGAGCTGGCCGGCCCTGCGGCAACAGGTGGCCTCACTGGCGCTGCACCTGCAGGCGCAGGGGCTGCAGCCGGGCGACCGGGTGGCGGCCTATCTGCCCAACATTCCCGAGGCCATGGTGGCCTTTCTGGCGGTGGTGAGCCTGGGCGGGGTGTGGAGCATCTGCGCGCCCGACATGGGCACCCAGGCGGTGCTGGACCGCTTCCGCCAGATCGAACCGACCATCCTGATCGGCTGCGACGGCGTCACCTACGGCGGCCGCGACTTCGACCGCCGCGAGGTGATGGCCGAGCTGCATGCGGCCCTGCCCAGCGTGCGCCACGTGCTGCTGTACCGCAACCTGGACGCCAACAAGCCTGTGGCGCCCTGGGCCGATTTCACTGCAGCCACGGCGCGCGACGACGCCCAGACCCGCGCGTTCGAGCCGATGTGGCTGCCGTTCGAGCACCCGCTGTGGATTGTGTATTCCAGCGGCACCACCGGCCTGCCCAAGCCGATTGTTCACGGCCACGGCGGCACCGTCGTCGTCGCGCTGGCGCTGAAAACCCTGCACAACGACATCAGCTGCAGCTACGAGCCCAACAGCTGGGGTGAGCGCTACCACTGGTACAGCTCCACCGGCTGGGTGATGTGGAACGCGCAGATGAGCGGGCTGCTCAGTGGCACCACCTGCTGCATCTTCGACGGCAACCCTGGCGGTACCAAGGACAAGCCAGACTGGTCCACGCTGTGGCGCTTCGCGGCCGAACTGGGCGTCACCTTCTTCGGCGCCGGCGCCGCCTTCTTTGCCAACTGCCTGAAGGCCGGTGTGGACCTTACGGCCCTGCCGGGGCTGAAGACGGTGCGAGCGCTGGGTACCACCGGTTCACCGCTGTCGGCCGAAGCGCAGAACTGGGGCACTGAGCAATTCCGAGCCTTGCGAGCCATACAAAGCGGTGACACCCGCGCAGCGAAGGGCCGCCCCGAGCAAGCTACGGCCCCCTCGGGGGGCAGCGATCTACACGCAGTGGGTGAGCGTGGGGGCACCATCTGGTGGTGCAATATTTCAGGTGGAACTGACTTTGCGGGTGCGTTTATCGGTGGCAACCGCGACCTGCCCCTGGTCGCCGGCGAAATGCAATGCCGCCTGCTCGGCTGCGCGGTCTACGCCTGGGACGAGAACGGCCACCCCGTGACCGACCAAGTCGGCGAACTGGTGTGCACCGAGCCTCTTCCTTCCATGCCGCTTTACTTCTGGGGCGATGAAGGGGAAATGGAGCCCCCGGGTGGCGAAGCCACCCACCCCCCTGGGGGGTTCCGGGCCGGCTTGGGGCGGCCCTGCGCTCGGCCCGGGCCGCGTTACCTCTCCAGCTACTTCGACATGTACCCGGGCGTGTGGCGCCACGGCGACTGGCTGAAGATCGGCGCCAACGGCGGCTGCATCATCTATGGCCGCAGTGACGCCACCATCAACCGCCACGGCCTGCGCATGGGCACCAGCGAGCTCTACAGCGCCGTCGAGTCACTGCCCGAGGTGCTGGACTCGATGGTGGTCGATCTCGAGTACCTCGGCCGCGACAGCTACATGCCGCTCTTCGTCGTGCTGCGTGACGGGCAGGTGCTGGACGAGGCCATGCGCAGCCGCATCAATCACGCCATCAAGACGGCACTGAGCCCGCGCTTTGTGCCCAACGACATCTTCCAGGTGGCCGAGGTGCCGCGCACCCTCACCGGTAAAAAGCAGGAGCTGCCGATCAAGAAGCTGCTGCTGGGCCAGCCCATCGACAAGGTGGTGAACCGCGACGCCATGGCCAACCCCGGGTGCCTGGACTGGTACGTCGCGTTTGCACAGAAGCGGCAGGCCAACGGCCCCGCCTGAGCTACACGGGCTGCAGGGTATCAGTCAGCGCCAGCCAGACTGGCCACTGCCGCCTGCACGCCGCCGCGGCCGGTCGGAATGCCCTGCACCTGCATCGCGGCTTCAATGCCCGCGAGGCAACCCAGAATCATCGCCGGGTTCATGTCGCCCAGGTGGCCGATGCGGAAGGTGCGGCCGGCCAGCGGCCCCAGACCGCCCGCCATCGCCACCTGAAAGCGCTCGCGCGCCACGGTGCGCAGTGCCTCTGGCTCCACGCCGGGACTGACGGCAATCGTGGTCACCGACACCGAGCGCGCTTCGGGCACCTCGACAAAGAGACGCAAGGCACCGCCCTCACTCCATGCATTCACCGCCGCGTGCACGGCGCGCGAGATGCGGCGGTGGCGTGCCCACACCTCGTCCATGCCCTCAGAGAAGATCAGGCCCAGCGCTGCCTGCAAACCCATCAGCAGGCTTTGCGGCGGTGTACCGCAGAACTTGCGGTAGCTGAGCGGGCTTTGCCGGCGCGCCCAGTCCCAATAGAAGCGCGGCGCGGTGTTGCACCTGGCGACGTCCATGGCTTTCGCATCGGCCGCCACAAAACCCAGGCCCGGTGGCACCATCAGGCCTTTTTGCGAGGCACCCAACACCACGTTGGCGCCGAGGGCGTCCATCGCAAACGGTGCGGCGCCCAGCGATGCCACCACGTCCACCACCAGCAGGGCAGGGTGCGCGGCCTTGTCGATGGCGCGGCGCACGGCGGGCATGTCGCTGGTCATGCCGCTGGCGGTGTCGGTGTGCACTGCCAGCACCGCCACGATGTGGTGGGCCGTGTCAGCCCGCAGTGCGGCTTCAATCGCTTGGCTGTCGATGGGGTAGCCTTCGCGCCATGGTGTGCGCAGCACGGTCACGCCCATGGCCTCGGCCTGAATGGCCCAGGACTCTGAGAAATGCCCGGTACCAGCCACCAGCACATGCTGGCCGGGTGCGGCGATGTTGGCAATCACCGCCTCCCATACGCCATGGCCGTTGGCGGCATACAGGAACACATCGGCCGCTTCGGTGTGCAGCAGGCGCCTGAGGCCGCGCTCGCAGGCGGCAATCACCGCATCAACGCGCGGGTCGGCCAGGTCCATCGGCTGCCGGTGCATGGCGTCGAGGACTTCATCGGGGATCCGGGTGGGCCCGGGGGAGTGCAGGAAGCGGTGGCCGGGGATGCGTGGGGCTGGGTTCATCCGTAAAAATTATGCGCCAAGCGGCGACTGTCTGCTCATGGCGCCGACGGTGAAGGCGGCGCGCGATTGACCAGCACGATGCCCACCGCGACAGTGGCCAGTGCGGCCAACAGCGTGGGCGTGACGGCTTCGCCCAGCCACAGCGCGCCGAACAGCAGCGCAAACAGCGGCGTGAAAAACACGAACACCGAAATCTTCGTCGCCGGGTAGCGGCCCAGCATCCACATCCAGGCCAGGTAGCTGATGAAGGCGCCCACCACCGTCTGCAGAAACAATGACGTCACGGCGAAGGCGCTGAAATGCCACACCCACACCTCGCCCAGCCCCAGCGACAGCAGCGGAAAGCTGACCGCACTGACGGCGAGCTGGTAGAACAACAACTTTTCTGCCGACACCCGGGCCAGCGTCGACGCGCGGATCACCACCGTGGTCAGGCCCCACAGCGCACCGGCCAGCAAGGCCAGCAGGTCGCCGTGGGCGGTGGACGCATGGTCCCCGGTGAAGCCTTCGCGCAGCGCGAAGGCCACGGCCACGAAGGCACACAGCAGGCCCACCCATTGCAGGCCGCGCAGGCGCTCGGACTTCACCCACAGCGGCACCAGCAACGCCACCCAGAATGGCGAGGTGTACAAAAACACCGTGAGCCGCGACGCCGTGGTGTACTGCAGCCCCACGTAAATGCAGGCGAACTCGCTGGCGAACAGCGCACCGGCCAGCAGCCCGGCACGCAGCGACCCATCACGCTGCCACAGCGCAATGCCGCGCCACAGGCACCACAGCCATAGCAAGGCCGTGGCGCCGACCAGCCGCAAGGACGCCTGGAACATCGGCGGCAACTCTGCAATGGTCGCCTTGATGAGCACCTGCTGCAGGCCCCAGAACAGGCAACAGCCCAGCAGCAGGGTGATGGCGAAGGCGTCGAGTTGGGTTTTGCGTGCGGTCATGCGGTGGGGAGTTCGGGTGCGGGGAGGGGGTTGACGTGGCAGGCGCGCCGTATGCCGTGGCGGCAGGGCGCGTGACCGCCGTGGCATTATCCCGTCAGGGCGGCTTGCCTTGTGCCAGTAGAAGGTGTTGTTGTGGACCATAAGTGGCTGGAAGATTTCATGGCCCTTGCCAGGGAGCGCAGCTTTTCGCGGGCGGCCGAGCTGCGGCATGTGACGCAGCCGCAGTTCTCGCGGCGCATTCGTGCGCTGGAGATGTGGGTCGGCGCCGACCTGGTCAACCGCGCCGTGCTGCCGCTGGGCCTGACGCCGGCTGGCGAGGCCCTGCTGCCCGTGGCGCGGCGTGCTGCCGTCAGCCTGCAGGATGTGCGTGACCGCATCCGTCACGCGCAGGGTGGGCTGGATGGGTCACGCTGGCCACCGGGCGCACGCTCTCGCGCACGGCGGTGCCGGGCTGGCTCGCCCGGGTCCAGCGCGAGGTCGGCGAGTTCCGCCTGCGCATCCTCACCGGCTCCATCCACGAAGGCGCGACCGCGCTGGAGCAGGGCGCGGCCGACCTGCTGCTGTCATTCACCCATCCGCGCCTGCCGCTGCTGCTGGACGAGCAGACCTTCGAGGCCATCACGCTGGGCACCGACGAGCTGGTGGCGGTGAGCGCGCCGCGCGCTGACGGCCTGCCCCTGCATGCCTTGCCGGGTACGTCGCGCCAGCCGGCCCGGGTGCTGGGCTACGCCCCGACGCTGGCGCTGAGCCAGATCCTGCAGGACGGCCTGGGCCGCATCCCGCGCGAGCTTCACCTGCATGTGGTGACCGAATCCGACTTCGCCGAATCACTGCACGAGCAGGCCCGGCAGGGCGTGGGCCTGGCGTGGTTGCCGCGCGGCCTGGTGGGTGACGACTTGCGCAGCGGACGGCTGGTGGAGGCCGACACGCCGGGTGCCTGCGTGCGCTTCGAGATCAGGCTGTACCGGCCGCGCAGCCCGCGCAACGATCTGCTGCAGCGCATCTGGTCGGCCAGCACACCGCCTCGCACCTGACAGCTTGTCGGGGTGGTGCAGCGACGCTTCGCATGTGGCCATGCGTGATGCGCATGTGACTTGAAATCGTCACTTCTAGACTGGGTTTTCCTTTCCAAACCGGAGCCCGTCATGCCTTCTTTTGCCTCATTCACCCGTCGCCATCTCGGCGTTTTGCTGGGCACTCTCGCCCTGGGTCCGTTCGGCCTGTCCACGGCATCGGCGCAGACCTGGCCGTCGGCCAGACCGGTCACACTGGTGGTGGGTTACCCCGCCGGCGGAAGTGTGGACCTCGTCGCCCGCATCATTGCCGAACCGCTGGGCAAGCGCCTCGGCACGGCCGTCATCATCGAGAACCTGGGTGGCGCCGGCGGCACCATCGGCGCGCAGAAAGTTGTCAGCGCCAACCCCGATGGCTACACACTGCTGCTCGGCTCGGGCAGCGAGGTGTCGATTGCCAAGCTGTTCAATGCGGCCATCAAATACAACGGCGAGACCGACCTCAGCCCCATCGGCCTCATCGGCGTGACGCCCATGGTGTTCGTGACCCACACCAACACCGGCATCAAAACGATGGACGAAGCCATTGCACGCTCGAAGAAGGAGCGCAACCAGCTCAGTTTTGCGTCGTCCGGCATCGGCACGCCGTTGCATGTCTCGGGCGAGCTCATCAACCTGCTGGCCGGCACGAGCTTCCGCCATGTGCCGTACCGCGGCGCCGGACAGCAGCTGCAGGACCTGCTGGGCGGCAACATCGAGTTCAGCGTCTCGGTGCTGTCGTCGGCGCTGCCGCACATCGAGTCCGGCAAGATGGTGCCGCTGGGTGTGACCACGGCCGCGCGGTCCCGCGCCGCCCCGCAAATTCCGGCGCTGGGCGAAAGTCCCCGGCTCAAGGGCTATGACATGAACGTGTGGTTCGGCCTGTTCGGTCCGGCCAGGCTGCCCGCGCCCATGGTGGCCCGGCTCAACCGCGAACTCAACGAGATTCTGCGCGACGAGGCGGTGTGGAAGAAGCTGCAGAAGGCGGGCATCTCGAACGAAGGCGGCACGCCGCAGGCGCTGGCCGCGTTTGTCCGCGCCGAGACGCAGCGCGTGCGTTCGGTGGTGAACAAGGCCGTGGCCACCGGGACGGCGTCGTGAGGGTCATGCCACCGCCCCACCATGCGGTGAAGCTGGAGCCGCCGGGCTTGTCGTTCTGGGCCGCGTCATCGCTGGGCGTGCCGCATGTGCATGAGCGCAGCGCGGCCGTCCCCGGCCCCGAGGTGCTGGTCACGGCGCTGGTCCACGGCAACGAGTACTCCGGCGCCTGGGCGCTGGACGCCTTTCTGCTCAGCGGCCTGCAGCCCCGGCGGGGCCGCATCACGCTGGCGTTCTGCAACACCGCCGCCTTTCAGGCTTTCGATGCGCTGCGGCCCGACGCCTCCCGCTTTGTGGATGAGGACTTCAACCGCCTGTGGTCAGCCGAGGTGCTCGATGGTCCGCGGCAAAGCGCCGAGCTTCAGCGCGCACGGGCGCTGCGCCCCTTTGTCGACCGCGCCACGCACCTGCTGGATCTGCACTCCATGCACGAGCCCGGCGAGCCGCTGCTGGTCACCGGCACGCTGCCGCGCAACATCGACTTTGCGCAAAGCCTGGGCACCGGCGACCAGGTGGTGGTGGACACGGGCCATGCCGACGGCGTGCGCATGCGCGACTACGGCCCGTTCGGCGACCCTGCCGGCGATCGCATCGCGCTGCTGCTCGAGGCCGGGCAGCACTGGGCGCTGTCCTCGCTGCAGGTGGCGCGCAATGTGCTGATGCGCTTTCTGGTCGGCGCTGGCGTGCTGGACCTGGCCGACATCCCGCCCGGCTGGCTCAGGGCGGACCTGCCTCCCTGCCCACCCGTGGTGGTGACCGATCGCGTGGTGGCGCGCTCGTCGCACTTTCATTTCATCCATGACTTTCATGGCGGTGAACTGATCCTGCGCGCCGGCACGGTGATCGCCCATGACGATGGCGAGCCCATCGTCACGCCTTATGACGACTGCGTGCTGGTGATGCCTTCGGTACGGCAACTGCGGCCGGGCGTGACCACGGTGCGCCTGGGGCGTCATGTGCCCCTGTCGCGGCACGCCGGTCAGGCGGCCACCTCGTGGGCGAGTCCTCAGCGGGCGGGTGCCACGGGATAGCGGGGTGGGCCAGCCGTACCGATGCCGAGGGCCGGTACCACGGTCTCCACTTCTGGCACGGCCCGGGCGGCGGCCTCCAGCCGCCGTGCCTGCTCGTCCGACGCCACACAGCCCTCGAGAAACACCCAGCGCCGCTGGATCGTGACCCAGACGCTGTCGGCCGCCACCCCGGGCACGGCGGCCAGGGCGTCACGCACCGGGCCCGCCAGGGTCTTGTCGTAGCGGTAAGCATTGCTGTCGCGGCATTTCCCGGCCAGCCAGCAGCTGGTGCCGCGCTCGGCGCGCCAGTGCGCCTCCTTGCGCTGCTCCTCGAAGGTCAGCAGCGGGCCTTCCGGCACGGGGCATTTGGGCAGGCCTGAGGACACCTGGAAGAACGGGTCTTCGAACCAGTTCTTCTTGATGTCGGGAGCCGGTGTCGGCGCTTGTGCCAGTGCCGCAACGGGCATCAGCATCAGCAGCATTCGCATCAGGAGGGGGGTGGACAGGCAAGGCAACGACATCCGCCGATGCTGCCGCGCCATTCAGCGTGTGGCAAGCGGCATCAGATGGTTTGAGGCCCCATCAGCGCACCTGCCGGAAAGCACTCAGAGCGGATGCTCGGTGTAGAACTTCCCGCCATGGAACAGCAAGGGCGCGGCGCCGACGCGGTGGCTGCAGCGCTCGACCTCACCGACAAAAATCACGTGATCGCCTTCTTCGTAGCGGCTGCGGTTGAAGCATTCAAAGCTGGCGGCTGCGCCTTCGAGCAGTGGCGAACCCGCCACACCATCGGTGAAGGCGACGCCGTCCCAGCGGTCCTCGCGCTTGCCGGCAAAGCGCTCTGCCAGCTCTTTCTGGTCAGCCGCCAGGATGTTGATCGCGTAGTGGGAGCCCGCGCTGAGCGCCGGCATGGAGCCCGCCGCCTGCGAGAGGCTCCAGAGCACCAGGGGCGGGTTGAGCGAGACCGAGTTGAAGGAGTTGGCGGTCAGGCCCACCAGTTCACCCGTCGGTGTGCGGGCGGTGACGATGGTCACGCCGGTGGCAAACATCGCCAGGGACGCACGGAAATCGCGTTGGGAAAAGCTCGGCTGGCTGGCTTGGCGGGGAGAAGGCATAGACAGCTAATTTAACTGAAGCCCGTTTTCGGTGTGCCGCTCAGGCTTTACCTCGCCCGCAGGCGCGTCGGTACCGGGAGCGTTGCAGGCGCCGCTAAACTGGGGCGATGAAGTCGCTTGTACAGATGGTTGTTGCCCTCGCAGCGGTGTGCGTTGCCGCTGGCGCGCCGGCTGCGACGCCTTGTCTGGAGTTTTCCGCCAGGCTGCCCAATGTGAGCCGCGCCCTGTGTGATGGCGCGAAGCTGCAGGATTCCCGGGCACGCTCGGTCAACGGCCAGCCGCTGTGGGTGCGTGATGTCGATCCGGGCCAGGCCACCCTGCGCGTGCTGGTGGTTGGCGCGATTCATGGCGACGAGTTGTCCTCCGCTTCAGTGGCCCTGCACTGGATCCAGCTGGCGAGCCAGCCGCCCCTTGATGCGCCACAGGTGATTCACTGGCGGTTTGTGCCGGTACTCAACCCCGATGGCCTGATGCACAAGCCGCCGCGCCGCGTCAACGCACGCGGCGTGGACCTCAACCGCAACTTCCCCACACCCCACTGGGACCGGGATGCACGGGTCTACTGGGAAAAACGCACGGGCAAGGACCCACGGCGCTGGCCCGGCGCCACCTCGCTGTCGGAGCCGGAGTCGCGCTTTCTGCACGAGCAGATGCAGAGCTTCCAGCCGCAGCTCATCGTGAGCATCCACGCGCCCTACGGCGTGCTGGATTTTGACGGGCCGTCGGTACCGCCGTCCCGGCTGGGGCGTCTCTATCTGGACCAGGTCGGCATCTTCCCGGGCTCTCTTGGCAACTATGGCGGTGTGCACAAGGGCGTGCCGGTGGTCACCATCGAGTTGCCCAATTCCACGCGAACGCCGCTGGACGCCGAGATGCGCCAGATGTGGCTGGATCTGCGGCGCTGGGTCCACGAGCGGGTGGGGGAGCGCGCTGGCGGTGGCGCCCTGCGCTGATGCCGGTGCCTGGCCGGCATCAAAGCTTGCGGTAGGCGCGGTCCATTTCCGGGCTCTTGCTGGTGTCCTTGACGCCGCGCTGCACATCCCGCGCGGCCTGCCGGATCACAGGGTCCACGGTGCCGGAGGTCATGCCTACCGACTCATCCCGCTCGTGCGGGAGCGCCAGCGTCGATTCGACCGCTGCATCCTGGGGGGCGGTCTGCTGTTCCGTGCGGGGTCGCTGTGGCCGCGGTGGGGTCGCCGGCACGCCGCGGCCGGCGGAGGCTGGCACGGGGCCGGTGGATTTCCCGGGGCGGGGTTTCGGGGAAGGCATGGCACCACTGTGCGACGGCTGGCGGGCCGCGGCTGTCAGCGGCACCGCCCGGCTGCTGTAGGAGGCGTTCACGCCGTCGTGCCGTCGCGAGAGAGATTGCCTTCCCGCGCGGAGAAGAAGGCGGCGGCCTGCGCCACAGCGCCTGTGTCGGCCTGCACGGCATCGGGCGGGCCGCCCTTGCCCCACAACTCTCCACCGTAGCGCATGGCCATGAACTGCGCGCACAGGCGGATGGAGTCGATCATCGGCTGCGCCTTGGTGCGGTCACCGCTGGTGGTCACCAGCCACAGGGTTTTCTTCGCCATCTCGTCCTTGAAGGGCAGACCGGGGATGCGCATCCAGGCGCTCCAGTGGTCCAGGTAGACCTTCAGCGGCGAGGGGATGCTGTACCAGTAAACCGGCGCGACAAACACCAGGTCGGTGGCAGCCATCGTCGCTTCCAGCAGGGTTTTCATGTCGCCCTCCGGTGCGGCATAGGTGCCGGCGGTGTGGCGTTGGTCCACAAACATCGGCAGTTGCAGGCGCGCCAGCGACAGCCAGGTCTGCGTGCTGCCGGCGGGTAGCGCGGCGGCGGCTTGCCGGGCCAGCCATTCGGTGTTGCCGAGGGCGCCGGGCTCGCGTGTCGAGGTGGTGAGAAAGAGGTGGTTTGGGGAAGAAGGATTGACGCTCATGCCGGCATGGTAGCGGCCCGGCGCGCGGGGCGCGAGGGCGCCTCGATGCCGTAGAAGCCGAAATCCATGGCCGGCACTTCGCCGCTGATCAGCTCGGCCATGGCCTTGCCGGAGCCGGCGCCATGCGTCCAGCCCAGCGTGCCGTGGCCCGCGTTGACCCACAACCCCTTCACCCGGGTCTTGCCGATGTAGGGAATGTTGGTCGGCGTGGCAGGTCGCAGGCCGGTCCAGAAACGCGGCGAGCCGCCTTCGGCCTCCAGCCGCGTGTCGCAGACGCCGGGCAGCACTTCCTCGATGCGCTCGGCCAGCATGCGGCAGCGCGCCTGCGCCACAGGGGTGTCCAGCGACAGGTCGTAGCCGCCGACCTCAATCGTGCCGGCCACCCGCAGGTCGTTGCCCAGGCGGCTCATCGCGCACTTCACCTCGTCGTCGATGGTGCTGACAAACGGCGCAAGTTCCGGCTTGAGCAGGCGGAAGGTGGCGCTGTAGCCCTTGCCGGGGTAGATGGGCAGGTCCACGCCCACGCTGCGCAGCAGCGGCGCGGTGTAGGAGCCGCAGGCGACCACCACTTCATCGGCCTTGATCTCCAGCGTGGGCGCAGCGCCTTCTGGCTGTCGCGGCCTGACCGACACGGCATCGATGGCGCCGCCGCGTGTCTGCAGCTTCACGATGTCATGGCCATACAGGAAGCGGGCGCCCCGGTCGGCGCAGCGCTGGGCCAGTGCCTGGGTGAACACGCGGGCGTCGCCGCTTTCGTCGCTGGCGGTGTAGGTGCCGCCGACGATGCGGTGGGAAAACGCGCGGAAAGCCGGCTCGATGGCCAGCAGCTCGGCCGTGCTGACAACGCGGCGCGCCACGCCGTATTTCTGCATCAGCGCAGCGGCCTCGCCGGCGGTGTCGAAAGATTTCTGGTCGGTGTAATAGTGCGCAATGCCGCGTTCGAGCCGGTTGTAATCGATGCCGGTGGCGGCCACCACCTCCTTGAGCGCGGCGTGGCTGTAGGCGCCCAGCGCCACCAGTTGCTGCACGTTGCGCTCGAACGCCGCGTCGTTGCACTGCGCTAGAAACTGCAGGCCCCAGCGCCATTGCTGCCAGCCCTCGCCAATCGGCCACTGCGGGCGAAACAGCAAGGGTGCGTCGTGGCGGAACATCCACTTCAGCGCCTTGAGCGGCGCGTCCTTGTTGGCCCAGGGTTCGCAATAGCTGACGGAAATCTGCGCGGCATTGCCGAAGCTGGTTTCCATGGCCGCGTCGCGCTGGCGGTCCACCACAGTGACGTCGTGGCCGCGCTCCAGCAGTTGCCAGGCCGTGCTGACACCGATGATTCCTGCACCCAACACCACAACGTTCATGACCATGTCTTCCTTCCCGCCAGTGTGAAGGAAGTTGCTTTCGATTAACAGTGAAATTAAACTCTCAGCAAAAACATCAGACCAACTTATAAAAGGGCGTGGCATGAGTACTTTTGATCCGGATGCGCTGGAGTGCCTCGCAGCGATTGTGGAAGAGGGCGGCTTCGAGCGCGCCGCCCAGCGCCTGTCCATCACCCAGTCGGCGGTGTCGCAGCGCCTGCGCGCCCTGGAGGCACAGGTCGGCACCGTGCTGATCGTGCGCAGCCGGCCGCTCAAGCCGACCTCCGCCGGTCAGCTGCTGCTCAAGCACACCAAGATGCTGCGCCTGCTGCGTGCGGACCTGGAGCGTGACCTCAAGGAGCTCGCCCCCAGCTCGCTGGGTGGTGGCCGCGAGGAGGAACGCATCTCGATCGCCATCAATGCCGACAGCATCGCCACGTGGTCCATGCAGGCGCTGACCGAACTGGCCCGTCAGGGCCTGCCGATGGAGATCATCACCGACGACCAGGACTTCACGCACGAGTGGCTGCGCGAGGGCCAGGTGCTGGGCTGCGTCACCACGCTCAAGCAGGCCCTGCGCGGCTGCAAGGTGGTGCCGCTTGGCGCGATGGCCTACGTGGCGGTGGCCACGCCGGAGTTCGCCCAGCAGCGCCTGACGCGCGCACCGGCGGCGGGCAGCATGGGCCGCACCGGCGAGGCGCAGCTCAGCGCCCACAACTTCCGTGATGTTCCCTTTGTGGCCTTCAACCGCAAGGACGACATGCAGAGCGAATTCATCGCCAAGGCCTTCGGGCTCAAGCGGGTCACGCTGAACCAGCTGTTCGTGCCCTCGTCGGAAGGCCAGGTCCGGGCCGTGCTGGCCGGTTGGGGCGTGAGCGTGGTGCCACGCCTGCTGGCCCAGGGCCTGATCGACCAGGGCCTGCTGGTGAATGTGGCGCCCGCCTGCACCCTGCCGATCCAGCTCTACTGGCACTGCTGGAACCTGGAGTCCGAGGTGCTGGACGCGCTCACCGCCGCGCTCAAGCAGGCGGCGTCGCGTTCGCTGGTGCTTTGACGCGGTGAGAGGCCGGCCGGGTCCGCCACAAGGCTGACAGCCGGCTGACTCAAGGTCTCGGGCTCAAGGGAAACCCTGTGTGTAAGCAGGTGTAAGCCTTCTATTCTCGCGGCCACAGGAGACACACCATGCAAGACATCCATCGCCCCGCGACCCGGCGCCTGCTCGTGGCCACTGCCATGCTGCTCACCCTCGCCGCAGGCCCTGCCGGCGCCCAGCCGGCTGCTGCCAACACCGTCAAGATCGGCGTCATTGGTCCCTTCACCGGCGCCTCGGCCGACTTTGGCGTGCCCATGCTCAACGGCATCCAGCAGGCCGTCGACGAGATCAATGCCGTCGGCGGTTACCTCGGGCGCAAGATCGAAATCGTGCGCCGCGACGACAAGGCCGACCCGGAGGTCGGCCTGAAGATGTCGCAGGAACTGGTGGCCGAGAAAGTGATCGCCACCATCGGCTTTTGCAACACCGGTGTCGCGGCCAAATCGCTCGACGTGTTCCAGACCGCGAAGATGCCGCTCATCATTCCCTGCGCGACTGGCTCGCCGCTCACCGCCAAGTTTCCGGCCGCGGACAGCTACATCTTCCGCACCTCGGCCAGGGACGCGATCCAGGCGCCGTTTGTCGTGGACGACATCCTCAAGCGCGGCTGGGACAAGGTGGCCGTGTTCGCCGACACCTCGGGTTACGGCGAGGCAGGCCTGAAGGACGTCGAGAAGGCGCTGGCGGCCAAGGGCTACAAGCCGGTGCATGTGGCACGCTTCCCGCTGGGGGTGAAGGACCTGGCCGAGGAGCTGAAAGCCGCGAAGGCGGCCGGCGCCAATGTTGTCTTCAGCTACACCGTCGGCCCGGAGAACGCCGTGATCGCCCGCGGGCGCCAGGCGCTGGGCTGGAAGGTGCCGCAGGTCGGCGCCTGGCCGCTGTCGTTCCCGTTCTTTATCGACGGCGGCAAGGAAGCGGCTGACGGAGCGCTGATGGCGCAGACCTTCATCGCCGAGCCGAGCAACGAGCGGCGCGCCTCCTTTCTGACCGGCTATGCCCGCAAGTTCAATGTGAAGAAAATCCCGGTGCCCATGGCGGCTGCGCAGGGCTATGACTCGGTGTACCTGCTGGTGTATTCCCTGTTCGGCATTCGCGACGGCAACCTCACCGGCCCGGCCATCAAGGCCGCGCTGGAGAGCAAGAGCCGCACGTACTACGGCGTGGTGGCGACCTACGACCAGCCCTTCAGCGCGCAGGACAAGGATGCCATCACGCAGAACATGCTGGTCATGGGCATGGTGAAAAACGGCGGCGTCACGTTTGCCTATCCCGAGGACGCCAAGCGCAATCTGTTCGTGCAACGCAAACAATAAGACCTCCGCGCGCGCCCGCATGGCGGCGCGCCATGTGCCCGTTTCCGGCTGACCCGCCGGGGCCCCGCGCAAACGCTCCCCTGCGCAGACTGTTCTTGCCGCACAATCTGTTGCATGATGACCACCGATCCCCGATCGCGTGGAAGGAACAACTTGATGCAGGCTTGGTGGGGGCTTCGTTCACGGCTGGTGTTGTTGGTGGTGGCTGCGCTCTTGCCGGTTTTTGGCCTGCTCGCCTACTCCACGGCCAAAAACCGCCAGGCCGCGCTGGAGCTGGCCCAGAGCAACCTGCAGTCTGACACCCGGCTGGCCGCCGCCTACCAGCAGCGCCTGATCGACAAGGTGGCGCAGCTGCTGCGCGACATGGCCGGCGGGCCCTCCATCAGGAACACGCAGATTCGCCTTTGCGTGCCCTATCTGCAGAATCTGCAGGCGCAGGACCGTGCCTATGCCAACCTCGGGGTGGTGGGCCTGAACGGGCGCGTCAGCTGCCAGGCGAAGAACCCCGACACCAGCGTCTATGTGGGTGACCGGCCGTTTTTCCAGCAAGTCATGGCGGGTGCAAAGTTTGCGGTTGGCGAATACAGTATCGGCCGCTCCAGCGGCCGGCCGGGATTGGGCTTCGGCATGCCTGTGTACGGCGACGACGGCCTGCTCAATGGCGTGGCGTTTGCAGCCGTGGACATCTCCGCGATCGGCACGGCGATTGACGGTCAGCAGCTTTTCCCTGGCTCCCGGCTTCGTGTGCTGGACCGGCGCGGGACGGTGCTGGCGACGCACCCCGCAGCCGATGCCTTGCTGGGCAAGCTGGAGCCCGACCGGGTGATGCTGGGCGCTGTGACAGTCAAAAAGTTCGGGCTGTGGAGCGCCACGGACGCCCAGGAGGTGGAGCAGGTGTATACGCTGGCCCCCGTGGGCGGCGATGCCGGGACCAACCTGTTCGTGGCCATCAGCGTGCCTCGGGCGGCGATCACCGCCGGTCCCGATGCGGTACTGCGCTTTGACCTGCTGGCCTTGCTGGCGGTGACCGCCTTCGGCATCGGCTGCGCGTGGTGGGCGGGTGGCCGCCTGGTGGTGGCGCCAGCAACAGCCATCGCCCGGCAGGCCGACGCCCTGGCCGAGGGCGACCTGTCGGCGCGCATTCCGGCCGACTTTGCCGGCGCCGGTGAGCTGGGTACGATTGCCCAGACCTTCAACCACATGGCCCAATCGCTGCAGGCCCAGCGCGCCGAACTGGACCAGGTGCTGAGCCACATCGGCGACGAGCATTCGCGCCTTGAACTCATCATCAACAGCATGAGCGAGGGACTGATTGCGGTGGACCTCGAAGGCCGGTTCCTGCTGTGCAACGATGCGGCCCGCAAGCTCTTTCCGGAACTTCCGCCAGATGGACTGCTGAGCACCTGGCGACAAACCCACGCCCTGCTCAGGCTCGACGGCAGGACGCCTTATCCGCCCGACGAACGGCCCATGAGCCGGGCCCTGCGCGGCGAACAGGTGAGCAACCTGGACGTGCTGCTGCGCGCGCCTGGCCAGCGCGACCACATCCTGCGCATGAACCTGCGGCCCCTGCGGGACCCGCAGGGTCTGCTGGTCGGCGGGCTGTCGGTGTTCGGCGACATCACCGAGCGCAAGGCGACCGAGGACTTCGTGCTGGCCCAGGAGCAGGTGCTGGAGCTGATCGCGACCGGCGTGGCCCTGCCCCATTCGCTGGAGGCCGTGGTGCGCCTGATCGAGTCCACGGCTCCCGACAGCCTGTGCACGGTCCTGCTGGTCGAGGGCGGCCGCTTGCGCCACTGCGCGTCCGTGCGCATGCCGGTCAGTTTTGGCCGGGTGGTGGAGAGCATGGCCATCGGTCCCGAAGCCGGCGCCTGCGGCACGGCCGCCTTCCGCAAGAAGGCCGTGATCGTGGAGGATATCCTCACCGACCCGCTGATGAAGGACTACCTGGACATCGCCAGGAACTACCAGCTCCGCGCCTGCTGGTCGGCGCCGGTGCTATCGTCGACGGGGGAGGTCATGGCCACCTTCGCCATCTACCACCGCGAGCCCTGCCAGCCCGATGCCAAGGAGATCGCCCTGCTCGACACCGCGGTGCGCCTGGCCCGGATTGCCCTGGAGAAAGACCGCGCCGAAGCAGCGCTGCTGGGCAGCGAGATGCGCTTTCGCGAGCTGGCCGACAACATCGAGGACGTGTTCTACAACCGTGATGCCAAGACCGGCCGCATCGCGTATGTGAGCCCGGCCTATGCCAGCGTCTGGGGGCGAAGCTGCGACAGCCTGTATGCCGATCCGCGTTCCTACATCGAGGGCATCCATCCCGATGACCGCATCAAGGTCATCACGGCGGACCGGTTGAACCAGGCCGGCCAGCCCTCGGACGTGGAGTACCGGGTCGTGCGCTCTGACGGCGAAACACGCTGGATCCACGATCATGCCTACCCCGTGCTGGGACCCCTGGGCGAGCTCGAGCGCGTGGTGGGAACGGCGCGTGACGTCACTGCCCGCAAACTCGCGGACCTGGCGCTGGCCCGCTCCAACCGGGCGCTGCAGATGCTCAGCGAATGCAACCGGGCCCTGACCCGCATGGAAGAGGAACAGGCGCTGCTGGAAGAGATCTGCCGCCTGGCGGTGGATGTGGGCGGCTACCGTATGGCCTGGGTCGGCTATGCGCTGGATGATGCGGACCAAACCATCCAGCCGATGGCGCATGCCGGGCATGAAGACGGGTATCTGGCGGCGATTTCACTCAGCTGGGACGACCGCACGCCCGGCGGCATGGGTCCTGCCGGGCAGTGCATCCGCACCGGCCAGCCCCGCCTGAGCGGCGACATCGCCAGGGCAGACAACCAGTTCCATGGAGGTGCCGAAGCGCTGCCACGCGGCTACCGCAGCGCTATCTTCCTGCCGCTGCGCAATGCACAGCGAAGCTTCGGCCTGCTCGGCCTCTATGCTGCTGAGCCGCAGCAGTTTGCCGATGAGGAAGTGGGGCTGCTCCAGGAGCTGGCGGACAACCTGGCCTTTGGCCTGGGCGCCCTGCGGTTACGCCAGGAGCGCTCACGCATCGAGGCGGCGGTGTTCAAGATGGCCACCGGTGTTTCCTCCAGCGGCGGGGGCGTGTTCTTCCAGGAGCTGGTCCAGAACATGACGGATGCGCTCGATGCACAGGCCGGCTTTGTGGCCCGGCTGCTGCCGGGCGAGCCCCTGATGGCGCGCACCGTGGCGGGCACCGTGGACGGCCACAGTGTCCCCAACTTCGACTATGCGGTGGCGGATTCCCCCTGCGACGGGCTGCTCACCTCTGCCAGCGTGATCATCAACGGGGACCTGGCCCGGGTGGCACCGGATTCGCTGGCGGTGAAGTCGCTCCAGGCCGAGTCCTATGTCGGCCGCTGCCTGGAAGATGCCAAAGGCAACACCGTGGGCATGCTGTTCGTGCTGTTCCGCAGGCCGCTGGAGAAGACCACTTTCATGGAATACACCATGAAGATATTTGCCGCCCGCGCGGCGGCCGAGCTGGAGCGGCTGGAGGTGGACACCAAGCTGCGCGAGCAGGCCTCGCTGCTCGACCGTGCGCAGGACGCGATCATGGTGCGCAACCTGGACCGCACCATCAGTTACTGGAACAAGGGCGCCGAGCGTTTGTATGGCTGGACAGCGGAAGAGGTGCTGGGCAAGACCATGGATGACAAGATGTACAGCAACTCCGGGGTGCTTGAGGCCGCCATGGCACAGACGCTGGCCAACCAGGGCGACTGGGCGGGCGAACTGGCGCAGGTGGCCCGTGACGGCAAGCCGGTGCTGGTGGAGGCGCGATGGACCGTGGTGCGCGACGAGGAGGGCCGCATCACGGGGGTGCTGGGCATCAACACCGACATCCGCGAACGCCACCGTGCGCGGGACGAAGTCCTGCGGCTCAACGCCAGCCTGGAAGAGCGGGTGCAAAAGCGCACGGCCCAGCTGGAGTTCGCCAACAAGCAGCTGGAGGCGTATTCGTATTCGGTGTCGCATGACCTGCGTACGCCCCTGAGCGCGATCGATGGCTTCAGCAACCTGCTGGAACGCACGCTGGTCAAGGAGTCCGACGATCCCGTGGCCCAGCGTGGCCAGCACTACCTGTCGCGCATCCGTGCCGGTGTGGTCCAGATGGGCGAGCTGATCGACGCCATGCTGGCACTGGCACAGGTGTCCCGCTCGACCTTGCGCTGGGAGCTGGTGGACCTCAGTGCGCTCGCGCACGAGTTGCTGGAGGGTTTCCAGGAACAGGCCCCGCGGGCCGGTGCGGTGCTGCAGGTGGCGCCCGGGCTGGTGGCGCACGGGGACCCGCGCCTGCTCAAGCGGGTGCTGGACAACCTGCTGGGCAACGCCTGGAAGTTCAGCGCCAGGAAGCCGCACACCGAAATCACCTTCGGACAGGACATCAACGCGGAGGGCGACATGGTGTTTTTCGTGCGTGACAACGGCGCGGGTTTTGACATGGCCTACTACGAAAAGCTCTTCGGGCCGTTCCAGCGCCTGCATGGGGTGTCGGAGTTCGCCGGCACCGGCATCGGGCTGGCCACGGTGCAGCGTATCGTGGCCCGGCATGGCGGTCGCGTCTGGGCCGAGGCGGCCATCGGCCAGGGGGCCACGTTTTATTTCACGCTGGGCGTTGCCACGCTGTAGCCCGACCCTGGGGCTGCGCCATGGGGGAAGTGGGAAGTGGCCGCTACAGGTCGTGGGCCTGGAGGGTCTCGCGCAGGTTTTGCGCCTTGTCGGCGTCAAAATGACCCCCGGCACGTGCCAGCACCTCGCCCTTGCGGTTGATCACCACGGCGTAGGCCTGCTCCACGCCGCCCAGGCCTGCCGCGCGCACAAAGCTGGCGCGGTCGGTGAACACGGGCACCAGCCTGGCCCGCTCCGAATCGGCCGTGTAGTGCTGCAGCAATTTGGTTTCGAAGGCCGTGCGGCCGGTTTCGGTGCCGGGGTCGGTGATGACCGGCATGCGCACCCAGGCGATGGAGGCATCGTGCCGCAGGCCCAGCCCCTCGATCCAGCTTTCGGCGTCCGAGCGGTGGTCCCGCTTGAAGGTGATCAGCGCCAGGGTTCTGTCAGAGGGCAAACCGCTGGGCAGCGTGACCGGCTGCCGCAGCAGCGTCTGCGTCATGAAGTCGGGCATGCGCCCCATCACGCTGGATTCGTCGGGGCTGAACACGGCCATGGCAAACGTCAGGGCCGCAGCCATCAGCCAGGCACCTACATAGGGGGCATTGCTTTTCATGGTTCTCTCCCGGCACGATTTCGTGCATCCAGCGGCGCACACCATCGTCATAGCAAGATACATGCAAAGACCGGCGAGTTCCAGCCAGCTCCGGTGAAGTTCAGCGAATAATTGATGCAAATTGTTAAAACCGCCCCCTCCAGTTGGAGGAGGGGCTGGTCGCCAGACCTGCTGTCAGTGCGCCGAGTCCGCGCGGAGTTTGCTTTCCAGCGTCTTGGTGGCGGTGATGTCGACAAAGGTGATGACTGCGCCGTCGATCACATTGTCCAGCCGCCGGTAGGGCATGATGCGCACCGAAAACCAGCGTGCATCGCTGCTCAGGATCTGTTTTTCCGAGAACACCAGGGTGCGCAGGGTTTCGCTGGCGTCGTCGTTCAGCTCGGGATACTGCAGGCTGGTGGTGAGGTCGCTCAGCGGCCGGCCGATGTCGCTTTCCCGCAGGTTGATGATCTTGGAAGCCCGCTCCGTGTAGCGCCTGACATTGAGCTTCTTGTCCAGGAACAGGATGGCGATGTCGGTGCTGTTGAGCAGGTTCTTCAGGTCGCTCTGGGCCAGCGCGAGGTCATCGAGCTTGGTCTGCATCTCCGCGTTGATGGTCTGCAGCTCCTCGTTCATGGACTGCATTTCCTCCTTCGACGTCGTCAGCTCCTCGTTGGCCGACTGCAGCTCCTCATTGGTGGACTGCAGCTCTTCATTGGCCGACTGCAGCCCTTCCCGGGAGGCGCGGGCTTCCTCGCGCAGCGCCTGGATCTCATCGCGGAAATGCTGGATTTCCGCGGCGTGGGAGGCCTCCAGCGCGGTCGGCGCCTTGCGCCGGCCCCGGTTCGCCGGCGCGACGTCGCGGAACACGATCATCAGCATGCCGTGCAGGGTGACGGGTTCACTCAGGGCCTGCACCGTGACATCGACGGCATAGGCCCCTTCGGCGCCGGCAATCTGCAGGCCGCGCAGCTGCACCGGTTCGGCCTGCGCGGCCGCCCGCTTGAGCGCGTCGGCCAGCGGCGTGCGCAGTCCTTCGCGCACCATGGCGTGGAAGTTCCAGTTCGCCTTGCCGGCCGCGGGCTCCAGGTATTTGCCGGTGCGGCCGCTGATGTAGACGATGTCGCCTCCGCCGTTGACGACCACGGCCGCCGGCGCGAAGACCTGCAGCAACACCCGGTCAGCAGCAGACTGCAGGTTCTCGGCCAGGGGGGCGGGTGCGGTGGGCGTTGGCATGGTGACTTCCTTGTGGGGCCTGGACAGCGGCGGAAACGACCGCAGCAACAAGTCGGGATCATTGCCGGGCGCCTTATTCTGGCGCAGATACACCCGCAGCTTGGACTCGGTCGGCGGAAACAGGTCGCTGAAGCGCCCGACGGTTTCCGAGCTGCCCAGCAGCAGCGCGCCACCGGGACGCAGGCTGTAGTGGAACAGCGGCAGCAGCCGGCGCTGCAGCGTGGCGTCGAAGTAGATCATCAGGTTGCGGCAGGACAGCATGTCCAGCCGCGTGAAGGGCGGGTCGAGCACCACATCGTGCTGCGCAAACAGGATGGTGTCCCGGATGCTTTTGTGGATGCGGTAGTAGCCGTTGTGCTGCGTGAAAAACCGCGACAGCCGCTCGGGCGACACCGCCTCGCTGATGGTCGCCGGGTACTCGCCGCGCCGTGCCGTGGCGATGCCGTCGGGGCTCAGGTCGGTCGCAAAAATCTGCAGGCTGCAGTCCTGGTACTGCGGCAGCCGCTGCACCACCTCGGCAAACACCATGGCAAGCGAATACGCCTCCTCGCCGGTCGAGCAGGCCACCACCCAGGCGCGCAGCTTTTGCGGCTCCCCCGGCACGCCGGTGCTGCCCCGTGCCAGCAGGGCCGGCAACGTCACGTCGGCGAGCTGTTGCCAGACCGCCGGATCGCGGAAGAAGCTGGTCACGCCGATCAGCAACTCCTTGAACAGCAGGTCAATTTCCTGCTCGTTGTGCGTGAGGAACTTCGCATACAGCGGCAGGGAGGCCACCGAGTGGATGGCCATGCGCCGCTCGATGCGGCGATGCAGCGTGCTGGGCTTGTAGAGCGAAAAATCGTGGCGCGTCCGCTTGCGCAGCAGACCGAAGATGTCCTGCAGCGGGTTGGCGTGCCGGGTTGCGGCCTGGCGATCGCCTGCGTCATGGGCCGGGTCTGCATCGGTTCCGGGTGCGCCCTGACCTGCTGGCGCTGCATCTGCGGCTGGCTGCAGGCGGGCCACGTAGGCCAGGATGCGGCCCGGCAACTCGCCCGGTGGCGCGATGATGTCGGCGCAGCCCGCGGCAATCGCGCTTTGCGGCATGGAATCGAATTGCGCGGAGTCGGGTTGCTGCACCACGATCAGCCCGCCCAGGGCCTTGACGGCCTGCAGGCCCAGCGTGCCGTCCGACCCCATGCCCGACAACACCACGGCCACGGCGTTTTCCCCCTGTGCCCGGGCGAGCGAGGAGAACAGGATGTTGATGGGCAGGCGCATGCCGCGCGGCTCGCTGGGCCGCTGCAGGTTCAGCAGTCCGCCGACCAGGCTGAGTTCGGTGTTCGGCGGTATCACATAGACGCAGTCCGGCCTGACCCGCATCATGAGCCCGGCCTCCACCACCGGCATGGATGTGACGCGCTGCAGCAGCTGCGCCAGCATGGCCTTTTGCGTCGGGTCCAGGTGCTGCACCACCACATAGGCCAGCCCGCTGTCGGGTGGCACCGCGGCGAAGAACTGCTCCAGCGCCGTCAGCCCGCCGGCGGACGCGCCGATGCCCACGATGCGCACGGGGCTGTGCGGTTCAGGGCTGGCGGCAGGGGAATTCATGGGGTGGCGATGAACGTGAAGGGTGCGTGGCGCATGGGTATCCTGCCGCGACGGATCTGCCGCGCGGTTCAGGCGCCCGGATGCTGGGGGTGGGGCGGCAGCAGGCGGTCGGTTTCGCGCTTGACCACCGCATAGCATTCGCAGGCGCGCAGTTGCAGGCCCTGGCGGTCCAGTACCCGGATGTGGCCGCGTTGACTGTCAATCACCGCCAGCTGCTTGAGCATGGCGAGGGCTTCGGTGATGCCTTCCCGCCGCACGCCCAGCAGGTCGGCAATGGTTTCATGGGTCACGGCCAGTTCGGTGCCGTCCTGCCGGTCCAGGTTCATCAGCAGCCACCGGCTCAGTCGCTGACCGATCACGTGGTAGCGGTTACAGACCGCCGTTTGCGCCATTTGCGTGATCAGCGACTGCGCGTAGCGCAGCATCAGGCGCATGACGACGCCGCCCCGTTCAAACTCCTGCCGGAACGGCCCCGCCGGCAGCCGGAGCGCCCGGCCCGCTTGCTGGACCACGGCGCGGCTGGTGGTGCTGGCGCCGCCCATGAACAGGGCCACACCCACCACGCCTTCGTGGCCGACCATCGCGATCTCGGCCGAGGTGCCGCTGGCCGTCATGCACACCAGGGTGACGATGGCGCTGTCGGGAAAATAAAGGCTGGTCAGTTCCATGCCCGCCTCGTGCAGCACCTCGCCGGCGCGCAGATCCACCAGCTCCACATGGGGCGCCAGGCGCTGCCAGGTATCCACTGGCAGGACAGCCAGCAGCCGGTTCGCGGGCGTCATGCCGGCCCGCGGCGTGTGTGCAGGCGCGGCAGGCGCCTCCGGGCCGGCTTGAAGAGGCGAACGGGGGGTGGCAAGGGAGGCAGCCATGGCCGGCTCGGCGGATTCGTGCGGCATCGCAGTGGGGTTCAGTTCTGCCGCGCCGGAAGGCTGCGTGGTTCGTCCGCTTCGATCGCCAGCACCAGCCACCCGGCGATGCCCGGTGTGACACGCGCCAGCAGGCACAGGCCACGCGCTGCGCCGTCCGGTGCGCCAGCGGCACGCACGGTACAGCGGCCGGTCATTGCACCGGGCCCGGTGCGTTGCAGCAGGCCGGCGACGGCGGGTCGGTGCTCGGGTGCGGCAAGGCGCTCCAGCAGGCAGCCTGCCAGATGCTCCGGCGCCACGCCCATCAGGCGCAGGCCGGCGTGGTTGCCTTCGGTGACTTTTCCTTCCGGGTTCACCACGAAGTAGGCGGCCGGGGCGGATTCATAGAGCGCCCTGTAGCGGCTCAACTCGCCCTCGAGCTCATGCTGGTTGTGCTGCATCTGCTCGTGCTGCAGGTCAAGCTCCACCTGGTGGACCTGCAGTTCGTGCAGCAGCTTGAGGGCATCGCCGGCGCTGGACGGGTCGCTGGCCAGGCCGTAGAGCAGGGTCAGCGCTTCGGCACCGGGCGTCCAGCCCTGCGAGGCAGGCGCCAAGCCGCGCTGGATGCGGGCCTCTGCATCCAGGCGAAGCTGCGCCTGCAGGCTGGATTCGGCTAGGGGGCTCGCCATGGTGTCTCCGGTCAAAGGTCGGCGTCACGCAGTTGCACGTGACCCACTATAAGGCTGTTCAAGCCCGGGAAGCCATGGCAGTGTCAAAACCACGCCGGCCGTACAGCCCCTGGAGGCGTCGTGCGCATTCTGCCCGTCCGAGTCACAAAAAAGAGGGTGCGTTTGAAGTTTGTACCTTTGCGGCATCTTTTGCCTAGAATACAAAGATGGTCACCCAACACATTTCGGCAGCGCCTGCGGGCGAGCCGGCCAAGGTTTCGTTCAAGGCGCAGATGCTCCAGGTGCGGGAGGAAGCCATCGTGAAGGCCGCCAACCGCCTGCTGGCGGAAAAGGGCTTCGACCTGATGACGGTGGACCAGGTGGCTGCCGACGTGGGCATCGCCAAGGCCAGCCTCTACAAGCACTTTCCCAGCAAGGAAGACCTTGCCGCGGCGGCGATGGTGCGGGTGCTGGGCCAGGCGCGTGCCTTCATGGGCGGCCTGCCGGCGGCTGCGCCGCTGGCCCAGCTCAAGGCGGTGGCACGCTGGATGATGCAGATGCAACTGGCCGGCGACATGCCCTCGCTGCCGAGCCAGAACTCCTCGCTGCGCGCCGCACTGATGGGCAACAAGGCCTATCTGGACGGGCTGGTGCAGATCAGCGACCAGATCGGCGGCTGGATCGAGCAGGCGCAGCAGTCGGGCGAGCTCAGTACCAGCCTGCCGCCCTTGCTGGTGCTCTACACGCTGTATGCCCGCGCCTGCGACCCGGTGCTGGAATTCATGCGGGCGGGCGGCCAGCACAGCGACGAAGAAATCATCGAGCTGGTGCTGGCGACCTGTTTCGACGGCCTGCGCGCGCGTTGACCAGAAGCCCGGGCCTGAAGCCCTCCTGCTCACCCTTGCGCGCATAACCCAGCGGGTTGGCCACCACCCGGCAGCCGTTTTTCACATAGTCGAGCGGGCAGTGCAGGTGGCCGTGCAGCCACACGTCCGCCAGCGGCAGCAGCTCGTCCAGCGCATTGCAGAATCCGGCGGTGCCGGCCGTCAGGCCATAGCGCGGGTCGGCGCTGAGCAGGCTGGGCGCAAAGTGGGTGACGACGACGGTGGGCCCGTCGAAGGGCTGCGCCAGCGCCTGCCGCAGCCAGGCCTGACTTTTCAGGCCCTGTTCGCGCACATCCACGGCCAGCAGGGGCACGCCATCTCGGAAGGCGTGGTTCTTGCTCAGGTAGAAATTGGCGGCGCGAAAGGCCTTCTCGCGAGCGGCCATGCGCCCGCCGGTGGGGGCCAGGTCCAGCAGCGCGTCAAAGTCCGACCACAAGGTGCTGCCAATGAAGCGCACGCCCTGCAGCACCAGGCTTTCCTGCTCCAGCCAGACGATGCCCAGCCGTTCGCAGGTCTGGCGCAGCCGCACGTGGGTCGCGTCGAAGTCCAGCCCGTCGTATTCATGGTTGCCGGGGATGAACAGCACCGGTGTCGGCCAGCCCGCACCGCCCTGGCTGGCCGGCAGCGGCGAGAAGCGCGCCAGGCCGAAGTCGGGGATCTCCAGCGCGGTGAGCTGGGAGCCGGGCTGGTAGGAGCCGATGTCACCGGCCAGCACCAGCAGGTCCGCCCCCGGGGTGGGCGTGGCCTGGAAGTGCGGATTGGATTCGAGGTGGAGGTCGGACAGCAGCTGGATGTTCACCCGCCGATTGTGCGGGATGGCGCGCTTCAGGCCAGCGGCGCCAGCACCCGCACCGTGAAGGTGGTGCCCGTGCCCGGCTGGCTGGTCACCGCCACCGTGCCCTGGTGCAGGTCGATGCATTCCTTGACGATGTGCAGGCCGATGCCGGTGCCCGAGATGTGGCCGACATTGGTGCCACGGTGAAAGCTGCCGAACAGGCGCGGCAGGTCGGCCTCCGGAATGCCGATGCCCTGGTCGCTGATGCGCAGCAGGATGTGTTCGCCGACGCCGCTGGCGGCAAACTCCACCGCGGTGTCCGGGTCGGAGTACTTCAGGGCGTTGCCCAGCAGGTTGACGACGATATGGCGCAGCAGTTGCTGGTCGGCCATGCGGGGCGTGTCCAGGCCGTCGCAGGTCATCGAGATGCGTGCGGCCTGCGGGTTGCCGCGTTCGAGCTCCGCCATCACCCGCACCAGCCAGTCGGGCATCAGCAGCGGCGCGGCGTCAAAGCTGAAGGTGCCCAGCTCCAGCCGGCTGGTCAGCAGCACCTGGTCCACCATGCCGTTCATGCGGGCCACGGCCGTCTTGATCTGCTCCAGCAGTTCCCGCCTTTCGTCGGCCGGGAAGGTGGCGCCGTAGGCATCGAGCAGATCGACCGAGGAGAGGATCGCCGCCAGGGGCGTGCGGAACTCGTGCGAGGTCACGGCGACAAAGCGCGACTTGAGCTCCGACAGCTCGCGCTCATGAGCCAGCGCCTTGCGCATGTCGTCTTCGGCCTGCCGCTTGAGGGTCACGTCGGTGAGGAAGTTCAGCGTCGCCGGCGTGCCCTCCCACTCGAACATCACCGAGCTGATTTCCAGCCAGCGGGTGTCGCACCCGGGGTGCTGCACGCGGAACTGGTAGTGGTTCTCGACCAGCTCGCCGCCCAGCCGCCGCAGGTGGTTGCCCAGCACCCGCTCGCGGTCGTCCGGATGGATGAATTCAATGAAGGGGCGGGACTTCGCCGTGACCTCGTCGAGCCCCGTCAGCGCCAGCGCCCGGGGGTTGGCGTACAGGATGCGGCCGGCGGCGGTGACCAGAATGCCTTCGCTCACGTTCTCCACCACGGCGCGGTATTTGGCTTCCGAATCGGTGCGGCGGTCGATCTCCACCCGCAGCCGCTGGGAGGTGTCGAGCTGCCAGGTGATGTTGGTGGCCAGGTGGATGATGCGCAGCAACTGGCCGGACGGGCTGTGGATGGGCACGGCCCGCTGGCTCAGCCGCGCCACCTCGCCGCCGGTGCGGCGCACCCGGTAGTCCAGCGTGTGTTTCCGGGGGGTGGTCTGAAGCTGGCGCACGCGTTCCCGGTCGGTCAGCTCGACCTGGTCCAGCCAGGCCCAAGGGCGGCCTGCCAGGGCCTCTGCAGACAGGCCCCAGAACGCCTCGAAGGCGGGGTTGGTGTAGGTGATGCGGCCGGTGCCCGGGTCCCACGACCACAGCATGGCATCGATGCTGGCGGCAATCTGCTTGAGCAGCAACTCACCCTGCAGGGGCGTCGGCAGGGCTGCCGGGGCTGGCTGGATCGCGTCAGAGGAGGTGCCGGCGGACATCGCCGTGAGCATACCTGCGGGAGCGGCGACCCGGACTCCCGATAAATCCGGAGGCCTCATGCGGGGCTTGCGGCTGAGCATGTTTTTTTTGCATGAGGTTTTCATGCGGTCGGCTTGAAAACCTAGGGAAAACCCTTAATCTCAGGGTGTCTCCACTTTGCACCGCTCCTGCGGTGACCTTTGCATGTATCGCCTGCTTTCCCGAATCATCCGCCGTCTGTCTGCCCTTTCCCCCGCTGCCGCGCCACTGCAAGGCGTGGCCCAGCAGTTGATGGAACGCGCCGAAGCCCGTGCCGGCCGCCAGCCCCGCCAGGCGCTGGAGCTGCGCCGCGCGGCCTACGCCTACCTCAGCGTCATTCGCTGACGCTGCCTGCCATGGCCGGCTTGGCCGCCGCGAGTTCGGCGGTCAGGGCCGCCAGGCTGCTGTCGCACCGGCCCTGCGCGCTGGCCAGTTGATGGCCCAGCTGCTCCCACAGGCCGGCTGCCAGCGACGCTTCCATGTCCGCCGCGTGCCGGGCCAATGAGCGCATGCCCAGCGTTCCCGCCGTGCCTTTGAGCTGGTGCGCCAGCCGGCCGGCGGCGTCGGCGTCATGCGCGTTGGCCGCGGTCCGCAGGGCGCCCAGCAGCGTGCCGGTCTTGGGTCCGAAACTCTCGATCAACTGCCCCAGCAGCTTGCCGCTCGGGTCCAGCGAAATCAGGCTGTGCACCTGTTTCAGGTCCAGCAAATCATGCCCCGGCGGTGCCGCTGCCGCCACCTCGTCGCGGCTTGCCGGTGGCGTGAGGTCGGAGGTGGGCGCACTGGACTGACGGGCCGCCGTACCCGCCATGCGCTGGCCGAAATACACCAGCTTCTCGCGCAGGGCCTCGGCCGTCACTGGCTTGACGATGTAGTCGTCCATGCCGGACTCCAGCGCGGCGTCGATGTCCTCGCGGATCGCATGCGCGCTCATGCCGACAATCCGCGGGATGCCGCCGAAAGGCCTGTTCCTCACCAGGATGCGTGTGGCCTCCATGCCGTCAAGCTCCGGCATCTGGATGTCCATCAGCACCAGGTCATAGGGTTGGCGCCGCACCGCGTCCACGGCTTCCAGCCCATTGGCTGCGATATCGGCCCGGTAGCCGAAGCCCTTGAGCATCTGGATCGCCACCTTGCGGTTGATGTCGTTGTCTTCGGCCAGCAGGATGCGCTGCGGGTAGCGCTCGGCCAGCGTGGCATCGAACTGCCGGCCCTTCAGCAGGGGGGCTGTGCTGGGCGCGCCGCGGAAGGTCAGCGCTTCGACAAACGCCTGGGCGATGGCCGACACGCGGGCCGGCTTGATCACCACGGCGGCAAAGAGGCGTGTGTCGGCGCTGGCCGGCACGCCCGCCCCCGACAGCAGCACCAGCGCTGGCGGCAGTGTGGTGGCAGCGGCCGCTGTGCGGACGGCCTGCGCCAGCGCCAGCCCGTCCATGCCGGGCATGGTGAGGTCGGTGGCCAGCAGGTCGCAGTGCGCACCGGCTTGCAGCGCCGCGAGTGCCTCGGCCGCAGACGCAAAGCTGCTGGCCTTCATGCCCCACCGGCCGGCCAGTTGACCAAGCCAGCGCAGGCAGGCCGGGTTGTCGTCCACCAGCATCACACGCTTGCCCGCCAGGGGGCTGACATTCAGCGCCGGCGCGGCCGTCATGGCAATGGCCGGCGCGGTCGGCAAGGTGAAGTAAAAGCGCGTGCCGCGCCCTTCGTCGCTCTCGACCCACATGCGGCCCTTCATGGCCTCCACCAGGCGCCGCGAGATGGCCAGCCCCAGGCCCGTGCCGCCGTATTTGCGCGAGGTGCTGGAGTCGGCCTGCGAGAAGGCCTGGAACAGGCGCGGCAGCTTGTCGGCAGGAATGCCGATGCCGCTGTCGCGCACACAGAACTCCAGTTGCAGCGGCGCGCCTTGCGCGCCGGCTTCCGGGGCCAGCTGGCGCACGCAGACTTCCACCTGGCCGCTGTCGGTGAATTTCACGGCGTTGGAAATCAGGTTCACCAGAATCTGCCGCAGACGCGCGTAGTCGCCCTCGATCCACTGCGGCACATCGGGTGCGACGTCGCAGAGCAAATCCAGATTTTTCTCCTGCGCCTTGAGCGCCAGCAGCTCCGCACTGCTCTCGACCGTGTCGCGCAGATCAAACGGCAGTTGCTCGAGCTCCATGTGGCCCGATTCGATCTTCGAGTAATCGAGGATGTCGTTGATGACCACCAGCAGGCCTTCACCGCTTTGCCGGATGACCTCGACAAACTCGCGCTGCCGCTCGCTCAGCGAGGTGTCCATCAGCAGCGTGGTCATGCCGATCACGCCGTTCATCGGTGTGCGGATTTCGTGGCTCATGGCGGCCAGGAAGGACGACTTGGCCTGCATGGCCTGCTCCGCCGCGTCCTTGGCAGCCTGCAGGGACTGTTCGTGTTCTTTTTGCCTGGTGATCTCGCGATTGGTGCCGACCACGCGTAGCGCCCGCCCGGAGCTGTTGCGCTGTGTCACCCGGCCATCGCTGTGAACCCAGATCAGCTGCCCGTCATTGCGCCTGACGCGATGCTCTACCGAGTAATCAGGCGCTTCACCCTTGAGCAGGCTGGTCAGTGACGTGAGGACGGCAGCTTGGTCCTGCACCGGCATCTGGGCGGCTAGTCCCTCAAAGGTGGTTACTGTGGCCTGATCCGGGCCACCCAACATCTTGGACCAAGCCTCAGACAAATAGACCTGACCGCGCTCGACGTCAAAATCCCAGAGCGCCAAGCCGGTTGCGTCCAGGGCCCGGGTCAAGCGCTCTTCACTGGTGCGCAAAGCCTCCTCCGCACGTTTGCGCTCGGAAATGTCAGTGTAGGTCGTGACAAAGCCACCACCTGGCATAGGGGCGCCCTGAATTTCCAGTGTCACGCCATTGGGTCGTGTGCGTTCGAAGCGGTGAGCGGAGGGGCTGCGCGCCCGCTCGACAATCTGGCGTACCTTGCCCTCCAAGTCACCTTTGCCATACTCCCCTTGCTCCGCGTTGAAGCGGATGAAACACTCAAAGTCCACGGGCGGTCTGGTGAACAGGTGTTCCGGGAAACCCAGCATGGTCTGGAAGTTCCGGTTGTGGGCCACCAGTTTCAGGTCAGCATCGAACACGCTAACCGCGCAGGGCAGGCTCTCCAGCATGGTGGCCAGCAGGTCGTTGGACCGCCGCAATTCGTCGGCCAACGCCTTCTTCGCAGTAACGTCCTGCAGGGCCCCGACGAGGCGGACCGGCCGGCCACTCACAGTCCTGATGACCTGGCCGACCGAACGGATCCAGATACGGCGGCCCGTCTGCGTGACCATTGGCAACTCCAGGTCCCAGGGCTTGCCGGACTGCGCGCTCTCCAGCGCCGTGCGTTCAATCGCGGCACAGGCCTCGGCGTCGAAGTAGCGCAGATGCTCGTCGATGGTCGGCTGGTAGCCTGCCGGCAGGTCGTAGATGCGGCAGGTCTGGTCGGTCCAGTGCAGGGTTCTGGCCTCCAGGTCCAGCTCCCAGCCACCCACGCCGGCGATGCGTTCGGCGCGGTCCAGAAAGGCATTGCTGGCACGCAGCCGGCTTTCGACTTCGCGGCGCTGCGTCACGTCATAAACGGCTCCGACATAACCGACTTTCTTGCCGGAAAAGTCCGTGTGCGCGCGCGCCTTGGCGCGGACATAAAGTACTTCGCCGGACTTGCGCTGGAGCCGGAACTCCATGTCAAATTCTTGCCCACTGATCGCGCAGCGCTGCCATTCCGAGAAGATGCTGGCGCGGTCCTCAGGATGCAAGGCCTGGGTCCAGCCATCCCCCAGGCTCTCCTGTCCATCAAGGCCGTAAAGCTCCTGCCAGCGGGGGTTGGTGTATGTACAGTTGCCTGCCAGATCGGTGTGGAAAATCCCGAACGGGCAGGCATCGGACAGGGCCTGGAATTTCGGGTCCGAGCCGGCGATGGCGATCTCGCGGGCTCGCTCCCGCTGCTCCAGCGCCAGCACGGTGGCCGCAGCCAGTTCCCTGAGGACGGTGCGCTGGGCATCGTTCAGGTGGTGGGGTGTGGTGTCCAGCACGCACAGCGTGCCGACACGCTCACCGCTGGACATCACCAGCGGCGTGCCGGCGTAAAAACGAAAGCCCGGGTCGTGGACGACCAGCGGGTTGGCCGAGAAACGGGCGTCGTCCGTCGCGTCGGGCACTTCCACCAGCGCATCGCCCAGAATGGTCTGCGCGCAAAAAGAGATGTTGCGCGGCACTTCTGCCACGTCCACACCGACACGTGCCTTGAACCACTGCCGGTCCTGCTCGATCAGCGTGATCAGGCCGATCGGTACGCCGCACACGGTCGACGCAGCGCGGGCCAGCGCGTCAAAGATCGGTTCGGCCTCTGTGTCCAGAACCATCAGGGCCTTCAGGCGCGCAAGGCGTCTGGTTTCGTCTGTCGGGTGCTGCGGGTGGGCCGTGGTCATGGGGGGGCGGGCGTGCGACCGTCAGGGCCGCAGCACGACAGTGATCATAAAGCGGCTGGCCCGAAAGAGGGGCGTGATTCCTGGCGCCCCTGGCTGCGCGGTGTTACAGCTTGACGCCGGCGCCCTTCACTGTCGGCGCCAGGGCCGTGACCTGGTCTTTCACATAGCTGGCAAAGGTGGCCGGACTGGCCGGGCTGGTGGTGATGCCCAGCTCCAGCATTTTCTTGCGGATGTCTGCGCCCGCCAGGACCTCGTTGCAGGCAGCGTTCAGGCGCGCCACCACGTCGGCCGGCAGGTGGGCCGGCCCGCTGAGTCCGAAAAAGTTGTCCAGTACCAGCTTGCGGTAGCCGAACTCGACCACGCTGGGCACGTCCGGCACCAGCGGCGAGCGGCTGGCCGAGGTGACGGCCAGCGGCACGAGCTGCCCGGACTTGAAGTACGGGACGTAAGCGGTCAGAACGTCGATGCCGATCGGCACCACGCCGGCGATCAGGTCGGTCGTCATGGGCGCGCCGCCGCGGTAGGGAATGTGCACCAGGTTCACGCCCATGGCTTTTCTCATCAGCTCGCCATAGATGTGGCCGATGGAGGCCGGGCCGCCCGAGCCGAAATCGAGCCGCCCCGTCTTGCGCGCCTGCGCCTCGACGTCCGTGATGGTCTTGATCGGTGCCGTCGGGTTGGCCATCACCACGCAGGGTGCGCTGCCGATCAGCGCGATGTGGCTGAAGCCCTCGACCGGGTCGTAGGGGAGCTTGTCCAGTGCGAAGGGGCCGATGGAAATGGGCGTGGAGTTGCTCAGCATCAGCGTGTAGCCATCGGCCGGGGCCTGATGGACCACCAGCCCGCCAATACTGCCGCCGGCCCCCGGCCGGTTGTCCACCACCACCGCCTGGCCCAGTTTGCGGCCCAGCTGCTCGGCCATGACGCGCGCCACGATGTCGCTGGCGCCGCCGGCCGGGAAGGTCACGACGATCTTGATGGGTTTGTGCGGCCAGACCGCCAGTGCGGGCAGGGCCACGGCGGCAGCGCCTGCGGCCAGCCCCCTGAGGACGGTGCGGCGGTCCGGGCTGGCCGGGCGGCGCGTCGAGGAAATGAAGCGGTGGGGCATGACAGGGTCCTCCGGTTGTGTGCAAAACTGTATGCAATAAACATGCCTTTGAAAACGCCCCCGGTAGCCGCAACTGGGGGCGGGGTCAGGGGCTGTCGGGTGAGAACGCCCGGTCGGCTGCGCGGACCACTGCGCCCCGCAGCCAGGCGTGCGCCCCCAGCGGCTCGGAGCGCCGGTGCCAGACGGCGTCCACATGCACCGGCGACACATCGAAGGGCAGGGGCCGGAGCACCAGCTGGTCGGCAATGCCGGTGACGCGCACAAAGTGGCGCGGCAGCACCGTCAGCAGGTTGGAATTGGCCACCACGCGCCCCGCGGTGAAGAACTGGTTCACCGTCAGCACCACGCGGCGCTTGCGGCCCAGCGAGGCGAGCGATTCGTCGATGAAGCCATAAGGCCGGCCGGAAAAGCTCACCAGCATGTGGCGTGCTGCGCAGAAGCGTGCCAGCGTGAGTGGACCCTGGGCCAGCGGATGCCCCTTGCGCATCACGCACACATATTCGCCGTCATAGAGCCGCTGGTGCAGAAAAGGCGTGGGCTCGCCGCTTTGGGCTCTGGCCGTGAGGTCGGCGAGCACCGAGGGAAAGTAGCCCACCGCCAAGTCGCAGGCTTCTTCGTCCAGCAGCTTGCGGGGGTCGCGCGTGGTCAGCGGCACCACGCGCAGGGACACGTTGGGCGCCTCCTGCTCCAGCGTTTCTGTCAGGCCCGGAATCAGCTCGGCCGCCGTCGCGTCGGCCATGGCCAGCACAAAGGTCGAGGTGGCCTCGGCTGCGACGAAGGCGTTGGGCACCAGCGAGTGTTCCAGCTGCTGCAGGGCTTCGCGTACCGCGGGCCAGAGGGTCAGCGCGCGCGGTGTGGGCGCCATGCCCTGGCCGCGGCGCTGCACCAGCTCGTCCCCCAGCGTGTCGCGCAGGCGGCGCAGCGCATTGCTCACGGCGGGCTGCGTCAGCGACAGGTTGCGGGCCGCCCGCGTCAGGCTGCGCTCGGCCATCACCTCGTCGAACACACGGAGCAGGTTGAGGTCGAGGGTGCGGAAATTGGGTGTGGGCATGAAAAAAAGTGCTGGGCGGGTAGTCAGTGAGAAAGAAAGATAGAAAAAGGTAAGTCATCACCAATGTGAATAACTTACATCATAAAGATAAAGTTGAACAACATCAGTGTTAACCCTAATATTCCCTCATCCGCTGCAAATCAGTCCGGCGGGTGTTATTCAACCCAGGGAGCCCATCATGACCAGTTTTGTCAATGTCAAATATTCGAACCAGCACCCCGGCGTCGTCCGCGTGGAGTCGGCGATTGACGCCGCAAAGCAGCTCGGTCACAGCTTTTACGGTGTGCGCGGCGTGGCCACGCTGCTGTTGTCGGCTTTTGCAGCGGCCATCATGGTGGTGGCCTACCAGGTCATGGACAGCGTGGCCGAAGGCCACCTGCTGGTGATCTGGATCGCCATGTGGGGTGTGGCCTTCGCAGCGCTGGCCCTGTTCGCCAGCACGGCGCGAAGTCTGGCGCAGCGGCTCAAAAGCAGCCTGGACGCCTGGTCGCGCAGCATCGCCGAAGCGCGTGCAGACCAGCGCCTGTGGGCCATGGCCCGGACCGACGCCCGCGTGATGGCAGACCTGCAATCGGCCATGAGCCGTGCCGATGGGGTGGCTTCGTCGGAGACCGAATCGGCTTCGCCCGTCGTTGCCTCGCGCGCTGGCGGCTTTCCCAAGGCCTGGCGTCGCGGCTATTACATCTGACCGTGCCGGCGCGCCGGGTGTGAGGCCCGCCCGGACCCTTTATGAAAAATGCCACCGCCGGGTGGCATTTTTGTTGGGCCGTCTGTTTTGCGCCCTGCCGAGGCGGTGCCGTCCGGACATGAAAAAGCCACCCGAGGGTGGCTTTTTCACTGTGAGGGCGGTGCCTGATCAGGCAGCCAGTCGGCGCTCGATGGCCGCCTTGGTCTCGCCCAGCTCTTTCGGCAGGTGGTGCTCGAGCTGCTGGAACAGCTCGGCGTGCAGTTCCAGCTCCTTCAGCCAGGCGGCCTTGTCGATGCTGGTCACTGTGGCGAACTGCTCGGCGGTGAAGTCAAGGCCGGTCCAGGTCAGGTCTTCATAGGCCGGGCTCACGCCGGTGATGTGCTCGGCGCCCTTGCCGGTGCCTTCGATGCGGTCGATCATCCACTTGAGCACGCGCATGTTCTCGCCGTAGCCGGGCCAGACGAACTTGCCGTCTTCGCCCTTGCGGAACCAGTTGGTGGTGTAGATCTTGGGCAGCTTGGCGCCGGACGCTTTCAGCTTCTTGCCCATGTCCAGCCAGTGCTGGAAGTAGTCGGCCATGTTGTAGCCGGCAAAAGGCAGCATCGCGAACGGGTCGCGGCGCACCACGCCGGCCTGGCCGGTGGCGGCGGCGGTGGTTTCCGAGCCCATGGTCGCGGCCATGTACACGCCCTCGACCCAGTCGCGCGCCTCGGTCACCAGCGGTACGGTGGTGGAGCGGCGGCCGCCGAAGATGAAGGCATCAATCGCCACACCTTTCGGGTCGTCCCAGGCGCTGTCGAGGGCCGGGTTGTTGATGGCAGCCACAGTGAAGCGCGCGTTCGGGTGCGCGGCCTTGGCGCCGGTTTCTTTGGCGATCTGTGGCGTCCAGTCCTTGCCCTGCCAGTCGATCAGGTGCGACGGTACGGGGCCGTCTTTTTCCATGCCTTCCCACCAGACATCTCCATCGTCGGTCAGCGCGACGTTGGTGAAGATCACGTTCTTGTCGAGACTGGCCATGCAGTTCGGGTTGGTGTGGAAGTTGGTGCCAGGCGCGACGCCGAAGTAACCGGCTTCGGGGTTGATGGCGTACAGCTTGCCGTCGGCCGAGGGCTTGATCCAGGCGATGTCGTCGCCAATGGTGGTGACCTTCCAGCCCTCAAAGCCGGCCGGGGGCACCATCATCGAGAAGTTGGTCTTGCCGCAGGCGCTCGGGAAGGCCGCCGCCACGTGGTACTTCTTGCCCTGTGGGTTGGTCACACCCAGGATCAGCATGTGTTCGGCGAGCCAGCCTTCGTCTCTGCCCATGTTCGACGCAATGCGCAGCGCAAAGCACTTCTTGCCCAGCAGCGCGTTGCCGCCGTAGCCGGAGCCATAGGACCAGATTTCGCGCGTTTCGGGGTAGTGCACGATGTACTTGGTCTTGTTGCACGGCCACTTCACGTCTTTCTGGCCGGCTTCGAGCGGCGCGCCGACGGTGTGCACGCAGGGCACAAACTCGCCTTCCACGCCCAGCACGTCAAACACGGCCTTGCCCATGCGGGTCATGATCTTCATGTTGACGGCCACATAGGGGCTGTCAGACAGCTCGATGCCGATGTGCGCGATCGGCGAGCCCAGCGGGCCCATGCTGAACGGCACCACATACATGGTGCGGCCTTTCATGCAGCCGTCAAAGAGGGGCTGCAGCGTGGCGCGCATCTCGGTCGGGTCCGTCCAGTTGTTGGTCGGGCCGGCGTCTTCTTTTTTGGCGGAACAGATGTAGGTGCGGTCTTCCACCCGGGCCACGTCGCTCGGGTCGCTGTGGGCGAGGAAGCTGTTGGGGCGCTTCGCGGGGTTCAGTTTGATGAAGGTGCCCGCGTCGACCAGCTGCTGGCACAGGCGGTCGTATTCGGCGTCGCTGCCATCGCACCAGTAGACCTGCTCGGGTTTGCACAGGGCCACCATGTCGGCCACCCAGGCAATGAGCTTGGCGTTCTTCACATAGCTGGGCGTGGCCTGGTTGAGGCCCTGCATCACGGGATGGTTCATCGAAATACTCCAAAGTTGAAAAGCGTCATTTCGACAGAGGTCTCGATGGCTCGCATGAGGCCCGGCGGGGCCCCGGCCTCGAGACGTCTGTCGGAATAAAGCCGCCTTGCGTTCCTGGGCCGGAGGGGCCGGGAAACAGGCGCGCGTAACATCGGACAGGTCCCGGTCGGCGAGCGGGGCCGCAGCCACGGTGGTGCTGCGGCGCGGGCCCCGGAAAAGCGGTTTTTGGCAGGCTTTTCGGGCTCCACGGGTCGGCCAGAGAATTCATTTTAAGAACATCGTGTGAAGTTACATCACGGGAACAGGCAAAAGATATGCAGAACTTGCATAGGTTTATGCATATGGTGTGTTCCGGTTCGGTCTGTCATGACGCAGGGGGTCTCAATGGAAAAAAATGAATGTGTGCCAGGGCACTGCGGGGTGTGGGCACGCTGGGCTGGTGCTTTGCCGGTGCTCTGTTGTTTTCTGCTCGGCGTGCTGCCGGGTCTGGTGAGCGCGCAACCGGCAGCGCGCACGGACAAGCCGGCCTTGGTGGCCGCGGCGGCCAACCTGCAGCAGGCGCTGGCTGAACTGGTGCTTTTGTTTGAAGGCCAGCAGACGGGCCGCATCACGCTCAGCCTGGGGTCGTCATCCAACCTGGTGCGGCAAATCCAGCAGGGCTTGCCGGCAGAGCTCTTTCTCTCGGCTGACGAGGACTTCGCGCTGCGCCTCCATGACGCCGGCCTGACGCTGGACCGCGGCGCGGTGTATGCCACCGGGCGCATCGTGCTGGTGACGCCCCGGGCGTCCACCCTGGCGCTGGACGCCGAGCTGCAGGGCCTGAAGGCCGCCGCGCCCGACCTGGGGAAATTCGCCATCGCCAACCCCGAGCTGGCGCCCTATGGCAAGGCGGCGGTGCAGGCCTTGCAGAAACAGGGCTTGTGGCCCGCTCTTCAGTCCCATCTGGTGCTGGGCGAGAACATCGCACAGACAACGCAGTACGTGAGCACCGGTGCCGCGCAGGCGGGCATCACCGCGCTGTCGCTGGTGCTGGCGCCCGGGGTGGCCAAGCAACTGCGCTATGTGCTGGTGCGCGAGGACCTGCATGCCCCGATCCGGCAGCGCATGGTGCTGATGAAAAACGCAGGCGCCGCCGCCCGCGGCTTTTACGCGTTCATGCAGTCGCCTGCCGCGCAGGCGGTTCTGGCGCGCTACGGCTACCAGTGACGAGGACGCCGCGGCGTTCAGCCGCATGATTTGCCCGCCACAATAGGCGCCATGGATTGGCAAGCTGCCCGCGTCTCCCTGCTTCTGGCCGTGATCACGGCGGCGGTGCTGTTGCCGCTGGGCGTCTGGCTGGCGCGCTGGCTGGCCACCACCGCATGGCGCGGGCGGCCCGTGGTGGAGGCGCTGATGCTGCTGCCGCTGCTGCTGCCGCCCACCGTGATCGGCTTCTACCTGCTGACGGCGCTCGGGCAAGGGTCGGCCGCGGGTGCCTGGCTGGCGCGCAGCTTCGATCTCCGCCTGGTGTTCAGCTTCGAAGGCCTGCTGCTGGCCAGTGTGCTGGTCAACCTGCCCTTCATGGTGCAGCCGCTGCAACGCGCCTTTGCCGCCATCCCGCACAGCCTGCGCGAAGCGGCGTGGGTGTGCGGCCTGAGCCACTGGCGCGCTTTCTGGACCATCGAGCTGCCGCTGGCCTGGCCTGGTCTGCTGGCCGGCGTGGCGCTCACCATGGCCCACACGCTGGGCGAGTTTGGCGTGGTGCTGATGGTGGGCGGCAGCATTCCCGGGCAGACGCGCACGCTCTCCATCGCCATTTATGACCGCGTGCAGGCCTTCGACATGGCCGCCGCCCATGTGATGGCGCTGGTGCTGGTGCTGTGCTCGCTGCTGGCGCTGGCGCTGGTGTTTGCGTCCAACCGCGCGCGGCCGCTGCAGGAGCGCTGAACGCAGCCCCTGCGCGTTCACATCCCACCGCCCATGCTCGACGTCCAGCTCCACAACCACGGTCCGATCCGTCTGGACGCCAGCTTCGACTGCGCGCCGGGCGAACTGCTCGCGCTGGTCGGTCCGTCGGGCAGCGGCAAAACCAGCGTGCTGCGGGCCATTGCCGGACTGCTCGACAGCCCGGGGTTGACGGGGCACGTGCGGGTCGGCCGCACGGAGGGTGGCAAGGAAGGCGGCCAGGACAGCTGGCTGGACAGCGCGCGCGGGATTCACCTGGCGCCGCAGCAGCGCCGTGTCGGGCTGGTCTTTCAGCACTACGCCCTGTTCCCGCACCTCAACGCCCTGCAGAACGTGGCGCTGGCCACGCACCCCGTCAAGGGCAAGGCCTATTTTCAGGATCTGTTCCAGCGCATGGGCCTCACGGGGCTGGAGCACCGCAAGCCGTCGCAGCTCTCGGGCGGGCAGCAGCAGCGGGTGGCGCTGGCCCGGGCGCTGGCGCGCGAGCCGCAGGTGCTGCTGCTGGATGAGCCCTTTTCGGCGGTCGATGCACCGACCCGGCAGGCCCTGTACCGCGAACTGGCCATCCTGCGCCAGAGCGTGGCCATCCCCATGGTGCTGGTCACGCACGACTTGCACGAAGCGCGGCGGCTGGCCGATCGCGTGGTGATTCTCGATGCCGGCGAGTCGCTGCAGGTGGGCACGCCCGACAAGGTGTTCGCCAGCCCGCGCAATGCCCGCGTGGCCGAGCTGGTGGGCATCCAGAACCTGTTCAAGGGGCAGTTTTTCCGGGGCAGCACCGAGGGGGGGGCACCGGCCTGGGGTCGTCTGGCCTGGTCGGAAGCGGTGTCACTGCGGGTGGTGGACAAAGGCCGGCTGAGCGATGGCGCCCAGGTGTCGTGGGTGCTGGCCGCCGAGCATCTGGATGTGACGGCAGGCACGGCAGGCCTGCAGCGCGACAACACGCTGGCCTGCACCCTGACCGAGGTGTTGCCGCTGGGGGAGATCAGTGTCTGCAGTCTGGTGCCCGACGGCCTCAAAGGTCCGTGCCTGACGCTCAACCTCTCTACAGCCTTGCTGCGGCAACTGGGCGCCGGGCCGGGAAGCCGGCTGGCCTTGCATGTGCCGCCTGAAGCTGTGCACATCATGCCGGTGCTGGGGCATCGGCAAGACTGAGGCGCGGGACTGGCGCCGAAGGAATCAGGCGGGGGGGCGCCGGGTGACACAGTGCGCCGGTCTGCCCGGCGGCAGGCTCACGCCATGAAGACGGCGATGAAGGCCAGCAGGAACATCAGCACGCCGCCGACCAGGGGCAGCACGATGGGAATCATCGGCACGATCGCGTCAATCGGCTCTTCCGTGGCAGGGGCGGAAGTGCTGTGGGCGGCGTGGGCGGTGTGATCGTGGCTGGACATGGTAATTCCTGATGAACGGAGACAACTCCCGCCATTTTACCTTTTTGACACCAGGCTTCGTCGTCCGGCGCCGCGGACCCGCGTTAAGCTGGAGATTCCACCTTTTTCAGGCCCTACCCATGAACCCACCGGTCTTTTCCTCGCGCCATATGTCTGTGCCTTGCCTCCTGGCAGCCTTCGCGGCCGTGCTGGCACTGCTGACCGTGAGCGGCTGCGCGGCTTCGGGCTCGAACAGCGCCGCTGCCCGGCCCGTGCTCTATCCGAACGCCACCTTCAGCCGCATCGGCGAGGCGCAGGCCCAGGCAGAAGTCAGCGCCTGCATGTCGCGCGCCGGCGCCGCAGGGCTGTCACCCAGCCAGAGCGGCAATGAGGTGGGCCGCCGGGCGGGCGAGGGCGCGGCCACTGCGGGTGTGGCGTCGGCCGTAGGCGCTCTGATCACTGGTCGCGGTGGTGAAGGCATGCTGCGCGCGGGGGCGGCAGGTGCCGCAGTGGGCGGCTCGGCCGGCGCGGTGTCGGGCGCTTTTCACAGCGACCGCCCGAATCCGACCTACCGCAACTTCGTGCAGCGCTGCGTCAGCGTAAGAGGGCTGGAGATCATCGGCTGGAACTGAGGTTGCGCCCGGCCGGCGCGCGGCTCAGTGCTGCTCGCTGGCCTCGTAGCCGGCGGCGTTCAGCACCGCCAGCACCTGCTCGATGTGCGCCCGGCCGCGGGTCTGGATCACCAGCTCGATCTCCACGTTCTGCACCGACAGCATGGTGAAGGCGCGCTGGTGATGCACCTCGTCGATGTTGGCGCCCGCGTCGGCCACCATGGCGGTGATGCGCGCGAGCGACCCCGGCACGTCGCGCACGCTGACCTTGATGCGCGCCAGCCGGCCGGCCCGCACCATGCCGCGCTCGATGATGGAGGCCAGCAGCAGCGGCTCGATGTTGCCGCCGCACAGCACCAGGCCCACCTTCTTGCCGGCAAAGCGCGCCGGAAACTTCAGCAGCGCGGCCAGGCCCGCGGCACCGGCGCCCTCCACCAGTGTTTTCTCGATCTCCAGCAGCATCACCATGGCCTGCTCGATGTCGCCTTCGTCCACCAGCAGCAGGTCGTCCACCCGCTGCGCGATGATGGCGCGCGGAATCACGCCGGGCGTGCCGACCGCAATGCCGTCGGCAATGGTCGAGTGGCCCTGCGGGTGGTCGGTGCCCTTGATGGCGTTGACCATGCCCGGAAAGCGCGAGGTTTGCACCCCCACCACCTCGATGCCCGGCTTGAGCGCCTTGGCCGCCGTGGCAATGCCGGCGATCAGCCCGCCGCCGCCGACTGCAATCACCAGTGTGTCGAGGCCAGGTACGGCATGCAGCATCTCCAGGCCCACGGTACCCTGGCCGGCCACGATGGCCTCGTCGTCGTAAGGGTGCACAAACACCAGCCCATCCCGCTCGGCCAGCATCAGCGCGTGGCTGCGGGATTCATCCAGCGTGTCACCGTGCAGAACCACTTCGGCGCCGAAGCCGCGGGTGCGCTCGATCTTCACGCCGGGCGTGAAGCGCGGCATCACGATGACGGCGCGCAAACCCAGCCGCTGTGCGTGATAGGCCACACCCTGCGCATGGTTGCCCGCGCTCATGGCGATCACGCCGCGCCGGCGCTCCTCGGCCGACAGCTGCGCCAGCTTGTTGCAGGCGCCGCGCTCCTTGAAGGAGGCGGTGTACTGCAGGTTCTCGAACTTCAGGTAAATCTGCGCGCCCGTGAGCTGCGACAGCGTGCGGGACTCCACGCAAGGCGTGTCCAGCAGATGGCCCTCGAGGCGCCGGGCGGCTTGTTCTATGTCGGTCAGGTTGATCATGGCGTGTCTCCGCAGCGGTCGGGTGGGGTCGTGTGGGCGGGTCTGGAACAGGACGGTAAGTCCAGGCACTTATTTTGAGGGGCTTTGACCACCACTTTGTGGTGCATTTCAAACGAGGGTCTTCAAGTAGCGTCTTCCATGATGCTTCAAGCTGCGTTATGGTGGAGTCCTGCTGGCGCGGGAACCATGCGGGCATGGGCGCAGTCCCACTGTGGCACCGGTGCAGGGTGGAGGCCTGTCGCTTGCCTGGGCGTCACCCGGCAAGCAGCGGCCGTAAATGGTTCTGGCCGTTGTGTCTTTTGCGTTCTTTGTTCTTGCGTTCTTGCATGGGGAGGTTTGTCGATGAGCAAGCGTTCCGTGGCTGAGCATTCGCAGCAGTGGCTGTTGTCCCCCGGGCTGAAAGAGGCGCCGGTGCTGGACCTGATGTGCTCCCATTTTGTGCTGACGCTGGCCGCACGGCAAGGTGCCAAGTTCAATGTGCGCCGCGACCTCAACAGCCTGCTTTCGCTCTCGGGCCGGCATCTGGTCTGGCCCCTGCCCGCCATCGCGCGCCTGCGTGAATTCCTCGGCCGGCGCTGCAAGGACAACGAGCTCTGGCGCGGCCACGAAGCGCTGGCCGACGCCGAGTTCATGACGCGCCACGGCGCCTGGCGCGGCCCCTATGAAGAGGGCACGCTGTTCTTCTATCTGGACGAATACGCCAAGGACCAGCCCAAGGATTTGCTGTCGGTGCTGGCGGCCACCGGCGAGTGGCTGACCCACGCGCTCAAGAAGCAGTCCACGCTGGTCGAAAAGAACATCGACGCGCTGGCCAACCTGCTGCAGCTCAACCGCGCCGAGCGCGCGCTGCTGCTTTATGGAACCCTCGCGCGCTACCAGCGGGATCTTCGCTCGCTGCTGGTGGAGTTCAAGGTCAACAACGCGCCGGAAGCCTATGCGGCGATTGCCGACGTGGCCGGCGTCAAGGCCCCCGAAGTGGCCGAGGCCCTGCGTGCCGGCTCGCGCCTGGAGCGCATCGGCATGGTGGAGAACCTGATCTCCGAGCACAACATCACCGACCTGGCCGACCTGATGAAGGTCAGCGAGAAGCTGCCCCCGGTGCTGATGCGCGAATACCGCGACCAGAATGAGCTGATGGCCGTCTTCACCCGGCCGGCGGCGCGCAGCCTGCTGGGCCTGCCGGACTTTGCGTTTGCGCAGGACGACGCGCAGGTGCTGGTGTCGCTGCTGAGGAACGCCGTGGCCACGCGCGAGCAGGGCGTCAACGTGCTGCTGTACGGCCCGCCCGGCACCGGCAAGACCGAGCTGGCCAAGGTGGTGGCGCAGGCGGCGGGGCTGGACCTCTTCGAGGTGGAATACGCCGACCGCGACGGCAACTCGCTCAGCGGCCGCGACCGCTACCGCTCGCTGCAGATCGCGCAGGTCTTCCTCAAGGGCAGCACCCATGCGGCCCTGCTGTTCGACGAGGTGGAAGACGTGTTCCCGCCGTTGTCCAGCGAGGCCGCCCAGTTGATGGCCCGCTCCGAGCAACTGGCGGTGCCGGCCAGCGGTTCGGTCAGCGGCAAGGCCTGGGTCAACCAGATCCTCGAATCCAACACCGTGCCCACGCTGTGGGTGACCAACCGCATCGAACAGATCGACCCGGCCTTCCGCCGCCGCTTCGCCTACCACCTCGAGCTGCGCTCGCCGCCGCCCGGCGCCCGTGAAGGCGTGGTCCGCAAGACGCTGGAGGGTGTGGAAGTGAGCGACGCGTTTGTCGCGCGGCTCACCTCGCGCAAGGGCCTCACGCCCGCGCAGATCCGCACCGCCGTGCGCTTTGCCAGTCTGGCGAGCGAGGCGCCCAGCCTGACGGGCCCGGTGCCCCAGGCGCGCCAGATGGAAGCGCTGATCGAGCGGCAGTTGCGCAACGCCGACGTGGCGCTGGGCAACCGCGCCGAGTCCACCGGCCGCCTGAGCGTCACCACCTACGATCTCTCCATGCTCAACGTGGAGTCACGCTTTGCGGTGCCCCGCATCGTCGAGGCCCTGAAAAGCCGGGGCCACGGCAGCCTGTGTTTCTACGGGCCGCCCGGCACCGGCAAGACGGCCCTGGCCGAGCACATCGCCGAAGCGCTGGACCAGCCGCTGATGATCCGCCAGGCCAGCGACCTGATGAGCAAATACGTGGGCGAGACCGAGCAGAACATGGCGACGATGTTCCGCGACGCCGAGGCCGAGAAAGCCGTGCTGCTGCTCGACGAGGCCGACAGCTTCCTGCAGGACCGGCGCAGTGCCCAGCGCACCTACGAGGTGACCGAGGTCAACGAGATGCTGCAGGGCATGGAGCGCTTTGCCGGCATCTTCGTCTGCACCACCAACCTGCTCGACAGCCTGGACCAGGCGGCGCTGCGGCGCTTCACCTTCAAGATCAAGTTCATGCCGCTCACGGCGCTGCAGCGCGAAGCGATGTTTGTCACCGAAGCCCTGGCCGGTGACCGTGCGCTGTTGACGACAGCGCTGTGCGAGCGCCTCGGCAAACTGGCCCAGCTGTGCCCGGGGGATTTTGCGGCGGTCAAGCGGCAGGTGGAAATTCTCGCGACCGAGCTGTCCGCCGACGAGTTCCTGTCGCAGCTGGAGGCGGAGCATCGCATCAAGCCGGAGGTGCGGGAAGGGCGCGACGGCCGGGGGATGGGTTTCCTGCAGTAGCGTCCGCGACGTCGCGTCAGACGCAGGCCAGGTTGGCCGCGTTCTTTTTCTGCACGTCCTCACTCACGCGCAGTTGCGCCTGGCGCACGATTTTTCCGCCTTCCATCCACAGCAGCTGGCCCGGCTGCATCTGCTGCCAGTTCTCGCCCCGCGTGAGCGGCTGGGTGGCGACCACGCAAAGCCGGTCTTCGGGTGCATTGGTCTGCGCGAAGTCGATGCTGAGGTCGGCATCGACCAGTTGGGCATTGGAAAACGGCCATTCGCGCACCAGGTAATACAGCCGCGTCGAGCAGTGCGCGAACAGCGCCTGGCCGTTGGAGAGCAGGTAATTGAACACGCCGAACTCGCCGGTGCTCTCGCTCATGCTGCAGAGGGTGTCGAACACCGTATCCAGCGAGCAGGGTTCGCGCGGGCTGATCTGTTTGAGCCGCTCCAGCAGTGCGCAAAAAGCGCGTTCGCTGTCGGTGGTGCCGACCGGCTGGTAGTTGCCTTCCAGCGCCGGCTGGTAGTCGATCAGGTCGCCATTGTGGGCAAACAGCCACTGCCGCCCCCACAGCTCCCGGGTGAAGGGGTGGCAATTCTCCAGCCGCAGCGCGTCGCCCTGCGTGGCCTTGCGGATGTGGGACACCACATTGCGTGACTTGATGGCGTAGCTTTTGAGCAGCTCGGCCACCGGCGAGGTGGCCGCCGGGTGGTTGTCGAGAAAGATGCGACAGGCCTTGTCTTCAAAGAAGCCGATGCCGAAGCCGTCGCCGTGGTGATCGGTCAGGCCGCCCCGGGCCGCGAAGCCGGTGAATGAAAACCGCAGATCGGCCGGCTTGGCGGCGTTCATTCCAAGGAGTTGGCACATACCCGTTAGTGTCCCAGAATCTTGGACAAAAAGTCCTGCGCCCTGTCCGTCTGCGGGTTGTTGAAGAAGGCCTCGGGCGCGTTCTGCTCGACGATCTGCCCCTGGTCCATGAAGATCACGCGGTCGGCCACGGCCTTGGCAAAGCCCATTTCGTGGGTCACGCACAGCATGGTCATGCCCTGGGTGGCCAGCTCCACCATCACGTCCAGCACCTCCTTGATCATCTCGGGATCGAGCGCCGAGGTCGGCTCGTCAAACAGCATGATCTTGGGCGTGAGGCACAGCGCGCGGGCAATCGCCACGCGCTGCTGCTGGCCGCCCGAGAGTTGCAGCGGGTACTTCTGCGCCTGCTCGGCGATGCGCACGCGCTCGAGCTGGTGCATGGCGCGCTCCACAGCTTCCTTTTTTGACAGCCCGCCGACCCAGGTGGGTGAGAGCGTCAGGTTCTCCAGCACCGTCAGGTGCGGGAACAGGTTGAACTGCTGGAACACCATGCCGACCTGGCGGCGCACCGCATCAATCGCCTTGATGTCGTCGCCGAGCACCGAGCCCGCTACGGTGAGCGTGCCTTCCTGGTATTCCTCCAGCGCGTTGATGCAGCGGATCAGCGTGGACTTGCCCGAGCCCGAAGGCCCGCAGATCACCAGGCGCTCGCCCTGCTTGACCTCCAGATTGACGTCGCGCAAAACGTGGAAGTTGTTGCCGTACCACTTGTTGACCTTGTCGAAACGGATGATGGAATCAGTCATGGGTGTGTTTCCTGTTCAGCGGGCTTTGCCCACGGCAAGACGCCGCTCGATCCACAGGCTGTAGCGCGACATCGCAAAGCAGCAGGTGAAGTAAATGGCAGCAATGAAAAGATAGGCTTCGATCTTGAACGGCCGCCAGTTCGGGTCGGAGCCGACGGCCAGCGACAGTGCGCCGGTCAGCTCGTACAGCGAGACGATGGTCACCAGGGACGTATCCTTGAACAGCGAGATGAAGTTGTTCATGATGCTGGGCACCACGGTTCCCAGCGCCTGCGGCAACACGATCTTGATCTGCGTCTGCCAGTAGCCCAGCCCCAGGCTGGCGGCGGCTTCGGTCTGGCCCTTGGGCAGGGCCTGCAGGCCGCCGCGGACAATCTCTGCCATGTAGGCGGCGGCAAACAGCGTGATGCCCACGATCACGCGGATCAGCACGTCGGGTGATTTTCCGACCGGCATGAACAGCGGAAACATGAAGCTGGCCATGAACAGCACGGAGATCAGCGGCACACCACGGATCAGCTCGACGTAGATCACGCACAGGGTCTTGATGGCGGGCATGCGGGCCCGTCGCCCCAGCGCCACGGCCACCGCAATCGGGAAGGCCAGCGTCATCGAGATCACCGTCAGCATCACCGTCAGGGGCAGGCCGCCCCATTGGTCGGTGGGCACCTTGACGAGGCCCAGCACGCCGCCGCTCATCAGCACGAAGAAGGCCGACACCACCACCACCCACAGGGCCGCCAGCCAGGGCTTCCAGAACCAGCGGCTGCAGCTCGCCACCACCAGCCCGAGCAGCATGAAGGTGGCCAGCTCCGCCCGCCAATGCTCGGCTTGCGGGTAGCGGCCCAGCAGGATGAGGCGGGCTTTTTCGTTGATGACACCCCAGCAGGCGCCCACCCCGCGCGCGGCCTGACAGGTGTCGGCGTCGGCCGCCGTCACGGCATGGAACACGCCCCACTGCAGGGCCGACCAGGCGGCCCAAGCCAGCACCACCAGCACCACCACCGAAACGATGCTGTTGCCGATGCCCGAAAACAGGTTGTTGCGCAGCCAGGCCAGCGGCCCGCTCATGCGCACGGGCGCGGTACGCGGCTGGACCGGGACAAAAGTCTGTTCCATGTTCATCGCTCCTTCAGGGCCACGCGGCTGTTGAACCAGTTCATCAGCGCCGAGGTGATGAGCGAGGTGGTGAGGTAGATCAGCATGATGATGGCAATGCACTCCACCGCCCGGCCGGTCTGGTTGAGCGAGGTGTTGGCAATCGACACCAGATCGGGATAGCCCACGGCCACGGCCAGCGAGGAGTTCTTGGTCAGGTTCAGGTACTGGTTGGTCAGCGGCGGAATGATCACCCGCATGGCCTGCGGCAGCACCACCAGACGCATCGACAGGCCCCGCGGCAGGCCCAGGGATGCGCTGGCCTCGTGCTGGCCCAGCGACACCGAGGCAATGCCCGCGCGAACCACTTCGGCAACAAACGACGAGGTGTACAGCACCAGCCCCAGCATCACGGCGAGGTACTCGGGCGACAGCGCACCGCCGCCTTCCACCTGGGTTTCGGTCAGCTTGGGCAGGTTCCACTCGTTGGGCGCGCCACCGGCCAGCCAGCCCAGCACGGCCCCGGCCAGCAGCAGCGCCAGCGACACCCCCAGCACCGGCTTGGCATGCCCGGTCAGGTCGAAGTGGCGGCGGGCGGCCTTGGCATAGAAAAAGCTGGCCACGCCGCCCACTGCCAGACCGACCAGCGCCAGCGTCTGGCCCAGCTGCCAGACTGGCGACGGATACGATAAGCCGTTCTTGCTGACATACACGAGGTGGCCGATGTGCAACGCGTCCTCAATGGCCGGCAGGTATTCCGTGAAGAGCAGGTACCACATCAGCAGCTGCAGCAGCACCGGGATGTTGCGGAAGAGCTCGACATAGCCATAGCAGAGCCCGCGCACCAGCGCGTTGCGCGAAAAGCGCCCCACACCCAGCAGCGTGCCCAGGATGGAGGTGAGCACGATGCCGACGATGGCCACCCGCAGCGTGTTCACCAGTCCGACCAGGAAGGCCTGCCAGTACGGATTGTTGGAGTCGTAGGTCAGCCAGCCTTCGCCGATGTCGAAGCCGGCAGGCTGCATGAGGAAATCGAAGCCGCTCTGGATGCCGCGGGCCTTCATGTTGGTCAGGGTGTTGGTCACCAGCAGCCAGACCATCAGGGCGATCACCCCGACGGCGACCACCTGGTAGACCAGCGCGCGCGCCTGCTTGCTGCGCCAGGAAAAGCCCTTGCGCCGGCTGGCGGGTGCCGTGCGTGCGGGAATCAGCGAATGTTCGGACATGATGGCTTCATGAGGTAGGGCCCAAATAAAGAACGGGCCACTCGCCCACAGGGTGGTGGCGAGTGGCCCGTTGCGTTCAGCGCATCGGAGCGGTCAGGTCAGCGCACAGGGAAAGCGTACATCTGGCCGCCTTTGGTCCACAGGTTGTTGGCGCCACGCGGCAGGGCCAGCGGTGTTTTCGGGCCCACATTGCGCTCGAAGATCTCGCCGTAGTTGCCCACCGCCTTGATGGCGCGCACCAGCCACTCCTTGTCCAGGCCCAGCAGTTTGCCGGTGTCCTCACCGCTGCCGGTCAGGCGCATGACCACCGGGTCCTTGCTGTCCTTGACCATGGCGTCCACATTGGCTTGGGTCACGCCATATTCCTCAGCTTCGATCAGGCCGTAAATGACCCACTTGACGATGGCGAACCACTCGTCGTCACCGCGGCGCACCAGCGGACCCAGTGGCTCCTTGGAGATCAGGTCGGGCAGGATGACATGGTCGGCCGGGTTCTTGGCTTCCTTGTTGCGCACCGAGGCCAGGCCCGAGGCGTCGGTGGTGTAGGCCTGGCAACGGCCGGAGAAGTAGGCGGCATTCGTCGCTTCCTGCTTTTCAAACACCACGGGCTTGATGCCCAGGTTGTTGGCTTTGGAGAAGTCGGTCAGGTTTTTCTCGGTCGTGGTGCCGGACTGCACGCAGACCGTGGCGTTCTTCAGCTGCTTGGCGCTCTTGATCTTGCTCTTGACGGGCACCATGAAGCCCTGGCCGTCGTAGTAGGTCACGGCGGTCTGGTTCAGGCCCAGGGAGGCGTCGCGCGTCAGCGTGAAGGTGGTGTTGCGGGCCAGCACGTCCACTTCGCCGGACTGCAGGGCAGTGAAACGCTGCTGCGCGTTCAGCGGCACCCACTTGACCTTGTTGGCATCGCCCAGCGTGGCAGCCGCAATCGCCTTGCAGGTGTCCACGTCCAGGCCGGTCCAGGTGCCATTGCTGTCGGCGGCGGAAAAACCGGCCAGTCCGACGTTGACGCCGCAGATCACCTGACCGCGCGCCTTGATGGCATCCAATGTCTTGCCGGCATGGGCCGGCGCCATGACGGCCATCGTCAGGCCGGCAACGGCCAGCGCAGCCAGGCCACGTTTTTGAGCGAGTTTGATCACGGGATTCTCCAGTCGGTAAAGGGTTGGGTATTGCTTGCAGATCAGCACGAAACATGCCAATGGGCGGATGCTAGCCCAAGGGCTGCATGCCCCACCTCAGGGCAAGCCCCTAGTATGGGGCCATGCGCTGAGCCTGTTTTGCATAAGCTCATGCCCCAAGGCGGGGCGGGCGGATGGCGTGGGTGACAGCGCCGGGCGGCTTCTTTGCTTCGTGTCAGGGCGCGGCCGCACACACCCGCAGCACCTCGGCACCATAGGCCTGCAGCTTCTTGGCGCCCATGCCGCTGATGCCCTCGAGGTCCGCCATGCCCTGCGGCGCCCGCTCTGCAATCGCGCGCAAGGTGGCGTCGTGGAAGATCACGAAGGCCGGCAGGTTGTGCTCGCGCGCCACTTCTGCGCGCCAGGCCTTCAGGCGCGTCAGGCGCTCCAGCGCGCCGGCGTTCAGCGCGGCCTCCGCCAGGCCCTTGACCGAGGTTTTGGTCACGCGCTTGCGGCGGTCGGCCTTGCCGCCCAGGGCCTGCTCGCGCAGCACCAGGCTGACCTCGCCCCTGAGCACCTGCCGCGCATCCGGCAGCAGTTGCAGCGTGCTGAAGGCCTCGGTGTCCACGCGCACCATGTTGCGCGCGATCAACTGGCGCAGCACCCCGCGCCATTGCGCCTCGGCCAGATCGGCACCGATGCCGAAGGTGCTCAGCGCGTCATGGCCGTACTGGGTCATCTTGTCGGTGGTCTTGCCGCGCAGGATGTCCATGATGTGCCCGGCCCCGAAGCTGATGCCGCTGGCCTGCTGCACGCGGTAGATGCAGCTGAGCATCTTGCGGGCGGCGTCGGTCGCATCCCAGACCGCGGGCGGCTGCAAACAGTTGTCGCAATTCTGGCAATCCGAACTGTCTTCGCCGAAGTACTGCAGCAGGCTCACGCGGCGGCAGCGTGTGTCTTCAGCCAGGCTCAGCAGCGCATCGAGCTTGCCGCGCATCACCTGCTTGAACTCCTCGCTGGCGGCCTCGCTGGTGTCGATCATGCGGCGCTGGTTCACCACGTCCTGCAGGCCGTACATCATCCAGGCATCGGCGCTCTGGCCGTCGCGGCCGGCGCGGCCGGTCTCCTGGTAATAGCCTTCGATGTTCTTGGGCATGTCCACGTGGGCGACGAAGCGCACGTCGGGCTTGTCGATGCCCATGCCGAAGGCAATCGTGGCCACCATGACCATGCTGTCTTCGCGCAGGAAGCGGTCCTGCCGCTGCTGGCGCACGCTGGCGTCCAGCCCGGCGTGGTAGGCCAGCGCCTGGATGCCGGCGTCCTGCAGCATGTCCGCAATCTCTTCGACACGCTTGCGCGACTGGCAGTAGACGATGCCGGCCTCGCCGTCGTGTTCGTGCTGGATGAAGCGCAGCAGTTGCGTTGCCGGGTTGGTCTTCTCGACGATGGTGTAGCGGATGTTGGGTCGGTCGAAGCTGCTGACAAACTGGCGCGCGTCCTCCAGCCTGAGCCGCTCCACCATGTCCTGCCGGGTCAGCGCGTCGGCGGTGGCGGTGAGCGCCATGCGCGGCACATCGGGAAAGGTCTCGTGCAGCAGGCTGAGCGAGCGGTACTCGGGCCGGAAGTCATGGCCCCACTGGCTCACGCAGTGCGCCTCGTCAATCGCGAACAGGCTGAGCAGGCCGCGCTCGTGCAGTGAGCTGAGCAGGCCCTTCATGCGCGGCGTGTTGATGCGCTCGGGCGCCGCATAGAGCAATGTCAGCTCGTTGCGCAGCAACTGCTTTTCCAGCTGGCTGCCCTCGTCGAAGGTCTGGGTGGAATTGAGGAAGGCGGCCGCCACGCCGGCCTCGTGCAGTGCGCCGACCTGGTCGTGCATCAGCGCGATCAGCGGCGAGATCACGATGGTCACGCCGTGGCCGGCGTTCTGCCGCACGATGGCCGGAATCTGGTAGCACAGCGACTTGCCGCCGCCGGTGGGCATCAGCACCAGCGCATCGCCGCCGTTCACCACATGGTCGACGATGGCCTGCTGGGGCCCGCGAAAGCTGTCGTAGCCGAAGACATCACGCAGGACGTCGGCCGGCGTGGGCAGGGTGGTGGACGAAAGACTCACGGCAGCGACGCCAGTTTCACATCTGTTCCCACGGCAGACCCTCGAAGCGCCAGCCCGACAGCGTGGAGCGCCGGAAGTGGTCGTCTAGCTCGCCTTCGAAACCGTGCACCACATGCTGCACATTGGTGAAACCCGCGGCCTCCAGCGCCTTGCCGGCGTCCAGCGTGCGCTTGCCCGAGCGGCAGATCAGCAGCAGCGGCTGGTCCTTGCCCGAGGCCTCGCGCGCCACCGCGTCGGCAAACTTCACCGGGTCGGGCTGCAGGTCGGGGTATTCGTACCAGGGCACGTTGACCACGCCGGGCGGCCGGCCCACATACAGCGACTCGATTTCCATGCGCACATCGACAAACAGTGCGTCAGGGCGGCTTTGCAGCCAGTTCCAGGCTTCTTGAGGGGGGAGGTTTTTCATGGGCGTGGGCGGAATGGGCTTATTGTCCATGCAAGCAGGGCGGCCCCTTAAAATGCGGGCATGAAGCCCATTGTCTACACCCGCGGCCAGCAACTCCCGGCCTTGCTTGAACAACGCATCGTTATCCTTGATGGCGCGATGGGCACGATGATCCAGCGCTTCAAGCTGAGCGAAGCTCAATACCGTGGTGAGCGTTTCAAGGCGTTCCACAAGGATGTCAAGGGCAACAACGAGCTGCTCAGCCTGACGCGTCCCGACGTCATCCGCGACATCCATGAGGGCTACCTCGCGGCCGGCGCCGACCTGATCGAGACCAACACCTTCGGTGCCACCACCGTGGCCCAGGGCGACTATGACATGGCTGACCTGGCGGTCGAGATGAACCTGGCGTCTGCCCGCATTGCCCGCGCCGCCTGCGACAAGTTCTCCACACCCGACAAGCCGCGCTTTGTCGTCGGCGCGCTCGGCCCCACGCCCAAGACCGCCAGCATCAGTCCCGACGTGAACGACCCCGGCGCACGCAACACCAGTTTCGAGGAGCTGCGCAAGGCCTATTACGAGCAGACCGAGGCGCTGGTGCAGGGCGGCAGCGACGTGCTGCTGGTCGAGACGATTTTCGACACGCTCAACGCCAAGGCTGCCCTGTTCGCGATCGATGAATATTTCGACAACTCCGGCGAGCGCCTGCCCCTCATCATCAGCGGCACAGTGACGGACGCTTCCGGCCGCATCCTGAGCGGGCAGACGGTCACTGCCTTCTGGCACAGCGTGCGCCATGCACGGCCGCTGGCCGTCGGCCTCAATTGCGCCCTGGGCGCCACGCTGATGCGCCCCTACATCCAGGAGCTGGCCAAGGTGGCCGAGGACACCTTCATCAGCTGCTACCCGAACGCCGGCCTGCCCAACCCGATGAGCGACACCGGCTTTGACGAAACGCCCGACGTCACCTCGCGCCTGCTGCGCGAGTTTGCCGACGAGGGGCTGGTCAACATCGTGGGCGGCTGCTGCGGCACCACGCCAGACCACATCCAGGCGATTGCCAGCGCGGTGTCACCGCTGCCCGCACGCGGTGTGAGCACCGGGTTTTTCTACCGCGAGGCGGCGTGACGCCGGCACCGGGGGTGCGGCCCGGGCTCGCCCTGGCCGCGCTGCTGGTGTCCGCCCTGCTGGCGGCCTGCGGCCAGAGCCCGCCTTCCTGGGACAGCCTGCTGGCGGGGAAGATCACGGGCCAGTACCCCACGTATTCAGTGACCGTGACGGCGCCGGGGCAGCTTCGTGTGGAGCGCCCGGGCATGCCGCCCAGGACGATCGCCGTCGATCCGATCGCCCAGCACTGCCTGCGCGGCGCCCGGGACTGCGGCTACGCGGTCGAGCAGATGCTGCTCGAATTGCGTGACCCCTGACGACACCCGGCGGCAGACAGACTAAAATATCGGCTTCCCAAGGAGCGTTGCAGCGAGACAGGCGTCTCGTCAGGCTTGGGGCCCAGACCGTGAGACCTTGCTTCTGCAAGGCGTCTGCAGCAACGACGCTCACCTTGCCCTGAAGGTGATGCGCATGTCCGGTTCCAGCTCCTCCGATTCCGTTTCCCAGTCCGTTTCCGTTCCGCCGATGAAGCTGTCGGGGCTTGAGCCCGTGCTGGTCGGCAGCGGCAGCCTGTTCGTCAACATCGGCGAGCGCACCAACGTCACCGGCTCCAAGGCCTTCGCCCGGATGATCCTGAACGGCGAGTACGAGCAGGCCCTGGCGGTGGCGCGCCAGCAGGTCGAGAACGGCGCGCAGATCATCGACATCAACATGGACGAGGCCATGCTGGACAGCCAGGCCGCCATGGTGCGCTTTCTGAACCTGATCGCCAGCGAGCCCGACATCGCCCGCGTGCCCATCATGATCGACAGCTCCAAATGGAGTGTGATCGAAGCCGGCCTGCGCTGTATCCAGGGCAAGGGCATTGTCAATTCGATTTCCATGAAGGAAGGCGTCGAGACCTTCAAGCAGCAGGCCAAGCTGCTCAAGCGCTACGGCGCGGCGGCGGTGGTGATGGCGTTTGACGAGCAGGGCCAGGCCGACACCTACCAGCGCAAGGTCGAGATCTGCGAGCGTGCCTACCGCGTGCTGGTCGACGAGGTGGGCTTTCCGCCCGAAGACATCATCTTCGACCCCAACATCTTTGCCATTGCCACCGGCATCGAGGAGCACAACAACTACGCGGTCGATTTCATCGAAGCCACCCGCTGGATCAAGGCCAACCTGCCCGGCGCCAAGGTGTCGGGCGGCGTGTCCAACGTGTCCTTCAGCTTCCGCGGCAACGACCCGGTGCGCGAGGCCATCCACACCGTGTTCCTGTACCACGCCATCCAGGCGGGCATGGACATGGGCATCGTCAACGCCGGCATGGTCGGCGTGTACGACGACCTGGAGCCCCTGCTCCGCGAGCGGGTGGAGGATGTGGTGCTGAATCGCCGGCCGGACGCCGGCGAGCGCCTGATCGAAGTGGCCGAGACCGCGAAAAGCGGCGCCAAGGACGACAGCAAGAAAAACGAATGGCGCGCGCTGCCGGTGCGTCAGCGCCTGTCGCACGCGCTGGTGCACGGCATGAACGAGCACATCGTGGCCGACACCGAGGAGGTGTACCGGGAGATCCTGGCCGAAGGCGGCCGGCCGCTGCATGTCATCGAAGGCCCGCTGATGGACGGCATGAACGTGGTCGGCGACCTGTTCGGCCAGGGCAAGATGTTTTTGCCGCAGGTGGTCAAGAGCGCCCGCGTGATGAAGCAGGCGGTGGCCCATCTGCTGCCCTACATCGAGGCGGAAAAACTGCTGCTCGAAGCCGGCGGCAGCGACGTCAAGCCCAAGGGCAAGATCATCATCGCCACCGTCAAGGGCGACGTGCACGACATCGGCAAGAACATCGTCACCGTGGTCCTGCAGTGCAACAACTTCGAGGTGGTGAACATGGGCGTGATGGTGCCCTGCCACGAGATTCTGGCGCGCGCCAAAGTGGAAGGCGCCGACATCGTGGGCCTGTCGGGCCTGATCACGCCCAGCCTGGAAGAAATGCAGTACGTGGCGGCCGAAATGCAGAAGGACGACCACTTCCGCATCCGCAAGATTCCGCTGCTGATCGGTGGCGCCACCACCAGCCGCGTGCACACGGCGGTGAAGATTTCGCCGCACTACGAAGGCCCGGTGGTCTATGTGCCGGACGCCTCGCGCAGCGTCAGCGTGGCGCAGAGCCTGTTGTCCGAGCAGGCCACCAAATACATCGACGAGCTCAATGCCGATTACGAGAAAGTCCGCATCCAGCATGCCAACAAGAAGCAGACGCCGATGTGGCCGCTGGCCAAGGCGCGCGCCAACGCCACCCGCATGGACTGGGCCAATTACACGCCGCCGGTGCCCAAGTTCACCGGCCGCCGCGTGTTCAGGAACTTCGACCTGGCCGAGCTGGCCACCTACATCGACTGGGGGCCGTTCTTCCAGACCTGGGATCTGGCGGGCCCCTTCCCTGCGATCCTCAAGGACGAGGTGGTGGGCGCCGAGGCCGTGCGCGTGTATGCCGACGCGCAGCGCATGCTCAAGCGCCTGATTGAAGGCCGCTGGCTCACCGCCAACGGGGTGATGGGCCTGTACCCGGCCAACAGCGTGGGCGACGACATCGAGATCTACACCGACGAAACCCGCAGCGAAGTGGCCATGACCTGGTACGGCCTGCGCCAGCAGGCCGAGAAGACGGCGGTGCCCGGCGCCGACGGCAAAAACCACATGCGGCCCAGCCGCTGCCTGGCCGACTTCGTGGCGCCCAAGGTGCTGCCCGCTGAAGCCAAGGCCGTGCGCGCCGGCCATGCCGGCCAGGAAGGCCACAACACCTTCATGCTGCCGGACTACATCGGCCTGTTTGCCGTCACAACGGGCATAGGCGCCGAGAAAAAGGAAAAGTACTTCCTCGACGACAACGACGACTACTCGTCCATCATGCTCAAGGCGCTGGCCGACCGGCTGGCCGAAGCCTTTGCCGAGGCCCTGCACCTGCGTGTGCGTACCGACCTGTGGGGCTATGCCGCCGGCGAGTCGCTCGGCACCGAAGAGATGATTGCCGAGAAATACCAGGGCATCCGCCCCGCGCCCGGCTACCCGGCCTGCCCCGACCACAGCGTGAAGAAGGAGATGTTTGCGCTGCTCAAGGCGGACGAGATCGGCATGGCGCTGACCGAAAGCCTGGCCATGACGCCGGCCGCCAGCGTCAGCGGCTTCTACCTGAGCCATCCGGACAGCGCCTATTTCAACGTCGGCAAGATCGGCGACGACCAGCTGCAGGACCTGGCCCGGCGCCGTGGCGCCAGGGCGGAAGACCTGCAGCGGCTGCTGGCGCCGAATCTCTAGGCTGGGCCCGGGCATGGCCGGTGGCGCGGTCCGGTTTACAAAAAAACACCGGCAGGCGCAAGGTTTTGTTTACCTTTTGGGGCGCTTGAACGTTTTGAAGGCAGCGCGTAGTCTTGAGCTTCGGGCTGCGGCGCTCGGCCTCATGCCGCACTGCCGCAGACCGATCCCTGTGTGATGACGCCATGATCAGGAAGGAAACCAACATGAACACCTCTGTGGACTCTCTTCAACCCGGCCAGCAGCCTGCCAGTGCCAGCAACAAGCCCTTGTGGGCGGCCGTCATCATCCTCGGCGTCGCCGTGCTCGGCATGGGCGCCATGATGCTCTCCAACCAGCGCGCGCAGATGGCGCCAGCCACCGTGGCGGCGACATCAGCCGCAGCGACCCCGGCGCCGCCGGCACTGTCCACGCCAGCGGCCAATGCCACGGCAGCCGACGATCTGGCCGACAAGCCGGCCGCGGCACCGGCCAAACCCGCCCCGGCGCCAGCCAAGAAGGTGGTCAAGCCCGTGCCCAGGCCAGCGCCTGCGCCCAGCTACTCGGGCGTCTCGCCCGCGCCGGCCCCGGCACCTGCCGTGGCGGTGTGTGCCGTCTGCGGTTCGGTGGAATCCGTGACGCCGGTGGAGCGCTCCACCAAGCCGCCCGGCGTGGGGATGGGCACCGTAGCCGGTGGCGTGTTGGGGGCGGTGCTGGGTAACCAGATCGGCCATGGGGGTGGGCGAACCGCTGCCACCATCCTCGGCGCAGTCGGTGGCGGGTTTGCCGGCAACGCGATCGAAGGCCAGATGCGCAAGGAAACCGTGTACCAGGTCAGTGTGCGCATGGAAGACGGCTCGCAGCGTGTGGTGGAAGTCGCGCGTGCGCCAGCGGTAGGCAGCCGCGTCACGGTCGACGGCTCAACCCTGCGCACCAGCGACGGTGCCAGCTACGGCCCCAAACCCGCGCCTGCGCCCGTCGTGACGCCACAGCCCTCACAGGACTACCCGAACCGCTGATCCGGCCCGGCTTCCTTGTGGGCTTGTCAGCCGCCCGCCTTGAGCGCGCGGCGGTATTGCACCGCTTCCGCTACATGGCCCACCTGCACCTGGCTGGCACCGGCCAGGTCCGCCACGGTGCGCGCCACTTTCAGGCAGCGGTGGATGCTGCGGCCGGACCAGCCCAGACGGGCGGCCGCGGTGTTGAGGAATTTGGCGGCGCTCTCGTCCAGCTGGCATTGCGCGTCAATCGCCCGCCCCGCCAGTGACTGGTTGGCGCTGCCCTGGCGTGCGATGGCTCGTTCGCGGGCGGCTGTGACCCGGCCCTGGATACTGGCGCTGGCTTCGCCCGGCGGGGTGTTGACCAGCTCGTCGGCGGCCAGCGCACCCACCTCCACGTGCAGGTCGATGCGGTCGATCAGCGGGCCGCTGAGCTTGCCCTGGTAGCGGCTGACCTGGTCGGGTGAGCAGCGGCAGGCCCGTTGCCGGGAGCCGAGGTAGCCGCAGGGGCAGGGGTTCATCGCGGCGATCAGCTGGAAGCGCGCCGGGAACTCGGCCCGCTGCGCCGCCCGCGCAATGGTGATGCTGCCGGACTCCAGCGGCTCACGCAGCGCCTCCAGCGCGGCGCGGGGAAATTCCGGCAATTCGTCCAGAAAGAGCACACCGCCATGGGCCAGCGAGATCTCGCCAGGCCGGGGTGGTGAGCCGCCCCCGACCAGCGCCACCGCGCTGGCCGTATGGTGCGGCGCGCAGGTCGGGCGCACGGCCCAGTGCTCCAGGGCAAAGCGACCGCCCAGCGATGCCACGGCGGCGCTTTCCAGCGCCTCCTGCGTGGTCATCGGCGGCAGCAGGCCGGCAAATCGCTGCGCCAGCATGGACTTGCCGGAGCCGGGCGGGCCCATCATCAGCACGCTGTGGCCGCCGGCCGCGGCGATCTCCAGCGCGCGCCGGGCGGCGGCCTGGCCCTTGACGTCGGCCATGTCGGCGCAGGCCGTGGTCGGGGCAGATGGCGTGGGCGCGACGCGCGCCCAGCCCGACACCGCCTCTGGCGCCTCGCCGCCGGGCAGGAACTGCCGCACCACGTCCAGCAGATGGTGCGCGCGGTAGATTTCGGCCTCGGGCACCAGCGCCGCCTGCTGCGCGCTGCCTTCGGGCAGCACCAGTCTGGGGGCGGGTGTGGCCAGATCCCGTGCCTGCTGCACGGTGGCCAGGCTCATCGCCAGCGCCCCCTTGATGGGGCGCAGGTCGCCGCCCAGCGAGAGCTCCCCGGCAAACTCGTAGCCGGCCAGGCGAGCGGCGTCCACCTGCCCGCTGGCGGCGAGGATGCCGAGCGCGATGGCCAGATCGAAGCGGCCAGAGTCCTTGGGCAAATCCGCCGGCGCCAGGTTCACGGTGATGCGCTTGTTGCCCGGAAACTCGAGGCCGGTGTTCTGGATGGCCGAACGCACCCGTTCACGGGCTTCCTTGACTTCGGTTTCCGCCAGGCCCACCAGCGTGAAGCTGGGCAGGCCGTTGGCCAGGTGGACTTCGACACGCACCGGGTGCGCCTGCAAGCCCAGCAGGGCGCGGCTGTGCACTAATGACAGACTCATCTCGGACCTCGGCTCCCTCATGGTGGACGCGAAAGCCGCTCCCGGTGGTCCCCGCAGGCGGCCAGCGTCCTGTTTTTCTGCTGCGAGTATCGCCGACGGGAGCGCGCTGAAACGGTCTTTGGCGGCCGATGGCAAGAGTACCCAAATCGCGGGCGGGCGAAGGTCAGGTGCGCAGGGCAGCCCATCGGACGCCCCAACACGGCACTTATTGCGCACCCAATTCATGCGCGCCAGAAGTTGTTTGCCGTCAATGCACCAATAAAAGGCATTGCAATCGCTTGCTATTGGTGCGTGTTGCGCGCCGCGCCCCCTGCAGAGCCTGTCTGGCGCCCCAAAGCTGCGTGCGCTGGGTGGGGTGGGCGTGGCGTTTGGCACGTTACATGCTAAGCCCCTCCTGCGTATGTGAGTAATGTTCGGAGCTTGTGCTGAGAGCTATCCATGAGCGAGGTGGCGATTCACAGAAGCCCTGTAATCCGGCAGGAGCGGTACCCGAAAGTGCCGCTTTCCCATTCATCCTTGGAGGAAATCTGAAAATGAAACTAGTAACGGCCATCATCAAACCGTTCAAGCTGGACGAGGTGCGGGAAGCGCTGTCCGGTATTGGCGTGCAAGGCATCACCGTGACCGAGGTCAAGGGCTTCGGCCGCCAGAAGGGCCACACCGAGCTGTACCGCGGTGCAGAGTATGTGGTGGACTTTCTCCCCAAGGTCAAGATCGAAGCCGCTGTGTCCGACGACCTCGTCGACCGCGTCATCGAAGCGGTGGAGGGCGCAGCCCGCACCGGCAAGATCGGCGACGGCAAGGTTTTTGTCTACAACCTTGAACAAGTGGTGCGTATCCGGACCGGCGAAACCGGCAAGGAAGCGCTGTAAGGCTCCCCCTCCAATAAAGAGAACATCGACATGAAAAAACTACTTGCCTCCCTCGTATTGGGAATGAGCTTGCTGACCCTGGGTGCTGCCGCTTCGGCGCAGACCCCGGCCGCAGCACCCGCCGCGTCGGCTCCTGCCGAAGCCAAGCCTGCCGACGCAGCACCTGCTGCCGCTCCCGCCGCTGCACCTGCGGCCGCCGCTGCAGCCGCACCAGCGCCTGCGGCTGCCGCCTCTGCTGCTGCAGCGCCTGCACCCGTGCCCAACAAGGGTGACACCTCGTGGATGATGGTGTCCACCCTGCTGGTCATTTTGATGACCATTCCAGGTCTGGCCCTGTTCTACGGCGGCTTGGTCCGCAGCAAGAACATGCTGTCCGTCCTCATGCAGGTCATGGTGACGTTCTCGATGATCCTGGTGCTGTGGGCCCTGTACGGCTACAGCCTGGCGTTCACCGAGGGCAATGCGTTCTTCGGCGGTTTTGACCGCCTCTTCATGAAGGGCATCTGGGACAACGCCGCTGGCACCTTCGCCAACGCCGCCACCTTCAGCAAGGGCGTGGTCATTCCCGAGATCGTGTTTGCCGCCTTCCAGGCCACGTTCGCCGCCATCACCTGCACGCTGATCGTCGGCGCCTTCGCCGAGCGCATGAAGTTCTCCGCCGTGCTGATGTTCATGGCCATCTGGTTCACCTTCAGCTATGCACCGATCGCCCACATGGTCTGGTTCTGGATGGGTCCTGACGCCTACACCGGCAAGGAAGTGGTCGACGCCATGAACGGCAAGGCCGGCTACATCTGGCAGATGGGCGCCCTCGACTTCGCCGGCGGTACCGTCGTGCACATCAACGCTGCCGTGGCCGGTCTGGTCGGCGCCTTCATGGTCGGCAAGCGCATTGGCTACGGCAAGGAATCCATGGCGCCTCACAGCCTGACGCTGACCATGGTCGGTGCCGCGCTGCTGTGGGTGGGCTGGTTCGGTTTCAACGCCGGTTCCGCCCTGGAAGCCAACGGCTTCGCCGCACTGGCGTTCATCAACACCCTGATGGCCACGGCAGCTGCCGTGCTGGCATGGTGCGTGGGTGAGGCGCTGATGAAGGGCAAGGCCTCGATGCTGGGCGCTGCGTCCGGCGCTGTGGCCGGCCTCGTCGCCATCACGCCAGCCGCCGGCAACGTCGGCATCGGCGGTGGCCTGGTCATCGGTCTGGTGGCTGGCTTCGCCTGCCTCTGGGGCGTGAACGGCCTGAAGAAGATCATTGGTGCAGACGACTCGCTCGACGTGTTCGGCGTGCATGGCGTGGGCGGTATCATCGGCGCCCTGCTCACCGGCGTGTTCAACTCGCCAAGCCTGGGTGGCCCTGGCTTCGTGGCCGACTGGGTCACCGCCACCGGTGTCACCGCTGCCGACTTCTCCATCGTGTCCCAGCTGTGGGTCCAGGCCAAGGCCGTGATGATCACCATCGTCTGGTCCGGCGTCGTGTCCTTCGTTGCCTACAAGATTGTGGATCTGACCATCGGCCTGCGCGTCAGCGAAGAAGACGAGCGCGAAGGTCTGGACATCAGCTCGCACGGCGAGACTGCCTACAACCGTTGATTGCAACGCCGCTGATCCTTACTGGTCAGCGCCATGGAGTGAACTTTGCACAGGCCGGTTCGTCATCAAACCTGATCACGAACCGGCCCCCGCCAATCGACTGTCGATGGCGTTAAGAGAGAGTCTCCTTTGGATGTTCAGCCCGCTCGAGCTTCGGCTCCGGCGGGCTTTTTTTTGGGCGCTACAAAACCCTTGCGTGGCACCATATTTGCGTGATGCGTTTCAGGCAACAGCCCGTAAGCAGTGCGTCGATGCCGTCACCCAGAACAGCCAAGGTCCTGGGCCAGGCCAAGCGCCTGGGCTATCGGCCCTCATGTCGCGCGTGCCATCCTGTTTCATGACCGGTGCGGCTGGCGTCTCCACGCAGGCATCGGTGCTGGCGCTGTAAGTGTGCCGAAAAATATTGAGAAAAAGGAGTTGGCGATGCGCCCGGATCTTTCCATGCCCCACCTGCGGGCGCAGTATCTCGGCGGCCAGCTCACGCCGCTGCAATTGGTCGAGTCGCTGCACGCACACATGCTGGCTGAAGATGCAGCGCTGAATCGCAACGTCTGGATTCGCCGCCTCACGCTGGACGAGCTGCGCGCCTACGCGCAGGCGCTGCACGGGCGCGATGCGCGTGAACTGCCGCTGTACGGCATTCCGTTTGCCATCAAGGACAACATCGACCTCGCGGGCATTCCCACCACGGCCGGCTGTCCCGACTTTGCCTACACGCCGGAGCGCAGTGCGACCGTGGTGCAACAGCTCATCGACGCCGGCGCCATTCCGTTGGGCAAAACCAATCTCGACCAGTTCGCCACCGGGCTGGTCGGTGTGCGCTCGCCCTACGGTGCCTGCAGGAACGCGATCAACCCTGACTACGTGTCGGGCGGCTCGTCGTCCGGCTCGGCGGTGTCGGTGGCGCTGGGCATGGCCAGTTTTTCGCTCGGCACCGATACGGCGGGCTCCGGCCGCGTGCCGGCGGGCCTGAACAACCTGATCGGCCTCAAGCCCAGCCTGGGGCGGCTGTCGGCCACCGGCGTGGTGCCGGCCTGCCGCACGCTCGACACCATCTCGGTATTCGCCTTGACGGCTGCCGACGCCGCCACAGTGCTCGCCGCCGCCCAGGGCTTCGATGCGCAAGACGCCTACTCGCGCGCCATGCCACCGGCCGGCTTCAACTTCGGCGCAGCCGACTTCCGCTTTGGCGTGCCGCGTCCGCAAGATCTCGAGTTTCATGGGAACGCCGAAGGGCCGGCGCTGTTTGCGCAGGCGGTCGCCCGTCTGCAAGCCCTCGGCGGCACACCGGTGGAGATTGATCTGTCACCGTTCCGCGATGTCGCCAATCTGTTGTACGAAGGCCCGTGGGTGGCCGAGCGCTACGCGGCCATCCGCCCTTTCATCGAGCAGCACCCCGAGGCGCTGCACCCGGTGACGCGTGCCATCACCGAGAAGGGCATCACCTTCTCGGCACCCGACACCTTTGCAGCCCTGTACCGCCTGAAGGCCCTGCAGGCCAAGACATTGCCGGTGTGGAGCGCTATAGATTGCATGGTGGTGCCCACCGCCGGCGCGGCGTACACCATTGCCCAGGTCGAGGCCGATCCGATACGCCTCAATTCCCACCTCGGCCACTACACCAACTTCGTGAACCTGCTCGACCTCTCGGGCATCGCTGTGCCCACTGGTTTCATGGGGCAAGGAAAGGCCGCAGGCATGCCCTGGGGCATCACCTTGCTGGCGCGTTGCGGGCAAGATTTTTCGCTGCTCACGCTGGCTGCCCGTCTGCATGCTGCCAGCGTGCAAACGGTTGGTGCCACGCCGCATGCGCCGCACCTCACCGCGGGCGCGCCGGATGGCACGGCCTTCCCCTCGGGCCAGGTGCGGGTGGCGGTGTGCGGTGCGCACCTGAGCGGCTTGCCCCTTAACCACCAGCTGACCACACGCGGTGCCCGCTTGCAGGCCGCCGTGAACAGCGCCCCGGTCTACAAGCTCTATGCGCTGCCCGGCGGCCCGCCGATGCGGCCTGGCATGGTGCGCGTGGCCGAAGGCGGCGCGGCGATTGCGATGGAGGTGTGGGAGCTGCCCGCCACCGAATTCGGTTCCTTTGTGGCGGGCATTCCCGCGCCGCTGGGCATCGGCATGGTGCAGCTGGAAGACGGCAGCGCGGTGCAGGGCTTTGTCTGCGAGGCGCTGGCCACCGTGCAGGCTGAGGACATCACGCACCACGGCGGATGGCGCGCCTTCCTCCAGTCGCGGCAGCGCGCCGCCTGAACCCGCCAGGGCCACCCGTACACTTTGCAGGTTGATGGCCCGCCAACCGGCGAGTCCCCACCTGGAGCACACGCATGGATTGGCAGACCCTGAGCCCGCAGACCTTTGAGTTGGGCGAGTCCCCGTTCTGGCACCCGGATGAGCAGATGCTCTACTGGATTGACATTCCTGGCCAGGCCATCCACCGCGCCAATGTGTACATGGGCACCGTCGAAAGCTGGGCCATGCCACTGGAGCCCGGCTGCATCGCCCCTGCACGCACAGGGGGCGTGAACAGCGGCTACGTGATCGCGCTGCGCGACGGCATCTACCGCGCCACCGAATGGGGCGGCGAGTTGCGCCAGCTCGCCCACGCCACCCACGACACCGCGACCACCCGCTTCAACGATGGCAAGGCCGACCCGGTGGGCCGCTTCTGGGCCGGCACCATGTACGAGCCGCGCGACGCGCACAAGGCCCAGCTCTTCTCGCTCGATTGCCGGGCGGCCGCAGATGGCAAGCCGCCGGTTCTGGAGTTGAAAGCCGACAACGCCATCATCGCCAACGGCCTCGCTTGGTCACCCGATGTCAAAACGGTGTATTGGGCCGACACCACCAACCACATCATCCGCGCCTGGGACTGGAACGCGCAGACCAACGCCATGAGCAACATGCGCGTCTTTGCCCAATGGCCCGCCAAGCCCGCAGGCTGGGCCTTCGGCATGCCCGGCTACGGCGGCCGGCCCGATGGCGCGGCGGTGGATGTCGATGGCAACTATTGGGTCGCCATGTTTGAAGGCGCACGTATCTTGAAGTTGTCGCCTGCCGGTGCAGTGCTGGCGGAGATTGCGGTGCCGGCTCAATGCCCCACGATGCCCTGCCTGGGCGGTGAGGATGGGCGCACGCTGTATGTGACCACTGCGCGCTACAACCGGAGTGCGGCTGAGCTGGCGGCTTATCCGCAGTCGGGGTGTGTGTTTTTTGCGCGGGTGGATAGGCCGGGGATGTCTGTCAATTTCGTTGATACTTGAGTCGAGCATGCATAGCTCTAAAAACTAGAGCTATGCTGAAAACACTCGTAGTGTTCCATTTCTCCTTCACTGACCTCGGCAACGCTTTTCCGATGTTCTCCAGCGCACTAGCGACTTTCTCTAAGCCGGTTAAGTCAACCTGACTATCTTCCGGTTTACCAAATGCGCTTGTACTTGCAATATTCCAGTGCTCAAACGCTTCTTTAATCTGCGCCCACTCAGCGGCCGCGCCATAGGACTCCAAATAAAATTTCCCGAAATTAATTGCATGTCGGCGATCACCGTTTTTCAAAGCTTCACGCATATAAGAATTGCCAAACAAGTATGAATACTTGCTCAAAGCCGCAAAAAGCGCGAGCCCGACGAGACCCTTGAAAGTAGAAAGGGTGATGAACTCCCACGACAACACTGAAGGGAGCGCAGCAAACGACGTTACTGTCACGTAGCCAAAAAAAACGATTCCGGCGAAGAGTGAAATGGCACCGAGCAAACTCCAAAATTTGGATAACCGGTGAAATTGACTCTCCTTGTGGTCTAAAGCGTCAAGGGCTGCCGCAACATAATCTTTTGATTTACTCTCGATTTTCTTTCGGCTTTCTTCCGTGTAACGCGCCTTTTCTACCTCAAGCTGCTTCATAGCTTCGCTAAGACGCGCCTCGCGGTCAAAAATTTCACTTTCTAATCGCATTCGGAGATGCTCGCTCTCCTGCTGTCTTTTCAGAAGCTGCTGTTCCACCTCCTTCTGACGGTCGAAGAGTTTCCGCTCCCGTGCGGCAAAGAATTTTTCGCGCTCCTCTACTTCCCGTTGTATTGCTTGTTCGCGGGCTAGTTGTTCCTCTTTAAACTTAGCTCGAGCCTGATCCAAAGTTCGTTCCTGCCTCGCAATATGTTCTCGGTATGCCCGGAACTCTGCCTCGTGAGATGTCATACGTTGGAGCTCTTCATTAAGCTCCTGCTCGCGACGGGAGTCTTCCATTCGATCTTGCATCAGGTTCTTTCTTGGAGAGATTCAGCGTCAGGCCGCCGAGCAGACGCTACAGGTAGCTAGGAGTAAACCATATCGTAAGAGATTTGTTACGAATGCGCTCTCCTTCAGTTTTAGGGGTTGGTGGATCGGTAATTTAGTGCAGAAGACAATCAAATCATTCCAGTTACTTCATCTTTAATCACACGTCATTTGGCGTTACTAGATGAGGCGGTAGTGACGCGTAGGGCGCCCACGCATACCGACCAGGCTACAGCCTTGCCAGCCTGAAAAAATCTCAACCGGAAGTCCTCAAAATAATCAACTCAGTCGAATGGGCGCCGGCGTACCATTCCGGTCATGGTTTCAGAACAGCAAACAGGCACCTCCGTGGCCGACAGCAGCACAATCCCCACCCTAGTTGACCGCGTCCGCCAAGCCGCCGCCAGCGGCACGGCGCTGCGCGTCCGGGGCGGGGGCAGTAAGGACTTTTACGGTGAATCGCTGCAGGGCGAGGTGCTGGATGTGTCTGGCCTGCGCGGCGTTATCAGCTATGAGCCGAGCGAGTTGGTGGTCACGGTGCGCGCCGGCACGCCGCTGGCGGAGTTGGAAGCGCTGCTTGCCAGCCAGGGCCAGTGCCTGCCGTTTGAGCCGCCGCACTTCGGTGTCGGCGCCACGGTGGGGGGCATGGTCGCCAGCGGCCTGAGCGGCCCGGCGCGTGCCAGCGTCGGCGCGGTGCGCGATTTTGTGCTGGGCGTGGTGCTGCTCAATGGTCGTGGTGAGCTACTGACTTTTGGTGGCCAGGTCATGAAAAACGTGGCGGGTTACGACGTCTCGCGGCTGATCACCGGCAGTCTGGGTACTCTGGGAGTGATTGTCGAGGTCAGCCTCAAGGTGCTGCCGGTCGCCCCGGCCGAGGCCACGCTGCGCTTTGAATGCAGCCAGGCCCAGGCGCTGGAGCGCCTCAATGTCTGGGGCGGTCAGCCGCTGCCGCTCAATGCCAGCTGCTGGGTGGAAGACAACGGCGTTGGAACGCTCTACCTGCGGCTGCGCGGCGCCCAGGCGGCGGTTGCCGCGGCGTGTGAGCGCATGGGCGGCGAGCGCCAGGACAACGCCAAGGTGGCCGCCGACTGGCTGGCCTGCCGCGACCAGCGCCTGCCGTGGTTTCAGCAGCGCGCACCTGACCAGGATTTGTGGCGGCTGTCGGTGCCGCAAACCGCGCCGGTGCTGGACTTGCCAGACACGCCGCTGGTCGAATGGCATGGCGGACAGCGCTGGGTGCGGGCAGTTGCTGCGCAGGCACCGCAGCTCCGCGTTGTGGCGGCTGCGGCCGGCGGGCACGCCACCTTGTTCCGACCGGCTGAGGCGGGAGGCGCCACCGCGGTGCCGCGCTTTGACGCGCTCACGCCGCCGCTGGAGCGCATCCACCGCGAGCTCAAGCGTGAGTTTGACCCGGCCGGCGTGTTCAACCGCGGCCGCATGTCGGCCAGCTGGTAAGCACCGTTCGTTCACCGCCTCACCAGAGCCTCACCCCAGCCTCACGATTGCCATGCAAACCAATCTCGCCCCCGAATTCAAAAACACCACCGACGGCCAGGAGGCCGAGGCCATTCTGCGCAAGTGCGTGCACTGCGGCTTCTGCACCGCCACCTGCCCCACTTATCAGTTGCTGGGCGATGAGCTCGACGGCCCGCGTGGCCGCATCTACCTGATCAAGCAGGTGCTCGAAGGCGAGATGCCCACCCGCAAGACGCAGATGCATCTGGACCGGTGCCTGACCTGCCGCAACTGCGAAAGCACCTGCCCCAGCGGCGTGCAGTACGGCCACCTGGTGGACATAGGTCGCAAGCTGGTCGATGAGCGTGTGCCGCGTCCCGCAGGCGAAAGCGCCTTGCGCTGGGCGCTGAAAGAAGGCTTGCCCTCTGCCCTGTTTGCGCCGGCAATGAAAGCCGGCCAGGCCGTGCGTGGCCTGCTGCCCGCCGCGCTGAAGAACAAGGTGCCGGCCAAACAGCCATCGGGCGCCTGGCCCACACGCAGCCATGCCCGCAAGATGCTGATGCTCGAAGGCTGCGTGCAGCCCGCGATGATGCCCAACATCAACAGCGCCACTGCCCGCGTGCTCGATGCCGCCGGTGTGCAGGTGGTGCTGGCGCCCAAGGCCGGTTGCTGCGGCGCGGTGAAGTTCCACCTGAACGACCAGGACGGCGGCAAGGCTGAGATGCGCCGCAACATTGATGCGTGGTGGCCGTATATCGAGCCAACGTCGGGCGCGGGTGTGGAGGCGATTGTGATGAACGCCTCCGGCTGCGGCGTCACCGTCAAGGAGTACGGCCACATCCTGAAAGACGACCCGGCCTACGCAGCCAGGGCGGCACGCATCAGCGCCCTCACGCGCGATTTGAGCGAGCTGCTGCCCGCCATGGTGAGCGGCCTGCAAGAGACGCAGCCGGGCATAGCCCAGCGCGTGGCGGCCAGCGCGCCCAAGCTGGCGTTTCACCCGCCCTGCACGCTGCAGCACGGCCAGCAGTTGCGCGGCGGTGTGGAAAAGTCGCTCGGTGCGCTGGGCTTTGACATTCGCCTCAGCACCAACGAAGCGCACCTGTGCTGCGGCTCGGCCGGCACCTACTCGGTGCTCAACCCCGACATCGCCTACCAGTTGCGCGACCGCAAGCTGGGCCATCTGAAAGACCTGACGCCGGAGGTGATTGTCTCGGCCAACATCGGCTGTATCACCCACTTGCAGAGCGGTACCACCACGCCGGTGCGGCATTGGGTCGAGGTGCTGGACGACGCGCTGGGTTGAGAATCCATTTCTTTGCCAAACAAACAGGAGTCCCGTATAGCCAGTGATCATCACTGCTTAGGCGTAAACCGGTTTTACGTTGAACTGCAAAGATGACAGCGCGGCAATTGTATTTTGTAGTGTTCAGGGCCGGTTTGCCTGGTCAAAAACCGCCCACGGATCTCGGTCCATTGGTTTTACTGTCGAGAACACCGAAATATCTTTCCAATGCGAAAGGGGGCGCCCCAATACGGTGGTCAACCGGATGCAGCTAGTTGGCGCAGAATTTGGATAAACCAATTGGAGCTTACTAAGCGGTTTCATAGTGACCCTGTATGCAAGCGTGTGCAATCCCCAGCCGAAACACGTGGGACCAGCGCTTTCGCCGATTCCGATGCGAATTAACGTCACGGTCTGAGTCGTATTTGTATTGACGAAAGTAGCAGATTGGAAACCTACCATCGTCGTACCTTCATCCTTGACTTGCTCCAGCGTATTTAAACCTAGGTCCTGCCCGTACTCTTTCGACAGGTCTTCGATTAGCTGACTTCTGTACTCTTTGTTTTTTTGATTGCACGCGACACGTACTTCCCTTGCTGCAAGGTCACTAGTCACACCCTTCATTCCGTTTATGACGCAGTCATTTACATCAAAAGCAGCATTAGAAGTTGCTGTAATGAGGCTGAAACTCAAGGCTAAGAAAATTGAACGAATCATCGAAGTTCCGTATAAAGTCATGAACATCAGGCTTTCAGTTATTGCCGAAAGCCAATGCGGCCACAATCGTACTAGTTGTACTTGATCACTCTCATGGTGTGTTAACTGTGCTTAAACAGCACTTGTCAAAGGACAAATCGGAACTCTGCGGCGCGCGCTATCAGTTGCCTTGGCGTGACAACATGAGTAGAAAAACTATGTGATATTGCTTCCGCACAATACTTCAGTGGAGATCAATATTCACACATTTTTGCATAGCCCGTTCAGTAGATTCACCTATTACTGCGGCGAGAGCGTTTGATAGGGATCGTGTTAACGGCCTGTTTGAGGTGATTTCGTCCGCAAATGCACCTCCCAAGCAGGAGCAAAATTCACGATAAGTTTTTGGATAATACGCCAGTATTTCTGGATCTTTGAGGCAGCTCTCGTTCCGCCCCTTTGCTAGACCAACACCATAGATTTTTGGACTGCTCATTAATTGCAAGCAAAAATTCCCGGCTTTATCTATCGCCGACTTTCTGTCGTCTTCCGAGGATGACACTTGTTGAGCGACACACAAGCAAAAAGCGCGGGGTGGAAGCGCGGCGGATAAAGGCGGATTTAGCACAAAGGCTGCCAAGCATTTATCGCCAACCTCCCTTGCTAGGTTTGCGGTGCTTTGAGCGCCAGCGGAAGGCAAACAGAAAATCATGGAAATTAATATTAAAAATTGCTTTTCCATAGTAATAGTTAACTCTCTATACATTCTTCTGCGCGATGAGCTGGGCCGTATTTATCGTTTATGCGGCGCAGGTGGAAACAGCGCTTTCAGTTCCGAAAAATCGCCATTCACCTGCGATGCTATTTCACTCCAAGCACGGGTAAATGCTGGGCGCTGAATATTTGACGCAATGCCGTCTTTCCAGAATTTCCATGTCTGCGGGGAAATTCGACCAATCTTATGTAGAAAGGCTTGTTCGTTACAAAGATCAAAGTAGTGGTAGAGCTCGTCAAAGTGCTCCTCATACTCTTTGTTAGACAGAGGCTCGCCTAAGAGTGCTTTTGTCGGGAGTCCTGCCGCTAATGCCCTGTATTCCTTCGCAAAAGAATCTTCGAAATTAGTAACGCTCAGCTTATGCGAAAGATATAGCTGCCACGCTGCTACAGCCACACCCAAACCTGTTGCAACACTGCCAAATGCTGTAAGCAGCTCCACAGCCCCGCACATCATGCGATCATTTTCGCCAAATCAACACAACATGATTTAGTGTTCATATTTCAAGCTATCCGAGTAGATGTAGGTAACTGCTTATACCCCAGGGCGAACGGCCCCAGGTGGGTGGATGTGTTGGATGATGCGGTGAGTGCGGCGTCGACCGGGTTTTGATGTTTCCCTGACTGATGACGCTAACCCGTTCGGGCTGAGCTCGTCGAGCCCTTCGACAGGCTCATAGCTAACGGGGGTGGCCCTGGACGTAGTCGAGTTGCGGCGTCAAGCCGCCAGCGCCGCCTCGATGTCCTTCACAAGGCTGGCCGGTTTGTCGGTGGGCGCATAGCGCTTGATGACCTGGCCGTCCTTGCCCACCAGGAACTTGGTGAAGTTCCACTTGATGGCCTTGCTGCCCAGCAGGCCCGGCGCTTCGGCGGTGAGCCACTGGTACAGCGGGTGGGCGCCTGCGCCATTGACATCCACCTTGGACATCATCGGAAAGCTCACGCCGTAGTTCACCTGGCAGAAGCTGGCGATCTCGCTGTCCTGGCCCGGGTCCTGGCCGCCGAACTGGTTGCAGGGAAAGCCCAGCACCGCCAGTCCCTTCGCGCCGTGGCTCTTGTGCAGCTCTTCCAGGCCGGCAAACTGCGGCGTGAAGCCGCATTCGCTGGCGGTGTTCACGATCAGCAGGACCTGGCCCCGGAAGGCCGACAGCGGCACGGTCTTGCCGTCGATCTGGCGCGCCTCGAAGTCGTACACAGTGCTCATGGAAGCCTCCTTGTGGTGATGAACCCGACGGTCATCGTAGCGCAGCCCTGCGCACGCATCCGCGGCAGGGTTATCGCCCGCGCGCAGAGGCCACGGCGGCTAGCACGGCCGCCAGCACGATCAGGCTGCCGCCTGCCAGCACACGCGGGCTGAGGTCGGCCGCGCCCAGCAGCGCCGAGGACACGCTGGCAAAGAGGATTTCCGTCAGCATCAGGATGGCGGTGGTGCCGACGGCCAGGCGCGCCGCCCCGAACTGCAGCGCGCTGTTGCTGGCCATGAAGGCCAGGCTCAGGCCCAGCAGCACCGGCACGCCGGCCAGCGCCAGCGACGGGGCCGGCACCAGATGCTGCGTCATGCCAGCGCCCGCCACCAGCGCCGCCAGCAAGCCGCTGCCGCCGAACATCGCCAGCATGCGCGACACCCCGGGCGTGTGCCCGAACTTGTGCAGGAAGGCGTTGGTGATAGCAAAGCTCAGGCCGCCCATCAGCGCCAGCCAGTCGGCCGCACCCTGAGGAATGGGCCAAGGGGAGTCAGGGGCCTTGAGCACCACCAGCACGCCGGCCATCGCCAGCGCCAGACGCAGCAAGGTGGCAGGTGTGGGCCGGTCGCCGAGCATGACCCAGGCCACGATCACCGACCACGCCGGCATCAGGTAGAACAGCAGCACCACACGGACCACATCGCCCGTGGTGACGGCCCAGTTGAAGCCCACGTTGGTCAGTCCCGCCGCCGCCCCCAGCAGCCACAACTGCGGGTAAGCCGCGAAGCCGTGCACGGCCTTGAACTGCACCAGCAGCAGCACCGCGACGATCAGCAGGTACATCAGCGCGGTGGCCCACAGCGGGTGCAGCCCGTGGCTCTGCAGCTCGCGCAGCGGCCACCAGGACACACCCCAGACGAGGGCGTTGAAGACAATCGCCAATGCGGCGGGCAGGGTCTGGCTGGAGCCTGCGGGTGACTCGGCGGCCTGCATCAGTGCGTCAAGGCGTCAATGCAATTTGTCGCTGCGGGCAATGCTCATCAGGTGGTCAACCTGCTCTTTGTATTTGACGCAGTTGCTTTGGTGCCAGCGCTGGATCAGCCACATGAAGCCTGCCACCACCACGCCGAAGGCCGTGATGGCGCCGAAGGCCGAGAGACCCATGCCGGTGGAGAGGCTGTAGAAAGCGCCCAGGCTCAGGATGCAGGCCTGTTCGTTGAAGTTCTGCACCGCAATCGACCGCCCCGCGCCCATCAGGTTGTGGCCGCGGTGCTGCAGCAGCGCGTTCATCGGCACCACCAGGAAGCCGCCCAGCCCGCCCAGCAGGATCAGGAAGGGCGCCGCCACCCACACATTGCCGATGAAGTTCATCAGGATCACCAGCACGCCCATGGCAATGCCCAGCGGCATCACGCTGGTGGCCTGGTCCAGCCGCATGCGCATCGAGGCCAGCACGGCCCCGACGGCGGTGCCGATGGCCACCACGCCCACCAGCGACGAGGCCTGCGTGGTGCTGTAGCCGAGGGCGGCGGCGCTCCAGGCCAGCACGATGTAGCGCAGATTGCCCGAAACGCCCCAGAACAGCGTGGTCGTGGACAGCGAGATCTGCCCCAGCTTGTCGCGCCACAGCGCCGCGTTGCAGTTCCAGAAGTCGGGCAGCAGCTCGAGCTTGTTGCGCGGCATGGGGCGCATTTCGACGCCGGTGTCGGGGATGCGGGTGTTGAACCACGCGGCAATGGCGTACAGCACGATCAGCACGGTGATCGCCGCTTCGGGGGCGGTGTCGATGCCGGTGTCGATGATGGGGAAGTCAAACGACAGCAGCAGATGGGACACCGTGTGGCCGACCAGCTGGCCACCCAACAGCACGCCCAGAATGATGGAGGAGATCGTCAGCCCCTCGATCCAGCCATTGGCCTTCACGAGCTGCGAGGCGGGCAGCAGCTCCGTCAGGATGCCGTACTTGGCGGGCGAGTAGGCCGCCGCGCCCAGGCCGACGATGGCGTAGGCCAGCAGCGGATGCGAGCCGAACAGCATCATCAGGCAGCCGACGACCTTGATGGCATTGCTTGCAAACATCACCTTGCCCTTGGGCTTGGCGTCTGCAAAGGCCCCCACGAACGGTGCCAGCACCACATAGAAGAGGGCGAACATCGGCACCAGTGCCGCCGGCTGCCATTTGGCCGCGCCACTGGTCTTGAGCAGTTCCACCGCGGCTACAAACAAGGCGTTATCAGCCAGCGAGCTGAAAAACTGGGCCGCCATGATGGTGTAAAAACCGCGCTTCATTAAACTTGTGGGCTCACTGCACGCACACATCAGCCGATCTGATGTGGCGAGATAACAGTGAATGTCTCCAGTTGATGCAGGTTTATAGCATGGGGGGCAGTGCCAGAATGTGGAAAGACCCTGCAGATGTGCGCTGTGCGTGCACTTTGCCCGTGTTGGGTCTTTCAGTTGTTACGCCCCGCAGGACCCTTCCACACGCCTATCCGCCATGCCACGCCCCATCCTCGCCACTGTCCACACCGCTGCACTGACCCATAACCTGGCGCGGGCGCGCGCTGCCGCCCCGGACGCGCGGGTGTGGGCGGTGGTCAAGGCCAACGCCTATGGCCACGGCATCGAGCGCGCCTTTGACGGCCTGCGCAGCGCCGACGGCTTTGCCCTGCTGGACCTGGACGAGGCCCGGCGCCTGCGCGCGCTCGACTGGCGTGGCCCCATCCTGCTGCTGGAAGGCTGCTTTGATGCGCGCGACCTGGAGCTGTGCTCGCGGCTGGGCCTGTGGCATACCATCCACTGCAACGAGCAGATCGACATGCTGGCCGCCCACAAGACACAGGTGGCGCACCGCGTGTTCCTCAAGATGAACTCCGGCATGAACCGCCTCGGTTTTGTGCCGGAGCGCTACCGCGCGGCCTGGACGCGGCTCAATGCCCTGCCGCAGGTCGAAGAGATCTCGCTGATGACGCACTTCAGCGATGCCGACGGTCCCAAGGGCATTGCCGCGCAGCTGCAGGCTTTCGAATCCGTGACGGCCGACCTGCCCGGCGAGCGCACCTTGAGCAACAGCGCGGCCACCTTGCGCCATGCTGAGGCCGTGGCCAGCCGGTCAGACTGGATTCGCCCGGGCATTCTTATGTACGGCAGCGCACCCGACTTTCCCGAGCACAGCGCCGCAGACTGGGGCTTGCAGCCGACGATGACGCTGTCGTCCCGCATCATTGGCGTGCAGAACCTGGTGGCTGGCGACACTGTGGGCTACGGCTCCAGCTTTGTGGCCGAGGGGCCGCTGCGCATCGGCGTCGTCGCCTGTGGGTATGCCGACGGCTACCCGCGCCACTGCACCACCGGCACACCGGTGCTGGTGCAGGGCGTGCGCACCCGCATGGTGGGCCGGGTCAGCATGGACATGATCACGGTGGACCTCACGCCCGTGCCGCTGGCCGGCACGAGCAGCGAGGTCACGCTGTGGGGCACAGCTTCCAATGGGGCCCTGATGCCCATCGACGAGGTGGCCCGTGCAGCCGGGACCGTGGGCTACGAACTGATGTGTGCGGTGGCGCCCCGGGTGCCGTTTGCGGTGAACTGAAACCCGGCGATCGAATCCAGCGATTGCGCTCAGCGCTTGCGCAAACCCAGCGTCATCACCGCACCCACCACCAGCAGCGCGCCCGCTATCTGAACGGGTGCAATGCTCTGGCCCAGGATCAGCCAGGCCAGCACCAGCGCAAACACCGGCTCCACATTCATGATGGCCGAGTTGCCCACCACGCCCAGCTTGGGCAGCACAGTGAACATGATGGTGAAGGCGGTGCCATACAAGAAGGTCAGTGCCGCCAGGCCCCACCAGCCGGCGCTGACCTGCGGCAGATGAAAGCCGCCCTGGCTGGCGACCAAGATGAGAGCCACCCCCGCCGCCATGCACATGGTGGTGGCGGTGCGCACGCGGCCGTCCACGTCGGCCGCTTCGTGCTGCGTCAGCACCAGCGCCAGCCCGAAGGTGCCGGCTGCGGCCAGCGCAAAACCCACACCCGCGCCGATGCGCGCCCACTGGCCCGACGCGCCCAGGCCTGATGCCGCGCCGAGCACATCCAGCGCCAAGCCCAGCCCGACCAGAATCACCGGCATCGCCAGCAGCAGGGCGCGTTCTGGCCGCTGGCGGTAAATCAGCCAGGCCCAGGCGGCCGTCCAGATCGGGTAGGTGTTGAAGGCCAGCAGGGCGAGCGCTACCGGCAGGCGCGCCACGGCCGAATAGAGGCACAGGCTCTGCACGCCCACCAGCAGGCCGATGGCGGGCAGCATGCGTTTGTGCCGCGCCGTGAAGCGCACCTGTGTCCGCGTCAGCGTGAGCAGCAGCACAATCACCGAGGCTGTCACCGCACTGCGGAACACCACCGCCGTGGCCACGTCGACGCCGCTGTTGAAGGCAATGCGCGCCGCCACATGGTTGGCGCCCATCATCAGCGCGATGAGCAGGAGGGTGGCGAAGGCGGTGCCGCTGATGGCCTTGTGTGCACCGGTCATGCGTCGGCCCGGGAATGGTCTGCCGGGGCATACAGGTGGTGCACCCGGCCATGCAACCGCGCCAGGCCGAGCAACGCATCGGTGAACGGCGTGGCCACCTGCGTCAGCGTGCCGAGTTCTTTCACCACCGTGACCAGCGCGTCGAGTTCCACCGGCTTGCCGGCTTCCACGTCCTGCAGCATCGAGGTCTTGAAGGCGCCCAGCTTGCGCGTGATGGCGTGCCGGTCCTCGGGTTGCTGGTCGATCGCAATGCCGATGCGTGCGCCGATCTCGCGGGCCTCCAGCATCACGCTGGAGATGAAGCCGCGCACCAGCGCGTCGCCCATGATGAGATCGGTGGTGGCGCCGGTGATGGCACTGACCGGGTTCACCGTCATGTTGCCCCAGAGCTTGAACCAGATGTCTTTCTGGATGCAGTCGGACACCGGCGCCTCAAAGCCCGCTTTATCCAGCAGCGCTGCCAGCGCCAGTACGCGCTCGCTGCGCGCACCCGAGGGCTCGCCCACGATCAGTTTGTTGCCGAAGTGATGCTTCACGAAGCCCGGTGCTTCCAGCGAGCAACTGGCGTGTACCACGCAGCCGATGATGCGCTCTGGCGCAATCGCCGAGGCCAGCGTGCCGCCCGGGTCGACGCTGCTCAGTTGCGTGCCTGCCAGCGGCCCGCCAAAGCCCTGCAGAAACCACCAGGGCACGCCATTCATCGCCGTGAGCACGGTGGTGTGCGGGCCCAGCAGCGGGGCAATCTGCTTGACGACCTCGGGCAAGGACGGCGCCTTGACGGCCAGCACCACCAGGTCCTGCACACCGATGTCGGCCGGGTCGGCACTGGAGGCCACCGCCTGCGAGCTCAGTTGCCCGCCCTGCTTGAGCCGCAGGCCGTGCATCTGCAGTGCCTCCAGCGTGGCGCCACGGGCGACCACGCTGACGCTGCAGCCCGCCCTTGCCAGGCCGCTGCCGATCCAGCCGCCGATGGCGCCGGCGCCGTAAATGCAGACTTTCATTCGGGGCTAGCCTTCGGGGGTGAAGCCGACTGCTTTGACGAGCGGACCCCAGAGTTCCGTGTCGGCCTTGAGCATCGTGGCCAGCTGGGCTGGCGAGGTCGGCATCACCTCCAGATAGGACACGGCCAATCCATCGATGACATCCTGCGAGGCCAGCGCGGTGCGGATGGCGGTGTTGAGCCGCTGCACCACCTCTTGCGGCGCCCTGGCGGGCAGGAAAAAGCCGAACCACTCGGTAAAAGCCATGTCCTTGAAGCCCTGCTCCTGCAGCGTGGGAATGCCGGGCGTGAACTTGCCGCGCCTCGGGCCGCTGGTGGACAGCAGGCGGCATTTGCCCGCCGCCACATGCTGGGTGAATTCACCGGTCGGGCCCGACACCGCGGCGATCTGGCCGCCAATCATGTCCAGCACCGCCGGCTGCGTGCCGCGGAAGGCCACATGGCGCAGATCGACGCCGGCGGCGCGGCCGAGCAGCGCGCCAATGAAATGCGGCGACGAGCCAGCGGCGGGTGAGCCGAAGTTGGCCAGCGTCGGGTTGGCCTTGCACCAGGCGAGGAAGTCGGGCACGTTCTTCACGCTGGCCGGCACCATGGGGCCGACGGCGAAGCCGTAGTCAAACACGGCGGCGGCCGACACCGGCGTCAGGTCGGCCACCGGGTCGTAAGGCAGCTTCTTGTAGGTGTGCGGGTAGATGCCCAGCATGGACATGGGCGTGAGCAGCACGGTGGCGCCGTCGGGCGCAGCGCTCTTGACGAACTGCACGGCGATCTGGCCGCCCGCGCCGGTCTTGTTCTCGACCACCGCGCTTTTGGCATAACCCGGGTGCAGCTTGTCGGCGACGCGGCGCGACACGATGTCGGCAGTGCCGCCAGGCGCGAAACCGGCGACGACCCTGGTGCTGTCAATCGCCTGTGCCCAGGCGCGCTGGCCCAGGCTGGCGAGCAGTGCGGCCGCGCTGGTGGACTGGATCAGATGGCGTCGGGAAAGTGTCATGGCAATGTCCTCATGGGGGTGTGCGGGATGAGTGCCGCGGGGTCAGTAGGTTTTGCTGGCGGGCGCTGGGGCGATGTGGGCCTTGAACGCCCCCGCCAGTGCCCGGGTGGCCCGCACCAGCAGGTTGGTGTCCAGGCCAACCGCCACAAAGGTGGCGCCCAGCGACAGGTAGTGGCGCGCCAGCGCTTCGTCGGTGGTCAGGATGCCGGCGGCCTTGCCGGCTTTCACGATGCGCCCGATGGCGTCGTCAATCGCCGCCGTCACCTCCGGGTGGCCGGGGTTGCCCACATGGCCCATGGAGGCCGAGAGGTCGGCCGGGCCGATGAACACCCCGTCTACCCCCTCGGTGGCGGCAATGGCGTCGAGGTTGTGCAGCGCAGTACGGCTTTCGGCCTGCACCAGCAGGCAGACCTGCCCGTTGGCCTGCTGTGCGTAGCCGGTGTACGTGCCCCAGCGCGAGGCGCGTGCGCCGGCCATGCCGCGCACGCCCTGCGGCGGGTAACGCATGGCCTGCACCAGCGCGGCGGCCTGCGCGGCGGTGTCCACCATGGGCACCAGCAGGGTCTGGGCGCCCAGGTCCAGGTATTGCTTGATGAGGGCTGTGCCCGCCTCGCCATGCCCCAGCGGCGCGCGGACGACGGCCTGCGATGGATAGGCTGCAATCGCCTGCAACTGGCCCAGGATGCTGCGCAAGTCGTTGGGGGCATGCTCGCCGTCAATCAGCAGCCAGTCAAAACCGGCACCGGCACAGAGCTCGGCGCTGTAGGCGTCGGCCAGACCCAGCCACAGGCCGATCTGCGGCTGGTGCGCGGCCAGTGCCTGCTTGAAGAGGTTGGGGGGCAATTGCATGGGAGGCTTCAGCGGATGGGGGAAAAGCATTCATCGTACAACCTCGCAGCGGGCGGTGCCGACGTCCCATGCGGCTTCAATACACTAGGCAAATGGCCAAAGACAAAACGATTTACACCTGCAGCGAATGCGGCGGCACCAGCCCCAAGTGGCTGGGCAAGTGCCCGCACTGCAATGCCTGGAACACGCTGATCGAATCGGTCGCCGAAAGCAGCTCGCCGGTGAAGAACCGCTTCGCCTCGCTGGCCAAGGCCTCGGAGGTGATGCCGCTGTCGGACATCGAGGCCACCGACATGGCGCGCACGCCCACCGGCCATGAGGAGCTGGACCGCGTGCTGGGCGGCGGTATTGTCGAGGGCGGTGTGGTGCTGATCGGCGGCGACCCGGGCATCGGCAAATCGACCCTGCTGCTGCAGGCACTCGATTCCTTGCAGCGCACGGGCCTCAGTACCCTTTATGTGACCGGGGAGGAAAGTGGCGCTCAGGTGGCGCTGCGGGCGCGTCGCCTGGGGCTGGACGGCTCGCAGGTGAAGGTGCTGGCAGAGATTCAGCTCGAAAAAATCCTCGCCACTCTGGAGGCATCGAAGCCGGCGATTGCCGTGATCGACTCCATCCAGACGGTGTACTCGGATCAGCTCACCTCGGCGCCGGGCTCGGTGGCGCAGGTGCGCGAATGCGCGGCCCACCTCACGCGTGCGGCCAAGTCGAGCGGCGTGTGCATCGTGCTGGTCGGCCATGTCACCAAAGAGGGTGCGTTGGCCGGGCCGCGCGTGCTCGAACACATGGTGGACACGGTGCTGTATTTTGAAGGCGACACGCATTCGAGCTTTCGCCTGGTGCGTGCCATCAAGAACCGTTTTGGCGCGGTGAATGAAATCGGCGTGTTCGCGATGACCGAAAAAGGCCTGAAGGGCGTGACCAACCCCAGTGCGATTTTTCTGAGCCAGCACAGCGAGCCAGTGCCCGGCAGTTGCGTGATGGTGACGCTGGAAGGCACGCGGCCGATGCTGGTGGAGATTCAGGCGCTGGTGGACAACGGCGGCCCCAGCCCGCGGCGCCTGAGCGTCGGCCTGGACCGCGACCGCCTGGCCATGCTGCTGGCGGTGCTGCACCGGCATGCCGGCGTGGCCTGCATGGACCAGGATGTGTTCGTCAATGCCGTGGGCGGCGTGCGCATCAGCGAGCCGGCGGCCGATCTGGCCGTGATGCTGGCGATCACGTCGTCGCTGCGCGGCCGGCCGCTGCCCAAGGGCTTTATCGCTTTCGGCGAAGTCGGCCTGGCCGGTGAAGTGCGGCCCGCCCCGCGCGGGCAGGAGCGCCTGAAGGAGGCCGCCAAGCTGGGCTTCAGTGTGGCGGTGGTGCCCAAGGCCAACGCACCCAAAAAACCCATCGAAGGGCTGACCATCCACGCGGTCGAGCGTGTGGAGCAGGCGATGGAAGTGGTGCGCAGTCTGGCCTGACAGGGCCGATACGCACTCACCACACCTGCCACGGCTACGGAGCCTGCGAAAATAAAGACATGAACGTCCAGAAAATTATCATTCCTGTCATTGGCATCTCGGCCATCCTGCTGGCTTACCGCTTTGTCGGTTGGGCTGGCGTGGCGGCTGTCGTCACCGGCCTGGTGATGTGGGTACTGCTCTGGTTCAACCAGATGATGCAGGTGCTCAAGCGTGCGGCTGACCGGCCCATCGGCTACATCGACAGCGCCGTCATGCTCAACGCCAAGCTCAAGCCAAGAATGACGCTGATGCACGTGCTGGCCATGACGCGCTCGCTGGGCAAGGCCTTGACCGAGGAAAACGTGCAGCCGGAGCTGTTTCGCTGGACCGACAACGGCGGATCGCACGTCACCTGCACGTTTGTGGACGGCAAACTCAAGCACCACGAGCTTTTCAGGCCAGCCGAACCGGATTCCGGGCTGGTGGCCGATGCCCCGCCGCCAGCGCCGTAAAATCGGCACTTCGCCCTCGCTTCGTCACGCATGATGAGTTGCGCGCGCACTGCAATACCCTTTTACGACCCATCACACAGGATTCCACCATGTCCCCAGTAGCACCCTCCATGGAAGACCGCGACGGCAAAATCTGGATGGACGGCCAGATGGTGGAGTGGCGCGACGCCAAGATCCACGTGCTGACCCACACGCTGCATTACGGCTGCGGCGCCTTTGAAGGCGTGCGTGCTTATCGGCAGGCCGCTGGCGGCACGGCGATTTTCCGCCTTGAAGAGCACACCGAGCGCCTCTTCAACAGCGCCAAGATCCTGCGCATGAAGATTCCCTTCAGCAAGGAAGAAGTCATGGAAGCTCAGAAAGCCGTGGTGCGCGAGAACAAGCTGGAGAGCTGCTACCTGCGCCCGCTGACCTGGATCGGCTCGCAAAAGCTGGGCGTGTCGCCCAAGGGCAACCAGATCCACCTGATGGTGGCGGCCTGGGCCTGGGGCGCTTACCTGGGCGAGGAAGGCATGAGGCGCGGCATCCGCGTGAAAACCTCCAGCTACACGCGCCACCACGTCAACATCACCATGACGCAGGCCAAGGCGGTGAGCAACTACACCAACTCCATCCTCGCCAACATGGAAGCGCTGGACGACGGCTACGACGAAGCGCTGCTGCTTGACGCCTCCGGTTTCGTCAGTGAAGGCGCCGGCGAGAACATCTTCGTGATCAAGGGCGGCGTAGTCTACACGCCAGACCTCTCGGCAGGTGCCCTGAACGGCATCACGCGCAACACCGTCATGCACATCTGCAAGGACCTGGGCCTGGAGCTGGTGCAAAAGCGCATCACCCGCGACGAGGTCTACATCGCCGACGAAGCCTTCTTCACCGGCACCGCCGCCGAAGTGACGCCGATCCGCGAACTCGACCGCATCGAGATCGGCGCCGGCTCGCGCGGCCCGATCACCGAGAAAATCCAGACTGCATTCTTTGACATCGTCAACGGACGCAATGCCAAATACTCTGCCTGGTTGGCCAAGGTGTGACCATGAGCACGTCTTCCACCGTTGAACTGCTGGCCTCCGATCTCAATGCCCAGGGCGGCGTGTACTGCCCCAGCCCCAAGGCGGACATGAAGGTCTGGAACAGCCATCCCAAGGTGTACCTCGATGTGGCCCGGACCGGACAGGCCAAGTGCCCGTACTGCGGCACTGTGTATGCGCTCAAGGCTGGCGAGCATTTCGGTGCAAGTCACTAGGCCTGCATTCAAGTACCGTTCGGGCTGAGCCTGTCGAAGCCCCGACCGCGGCATGATCGTTTCAAGACACCCTTCGACAAGCTCAGGGCGAACGGATTTCATGCAAAACACCGCCCAGGTTGAGTCACTCGTCATTGCTCCCCAGTGGATAGGCGATGCGGTGATGACCGAGCCGCTCATGCGGCGCCTGCACGCACGCGGCGAACGCCTCACTGTCGGCGCGCTGCCATGGGTCGCGCCGGTTTACCGTGCGATGCCGCAGGTGGCCGATGTCATCGAGTTCCCTTTCCAGCACGGTGGCCTGCAGTTCAAGGCGCGCCGCGCCCTTGCCAAGCGGATAGAAGGGCAGTTCGGCCGTGCCTATGTGCTGCCGAACTCGCTCAAAAGCGCGCTGCTCCCGTTTCTGGCCAGCATCCCTGAACGCATTGGCTACCTGGGCGAGGCACGCGTCGGCCTGCTCACGCACCGGCTGAAAAATCCGAAGAACAAGCCGCCGATGGTGGCGTTTTACTCGGCACTCAGCGGTGAGCGCGATGTGGCCGACGACCGACCGGAGCTTCGCCTTGATGCTAGGGTTGTGGATGCCGTGCTGCTGGAGCTTGGCTTGCAGCGCGGCAGCTATGTGGTGATGGCGCCAGGCGCCGAGTTCGGCCCGGCGAAGCGCTGGCCTGCGGGCCGGTTTTCGGAAGCGGCGTCGAACATTGCAAGCGCTGGCCTCGCCGTCGTGCTGCTGGGCTCCGGCAAGGAGGCGGCGCTGTGCGAGGAGATCGCCGCTCCCGTCAATGCCCTGCATGCCGGTCGCTGCATCAACTTCGCGGGCAGGACCTCGCTGCTGCAGGCGCTGAGCCTTATCAACGCCAGCCACCGCACCCTCACCAACGACTCGGGGCTGATGCATGTGGCTGCGGCCTTCGGCGTGCCGCAGGTGGCGATCTTCGGTTCGTCGAGTCCGCTGCACACGCCGCCGCTGAGCGACCAGGCGCAGGTGATCTGGCTCAAGAACGACGCGGCCTACCAGCCGCCGCTGGACTGCGCGCCCTGCTTCGCGCGCGAATGCCCGCTGGGCCACACACGCTGCCTGAATGACATCGGCGCGGAGCGTGTGCTGCAGGCCCTGGCCTGAGCGTCTGCAGGCTTCAGGCTTCAGGCTTCAGGCCGGGAAGGCCGACAGCGGCGTCGCGCCCGGCTTGCCCTGGGTGGGGGTACGGGCGACATTCATCACCCAGCACACCATCACGAAATAGCCCACCAGGCTCACCAGTTCGACCACACCCGCTTCGCCAAAGGTGCTGAGAGCCGCGGCGTAAGTGGCGTCGCTGCAACCGTGCTGGCGCAAGACCTCCAGCGCCACATCCACGGCAGCGGCTTCGTCCTCGGCCAGGCCGCGCGGCTGCCGGCCGGCGGCGATGTCGTCGATGGCCGCGGGCTTGACGCCCGCCTGCACCGCCAGCGGCGCGTGCATCAGCCACTCGAACTGGTTGGACACATGCCGGGCCACCACACAGATCACCAGCTCGCGGATGCGCGCGTCCAGTGCGCCCTCAAAGCGCAGGCAGGCGCCGACGTCGCCAATGCGGCCCATCAGGGCAGGCGTGCGCAAAAGCGGAATGAAGGGGCCGAACACCGCCTTGCGCGGGCCGGCGATCAGCGCGTCCGCAGCCGCCTGCTGCGCCGGCGTCATCGCCGCGCGGTCCATCATCGGCAGGCGGTCGGTGGCGGTGTCTGAAAACCCCTGTGCCACAGGGAAGAGGGCTGACGTGTCGGGCGGGCTCATGGAGGCTCCTGGTTTTTCGATACGGTTGAGCGTATCAAAAGCCCGGGTGCGCCCGGCAGCGGCACCTCAGGCGGCGACGGGCCCGCTCACCGGCAGTTCCACCACGAACGAGGCGCCTCCACCCGGCCGTGCCTCGCAACGCACGGTGCCGCCATGACGCAGGCTGATGGACTTGACCAGCGCCAGTCCCAGGCCCACGCCGCCTTCGCGCTCGCTGGCGCCGGGCAGCCGGTAGAAGGGCTCGAAAATGCGGTCCCGCTGGTCGGCCGGCACGCCCGGCCCGCGGTCGTGGACCTTGATCACGGCCACGGGTTGGCCGGCCAGCCGTGCCTGCGCCAGCTCGAGGCTGATCTCGCCGTGGCTGTAGCGGCGTGCGTTTTCCAGCAGGTTGCGGATCAGCCGGCGCAGCAGGCGCGGTGAGCCCCGCACCGTGAGGCTGTGGCTGTTGGCGTCCAGTCCCAGGCCGGCACTGGCGGGGGCGCCCAACTCGGCGCTCAGTTCGGCATTGACGCGCGAGCATTCCTCGGCGGCCAGCCCGGTCAGGTCCAGCGTTTCGAAGGGCTCGACATCGGCCTGCCGGGCATCGAGCCGGCTCGCCAGCAGGATCTCGTCGATCAGCTGGTCCAGCTCGTTGATGCTGCGCGAGATTTCTTCTCTCTGCAGAATGGCCATGGAGGACACGCCGGTGCCGAGCGTGGGGGCCAGCAATTCCAGACTCATGCGGATGCGTGCGAGTGGGGAGCGCAGTTCGTGCGAGGCATTGGCCAGCAGCGACTTGTGCGAGTCCATCAGCGTTTCGATGCGTTCGGCCGCGTGGTTGAAGCGTTCGGCCAGGAAGGCGACTTCGTCATGGCCCTCGGCGCTGACGCGCGCTGACAGGTCGCCCGCACCCCAGCGCTCCACGCCGCGTTGCAGTGCTTCCAGGCGCAGCGTGAGGCGGCGCATCACCGGGTAGGCGCCCACCGCCACGGCCAGGCCGACCAGCGCCAGCATCCAGCCGAACCCGAAGGGCGGACGGTTCCAGGGATTGGGCGGCGGACGTTTGGGGCGGGGCAGCAGCAGGTTCAGCTCCTGGCCATCGTTGGTGGTGACGTCAAACTCCAGGTCGTCGCCCAGCTTGCGTCCCGGCCGGGTTTGTGCGGTGCCGATCACCTGCCCGGCCTTGTTGTGCACCAGCACTTCGCGGATCGGCAGCTGCGGCGGGTCGCGCGTCAGCTTCCAGGAGGCGCCGACCAGAAAGGTCAGCACGATCACGGTGGCCACCACAGCCAGCCAGATGCGCACGTAGAGGTGCGAGGTAAAACGGAGCCACATGGGGAAAACCGGTTCTTTTTTCAGATCGCCAGGCGTCAGTCCTGCTGCTTGGCAAAGACATAGCCCACGCCGCGCACGGTGAGGATGCGCTTGGGGTCCTTCGCATCGGTCTCGATGGCGCTGCGGATGCGGCCCATGTGCACGTCGATGGAGCGGTCGAAGGCCTCGAGCTCGCGCCCGCGCACCGCCTCCATGATCTGGTCCCGGCTGAGCACGCGGCCGGCACGCTCGGCCAGCGCCACCAGCAGGTCGAACTGGTAGGACGTCAACTCGCAGGTTGCGCCGGCGACCGACACGGTGCGGGCGTCGCGGTCGATTTCAAGCGAGCCGAAGCGCATCACCTTGTGGCCGCTGGCCGCCGCCGTGGCCGCCTCGCCGCCGCGGCGCAGCACCGCACGGATGCGGGCCAGCAGTTCACGCGGCTCGAAGGGCTTGGGCAGGTAATCGTCGGCGCCGATCTCCAGGCCGACGATGCGGTCCATCGGATCGCCTTTGGCCGTCAGCATCAGCACCGCCGTGCTCGCGAGGCTGCCGGCGCCTGTCTGGCCCTTGATGCGGCGGCACACTTCCAGGCCGTCCATGTCGGGCAGCATCAGGTCCAGGATCACGAGGTCGGGCGGGCTGGCCTCCAGTGCGGCCAGGCCGCTGGTGCCGTCGGCGGCGTGGGTGAAGCCATAACCGGACTGGCGCAGGTATTCGCCCACCATGGTGGCCAGGCGGGTGTCGTCTTCAATCATCAAAAGCTGCTGTGTCATGGTCGGATCCGCTGTGAGAGAGGTCATCCCCGGGGCATTCAGGTGAACGCCACGCCACACCATGGTGCGCCGGCGGGGCCAAGTGTGCTTGAAGGCGCCGTAAAGTTACGGTAAACCGGCAGGGTACCCCGGGCGTGCCAGTGCAGCAAGCCCGGTGGTGCTGCAGCCTGGCTAGGGATTGGGCGGCGGTTTCAGGCGGGAAGCCAGCGCAACCAGGAACAGCACCGGCACACCCAGCAGGGCAGTCGCGGTGAAGAAATTGGCGTAACCAAATGCGTCCACATACTTGCCGGAATAGCCCGCCAGAAACTTGGGCGCCAGCAGCATCATCGAGCTGAACAATGCGTACTGCGTGGCCGAGTAATTGATGTTGGTCAGGCTCGAGAGATAGGCGATGAAGGCGGCCGAGGCAATGCCGCTGGAGAGGTTGTCGGCCGAGATCACAAAAATCAGAGAGTTCACATCATGCCCGCGGGTGACCAGCCAGGCGAACAGCAGGTTGCTGCCGGCGCTCAGCGCCGCGCCCAGCATCAGCACCCGCATCACGCCAAAGCGCATCGCCAGCGCACCGCCGACAAACGCGCCGGCCAGCGTCATGATGACGCCGTAAATCTTGGTGACGGCGGCCACCTCGTCCTTGGTGTAGCCCATGTCCACATAGAAGGGATTGGCCATGATGCCCATCACCACATCGCTGATGCGGTACACGGCGATCAGCGCGAGGATCAGCACCGCCTGCTTGCCGTAGCGGCGCAGGAAGTCGGCAAACGGATCCACCAGCGCGCCCTTGAGCCACTCCGCCAGGTTGCGCGAAGGCGGGATCTGCCGCGGCGCCGGTTCCGCCGACAGCAGCACGGTGGCCATGCCCAGCAGCATGGAGCCGGCCATCACCAGATAAGCCATCTGCCAGGCCCCGTGCTGGTAGGTGGCGCCGTCGTTCACCTCGGCCCGGGCTGCAATCCACAGCGCACCGGCGCCGGCCCAGATCATGGCGATGCGGTAGCCGGTCTGGTAAGCCGCTGCCAGGGCGGCCTGGCGTTCGGTGCCGGCCGATTCGATGCGGAACGCGTCGAGCGCGATGTCCTGTGTGGCCGAACCGAAGGCCACGGCCAGCGCGCACCACACCACCGGTTCCAGCGCGACCTTCGGGTCGGTCAGGGCCATGCCCACCAGCGCCAGCACGATCAGCAGCTGCGACAGCAGCAGCCAGCTGCGGCGGCGGCCCAGCAGGCGCGTCAACAGGGGGATGGGCAGGCGGTCCACCAGCGGTGCCCAGACCCACTTGAAACCGTAGGCCAGACCGACCCAGCTCAGGTAGCCGATGGTGGTGCGGTCAATACCAGCTTCGCGCAGCCAGAAACTCAAGGTGCCGAACACCAGCAGCAGCGGCAGGCCGGCCGAAAAACCGAGCAGTAGCATGCGCAGCGTGGCCGTTTCGGCATAGACATGCCAGACGTCGCGCCAGCGCCTGGAAGGGGCTGCAGCGGGTGCCACCGGGGCGGCTGGCGTGGCGGTGGTGCCGAGAGGGGAGGCTGAAGCGGTGGATTTGTCTGACATGGCCGGTGGGGTTTGTGACTATTATTGACGCATGTGCTTTCTCTGTGATGCCAAACACTCTTCCTGGCCCGGCCGCCGGGCTTTTTTGCGGCTGGCCGCGGGCACGGCTGCCGTGACCATGACGGGCCTTGCCCCTGCGCAGGTGGACGTCGGGCCGGCCTCCAGTTTGCGCAAGCTCGTGCCGGCGGATGAACTCGAAGCCGCGTCGACCCAGGAATACAGCAAGCTGCTGGCACAGGCGCGCGCCCAGGGCGCGCTGGCGCCCCCTTCGCACCCGCAACTGCAGCGTCTGCGTGCGATTGCCAACCGGCTGGTGCCGCAGGCCGCCCAGTGGAACGACCGCGCCCGGGCCTGGAAGTGGGAGGTCAACCTCATCGGCAGCAAGGAGCTCAATGCCTTTTGCATGCCGGGCGGCAAGATTGCGTTCTACACCGGCATCCTGGAGCAGCTCAAGCTCTCCGACGACGAGGCGGCGATGGTGATGGGCCACGAAATGGCCCACGCCCTGCGCGAACATGCGCGCGCCCGCATCGCCAAAAGCCAGGGCACCAGCACCCTGCTGTCGCTGGGCTCGCAGCTGCTGGGGCTCGGACAACTCGGGGACGTGGCTGCCAGCATCGGCACGCAGCTGCTCACGCTACGCTTCAGCCGCGAAGACGAAACCGAGGCCGACCTGGTCGGGCTGGAGCTGGCCGCCCGCGCCGGCTACAACCCGCAGGCGGCGGTCAGCCTGTGGCAAAAAATGGCGCAGGCGGGCGGCGGTGCCGGCGGGCCCAGCTTCCTGTCCACCCATCCTTCGGGGCCAGACCGCATCCAGCACTTGCAGGCCAATGTGCCCAAGGTGCAGGGTCTGTACCTGCGTGCGCGCGGACAGGGCTAGCACCAGTCCTTGCCTTGCCTTTCCTGTCCTGATGGCCACCCTGCCGCCTGCCCTGCTTGCCTTGCTGGAAGCCCAGAAGGCCGACTACCGGCAGGCGCTGCCTGCGCGTCTGGAAACCCTGCAGTTGCTTTGGGCGCAGGTGGTGGCCGGCCAGGCGACCCTCGCCACGCTGGCGGACCTGGAACGGCAAAGCCACGGACTGGCAGGCTCTGGCGCCACCTTCGGGCTGGCCGCCATGGGGCAGGCGGCGCGCGCCGTGGAGCTGGCGGTGCAGCCCTGGGCGGTGGCGGGCCCCCCGCTGGATGCGGAGGCCATGCGCCAGATCGGCCAGGCCATGGCGGCGCTTCTGGGCAGCACCGCCGATACCGGATGACAGGCGGCCTGCGTCGAGGATGCCGGCCTTTTTGAATCCGGATCTCGCGGACTTGCGTACTTTCGCACGGGACGTGCGCCGGATGTGGTGCATGATCCCGGTGTGGCGCGGAGGATCAAGCTGCCGGTTGCCGAGTTCCCTGTTTTCACCCCTGTTGCGATGAAAGTCCCATGCTCCCACCCCTGATACCGTTCGACGAACATGCCCGTCTGGACGAGTTGCTGAACCTGCGGCTGCTGGACAGCCCTCCGGAGGAGCGCTTCGACCGGCTGACCCGCCTGGCGCGCCAGCTCTTTGGCGTGCAGACCTGCCTGGTGTCGCTGATCGACAGCGAACGCCAGTGGTTCAAGTCGCGGCAGGGGCTGGATGCCAGCGAAACGCCGCGGGACATCTCTTTTTGCGGCCACGCGATCCTCAGGGATGAGCCGTTTGTCATCGAGAACGCCACCGAAGACCCGCGCTTTGCCGACAACCCGCTCGTGACCGGTGCGCCGCACATCCGGTTCTACGCCGGCATTCCGTTGCGCGGCCCCCAGGGCTACAAGGTGGGAACACTGTGCCTGCTGGACCCGGCGCCACGCCATTTCGGGCCGGATGATGTGCGCTCGCTGACCGACCTCGGTGATCTGGTGAGTGCAGAGATCTCCAATCAGGCGCTGAACATCGCCGTCCACAAGGCCAATGAAAACGCGCTGCGGCTGCGCCAGATCACCGACGCCGTTCCCGCGCTGATCGCCTACCTGGACCATGACCAGCGCTTCCGTTTCCACAACCGGGCGTATCGCGATGTGTTCGGACTGTCCGACCAGCAGATCGATGGCCAGCGGCTGGTCGATGTGCTGGGTGAGGCCGGCTATGCCATTGCGCAGGAGCGAGTGGCCAAGGTACTGGGCGGGGAAAAGGCCCACTACGAACGCCAGTGGCTGACGCCGGATGGCCAGCGCCGCCAGTACGCGATGGATTACTTCCCCCGCTTTGGCGAGGGGCCGAGAAGCCAGGAGGTCATTGGCTTTTTCTCGCTCGGCACCGACATCACCGAGCTCAAGCGGATTGACCGCATGAAGACCGAGTTCGTCTCCACCGTCAGCCACGAGCTGCGCACGCCGCTGACCTCGATCCGCGGCTCGCTGGGTCTGATTGCAGGGGGCGTGGCGGGCACCATCCCCGAGCCGGTGCGCAATCTGGTGGGCATTGCCAAAAGCAATTGCGAGCGGCTGATCCGGCTCATCAACGACCTGCTGGACAGCGAGAAGATCGAGTCCGGCAAGATGCGCCTGGAGCTGCAGTCCGTCGATGTGCGGCCACTGATCCAGCAGGCCCTGGCCGCCAACGAAGGTTTCGCTGCTCAGCATCAGGTCAGCCTGGTGCTGCAGGCGCTGGACGACTCCGTGTTTGTGCGCGTCGATGCCGACCGGCTCACCCAGGTGGTGACCAACCTGGTGTCGAATGCCGCCAAGTTCTCGCCGGCTGAAGGCACGGTGGAGGTGCGCGTCAAGCGGCAGGATTCCCGCGTCCGGGTCGAGGTGGTCGACCACGGCCCCGGCATCCCGGAGGAATTCCGCGGCCGCATTTTCCAGAAGTTCTCCCAGGCCGACGCGTCCGACATGCGTCAAAAGAGCGGCACCGGCCTGGGGCTGAACATCTCGCGCGCACTGGTCGAAAAGATGGGCGGCACCATCGGCTTCCACAGCGAGGCCGGTGCGGGTTCGACCTTCTACTTCGAGTTGCCGGAGTGGCTGGAGCCCGCAGTGAGCGCGGCACCGGCGCCGCTGACGGCTGACAAGCCCCGCATCCTGATCTGCGAAAGCGATGCCGATGTGGCCAGGCTCATCAGCATGATGCTGGAGAAAGCCGGCTTCGTCTCCGACATGGCGCATGACGAAACCGAGGCGCTGGACAAGGTGGCCAAAAGCCATTACGACGCCGTCACGGTGGACATGAAACTCGCCGGCCCCGGTGGTGCGCCGCTGTTGCATGCCCTGCGCAGCAATGACAAGACGCGCGACCTGCCGGTGATCGTGATCTCGGCGCTGGCCTCCTCGGGCGAACTGCAGCTGAGCCACAAACCGCTGGCCGTGTCCGACTGGCTGGAAAAGCCGATCAACGAGAGCCAGCTGGTGCAAAGCGTGCGCCGCGCCGTTGCCAGCGTGCCGGATGGCAGGCCTGTCATCCTGCATGTGGAGGACGATCTCGACGTGCAGCAGATCACCGCGTTCATCGCGCAGGACATTGCCGAGTTCGAGTTTGTGGCCACACTGGCGCAGGCGCGTGCCCGCTTGCGCGAGCGGCGGTTTGACCTGGTGCTGCTCGATCTGGCCCTGGGCGAGGAGTCCGGCTGGGCGCTGTTTGAGGACATTGACCGCCTCCAGCCACGGCCCCCCGTGATTGTGTTTTCGGCCAGCGACGCCGAACGGCCCGAAGGCCACCGGCCGCAGGCCATGCTGGTGAAGGCGGCCACGTCCAACGAGGAACTGCTCACTACAATCCAGCAGGCGCTCCGGATTTCGCTGAACCCCGGGTCTGCTGCCGATCCCACTGCTTCAACCGACTGACCGACATGCCCACACCGCTGAGCCGCATCCTGTATGCCGAAGACGAACCCGACATCCGCATGGTGGCGCAGATGGCGCTGGAGGCCGTGGGGGGCTTCACGGTGATCGCCTGCGCCTCCGGCCAGGAGGCTGTGGCCGCGGCGCCGGGCGCGAAGGCCGATCTGCTGCTGCTGGACGTGATGATGCCCGGCATGGACGGCCCCGGCACGCTGCAGGCACTGCGCGCGCTGCCCGAGACGGCCCACACACCCGTGATCTTCATGACCGCCAAGGTGCAGGCAAGCGAGGTGGCCCATTACAAGAGCCTGGGTGCCGTCGAGGTGATCCCCAAGCCCTTTGACCCGATGGAGCTGTCGGCGCAGATCCAGCGCATCTGGGCGTCGCTGGGCTGATCCCGGACGGCCTGTGTCCGGCGGCAGGGTCATCCCGCCTCCACCCGTCTGATGTATCCTGCACTCTTGCCCCCGGGGGTCCGAGTCCCGGACCGCGTTTTCCCCGAAAGACCCGCACCATGAGCGCCACCCACCATGCCCAGAGCGACGAGCCGATTGGAGGCCATGGTCTGCCGCTGCTCTACAACATGGTGTACTGCAGCCGCGCGGCAGCGGGCGTAGGTGACGCCGATGTGGACCGCATCATCGCCTCCTCGCGTCGCCACAACCCGGCACGCGGCATCACCGGCATGCTGGTGTTCGGCGGCGGCATCTTCTTCCAGTGGCTCGAAGGACCGCGCGACAACGTGATGGAGCTGATGGCCACCCTCAAGGCCGACACCCGCCACGACAGCATCGTGCTGCTGACCAGCAGCGAAGAGGTGCGTGAACGCCTGTTTCCCGATTGGGACATGGAGCTGGTCACGGCCGTCGACATCCGCGACGTGCTGCTCGACGCCCTGGCCACCGCCGAGGACCCCCGCAACGCCGAAGCCCTGGACCTGCTGCTCAAGCAGCTGGATTCAGGCGAGCTCGGCGCCCTGGGCAAGCCCTAGCATCCAGTGCCTGATGGCGCCGTGGTCGACGCAAAACCTCAGGGCTTGAAGTCGTAGTCGATGGTCATCGGCGCATGGTCTGAAAAGCGCTGGTCCTTGTAGATGTGTTCGCTGCGCGCCAGCGCTGCAAAGGCCGGTGTGGCCAGGTGGTAATCGAGCCGCCAGCCCACGTTCTTGGCATAGGCCTGGCCGCGGTTGCTCCACCAGGTGTAGGCTGCGTCCGTGGTGGTGGGTTGCAGCTTTCGGTACACGTCCACCATGCCTCCACCGGTGAGAGTGGGTTCCTGGCGTTCGGTTAACTCTTCGGCAGCTGCATTGGTCAACTCCGCGTCCCGCAACAGCTCGGTCATCCATGCACGCTCTTCGGGCAGGAAGCCGCTGTTCTTTTTGTTGCCCTTGAAGTTCTTCAGGTCGATTTCCTGGTGGGCGATGTTGACGTCGCCGCACAGCACGAAGTCGCGGCTTTGCTTGAGGGCCAGCAGACGGGGATAGAACTCCGCCAGAAAGCGGAACTTGGCCGCCTGGCGTTCCTCGCCTGAAGACCCGCTGGGAAAGTAGCAGCTGATGATGGAGAGTTTGGGGCTTTGCTTGCGTCCGGGGCGGTCAAAGCGCAGTTCGATGTAGCGGCCTTCGGCATCGAATTCGCCGGAACCATAACCGATGATCACGTCGCTGGGCTCATGGCGGGTGTAGATGCCGACGCCGGAATAGCCTTTCTTCTCCGCGAAGTGGAAGTGGCCCTTGAGCCCGGCCAGCGCCTCGAACTTGCCGCGCACGTCGTCGGCCTGGGCCTTCAATTCCTGCACGCAAATACAATCCGGCTGATACTGGGCCAGCCAGCCCTCCAGCCCCTTGCTGGTGGCGGAGCGGATGCCGTTGAGGTTGAGGCTGGTCAATTTAAACATCGGGTTTTCACAGAAGGCGTTCAATGAGCACGGCGGGACAACAGGACAACAGCAACAGCCCAGCATCCACAGACGACACCCTGGCACAGGAGTTCGTGCAGTTTGCCGTCGAGTCCGGGGTGTTGCGCTTCGGACAGTTCAAGACCAAGGCCGGGCGCATGAGCCCCTACTTTTTCAATGCAGGCCTGTTCGATGACGGGGCCAAGCTGAGCCGCCTCGCGCAATTCTATGCGCGCCATCTGCTGGCAGAAGAAAAGCGCAGCGGGCTGGTGTTCGACATGATTTTCGGCCCGGCCTACAAGGGCATTCCGCTGGCGGCAGCGGTGGCCATCGAGCTGGCGCGCCTGGGGCGCAACTTCCCGTTCGCCTACAACCGCAAGGAAGCCAAGGACCATGGCGAGGGCGGCACGCTGGTGGGCGCGCCCGTGAAGGGGCGCGTGCTCATCATCGACGACGTGATGTCGGCAGGCACCGCCGCCCGGGAGTCGATCGCCATCATCCAGGCGGCCGGTGCGACGCCGCACGCCGTGGCCATTGCGCTGGACCGGCAGGAAAAAGCCACCGAGAACGGACAGGATGTGGACTACAGCGCTGTGCAATATGTCACTCGGCAGCTCGGCTTGCAGGTCTGTGCGATTGCGCGCCTGACCGACTTGCTGCACTATCTGCATATGCAAAGCAGTGCTCAGGGTACCGGCGCGACCGATGCCGTGGCGCTGAAAACACATTACGAGTCGGTTTTGGCTTATCGCGAACGCTACGGCGTGGATTAAGGAACTGGATGCGCTTTCAAACGCTGTGGGTACTCGGGCTGATGGCGGCCGGTGGCTGGGCCGGGCAGGTGGCGGCGCAGCCCAGCGCGGCGCCGCAAAGCATTTACACCTGTGTGGATGGCAAGGGCCGCAAGATCACGGCAGACCGCCCCATCGCGGAATGCATTGACCGCACCCAGCAGGAGTTGAGCCGCTCCGGCCTGGTCAAGCGGCAGGTGGGTCCTTCCCTCACTGCGGAGGAACGTGCCGAGCAGGAGGCAAAAGACAAGCTCGCGGCGGAAGCGCGCGCCCGCGAGGCGGAAGACAAGCGGCGCGACCGCGCCCTGCTGCTGCGCTACCCCAACCGCGCCGTGCACGACCAGGAGCGCACCACCGCGCTGGCCCAGATTGACGAGGTCATCAAGGCCGCCAGCAACCGGACCACGCAACTGGCCGAGCAGCGCAAGGCCATCAATGTGGAGCTGGAGTTCTATGCCAGGGACCCGGGCAAGATCCCTCCGAACCTGAAGCGCCAGCTGGAAGAAAATGACAGCAGCACCGTGGTGCAGAAGAAGTTCATCCAGGACCAGGAGCAGGAGAAAAAACGCGTCAACATGCGTTTCGACGAGGAGCTGGTCAAACTCAAACAGCTCTGGGCCATGGCAGGCAGCAACGTCACGGCGCCGGCCAGGCCCGCGGTGAAGCATTGACGCAGGCACCACACGCCAGTGCCGACGTGATGCCATTGAACGACGCTGCAGAAGCCCTTTACCGCTCGGGCAGCGTGACCCGCCTGCGGACCGATTTGGCGCTCGCCCTGCGAGCTGCAGCCCACCATGGCCTGGCCGAAGGCGTGTGCAACCACTTCAGCCTGGAGCTGCCGGATGGCTCCAACCGTTTTCTGCTCAACCCGCGCGGCCTGCTCTGGCGCGAGGTGCAGGCCGACGACATCGTGCTGATCGATGTGGAAGGGCGCAAACTGGCTGGCCGTCATGCGGTGGAGCCCACCGCGATGTTCATTCACGCCGCGATCCACCGCATCGTCGGCAAAGCGTGCGTCATGCACACCCACATGCCTTACGCCACGGCCCTCACGCTCACGTCAGACCGCGCGCTGGACACCACGCTGTCGCAGAACGCCATGCGCTTTCATGGCCGCACCGCGGTGGATGCGAACTACAACGGGCTGGCGCTCGGCCCTGCGGAAGGCGAGCGGATTGCCCGGGCCATGGGTGGCGCCGAGGTGGTGTTTCTGGGCAACCACGGCGTGGTGGTGTGCGGTGACCGCATCGACTACGCCTACGACGACCTGTATTACCTCGAGCGCGCGTGCACGCTTGAAGTGCTGGCGCAATCGACCGGCAGGCCGCTGCAGCCGGTGGCGGCAGAGATCGCCGCGCGGGTAGCTGCCGAAACCATGAGCGAGCGCCTGCAGTCCGAGCTGTTCTTCGAGGCGCTGCGCCGCACCCTCTGACGGGCGGCTCGCCCGTGAGGGGTCAGCCGAGTTTCTTTTTCAGCAGCTCATTGACCTGTGCCGGGTTGGCCTTGCCCTTGGTCGCCTTCATGGCCTGACCGACCAGCGCATTCATCGCCTTGGCATTGCCGGCTTTGACTTCCTCGACGTTCCTGGCGTTGGCGGCCAACACGTCGTCGATGATTTTTTCCAGCTCGCCGGTGTCGCTCATCTGCTTGAGGCCTTTGGCTTCGATGATGGCGTCGACATCGCTGTCATCGCCCGTCCACAGGGCGTCAAACACCTGTTTGGCGGCGTTGTTGGAGATGGTGCCGTCGGCAATGCGGCCAATCAGGCTGGCCAGTTGAGCGGCACTCACTGCTGAGGCGTCAATCGATTTTTCCTCGGCATTGAGCCGGCGCGACAGCTCGCCCATCACCCAGTTGCTCGCCAGCTTGGGTTGCCGGCTGGCGTTGGCCACAGCCTCAAAGTAAGCCGCGATGGCCTTGCTCTGCGTCAGTTGGCCGGCGTCGTACTCCGGCAGACCGTAGTCGGCGACAAAGCGCTCGGCCATCACGCGCGGCAACTCGGCCATTTCAGAGCGCGTCTTCTCCACCCAGTCGCGGGCAATCACCAGTGGCGGCAAATCCGGGTCGGGGAAATAGCGGTAGTCGGCCGCATCTTCCTTGGTGCGCATACTGCGCGTCTCGCCGGTGTCCGGGTCGAACAGCACCGTGGCCTGCTGGATCGCATGGCCGTCCTCGATCTGTTCGATCTGCCAGCGCACCTCATAGTCAATCGCCTGCTGCATGAACTTGAAGCTGTTCAGGTTCTTGATCTCGCGGCGGGTGCCCAGCTCGGCGCCGGGCTTGCGCACCGACACGTTGGCGTCGCAGCGGAAGCTGCCTTCCTGCATGTTGCCGTCGCAGATGCCGATCCAGGTGACGATCTTGTGCAGCTCCTTCGCATAGGCCACCGCTTCGGCGGACGAGCGCATGTCGGGTTCCGTCACGATCTCCAGCAGCGGCGTGCCGGCGCGGTTCAGGTCGATGCCACTCTGGCCAATGAAGTCCTCGTGCAGCGATTTGCCGGCGTCTTCTTCGAGGTGCGCGCGCACCAGGCGAACCGATTTTTTCTCGCCGTTGAGGAAAAACTCCACCACGCCGCCCTGCACGACTGGAATCTCGAACTGGCTGATCTGGTAGCCCTTGGGCAGGTCCGGATAGAAGTAGTTCTTGCGCGCGAACACGCTCTGCTCGGCGATGTGGGCGTTGACGGCCAGGCCGAACTCGATGGCGCGCTGCACCGCGCCCTTGTTCATCACCGGCAGCGCGCCGGGCAGGGCGAAGTCCACCGCCGAGGCGTTGGTGTTGGGCTCGGCGCCGAAGGAGGTCGAGGCGCGGCTGAAGATCTTCGACTGCGTCGTGAGCTGCGTGTGGGTCTCAAAGCCGATGACGACTTCGTAGCCCTGAACGAGCGGGGAAGAGGTCGTGATGTGTGTGGTCGTGCTCATGGTCAGACTCCGGGCGCGCGGGTGTGCCAGTCGGTCGCCAACTGGAACTGATGGGCGGCGCCCAGCAGTTGCGCTTCCTTGAAATAGTTGCCGATCAGCTGCAGGCCCACCGGCATGCCGCCAGCGCCAAAGCCGGCCGGCACGCTCATGCCGGGCAGGCCGGCGAGGCTGGACGACAGCGTGTAGATGTCGGCCAGGTAGTTGGCCACCGGGTCGTCGGACTTTTCGCCGATCTTCCATGCCACGGTGGGGCATACAGGACCAGCAATGAGGTCGCACTGCGTGAAGGCGGTCTGGAAATCCTGCGCGATCAGGCGGCGGATCTTCTGCGCCTTCAGGTAGTACGCGTCGTAGTAGCCGTGCGAGAGCACATAGGTGCCGATCATGATGCGGCGCGTGGCCTCGTCGCCAAAACCTTCCGAGCGCGACTTCTTGTACATGTCGTTCAGATCGGTGTAGTGCGCTGCGCGGTGGCCATAGCGCACGCCATCAAACCGGCTCAGGTTGCTGCTGGCCTCTGCCGGGGCGATCACGTAATACACGGGAATCGACAGCTCGGTCAGTGGCAGGTCCACCTCGACCAGCCGCGCGCCGAGCTTTTCATACTCAGCCAGCGCGGCACGCACGGCCGCCAGCACGTCGGGCGCGCAGCCCGCGCCAAAGAACTGTTTCGGCAGGCCGATCCGCAGGCCGTCCAGCGGCTTGCCAGAATCTGCCGCTTGCGCCATCAAGGGCGTGGCGTAATCGGTGGCAGGCATGTCCAGCGAGGTGGAGTCGCGGTCCGGGTCGGGTCCGGCCATGGCTGACAGCAGCAGCGCGCAATCGAGCGCGCTGCGCGCCATCGGGCCGGCCTGGTCCAGACTGGAGGCAAAAGCCACCATGCCGTAACGCGAGCAGCGGCCATAGGTCGGCTTGATGCCGGTGATGCCGGTCAGCGACGCCGGTTGGCGGATGGAGCCGCCGGTGTCGGTGCCGGTGGCGGCCGGCACCAGGCGCGCCGCTACGGCAGCGGCCGAGCCGCCCGAGGAGCCGCCCGGCACGCGGGAAGTGTCCCAGGGGTTGTGCACCGGCTGGTAGGCGCTGTTCTCATTGCCCGAGCCCATGGCGAACTCGTCGCAGTTGAGCTTGCCCAGGGTGACCATGCCGGCACCGTCCACGCCGAGGTTCTTCACCACGGTCGCGTCGAAGGGGCTGCGGTAGTTTTCCAGCATCTTCGAGCCGGCGGTGGAGGGGAAGTCGCGCGTGACGAACACGTCCTTGTGCGCCAGCGGCACGCCCAGCAAGGGCGTGCGTTCGCCGGCGGCCAGGCGGGCGTCGGCAGCGCGTGCCTGCGCCAGCGACACGCCGGCGTCGGTGGCGAGGAAGGCGCCCAGCCGTTCGCCCTGGATGCGGCTCAGGAAGTGCCGCGTTACTTCGACGCTGGAGACCTTGCGGGCGGCCAGCTGGGCGGCCAGTTCGGCCACGCCCAGATCGTGCAGGTCAGAGTGGGTGGAGAGACTCATTCGATCACCTTGGGCACGAGAAACAGGCCGCGCTCCACCGCCGGCGCACTCACCTGGCTGATGTCACGCTGGTTCGGCTCGCTGGCGATGTCTTCGCGCAGCCGCAGGGCTACGGCGCCCAGTACGGCGGCGGGATGGGCCAGCGGCTCCACGCCTTCGGTGTTCACGGCGTCCATCTGCTCGACCAGGGCGAAAAAGCCGTTGAGCTGCTTGAGGGTGCGTTCGGTTTCGTCCGGACGCAATTCCAGCCGCGCCAGCTGGGCAACGCGTGCGATGTCTTGAGAGGTCAGTGACATGGGTGTGAGGGTCAAAAACGGACAATGAACGGACAATAGCCAGGCACCGGAGGGGCGACTGAATTCAGGCCTGCCACGAGGGTGTAAAGGTCTGAATTCAGGCGGCCTGGCGGGCCGGGTACAGGGGGGATGCGTTATTATCCCGCCTTTGGTGTCGAATCCGGGAGGGTTGCACTCTTTAGGCACTTTTCAGTACCTGAAACAGTCGCTCACACGGCGGCGGCGCCAGCGCCCCAGAATTGACTCATCATAAAAAGGCGATAGGGCACCGAAGTGTGCCCATGCCCCAACCGGATTCCTGCATATGTTTGAAGCATTCCGTCGGTACTTTTCCACCGACCTGGCCATTGACCTCGGCACCGCCAACACCCTGATTTTTGTCCGCGACCGCGGCATTGTGCTGGACGAGCCGTCCGTGGTGGCGATTCGCCACGAAGGCGGCCCGCAGGGCAAGAAAACCATCCAGGCCGTCGGCCACGAAGCCAAGGCCATGCTGGGCAAGGTGCCCGGCAACATCGAGGCCATCCGCCCGATGAAAGACGGCGTGATTGCCGACTTCACCGTGACCGAGCAGATGCTCAAGCAGTTCATCAAGATGGTGCACCCGCGCAGCTTCTTCAAGCCAAGCCCGCGCATCATCATCTGCGTGCCCTGCGGCTCCACCCAGGTCGAGCGCCGCGCCATCCGCGAAAGCGCCCTGGGCGCCGGTGCCAGCGACGTGTACCTGATCGAGGAACCCATGGCGGCTGCCATCGGTGCCGGCCTGCCAGTGTCCGAAGCCAGCGGCTCCATGGTCGTTGACATTGGCGGCGGCACCACCGAGGTGGGCGTGATCTCGCTGGGCGGCATGGTCTACAAGGGCAGCGTGCGCGTCGGCGGCGACCGTTTCGACGAGGCCATCATCAACTACATCCGCCGCAACTACGGCATGCTGATCGGCGAGCCCACCGCCGAGGCCATCAAGAAAAGCATCGGCTCGGCCTTCCCTGGCTCCGAAGTCAAGGAGATGGAAGTCAAGGGCCGCAACCTGTCCGAAGGCGTGCCGCGCAGCTTCACCATTTCGAGCAACGAGATTCTCGAAGCCCTGACCGACCCGCTCAACAACATCGTCAGCGCCGTGAAGAACGCGCTGGAGCAGACGCCCCCCGAACTGGGCGCCGACATCGCCGAGCGCGGCATGATGCTCACGGGTGGCGGCGCCTTGCTGCGCGACCTGGACCGCCTGCTGGCCGAAGAAACCGGCCTGCCGGTGCTGGTGGCCGAAGACCCACTGACCTGCGTGGTGCGTGGCTGCGGGATTGCGCTGGAGCGCATGGACCGCCTGGGCTCCATCTTCACTTCGGAATAAACCCCACGCGGACTTCCGGACCACCGCCCTGCTGCAGTCAACGGTGCATCTTGCGGGCCCGGTCTGACAGCGAACCATGCCTTTAGGAACACTCGACAGATCCCCGCCACCCTTTTTCAAGCAGGGGCCGTCGGCGCTGTCCAAGCTGATGTTCTTCAGCGCGTTCTCGCTGTTCCTGATGGTCGCCGACGCCCGTTTTCACATCACCCAGCCGCTGCGCGCGGCCGTTGCCACGGCGTTGTACCCGGTTCAGTGGCTGGCCATGCAGCCGGTCCACGGGGTGCAGAATGCGGGCGAATACCTCACCGGCCTGACCCAGGCCAAGTCGGCTAGCGAGGAGGCCGGTAAAAAGCTGGCACTGCAGTCCTTGCGCGCTGGCCAGGTCGAACAACTCACGCAGGAAAACAACCGCCTTCGCAAGCTGATGGGCCTGCGCGAGCAGCTGGCCGCCTCGGTGATGGCCGCCGAGGTGCTGTACGACGCGGCCGACCCCTATACCCGCAAGGTGATCATCGACAAAGGCCTGGTGCAAGGTGTGGACCTGGGCTCGCCAGTGCTGGACGAAGCCGGCGTGCTGGGCCAGGTCACCCGGGTGCATCCGCTGGTCAGCGAGGTCACGCTGCTGATCGACCGCGACCTCGCGATTCCGGTGCTCAACGTCCGCACCGGTGCCCGCAGCGTAGCCTATGGCGACCCGTCGGCGGCCGGCAGCGGCCTGGAGCTGCGCTTCATGGGCAGCAACTCGGACGTGAAAGAGGGCGACCTGCTCACCACCAGTGGGGTCGATGGCGTCTATCCCTCCGGCCTGCCGGTAGCGAAAATCAGCCGCATCGAGCGGCGTGCCGAATCGGCCTTCGCCAAGATTTACTGCACCCCGCAGGCCATCGTCACGGGGTCCCGCCACGTGATCGTCGTCAAGCCGGTGGCCAGCCAGATTCCATCCCGCCCCGAGCCGACGCCCGAGTTGCCGGCCAAGAAGGGGGGCAGCAAATGATCATGCAAGGACTGACAACATGATCATGCGATCAGGCCAGCAACTGCTGCTGCCCGCCAACCCGCTGTTCATCTGGTCCAGCCTGATCGCGGCGCTGCTGCTGAACATGCTGCCGCTGGGGCGGGTGCCCTGGATGCCGGACTTTCTGGCGCTGGTGCTGGTGTTCTGGAATGTGCACCAGCCGCTGCGCATCGGCATCGGCGTAGCCTTCATGTTCGGTCTGGGCATGGACGTGCACCAATCCTCGTTGCTCGGCCAGCACGCGTTGTCGTACACCGCGCTCAGCTTCTTCGCCACGATGATCCACCGCCGCCTGCTGTGGTTCACGGTGCCCTCGCAGGCGCTGCAGGTGCTGCCGCTGTTTGCCGTGGCGCACGGGGTCGAGCTTTTGATCCGAATGGCCGGTGGCGGTATTTTTCCGGGTTGGATCATGCTGTGTGCGCCGCTCGGCGAGTCGCTGCTGTGGCCTGTGGTCAGCGTGCTGTTGCTGGCGCCGCAGCGGCGGGCGCCGGATCGTGACGAAAATCGACCACTCTGATGGCGCCCCCACGGTCGTGCACTTCGTGTCACTCCCTGCCCCCCGAGGGGGCCGTCCGCCTGCGGCCCGGCAGAGCCGGTTCCGCGGCTCCGCTGGCCTCTGCGGCTCGCTTCGCATCGCCCGGTCCTCTAGGGTTTCTATTGCGGGCACCTTTTGGTGGCTGTAGAGTCGGACCACGATGACTGAATTGCGCAATGTTGAGGCTGATCTGTCGCGCTTTCGTGCGCGGGTGCTGGTGGCCAGCCTGGTGGTGCTGCTGGCCTTCATCCTGCTGGCGTCGCGGCTGGTGTATCTGCAGATCTATCGCCACACGGACCTGAGCGAACAGGCGGAGAACAACCGCACGGCGGTGGTGCCCATCGTGCCGAACCGGGGCCTGATCCTGGACCGCAACGGGGTGGTGCTGGCCACCAATTACTCGGCCTACACGCTGGAGATCACGCCATCCAAGGTCGCCAACCTGGATGAAACCATTGCCGCGCTGGAAAAGGTGCTGGACATCCAGCCGCGGGACAAGCGGCGCTTCAAGCGCCTGCGCGAAGAGTCCAAGAACTTCGAGTCCCTGCCCATCCGCACCCGCCTGACCGATGAGGAAGTGGCGCGCTTTACCGCGCAGCGCTTCCGCTTCCCGGGCGTGGACATCAAGGCGCGGCTGTTCCGCAGCTACCCGTTTGGCGAGCTGGCCAGCCATGTGGTCGGTTACATCGGCCGCATCAACCAGACCGAGAAGGAAGCCATCGAGGACAGCGACGACGAGGGCAACTACCGCGGCACCGACTACATTGGCAAGCTGGGGGTGGAGCAGAGCTTTGAGCAGCAGCTGCACGGCACCACCGGTGTCGAGCAGGTGGAGACCTCTGCCGGCGGCCGCGCGGTGCGCAAGCTGGCCACCAACCCCGCCACCCCTGGCGACACGGTGATGTTGTCGCTGGACATCGGCCTGCAGAAGCTGGTGGAAGACATGTTCGGCGACCGGCGTGGCGCGCTGGTGGCGATGGACCCGAAGACGGGCGATGTGCTGGCCTTCGTGAGCAAGCCGACCTTTGATCCCAACCTGTTTGTCGACGGTATCGACACCGAGAGCTGGGAGGCGCTCAACGAGTCCATCGACAAACCCCTGCTCAACCGGGCCCTGCGCGGCACCTACCCACCCGGCTCCACCTACAAGCCCTTCATGGCCCTGGCCGCCCTGCAACTGGGCGCGCGCTCACCCACCACGCTGATCAACGATCCTGGCTTCTTCATGTTCGGCGGGCGGCGCTTCGGCAGCCCCGAGAACGAAAAGGGCGGCATCATGGACATGAACCGCGCCATCGTGGAGTCCAGCAACGTCTACTTCTATTCGCTGGCCAACGAGATGGGCGTGGACGCCATCCATGACTTCATGAAGCCGCTGGGTTTCGGCCAGATCACCGGCATCGACATCAACGGCGAGGTGCGCGGCGTGCTGCCCAGCCAGGACTGGAAGCGTGGCTACTTCAAACGCACCGAACAGCAGAAATGGTTTGCCGGTGAAACCATCTCGCTGGGCATCGGTCAGGGCTACAACAGCTTCACCATGCTGCAACTGGCGCAGGCCATCAGCGTGGTCGCCAACAACGGCGTCAAGCACAAGCCGCGGCTGGTCATCGGTACCCAGGACCCGGTGAACCGCGTCATGCGGCCCCTGGCATTGGCGCCGGCGCAGGATCTCGGCTTCAAGCCGGAAAACGTGGCGGTGATCCGCAAGGCGCTGGTGGGCGTGGCCCAGGGCGGCACGTCGGCCAAGGTCTTTGCCGGCGCCGGCTATGTCAGCGGCGGCAAGACCGGCACCGCCCAGGCCGTGGGCATGGCGGCCAAAGGCAAATACAACAGCGCCAAGATGGAAGAGCACCAGCGCGACCACGCGCTGTACATCGCGCTGGCCCCTGCCGATGACCCGAAGATCGCGCTGGCTGTTATTGTCGAAAACGCCGGCTGGGGTGCCGGTTCTGCCGCACCGATTGCGCGGCGGGCCTTCGACTACCTGCTGCTGGGCCAGTACCCCAGCGAGGAAGACATGGCAGCCGTGCAAAAGGGCCAGGCCGGCGCACCCATCGGCAAACCTCGCCGGGTGGCCGACATGCTGGCGCAGCTGCCTGCCGGTATGCCGCCTGTGGCGGGCATGTCGCCCGGTGCCTTGCCGGCCACCCGAAGCCAGGTGGCAGACGGTGGTGCCGCCGCCTCCGGGGGCCAGGGTGCGGCAGTGGCATCCAGGACACCGCCCGCGGTCCCGGCGGCAGCCGTGGTCAAGGTAGCAGCAGCCCCGCGCTGACGGCCGCCCGGGGGGCATTCAGGCCCCGCCAGACCCGTTGGAGGAAGGTGTCGACACCTGTTTCAGGATCAGGGCGTTGAGCACCACGGTAAACGCCACCCGCATCAAGCCGGCGCCGTGCCCGAGCACCATGCGCGTGCCCATCACGTTGCCCAGCGCGGCGAGATTTGTGGCGGTGCTGCTGATGGTGCGCGGGTCTCACGCATCAGGCAAAGGTTTTTTCGGCCGCCCATGAAAAAAGCGCCAGGATTGCTGGCGCTTTCTTGTCAAATAAACATCTTTTGGAATGTTCAGTTGCGTTGTTTTGGTCGGTCTCTCGTGTCTCCTCGGCTCCCCGCGTGACGGGCATCACAGCCCGCAAGCAAGACAAATATCGTAATACGCGCACTGACATAGTGCATTGGGGGTTTCCCGCAGCCCGGAAGTGCCCGTGAGCCTGTCCCGACGGTGTGCATCGGACCGGGTCTTTCCTGTGCTTATTCACCACTGCCGCCAGCCCATTGTCCGGGCCCATGAACCCATGGACAGACCATGCAAAAAAGCATGGCACGACTTATGCCTGTTGTTACCAGTTGTTGGTAATTGGTGGGTCGAAACAAGGGCGGGCGCTGTATGCATGTGAAAAGCTGGAGGGTGTGGGTGGTGGCCATCGTGACCGCTGGGGTGGGTCATGCGGCGAATGCGCAAATGTTGCCTGCGGCCGTCCCTGCGGCCGTCCCTGCGGCAGCCCAGGCTGCCAGTGCGCCTGATCCGGCGCCCACTACTGCGGTTGTGGCACCAGCCGTTGCGGCTGCGCCGGCAGCTCCTGCCCCGGCCCCCGCGCCAGCCCCGCTCACCCAGCCGGGACTGGTGGGCACGGAGACGATCAATGGCGCCGACACCGCATGGATGATGACGTCCACAGCGCTGGTGCTGCTCATGACGCTGCCCGGCATTGCACTCTTTTATGGCGGCATGGTGCGCCGCAAGAGCGTGCTCAATGTGATGGCCTGCGTCGTGGCGATCTGCGCTGTCGTCAGTGTGCTGTGGTTTGCCGTCGGCTACTCGATCGCTTTCACCCCTGGCGCCGGCGCCCTGGGGCATTACATCGGCGGGATGGACCGCTTCTGGTTTGAAGGCCTGGACTACATGAAGGACGCCCAGAAGGTGGCTGTCAGCCACATCGCGCCCAACATCCCCGAGTCGGTCTATGCGATGTTCCAGTTGACCTTTGCCATCATCACCGCCGCGCTGGTGGTGGGCTCGTTTGTCGAGCGCATGCGTTTTTCGGCGATGCTGATCTTCATGTCGCTCTGGACCGTGATCGTCTACGCCCCGATCGCACACTGGGTCTGGGAGCCCAACGGCTGGCTCGCCCGCCTCGGCACGCTGGACTTCGCCGGTGGCTCGGTGGTGCACATCAATGCCGGCATGGCCGGGCTGGTGTGTGCCTACGTGCTGGGGCCGCGCCACGGCTACGGACGCGAGCCTTTCACACCGTTCAACCTCGGCCTCACCATGGCCGGTGCCGGCATGCTGTGGGTGGGCTGGTTCGGCTTCAATGCCGGTTCGGCCGTCGCGTCCGATGGCCGTGCCGGCCTGGCGATGGCGGTGACGCACATCGCGGCGGCGGCGGGTGCGCTGGGATGGATGGCTGCCGAATGGGCGGTGCGCGGCCGGCCCTCGCTGCTGGGCCTGTGCTCCGGACTGGTGGCTGGGCTGGTGGCCATCACGCCGGCCGCGGGTTTTGTGTCGCCGCGCTCGGCGCTGGTGTTCGGCGCGGTGGCCGGCGTGGCCTGCTACTGGGGCGCGACAGGCCTGAAGCGGCTGCTCAATGCTGACGACTCACTCGACGTGTTCGGCGTCCATGGCGTGGGCGGCATCGTGGGCTCGCTGCTGACCGGGGTGTTTGCCAGCAAGACAATTTCCGGCGCTGAGGGCAGCGTGCTGAACCAGTTCATCGGCGCGGGCTCGGTGATGTTCTACAGCCTCTTCATGACGGCGCTGGCACTTTGGGTGACGTCGCTCTTTGTCAGCTTGCGGGTGAGCGAAGGATCCGAAAGCGACGGGCTGGACATCACCCAGCATGCCGAACGCCTCGGCACCTGAGGCAAGCATCTCTTCCGGAGGACAGCCAGACCATGCCATCCAACGAAAAAATCGCCATTGCGGCGCACCTGCATGTGCTGCTGCGCCGCAAGACGGGCCGGATCACCGACACCGAATGGCTGGCCAGCAACCTGGAGTACGCCACGGCCATCGTCCGCTTCGCGCGCGAGAAAGCGGCAGAAGACAACCACCCGGACCTGGCGGTGTGGGCCGACCGGCTGGAGGACGTGATGGCCGTCCCCGATCCCCGGCCGCGTGTGCCCCTGGTGAAGATGGTGGCTGACGCGGTCAAAGACCGCCACCCGCCAGCGCCTGTGGTACTGGCACCGCCCGCCGACCGGCAGACCCCGGCACGCACCATCAACACCGAGGAAGAGGTCTATCCGGAGTCGGGTTTCATCGAATCCACCTTCGGCGCGATCTTTGGCGACAGCGAATCCGGCCGCGAGCGCAAGCCGCGCGATCCGGCGGCGCCGCGCTACATCAAGAGCCTGCGCTGACAAGCCGCAGCGCTGGCGGTCGCGTCAGGCGGCCGGAAGCCCGGTCAGATGCCTTCGCGTATCCATTGCGCGGCCCGCTCGGCGATCATCAGTGTCGGCGAGTTGGTGTTGCCGCTGGTGATCAGCGGCATGACGCCGGCATCCACCACCCGCAGGCCCTGGATGCCGCGCACCCGCAGGTGCGAGTCCACCACCGCCATGGGATCATGCGCCCCGCCCATTTTGGTGGTGCCCACGGGGTGGAAGATGGTCGTGGCGATGTCGCCTGCCAGCCGCGCCAGGTCCTCGTCGGTCTGGAACTGCAGGCCGGGCTTGAATTCTTCCGGCTGGTAGCGGGCCATGGCGCTCTGGCTGACGATGCGGCGCGTCACCCGCAGCGAATCCGCCGCGACCTGGCGGTCCTCGGGCGTGCTGAGGTAGTTGGGCGCAATCGCCGGCGCGTCCTCAAAGCGCCCGCTCTTGATCTGCACGCTGCCGCGGCTGGTCGGGTTGAGGTTGCACACGCTGGCCGTGAAGGCGTTGAAGCTGTGCAGCGGCTCGCCAAAGGCGTCGAGCGACAGCGGCTGCACGTGGTACTGGATGTTGGGGTACACCTGATCCGGTGACGAGCGCGTGAAGGCGCCCAGCTGCGATGGCGCCATGCTCATGGGCCCGGTACGGCGCAAGGCGTATTCCAACCCGATGCGCGCCTTGCCCCAAAGCGAATTGGCCATGGTGTTGAGCGTCAGGCCCCAGCCCTTGCTGCCTGGCGGCTGCGTGATCTTGTAGACCGAGCGGATCTGCAGGTGGTCCTGCAGGTTGGCGCCCACGCCGGGCAGGTCCTGCACCACGTCAATGCCATGCTGCTGCAGCAGGGCGGCCGGACCAATGCCCGAAAGTTGCAGGATCTGCGGCGAGCCGATGCTGCCGGCGCAGAGAATCACCTCGCCCATCGGCCCCGAGTCGCGCGTGGCCAGTGCCGTGACGTATTCCTGGCCATCCCAGACCTTCACGCCGGTGCAGCGCTGGCTGCCGTCGGGCTGGCGCTCGATCACCAGCCTGGCCACCTGGGCGTTGTTCCACAGCTCGAAGTTGGGCCGGCCAAAACAGGTTGGGCGCAGGAAGGCCTTGGCCGTGTTCCAGCGCCAGCCGTCCTTCTGGTTGACCTCGAAGTAGCCCACACCTTCGTTGTTGCCGCGGTTGAAGTCCGCCGTGGCCGGAATGCCGGCCTGCACAGCTGCGGCCGAGAACGCATCCAGCACGTCCCAGCGCAGGCGCTGTTTTTCAATCCGCCACTCGCCACCGGCGTTGCGGTGGCGCAGGATCTTCTGGTAGGGGTTGGTCTTGTCCTGCATCAGTTCGGGCGCTACGCCGCGCGCGCCGTGCATCGCGTTGGCGCCACCGTAGTGGTCCTCGTGCAGCTTGAAGTAGGGCAGGGTGTTGTCCCAGCGCCAGTCGTTGTCGCCCGTCAGCTGGGCCCAGCGGTCGTAGTCGCGTGCCTGGCCGCGCATGTAGATCATGCCGTTGATGCTCGAGCAACCACCCAGCGTCTTGCCGCGCGGATAGCGCAGCGAGCGGCCATTGAGGCCGGCGTCGGGCTCGGTCTGGTAGAGCCAGTCGGTGCGCGGGTTGCCGATGCAGTACAGGTAGCCGACGGGAATGTGGATCCAGTGGTAGTCGTCCTTGCGGCCTGCCTCGATCAGCAGCACCCGCTTGGAAGCATCGGCGCTCAGCCGGTTGGCCAGCAGGCAGCCCGCAGTGCCTGCGCCAATGATGATGTAGTCGAAAACATGATCTTGTTCTTGCATGGCGGTTTTGCCTCGGTGTTCCTGGATTGCTTTTTCTTGCTCACGTCGCGCTGGCGCTGCCCAACTCCATGAAAGGCAAGTACCCTGACCCGGATGTTACCTGCTGGCCTCTCGTGCGAGTCCCGCGGGATCGACCTGCTTCATTCATCATCTGGCAGCCGGTTGGCCTGGCCGCCAATCCTGTATTCGATGATGGACAGAACTGATAATGGAAAAATATTCAGGGATTGGCTTCAATGAATTTCACCAGGAAGTATTTGACAGGATGTCTGTTGGCCGCGCTGATGTGCCTGCCCATCACGTTTGCAGTCGCTCAGGACGACGAAATCAGTGCCGAGTTCCACCAGATCACGCGTGAAGAAGAAGAAAAACTGCGTGCCATCTTGGCGGAGCCGATTCCGCAGGGAGTACCGCCTGATGTGCTGCGTCGTCATTTCGGCGAAAAGGACGCAGCAGCCATTCGATTGGCCGAGCCGGGCTTGCGCGAATCAGTGTTGCGGCAGGCCGTGAAAAGATTGCCCGATGCTGCCTTGAAAAGCAACCTGGCACGTACTCTGTTGTCCAGCGGGAAAATTGATGAAGGCAATGCGCTTGTGCAACAGGCCATCGCCGGGGCATCTGTGTTCAATGCCTTGATCATGCGCGCCAGCGCCGCCTGTGATCTGTTGAATCAGAACAACAACGTTGCGGCCAGAAATGCTGTCGCCGCCAATATGCAGCAGCTTGCCAGTCTGAAATCCCAGGCACAAAAAGAATGGCAGCAACGCGAACTGGCGCGAAGTGGTTCGCGCAATATGCTGTGCTTGTCCTCGCTTGAGGAACGTTTTGGCAAATATCCGGAGGCTGTTTCTGCGGCGTATGAAAGCGAGAAATATGCACGCCAGGCGCTTTCACGGTTGTCTGCCAGCGATAGTCCCCAGATGCACCGATTTGTGCGCTCTGCGCTTGCCGACAGTCTGGCTCGAAAACTGCAGGCACTGCGCGCAGCGGGGCGGCTCGGCGAAGCTGAAGTGGTGCTGGGCGAGTACATGCGCTATTCGCGCGAACAGGAGCTTCCTGCCAGTTATCTGTCGGGTATCTATGCCGTAGCCAGTGACATCCGTTTTGCCCAACGCGAGTTTGCGCAGGCCGAGGCATTGGCAAAGAAGGCCGACGTGGCGCTTGAAAAGCTTGGGTATGACGCTCTCTCTGGAGGGCGCCCAGTTGCTTCCAGAAGACTTAGCGCTGCGCTCGTGGGGCAGAAGAAATGGGCGCAGGCGCTGGAAGTTTTTGATCGGCTTGACGCCATTGCAGGTACGGATGCCCGTCTCGCATCGCGGGTTCGTTTTCGGTATGACCGCGCAGTCGCTTATCTGGGCAATGGGCGCCACACACAGGCGGCAGCACTGCTTCACGCGCATGTGGCTGAGACTTCTGAAGTGTACGGAGACGGAGCGTTCTTCACAGCGCAAGCCCGCGGCCTCGAGGGTGTTGCACTTTGGCGGCAGGGGGCTGCTCAAAGCAGGGCGCAGGCCTTGCCTTTGCTCAAGGCTGCCGTTCGTGATTACATGGCGCCCGCCAATGCCGATTACCTGGAAAACACAGGCTATCGCAAAGAACGGCGAGAAGAGGTGTTTGCGGCCTACCTGGAGGCGATGGCCAGCACGGGCGGTGAAGACCCCACCCAGGCCCTGGGGCCGGCAGACTGGGTGCGGGGTGGGGCCGTTCAGGAGGCCTTGAATGATGCCGCGGTACGCGCGGCTGCCAGCACGCCCGCGCTGGCGGATGTCGTGCGCCGCGAGCAGGACGCGCGAAATGAAATCCTCGGGTTACGGCGCTATTTGAGCGGTGAGGCGGGTGGCAGTGCATCGCCCTTGCCCTTGGTGGCCGCGCAAATGCGCGAACGCATCGCCCTGCTGGAGGCCGAGCGCAGACGGTGGCAGGCGGAGATCAAAGCCAAATTTCCCGACTACGAACGCCTGGTGCGCCCCGCGATGCCCAGCGCGCAAGACATTGCACGCCAGCTTGACCCTGCGCAGGCGTTGCTCTTGATCTTGCCCACGACGGATGCCGTGTACGCCTGGGCTGTCAGCAACGACAAACCCGCAGCGTTTGTGCGGGTCGCCATGCCGAGTGCAGAGGTCAACCAGCTGGTGGCGCGGTTGCGCAGGAGTCTCGATTTTTCCGGTATGCGTGCTGCGCCTGCAGGCTTTGACAGCGCTGCAGCCCATACCTTGTACCAGCGGCTGATCGCGCCCTTGGGTGCCGCATTGCAGGGAAAAACCCAATGGATCGTTGCCACCGGTGGTTCGCTCGGTCAGTTGCCTTTTGCGGTGCTTCATACCCAGGCCGGAGGAGGTGCGGGGTCTGACGCCCCCTGGCTGATCAAGCAGGTTTCCATCACGCAAGTGCCCAGCCTGTCGGCCTGGATTGCGCTCAAAAACATTGCGAAAACCCGATCCGCCAGCCAGCCGTTTGTGGGCTGGGGTGATCCCGCCTTTTCTGCCTCAAGCGTGGCGCCCGGATCAAGCTCGCCGGATGCGGTGAGCGTCCGCAAGGTGGTGCTTCAGCGCGGTGCGGCACTGGACGACATGACGGGCGATAGCGTAGCCACGCGGGCCACCGCACCTGCCGCATTGCGTTATGCGGATATTCCAGCCTTGCCGGAGACGCGTGAGGAACTGGCCGCGATTGCCAAAATTCTGGGTGCGGACCCTCGCAGTGACGTGATTGTTGGGGCGCAAGCCACCCGTGAAAGCGTGTTGGGAAGCAGTCAAAATGGCACGCTGGCCAGCCGGCGCGTGGTGGCTTTCGCCACGCACGGCCTGATGGCGGGAGACCTGCCCAGCCTGACCCAGCCTGCGCTTGCGCTGGCAGTAGGGGCTTCGGATGCATCCAGCCCGCTGGCGCCATTGCTCACACTGGAAGATGTGCTGACCCTCAAGCTCAATGCCGACTGGGTTGTGCTGTCGGCGTGCAATACCGCCGCCGCCGATGGTCGAGCCGAGGAGGCTTTGAGTGGTTTGGCCCGTGGCTTCTTTTACGCAGGCGCGCACAGTCTGCTGGTGACGCATTGGGCGGTCGAAAGTGAGTCGGCCAAGGCGTTGACCACAGCCACTTTTACCCACTACAGCACCAATCCTCAGCAGCCCAAGGCCGAGAGCCTGCGCCAAGCCATGTTGCAGGTAATGCGTCAACCTCAGTTCTCGCACCCTGCGTTTTGGGCGCCGTACGCATTGGTCGGTGACGGCGGCCGGTAGACGTCCCCATCATCTGGCCGAAGAGCCCGCCACGGTCTTGCGCTGGCCCGAACCCTGCTTGTAGGACTGGGGCGACAACGCAGCCGCAGGCGCTTGCGGCCCTGTTTCCAGCAGTTACCATGGCCTTTTTGCGCCCAACCCGGTCTTTGCCCGGCTTCATCGAAAGCTCATGGAAGACTCCACCCCCCACATCGAACAGCAGGACACGCCAGAAGGGCGGGTGCTGGTGGTGCGCGGCGCGTGGACGGCGGCGGACCTGACGGGCGAGGTGGTCTGGGCGGCGCTGACCGCGCGGCTGCGCAGCCTGCGCGCTGCGGCGCCAGCCCCCACCGGCGGTGGGGCGGACCAATGGCGTTTGACGGACATCAGCAAACTCGACTTTCTGGGTGCGCAGGTGCTGTGGAACCACTGGGGCCGAGCCTGGCCGGCGCAGCTGCAGGCCGAGCCTGGCCAGCGCGCGCTGCTGGAGACGGTGGCGCGCTTCACCTGCACCCCGCCGCCAGCGCCTGCGCCGGACTGGCGCGAACCGCTGCGGGTGTTGGGCGACCGGGCGCTGAGCCTGCTGGACCACCTCAAGGGCCTGGTGCGGCTCATTGGCCAGTTGCTGCTGGATGTGTTGCGGCTGCTGCGCCATCCCCGGCAGGGCCCGTGGCGCGACATTTCCGGCCACCTGTTCCACATCGGCGCCACTGCGCTGCCGATCACCGCGCTGGTCGGCTTCCTGATCGGTGTGGTGCTGGCCTACCTGATTTCGCAACAACTGCGGCAGTTCGGCGCGGACGCGTTCATCGTCAACATCCTCGGCATCTCCCTGATTCGCGAACTGGGGCCGGTGCTTGCCGCCATTCTGATCGCCGGGCGCAGCGGCTCGGCCATCACGGCGCAGATCGGCGTGATGCGTGTGACGGAAGAGCTCGACGCGATGCGCGTGATGGGCATCGCGCGCGGCTTTCGCCTGGTCATGCCGCGCGCCTTGGCGCTGGCGGTCGTGATGCCGCTGATCAGCGGCTGGACCACGATTGCCGCGCTGCTGGGCGGCATGCTGGCGGCCGATGTGGCGATGGACGTGACACCGTCCTACTTCATCAATTCGCTGCCCGCCGCCGTGGAGTTGGCCAACCTGACGCTGGCCACAGCCAAGTCGGTGGTGTTCGGCCTGCTGATCGCGCTGATCGGTTGCCACTACGGCCTGCGCGTGCGGCCCAACACCGAAAGCCTGGGGCAGGGCACCACGGCCTCGGTGGTCACCTCCATCACGGTGGTGATTCTGGTCGATGCCTTGTTTGCTGTGCTGTTCAAGAACGTCGGCATATGAATTCAGCCCCCACGCTCGCCCACTGCGTGTGGCTCCCTGCCCCCCGAGGGGGCGCATTTTTCCTTGGGGCGGCCCTGCGGAAAAACAGGATCCCCCAGCTTGTCACTTCGTGTATTGTGCTGCCCCCGAGGGGGCCGTCCGCCTGCGGCCCGGCGAAGCCAGTTCCGCGGCTCCGCTGGTGGAATACAAGCCCCCACGTTCGCCCACTGCATGTGGTTCTCTGCCCCTCGAGGGGGCCGTCCGCCTGCGGCCCGGCAAAGCCGGTTCTGCGGCTCCGGTGGCTTTTTGTTGGCTCTTCGCTGGCTCCTTTGTTGTGCGGGCCGTCATCACTTTTCAGAGGTGGGTGCCGGGATGACTGAAGCTGTTGTTGAAATCAGGACGCTGTGGACGGTGTTCCAGAACGGCGACCGGGAATCGGTGGTGCACAAGGACCTCGACCTGACGGTGGAGCGTGGCGAGGTGCTGTCGCTGGTCGGTGGATCGGGCACCGGCAAGACCGTGTTGCTGCGGCAGATGCTGGGGCTTGAAAAGCCCACCCGGGGCGAGATCACCGTGCTGGGCAAACCCGCGGCCGAACTGGGCAAGCATGGTGCGGCCAGCCGTGTCGGCATGCTGTTCCAGCAGGGCGCCTTGTTCTCGGCCTTCACGGTGCTGGAGAACATCGCCTTTCCGCTGCGCGAGCTCAAGACCCTGCCGGCTGATCTGATCCGCGAGGCGGCCATGGTCAAGTTGCAGATGGTGGGGCTTTCGCCTGATGCGGCCGACAAGATGCCCAGCGATCTGTCGGGCGGGATGATCAAGCGGGTGGCGCTGGCGCGTGCGCTCATCATGGACCCGCCGCTGCTGCTGCTGGACGAGCCCACGGCCGGGCTGGACCCGGAGAGCTCCGACAGTTTCTGCGCGCTGCTGCGCTCCCTGCACAAGGGCATGGAGCTCACCGTGGTCATGGTCACGCACGACCTCGACACCCTGTTCGAACTCAGCACCCGCATTGCCGTGCTGGCCGACCAGAAGGTCATCGTCAACGACGTTCCGAAGGAGGTGGTGGCTTTCCCGCACCCCTTCATTCACCATTTTTTCCTCGGTGAGAGGGGTCAGCGCGCGATGGAGTTGTTGCGCGAATACCCCTTCACTGTTTGAACAGAACCGAAAGCAGAAAGGCTTCACATGGAAAACAAAGCCCATGCCCTGGCCGCCGGCGCATTTGTGCTGGTGGTGACTGCGCTGGTGGCCCTGCTGGCCCTCTGGCTCACGCGCGACAACACCCAGCGCGACCTGTATGACATGAGCACGGCTGAAACCGTGTCCGGCCTGCAGCCGCAGGCGGCGGTGCGCTTTCGCGGTGTGCCGGTCGGCAAGGTGGAGCTCATTGGTTTCGACGCCAAGGTCAAGGGCAATGTGCTGATCCGGGTGTCGATCGACCGCAGCGCACCGGTCACCAAGTCGACCTTCGCCACCGTGGCCTCCCAGGGCGTGACGGGGCTGGGCTTCATCCAGCTGGACGACAACGGAGGCTCGTCGGAGCGCATGACGCCCAACGATGACGACCCGCCGCGCATTCCGCTCAAACCCGGCGGGCTGGACAAATTGCTGACGCAGGGCGAAGCCATCCTCACCCAGGTCGAACAGGCCAGCAAGCGCCTGAACCGCCTGCTGTCGGACGAAAACCAGGCCGCCGTCACGGGCGCGGTGACGCAGCTCGGCGAGGCCGCCGGCAGCCTCAACCGCGTCGCCAAGGGCCTGGAGCCGACCGTGTCCACGCTGCCTGCGCTGTCCAGAGACGCCAGCGCGACGCTCTCCTCCGTCCGCTCGGCCACGGACGAGGTCGCGGTGACCGCACGCCGCCTCAATGAAAAAGGCGGGCCGCTCGACAAGCTCTCCGAAGGTGGCACTGCGCTGGCCGCTGGCGTGCAGACCTTCAGCGCCGCCACCCTGCCCAAGCTGGGCGAGGTGGCGGACGAAACCGCCCGCGCGATGCGCCAGCTGCGCCGCACCGTCAATGCGGTGGACGACAACCCGCAGTCGCTGATTTTCGGCAACGGCACGCCCGTGCCTGGCCCGGGCGAGCCCGGCTTTTCCGCCGCTGGAGTGAAAAAATGAAAGCTGACCGTCCCCACCCCGCCGCTGCCTGGACTGCTGGCATCACCCTTTCCATGCTGGTGCTGGCAGGCTGCTCGGGGCTGCCCGACAAACCCACGCGCGCCGCCATGTACGACTTCGGCCCCGGCCCGCTGGTGATGGCACCCACGACCCGCATCGCGCCGCTGCCACCCTTGGCGGTGGACGATGTGGCGACCTCCGGGGGCGCGCTCGACAACACGGCGGTGCTCTACCGCCTGGGGTACGCCGATGAGCAGCAGCTCAAGCCCTATGCGCAGGCCCGCTGGAGTGCGCCGCCAGCGCAGCTGGTGCGCCAGCGCGTGCGCGACCAGCTCGGCCAGCGCCGGGCGATTTTCACGGCGGGCTCCGGCCTGGCGCTGAACCGCACCCAGAACGCCGTGCTGCCCCTGCTGCTGCGGCTGGATCTGGAGGAGTTCAGCCACCTGTTCACGGCGCCCGATGCCAGCGTGGGGCTGATCCGCCTGCGCGCCACGCTGGTCGAGGTCACACCCGCCGGTGAAAAGCTCATCGGCCAGCGCAGCGTGGTGGTGCAGCGGCCGGCGCCCACTGCCGATGCGCCCGGTGGTGTCCGTGCGCTCACCGCCGCGACCGACGCCGCGATCGCGGAAATTGACCAGTGGCTGCAGCAAACCCCCGCACGGTGAACACCAGGGCACGCGCATGAAAACGCTGGAAGAGCAGCTCGTCGCCTCGGGCCTGGTGGTGTCGGGCTGCTGCGAGCGCATGAGCGATTACGGTGTGGAGCTGATCCAGAGCGCGCCGCTGCTGGAGGACTTCACACCGGAAGAGGCCGACATCCTCGGCGCCAGCATGCTGCTGGTGCGGGCCGAGCCGGGGCAGGTGATGATCCGTGAAGGCGAATCGGGCGACTGGATGATGCTGGTCCTCAAGGGCACGGTGGACGTGACCAAGCGGATCGAGCTGCCCGGGCAGGAGGTCGCGGAGGGGCCGGCGCCGGAGAATGCGGACGATCAGGCCATGGCCCGTGTGTCGCGGCTGGGGGTGATCCAGCGCGGGCACAGTGTGGGGGAGATGTCCATGCTGGACAACGAGCCGCGCTACGCGAGCTGCATCGCCATCGAGGCGGTGGAGGCCGCGGTGCTGGGACGGCGCGCCGTGGCGCTGCTGATCCGCGATCACCCGGCCGTGGGCGCCAAGCTGCTGGTCAAGCTCACGCAGATGATGGCCCAGCGCCTGCGCAACACCAGCAACCAGCTGGTCAGGCGCCTGCAGCGGAGCTGATCGGCGCTGCCGACCGGCTCAGGCGCCGAACAGCGCTTCCAGGTCCACCTCCTCGGTGGTGCTGTCCAGCTTCAGGCTGCTTTCGATGTGGTTGAGGTGCGCGAGCATCAGCCGCTCGGCGCGTGCTGCGTCGCGTTTGGCGATCGCGTCGATGATCTCCGAGTGCTCGTCCGCGCGGCAGCTGGAGGCGGTCGGCGCGTCATAGAGGATGATGATCAGGCAGGTCAGCGTGGACAGCTCCCGGATGCTGCGGGCCAGCGCGGCGTTGCCGGCCAGTTCTGCCACCAGCTGGTGAAACTCGCCCGAGAGGCGGACCACGGCCCGCATATCGTTGCGCCGCCGGGCGTCCAGTTCCAGCTCCTGATGCTGGCGCAGACGCGCGACTTTCTCGGAGGTCAGGTTGTGGATCAGCCGTTGCAGCAGCGCCGGCTCGATCAGGCGGCGGGCCTCGAAGACGTCCATCGCCTGTTCAGGGGAAGGCTTGGCCACGAAGGCGCCGCGCTGTGGATAGAGGTTGACGACCTGCTCGTGTGCCAGCCGGGCCAGCACCTCGCGCACCCGCGCCCGGCTTACGCCAAAAATGGTGGCCAGACGGTCCTCGCCAAGCTTGGTGCCCGGATGCAGGCGGTGTTCGACGATGGCGCCGTAGATCTTCTCGTAGATGTCGTCGTTGGCGGTTTCGCGCTCCAGACTGACCACAGGGGTTGTTTTGCGCGCGGTTCGTGGCATGGAGGTTGGCGGTGAATGATGCAAGGGATCGGGACGGTCGATGCAGGTCGGCGCCGCGGTCATGGCGATGCGCGGCGTGCTGCCGGTGCGCCCGCCAGGGCCAGTTTACCAACGGATGGCCATTTCATCAGCGTCAACAGGCGGATGACCCCGGGTCCCGGGGGGGCGGACATGCGGGTGCTGCACATCTCAATGCCAGCCGTACAGCCGGCCCCAGCCGCGCACGCTGCCCGGGTCGCCACCCGCTGTGCGCAGCATGCCCCAGAGCGTGGTGCTGACCGTGTCGAGCAGGGGGATGTCCAGTTCGGTTTCTACAGCCCCGGCCAGCTGTGCGGCCTGCAGGTTGGTGCAGAAGGTGGTGATGGCCTGGGGCCGGTCGGAGGCGACCTCACGCATCAGGCCGCGCAGCGTGGCGGGCTCGACCAGTGCGAAATCGTGGTTCACATGGATGCCCAGATGGCGCTCCGCCACGATCTCGATGCCCAGCTGGCGGTAGTTGCCGATGATGCGCTGCTGCACGTCCTGGGTGTAGGGCGTGACCAGTGCCAGCCGCGTGATGCCGCGAAGCGCCAGCAGTTCGTTGAGCGCCAGCACGGCTGTGGTGGCGCGGATGCCGGTGCGTTCGTGGATGCGCTCACACAGGCGCCGGTCCGCCTCAAAGCCCAGCCAGCCGGAAGAGGTGCCGCTCCAGCCGATCACGTCGACCCGTGCGTCCGCCAGCAATTCGGCGGCCGCCAGGATCTTGCTGTCGTCGAATTGCCCCAAGGCCTGGGCCTGCAGCGAAATCTCGGTCACCTTGAAGCGCGAGAAGTGGGCGCTCAGCCCTGGCACGCTGGCTGCCATGGCGCTGGTCAGGGGCTCCAGCGCGGTGTTGGAGGAGGGGGTCAACACCCCGAGGCGGATGGATTTTGGCAAGGACTGGCTCCCGAGTGAGGACATTCAAGCATAGGCCATGGGCGGAAATCCTGCTGGCCAAGGTGATTTTAGTGATAGATTGTAGACATTAGTGTAAACACTACTGTCGTCGTTTTGAATATGTTGGATATTACGGTCAAATCGCTTGACTGTTTGCACATCTGGGAAACTGCTTGTGCGGCGATCAGGCCCGGAATTTGCTCACCTGTTGTTCAATCATTAGATAAAAATCACCGTGCACCAAAACATATCGCCAGCTTTATTGTCAACAATTAATGGCGCACCGTTGTCGACAATATTTCCCCGTCGTGGTGCGCAGGAGGTGGCGGCATGAGTGCCGCGTTCGACCTGGTCATCCGCCGTGCGCGCGTGGCCACGGCCAGCGATGCCTTCAGTGCCGACATTGGCGTGCGCGACGGGCGCATCGCGCAGCTGGGGGTGGGGCTGGGCGCCGGCAGGCGTGAGATCGACGCCGCCGGCCGCGTGGTCACGCCAGGCGGTGTGGATGCCCATTGCCACATCGACCAGCCCATGGCCCCTCCGGTGCGGATGGCCGACGACTTTGATACCGGCACACGCTCGGCAGCCTGCGGTGGCACCACGACCGTGATCCCTTTTGCGGCGCAGGCCAAAGGGCAGACGCTACGCGCCGCGGTGGACGACTACCACCGCCGGGCCCATGGCCGGGCGCACATTGATTACGCCTTTCATCTCATCGTCAGCGACCCGACGCCCGAGGTGCTCCGGGTCGAGCTGCCGGCGCTGATCGCCGAGGGCTACACCTCGTTCAAGATCTACATGACCTACGACGACCTGAAGCTCGACGACGGCCAGATACTGGATGTGCTCGACGTCGCGCGCCAGCACGGCGCCATGGCCATGGTGCATGCCGAGAATGCCGATTGCATCGAATGGCTCACCAGGCGGCTGGAAGCCAGCGGCCGCACGGCGCCACGCTTTCATGCGCATGCGCGGCCCATGCTGGTCGAGCGGGAGGCGGCCCACCGCGCGATTGCGCTGTCGCAACTGGTCGATGTGCCCATCCTGATCGTTCACGTGTCCGGGCGCGAGGCGGTCGACCAGATTCGCTGGGCGCGCAGCCAGGGGTTGAAGGTGTTTGCGGAAACCTGTCCGCAGTACCTGTTCCTGACGGCCGAGGACCTGGGGCTCGACGAGAGCTACCATGGCGCGCGCTGCGTCTGCAGTCCGCCGCCGCGCGACAAGGCCAACCAGGAAGTGATCTGGAACGGGCTCAATGACGGCCTCTTCACGCTGTTCTCCTCCGACCATGCGCCCTTCAACTACGACGGCACGCAAGGCAAGAAGCCTGGCGGCGAAGAAGTCGCGTTCCGCCACATTCCCAACGGCCTGGCCGGCATCGAAACGCGCATGGCCCTGCTGTATTCCGAAGGCGTGCTCGCCGGCCGCATCACGCTGGAGAAATTCGTCGAGCTGACAGCCACCAACCCGGCCAAGGCCTACGGGCTGCACCCGCGCAAAGGCAGCATCTCCATCGGTGCCGACGCCGACCTGGTGATCTGGGACGAACGCGAGTTCGTGCTCGGCAATCACCTGCTGCACCATGCGGTCGATCACACGCCCTATGAAGGCATGCGGCTGAAGGCCTGGCCAGGGTTGACGCTGTCGCGCGGCGAGGTGGTGTGGGACGGGCGCGAGTTCCAAGGCCGCGCCGGCCGCGGTCATTTTCTCCCCTGCGGTCTGCCCTCGCTGGTGCCGCGTCCGGGCGGGGGCGCGTCATGAAGCTGCTGCTCATCAACCCGAATATCTCCGACAGCGTGTCAACCCTGATCCACAGCGAGGCGCAGCGCAGTGTAGCGCCCGGTACCCGGCTGCAGGTGTTGACCGCACCCTTCGGTGTCGCCTATATCGAAACCCGTTTTGAGGCCATGATGGGCGCTTATGCCGCAGCGCAGCTCGCTGCCGAGCACCACGCGGACTACGACGCGGTGGTGGTGGCGGCTTTCGGGGACCCGGGGCTGGCGGCCCTGCGGGAAGTGCTGCCGATTCCGGTGACCGGGCTCACGGAGGCCGCACTGGCCAGCGCCTGTCTGCTGGGGCAGCGCATCTCCATCATTGCCATCTCCCAGCGCATCCAGGCCTGGTACCGCGAGGTGGTCGACTCATATGGCCTGCTGTCCCGGCTGGCCAGCATCCGCGCGCTGGACCGGCCCCTGGCCAGCATCGGGCAGGTGCAGGACGAACATGCCCAGGCGCTGAAAGCGCTGGCCGAACGTGCGGTGGACGAGGATGGCGCCGATGTCATCGTGCTCGCCGGCGCACCGCTGGCCGGGTTGGCGCGCTCGCTGCAGGGTCAGTTGCCGGTGCCGGTGGTCGACGGCGTCTCCAGCGCGGTGCGCCATGCCGAAACCCTGGTTGCATTGAAGCCAGGCAGCGCACAGCGCGGCAGCTTCTCGCCGCCCCCCGTCAAGCCCCACCGTGGCCTGCCACCTGCGATGGCCCGCCTGCTCGACCGGACACCCTGAATTCCCGTCATTCCTCTTGTCCAGCCTACCCCTCTCACCCCTCTCACCCCTCTGACTGCCACACGCTTCACGAAAGAACGCCATGCAAAAACCGTCCTTCCCCCGCCTTGCCACCCGCATGGCCGCCGCCGCGGCCCTGACCTTCGTCTCCGCACTGCTGCCGGCCCTCGCGCAGCAAAAGCTCCAGATTGCCGGCAATTTCGCCTCCGAACACCCGAGCAGCGTGGCGGTGGAGCAGGTGTTCAAGAAGGAAGTGGCGCGCCTGACCAACAACCAGTTGCTGGTGGATGTGTTCCCCGCCATGCAGCTCGGCGGTGCCAAGGAAAACGTGGATGCCGTGCGCTCCGGCACGCTGGCACTGACCTGGGTGGGTGCGGCCTTTTTGTCGCGCATCGCGCCCGAGCTGGAGGCTGTCAGCCTGCCGTTTGTGTTTTCCAACCGGGAAACGGCGTTCCGCGTGATTGATGGCCCGGTCGGCGACGCCATCGACAAGAAACTGCGCGACAAGGGGTTCATCGCCTTGGGCTGGATGGAGCTGGGCATGCGCCACATCACCAACAGCCGCGGCCCGATCAGGACCATGGCCGACCTCAAGGGCCTGAAGATCCGCCTGCAGCCCAACGAAACCCATCTGGCCACCTTCCGCGCGCTCGGGGCCAATCCCGTGGCGATGGATGTGAAGGAGCTGTACTCGGCGCTCGAGCAGCACGTGGTCGACGCGCAGGAGAATCCCTACACCGTCATCTCGGCGGCGCGCTACAGCGAGGTGCAGAAGCAGCTGTCCAACAGCGGCCACTTCTTTGACCTGATCGCCGTGGTCGCCAGCCGCAAGGCATTCGAGCAGCTCAAGCCCGAGTACCAGAAGGCCATTCGCGAGGCCATGACGGCCACCATTGCGTTCCAGCGCAAGCTCGCAGCGGACGACGAATCCAGGCGCCTGACCGAGCTCAAGACCAAAATGACCTATACGGAGATGCCTCCTGCTGCCCTCGACGAGATGCGCCGGGCCACGCTGCCCGTCATCGAGGACGTGAAAAAGCGTGCCGGTGCCGACCTTGTCAATCAGGTGCTGGCTGAAGCTGCGAAACACTGATCAGCCGGACAACGCAGGGAAACCGTCATGACCACTACCACCAACGTTGCCCCACTGCCCGTGCCCGCCCTCTGGGCTGCACGGAGTCTCGATGGCCTGGACCGTCTCGTCACCGGCGTGCTGCTCGCTGCCGTCGCCATCATGGTGACGGTGGTGTCGGCGCAGGTCGCGCTGCGCTACGGCCTGAACCGCTCCATCGACTGGGCCGACGAGGCCGGTCGCCTGGCCTTTGTCTGGTCGATTTTCCTGGCCATTCCACTCGGTGTGCGGCAAGGCGGACACATCGGCATCGACATCCTGGTGGACAAGTTGCCCCCCGCGTGGCGCAGTGCGCTCAAGCGTGCCGGCGCCGTCGTTTGCGCCGGCATGATGTTCGCCATTGCCTGGGCGGCTTTTGGCGTGGCCCGTGAGCAGTGGGATGAACTCATGGCCACGCTGGACTGGAGTGTGGGCTGGTTCATCGTGCCGGTCGGCGTGGGAGCATTGCTCAGCGCCTTGCACCTGGTGCGCATCGCCATCGTGGGGGCGCCGATGGCACCCCTGGGAGGTGCCGAATGAGCCTGGCCGTCGTCATCGCCTTCATGCTGCTGGCCCTGCTGGGCCTTCCGATCGCCTTTTCCATGGGTGTGGCCGCGCTCGGCGCGCTGTGGTTCAGTGGCGTCGACTTTTCCATGGTGCCGCAGCGCATGATGCATGCGGTCAACTCCTTCCCGCTGATGTCCATCCCCTTCTTCATGCTGGCCGGTGAGCTGATGATCAAGGCCGGCATCGTGGAGCGGCTGATTGCGCTGGCCAACACGATGGTGGGCCGCGTGCGTGGTGGCATGGCCCATGTGACCATGCTGTCCGGTGCGGGCCTGGCCACGGTGTCCGGTGCCGCCGTGTCGGACGCCAGTGCGCTGTCGTCCATGCTGGTGCCGTCGCTCACCAGGATATATGACAAGGGTTTTGCCACGGCCATCGTTGCAGCGGCCGCCAACCTCGGGCCCATCATTCCGCCGTCCGGCGCGATGATCGTCTACGCCTTCATGGCCGGCTCGTCGGTGTCGGTCGGTGGCATGTTCATGGCCGGTGTCGTGCCGGGGCTCATCATCACCTTCGGCTTCATGGGCCTGTGCTCGTGGATCGCCACGCGGCGCGGCTGGGCTGCGACCGGCGAGCCCTTCCGGCTGGCCACCGTGCTCACAGAGCTGCGCCGCTCGCTGGTCGTGCTGGCCATGCCGGTGCTGGTCATAGGCGGCATTGTGGGCGGCATTTTCACGGCCACCGAAGGCTCCGCCATCGCCGTGGTGTATTCGACGGCGCTGGGTTTTTTCGTCACGCGGCGGCTCAAGCTGGCCGACCTGCCGGGCATCGTGCTGCGTGCCGCCATCACCTCGGCCATGGTGGGCGCCCTGATTGCCTTTGCGTCCATCATCACCTACCTGATGACGGTGGATCTGCTGCCGCAGCAACTGTCCGAGCTTTTGCGTGGCCTCACCACCAGCCCGCTGGTGTTCATGAGCCTCGTGGCGGTGTTGTTGTTCGTGGTCGGCATGTTCCTCGAATCGAATGCCGCCTACATCATGCTGGTGCCGCTGCTGCACCCCATCGCGTTGCAGTACGGCATCGATCCGCTGCATTTCGGCTTCCTCTTTGTCCTCAACCTGGTCATCGGCATGCTCACACCGCCCGTGGGCGTGGTGCTGTTCGTCGTGTGCGGCATCACCGGCGTGCGCATGCGCGAACTGGTCAGCAGCCTCTGGCCCTTCATTGTGCTGATGTACAGCGTGCTGGTGCTGTGCATGCTGGTGCCTTCCCTTGTCACGGCCTTGCCCCATGCGTTGGGCTATTGAGTTTTCCCTGCATTTTTCACCCACCACCGTTCCACGATAGGAGTTCACCATGTCACGTCATCCCGGATTCAAAGCTTTCGCGGTGGCCGCCGCGCTCACTGCATCGCTGATCTGTCCTGCGCATGCCCAGGAAAGGCTCAAGCTCAAGATCATTGGACAGCCCCTGGCCACCGGCCTGATCCAGAAAAACAAGGAGCAACCGTTTTTCGAGAACTTCGCGGCCAGGACGGGGCTGCCCATTGATGCCGACTACAAACCCATCGATACCCTGGGCATCAAGGACACCGAGCAGCTGCGGGTGATGAAGGCCGGACTGTTTGACATCGTCTCCCTTCGTGTCTCGCAGAACTCCCGCGATGAACCGACCATCCTGGGCCTGGACCTGGTAGGTGCCAGCCCCGATTACGCGACCGGCCGCAAGGTCGCCAACGCCTATTTCAAGACGGCAGACGAACGCCTGCAGAAGCAGTTCAACGTCAAACTGCTGGGTGTCTGGCCTTTCGGGCCCCAGATTCTTTTCTGCAAAAAACCGATTACGAAACTGGCCGACATCAAGGGACTGAAGGTGCGCGTGTATGACCAGAACCTGGCCAAGTTCATTGAACTGGTCGGCGGCACACCGGTGCCCGTGTCATTTGCCGACACGCACCAGTCCTTGTCGCTGGGCGTGGTGGACTGTGCCATCACCGGCCCGAGCTCGGCCAACTCCGCCGGCTGGCCTGAAGTCACCACGCACCAGCTGCCGCTCGGCTTCCAGATGGCGCTCAATGGCTACGCTATTTCGCTCAAGGCCTGGAACCAGCTCAAGCCCGACCAGCAGGCCAAGATGCAGGCCGCCTTTGACGGCCTGACGAACGAGATCTGGAGCTACTCCGAGGAGCTGTTCCAGGATGCGCTCAATTGCAACGCCGGCAAGGACCCCTGCACCACCGGCAAGAAGTTCAAGCTGGTCAATGTGCCGGTATCGCCCGCCGACGGTGAGTTGATCCGCGGTGCCGTCTCCAAGGTGTCGCTGCCCACATGGGCCGAGGTGTGCGACAAGTCCAATCCGGAGTGCTCCAAACACTGGCTGGCGACTGTCGGCCCCGTGATCGGTGTCAAGTGAACAACGCAACCATGCACAGAGCCCGCCGCGACGGGTCCAATTCCAGGGGACGATGATGAAAGACCGGATTGAGACGGTGCTGGCCACCGTATTCGGCGGGATCTTCCTGCTGCTGGCCTGCGTGGTGGTGGTGGAAACCATCTCGCGCAAGCTGTTCAGTGTGTCGCTGCAGGGTGCCGACGAGCTGGGCGGCTATGCGCTGGCGGTCGGCTCCACCATCTCCTTCAGCCTGGCCCTGATGGGGCGCAACCATATCCGGGTGGACGTGTTTCACGAAGGCTTCCCGCGTCCGTTGCAGGCTTTCCTGAACTGGTTCTCGGTTGTCATGCTGGCGCTGCTCGGTGCCTTCATCGCCTGGATCGCGACCAAGGTGATCCTCGACACGATGCGGTATGGCAGCACCGCACAAACGCCCTGGGCCACGCCGCTGATCATTCCGCAGACCGTTTGGTACGTGGGGCTGGTTATCTTCGCGCTGGTCGCCACGGGCTATGCCGTGCGTGCCACCTTCCTGCTGGCGACCAGCCGCATCGATACCCTGAACCGCGACTTCCATCCGAAGAGCGCGAAGGAGGAGCTGAAGGAGGAGCTGGAGGATCTTGCCCTGCGGCAGGGCGCGGAACCGGGAGCGTCATCATGAGCATCGGCCTGTTTAGTGTCGCGTTTTTCTTGATGATCGGCATGATGCTGATCGGCATCCCCATTGCCGTTGCCATGGCGGTGGTGGGCATTGTGGGCGGCATCGCAGCCTACGGCATACCGTTCATGGACACGATCGCACCCGTCGTGTGGGGCGTGCACAACGAGAACCTGCTGACCTCGATCCCGCTGTTTGTGCTGCTCGGCGAGCTGCTGCTGCGCTCGGGCATCGCCGACCGCATGTACATCGCGCTGTCGGCCTGGCTCGGGCGTTTGCCAGGGGGGCTTTTGCACACCAACATTGGCAGCTGCGCGCTGTTTGCGGCGACCTCGGGCTCTTCGGTGGCCACCGCAGCCACGGTCGGCACCGTGGCGCTGCCTTCGCTGTACAAACGGGGTTATTCGATGCGCGCCTCGCTTGGCTCACTGGCCGCCGGCGGAACGCTGGGCATCCTGATCCCGCCCAGCGTGAACATGATCGTCTACGGATCGCTCACCAACAACTCTATCGGCAAGCTGTTCATTGCCGGCATCATTCCGGGGCTGCTGTTGACCGCCTGCTTCATGCTCTACATCGCGGTGTCGGCGCTGATGAGCGGTCATGCGATGCGCGAAGCGAAGGTGCCGATGGCTGAGAAACTGCGTTCGCTGGTGCACCTGGTGCCGCCGGCAGTGGTGTTCGGCATCGTGATGGGAAGCCTTTACTTCGGCATCGCCACCGCCACCGAGAGCGCTGCGCTCGGCGTGTTCACGGCCCTGGGTTTTGTGTGGCAATCCGGCAAGTTGAACCGGGAGCTGCTGCGCACCTGCTTCATCTCGACCGCACGGGTCAGTGGCATGGTGCTGCTGATCATCACTGCCGCCTTCATCCTGAACCTGACCATCAGCCTGACGGGAGTGGCCGAGGCCATGACCAAATGGGTGACGTCGCTGGGGCTGTCGGCCACCACGATGCTGCTGGTGCTGATCGTGTTCTATCTGATCCTCGGCATGTTCATGGATGTGCTGTCCATGCAGGTGGCGACCATCCCGATCACCTACCCCATCATCACGGCGCTTGGCATTGATCCGATCTGGTTTGGCATCTTCATTGTGCTGATGTGCGAGCTCGGGCTCATCACGCCACCGGTGGGCATGAATCTTTTCGTGGTGCACGGGATACGGCCTGACAAGGGCGGCATTGAAGATGCGATCTGGGGCGCCTTGCCCTATGCGGTGATCATGATCCTGTTCACCCTCCTGCTGATGGCGTTGCCGCAGCTGGCAACATGGCTGCCGGCGCATATGTGAAGAGGCTCTGCCCATGACCGACAAGGATCTCTGGCGCCTTGGCGCCGTGACGCTGGCACAGCGCTTCCGCGACCGTACCCTCACGCCCGTGGCGGTGGCCGAGGCCTGCCTGGCGCGGCTGGAAGCGGTGAACCCCCAGCTCAATGCCGTCATTGCGCGGCGTGACGACCGCTTTCTGGCAGAGGCGCGCGCCTCCACGGCGCGGCATGCGCGCGGCCAGCCGCTGTCGCTGCTTGACGGCGTGCCCCTCACCGTGAAAGACAGCCTTTTCACCTGCGACCAGCCCACCACCTGGGGAACGCCCGCCCTGCGGCACTACCAGAGCCCGCATGACGAGCTGGCCGTGGCGCGTGTGCGTGCGGGGGGGGCGCTCATCATGGGCAAAACCAATGTGCCGGAGTTCGCGCTGGAGGGCTACACGGGCAATCCGCTGTTCGGCGTTACCGGCAATCCATGGAATCCTAAGCTCACGCCCGGTGGCTCCAGCGGTGGCGCGGTGGCGGCCGTCGCCAGCGGCATCGGCCCGTTGGCGATCGGGCAGGACGGGGGCGGATCCATCCGCAGGCCGGCCTCGCATGCGGGCCTCGTCGGGCTCAAGCCGTCGCTGAGTGCGGTGCCACGCCAGCACGTGTTTCCCAGCCTGCTGCTCGATTTTGAAGTGATCGGCCCGCTGGCGCGGACGGTGGCCGATGCCCGGCTGCTGTTCGACGTGATGCGTGGACCGTCGCCTGCTGACCGGTCCTCGCTGGCGGCGGCGCAGGCGGCCACGCAGCCGCGACGCGCCAGCCCGCTGCGTGTGCTGTATGTCGAGCGCTTCGGCGATGCACCGCTGGACCCGCAAGTGGCCGGCAGCGTCGGCCAGGCGGTACAGCGGCTGGCGGCCCTGGGCCACGACATCGAGGCGGGTCCCTTGTCATTGGATCTGGATTTTTTCAGTGAAGCGTGGCCGCAGATCGGGCAGATCGGCCTGGCCCGCATGTTCGAGGCGCAGCCCGAGTGGGAGGCGCAGGCTTCAGCAAAGTACCGCGACATGGCGGCCAACGGCCGGCGCCTGCCTGCCGCCCGGCTGTGGCAGATCATTGAGCGCGTCACCCGTTTGCGGCGCGAAACGGTCCGGCTGTTCGAGGCCGTGGATGTCATCGTGATGCCGGCGGCCGCGGCGCTGCCCTGGACGGCAGCAGAGGCCTACCCCACCCGCATTGACGGGCAGGAGGTCGGCCCGCGCGGGCATGCGGTCTACACCGGCTGGGTCAATGCGGCCGGCCTGCCAGCACTGGCATTGCCCTGCGCGCCATCGCGTGAGGGCCTGCCGATCGGCCTGCAACTGATAGGCCCTTATGGCGCCGACGACCTGCTGCTCGATCTGGCGGCGGCCTTCGAGGCCGCGAGCCCCTGGGCGGACCGCTGGCCCCCGCTGGCCGGTTGAGCCAGTTGAGCGGAAGGCGGGCGCTGCTCAGCCGAAGGTGACGCGCGCCTCACCCACGCCGTCAAACACCGCCACGACGGTGTCCCCGGCCTGCGCCTGCAGCACGCCGCACCAGGTGCCGGTGGTCACCACGGTACCTACAGGGACGGTGCTGCCGTCGCGGGTCGCATGGCGAAGCCAGGTCGGCAGCAGCCAGGCCGGATCACCGAGAGAGTGGGTGCCCACAAAAGTCTGTGCGGCTGCGGCACCGATCTGCACCCGGCAGGACTGCGTGGACCAGTCGCGCGATGCGTCGTAAGGCACCCATGGGCCCAGCACCAGTGCGCCGTGCGACTGCAGGTCGGCAAGTTTGGCCAGCGCCGGCGCCTGCATGCCCTGTGACCAGCGCGAGTCCACGATCTCGATGGAGACCGTCATTGCGTCCACGAGGGACTTTGCGCTCTCCGGTGTCAAGGTGGCGGCCCGGGCCGCGTCCACCGGCACGGCCAGCCGCAGCGCGATCTCCGCCTCGATGCCGCGCATCGTGAACGGCCAGTGGGTAGCGGCCGGGCTGGGCCAGACGCCCGCCGGTGGAAGGGGTGCGTGGGTGAGCACGGCATCGCGCGAAGGCCCGCCGGATTTCCAGTGGCCGGCGGGTTGGGCGGAAAACCAGCCCAGCGTGCGGGCCACTGCCTGCTGCACGGCGTAGGCATCGTCGGCGCTGGCCAATGCGCTGGCGGCCGCTGCGGCATCTGCCAGTTGTGCGGGGTGGCTGCGCGCCTTGAGCAATGCATCGGCAACGGCCTGGAGCGAGGGGGACAGTGCGATGGGGTTCATGTGTGGGTTTTCATCCATGCAGGGCGGGAAACAGTTTGCCCAGACCGTCGGCCATCACCTCCACAGCCAGCGCCGCGAGGATCAGACCCATCAGGCGGGTCATCACGTTGATGCCGGTCTTGCCGAGCACCCGGGCAATCGGGTCAGCGAGCGAAAAGCACAGCGCCGTCGCCAGTGCGATCACCACGCCGTAGCCGACCAGCGTGGCCAGCTGCAGAAAAGTCTTGGCCTTCTCGGCGTAGATCACCACGGTGGACATCGTGGCCGGGCCGGTCAGCAGCGGAATGGTGAGCGGCACCACGGCGATGCTGGCGCCGCGTGCGGCCTTGGCGGCGCCATCTTCCATTTCATTGGTCATGGGCTTGGCTTCGGCCGGCTGGGCGTTCAGCATGTTCATGGAACTGATCAGCAGCAGCATGCCGCCGCCGACCTGGAAGCTGGCCAGCGAGATGCTGAAAAACTCCAGGATCTGCAGGCCGAGCAGGGCGCTGGTGGCAATCACCACAAACGCACTGAACGCCGCAGTGACCACGGTGCGCCGCCTTTGCGCAGGGGAGAAGTCGTGCGTGTAGTGAATGAAGAAGGGCACGATGGCCAGCGGGTTGACGATGGCCAGCAGCGTGATGAGCGGCTTGAAGTCCATCGCTACCTGCCTCCGGTCACATCGAGCAGCGCACCGGTGGTGTAGCTGGCCTGGTCCGACAGCAGCCAGACAATCGACTGGGCGACTTCCTCGGCCGAGCCCGCGCGCTGCATCGGCACCTGGGGTGCCAGGTCGCGGACGCGGTCGGGCAGGCCCCCCGACGCATGGATCTCGGTTTCGATGATGCCGGGCCGCACTGCGTTGACGCGGATGCCTTCGGTCGCCACCTCCTTGGCCAGACCGATGGTGAAGCTGTCGATGGCGCCCTTGGCCGAGGCGTAATCGACATACTGGCCCGGCGAGCCCAGCCGCGACGCGGCGCTGGACACATTGACGATGCTGCCGCCGGCGCCGCCATGGCGCGTGCTCATGCGCCTGACGGCTTCGCGGGCGCAGAGGAAGGAGCCGAACACATTGATCTCGAACATGCGGCGGATGCGCGCGTAGCTCATGGCGTCCACCCGGCTGGTCTGATCGACCACACCTGCGTTGTTGACCAGCGCCGTGATCGGCCCGAACTTCGCGTCGATCTTCCCGAACATGGCCATGACTTCGGCTTCGATCGCCACGTCGGCCTGCACCGCCATGGCCTGCCCGCCGCCATTGCGAATCTGCCGCACCACCTCGTCGGCGGCCAGTGAGTTGGTGGCGTAGTTGACGGCCACCGCATAGCCGTCGCGCGCCGCGAGCAGGGCCGTAGCGGCACCAATGCCCCGTGAACCCCCTGTGATCAGAACCATCTTGGACAAACCGGACCTCCTGCAAAAAATGCCAATCCCGGTTAAAAACGGGGATGGGGCGAGTCCATGTACTGTACCCACACTCGGGACGGCCTGCGGTCTTTCCGGGCCGACCGCCCCGCTCCCACCCTATCCAGGAGACAGCCATGTCCAGCACTGTGGATTACTACCTCACGCCCCAAAGCCCCTGGACCTACCTGGGCCACGGCCGGCTCACCAGGATCGTGAAGGCCTCTGGCGCCGCGGTGCGGGTGCTGCCGATCGATCTGGGCGGCAAGGTGTTCCCGATCTCCGGCGGCCTGCCGCTGGGCCAGCGTGCACCCCAGCGGCAGGCCTATCGCCTCATCGAATTGCAGCGTTATGCCGACCATCTGCAGGTGCCGCTCCATCTCAAGCCCAAATACTTTCCGGTCGCTGGCGATGACGCCGCCCGGCTCATCATCGCGGTGGACCTGCACGACGGCGCCGACGCCGCGATGGCCATCAGTGGCGCCATCTTCAGCGCGGTGTGGGTGCAGGAGCGGCTGATTGCCGACGAGAAGGTGCTGGCGCAGCTGCTGGCCGAATGCGGGCTGCCCTCGCAGCGGCTCGAGCAGTCCTACAGCCAGGCGGTGCAGGAGCGCTACGAGGCCAACACCCGGCAGGCCATCGACGCCGGCATTTTTGGCGCCCCGAGCTATGTCGTCGATGGCGAGCTGTTCTGGGGCCAGGACAGGCTGGACTTTGTGGCGCGCAAGCTGGGTGTCCCGGCATTGGCCTGACCTCTGAACCGGATTCCCGTTTTCATTTTTCAAAGGAGCTTTTCATCATGGGTCAATTCACCAACCTCACCTCGGCCGACGGCACCACGGTGCCCGCCTATGTGGCGATGCCGGATGGCAAGCCGCGCGGCGCCATTGTGGTGCTGCAGGAAATCTTCGGCGTGAACTCGCACATCCGCGCAGTGACCGACCGCTTTGCCGCGCAGGGCTATGTGGCGGTGGCGCCGGCCACCTTCCAGCGCGTGAAGGCGGGCGTGGAACTGGGCTACACCGAAGCTGACATGAATGCAGGCTTTGCGCTCAAGACCGCCGTGACCGAACTGCCGGGCGCCGGTGTGCTGCCCGACATCCAGGCAGCCATTGACCATGCCGCCAAACTGAGCGGCGGCAAGGTCGGCCTCATCGGTTTTTGCTGGGGCGGCCTGCTCACCTGGCAATCGGCCTGCACGCTCAAGGGCCTGAGCGCTGCCGCACCTTACTACGGTGGTGGCGTGACGGCGCCGGAAGAGATCGCGCGCAAGCCGCTGTGCCCGGTGATGGCCCACTTCGGCGACCAGGACCACTGGATTCCGCTGGAAGGCGTCGAGGCATTCTCCAAGGCGCATCCGGAAGTCACGGTGCATGTCTATGCGGCCAACCACGGCTTCAACTGCGACCAGCGCGGCTCGTACAACGAGGCTGCGGCTCATCTGGCGCGCGAACGCACGCTGGCTTTTTTTGCCGCCCACGTCGGCTGATGGCGCGCGGAAGCCTGCCGTGCCAGCACCGACCCTCTCCCGTTTGAGGCCCTTCGCCGGCGGGCCTCGGCTCAGACGGGCGCTGGCATGTCTGTCTGTGGCCACGGCGTGCAGTCAGGCGCTGGCGGCAGACTACACCGGCCCGCTGTTCGACGCCCACCTGCACTACAACGAAGAAGCCTGGTCCGGCAGTGCCGGCACAGGGACCGGCGCGCACCCGCCCGCGGACGTGCTGGCTCGCATGCAGCGCAATGGCGTGAAGGCCATTGTGGCCAATTCCCGGCCGAACGACGGCACCCGATCGCTGGCCGCCCTGCCGCAGACCCGGGCTGCGGGCGTCACGGTGGTGCCCTTCATTCGCCTCTACCGCAACCGCGCCGATTACGACAGCTGGTTCCGGGACGAGTCCATCTTCGAGATGGTGAAGACCGAGTTCGCACGCGGTGTGACGGGTGACCAGGCCGGGCCGTACCAGGGCATCGGCGAGTTCCACCTGTACGACAGCGCCAATGCCAACGGCTCGGTGGCCCAAAAGCTGATGGCTTTTGCCGAAGAGAACAAGCTCGCCATCCTCGCGCATGTGGACGATGTGGCGATTGACCTGCTGATGGCCAACGCCCCCAGCAAGGGCCAGAAGACGCGGCTGATCTGGGCGCACACCGGCATCGGTGGCGTTCCGTCAGCGCGTGTTGATCAGCTCATGGGCCAATACCCGCTGCTGATGGGCGAGCTGTCGTACCGGCCGGGGCTGACGTGCGACGCAGGTAAGCTGTGTTCCGAGTGGCGCGCACTGATGCTCAAGTACCCTGACCGCTTCATGATCGGCTCCGACACCTGGGTCAACCAGCGCTGGCAGTACTACGACGACACCATGAAGGGCTACCGTGCCTGGCTGGGTGACCTGCCGCAGGATGTGGCGCGCAAGATCGCGTGGGGCAATGCGGCTGGCATGTTCGGTGTCGTACCACCTTGAACGTCTGACCATCCATCCTGCGATCCACCATGCTCCAGCTTTATTTCTCCCCCAGCAGCGCCGCCATGGCGCCCCATATTCTGCTTCAGGAACTGGGCGTGCCGTTTGAAAAAATCCTGACCGACACCTCCACCGGCGCGCACCACAGCGAGGCCTACCGCAAGATCAATCCGAACGGGCTGATCCCGGCGCTGGTCGATGGCGATCTGGTGCTGTACGAAACGGCTGCGATCTGCCTGCATCTGTGCGACACCCATCCACAGGGGGGCCTGGCGCCGGCGGTGGGCAGTGCTGAGCGGGCTCATTTCTACAAGTGGCTGATCTGGCTGACCAACACGCTGCAGTCGACACTGATCGTGTATTTCTACACCGAGCGCTGGATGGACGAGGGCAATGCGGCAGGCGTGGCGGAGTTGAAGGCGCATGCCGAGGCGCGCATCAGCCCGATGCTGGACCAGCTCGATGCCGAAATCGCGCGGCAGCAGGCGTACCACGCGCAGCCCTGGCTGCTGGGCGAGCACTACTCGGCGGTGGACATCTACGCGATGATGCTGTGCCGCTGGACGCGCAACTTCAAGTCGCCACCTGCGCGCACGCGAACCCACCTCGGGCCGTATCTGCAGCGGGTGCTGGCGCGGCCTGCGGTGGTCCGGGCGTTGGAGGCTGAAGGGCTGGCCCGGCCCTGGGTATGAGCCCGATCTGGGGGTAGTCGACCCGGGGCGGGAAAATGGCGGGCGGCGTCAGATGCCTTGCATCAGCCTTGACGCAGGCGTCTGGCCGCGTCGATCGCGAAATAGGTCAGCACGCCGTCGGCGCCGGCGCGCTTGAAGGCCAGCAGGCTCTCCAGCATGACCGCGTCGTGGTCCAGCCAGCCGTTTTGCGCGGCGGCCTTCAGCATCGCGTATTCACCGCTCACCTGGTAGGCGAAAGTCGGGATGTGGAACTCATCTTTGACGCGGCGCACCACGTCCAGGTAGGGCATGCCGGGCTTGACCATCACCATGTCGGCGCCTTCGGCAATGTCCATGGCGACCTCGCGCAGGGCTTCATCGGTGTTGCCCGGGTCCATCTGGTAGACCTTCTTGTCGGCCTTGCCCAGGTTGCCGGCGGAGCCCACCGCATCGCGGAAGGGGCCATAAAACGCGCTGGCGTACTTGGCGCTGTAGGCCATGATGCGGGTGTGGATCAGCTTGCGCGATTCGAGTGCCGAGCGGATGGCGCCGATGCGGCCGTCCATCATGTCGCTGGGGGCCACGATGTCCACGCCGGCTTCGGCCTGCGTGAGCGCCTGCTGGACCAGCATCGCGATGGTTTCGTCATTGAGGATGTAGCCGTTGGCATCGGGCAGGCCGTCCTGTCCGTGTGTGGTGAAAGGGTCCAGCGCCACGTCCGTCATCACGCCCAGTTCCGGGAAATTCTTCTTCAGCTCGCGCACCACGCGCGGCACCAGCCCGTCCGGGTTCAGCGCTTCCTTGCCGTCCACGGTCTTGAGGCTGCCGTCGATCACCGGGAACAGCGCCATCACCGGAATGCCCAGCTTGACGCATTCCTCGGCCACCGGCAGCAGCAAGTCGAGGCTCAGGCGCTCCACCCCCGGCATGGAGGCAATGGCCTGGCGTTGCTGGCGGCCGTCCGTGACGAACACCGGGTAAATCAGGTCATGCGGCGTGAGGGAGTTTTCGCGCACCAGGTTGCGCGTGAAGCTGTCACGGCGCAGGCGGCGGGGACGGCCGGCGGGATAGGGTGCGAAATTGGAGGCGTGGAAGGTCATCGGCAAATTGTGCCAAAGGTTTGCAGAAGGCCCCAACTATTTGCTGCAGCGGACGCGTTCTGCCCGGCCTTCCGGGCGCACCGGCCCGTCCACCCGGCGTACGGGAAAATGCGTATGAATCTGTGCAATTTGGTTCAGACTGAAGTGATTGCAATGTATTCGGGTGCGTGGTTAAAATTCATATGTGTAGTTACCAATTGGGTAGCTGCATCCCGCTTTTCCTCCCTGAGCGGGGCCTTTGCGTGTGACAGCAAAAAGGCTTGCGAGCCCGGTTGGCCCTGTGCCATCCGGGCATTTTTTTGTCGGGCACACCGGCAAATCCCTTTGCCGAGCGAATGGCTGCACTGAGCGTGAGCGAACGCGTGGCATTTTGCGGTGCATGACCCTCATGCACCGGAGTGCATTCCGGTTGCTGCGCTCCGGGCGCCTTGCACTTCATCTCGGTAAAGCAATTTTCCGGTGCGCCCGGTGCATCACGGTCACCGAGGCAAGGCGGGTTAGGCCAGCAGGAGCCGCGGAACCGGCTTTGCCGGGCCGCAGGCGCAGCGGCCCCCTCGGGGGGCAGCGCAGTACACGGAGTGACAAGCGTGGGGGCTACACTTTGCCGGATGCTTTGGGTCAAATCCTTCCACATCGTCTTTGTCGCCAGCTGGTTCGCCGGGCTGTTCTACCTGCCGCGGATTTTTGTCAACCTGGCGATGGTGCCGCCCGAAAGCGTGGCCGAACGGGAGCGTCTGCTTCTGATGGCGCACAAGCTCAAGCGCTTCACCACGCTGCTCGCCATTCCCGCGCTGGTCCTGGGCCTGTGGCTGTACCTTGGGTATGGCGTGGGCCGCGGCCCCGGCAACGGGTGGATGCACGCCAAGCTCGCCGTGGTGGCGTTGGCGCTGGGCTACCACCACCTGTGCGCCCGCCTGCTGAAGCAGTTCGTGGCCAACCGCAACACGCACAGCCACCGCTGGTACCGCTGGTTCAATGAGATTCCCGTGCTGCTGCTGGTCGCCGCCGTCATCCTCGTTGTCGTCAAGCCCTTCTAGGAGCCGTTCAGGACAACGGCCAGACCTGTGAACAAGCCTCCCCATCCAGCAGACGCGGGCGAACCGGCTTCGCCGGGCGCCACGCGTCGTCCCCTGGAAGGGGAGGCAGAACTACGCGAAGCGAAGCGGAGCGAGGATGTCAGGGGTGAGCGTGAGCTGTCGGGCGAACCGGCTTTGCCGGGCGCCATGCGTCGTCCCCTGCAAGGGGGGGCGGCACTACACGAAGCGCAGCGAAGTGAGAACGTCGGGGGTGTGCCACCGTCTGAAGCGCAGCGAAGTGAGGACGATAGGGGTGTGCGAACAACCTCCTGGCCGCTGGCCCTCGCGGTGATCTGCCTGATCGTGTATGCCAGTCTCTATCCGTTTGCCGATTGGCGTGACCAGGGCATCTCGCCGTTTCGCTTCCTGACCGCGCCGCTGCCGCAGTACTGGACGCGTTTTGATGTCGGCGCCAATCTGCTGGGCTACGCGCCGCTGGGTTTTCTGCTCGCCCTGGCGGCCTTGCGCAGCCGGCGCATGGGCTGGGCCGTCACCGCTTCGGCGATCGCGTGCGCTCTTCTTTCGCTCGCGATGGAAACGCTCCAGAGCTATCTGCCGTCGCGCGTGCCATCCAATGTGGACTTCGCACTGAACACTGCCGGAGGGTGCCTGGGTGCGGGTCTCGCCTGGGCGTTGCAGCGGCTGGGCCTGGTGGCGCGCTGGCGCCAATTCCGCGAGCGCTGGTTTGCGCGGGACGCCCGCGGTGCGCTGGTGCTGCTGGCGTTGTGGCCGGTGGCGTTGCTGTTTCCGGCCTCGGTGCCAATGGGGCTGGGGCAGGTGTTCGAGCGGCTCGAAGCCGCGTTGGCCGATGTACTGCTGGACACCCCTTTTCTCCAATGGATGCCGGTGCGCGACATGGAGTTGCAGCCGCTCGTGCCAGCCGCTGAATTGCTGTGTGTGGCCCTGGGGCTGCTGGTGCCGTGCCTGATGGGGTATTGCGTGATCCGGACCGCCTGGCAGCGTGCGGTGGCTGCCTGCGCTGTGATCGGGGCGGGAGTTCTGGCGTCGGCCCTGTCGGCGGCGCTGAGCTACGGCCCGGACCATGCCTGGGCCTGGCTGGACCTGCCCGTGCAGGTGGGGGTGGCGCTGGCCGCAGTCCTGGCCGCCGTGTCGCTGGCCCTGCCGCGCCGGGGCGCGGCGGCCCTGGGCCTGCTGGCGCTGGCGACCCATCTGGCCTTGCTCAACCAGGCGCCGGCAGACCCTTACTTTGCGCAGACGCTGCAAACCTGGGAGCAGGGCCGGTTCATCCGTTTTCACGGACTGGTGCAGTGGCTGGGATGGCTGTGGCCCTACGCTGCCCTGGTCTATGTGCTGGTGCGTCTGTCTGGCCGCGAACAGCCGGCAGCAGGGGAAAACGTAAAATCGGGCGATGACCCAAGCTTCCTCTCCCGCTAGTGCCTCATCCGCATCGCCTGCATCTTCCGCTGATACACCTGCCAGCTACTACGAGCGCCACATCTTCTTTTGCCTGAACCAGCGCAAGGGCGGCGAAGCGTGCTGTGCAGAGCACCGCGCCCAGGAGGCTTTTGACCGCTGCAAATCCCAGGTCAAGGCCGCGGGCCTGTCGGGTCCCGGCCAGGTCCGGGTCAACAAGGCGGGCTGCCTGGACCGTTGTGCGGCCGGCCCCGTGGCCGTGGTCTACCCCGAGGCGGTCTGGTACAGCTATGTGGACGAAAGCGATATCGACGAGATCGTGGAGTCGCACCTGAAAAATGGCCAAGTGGTCGAGCGCCTCCTGACGCCGCCGCATCTGGGCCGCTGAGTGCGCCGCTTTCAGACCTCTGCACCGTGAACGCCCATACCCTCAAATCGATCATCGCCGGCCCGGCCGGCGCACTGGAAATCGCTGTGGACCGGCCAGCCGGCGCCTCGCGCGGCGTGGCTGTGATTGCCCACCCGCATCCGCTGTTCGGCGGCACCATGGACAACAAGGTGGTGCAGACGCTGGCCCGCGCGTTCATCCAGTGCGGCTGGACGGCTGTGCGCTTCAACTTCCGGGGTGTCGGCGGCAGCGCCGGCAGCCACGACGAAGGGCGCGGCGAGCTCGAGGACTTCCTGGCGGTGGTCGCGCATGCGTCGCCCGCGGGTCTGGAGGCGGGCGCGCTGGCGCTGGCTGGCTTCTCGTTCGGGGCCTTTGTCACCACGCATGCCTTCGCGCAGCTGCATCCTCTGCGCGCCATCGACAAACTGGTGCTGGTCGGCACCAGCGTGAGCCGCGCGCCGGCGGCGACCATCAATGCTGTGGCGCATGACCGGACGCTGGTGGTGCATGGCGAGCAGGACGACACCGTGCTGCTGCCGGCGGTGATGGACTGGGCGCGCCCGCAATCACTTCCTGTTACGGTCGTCCCCGGGGGCGGCCATTTCTTTCATGGACAATTGCCCCTTCTGAAAAACTTGGTGGTGCGCCACCTGTCTTCGGCCACCGCTTGAGTGTTCTTCTGGTGCCTGCGCACAAGTCCGCGCACTGGCCCCGCTGTACCCACTGCGGCCTGTTCACTGCCTCCCATGACTTCCTACCCACTTTTCCCCATGCCACTTCTTCCCCAGGCCTTTCGGGCCACGTCCGGTCTGCGCCGTTTCAGCGCGGCGATCTGCGCGGTGCTTCTGTCCGTCGCGCCGGTGGTGCACGCCCAGGCGCCGCAGCCGCCTGAAATTGCCGCCCGCTCCTATTTGCTGCTGGACGTGACGGCCAACCAGATCCTGGCCGCCAAGGACATCGACTCACCGGTGGAGCCCGCCTCCCTCACCAAGCTGATGACCGAGTACCTGGTGTTCGATGCGCTCAAGGCCAAAAAAATCGACTTGAAGCAGACTTTCGGCGTCAGCGAGCGCGCCTGGAAGATGCCCGGCTCCCGCATGTTCATCGACCCGAAAATGCAGGTGCCGGTGGAAGACCTGATCAAGGGCATGGTGGTGCAGTCGGGCAATGACGCCACCATGGCGCTGGCCGAGGGCGTGGGCGGCACCGTGGAGCATTTCGTACAGCTCATGAACGAGCAGGCCAAGGCGCTGGGCATGAAATCCACCGCCTACAAGAACCCGGAGGGCCTCACCGAGCCCGGCCACACCACCACCGCGCGGGACCTGAGCATCCTGGCGACCCGCCTGATGCAGGATTTCCCCGACTACGTGGCGTATTCGGCGATCAAGAAATACCGCTATCCCGGCACGCCGGCGGCCAATGACACCAACCGCAACACCCTGCTGTTTCGCGATCCGAGCGTGGACGGCCTGAAAACCGGGCACACCGATGCGGCCGGCTATTGCCTGATCGCCACCGCCCGGCGGGACTTTCCCAACCTTGGCGCCGCAGGTGCGCCTGGCGGTCGGCGGCTGCTGTCCATCGTGCTGGGCACCACCAGCGACAGCGCTCGGGCCACGGAATCGCAAAAACTGCTCAATTGGGGCTACACCGCCTTCGAGGCGGTCAAGCTGTTTGACGGCGGGCAGGCGGTTGTGAGCCCGGCGGTCTGGAAGGGCAAGTCCGCCACGGTCAATCTCGGCCGGCCCCAGGCCATCGTGGTGGCCTTGCCGGCAGGCAGCGCCGCCAGGATCAAGACCCAGGTGGCGCGTCCCGATCCGCTGGTGGCGCCTTTCATCAAAGGCCAGCCAGTGGGCATGCTCAAGGTGCTGGTGGGCGACAACCCGACACCGGTGGCCGAAGTGCCGCTGGTCGCGCTCGAAGCGGTCGAGCAGGCCGGTATCCTGGGTCGCGCCTGGGATGCCATTCGCCTCTGGATCAAGTAATTTGGAGAGTGGGCGCTGACTTTCTGGGTTGCATGACCCACAGATCAGCAAGCCTGAGCGCTGCCACGGCACCGCAAGGCTGAGCCTGCTGGCCCGGCATCAGGCCGGTAGCCCTCGCAAACAGAGGCGCGGCTTGAGCCTTTTCACTATCCGGTTTATACTAGAAGGCTTTTCCGCGCACGTTGCGGGAAATATTTGTGTCCGCGCATCAACCGCGGTGATCAGTTTTCAGACGTTTAGGGACGTTTTTCAATGCCAACCATCAATCAGTTAGTCCGTCAGGGGCGCGAGGTCGAAAAGATCAAGTCCAAAAGCCCTGCGATGGAGAATTCTCCGCAGCGCCGCGGTGTGTGCACCCGTGTGTACACCACGACCCCCAAGAAGCCCAACTCCGCTCTGCGTAAAGTCGCCAAAGTGCGCCTGACCAACGGGTTTGAAATCATTTCCTACATCGGCGGCGAAGGCCACAACCTGCAGGAACACAGCGTGGTGCTGGTTCGTGGCGGTCGTGTCAAGGACTTGCCCGGTGTGCGTTACCACATCGTTCGTGGCTCGCTCGACCTGCAAGGCGTGAAAGACCGCAAGCAGTCGCGCTCCAAGTACGGTGCGAAGAAGCCAAAGGCCAAATAAGCCAAACCGGCTCGGGTTTTCTCTTCATTGAGCGCTCGCGCCAGAAGAGGTTGTCACGGTTCCCTGTGATGGTTCCTTCGAAACAGGTGTTTCACTCGCCCTGGCAGGTGTCTGAAACGAAGTGACCCAAGTGCAAATGGTTTGCACCGGTCGAGTAAGTGAGGGTTTTGATAACCCTCGCGGCAGGACCCAAAAGGTTGTGCCAACTGAAGCAAAGAGGTGAAAAAATGCCACGTCGTCGCGAAGTCCCTAAACGTGAAATTCTTCCTGATCCGAAATTTGGCGATGTTGATCTCGCCAAGTTCATGAACGTGATCATGCAAGGCGGCAAGAAGGCCGTCGCCGAGCGCATCATTTATGGCGCGCTCGACTTCATCGAGAAAAAGAACCCCGGCAAAGACCCGCTCGAGGCTTTCCACATGGCCATCGGCAACATCAAGCCCATGGTCGAGGTGAAGTCCCGCCGCGTCGGTGGTGCCAACTACCAGGTGCCTGTCGAGGTTCGCCCTGTCCGCCGCATGGCCCTGGCCATGCGCTGGCTGAAAGAAGCCGCCAAGAAGCGCGGCGAGAAGTCGATGTCCCTGCGCCTGGCCAATGAGCTGATGGAAGCGACCGAAGGTCGTGGCGGCGCCATGAAAAAGCGTGACGAAGTTCACCGCATGGCCGAAGCCAACAAGGCGTTCAGCCACTTCCGCTTCTGATTTGCCCGGGTTGCCGCTTTGGGTGGCAACCCCGCTGCGCTGGGTGGATGGATTGCCAGGTGATTGTCCGGGTGCCGGGCACCTTGATAACCGCCGGTTCAATCCCACTTTCTGACAGCCGGATCTGCCCGCAAAACGGGGCGTCCTGCTGGCAGACACGCAGCGAAAACGAGGAAGGCCCCACCGGGCAGTTCTTCAACGAGTCTTTGTTCGTAACCCCGAACTGAAAGTAATTTATGTCCCGCGCTACCCCCATTCAAAACTACCGCAACATCGGTATCTCCGCGCACATTGATGCCGGCAAGACCACGACCACCGAGCGGATTCTTTTCTACACCGGCGTGAACCACAAGATTGGTGAGGTGCACGACGGCGCCGCCACCATGGACTGGATGGAGCAGGAGCAAGAGCGTGGCATCACGATCACTTCCGCTGCGACCACCTGCTTCTGGAAGGGCATGGACACGTCACTGCCTGAGCACCGCATCAACATCATCGACACCCCGGGCCACGTGGACTTCACCATCGAGGTGGAGCGCTCGATGCGCGTGCTCGACGGCGCCTGCATGGTGTACTGCGCCGTGGGCGGCGTGCAGCCCCAGTCGGAAACCGTCTGGCGCCAGGCCAACAAGTACAAGGTGCCCCGCCTCGCGTTCGTCAACAAGATGGACCGTACCGGTGCCAACTTCTTCAAGGTCGTCGAGCAGATGAAACTGCGACTGAAGGCCAGCCCTGTGCCCATGGTGATCCCCATTGGCGCCGAAGAAAACTTCACAGGCGTGGTCGACCTGATCAAGATGAAAGCCATCATCTGGGACGAAGCCTCGCAAGGCATGAAGTTCACCTACAGCGAAATTCCTGCCGAGCTCGTCGAGCTGGCCAAGGAATGGCGCGAGAAGATGGTCGAGGCTGCTGCCGAGTCGTCCGAAGAACTGATGAACAAGTACCTCGAAGAAGGCGACCTGACCGAAGCCGAAATCAAGCTGGGCATCCGCACGCGTACCATCGCCAGCGAAATCCAGCCGATGTACTGCGGCTCCGCCTTCAAGAACAAGGGCGTGCAGCGCATGCTGGACGCCGTGATTGAATTCATGCCGTCGCCGATCGACATCCCGCCTGTCAAGGGCATGGACGAAGACGAAGCGCCCGTCACCCGCAAGGCGGACGACGAAGAGAAATTCTCCGCATTGGCCTTCAAGCTCATGACTGACCCGTTCGTGGGCCAGCTGACCTTCGTGCGTGTTTACTCCGGCGTCCTGAAAAAGGGCGACAGCGTCTACAACCCGATCAAGGGCAAGAAAGAGCGTATCGGCCGTATTGTGCAGATGCACGCCAACAACCGTGAAGAAGTCAGTGAAATCCGCGCTGGCGACATCGCCGCCTGCGTGGGCCTCAAGGACGTGACCACGGGCGAAACCCTGTGCGATCCCGATGCCATCGTCATGCTCGAGCGCATGGTGTTCCCCGAGCCCGTGATTACCCAGGCCGTGGAACCCAAGACCAAGGCTGACCAGGAAAAAATGGGCATCGCCCTGCAGCGCCTGGCGCAGGAAGATCCTTCTTTCCGCGTCAAGACCGACGAAGAGTCCGGCCAGACCCTGATCGCCGGCATGGGCGAGCTGCATCTGGAAATCATTGTCGACCGCATGAAGCGCGAGTTCGGCGTGGAAGCCAACGTGGGCAAGCCGCAGGTGGCTTACCGCGAAACCATCCGCAAGACGGTGGAAGACGCTGAAGGCAAGTTTGTGCGCCAGTCCGGCGGCAAGGGCCAGTACGGCCACGTGGTGCTGAAGATCGAGCCCAACGAAGCCGGCAAGGGCATCGAGTTCGTCGACGCCATCAAGGGCGGTGTGGTTCCTCGCGAATACATTCCTGCGGTGGAAAAAGGTATCAACGAAGCCGTCACGTCCGGCGTGCTGGCCGGCTACCCGGTGGTGGACGTCAAGGTCACGCTGCACTTCGGTTCGTACCACGATGTGGACTCGAACGAACTGGCGTTCAAGATGGCTGCCATCTTTGGTTTCAAGGAAGGCTGCCGCAAGGCCGGCCCGGTGATTCTGGAGCCGATGATGGCTGTGGAAGTCGAGACCCCGGAAGACTACGCCGGCAACGTGATGGGCGATCTGTCCTCACGCCGCGGCATGGTGCAGGGCATGGAAGACATGGTTGGCGGCGGAAAAGCCATCAAGGCCGAAGTGCCGCTGTCCGAGATGTTCGGCTACTCGACCACGCTGCGTTCGATGTCCCAGGGCCGTGCGACCTACTCCATGGAGTTCAAGCACTACTCGGAAGCTCCGCGCAACGTGTCGGAAGCCATCATGGCTTCGCGGGCTAAATAAAGTACACCCCCGGGCGGCTTTGCCGCCTCCCCCTCAAGGGGGCATCACCTGCGGCCCGGCAGAGCCGGTTCCGCGGTGATTGCTGGAATGAAGAGTTCGGTCTTCGGCGCCACATCTGTGGTTGGACTGCTGCCCGTGGCAGGCCAATGCTGGAAACCTTAAACAGACACGGGCATGTTCTTTGGAGATTTGAAATGGCAAAAGGCAAATTTGAGCGGACCAAGCCGCACGTCAACGTCGGCA
>CBHWCZ010000006.1:0-146371 GCA_966112355.1 uncultured Polaromonas sp.
TCCACCAACGGCGACACCTTCCTCGGCGGCGAGGACTTCGACCAGCGCATCATCGACCACATCATTGCCGAGTTCAAGAAAGAACAGGGCGTGGACCTGAGCAAGGACGTGCTGGCGTTGCAGCGCCTGAAGGAAGCTGCCGAGAAGGCCAAGATCGAGCTGTCCAACAGCGCGCAGACCGACATCAACCTGCCCTACATCACGGCCGATGCCTCAGGCCCGAAGCACCTGAACATCAAGATGACGCGCTCCAAGCTGGAAGCGCTGGTGGAAGAGCTGATCGAGCGCACCATCGCCCCTTGCCGCATGGCCATCAAGGACGCCGGTGTCAGCGTGGGCGACATCCACGACGTGATCCTGGTAGGTGGCCAGACCCGCATGCCCAAGGTGCAGGAGATGGTCAAGGAACTGTTCGGCAAGGAGCCGCGCAAGGACGTGAACCCCGATGAAGCCGTGGCCGTGGGCGCTGCCATCCAGGGCCAGGTATTGTCGGGCGACCGCACCGACGTGCTGTTGCTGGACGTCACCCCGCTGTCGCTGGGCATCGAGACCATGGGCGGCGTGATGACCAAGATGATCAAGAAGAACACGACCATCCCGACCAAGTTCGCACAGACCTTCTCGACCGCTGAAGACAACCAGCCGGCCGTGACGATCAAGGTGTTCCAGGGCGAGCGTGAAATCGCCTCGGGCAACAAGGCCCTGGGCGAGTTCAACCTCGAAGGCATTCCGCCGGCAGCCCGCGGCACGCCGCAGATTGAAGTGTCTTTCGACATCGACGCCAACGGCATCCTGCACGTCGGCGCCAAGGACAAGGGCACCGGCAAGGAAAACAAGATCACCATCAAGGCCAACTCGGGCCTGTCCGAAGCCGAGATCCAGCAGATGGTGAAGGACGCCGAGCTGAACGCCGAGGAAGACAAGAAGAAAGTCGACTTCGTGCAGGCCAAGAACAACGCCGAGGCCATGGTGCACAGCGTGAAGAAATCGCTCGCCGAATACGGCGACAAGCTCGACACCGGCGAGAAGGAAAAGATCGAGGCCGCCATCAAGGACATGGAAGAAGCACTCAAGGGCGACGACAAGGCTGCCATTGATGCCAAGAATACCGCCCTGATGGAAGCCAGCCAGAAGCTCGGCGAGAAGATGTACGCCGACATGCAGGCGTCGCAGGCCGCTGGCGCTGCTGGCGCCGCAGGGGCATCCGGCGGCGAGCAGGCACAGGCCAAGCCCGCCGACGACAATGTGGTGGACGCGGAAGTCAAGGAAGTCAAGAAGGGCTGAAGCGATTCAACCCAGGCTGCCTGAAATGACGCATCCATGGATGTATCGGGTGGCGCTTTAAGTGGCGCCCTCGCTGCGTGCAAGAAGGCGGAAAACCTGGAGCGATCCCGGATTTCCGCTTTTGCATTTGTCTGGCGTGTTCCTGCGCTGACGACGTTTCTGCCACCTTCTGATTTCCCGCTCCAAGACGACCAAGCATTCCTGAACAACGACCTCACATGGCCACCAAAAAAGACTACTACGACACGCTGGGTGTTCCCAAGAACGCCAGCGATGAAGACATCAAGAAGGCGTATCGCAAGCTGGCGATGAAGCACCACCCTGACCGCAACCAGGGTGACGCGTCCAAAGTGGCCGAGGAGAAATTCAAGGAGGCCAAGGAGGCCTACGAGATGCTCTCGGATGAGCAGAAGCGCGCCGCCTACGACCAGTACGGCCACGCCGGTGTGGACCCGAACATGCGCGGCGGCCCGGGCGCAGAAGGCTTTGGCGGCTTTGCCGAGGCCTTCGGCGACATCTTTGGCGACGTGTTCGGCAACCAGCGCGGCGGCCAGCGCAGCGGGCGCCAGGTGTACCGCGGCGGTGACCTGAGCTACGCGATGGAAGTCACGCTCGAAGAGGCGGCCATCGGCAAGGACGCTCAGATCCGCATTCCGAGCTGGGACAACTGCAACACCTGCCACGGCACCGGCGCCAAGCCTGGCACCAAGGTCGTCACCTGCACCACCTGCCACGGCCACGGTGCGGTGCAGATGCGCCAGGGCTTTTTCAGCGTGCAGCAGACCTGCCCGCAGTGCAAGGGCACCGGCAAGCTGATACCCGAGCCTTGCGTCACCTGCCATGGTGTCGGCAAGACCAAGAACAACAAGACGCTGGAAGTGAAGATTCCGGCCGGCATCGACGACGGCATGCGCATCCGCTCCACCGGCAACGGCGAGCCGGGCACCAACGGCGGCCCGCCCGGTGACCTGTACATCGAGATCCGACTCAAGAAGCACGAGATCTTCGAGCGCGATGGCGACGACCTGCATTGCGTGGTGCCGATCAGCTTCACCACGGCGGCGCTGGGCGGCGAGATCGACGTGCCCACCCTGGCCGGCAAGGCGGCGATCGACATTCCTGAAGGCACACAGGCCAGCAAGCAGTTCCGCCTGCGCGGCAAGGGCATCAAGGGCGTGCGCTCCAGCTACCCGGGCGACCTGTACTGTCACATCACGGTGGAAACGCCGGTGAAGCTCACCGAGCACCAGCGCAAGCTGCTCAAGGAACTGGACGAGTCGCTGAAAAAAGGCGGCGCCAGGCACTCGCCCAGTGAAGACGGCTGGGCCGACAAGCTGAAGAATTTCTTCAGCGCCTGACGGCCACACAGGGCCACACAGGCCGCGACGCATACCCCCAAAAATGCCGGACCTGTTCCGGCATTTTTCATGGGTGCGCCATGTTTTCTCAAAATGAAACACTGCGCGGGCCGTGAATGCCCCTGCCACGGCCGGACCCAGGGGGCGTGACTTATAGTGCGGGCACACCCACTGACGCAAGGCACGCCCCATGAAAACCAAAGCCGCTGTCGCCTGGAAAGCAGGCGCCCCGCTGACCATCGAAACCGTTGATCTGCAAGGGCCCAAATTCGGCGAAGTGCTCGTCGAAATCAAGGCCACCGGCATTTGCCACACCGATTACTACACGCTCAGCGGCGCTGACCCGGAAGGCATCTTCCCCGCCATCCTCGGCCATGAGGGCGCGGGCATTGTGGTCGATGTGGGCCCCGGTGTGACCACGCTGAAAAAAGGCGACCACGTCATTCCGCTTTACACGCCCGAATGCCGCCAGTGCAAGTTCTGCCTGTCGCGCAAAACCAACCTGTGCCAGCTGATTCGCGGCACTCAGGGCAAGGGCCTGATGCCCGACGCCACCAGCCGCTTCAGCCTCGACGGCAAGCCCATCTTTCACTACATGGGCACCAGCACCTTCAGCAACTACACCGTGGCGCCTGAAATTTCGCTCGCCAAAATCCGCGAAGACGCCCCGTTCGACAAAGTCTGCTACATCGGCTGCGGCGTCACCACCGGCATCGGCGCGGTGCTGTTCACCGCCAAGGTCGAAGCCGGCGCCAACGTGGTGGTGTTTGGCCTGGGCGGCATTGGCCTGAATGTGATTCAGGGCGCGAAGATGGTGGGTGCGGACAAGATCATCGGCGTGGACATCAACCCGGCGCGGCAGGAAATGGCGCGAAAGTTCGGCATGACGCACTTCATCAACCCGAAAGAGGTGCCGAACGTCGTCGATGCCATCGTGCAGCTCACGGACGGCGGCGCCGACTACAGCTTTGAATGCATCGGCAACACCCAGGTGATGCGCCAGGCACTCGAATGCACGCACAAGGGCTGGGGCCGCAGCATCATCATCGGCGTGGCAGAAGCCGGCGCCGAGATCAGCACCCGCCCCTTCCAGCTCGTCACCGGCCGCAAGTGGGAAGGCTCGGCCTTCGGCGGCGCACGCGGCCGCACCGATGTGCCCAGGATTGTGGACTGGTACATGGAGGGCAAGATCAACATCGACGACCTCATCACGCACACCATGCCACTGGAAGACATCAACAAGGGTTTCGACCTGATGAAAAGCGGTGAATCCATTCGCGGCGTCGTTCTGTATTAATTGTCAGCGGCCGCGGTCGCTCGCTGAATTCCGTTCGTCAGGAGCCTGCCCAAGGATGACCTCTCCCCGTTCGTCCTGAGGTATCGAAGGATGCGCCTGCGGTTCTGACTTTCGACAAGCTCAGGACAGGCCAGGGCCAGTCCGACGATCCCTGACGATGAAGAGATAACCCCCCAACCGTTCACCCTGAGCTTGTCGAAGGGCAGTTAACTTATTCCAAGGTTTCGACAGGGCCTGTCCTGAGCCGGTCGAAGGGCTCAGCCCGAACGGAAACACAACGACCGAAAGCACGAGTCCGCCATGACCGCACCCCCCGAACTCCTCAGCGAACACACCTGCTTCGGCGGCATGCAGCGCTTTTACCGGCACGACTCCAGCGAGATCGGGTTGCCGATGCGCTACTCGGTGTTCCTGCCGCCGCAGGCCGCCCACGGGCCTGTGCCGGCGGTGATGTACCTGGCGGGTCTGACCTGCACGGAAGAAACCTTCATGGTCAAGGCCGGCGCGCAGCGCCTGGCGGCCGAACTGGGCCTGGCACTGATCGCGCCCGACACCAGCCCGCGCGGTGCCGGTGTGCCGGGTGAAACCGAGAGCTGGGACTTCGGCGTTGCCGCCGGCTTTTACCTCGATGCCACCGAGGCGCCCTGGGCCATGCATTACCGCATGGAAAGCTACCTCACGCGGGAACTGCTGCCCCTCGTCACGCAGACCTTGCCGATTGACGGCGAGCGCATGGGCCTCTTCGGCCACAGCATGGGCGGCCATGGCGCGCTCACGCTGGCGCTGCGGCACCCGGGGCTGTTCAAGTCGGTCTCGGCGTTAGCGCCCATCTGCGCGCCCAGCCAGTGCCCGTGGGGCCACAAGGCGTTCAGCGGCTATTTGGGCACCGACCGCAACGCATGGCAAGCGCATGACGCCACAGCGCTGATGAGCCAACAGACATCCGTGCCCTACCCGGCGGGCATCCTCATCGACCAGGGTCTGGCGGACAAATTCCTCGCCGAGCAACTGCACCCGCAGCTCTTCGAGGCGGCTTGCCAGGCCGCAGGCCAGCCGCTCACGCTGCGCCGCCATGCCGGTTACGACCACGGCTACTATTTCATTGCCACCTTCATGGCCGACCACCTGGCCCACCACGCGCAGCAACTGGCTTAAGAGCAGCCTAAGAAACCCGGGGAGGGGCACCCTACAATCCCGGGCATGCCGTTGAAGCTTCCCTCTCTTGCGTCCCGGCGCGCCATTCCCTCCCCTTCAACACCCCGCGGCATCCGGCCGCTGTGGGTGGTCATGCTGGCGAGCTTCTGGATCGCCACCGTCTGCAACCTGGCGCTGTGGCGTACGCTGGCCCGGTTGCCCGACCTGAGCACCAGCCAGGTGCTGACCATCAGCGTGGCACTTGCACTGGTGATCGGGCTGGCGACGGCCGGGCTCATCAGCCTGCTGGCCTGGCGCTGGACGCTCAAGCCCGTCATCATCCTGTTCTGCCTGTCGGCTGCTCTGGGCGCCTACTTCATGCTGACTTACAACGTCGTCATCGACAAGACGATGATGGTCAACACCCTGCAGACCGATGTGCGCGAAACCCGCGACCTGCTCAACTGGCGCCTGCTGGCCACCGTGCTGGTCCTGGGCGTGCTGCCCAGCGTGCTGCTGTGGCGCCAGCACATCCGCATCCAGAACCCGACGCGCCAGGTGCTGGCCAACATCACGGCCATGCTGGCCAGCACCGCGCTGCTGGTGGTGGTGGTGATGCTGTTCTTCCAGAGCATCGCGTCCGTGATGCGCAACTACCCGCATGTGCGCTACCTGATGAACCCGCTCAACTCGTTCTACGCGCTGGGCACGATTGCGGCCAAGCCCTTTCTGCGTGACGAATCCATCGTGCGGCCCCTGGGTGAAGACGCCAAACTGGGCGCCACCTACGCCGGGCAGACCAAACCGCCGCTGCTGCTGCTGGTGCTGGGTGAAACCGCACGCAGCGGCAATTTCGCCATCAATGGCTACGGCCGTCCCACCACGCCCAAGCTGGCGCAAGAGAACATCGCCAGCCAGCGCAACGCCTGGTCGTGCGGCACCAGCACGGCCGCGTCAGTGCCTTGCATGTTTTCCAATTTCGGGCGCGAGGCGTATGACAGCCGGCCCGCCAACTACGAAGGCATGCTTGACGTGCTCTACCGCGCCGGCCTGGCCGTGTTGTGGATAGACAACCAGTCTGGCTGCAAGGGCGTGTGCGACCGCGTGCCGAGTGTGGACACCACCCAGCTCAAGGTGCCGGGCCTGTGCGACGGCGGTGAATGTTTTGACGAGGTGATGCTCCAGGGCCTGGACGAACGCATCGCCGCTTTGCCCGCCGAGCGCCGCGCCAAGGGCGTGGTGGTGGTTATGCACCAGATGGGTGGCCACGGGCCGGCCTACTTCAAGCGATCACCGCAGGCGTTCAAGAAATTTCTGCCCGAGTGCACTGACAACGCCCTGCAAAGCTGCACGCCAGAGGGCTTGGTCAACGCCTACGACAACAGCATTGTGTACACCGACCACCTGCTCGCCTCGGCGATCCAGTGGCTCAAGGGCAAGGAGGCGCAAACAGCGCCCGCCATGCTGTATCTCGCCGACCACGGCGAGTCACTGGGCGAGAACAACCTCTATCTGCACGGCATGCCCTACGGCATTGCCCCCGACGTGCAAAAACGCGTGCCGTGGATCACCTGGCTCTCACCCGAATTCGAGCAACGCACCCACATCACCACTGCGTGTTTGAAGCAAAAGCTGGACGACCGCATCAGCCACGACAACTACTTCCACTCGGTGCTCGGCCTGATGAATGTGCAGACGCAGGTCTACAAGGCCGGGATGGATGTGTACGCAGGCTGCACAAAGCCCTAAGGGTTCCGGCCTTCCGGGGCTTGCCCCTCAGGGCGCCTGCCCTGCAAGCACCGCGTGAAGGCGGTTCAGGTTCTGCTCATTGGCTGGCTCGATGATGTGCCAGATGCTTGCAGCAACCTTGGGGTCGTCAAACGCCTGGCGCCAGTGAACCATGGTTTGGCCTTGCTGGTCGGCGAGCGTCACCGTGAGCGTGAAATGCGGGTGGGAGACATGCTGGATCACCACTCTGTCAGGCGTCGCTTCCAGGAAAATGTTTTCGTTCGGATAGTCTGTTCCGTCAGGCCCATGCATGACGAACTTCCAGCGCCCTTGGGTTTTGAACTCGAAGACCTCAAAGGTGTTGCGAAAACCATCCGGCCCCCACCAAGCCGCCAGGTGATAGCCATCCTTGAAGGCAGCAAAGACGTCCCTTCTGGGGAATGGCAGGAGGCGACTGGTGGCGCAGACGCCATCAGGAGAGGGCTCAGGTTTCATTCATATCTCCAAACTGAGAGGCGCTGCCGCCAGTGACAACAGCTAACGTAGAGATGACCGGACCACCACCCCTTGCTGCGAAGCCGCCTCCTGCAGGTGGGGGTCCGCTCCGATTGTCATGTTACGCGTCACGTTAAAGCCATTCGGGTTGACTAGGAGGAGAGGCCTTCCACTGCGACCAACCTGGCAGAACTGCACTCATCTCTAATCGACTTGAGCCCTTGATAGATCGGCCCTGTGTAGAACTCCTCCCAAGCGGCGACAGACGGGAATTCCAGCACAACGATCCGTCTTGGCTCCCAGTCTCCTTCGTACACCTTGTGCGCGCCTCCGCGGGCGAGATACCGTGCGCCTGCAGCATCGAGCGCTGGCTTCACCCCCTTCATGAATTCCTGATACCGGGACATGTCGCGGATTTCGACGTCAAAGATGACATATGCACTCATTCGAAACTCCCAGAGGTTTGTGTTCAGTTCTGAACTCGATTGTTCGGAGGCGTCCCGACTTTCCTTGATCGCCAGCGACGTATCTGGTGACGCATCACTTTGAGGTAGCCCGCAAATCTGCAGAATAACCGGGATACTGGCCAGATAACAACCGGCCGTGCAGTCCAACCGTCTTTTTGACTACAAGGAACTGCCTCCGTGTCACGCATGAATGAACAGTCATATTGAGTTCAGCCAAGTCGCAGCAGTTGCAATGAAGTCTTCGCGCATTCAGGACCAAGTGCGAGAACGCGCTCGTTACCTTCACTATAGCCTGCGGACCGAAAAAGCTCACCTGTATGGGGCGCCGTTTTATAGTCGTTGCTGCAGCCGAAACGGGAAAATGCGACATCCGCGCGACGTGGAGAAGACAGCGATCAAAACAACCTTCCCTGCCCCACCGCCCCAGGCGGTGTGAACTGGCCCAGGTCCAGCTCCGTCCGCTGCCGGTTCAGCCCCAGCCGCGCACAGGCCTTTTCAAAGCGCTGTTTGATCAAATCGGCCCACAGGCCCTCGCCCTTCATGCGTGAGGCGAAGTCGCTGTCGTAGTCCTTGCCACCGCGCATCTCGTGGATGCGGGCCATGATGCGGCTGGCGCGCTGGGGGTAGTGCAGCTCCAGCCATTGCTTGAACAACGGCGCCACCTCCCACGGAAGGCGCAGCACGGTGTAAAAGGCAGTGCGCGCGCCGGCATCGCGGGCGGCTTCGAGTACCTGCTCCATGTCGTCGTTCACGAAGGGAATTTGCGGCGCCACGCTCACGCCGACGGGCACGCCGTGCTCGGCCAGCGTGCGTATGGTGCGCAGGCGCCGGTGCGGTGCGGCGGCGCGTGGCTCCAGCTTGCGGGCCAGGTCGCCGTCGAGCGTGGTGATGGTGATGTAGACCGCAGCCAGATGGTCTGCCGCCATCGGGGCGATGAGGTCGAGGTCGCGCTCGACGCCGCTGGACTTGGTGACGAGTGAGAACGGGTGCCGTGCTTGCTGCAGCACCTCGATCACGCTGCGCGTGAGGCGCAGCTCGCGTTCGGCGGGTTGGTAGCAGTCCGTCGCAGAACCGATGTTGAGCAGCCTGGGCACGTAGCTGCGGCGCGCCAGGTCTGCACGCAGCACCTCGGGCAGGTTGCGCTTGGCGATGATTTTGGTTTCGAAATCCAGCCCCGGCGAGAGGTTGAGGTAGCTGTGCGTGGGCCGTGCGTAGCAATAGATGCAGCCATGCTCGCAGCCGCGGTAGGGGTTGATGCTGTAGTCAAAGAAAATGTCGGGCGAGTCGTTGCGGTTGATGGCGCTGCGGGCGTCTTCAAACCTCACCTCCGTCGCGATAGGCGGCTTGTCGCCGGCCTCTACCTCCAGGCCCTCGAGCGTGCCCCAGCCGTCGTCGTGCGCGATGCGCTGGTCTTTCTCGAACCGGTGTGCCAGGCGCGTGGTGGTGCCACGGCCCTTGATGGCATGCAGCGGGATGGTGACGTCGGCCATGGCAATACTGTATTTTCATACAGTATATCCAGCCAACACCCGATCAACAACTACTCCGGAAAACGCAACTCCCACTGCTCGACTTCTGGCAGGCCCAGGCTGTCGTTGTACTCCTTCGAGCTGAGCATGCTGGCACGCACGGCAGCGGTGGAGCCGTCCTGCTGCAGGTGCTGCAGTGCACTGCGCATGGCAAAGCCAACGGCGCTGCGGATGAGCGAAGGGTAAATCGCCAGCGCGATGCCATGCGTGTGCAGGTCATTGGCGTGCAGGCCGGCCAGCGGCCCACCCGCGTCGATGTTGACCATGCACGGAATGGCCACCGCATCAGCCACGCGTCGGATGTCGTCCAGAATGCCGTCGTGGCCTTTGAGTTCCACAAACACGGCCGCCGCACCCGCACGCTCGAAGGCCTGCGCCCGCGCGATGGCCTCGGCCACGCCGCACGAGGCTGCGCTGTCGGTGCGGCCGATGACCAGAAAGCTGGGGTCGCTGCACGCCGCCACCGCCACTTCAATTTTTGCGACTGCCGACTTGAAGGGCAGCACCTCGCGCGCGCCGGGCAACTGCGCGCAGCGCTTGGGCGAGGTCTGGTCTTCGATGTGAATGCCGGCCACACCGGCGGCTTCAAACTCCTCGATGCAGCGGCGCACGCCGACAACGCCGCCGTAGCCAGTGTCGGCGTCGCACACCAGGGGCAAGTCCATGCAGGCGGCCAATCGGCGGGCGTGGCCTGACATCAGTGTCAAATCCACCAGGCCCACATCCGGCCGGCCCAGCAGGCAGGCCGACACGCCGTTGCCCGTCATGTAGGCAGCTTCAAAACCGGCCTGCGCCACCATGCGGGCGCCGTAGCCGTCATAAATTCCGGGCGCGATGACGGCGCGGCCGCCGTTCCGTGCTTCGGCCAGGCGCGCACGCAACTGCTGGCGCAAACGCGTGGCGCGGCCTGGGCCTGTGGATGCAGTGCTGTGAGTGGCTGTCATGCTGTGACTTCCCAATCGGGGTACTTGCGCAGAAAGGGAATGAGCCCGCCTTCGCGCAGGATGGCGCGTATGGCCACCGGCATGACACTGAGTGTGTGCACCGTGGGCTGGCCTGCCACCTGCAAGGTGTGCGCGTTCAGGTCGATCACCAGTTCATCCCTTGCGGTGATACCGGTGGTGTCGCACTCCAGCACCGGCAGGCCGTTGTTGATGGCATTGCGGAAAAACTGGCGGCCGAAGGACGGTGCCACGATGGCCGCCACCCCCATGCGTCGCAGGATGTGTACCGCCTGCTCGCGCGACGAGTTGATGCCGAAGTGCTTGCCGGCGACGATGATGCCGCCCGCTTGAAAGCGCTGCGCAAACCCGGGCGCCACCGCCTCGAACGCCTGCGCGGCGATGAAGGTTTCGTCCTTGCCCGGCAGGTATTTGCCGGAGCAGTTCAGGTCGGTGTTGACGTCGTCCCCCAGCACAAAGCAGGGCCCACGCAGGATGTCTGTAGATGCTTCAAGCATGCGATGCCTCCCACTGTCCGCCTTCCACTGTGCGTGGATCGGTCACATAACCCGTCAATGCCGAAGCTGCCACCGTGGCGGCAGAGCCAAGCCAGATTTCGGCGTCGTGGTTGCCCAGGCGCCCCTTGAAGTTGCGGTTGGCGCTGGAGATCACCACTTCCCGGTCACCGGGGATCAGGTGGTTGGTGATGCCGACGCAGGTGCCGCAACCGGCAGCCTCGACCGAGGCGCCGGCTTCCGTCAGCGCTTCAATCAGCCCTTCGCGCGCGGCGGCCAGGTAAATCTGCCGCGAGGCGGGCGTGATGATCATGCGCACACCCTTGGCAAGGCGCCGGCCTTTCAGAATCGCCGCGGCCTGGCGCATGTCGTCGAGCCGGCCGTTGGTGCAGGTGCCGATCAGCGCGAAGTTGATCTTCTGGCCGATGACTTCAGATGCGGCCACGATGTCGTCCACCGCATGGCGCCGCGCCACTTGCGGCGTGAGCGCACTGGCGTCGATCTCGATGCGGTCGGCATAGGCTGCACCCGCATCGGCAAACACCGCCTGCGGCGGCTTGGCGCCATGCGCTGCCAGCCACCGGATGGTTTTGTCGTCGGCTTCCATCAGCGCAGCTTTGGCGCCCAGCTCGGCGGCATGGTTGGCCAGCGTCATGCGGTCGTCGATTTCCATGGCCTGCACGGCCGAGCCCACGTATTCGATGGCGCGGTAGTTCAGGCCTTCTGCGCCGTAGCGGCCGAGCATGTAGAGCGTGATGTCCTTGGCCCAGACGCCGGGCTGCAGGCGTCCGTTGAGCTGCACGCGCACCGACTCGGGCACGCGCAGCCAGATCTTGCCGGTGGCCATCACTGCGCTGACGTCGGTACCTTCAATACCAGTACCGAAGGCGTTGAAGGCGCCGTAGGTGACCGAATGCGTGTCGGTGCCGACGATCAAATCGCCGCAGGTGAGGTGGCCGCCTTCGGGCAGCACCTGGTGGCAGATGCCGTCGCCAATGTCGTAGAGCACGCTGCCGTGCTCGTCGGCAAAGCGGCGCATTGCGGTGTGGGTTTGCGCGGCCTCCAGATTGGGCGGCGGCGAGTAGTGGTCCAGCACCCACGCGGTCTTGTTCGCGAAGGGCAGGCGTGTGGTGCCCCCCTGGCCCATCTTGTCCACCATACGGATGGCGTTGGGCGCGCGGGCGTCGTGGACCATGGCGAAGTCCACCCTGGCGATCACGATGTCGCCGGCGTGCACCGCGTCCAGCCCGGCGTGCCGGGCCAGGATTTTTTCAGCAATGGTTGCGTTCATGAGGATTCCGGGTTGCTGTTATTCACTCTTGATGCCGGCCTTGCGCACCAGCGCGCCCCACTTCTCGCTCTCGGCCTTGATGAAGCGCGTGGTGTCGTCGGGCGAGGTGGGCGTCGGCTCCAGCCCGAGCTTGCGCAACTGGGCCACCACACCGGGCTCGTTCAGCACGCTCACGATGGCGGCGTTCAGGCGCTGCACCACCTCGGCAGGCGTGCGTTGCGGCGCGGTGAAGGCATACCAGTTGACGGCCTCAAAACCTGCAAAGCCTGACTCAGCCACCGTAGGCACCTGCGGCAGCGCGTCGAGCCGCTTGCTGCCAGTGGTGGCAATGGCGCGCAGCTTGCCGGCCTGGATGAACTGCAGCGCATCCGTCGGGCTGGAGAAGATGGACGCCAGCGTGCCGCCCAGCAGATCATTCATGGCTGGCGCGCCGCCGCGATAGGCCACGTGCTGGTTCGTCAGCCCGGCGGCAGACTTGAGCAGTTCGCCCGCCAGATGGCCGCTGCTGCCCACGCCCGAGGAACCGAAGGAGAGCTTCGAATTGGCCTCCTTGCCCAGACGGATGTAGTCACCGAGCGTGCGCACCGGGCTGCTGGCGTTGACCACCAGCACATTGGTGAACACCACCGCCATCGACAGCGCGGCCATGTCGGTGGCCGGGTTGTAGCTGAGCTTGTTCAGATGCTGGTTCACCGCCAGCGAGCCGATGGTGCCCAGCATCACGGTGTAGCCATCGGCTGGCGCCTTGATCAGAAAGTCAGACGCAATGTTGCCGCCCGCACCGGGCTTGTTGTCAATCACCACGCTTTGCTTGAGCACATCGGCCAGGCGCGGCGCGATGATGCGGGCCACGGTGTCGGAGCTGCCGCCCGGGGCAAAACCCACCACCAGCTTGATGGGGCGGTTGGGGTAAGGGTCAGCGTCGGCCGCATGAACCACGGGTGCGGCCCATGACAGGGCAGCGCACAGCGCCACTGCGAGGGCGGTTTGAATCTTCATGAAGCTTGTCTCCTGATCTTTGGAATGGTCTTCAGTATCGACGCGCAGCAGGACTGCGCGTGCAGTGATTCAGCAATGCACGTGCCAGCAGCGGGCCTCTTTACCCAAAGAAAGAGCCCGTTGATTGCATTGGATTTTTTCTGTTTTCCACGGCAGTCAGTTCGACACAAATTTCATTATTGAAACAATATGGTTTCAATACAGGGATTCTTGCTACGATGGCGGCATGAACCGCCCCCTTGCCACCCAAGCGCCTCGCGGCAGCACCGAGCCCGTCATCTGCGCCATCAGCGGCCACCGGCTGATCGACACCTTCCGCGCCGTGGCGCCCGAGTTTTCTACGCGCGCCCGCGTCGAGGTAGCCCACCTGGCATTTGACGAAGCCCTGGCGCACGTGCGTGCGCAGATCGCCCGGCAGCGCTGCGATGTGGTGCTGGCTTCGGGGGCCAACGGCGCCTACCTGCGCAGCCAGTTGAGCATTCCGGTGGTGCTGGTGAAGGTCGGCGGCTACGACCTGATGACGGCGCTGTGCAATGCGCGGGCGCTGTCCGACCGCATTGCGGTGGTGCTGCACCGCGAGGTCTCGCCCGAACTGATCCGCTTTGCACAGCGCTTTGGCATCGGCCTCGAATTCCGCGCGTATGAAACGGCCGAAGACGCCCGCCTGCGGGTGCAGGAGCTGGCCACGCTGGGCATGCAGGTGGTGGTGGGCGCCGGCATGGTGGCCGACCTGGCGCAGCGCGCCGGCCTCACCGGCGTGTTCCTCTACTCGACCGACTCGGTGCGTCAGGCAGTGGAAGACGCGATTGCGATTGCCCTGGCCCAGCGCGAGGAAAAATCGCAGCGCACGCAGCTCGATTCGGTGATCCAGCACCTGAGCGATGGCGTGGTGGCTGTCGACATGCGCGGACGCATCACCACCATCAACCCCGCCGCAGCCCGCATGGCGGGGCGCGTGATGGAAGGCGCGCTCGGCTCGCCGCTGCAGCAGGTGTTTGCCGGCCTGCAACCCGGTGAGGTGCTGAGCCAGGGCACGGCCGAGCTGGGCCGTGTGGATGAGCTGCAGGGCCGCTCGGTGGTGGTGGACTGTGTGCCGCTGCACGATGCCGACACCCAGACCGGCGCCGTGTTCACGCTGCATGCACCCGGCCCGCTCGAGAACGCCGTGAGCCGCCTGCGTGCGCGCAGCCACCGCCGCACCAACACCGCGCGCTACACGCTGGACCAGCTGGTGGCCGTGTCGCCGGCCATGCAGACACTGGTGAAGCGCTGCGAGGTGCTGGCGCGCAGCAGCGATGCGACCGTGCTGATCCGGGGCGAGAGCGGCTCCGGCAAGGAGGTGGTGGCGCAGGGCATTCACCAGGCCAGCCGACGACGCCAGCAGCCATTTGTGGCCATCAACTGCGGCGCGTTTCCGCCCAACCTGCTCGAGAGCGAACTGTTTGGCTATGAGGAAGGCGCCTTCACCGGTGCGCGCCGCCACGGCAAGGCCGGCCTCTTTGAAGCGGCCAACGGCGGCACGCTGTTTCTCGACGAGGTTGGCGAGATGCCGCTGCTGCTGCAGACCCGGCTGCTTCGCGCGCTGCAGGAAAAGGAAATCACCCGCGTCGGGGGCGTGGATGCCATTCCGGTGGATGTTCGCATCGTGGCGGCCACCCACCGCGACCTGTTTGCCATGGTGGGCCAAGGCACCTTCCGCGAAGACTTGTTCTACCGCCTGCACATTCTGGAAGTGGCGGTGCCACCGCTGCGCGAACGCCCGGAGGACATGGAAGCACTGGCCGCGATGCTGATTCCGGCCGCACTGGAGCGCGCCGGCATGGCCCACCTGGCGGGCAAGGCATTGCAGGCTGCCCTGCCCGTTCTGCGCGGGCACCGCTGGCCCGGCAATGTGCGCGAGCTGGAGAACGTTGCCGAGCGTATCGCCATGGCCTGCCTGATGGAGCAGGCTGCGCCGAGCGCGCCGGAGATGACGGCCTTGCTGGGCTCGCCGGCATCCATCCAGGCGACGCCCACCGATACCGCCGCGCACTCCTTGCCGCAAACCCGCAGACAGCACGAGGCACAGCACGTGCGTACCGTGCTGCAGGCCTGCGGCGGCGACAAGGAAGCCGCCGCGCAAACACTGGGCATCAGCCGCACCACGCTGTGGCGCAAGCTGCGCTGAATCCGCTGGCGCGCTGCGATGGCGGACGCTATGCTGGCTGCATCTTTGGAGACACACCATGAGCAGCACCGGATTCACCGTCAGTCACGCCGCAACCGCCCCTTTCGAGCGGGGCCTGCGATCATTTTTTGAATACCGCGATCTGGGCATTCGTGAGGCGACCGCCGGACAGGTAGACGCTCACGTGATCCGTGCGGCAGCCGGGCGTGAATTCTCCAGCCAGCCGCACCTGCACCGAACCACCTTCCAGATGGTCTATGTGCTGAAAGGCTGGATCGAGTTTGACTACGAAGGCCAGGGCATCATGCGGCTCGAGGCAGGCTCGTGCGTCTACCAGCCGCCCGGGATTCGCCACCGCGAAATGGGCCACAGCGACGACATTGAAATGCTCGAGATCGTGATGCCCGCGGACTTCAAGACCGAGGAAGTCACTGCCGTGGAGGCTAGCGCTTCAGCGTGATGCCGTTGGCGACGGTGACGGCCACACCGGCCGCTGCAGCGACCGCGCTTCCATGCTGCGGTACAGCAGCACACCGCTGGCCAGCGACAGACCAAAAGCGGCCAGCATGCCCAGAGCGTTGACCCACACCAGCGCAGGCCAGAAGTGGCTGACCACGGCGTTGACCAGCAGGCACACCGGGAAGTGAATCAGGAAGACGGAGTAGGACACACCGCCCAGGCGCGCCAGCGGCTGCAGCATCCATCGTGGCGGCAGTGCACGCAGCTGCTCCCCGGCCAGTTGCAGTGCCACCAGCCCGAACGCCGTGGCCGCCGCGACGACAATGCGCCCGCGAAAGTCCAGCCAAAGCGCCGCGATGACCACCAGAGCCATCGCCAGCAACAACCACCTGAACCGTTCTGACTGCCCGTGTTGATGGGCCGAAACCGCCCAGCGCGCCAGCATGCCCAGACCATAGGCGCCGAAAAAATAGAGCGCCGTGGCGTCCAGCCCGGGCTGCCGGTTGAACACCAGCAAGGACGTCACCACCAGCGCACCGACGAGGGCGACGCCTGCCGCCGCAGCCCATGCAGCGCGCTGACGCTGTTGACTCGACTGGGCCAGGCTGAACACCAGCACACTGAGCGCAAACAACTGGAAGTCGATCGCCACGTACCAGACCCCTGCAGACAGCGACTCCTGCCCGGTCAGGCCCTGAAGCAGCAGCGCATGGCTGAGCACCTGCCACAGCGTTGGCGCGGCAGGCATGGAATCATGCAGGAACCAGGGCCGCAGCAGCGCAGCCACCAACATGCTCACCGTCAGCGCAGCCAGATAGGGAAGCACCAGCCGGCGGTAGCGCCGCAGCACCAGGCGCCAGGGCGTACGCACCGCAGAGACACCCCGAGGCGCAAGCGAGCCCGCCGCCAGAAAGCCACCCACCACGAGAAAGAGCTGCACCGCCATGCGCGCGTAGTCGTACAGCCAGTCCATGAGTTGCGGCGCAAGCGGGTACACCACGTCCGACATCGGGCCATAGAAGGCCAGGTGGTGCCAGACGATCAGCGCACAGGCGATGCCCTTGAGCACGTCAATGCCCGCCAGGCGCTCAGGCATGGTGAGGCTGGCGGCTGCGTCATGGGCCATCTGTACGTCTGCCAACGGCTTGCACCTGCCAGAAGAACCTCTCACTGCTCCGGCCAGGCGGGCAGCGTCAGGCACTCACCCGCTGCAGGGCCGTCTGGTATTCGCGCTTGAGCTGGGCAATGAACTCGCCCGCGGTCTGCACCTTGCTCACCGCACCAATGCCCTGGCCGCAGCCCCAGATGTCTTTCCAGGCCTTGGTCTTGTCGCCGCCGAAGTTCATGCTGCTGGGGTCGCTCTCCGGCAGGTTGTCCGGGTCCATGCCGGCGGCGCGGATGGAGGGTGCCAGGTAGTTGCCGTGCACGCCGGTGAAGAGATTGCTGTAGACGATGTCGTCGGAGTTGCCGTCCACAATGGCCTGCTTGTAGGCATCGCTGGCGCGGGCTTCTTCGGTCGCAATAAAGGCCGAGCCGATGTAGGCAAAGTCGGCCCCCATGGCTTGCGCGGCGAGCACCGCACCGCCGGAAGCAATGGAGCCCGACAAGGCCACCGGGCCGTCAAACCACTGGCGGATTTCCTGGATCAGCGCGAACGGGCTCTTCACGCCCGCATGGCCGCCGGCACCCGCAGCCACCGCCACCAGGCCGTCGGCGCCCTTTTCAATTGCCTTGTGGGCGAACTTGTTGTTGATGATGTCGTGCAGCACCACGCCGCCGTAGCTGTGCGCGGCGGCATTGATGTCTTCGCGCGCGCCCAGGCTGGTGATGTAGATGGGCACCTTGTAGCGCACGCACACTTCCATGTCGTGCTCCAGCCGGTCATTGGACTTGTGCACGATCTGGTTGATGGCAAAGGGGGCCGCTGGCTTGTCGGGGTGGGCCTTGTTCCAGGCGGCCAGCGTCTCGGTGATCTCGGCCAGCCATTCCTCGAGCTGCGAGGCCGGGCGTGCATTGAGCGCGGGCATGGCACCGACCACGCCGGCCTTGCACTGCTCGATGACGAGCTTGGGGTTGCTGATGATGAACAGCGGCGAGCCGATGATGGGCAGGGGCAGGTTGGCAAGTGCGCCGGGCAGTCTGGACATGGTGGTTCCGCCTGTAAGAAAGCTGTGGTGGGGTGATCGGTGAGAACGAGGTCTGAGCCGGGTCAGAACGATTCAAGCGCCAGGGCTGTAACGCATTCAGCACCCTGCACAATGCTGTCGCGCATGCCGGGCGCCTTGGTGAGCAAGTGGTCGGCGTAAAAGCGTGCGGTGATGACCTTGGCCTTCATGAAGCCCACATCCACACCCGCTGCGATCTGTTGCTCAGCCACCAGCAGCGAGCGCGCCATCTGCCAGCCCGCCATCACGTTACCGGCCAGCATCAAATACGGCACGCTGCCCGCGAACACCGCGTTGGGGCTCGCCTTGGTGTGGTCAGACACAAACTCCACCACCTCCACGAAGGCCTCGCGCGCAGCTTTCAGGCGCTTGGCCATGGCCAGCGCGTCGGCACTGCCGTGCTTGAGCAGTTCTTTCTCGGTCGCTTCAATCTGCGCGGCAATGCCCTTGGCCGTCTGGCCGCCGTCGCGCGCCGTCTTGCGGCCGATCAGGTCGTTGGCCTGGATGGCAGTGGTACCTTCGTAGATGGTCAGAATCTTGGCATCGCGGTAGTACTGGGCAGCGCCGGTCTCTTCAATGAAGCCCATGCCACCATGCACCTGCACGCCCAGGCTGGTGACTTCCAGGCTCATCTCGGTGCTGTAGCCTTTGACCAGTGGCACCAGGAATTCATAGAACGCTGCGTTCTGCTTGCGCACCTCGGCATCCGGGTGATGGTGGGCGCCGTCGTAAGCTGCGGCGGCCACAGAAGCCATGGCGCGGCAACCCTCGATGTAGGCACGCATGGTCATCAGCATGCGCTTGACATCCGGGTGGTGGATGATGGGCGCGCTGGCCTTGATGGAGCCATCGACCGGACGGCTTTGGATGCGTTCTTTCGCAAACGCCACCGCCTTCTGGTAGGCCCGCTCGGCAATCGCAATGCCCTGCACACCGACCGCATAGCGTGCGGCGTTCATCATGATGAACATGTATTCGAGGCCGCGGTTTTCCTGGCCGACGATGTAGCCGACCGCACCGCCCTTGTCGCCATACTGCAGCACCGCCGTGGGCGACGCCTTGATGCCCATCTTGTGCTCGATGCTGACGCAGTGCACATCATTACGCGCGCCGAGCGAGCCGTCTTTGTTGACCATGAACTTGGGCACCACGAAGAGGCTGATGCCCTTCACGCCTTCGGGCGCACCCGTCACGCGGGCCAGCACCAGGTGCACGATGTTCTCGGCCATGTCGTGCTCACCATAGGTGATGTAGATCTTGGTGCCGAACACCTTGTAGCTGCCATCGGGCTGCGGCTCGGCGCGGCTGCGCACCATCGCCAGATCAGAGCCAGCCTGCGGCTCGGTCAGGTTCATGGTGCCGGTCCACTGCCCGCTCACCAGTTTCTCGAGATAGGTGGCCTTCAGCTCATCGGAGCCAGCGGTGAGCAGCGCTTCAATGGCGCCATCGGTCAGCAGTGGGCACAGCGCAAAGCTCATGTTGGCGGAGTTGAGCATCTCGCCACAGGCTGCGCCAATCGTCTTGGGCAGGCCCTGGCCGCCACACGCCGTGGGATGCTGCAGGCCCTGCCAGCCGCCTGCGGCATATTGCCTGAAAGCCTCCTTGAAGCCCGGCGTGGTGGTGACCACGCCGTCTTTCCAGCTCGACGGGTTCTTGTCACCCTCCCAGTTCAGCGGGGCGAGCACGCCTTCGTTGAACCTGGCGCACTCTTCGAGCACGGCCTGGGCGGTGTCCAGGCCCGCTTCCTCAAAGCAGGGGATTTGCGCAATCTGATCGATGCCGGCCAGGTGCTGGATGTCGAACAGCATGTCCTTGAGAGGGGCGGTGTAGCTCATGTCTTGTCTCCGTTGTGTCAACCGTCATTCAGCCAAGAAAAAAGGCACCGCTCTCGATGCCTTGGCTTGACGCAGGGCCCTTACAGCGCCGCCACCAGCTCCGGCACCGCCGTGAACAGGTCGGCCTCCAGCCCGTAATCAGCAACGCTGAAGATCGGTGCCTCAGGGTCCTTGTTGATGGCGACGATGACCTTGCTGTCCTTCATGCCGGCCAGGTGCTGGATGGCGCCTGAAATGCCTGCGGCGATGTAGAGCTGCGGCGCCACGATCTTGCCGGTCTGGCCCACTTGCCAGTCGTTGGGCGCGTAGCCGGCGTCCACCGCAGCGCGCGAGGCGCCGAGCGCTGCGCCCAGCTTGTCGGCCAGCGGCGTCATGATTTCGTTGAACTTCTCGCTGGAGCCCAGCGCGCGACCACCCGAGACAATGATCTTGGCGGCGGTCAGTTCGGGCCGGTCGCTCTTGGCGATCTCGGAGCCGAGGAAGGACGACTTGCCGCTGTCGGCCACACCGGCCGGCGTGTCGATGGCGGCCGAGCCACCCGTGGCGGCCGCCGCATCAAAGCCGGTGGTGCGCACGGTGATGACCTTGGTCGCGTCCAGGCTCTGCACGATGGCAATCGCGTTGCCGGCATAGATGGGGCGCTCGAAGGTGTCGACGGCATCGACCTTGGTGATGTCGGAGATCTGACCCACATCCAGCGTGGCCGCCACGCGCGGGGCGATGTTCTTGCCGGAGGCGGTAGCAGGAAACAGGATGTGCGAATAGTTCGCGGCAATGGCCAGCACCTGGGCGGCCAGGTTCTCGGCCAGGCCGTGGGCGAAATGCTCGCCTTCCACGTGGATGACCTTGGCCACGCCAACGATCTGTGCAGCAGCCTTGGCCGCATCACCGGCGTTGTGGCCAGCGACCAGCACATGCACCTCGCCACCGCACTGGGCAGCGGCGGTCACGGTGTTGAGCGTGGCGGGACGAATGGTGGCGTTGTCGTGTTCGGCAATTACAAGGGCAGTCATGTCAATTCCTTAGATCACTTTGGCTTCGTTCTTGAGCTTGTCCACCAGGGTGGCGACGTCGGGCACTTTCACGCCGGCGCTGCGCTTGGGCGGCTCGCTGACCTTGAGGGTCTTGATGCGCGGCTTGACGTCCACGCCGAGATCTTCGGGCTTGACGTTGTCGAGCTGCTTTTTCTTGGCCTTCATGATGTTGGGCAGCGTCACATAGCGCGGCTCGTTGAGGCGCAGGTCGGTGGTGATGATGGCGGGCAGCGTGAGCGAAAGGGTTTCGAGGCCGCCGTCGACTTCGCGGGTGACCTTGGCTTTGCCATCAGCGACTTCGACCTTGGAGGCGAAGGTGGCCTGCGGCCAGCCCAGCAGCGCAGCGAGCATCTGGCCGGTCTGGTTGCAGTCGTCGTCAATCGCCTGCTTGCCAAGAATCACGAGCTGGGGTTGCTCCTTGTCGACCAGCGCCTTCAGCAGCTTGGCCACGGCCAGCGGCTGCAGTTCTTCGGCGGTTTCGACCAGGATGGCGCGGTCGGCGCCGATGGCCATGGCGGTGCGCAGGGTTTCCTGGCACTGCAGCACGCCGCAGCTCACGGCGATGACTTCCGTCACGGCGCCCTTTTCCTTGAGCCGGGTCGCCTCTTCGACGGCGATCTCGTCAAACGGATTCATGCTCATCTTGACGTTGGCGATATCGACACCAGTGCCGTCGGATTTGACGCGGACTTTGACGTTGTAGTCGACTACACGTTTGACGGGGACCAAGACCTTCATTGAGCGGCTCCAGTTGTTCCAGTTTTGATTGATCAGCTTCAGTTGACGTTGACGTAAACGTAAAGCACGTATTCTATGCCGAGGCCCGATTGTCCGGGGCATCCGGCGAGGTGTCTGTAAGGGATCACCAAACCCCTCCTCAGCAACCATGAAAAAAGAACGGTCGTTCTATTTTTGGATTATAGGGGAGATTACCGTCCGGATTAGAGAATCCCGCCCAACCAGCGTCCCGCTGGTGACCTGCTGGCGTCAGCCAGGTTCTGCGGCCGGTGGTGCGGCAGCGGTCCCGTCCAGTGGCGGCACCCGGGTGTGCACCACCCGCTGCGGATAGGGAATGTCGATGCCATGGGCCCGCAGCGATTGCAGGATGGCCAGGTTGACGCGGGAGCGCAGGTTCTGCTGCCCGTTCTCCGGATCGGTCATCCAGTAATTGAGGGTGAACTCCAGGCCATCGGCGCCAAAGTTGGTGAGGTTGGCACCGGGCGCCGGGTCGCGCAGCACGCGGTCCTGCCTCAGCGCCGCCTCCGCCAGCAGACGCATCACCAGCTCCACGTCGCTGTCATAGCCCACCGACACCACCGTGGACTGCAGCACCTGTTTGTCCGACAGGGAAAGGTTCTCGATGCGGTTGCTGATGAACATCTCGTTCGGCACGATGGATTCGCGGCCCGACATGGCGCGCACCACGGTGTAGCGGGCGTTGATGTCGGTGATGCGGCCCTCGAAGTCATCGACCCGCACGTTGTCGCCAATGCGCACGCTGCGCTCGGCCAGCATGACAAAACCGCTCACATAGCTGGCGGCCAGTTTCTGCAGGCCAAAACCCACACCCACGCCGATCGCGCCGCCCAGCACCGAGAGTGCGGTGAGGTCAATGCCCACCGCAGACAGTGCCAGCAACAGACCGACAAACATCAGCACCACCCGCAGTGCATTGCTGACCGCCTTGCGCAGCGACAACTCGTTGCCCGTGGCCTGGCGCAGCAGGCGTGCCTCGATCGCCGATGAGATCCACAGCGTGATCAGCAACACCACGCCGGCTGTCAGACCGCCTTCGAGCATGGTCCGCACCGACAGATTGCTGTTTCCCACCTTCCAGTGGATGTCGTCCAGTTCTTCCAGGATCACCGGCAGCAGCCCGCTCAGCCACAGCACCATCGCCAGCCAGGCCACCCACGAGATGGTGCGCTCGAGGGCGCGAATCAGCGGTGCCTCCTTGAAGGTGACCTGCAGCACCTTGACGCCCAACCGGATCACCGCCAGTGCCAGCAGCACCGGAATGGCCACCTTGAAGACCGCCAGCGGGAATGCGCGTGCCAGCAGGCCCTGCACCAGATAGGCCAGGAAGAGCAGAAGCAGCGGAAACAGCACACCGTCGATCACACGGCGCCCGAAGAGGATGGACGTCTCGTCCACCACCACCCGCACGCGGCTGACCAGACGCACCACCAGCCAGGCCAGCAGGATGCATCCGACCAGCGCGGCCAGCTCGGTCAGTGCGGTGGGCTGCGTCAGCGCCGCGAACCAGGCATCAAAACTGTTGAAGCGTGTGAGGGACTCTGCACGACTGCTCAGGGTGCCGGTACCGGCCATTGTGGTGTCCTTTTCTCGATGAAGGCCTGCACGCCCTCCTGCGCCACCGGGTGCATCATGTTGCAGGCCATGGTCTGGCCGGCCAGCTGGTAAGCCGCCTCCACACCGGTTTCACGTTGCTGATAAAAGAGTGCCTTGCCCATGGCCATCGCCTCGCGCGGCCGGGCCAGGATCGCAGCCACCAGAGACTCGACCTCCGCACCCAGTTGCGCAGCTGCCGCTACGCGGTTGACCAGGCCACGGGTATGCGCCTCGCGGGCTGAAATGAAGCCGCCCGTGAGCAGCATTTCCATCGCCACCTTGGCAGGCACATTGCGCACCAGCGGCACGCTGGGGGTAGCGCAGAACAGGCCCACGTCGATGCCATTGACGCCAAAAGTCGCCTCCTCGGCCGCCACGGCCAGGTCGCACTGCGCCACCAGCTGGCAGCCCGCGGCAGTGGCCAGCCCCTGCACGCGGGCGATCACGGGCACCGGCAGCTTCTGCAGGCTCAGCATCATGCGGGTGCACTGGGCAAAGAGTGACTGGTAATAGGTGCGCTCGGGCCGGGCGCCCATGTCCTTGAGGTTGTGGCCGGCACAAAAGGCCTTGCCTTCAGCCGCGATCACCAGCACCCGTGCCGCCGGGTCGCCCGCGATGCCATCGATCGCGACCTGCATCGCACCGAGCACTTCTTCACTGAGCGTGTTGAAGTTGGCGGCGCGGTTCAGCGTGAGGGTGTGGACGCCGCGGGCGTCACAGGTGTGCAGCAGGGGCGGCGTGGTTGCCGTGGATGTTGATGTCATGGGGACTCCTACAGGTCTGCCAACACCCGGACATGCGCCTCGACGCTGCGGCCCAGCGCGCTGAGGTTGTAGCCGCCTTCCAGCGACGACACAATGCGGCCCCTGGCGTGGCGCCGGGCCACGTCCTTGATGCGCTGGGTGATCCACGCGTAGTCCTGTTCGACCAGGCCCATCTGGCCCAGGTCGTCCTCGCGGTGGGCGTCAAAACCCGCGCTGATGAAAATCATCTCGGGCTTGAAGGCTTCCAGCCGCGGAATCCACATCATCTCGATCAGCTCGCGCACATCCATGCCCTTGGTGTAGGCCGGCACCGGCAGGTTCACCATGTTGCTGGCGTGGCTGTCGGCGCCGGTGTAGGGATAAAAGGGGTGCTGGAAGAAGCTCACCATCAGCACGCGCTCATCGCCGCTCAGGATGTCTTCGGTGCCATTGCCGTGGTGCACGTCGAAGTCCACCACCGCCACGCGCTGCAGGCCGTGGCGCTCCAGTGCGTAGCGCGCGGCAATCGCCACATTGTTGAAGACGCAAAACCCCATGGACTTGTCGTGGCAGGCGTGGTGGCCTGGCGGGCGCACCGCGCAAAAGGCGTTCTCGATCTCGCCCGCCATCACGGCGTCGGTCGCGGCCAGCGCGGCACCGGCGGCGCGCAGGGCGGCGTTCCAGGAGTGGGGGTTGATCGCGGTGTCGGGGTCGATCTGCACATAGGCCGGGCCACCAGCCCGGATGTCGTCGCCGAGCTGTTCGCTCAGGCCGCGGATGGCAGCCACCATCATGCGGTCGTGGGCCAGCTCGATGTCACCCAGGGCAGCCAGCGGCGCCTCGCGCCGGTCCAGTGCATCCCCCACGCCGCTGATGAGCAGGCGGTCCTCGATGGCGTCGAGCCGTTCGGGGCATTCCGGGTGGCCTTCGCCCATTTCGTGCCGCCGGCAATCAGGGTGAGTGTAATAACCAGTGGCATTCATCGGACTAACTCTTGCGGACAATCCTGCAAACAAATTACGGTATGGTTCAACACATGCATGTCAAAGAAAAACTTCAGGCGCTTCTGAATCAGCTTAACACGGTCATCGTGGGCAAACAGGCGCAGGTGCAGGACTGTGTGGCCTGCCTGCTGGCGGGCGGCCACCTGCTGATCGAGGACGTGCCGGGCGTGGGGAAAACCACGCTGGCGCACGCCCTTTCACGCTCTTTCGGCCTGCAGTTCTCGCGCGTGCAGTTCACCGCAGACCTGATGCCCAGCGACCTGTCGGGGGTGTCGGTGTACGAGCGCCAGAAGGAAGGCTTTGTGTTCCACCCCGGGCCGGTGTTTGCCCAGGTGCTGCTGGCCGACGAAATCAACCGCGCCAGCCCCAAAACACAAAGTGCGCTGCTCGAGGCCATGGAGGAAAAGCAGGTGACCGTCGAAGGTGAATCGCGCCCGCTGCCGATGCCGTTTTTTGTCATTGCCACCCAGAACCCGCACGACCAGCTCGGCACCTACGCCTTGCCCGAGTCGCAGCTGGACCGTTTCCACATGCGCATCTCCCTGGGCTACCCCGACCGCGCCGCCGAGCGCGAACTGCTGCGCGGCAGCGACCGGCGCGAGATGGTGGACAAGCTGCAGGCACTGCTTGTGCCGCATGATCTGGTGGAACTGCAGAAAATGGTGATGGCGATCCACACCGCCGAGCCACTGCTCAACTACCTGCAGGATCTCGTCGCCGCCACGCGGTCGGGTCGCTGGTTCCTGCAAGGGCTGAGCCCGCGCGCTGGCATTGCCATCATGCGGGCGGCCAAGGCGCAGGCCTTTTTGAGCGGCCGTGACTACGTGGCGCCCGATGACATTTCCACCATCCTGCCGCAGACGGCAGCACACCGCCTGATTCCGGTCAGCGATGCAGGCCGCGGACCGGTAGAGCAGGTTCGGGCCATGCTGGAAGCCGTACCTTTGCCGTGATGAACACCGGTACCGTTCGCCCTGAGCCTGTCGAAGGGCTGTCCCTGCGCAAGGCTTCGACAAGCTCAACCCGAACGGCTTGGATGAATCCTTTCACCTTTGTGCAGGCCCGCTTCCAGGCCTGGTGGCAAAGCAAGATGCCGCTTGCCGACAGCCTCACGCTGACGCAGCGCAACGTGTACATCCTGCCGACCCGTCCCGGACTGATGCTGGGTGTGACGCTGCTGGTGTTGCTGGTCGCCACCATCAACTACCAGCTCAACCTGGGTTACCTGCTCACCTTTCTGCTCGCCGGCAGTGCGCTGGTGGGCATGCATGTTTGCCACGGCACGCTGCGCGGCCTCGCCATGAAGCTGACGCCGCCGCCACCGCAGCACGCAGGAGCCGCCGCGCTTGTCGACATCCAGCTCACCAACGAGCGGCGCAGCGTGCGGCACGGCATCGGCCTGAGCGTGCTGCAACCGGCTGGCAGCACCGGGGAGCCGCATTGGGTCTGGGCCGATGTGCCGGCCCAGGGCAGCACCACCGTGCAGGTGGCATTCAACCCCTTGCAGCGCGGCCTGCACCGACTGCCAACGTTGACGGCGGAGACCCGTTTTCCGCTGGGGACCTTCCGCGTCTGGACGGTGTGGCGGCCTGCCGCGCACATTCTGGTGTACCCCGCCCCCGAGATCCACCCACCCGCCCTGCCCCCTGGCGAACCCCGATCGGGCGGCGCAGCCGCAGTGGCGCGCGCGCAGAGCACCGGCGAATTTGACGGCGTGCGCGGCTACCGGCGCGGCGACCCGATGAAGCTCGTGGTCTGGAAGAAGGCCGCCAATGCGATGAGCAGCGACGGCCACAGCGGCGAGCTGGTGGTGCGCGACACCCAGCAGGCCCAGCGCCACGAGTTGTGGCTGGACATGGTGCGGGCGGGCCCGGGCGATGTGGAACACAAGCTGTCGCGCCTTTGCGCCTGGGTGTTGCAGGCTGATCGGCTTGGGCTGGACTATGGGGTGAGGCTGTCTTCGCTGGAAATCAAGCCGGGAAGCGGCGAGGCGCACAAAAGGCGCTGCCTGGAGGCATTGGCGCTGTGCTGAACCCTGGCCCTTTGATACATCGAGGTGCCGCGGCATGCTGACCCGCCTCGCCACCCTCCCCCGCGACAGCAGGGACACCCTGTTCCTGCTCGCTGTCATCGCCTGGGTGCTGGTGCCCCAGGCCGAACGCATTCCCCTGTGGTGCAGCCTGGGCGCGGGCGGGGTGCTGCTGTGGCGCGGCTGGCTGGCGCTCCAGGGCAAACCCCTGCCGGGCCGGTTCTGGCTGCTCGGCCTGCTGGGCCTGACACTGGCCGCCACCTATGCCACCCACCGCACGCTGCTCGGCCCCGAGGCAGGCGTGACCTTGCTGGTGGTACTGCTGACGCTGAAGACCCTGGAGCTGCGCGCCAAACGCGATGCCTTCGTCGTGTTCTTTCTCGGCTTTTTCTGCATGCTCAGCAACTTCCTCAGCTCGCAGTCACTGCTCACGGCCTTTGGCATGCTCGCAGGCTTGCTGGGCTTGCTCACCGTGCTGGTCAACGCCCACATGCCGGTGGGCAGACCGCCGCTGCTGGAGGCCGCCAAAACGGCAGGCTGGATGGCGCTGCTGGGCGCGCCCATCATGCTGGTGCTGTTCATGCTGTTTCCCCGCATGGCGCCGTTGTGGGGCGTGCCGGACGACACCCTCACCGGCCGCAGCGGCCTGAGCGGCAGCATGGAGGTGGGCACGATTGCCAAGCTGGCGCTGGACGACAGCATGGCCATGCGCATCCGCTTCGAGGGACCACCTCCCCCGCAGAAAGACCTGTACTTCCGGGGCCCGGTTCTTTCGACCTTTGATGGCCGCAACTGGCAGCCACTGCGCGCTGGTCTGCCACCCAGCTACGCGCTGCCGGCCGACCTGCAGGTGTCGGGCACACCCATCAATTACGAAGTGACGCTGGAGCCGACTCGCCGGCCGTGGCTGCTGGTGCTGGACGCGGCCGTGAAAGGCCCCGATCTGCCTGGCCGCCGCAGTGTGATGGAGCCCGACCTGCAATGGGTCACCAGCCGCCCGATCACCGACCTGGTCCGCTACAAGGCCCAGAGCTATCCGGTGTTTCGCCACGGGCCGCAGCAGCAGGCGCTCGGCTTGCAGGACTACATCGACCTGCCACCCGGCTTCAACCCGCGCACGCTGGCGCTGGCCGGCGAGATCCGGCGCGACCCGCGTTATGCCAGTGCCAGCAACGCCCAACTGGTGCAGGCAGTGATGGAACGACTGCGCACGGGGGGCTACACCTACACGCTGGAGCCCGGCGTCTATGGCGCCAACACGGCCGACGAGTTCTGGTTCGATCGCAAGGCCGGTTTCTGTGAGCACATCGCTTCGGCCTTTGTGGTGCTGATGCGGGCATTGGACGTTCCGGCGCGCATCGTCACCGGCTACCAGGGCGGGGAGCAGAATTCCGTCGGCGGGTTCTGGGTGGTGCGGCAAAGCGATGCACACGCCTGGGCTGAAGTCTGGCAACCCGAGGCAGGCTGGGTGCGGGTGGACCCCACCTCGGCAGTGGCGCCCGGTCGCACCGGGACATTCCAGCGATTGGTCACACCGCAGGGCGTGGTTGGCCAGACCTTGAGGCGCCTCAGCCCCACCCTGACAGCACAGCTGCGCGCCACCTGGGACGCCATCAACAACGGCTGGAACCAGTGGGTGCTGAAATACACGCAGGACGAGCAGCTCAACCTGCTCAAGGACATCGGTTTTGAATCCCCCAGCTGGGAGGACCTCAGCTATCTGCTGATCGGCATCATCGTGGCGGTCAGCCTGTGCGGCGCGGCCTGGACGCTGTGGGACCGCACGCAGCACGACCCCTGGCTGCGTCTGCTGGGCCGCGCCCGCAAGCAGCTTGCCAAGGCGGGCATCGACAGTTCCTCCGCCACCTCGCCCCGGCAACTGGCGGCGCAGGTGATGGGCCGCTATGCCCACAGCGCCCCCGGCCGGGTCAACGCCCAAGCGCTGCATGACTGGCTGATTGCACTGGAGACAGCGCGTTACGCCACGGCCGCCACCGCCGCCCCGGAGCAGCGGAACCGGCTCGGCAAACTCCGGCAGCAATTTGCGCAGTTGCAGTGGCCAACTTGAAGGCACGCACGGTGCGCTGCATACAATGAAGCGCATCACATGACCCACCCGATGACTGCAACGCCCTCTCCCCGCCGAGCCCTGCTGAAATACGCGGTGGTGGCCTTTTGGGCCTTCATGGGTATCAGCACCTGGGCAGCCGATGGCCCCGCTGTGAAGAAAACACCCGGCAGGGCAGCCGTCAGCCAGGGCCCGCTGTACGCCACCCGGCCCGACGTGATGCAATTTGCCGATGACGTGGCCAGCCGCCGCGACCTGGATGCCGACTGGGTGCGCGACGCCATCGGCCACTCGCGCTACAACGCCACCGTGGTGCGGCTGATGCAGCCACCCGCCAGGACCTTTGTGAAAAACTGGCGCGTGTACCGCAGCCGCTTCATCGACCCGATCCGGATCGAGGCCGGCGTGCGCTTCTGGCGCGCCAACCAGGCCACACTGGAGCGCGCCGCGCAAGAATACGGCGTACCCGCCGACATCATCGTCGGCATCATCGGCGTGGAGACCATCTATGGCCGCGACACCGGCAATTTCCGCGTGATGGATGCGCTGACGACGCTGGCGTTTGACTTCCCGGCCAGCCATCCACGCGCCCAGGAGCGCAGCGCGTTTTTCAAGGGCGAACTGGAACAGTTCCTGACGCTGCAAAGCCGCCGCGGTGCCGACCCGTTTGAAGCCCTCGGCAGTTTTGCCGGCGCCATGGGCCTGCCGCAGTTCATGCCTTCGAGCTGGGTCAAGTACGCAGTGGACTTCGACGGCGACGGCACGATCAACCTCTGGGACAGCCCGAGTGATGCCATCGGTTCGGTGGCCAGCTACTTCAGGGCGTTCAACTGGCAGCCCGGCATGCCCACCCACTACCCGGTGCGCTTTGACGCGAGCCGCCTGGACATGGACGCGCTGATGGCACCCGACATCCTCCCCACCTTCAGCGTCGAAAGTTTCACCGCCAAAGGCGCCGTGCTGGAGGGCGCCGCCCTGCAGCACACCGGCCCGCTGGCGCTGGTGGAACTGCTCAACGGCCCGGACGCCCCGCAGTATGTGGCCGGCACCGAAAACTTCTACGCCATCACCCGCTACAACTGGAGCAGTTACTACGCGATGGCGGTGATTGAACTGGGCCGGGAAGTCGCAGCGCGCGTCAAAGGTGGCGCGCCGTAAGTCCGGCGCCGGCGCCTGCCCCTGATCCGTGCACCTCGAGGCCAGCAGCCCGAAAGCCGCGTCACTCCGGCTTGATGTTCGCGCTCTTGACGAGTTTGCCCCAGCGATCAGCTTCCGACTTGATCAGCGCAGCGAATACCTCGGGTGATCCGCCGCCCAGCTCATTGCCCTGCCCCAGCATCTGCTCCTTGATCGCCGGATCCGCCAGCGCCTTGTTGACGGTCTCATTGAGCAAGCGGACGATGGCCGCCGGGGTACCCGCCGGCGCGATCAGCCCCTGCCAGTTCTGCACCTCGAAGCCGGGCACGCCCGCCTCCACCATCGTGGGGACATCGGGAAACAAAGGCGAGCGCACCCTGCTGGTGATGGCCAGCGCGCGCAGCTTGCCAGCGCGGATCGAGGGCGCCGCAGCGTACATCTGTTCGAACATCATGTCGACCTGTCCGCCCATCAGGTCGGTGGTCGCAGGGGCGCCGCCCTTGTAGGGAATGTGGGTGATCGACAGGCCTGCCAGCGACTTGAACATCTCGCCCGAAAGGTGGTGCGAGCCGCCCAGACCACCGGAGGCGAACGACAGCTTGCCAGGCCCGGCCTTCGCTGCGGCGATGACGTCCTTGACGCTGCGGAATGGGGAGTCGGCCTTGACCATCAGCACCAGCGGCCCTTTTTCAATCAGGCAGATCGGCATCAAGTCTTTCGCCGGATCAAAGTTCAGCTTCGAGAACATGGTGGGATTGACGGCCAGCGGCGCGAAATTGCCCATGCCGATGGTGTAGCCGTCCGGCTTGGCGCGCGCCACAGCCTCGGTGCCGATGTTTCCGCCTGCGCCAGGTTTGTTCTCGACCAGCACCGGTTGCCCCAGGGCGGTCGAGATGAAGCGGCCGATCTGCCGGGAGCGCTGATCGGCATTGCCACCTGCCGAATAGGGGCAGATCAGGGTGATGGGTTTGCTCGGGTACTTGTCCTGGGCCCATGCCAGCGAAGGCAGGGCCAGCATGGCCGAGGTGGCTTGCAGAAGATGGCGGCGGTTCATATCGGGTCCTTTTCGGGTAGGGGAGGGATTGACCGCTACCTTAATCAGCGTAGCTGTCAATCTGCTGCCAACAGAACCGCGGGATTTCCCGTGTTGGGCAGAGTTGCAGCCCTCGGCTGGCTGGCAGGGATCCAAGCACCACCCTAGCCATGAAAACGCTGAACGGGTCGCGCGCGTCTCCATGCGCAGGCGCCGCCAGCCGCGGCAACTGGCTTACCCCACGCTGTACCGCACCAGACAGACAGCCGCGCCCTTGCGCAGGTGGACCGCAGCCGTGCGCATGGCGCTGATTTCGCCATGCTGCCTCACACCGGCTGGATCGTGATCTCCACCCGCATGGATTCCGCTCCACCGCCCCGCCTGACACCCTTGATCGGCGGACAGGCGTTGTAGTCAGTGCCCATGGCCAGGCGGACGTGGCGCTGGTCAATCAGGCAACTGTGGGTGACATCGATGCTGACCCAGCGTCGGGTGGACACATCCAGGCACACGTCAGCCCAGGCGTGGCTGGCCAGGTCAGGCTCATTGGCGGCATAGAAATAGCCGCTCACATAACGCGCCGGGTAACCCAGGCTGCGGCAGATGGCTACCATCACATGGGCCTGGTCCTGGCAGACACCGGCACCGGCCCTGAAAGCCTCCAGCGCCGTCGTCGTCACATTGGTGCTGTTTTTCAGATAGCCGACGGCGCCCGACACACCGCGACTCAGGGCCAGCAAGGCCTGCAGATCAGCGCGGCCGTCCACACTCTGGCCGATGAACTGCCGGCCGAATTCGGCCAGTTCCCAATGCGGTTCCGCCAGAGGGGTGGCGCGCAGGAAGAAGTAAGGGTGCGGCAGGGTGTCGGCATCGGTGAACTCCGCCACGCCCAGGGTTTCCACATCGCCCGCGGCATTCACCAGGCTCCAGCGCACGTCGTCGGCCACCGAGCCCACAAAGGTGAAGGTATGGACGGTATTGCCAAACCCATCGCGCTGGGCAAAGAGCTTTTCGGGCGCGCCCAGGCTCCAGTAATGCACGGTCTGCGCGGGGCTGGACTGGGGGGTGAGCCACAGCGTCTGCAGCGCATAGCGCAGCGGCTCGCTGTAGCGATAGTCCGTGATGTGCCTGACGTGGAGCTTCATCTGGATATGGCCCCCACGTTCGCTCGCTGCGCGTAGCTCTCTGCCCCCCGGGGGGGCTGGCCTTGCTTGGGGCGGCCCGGCGCGGCGGCCGCGGCCCCCACGTTCGCTCGCTGCGCGTAGCTCTCTGCCCCCCGGGGGGGCTGGCCTTGCTTGGGGCGGCCCGGCGCGGCGGCCGCGGCCCCCACGTTCGCTCGCTGCGCGTAGCTCTCTGCCCCCCGAGGGGGCTGGCCTTGCTTGGGGCGGCCCGGCGCTTCGGCCAAGGCCCCCACGGTTGCTCGCTTCGCGTAGCGCCCTGCCCCCCGAGGGGGCCGCTGTGCCTGCGGCCCGGCAAAGCCGGTTTCGCGGCTCCTGCTGGTGAAGAGAGCTTCTTTACAGGTATTCACCAGGCGCTCCGGGACAGCATCCCCCCTTTGGGGTTGCGAGTCGCCTGGGGGAGTTCAAGTCGTGGCCGGAACGAGAAACTCCCGGCTGATGTGAGCGCCGAGTTCGTTGACGCGGTCCAGAAACTGCGTCAGGAAAGCATGCAACCCGGTGGCCAGGATCTCGTCGATGCGCGCGTACTGCAGATCAGCCCGCAGCTTGCCCGCGCGGCGCTGGGTTTCACTGGTCGTGTCACTGGTGACCATCACCAGGTTGCTCATCAGCTCATTGAGACAGGCCAGCAAGGAACGCGGCATGTCAGGCCGCAGGATCAGCAGTTCGGCCACCCGCTCCGGACGGATCACGTCGCGGTACACCTTGCGGTAGACCTCGAAGCCCGAGACACTGCGCAAAATCGCGCTCCAGTGGTAGAAATCGAACTCCTGGTCTTTTTCCTCGGCCGTACCGACAAAATCCGTTTGCACTGCATGGAACTTCACATCGACCAGCCGCGCCGTGTTGTCGGCCCGTTCGAGGAAGGTGCCCATGCGCAGGAAGTGAAAGGCTTCGTCCTGCAGCATGGTGCCCGCGGTGACACCGCGTGAAAGATGCGAGCGGAACTTGACCCATTCAAAGAACTGGCCCGGATCGCGCTCGAAGTCACCGTTGCGCAGCATGCGGATGATTTCCAGGTAGGTCTGGTTCTGCGTCTCCCACACTTCCGTGGTGAGCGTGCCGCGCACGGCGCGGGCATTCTCGCGCGCATTCTGCAGGCAGGAGATGATGCTCGACGAGTTCTTCTCGTCACGCACCATGAAGTCCATCACGTCGCGCGGGTTGATGTTGTCGCCATAGTGGGCGGTGTAGGCCGGCTTGAGCTCGCTGATGCTCAGCAGCCCCTCCCAGCCGGACTGCACAACGGCAGCCGACTGCGGCAGCAGCGAGGTCTGGTAGTTCACGTCGAGCATGCGAGCTGTATTCTCCGCCCTCTCCGTGTAGCGCGACATCCAGAACAAATGGTCAGCGGTGCGGGACAACATGATTACTTGCTCCCTTGTTTCTGCGTCTGCGTTTGCGACGGTGAGGATGCGGGGACCGACACGCCACCCTGCAGAATCCAGGTGTCCTTGGTACCACCCCCCTGCGACGAGTTGACGACAAGCGAGCCGTCTTTCAGTGCCACGCGCGTCAGGCCGCCCGGCACCATCTGCACCTCCTTGCCGCTGAGCACAAAGGGCCGCAGGTCAATGTGGCGCGGCGCGATGCCGCTTTCCACATAGGTCGGGCAGGTCGAGAGGCTGAGTGTCGGCTGGGCGATGTAGCCAGACGGATTGGCCAGCAGCGCCGCACGGAACTCTTCAATCTCGGCCTTCGTGGAGGCCGGCCCCACCAGCATGCCGTAGCCGCCTGCGCCATGCACCTCCTTGACGACCAGGTCCTTCAGGTTGGCCAGGGTGTACTGCAGGTCTTCGCTGTTGCGGCACATGTAGGTCGGTACATTTTTCAGAATGGGCTTTTCACCGAGGTAAAACTCGATCATCTTGGGCACATAGGGGTAGATCGACTTGTCGTCCGCCACGCCGGTGCCGATCGCGTTGCACAACGCCACATTGCCGCTGCGGTACACATTGAGCAGGCCGGCGCAGCCGAGGGTGGAATTGGGCCGGAAGGCCAGCGGGTCGAGGAAATCGTCGTCCACGCGGCGGTAGATCACGTCGACCCGTTTCGGGCCGCGCGTGGTGCGCATGTAGACGAAGTTGTCCTTGACGAACAGGTCTTGCCCCTCGACCAGTTCGATGCCCATCTGCTGGGCCAGGAAGGCGTGCTCGAAGTAGGCCGAGTTGTACATGCCGGGTGTCAACACCACCACGGTCGGGTCGGCGGTGGCGGGCGGCGCGGACGCTCGCAGGGTTTCCAGCAGCAGGTCAGGGTAATGAGCGACGGGCGCGACGCGGTTCTCGCTGAAGAGTTCAGGGAAGAGCCGCATCATCATCTTGCGGTCTTCCAGCATGTAGCTCACGCCGCTGGGCACGCGCAGGTTGTCTTCCAGCACGTAGTACTCGCCCTCGCCCTGGGCGTTGGGTGCGCGCACGATGTCGATGCCGCTGATGTGAGAGTAGATGTTGCCCGGCACGTCCACCCCCATCATTTCGGGGCGAAACTGGGCATTCTGGAAAATCTGCTCGGACGGCACCACACCAGCCTTGATGATTTCCTGGCCGTGGTAGACGTCGTGAATGAAGCGGTTGAGCGCCGTGACCCGCTGGATCAGGCCTTTTTCCATGCTGTCCCACTCGTGGGCGGGGATGATGCGGGGAATCAGGTCAAAGGGGATGAGGCGCTCGGTGCCGGCACCGTCCTCGTCCTTGGCGCCATACACCGCGAAGGTGATGCCGACGCGCCGGAAAATCATTTCGGCTTCGGCCCGGCGTGCTTCCATCACGTCGGCAGACTGGCGGGACAGCCAGCGCTGATACCCCTGGTAATGCTCACGGACGCTGGACTCCGTGGCGTTCATCTCGTCAAACATCGGTCGGCTCATGGGCTTGGTCTCCAGCAAGATTTGCGCATCACGTGATGGCTACATAGCTTAGCAAGTTATGCGCCAAGTCGGTGCATGGCACCGATGGAAACTCTTACGGAATACTTTTGGCTCCAACGGCGACCTTTTCACCCACTGGCGCGTCCGTCGGCTCAACCCCATGATGCCAGTAACGCCGGGCGGCCTGCCGCTGGCACTGCACGGCATCCGGCCGGTCGCTGCGCCAGAGGGCTGCGCCGCAATCCGACGACCTGACCAGCGGAATGTGCCGCTCGCCATAGCGGGCCACCACCGTATCCACCGGATGGCCGAAGCGGTTGCGGTAGCCCGCCTGCGCTAGGGCCAGCCGGGGACGCACAGCGTCCAGAAAAATGTCGCTGGAGGAGGTCTTGCTGCCATGGTGCGGAACCAGCAGAAAGTCGGCCCTGATCCTGTCGCGCTGGCTGGACGCCAGCCGCAACTCCTGCGGCGCCTCGATATCCCCGCCCAGCAGGGCCACCACCGGCTGGGCATGATCCGCTTCGCCGGCAGTGGAAATGCGCAGCACACAGCTCATCGCATTGGATTTTCTGGGTGCCTCGTAATCAGAAGCCTCCGGATGCAAAACCTCGAACTGCACGCCATCCCACACCCACTGCTGCCCGGCGATGCAGCGGGTAGCGGGCCGCATCGCCTGCAGCTCATGCGTGGCCTCGATCGAGCTGAGCAGCGTCGCCTGCGGCTGCATCGCCAGGACCGCTGGCGCGCCACCAATGTGGTCTGCATCGCGGTGGCTCAGCATCAGCATGTCCAGCCGTTCGCCCAGCGCCCGCAGCAGCGGCACCAGCACCCGGTGACCGGCATCGCTCTCGCGTGAGAAGCGCGGCCCGGTGTCGTACAGCAGGCTGTGCGTGGCGGTGCGCACCAGCACGGCATTGCCCTGACCAATGTCGGCAGCCAGCAGTTCGAACTGGCCGGGCGCCACGCGCACCGGCTGCCACAGCAGTACCGGCAGCAGCAGGGGCAGGCCCAGCAGGCGCATGTGCAGCGGCAGGCGCATGGCCAGCAGGCTGCCGCCCAGCACGCCAGCCACTGCACACCATAGCGGCGCGGCCGCGACGCTGATGGACGCCAGCGGCCAACCGGCCAGCCATTGCAGCAGCGCTGCCAGCCAGCCAGCGGCCCACGCGGCGGCGCTCCACAAGGGCGACCACAGCACACCCGCCATGGCCAGCGGCGTCACCACCAGCGTCACCCACGGAATGGCCACGGCATTGGCCAGCAGGCCGACAAGAGACACCTGGTTGAACAGCAGCAGCGACAAGGGCGTGAGGGCCAGCGTCACCACCCACTGCTCACGCGCCGTGCCCACCAGACTGAGGCCCAAGGCCGAGAGGCCGCGCCACCAACCGGGCTGGAGTGGAGGGGCTGCCACCGAATCTGACGAGCGGGCATCATGAGCCCCCGAATCGGTGGCAAACAGGACGCCAACGGCCACAAAAGACAGCCAGAAGCCGGCTTGCAGCAGTGCCCACGGGTCCAGCGTCACCACCACAGCCATCGCCATCAGCCAGGTCTGCAGCCACGGCCACTGCCGGCCGCTCTGGCGCAGCAGCACCACGGCGGCCAGCATCCAGATGGTTCGCTGCGCCGGCACGCCCCAGCCCGAGAACAGCGCATAGAGCGCGGCCAGCAGCAGCCCGCCCCACGCCCCGGCACTGGCCGCCGGCAGGGCCAGGCACAGCCTGGGCGTCAGTCGCGCCGAGCGCCGCCACAGGGCGCTGATCAGCAACGCAGCCGCCCATGCAAACATGGTCACGTGCAGGCCCGAAATAGACATGAGGTGGGCCACGCCGGTGGCCCGGAAAACATCCCAGTCAGCACGTTCAATGGCGTTCTGGTCACCCACCACCAGCGCGGCCAGCACGCCGGCCAGCTGGCGATCGGCCACGCGCTCGAAAATCGCCTCGCGCACCGATTGCCGGGCACGCTCCACCGGGTGGTGCCAGCTGCCTGCCAGAAGGACGGGCGGCGCATCATGGACACCGGCGCGCACATAGCCGGTGGCCTGAATGCCTTGCTCCCAGAGCCACAGCTCGTAATCAAACCCATGTGGATTGGCGTTGCCGTGGGGTGCCTTGAGGCGCACCGTCATGCGCCAGCGTTCACCCGCGCGCATGGGCTGCGGCTGGCGCTGCAGGGCCAGGGCCTGCTCGAAAGGATCGATGTCGGCCAACGCATCAGGCGACTTGTCAGATGCAGGCGACGGCTTGCGGCCGGGCCGCGCGTCGCGCGTGCCAAAGCCGCGGTACCAGCCCAGCAACACCTGCGGCGGCAGGCGCACCGGCTGGCCCTGGAGGGTGGCCGACTCCACCCCCAGGCGAAAGCGCACGCCGTCTTCTCCCACCTGCGGCATGGCCAGCACTTCGCCCTCCAGCGTCACGTCGCGGCCTTCCAGCGTGCGGCTCAGCGTGGTGGACTGGAAAACGCCGGCCCGCCAGCCGGTCCATCCGCCGGCGGCCACCGCGACCGCCACGGCCAGCCCCCACAGAGGCAGCCAGCCGCGACCGGCCGCCCCGCATCGCGCTGCCCACGCCGCCGCGGCCAGTCCCGACACCAGCAGGCTGCCATACACGCCCACCGGCCAGAGTTCGGCCTGCTGCAACTGGATCGCCACGCCGGCGATCGCGCCCAGAAACGCCCACCCCAAGCGGCTCATGCCCAGGTTCATGCCCATTCATTTGCAACAGATTTGCGCACTGCTGCCCTCCCCGACGCATTGATTTTTATGCTGGGCCAGCCTGTACGCAGAGCCGGCTCCCAGGCCAGAGCGTACCCGACGCCGGGCCCGGTCAAAGACGGGTCCGTCCCGCCCCCGGGGCTGTGGCGCAGGTCTTGCTTACCGCAGGCTGTACAGAGAATGGTTGAAAACCGCGGTAAGCTGGCTCAACACAACAGCGCGCACAGGCCCTCGCCCGGGCCTGTCCTACCGGGTTGCTACCATTTGTCCAGGCGGTGCTTTGGCGCTGCTCCCATTTTTTAAGCGAGGCTGCCCTTGTCCATTCACGTCGCCTTGAGCCACATCACCCACTACAAGTACGACCGTCTGGTCAAACTGGGCCCTCAGGTGATCCGCTTGCGTCCGGCACCCCACAGCCGCACGCGGGTGCTCTCCTACTCGCTGCGGGTCGAACCCGCCAAACACTTCATCAACTGGCAGCAGGACCCGTTCGCCAACTACCAGGCGCGGCTGGTGTTTCCAGAGCCGACGCGGGAATTCAAAGTCACCGTCGACATGGTCGTCGAGATGGCGGTGTTCAACCCCTTCGATTTTTTCCTGGAGCCTGCGGCCGAAGAGTTTCCCTTCGCCTACAACGCACTGCAGGCACGCGAACTGGCACCCTACCTCGCCACGCAGCCCGTCACGCCGCTGCTGAAGCGTTATCTGGACAAAATCGACCGCACGCCCAAGCGCACCATCGACTTCCTGGTCGGACTGAACCAGGGCCTGCAATCCGACATCCAGTACTCCATCCGCATGGAGCCGGGCGTGCAGACGCCGGAAGAAACCCTGCGCCTGGGCGTGGGCTCCTGCCGCGACACCGGCTGGCTGCTGGTGCAGCTGCTGCGCCATATGGGCCTGGCGGCGCGCTTTGTGTCGGGCTACCTGATCCAGCTGAAGGCCGACGTCAAATCCATCGACGGGCCCAGCGGTGCCGAGGTGGACTTCACCGACCTGCACGCCTGGTGCGAGGTGTTTCTGCCCGGCGCCGGCTGGGTCGGGCTGGACCCGACCTCGGGCCTGATGGCCGGCGAAGGCCATATTCCCCTGGCCTGCACCCCCGAGCCCTCGAGTGCCGCGCCGGTGGAAGGCGGCGTGGACAAATCCGAGGTGGAGTTTGCCCACCACATGGCGGTGCAGCGCATCTACGAATCGCCGCGCGTGACCAGCCCCTACACCGAAGACCAGTGGCAGCAGGTACTGGCGCTGGGCGCAGCGGTTGACAAAGACCTGGCCGCTGGCGACGTGCGCCTGACCATGGGCGGCGAACCCACCTTTGTGGCCACCACCGACCGCGATGCCGCTGAATGGAACATCGACGCTCTCGGACCGACCAAGCGCGGCTACGCCACCGAACTCGTGCAAAAACTGCGCGCGGAATACGGCGAAGGCGGCTTCCTGCACTTTGGCCAGGGCAAGTGGTACCCGGGTGAGCAGTTGCCGCGCTGGGCATTGAGCATTTTCTGGCGCAAGGACGGCCAGCCGGTCTGGCAGAACCCGGCCCTCTTTGCCGACGAACGCCAGCCCTGCAGCTACACCAGTGCCGATGCCAAACGCTTTGTCGACAGGCTGGCCGGCAAGCTGGGGCTGGCCACCAGCTACATCACGCCGGGCTACGAAGACACCTGGTACTACCTCTGGCGCGAGCGCCGCCTGCCGGTGAACGTGGACCCGTTTGACTCGCGCCTCGACGACGCCATGGAGCGCGAGCGCCTGCGCCGCGTCTTCATGCAGGGCCTGGACTCGGTGGTGGGCTATGTGCTGCCGCTGCAGACGCGCGAGCAACTGGTGCAGCGCAATGCCGGTGCCGTGCCTTCGCTGGCGGGTCCCAAATGGACCACCGGGCCCTGGTTCTTCCGCGACGAACGCATGTACCTGATGCCCGGCGACTCCCCGATGGGTTATCGCCTGCCACTGGATTCGGTGCCGTGGGTGTCCAAAACCGACTACCCCTACATGATCGAGTCGGACCCGTTTGCACCGCGCGCTGATTTGCCGACAAGTGCTGCGCTGGCCGCCCGCTACAACCGCGCTGCCGCTGCAGGCAGCGGCCTTGCCCCGGCCGTCACCACCGCAGCCGCGCCCGCCAGCCGCAGCGGCAGCGCCAATGCACTGGCCCAGTACATGGCCCGCTACATGACGGGCCACGCGGCGCTCACCGAGGCCAGCCGCATTCTGCAGTTCAGGCCGTCAGGCCCCGGCGCAGCAGCACCGGCGAGCACCCCGGCCCAGCCCGCCGCAGCGCCAGCCCCGGACGACACCCGCATGCCCAAGGCCCACGAGTCGGCTGCCTGGCTGACCCGCACGGCGCTGTGCGTCGAAGTACGCGACCCGGCCCGCGCCAACGGCCCCAGGGACAAGCTGCCCAGCAAACCCAAAGCCGACCCCGACCACCCGGCCAATGCCAAGGGCCGAGGTGAAGTCGGCGCGCTCTACGTCTTCATGCCGCCCATGGAGCGGCTGGAGGACTACCTGGACCTGCTCGCCGCGGTGGAAGCCACCGCCCAGGCATTGGGCGTACAGATCGTGCTCGAAGGCTACCCACCGCCGCGCGACCCGCGCCTGAAGATGCTGCAGGTCACGCCCGACCCGGGTGTGATCGAAGTCAACATCCACCCCGCCTACAACTGGGGCGAGCTGGTGGCGCACACCGAGTTTCTCTACAAGATCGCGCACGAAACACGCCTCTCGGCCGAGAAGTTCATGACCGATGGCCGCCACACCGGCACCGGCGGCGGCAACCACTTCGTGCTGGGCGGCGCCACACCCGCAGACAGCCCCTTCCTGCGCAAACCAGAGGTGCTGGCCAGCCTGATTGCCTACTGGCACAACCACCCGTCACTGAGCTACCTGTTCTCGGGCATGTTCATCGGCCCGACCAGCCAGGCGCCGCGCGTGGACGAAGCCCGCAACGACCAGCTCTATGAACTGGAAATCGCACTGCGCGAAATCGCCAACAACCGCAAGAAGTACGGCGCCGACATGCCGCCCTGGCTGGTGGACCGCACGCTGCGCAACATCCTGGTCGATGTGACGGGCAACACCCACCGCAGCGAGTTCTGCATCGACAAGATGTACTCGCCGGATTCGGCCACCGGCCGGCTGGGCCTGCTGGAGTTGCGTGCGTTCGAGATGCCGCCGCATGCACGCATGAGCATCGCCCAGCAACTGCTGCTGCGCGCGCTGGTCGCGCGCTTCTGGAAGCAGCCCTACCATGGCCGCGTGACGCGCTGGGGCACCGAGCTGCACGACCGCTTCCTGCTGCCAAGCTTCATTCGCATGGATTTTGCTGACGTGCTGACCGAGCTGCGCGACGCCGGTTATGCGTTCGACATGGCCTGGTTCGAACCGCACTTCGAATTCCGCTTCCCGATGATCGGGCAGGTCAAGTCACACAGCATCGAGCTGACCTTGCGCAGTGCGCTGGAGCCCTGGCATGTGATGGGCGAGGAAGGCTCGGCAGGCGGCACGGTGCGCTATGTGGATTCGTCGCTCGAACGCGTCGAGGTGCATGTCACGGGTCTCAATGACAACCGGCACGTCATCACCGTCAATGGCCGGGCGCTGCCGCTGCAAAGCACCGGCCGCGTGGGCGAGTTCGTGGCGGGCGTGCGCTACAAGGCGTGGAATCCGCCTTCGGCCCTGCACCCGTCCATCGGCGTGCATGCGCCGCTCACCTTCGACATCGTCGACACCTGGATGGAGCGCTCGCTTGGCGGCTGCCAGTACCATGTGGCCCACCCCGGTGGCCGCAGCTACGACACACTGCCGGTCAACTCGTACGAAGCCGAGAGCCGGCGCCTGACGCGCTTTTTCCGCATGGGTCACACACCCGGCAAGATGCAGGTGGCGCCGGTCCAGGCCAGTCGTGAGTTCCCCTTCACACTGGACTTGCGTTAGGACGGGTGTCCGTGGGGCCCACCGGAAGTTGGGCCCTGCCAGGGAAGGCCGCGGATCGGGCGGCGGCCCGTCCACGCGCGGTCTGTCTTATGGCTGCAACATTCATATGCAGCACAGGCATGAATAAATACGCCATCAGACGGTCTGGCAGGCATTTCGGCGCCCGGGCGATGTGCCGCAGGCATACTTGGCAGTTACCAACCGTTGCATCCTGTGGAAAACAACACCCAGTCACTTTTTGAGGCGCAGGCGCTGGAGTCGCCCTGTGCGCTCGCGGCTGCCCTGGCGCCGGCAGCAGCGGCTGGGCATTTCGACGAGTTGCGCGGCGCGGCTGCACCGGGGCCGGTGTCCTGGAAAACGGTCAGCGATGCGCCCGCCGACACACCGGCCAGGTCGCTGTACCTGGCCGCCGATTCGGATATGCCGTCGCTGCCGGTGGAGGGCAGGCCCGAAGCTGTAGGCGAAGCGCAGAGCCCACAGGCCCACCACCAGTCGCAAAGCCAAAGCCAGTCTCAGACCGTCAGCCAGACTTCGTTCAAGACCGGGGCCGAATCGGACCCGCTGTCTGCCGACTGGAGCCGTTTTTTCAATCACCTCGGCACTCGCGGCTTTTACGACCTGAACCACCGCACGGCCAACCTGCAACGGCAGATCCGCGACAACGGCGTGACCTACAACGTCTACGCCGACGCCAATGGCCCGCAACGGCCCTGGTCGCTCGACCTGTTCCCGATGATGGTCTCCAGCGAGGACTGGCAGCACATCGAGGCCGGCGTCAAACAGCGGGCCAACCTGCTCGACCGCGTCATGGCCGACATCTATGGCCCGCAGGAGCTGCTCTCCCAGGGCCTGATTCCCAGCGCACTGGTGCACGGCCATCCGGGCTACCTGCGCGGCATGCATGGCGTCAAGCCGGCGGGCGGCACCTATCTGCACATTGCCGCCTTCGACCTGGCCCACGGGCCTGACGGCCAATGGTCGGTGGTGTCGCAGCGTACGCAGGCGCCCTCGGGTCTCGGCTATCTGCTGGAAAACCGCCTGACCATCTCGCGCCTCTTTCCCGATGCCTTCCGGGGCATGCGGGTCCAGCGGCTCGCAGCCTCGTACAAGGCGCTGGTCGACGGCCTGAAGGCCATGAGCCCGGCCGACAACAGCCCACAGGCCGATGGCACAGAAAGCCGCGTGGTCCTGCTGACGCCTGGCCCCTACAACGAGACCTATTTCGAGCACGCCTACCTCGCGCGCTTTCTCGGCCTGACACTGGTGGAGGGCAACGACCTGCTGGTGCGAGGCGACCGCCTCTACCTCAAGACCCTGCTCGGACTGGAGCCAGTACACGGCCTGCTCAAACGCCTGGATGACGAGTTCCTCGACCCGCTGGAGCTTCGCTCTGATTCGACGCTGGGCGTTCCCGGCCTGCTGCAGGTGATCCGCGCAGGCAATGTGCTCGTGGTCAACACGCCAGGGTCGGCCTTTCTCGAATCCACTGCGCTGCTGGGTTTCCTGCCCGCATTGTCTGAGCACCTGCTGGGCGAGACGCTGGCGCTGCCCTCGCTGGCGACCTGGTGGTGCGGCGAACAGGCCGTGATGCAGGAGGTGCTGACCGAGTTGCAGAACTGCGTGATCAAGCCCACCTACCCGGGCTCCGGCATGGAATCGGTGATCGGCAACACCCTGTCGCGGCGTGAACTGGACGAATGGGCCGGACGCATTCTGCGGTGTGGTGAAGACTACACCGTGCAGGCCTACGTGCCGCTGTCGCAGACCCCGACCTGGCACCAGGAGAAGATCGCTCCGCGGCCGGTGATGCTGCGTGTCTTTGCCGTGGCCGACGGCGCGGGCTCATGGCAGGTGCTGCCCGGTGGCCTGGCCCGGCTGGCAGGCAAGAACGAGAACATGGCCTCGATGCAGCATGGCGGCAGCAGTGCAGACGTGTGGGTGCTGGGCGCCCTGCCCGATGCCCGGCAAGCGCAGGCCTCCCCGGATTCACGCAGCCACGAGGCCGAACCCGCCTCGGTAGCCGCCAGCACCACCGACCCGCTGGCGGCCGGTGACACCGTCGAAGCCGTGATGGCAGCCCGCGCGCGGCAACTGCTGCAATCGCCGGCTTTGCTTCGGCACCGTCCACCTGTGACCAGCCGCGCTGCAGAAAACCTGTTCTGGCTGGGCCGCTACACCGAGCGCGCCGAGAACGCCACGCGGCTGGCCCAGCTCACGCTGCAATGCCTGGGCGGGGAAGACCAGAGCTCGCAGCCGCTGCTGGCATGGCTCACCGAAGTGGCCGTCAACAATGCACTGGTGCTGGACACCGTGCCCCCCGCCACGCAGGCACGCCGCGTGTTCGAGCGGGCGCTGATCGCCAGCCTGGCCGACACCGAAAAATCTGCCAGCGTGGGCTTCAACCTGCGCGCACTGAAAAGCGCCGCCTCTGCCGTGCGCGAGCGCCTGTCGCAAGAGCAGTGGCATGTCATCGTGCGCGCAGAAGCCGACTTCTTCCACCGCTGCAGGCTGCTCAGCGACGGTGTGGCGCATCGCCACGCCGCGCCGACCGACCCACGCGGTGCGGATTACTCTTCCCTGGAGGCCTTGCGCACGCTGGAGTCCCTGAGCGGCTTCCTCGCCGCCATGACGGGCGCCCAGACCGATCGCATGACGCGCGATGACGGCTGGCGCCTGCTCAGTATTGGCCGACTGATCGAGCGTCTCACCATGCTGTCGAGTGCGCTCGCCAGCAGCTTCGAGACCGGCGCCGTGTTTGAGGAAGGCGGCTTCGGCGCGGTGGTGGCGCTGTTTGACAGCACCATCACCTTCCACGCCCAGTACCAGCAGCGGCGCGACATTCCAGCGCTGCTCGACCTGCTGGTGCTGGACCGCGACAACCCGCGCTCACTGGGCTGGGTGGTGCAAAGCCTGAGCGGCCGGCTGGCCAAACTGGCCGGCAGCACACCCACCGACATGCCGGACCTGGGCGTGGCACTGCCCGATCCGGGCGCCTGGTCGCTGGCGGAGCTGTGTTCGGCGCCGCATGGCGAAGACGGCGGTGCCCCAGCCGATTTTGACTACCTGGTGAGCCTGCTGGAAGACTGCTGCGATGCGGCACGCGATCTGTCCGACACCATCAGCCGGCGCTATTTCAGCCATGCCGCGGCGGGCAATCAAAGCCTGGGGGCTTGAGGTCATGCTGCTGCGCGTCGTGCACGAAACCCGCTACCGCTACAGCCCCGTGGTGGAAAACGCCCATCACGTAGTGCACCTCAAACCCGCCAGCCGCCAGGGGCAGACGCTGCTGAGCCATGCCCTGAGGGTCGATCCAGCGCCGGTGCAGCAGCGCGAAGCACAGGACGTGTATGGCAACACGCGCACCTATTTTTCGCTGCAGTCCTCGCACGAGAGCCTGACCGTGGTCGCAGACAGCCTGGTGTCCACCACGCCGGTCAATCCCCTGCAGTCGGAAGGCCTGCCCACCATGGCCGCCTGGGACCAGGTGCGCGAGCAGTTCCGCTACCGGGCCGGCGCCGCGTATGACAGCGCCTCCGAGTTTCTGTTCGCGTCCCCCTATGTGCCTCGCGACGACGCCTTTGTCGAGTTTGCCCGGCCCAGCTTTGTCGCCGGGAGGCCCCTGCCCGAGGCGGCTTATGACCTGATGGGCCGCATCCACACCCACATGCAGTACGAAGCCGAAATCACCGAGGTGAACACGCCCGCACTGGAAGCCCTTCAACTGGGCAAGGGCGTGTGCCAGGACTTCGCCCACATCATGGTGGCCTGCTGCCGCGTGATGGGCCTGCCGGCGCGCTACGTCAGCGGCTACCTGCTCACCAACCCGCCGCCAGGGCAGCCGCGCCTGATCGGCAGCGATGCATCGCACGCCTGGGCCTCGGTGTATTGCCCCGGCGCATCCGGCGCGTCCGGCCAATGGCTGGACTTCGACCCGACCAATAACCGTGCACCGGGCGAAGACTATGTGACCCTGGCCACCGGGCGCGATTTCCTCGACGTCTCGCCCATGCGCGGCGTGATCCGCGGCGGCACCCACCATGTGCTGGATGTCGCAGTCACCGTCGAGCCCGTAGACGCTGCAGAGCCGGCATGAGTGGCGCCACGGCGCCTCGCCATCAGCCGATTTGACGGCTGATTAGCCGGTTTCATCGGCTTGCCGCGCTAAGATTCCCGGACCGCCACCTCTGTGACATGGCCCGATTCACGGGCTGCCGTCACCAGTGGCACCCCCTACCCCCGAGGAGACTCCATGACCACCGCTCACGACAAACTCAAGGCCCTGAACATCACCTTGCCCGCCATGGCCGTCCCGGCTGCCGCTTATGTGCCCTTTGTGCAGACTGGCAACCTGGTGTTCCTCAGCGGCCACATCGCCAAGAAGGACGGCAAGGCCTGGGTTGGCCAGCTCGGCAAGAACATGAGCACCGAAGAAGGCAAGGCGGCGGCGCGCGCGATTGCCATCGACCTGATGGGCACGCTCGAGGCGGCTGTCGGTCTGGGCAAGGTCAAGCGCATCGTGAAGCTGATGAGCCTGGTCAACTCCACCAGCGACTTCACCGAACAGCATCTGGTCACCAACGGTGCCAGCGAACTCTTCGGCGAGGTATTTGGCGACGCGGGCAAACATGCACGCAGTGCCTTTGGTGTGGCGCAGATTCCGATGGGTGCGTGCGTGGAAATCGAGCTGATCGCTGAAATTTAAGCTCGCCCCCGAAGCGGCCTTCGGCCGCCTCCCCCTCGAGGGGGCGCCACCAGCAGCCCGGCAAAGCCGGTTCTGCGCTGGCTCGCGCGAATCATTCCACCCGGCTAATGAACGTCGGTTTGAACCCGAGATCGGCCGCCTTGCCTTTGCGGGCGCGCGCTGCACGGGCGTTGTTCAGGCTGCGGATTTCCAGCGTTTCGTCGCGCGCCTTGCCGCCGCGGCCAATGCCTTCGATCTTCACGCTGCGGGTGTAGGCGGCAGCGCCTGCCAATGTGTCCTTGGCGTCGAGGTCCAGAAGCACTAGGCCTCGGCCGCCCGCCGCCTGCAGTTTCAGCTCACTGATCTCGAAGGTCAGGATGCGCCCACCGGTGGAGGCGCAGGCCACATGCGTTGCAGGAGCCAAGGGCACCGAACCGCTGCCGCCTGACACCGGCGAAGGCCGGCACACCGATTCACCCTCGGCGCAACTGATGAAGGCCTTGCCGCCCTTGAGCCGCGAGGTCATGCTTTCAACGGTGGCGAGGAAGCCATAGCCACCGCTGCTGCTGAGCAGCAGGGTTGCCGTGGCCGGCCCGGCAAAGTAATGCACGAGCTGCGTGCCGGACTCCAGATCAATCAAGGTCGTCAATGGCTGGCCGTCGCCCCGGGCACCCGGCAGTGTGGACACCGGGACCGAGTAGACCCGGCCGTTACTGCCGAAGCCCAGAAGCGTGTCCACCGTGCGGCATTCGAAGGTGCCGTACAGGCCGTCACCGGCCTTGAAGGCAAAGCTCGCCGCGTCGTGGCCGTGCCCGCTGCGCGCGCGCACCCAGCCCTTGGCGCTGACCACCACCGTCACAGGCTCATCGAGCACCTTGACTTCCAGTACAGCCTTTTTCTCGGCCTGGATCAGCGTGCGGCGCGGGTCGGCAAACTGCTTGGCATCGGCCTCAATTTCCTTGATCAGCAGGCGGCGCAGCGCGGCTGGGCTGCCGAGGATCTCTTCAAGCCTTCCCTGCTCCTCGCGCAGGCTCTTGAGCTCCTGCTCGATCTTGATGGCTTCGAGCCGCGCGAGTTGGCGCAGGCGAATTTCAAGAATGTCCTCGGCCTGCCGGTCACTGAGCCGGAAGCGCTCGATCAGCGCCGCCTTGGGCTCGTCCGACTGGCGGATGATCGCAATCACTTCATCGATGTTGAGCAGCACCAGCTGCCGGCCTTCGAGGATGTGGATGCGGTCCAGCACCTTGTCAAGCCGGTGTTGCGAGCGCCTTTGCACTGTGGTCTGGCGGAATTCAATCCACTCCTGCAGCATTTCGCGCAGTGACTTCTGCGTGGGTTTGCCGTCCAGGCCCACCATGGTCAGGTTGATCGGCGAGGAGCTTTCGAGGCTGGTGTGTGCCAGCAGGGTGTTGATGAGCTCGGACTGGCTGATCTTGCTGGTCTTGGGCTCGAACACCAGGCGCACGGCAGCATCCTTGCTGGACTCGTCGCGTACCACATCCAGCACCGACAGCACCGTCTGCTTGAGCTGCACCTGCTCCTGGCTCAATGCCTTTTTGCCCGCCTTGATTTTCGGGTTGGTGAGCTCCTCGATCTCCTCCAGCACACGCTGCGTACTCACGCCGGGCGGCAACTCCTGCACCACCAGTTGCCACTGCCCACGGGCCAGCTCTTCGATCTTCCAGCGGGCGCGCACTTTCAGCGAGCCCCGGCCCGTGGTGTAGGCCGCAGCAATTTCCGCCGCGCTGGAGATGATCTGGCCGCCGCCGGGGTAATCGGGCCCGGCGATCAGCGCGTACAGCTCGTCGTCGCCGAGCTTGGGCGTCTTGATGAGCGCCACGCAGGCGTCTGCCACTTCCCGCAGGTTGTGACTGGGGATTTCAGTGGCCAGGCCCACGGCAATACCGCTGGCGCCGTTCAGCAGTGTGAAGGGCAGACGCGCCGGGAGCTGGCGGGGCTCTTCGAAGGAACCGTCGTAATTCGGTACGAAGTCGACCGTTCCCTCGTCGAGCTCGTCGAGCAGCAACGTGGTGATGCGCGCCAGCCGCGCCTCGGTGTAGCGCATGGCTGCCGCGCCATCACCGTCGCGGGAACCAAAGTTGCCCTGGCCGTCTACCAGCGGGTAGCGCTGGCTGAAGTCCTGCGCCATGCGCACCATGGCGTCGTAGGCCGCCTGGTCGCCGTGCGGGTGGTATTTGCCGAGCACGTCGCCGACGACACGGGCACTTTTCACGGGCTTGGCGCCCGTGGCGCCACCGAATCCCAGCCCCATGCGGGCCATGCTGTAAAGAATGCGGCGCTGCACCGGTTTTTGCCCGTCGCACACGTCGGGCAGTGCACGGCCCTTGACCACGCTCAAGGCGTATTCAAGGTAGGCGCGTTGTGCATAGGCGGCGAGAGAGTCCTCGCTGGCAGGTTCGGGGACTTGCGCGTCAGCGCCAGGGGTGAAGAGATCCATCGTGCAAGATTGAAAGGTAGGGGAACGGTGAGGCAGTGGCCTGAAGGCCCGCGCCGGAAGTGGTCAGGGCACCGCCTGGCCCGGATATCCAGCGCCTGGCGTGGCTCGGGATCAGGGCTCAGTAGTCGGAATCGATTTGCGTGTCGTTGGCGTGGCTCATGAGATCTTCGGAAACAACCAGAATGCTGCGCGCGCGATGACTCGATGGCCAGCGTGCAAAGACGCCGGTCAGCGACTGCATCCACGCCTGCGCCGCCATCAGCGTCAAGGGCTCCTTCAGGCGAAGCTCCATGACGATGACGCGGAACTTGAACTCAACGCCCGACAGCAGCGGGCTGTCAATCCGCAGCCCGCTCACCACCAGTCGGGTGGCCAGCGCGCCGATGTCTTCATCGCCCTTCAGGCCCTGGGCCACCACCGCAAAACGCCCTCCACTCAGCCGGGCCGCCAGGTCGTTGTCGCCGATGGAGCGGCGCAGACGCATCGCGGCTTCGAGCAGCATTTTTTCATTGAACTCGGCGCCCAGCTCATTGAGCAGGCCCTGCCAGTTCATCACGTCAATCGCGAACAGGGCGCTGGTGGTGGCGGTTTGCGGTGCCCGGGACGTGACCCGCATCAGGCGCTCCAGCAGGACGTTGACGGTGGCCAGGCCGGTGAGCGGATCGGTCGTGCTGGCGGAATAGCTGCGCAGACGGCTTTCATTGAGCAGGCGGCTACGCCACACCAGCGACAGATACACCGGCGGCATCTGCAGCAGCAGCATCATGACCACGGCCCAGTCACTCTGCTGAGCATCCACCATGTGGGTGAGGAACAAGGCGGAAACAGCCAACCCACCCCAATGCCCGAACAGCAACCACCATTTCCAGGGTCCGACCGTGTCCCACGACTGCCACAGCAGCGTGATGGAAAGTCCGAGCAGCAGGAAAGCCCATACCAGAGAGGCCGGCATCGCCAGCGGCACAACATCGGCCGGCGCCCACGGCGACTGCAGCCCCAGCAACGCCAGGGTGGCGAGCACGACAATCGCCGACGCGGATTTGGCCAGCCCGGTGGTCTGGCGGTTTCGCATCATCCACATCTGGAAAGCCGCCATCAGCGCCGGGCCCGACACCAGCAGGAGGTTCTGCACCAGTTGCTGCCCCATCTGCAGGCGCTGCCCCAAGCCGAGGGCGGCCACCATCAGCGACAGATAGGCCGCCAGCGCCAGCAGGGTGCGCTCTTCATAGGCATAGGAGACGATCAGGCTGAGCAGCAGCACCAGCCCCAGCACACCCACCGCAATACCGAGTGCAAACAGCCCCGGACTGAAAACAAGATGCAAAGCCATCACTCCCGAACAGCCCCAGACTCCGGCGGCGCGGTGGACGCCACCGCCTGCGGCACCATGTTGGCCCGGCCCACGGTGCCGCCCATCATCTCCATGCGAACCCGGCCGGCACCACCCACTGAACTGGGCGGCTTGAGGTGGTTGTAGAGCTCCATCACGGTTTTGACATAGTTGCGGGTCTCGGGGTAGTTCGGAATCCGGTTGCCCGCACGCTGCACCGCGCCTTCACCGGCGTTGTAGGCGGCCAGGGCGAGTTCGAGCTGCCCGGGGAACATGTTCATGAGGTCACGCAAGTAGCTGGAGCCGGCACGGATGTTGGTGCGCGGATCGGTCAGCTTCTTCTGGATCGGTGAATTGCGCTCGGCCTTCACGCCGTAGCGCTCAGCCGTCGGCGGGATCAGCTGCATCAGGCCGACAGCACCCTTGGGCGACACAGCCTGCGCGTCGAACCCGGACTCCGTGGCAATCAGTGCCTGCAGCAGTTCGTAATCGATACCCTGGGCTACCGACGCCTCACGCAGGAGGTGTTTCACGGCCTTGTAATTGGGCGATACATCGAAGTAAGCCAGCAGTTTGGTGGGTGCCGCTGCCACGCCGTAACCACGACCGCCACCCGCACGGGCCGACGGGTCACCCTTGCCGGCACTGAAAGACCGGCCGCCCTGGAAGAAAAGCTCATACCGGTCGTCCAGCCGTGTGGACGAAAAATGGGCGATGCCCTGCGCGTCCACATAGGCCCAGATGTCTGCCCGGGCCGGCGCGGCATACAGCCCGGCCAGCAGCACGGCCGCCATCAACCAGCCCCGAAGCGGCAGGACTGAAAACTTCCACAGTGGGCCCACAAAATGCATCAAATATCAATCTCCACGGCGTCGCCGTGCAACTCCATCAGTTCGCGGCGCGCTGCCGCTTCGCCTTTGCCCATCAGCTTGGTGATCAAGCTCTCGGTCTGCAGGAAATCCTGGTTGCCCAGTTGCACCGGCAGCAGCCGGCGGGTGTCCGGATTGAGCGTGGTTTCCCACAATTGTTCCGCACTCATTTCGCCCAGGCCCTTGAAACGGCTGATGCTCCAGGCATTTTCCCGCACGCCATCCTTGCGCAGCTTGTCCAGTATGGCGGTCAATTCGCCTTCGTCAAGCGCATAGACCTTGGAAGCGGGCTTTTTGCCGCGGGCCGGGGCATCCACCCGAAAGAGCGGTGGCCGGGCCACATAGACATGGCCGGCCTCGATCAGCTTGGGAAAATGCCGAAAAAAAAGTGTCAGCAGCAGCACCTGGATGTGCGAGCCGTCGACGTCGGCATCGCTCAGGATGCAGACCTTGCCGTAGCGCAGCCCGCTCAGGTCGGGGGTGTCATCGGGGCCGTGCGGATCCACCCCGATGGCCACAGCGATGTCGTGAATCTCGGTGTTGGCAAAAAGGCGGTCGCGCTCGACCTCCCAGGTGTTGAGCACCTTGCCGCGCAGGGGCAGGATGGCCTGGCTTTCCTTGTCGCGCCCCATCTTGGCGCTGCCGCCGGCAGAGTCTCCCTCCACCAGAAACACCTCATTGTGGGCGAGGTCCTTGCTCTCGCAGTCGGTCAGCTTGCCGGGCAGCACAGCCACGCCCGAGCCTTTGCGCTTTTCAACTTTTTGCCCGGCTTTCTGACGCGTCTGCGCGGCCTTGATGGCCAGCTCGGCCAGCTTTTTGCCGTAATCGACGTGCTGGTTGAGCCACAGCTCCAGCGCCGGCCGCACGTAGCTGGAGACCAGCCGCACCGCATCGCGGGAGTTGAGGCGCTCCTTGATCTGGCCCTGGAACTGCGGGTCCAGCACCTTGGCAGACAGCACATAGCTGGCGCGGGCGAACACGTCTTCCGGTAGCAGCTTCACGCCCTTGGGCAGCAGGGAATGCAGTTCGATGAAGCTCTTGACCGCGTTGAAAAGGCCGTCGCGCAGGCCGCTTTCATGCGTGCCGCCGGCACTGGTCGGGATCAGGTTGACGTAGCTTTCGCGCACCGGCTGGCCGTCTTCCGTGAAGGCCACACACCACTGCGCGCCCTCGCCTTCGGCAAAACTGTCGTGGTTGCTGTCGGCAAAGCCTTCGCCCTCGAACAGGGGAATCACCGGGTCGCCGGTGAGGGTCTGCATCAGGTAGTCGCGCAGCCCGCCCTTGTAGAGCCAGGTCTGGGTGTCGCGGGTTTTTTCGGTGGTGAGGGTGACGCTCACGCCCGGCATCAGCACCGCCTTGCTGCGCAGCAGGTGCATGAGCTCGGCCATGGGCAGCACCGACGACTCGAAATACTTCGCGTCCGGCCAGGCACGCACCGTGGTGCCGGTTTTGCGGTCGCCCTCGCCGGCTTTGCGTATCTGCAGCTTCTCGATGACATCGCCACCCGAGAAGACCAGGCTGGCCACACTGCCTTCGCGGTAGGAAGTGACTTCCAGGCGCTTGGACAAGGCATTCGTGACGCTCACACCGACACCGTGCAAACCACCGGAGAAACTGTAGGCGCCGCCCTTGCCCTTGTCGAACTTGCCGCCAGCGTGCAGACGGGTGAACACCAGCTCCACCACCGGCGCCTTTTCTTCCGGATGCAGACCAAACGGAATGCCGCGGCCATCGTCCTCGACGCTCACCGAGCCGTCGGTGTGCAATGTGACCTTGATTTTCCTGCCGTGCCCGGCCAAGGCCTCGTCGGCGGAGTTGTCCAGCACTTCCTGGATGATGTGCAGCGGGTTGTCGGTCCGGGTGTACATGCCCGGACGCTGTTTGACCGGCTCCAGCCCTTTGAGGACGCGGATGGAGCCTTCGGAGTATTCGTTCGGGACGTTGGGGGTTTTGTCAGCCATGGAAGACATGATTGTAGACCGTTGCGATTCTAAGACTGGATAAATACCCAGTACCGGCTGCCTGGAGGCTGACAAATGCTCATGGTGCATCAATCGCGCAAAAACTTTTCAAGAGCCAGGCGATGCTGCTTTGGGTACATTCGCTGGATGCCGTCTTCCCGCCCAAACCTTTCCATGGCCCAGGTGCTCATCTGCGGCGCCGCCATCGTCACCCTGTCCATGGGCATTCGCCACGGCTTTGGCCTGTGGCTGCAGCCCATCACCCAGGCCCGGGGCTGGACGCGCGAAACCTTCGCCTTTGCGCTGGCCGTACAAAACCTCTCATGGGGTGTATTCGGCATTTTTGCGGGCATGGCCGCCGACCGCTTCGGCGCCTTCCGGGTCATCGTGGGCGGGGCGCTTCTGTACGCGCTGGGCCTGCTGGGCATGGCGCAATCCACCACCGGCGGGCTGTTCACGCTCACCGCGGGCGTGCTGATCGGCGCGGCCCAGGCCGGCACCACCTATGCCGTGATCTACGGTGTGATCGGCCGCAACATCCCGGCCGACAAGCGTTCCTGGGCCATGGGCGTCGCGGCAGCCGCGGGCTCGTTCGGCCAGTTCCTGATGGTGCCCACCGAAGGCTTTCTCATCAGCAGCCTGGGCTGGAAGGAAGCCCTGATCGCCCTGGCCGGTGCCGTGCTGCTGATCATGCCGCTGGCCTTCGGGCTGCGGGAAACCGGCTTTGCGGCCGGGCAGCCCGCCAGGCGCGAGCAGACCATTCTCCAGGCGCTCAAGGAAGCCTTCAAGTACCCCAGTTTCCAGCTCCTCATGGCCGGCTATTTCGTCTGCGGTTTCCAGGTGGTGTTCATCGGCGTGCACATGCCCAGCTACCTCCGGGACAAAGGCCTGTCGCCCCAGGTCGCCAGCTATGCGCTGGCGCTGATTGGCCTCTTCAATGTGTTCGGTACCTACATCGCCGGCACGCTGGGCCAGCGCATGGCCAAGCGAAAAATCCTGGCGACCATTTATTTCTCGCGGGCGGTGGTGATTGCCGTGTTCCTGGCCGCGCCGCTGAGCCCGGCCAGCGTGTACATTTTCGCCAGCCTGATGGGGCTGCTCTGGCTGTCGACCATCCCGCCCACCAACGCGGTGGTGGCGCAGATTTTCGGCATCCAGCACCTGTCGATGCTGGGCGGCTTCATCTTCTTCGGCCATCAGGTGGGCTCCTTCATGGGTGTGTGGCTGGGCGGCTATCTGTACGACCGCACCGGCAGCTACGACATCGTCTGGTACATCGCGATCGCACTGGGCCTGTTTGCCGCCCTGGTGAACCTTCCGGTGCGCGAGGAACCGATTGCGCGCCTGGCCCCCTTCAAAGGTGCGGTGGGAGCCTGAAGTGAACCTCAAGGCGGGCCAGAAAATCGGGCTGTGGACGCTGGCGGTGCTGGCCTGCGCAGGGGTGTTCGCGCTGTACACCCGGCCGGAATTCCTGTTCACCCTGGCCAACCAGGTGTGGGCCTGTTTTTAGGACGCCTGTCCTGGGGCGGCAGGCGCAGCCACCGCGGACGCGGTCACGCTGATATTCTGTGGCCATGAAAGTCATCCTCATCACCGGAGCGTCCGACGGCATCGGCGCCGAAATGGCGCGCCAGCTGGCCCGGACTCAGGGCGCGCAAGTGGCCGTGGTGCTGGCCGCGCGCAATGCCGAAAAACTCGCTGATGTGGCGGCCCAGTGTGCGGCCCACGGCGCGCAGACGCTGACCGTCATCACCGATGTCTCCCGGGAGTCCGATTGCCGGCAACTGGTGACGCACACCGTGGCACGCTTCGGCCGACTGGACGCGCTCATCAACAACGCCGGCCTGTCGGCCCAGGCCCTGTTCGAAGACGTCCAGGCCAGCGACCTGCACTGGTACGAGGACCTGATGCGCACCAACCTCTGGGGCAGTGTGTGGTGCACCCATGCCGCCCTGCCGCACCTGAAGCAAAGCCGGGGCAGCCTGGTCGCCGTGTCCAGCCTGGCAGGCCTGGTGGGCGTGCCGGGCCGCACCGCCTACAGCGCCACCAAGTTCGCCATGACCGGCTTCTTCGAGGCCTTGCGCGCCGAGCTCAAGGGCGCCGGCGTGAGCGTCACCATCGCCTATCCCGGGGTGGTGGCCACACAGATCCGCTACCGCGGCTTCAATGCCGCCGGCGTCGCCGCAGGCACCAGCGGCCTGAAGGAAGATAACGCCATGTCTGTCGAGAACTGCGCCCGACTCATCCTCAAGGGCATGGCACGGCGCGAACGCGAGGTGGTCATAACGGCGCAGGGCAAGCTGGGCCGATGGCTCAAGCTGATCGCGCCGGCGAAAGTCGAGGCGCTGGCCCTCGCAGCCCTTCAAACCGAGGCACGGCCCAGATGATGCAACCTCAGACCATCCCCAGCGCCCCGCACGGCACCGAAGCGCCTTCTCTCTGGGTGCAGCGCTGGTCCCATCTGGTGCGTCCTGGCGGTACGGTGCTGGACGTCGCCTGCGGCCATGGCCGGCACGCCCGCTGGTTCCACGGCCTGCATCACCCGGCCGTCGGCGTCGACAGGTCCCGGGAATCCATGCAGGCTGTCGCGGGCGCGATCCCGGACGGTGAATGGGTGGTGGCAGACATCGAGAACGGGCCCTGGCCTTTTGCGGGCCGGCAGTTCGACGCCGTGGTGGTCACCCACTACCTGTGGCGGCCGCTGGTGGACGTGTTGCTGGCCAGCCTGGCACCGGGCGGCGTACTGATTTACGAAACTTTTACCCAGGGTAACGAGACCGTGGGCAAGCCCTCTCGGCCCGATTTTCTGCTGCGCAGCGGGGAACTGCTGGCCATCTGCCAGGGTTTGCGCGTGGTGGCTTTCGAGGACGGCTTCGAGGAATGCCCCGGCGGCGACGGCCTGCCCCCGGCGCAGCGCTTTGTGCAGCGCATTGCTGCCGTGCGGGAGGCGGCAGCAACTGCGGGTTTGCCCTCACCCGGCAGTGCCCCTTCCCCGGGCCCGGTTCGCTATCAGCTGCGCTAGGGTCTGGGTAGAATGCAGGATTGGCTCTGAAAGTGCCGCTCTGAGGTGCCGGTCTGCAGTCCATCCAGGAACACCAGCCACGGCATCCGGCCACGAACGTTTACAAGCACAGCATGAAACCCATTACCGGCAGCATCGTTGCACTGGCAACGCCCTTGCACGAAGACGGCAGCGTCGATTACCCCGCACTTCGCAAACTGGTGGACTGGCACATCGCCGAAGGCACCGACTGCATCGGCGTGGTGGGCACCACCGGTGAGTCACCCACCGTCAATGTCGAAGAGCACTGCGAAATCATCCGCGTGTCGGTGGAGCAGGCCAAGACGCATGGTGCCAGGCGCGTGCCCATCATGGCCGGCTGCGGCGCCAACTCCACCGCCGAGGCGATCGAGCTGGCCAAGTTCGCAAAGCAGGTCGGCGCAGATTGCCAGTTGCAGGTCGTGCCCTACTACAACAAGCCCACGCAGGAAGGCCAGTACCGCCACTTCAAGGCGATTGCCGAGGCCGTGGGCGACCTGCCCACCGTGCTCTACAACGTGCCCGGCCGTACCGTGGCCGACATGGCGCACGCCACCGTGCTGCGCCTGGCGCAGGTGCCCGGCATCGTCGGCATCAAGGAAGCCACCGGCAACATCGAGCGCGCCCAGTGGCTCATCAAGGAAGTGCCCAAGGGTTTTGCGGTGTATTCCGGCGACGACCCGACCGCTGTTGCGCTGATGCTCTGCGGCGGACAAGGCAATGTGAGCGTGACGGCCAATGTGGCTCCGCGCCTGATGCACGAGTTGTGCGTCGCGGCCGTGGCTGGTGATGTGCGGCGCGCCATGGAGCTGCAGCTGAAGCTCCTGCCACTGCACCGCAACCTCTTCATCGAAGCCAACCCGATTCCCGTGAAGTGGGCCATGGCCCGCATGGGTTTGTGCGGTGGCACCTTGCGCCTGCCCATGACCCCACTCGAGGCTTCCAACGAAGCCGCTGTCGAAGGTGCACTGCGCGCCTGCGAACTGATCTGATTTTTAAGGGAAACCAAGTGAAGACATTGCCCCAACGTGCTGCATTTTCCAACGCCCGGCAGCTTGCCACCACCTCGGCTGTGCTGGCCATGTGCCTGCTGGCAGGTTGCTCCTCGATCAAGGAAGTGATGGACGGTGATCGCGTGGACTACAAGTCGAGCGGCACCAAAGGCCCGTCACTGGATGTGCCACCGGATCTCACCCAGCTGAGCCGCGAGACACGCTATGTGGTGCCTGGCAGCGCGGTCACGGCCAGCGCCTATCAGGTGGGTCAGTCCGCCCCGGCGCTACCGACGGCAGCGATCACAGTGGGCGATGTACGCATTGAACGCGCAGGCAGCCAGCGCTGGCTGGTCGTCAACCGGCCAGCCGACAAGCTGTGGAGTCCGGTGCGCGACTTCTGGCTGGAGAGCGGCTTCCTGCTGTCTCAGGACCAGGAGAACCTGGGCATCATGGAAACCGACTACGCCGAGAACCGCGCCAAGCTGCCGCAGGATTTCATCCGCAACGCGCTGGGCAAAGTGTTTGACAGCCTCTACTCGACCGGTGAGCGCGACAAGTTCCGTACCCGGTTTGAACGCCGCACCGATGGCGGCACGGAGATTTACGTCAGCCACCGCGGCATGGTCGAGATTGTGACCGGCGCGAAGAACGGCGTGGCATCCGGCGACAGCACCCTCTGGCAGCCACGCCCTTCAGACCCTGAGCTCGAAGCCGAGTTCCTGCGCCGCATGATGGTCAAGCTGGGCGTGACACAGGAACAGTCGAAGGCGCTCGTGGCGGGCGGCACCACCCAGAAGTCGTCACGCGTGGCCAACGTCAACAATGTGCCGGTGGTGCAGATTGACGAAGGCTTTGACCGTTCATGGCGCCGTGTCGGCCTGGCACTGGACCGTACCGGCTTCACCGTGGAAGACCGGGACCGCAGCCAGGGCACGTATTTCGTGCGTTATGTCGAGCCGGTCACCAACAAGACCGAGCCCGGCTTCTTCAGCAAGCTGTTCAGCGGCTCACCGCCAGCGGTGCTGCCGCTCAAATACCGCATCACGGTCAAGAGCGAGGGCGAAAAAACCGTCGTCTCGGTGCTCAATGCCCAGGGGGCGCCAGAGAACTCGGCCAATGCACAGCGCATCGTCCAGGTGATCGCCGACGACCTGAGGTAGGCCGGCAATGCATGGGGACCGATGGGCCGGCCCGGATGACCTTCTCGCATTGAGGCGCTTGTGTTGATGCTCCCGTGTTGAGGTTCAAGAGCCTGGGCAGTGGCAGCTCCGGCAACGCCACGGTGGTCGAGGCGGCAGGCCTGCGGCCGTTCCGGCTTCTGGTGGATTGCGGGCTCGGCCTGAAGCAGCTGACGCAGCGCCTGGCCACCGCTGGCCTGGTCCCTCAGGACATCGATGCGATCTTCATCACCCACGAGCATGGCGACCACATCGGCTGCGCGCGCAGCCTGTCGCTGGGCTACCGTGTTCCCGTCTGGATGAGCCACGGCACCCACGTGGCCACCGGGTCACCGGACTTCGACGGCCTGCTGCATGTCGCCCGCGACGGTGAATCCATCGACCTCGGCGACCTTCAGATCATGCCGTTCACCGTCCCGCATGATGCACGCGAGCCGCTGCAGCTGAGCTGTACCGATGGCGCCAGCAAGCTGGGCATCCTCACCGATCTGGGCCACGCCACGGCGCATGTGCTGTCGCACCTGGCAGCCTGCGACAGCTTGCTGCTGGAGTGCAACCATGACGAGGACATGCTGGCACGGTCAGGCTATCCGGCCTTCCTGAAGCAGCGGGTCGCAGGGCCCCACGGACACCTGTCCAATCCTGCAGCCGCAGACATCGCACGTGCCGTGATGCACAGCGGGCTGAAGCATCTGGTCGCGGCGCATCTGAGCGCACAGAACAATCGCCCCCTGCTGGTTCAGACACTGATGGCCGAGGCCTTGTCATGCCGCGCCAGCGATATCGTTGTCGCCAGCGCCGAAAGTGGCACCGGCTGGCTGCAAACCTGACAGTGCGGCTTCCAGGGTCGCGCATGAGCGCCATGTCACGCGCGACAGGCCCGTACCGCCGGACCTGACGCGCAGAAGGATGAAAAATGACGGGCAAAAAAAAGCCGCCTTGCGGCGGCTTTCAGGAGTCTCGAAGAATTACTTCTTCGCGCCGTCCGTAGCAGCCTTGGCAGCGTCGGTGGCGGTTTTGGCAGCGTCGGTTGCTGCGGTAGCAGCAGCGCCGGCGGCAGCGGCGGAGCCAGCTGCGGACGAAGCGGAACCGGCAGCAGCGGAAGCGTCAGCAGCAGGTGCTGGAGCGGCTGGTGCTGGTGCAGCAGCAGGAGCTGGTGCAGGCGCTGGAGCTTCTTCTTTCTTGCCGCAAGCAGCCAGAGCAACTGCAGCAACGATGGCTGCCAAAACGAGGGACTTGTTCATTTTTAAGATCCTTGATGATATTGAAGAAAACAATTTCCGGAAATTGTCAAAAAAACCGAATGGATATTCAGGTCATGCTTTGACCGGGGAAAGGACTCGAGCTCTTTCTACCCAGCCACGGATTATATGCTGAATAGCGCAACCCCGAAAACCCTAGGTTGGGGCGCCATTCCATGCACCCTGACACGGACTCGCGGCATCGGCCTACGCACATGGCTCAACGCAAAAGCATCGAGGTCAGCACCAGGCTAGAGGCCCAGGGTCGTCGCCGGAAAGGCGGGCGCACTTTTCAGCAGGCGCTCGCTCAGCCGCTCCCTCAAGGCCACACGCCGCGCCGGCTCACTGCCCGACATGCCGATGCAGCGGTCGCGGTCCAGCCGCTCCAGCACCCACCCCGGCCCCCACAGTGCACTGGGTATGTCATCTGCCGCCACCGACGACAGCCCACGGCACTCCACAATGTGCGCCCAGGTCCGGCGCCAGGTCACGAAGCGGGCGTGCCGCCGGGTGAGTTCGTCATAGTTCTGCGCCAGCATGGTGAGTTTGCGGCCCGTCTGCGCCCAGTCACCCAATGCCTGAGCCACCACCCGCTCACCCAGGGGCCAGTCCTCAAAGCCAGGGTCAGACAGAATGATTTCGCGCCACCCCTGCGCAGCAGCCACCGCCAGCGCGTGACGGATCAGGTCGGTGAACGCCTGCCGCCCTGAAAAGCGCCCTTCGGGCAGCGCCTGAAGTGGCCCCGGGGGTTCAATTTGTGAATGATCATGCAACTCCATGAACGCCTCCGTATTCTTCGCCCGGCACGGACATCCAGCGTCAGGCAGACTGATGCAGCCACCCAGCATCATGCCACTCCCCCAGCAAATCCAGGGCTGCCGGGCTGGCCCGCCGCAACCGGGCCGCATCGAGGCCACGCTCGTCCGCCAGCCGCCGCATCAGCGCCGCGTCGGCACCCCTGGCGCGGTAGCTCTCGCCGTTGATGAAGACATGGGCCGCGTCATACATCATGCGTGTGCGTGCGTCGAGGTCAACACGGCCCTGGCCCGCTTGAGCCGCCCCGGCGTCCCACAGCGATTGGGGCTCGTCAAACCACACCGAAGACTTGGGTTCCGTCAGGTATTCGCCGAGCGCGCAACCCAGGGCCAGCGGGTCCTTCAGTGCCTCCAGCACAGCCTGACCGGCAAACTCGGCGAGGCTGGCGGGCAGCGCAGCCGGTGTGGCCGTCGCCGCCTGGGCCTTGTCCTTGTAAAGCACCGCGCTGGCGGGTGATCCGGAGGCAGGCGCCGGCGCCGCTTCTGCGCTGTCTTCACTGAACTCGGCCAGCCGGTGCAGCAATTCTGCCGCCAGTTCGCGCCGGGCCGGCGCCCGAAAGCCGATCGAATAAGTCATGCAATCGGTACCCTGACCGCTGCCATCGCTGGCCACCGCCACGCCGTCGTGGGCATAGCGGGGCGGCAGGTAGAGCATGTCACCCGCTTCGAGAACGAACTCTTCTTCCGGTTCAAAATGTTTCAGGATTTTCAGCGGCACACCCGATTGCAGGCTCAGGTCTTTCTGGCGCCCGATTTGCCAGCGCCTGCGCCCGCTGGCCTGCAGCAGAAAGACGTCGTAGCTGTCGAAATGCGGCCCCACCCCGCCGCCGGGCGTGGCGAAGGAAATCATCAGGTCGTCGAGCCTGGCATCCGGCACAAAGCGGAAGTTCTGCAGCAAGGCGTGGGCGCCGGCATGGTGCAGATCCACGCCCTGCACCAGCAGGGTCCAGGCCTTCTGGCTCAGCGGCGGCAGTGATTTTGCCGGCAGCGGGCCTTGGGCCATGCGCCATTTGCGCGCCTCGTGAACGATCAGCCGCGACTCGACGCCCTCCCGTGAGGCCAGCTTGAAGAGGGCTGCACGGCTGAGCAGAGGCTGAAAGCCCGGCATGGCCTGACGCACCAGCAAAGGCTTTTTTTGCCAATGGCGGCGCATGAATTGCGCGGGGCTGAGGCCAGCGAGCAGCGGAAGGGGTTGGTGGACATCCATGGGACAATTGTCGGATGAAAATCACACCGCAATGCGTTGTTGCCCTGACATGGACGCTGAAAGACACCCTGGGCGACGTGCTCGACGAACTGGACGAGCCGATCGAGTTTCTGCTGGGTGGTGATGACCTGCTGGCCAAAATCGAGGAATCGCTGCAGGGCCACGAGGCGGGCGACCGGATCGAGTTGCACCTGGAACCCGAAAACGCCTTTGGCGACTATGACGAAAACCGGGTGTTTCTGGAAGCGCGGACGCTGTTTCCAGCGGAACTGGAAGAGGGCATGACCTTTGACGGCGCGGCGCTGCCAGCCGGAGCCAGCGCGCAGATACCACCCGAGCATATCTACACCGTGACCGACATCTACCCGGACCACGTGGTGCTGGACGGCAACCATCCGCTGGCCGGCATCGCGATCCGGCTCACGGCAAAGGTGGAATCGGTGCGGGAAGCCACGGCCGATGAAATAGGCCAGGGCACGCTGGGCACGGGCTTTTTCAAGCTCGAACCCCTCACGCCAGGCAAAACGGACCAGGACACGCTGCACTGAGCAGCGCCATCCTGATCCGCCAACCTGTGGTGAGCCGCGTGGGGTGATGCCTGGTGGCACCACGCCGTGGGCATCAAATTACATCACGCGATAGAGCTGGCCGTTTTCAACCCGCACGCGGTCGCCGATGCGCAGTTCGCCCATCGCCGGAACGTCGTAGGAGCGCATGGTGCCGTTGTCCATGCGGATGGACACGCGGAAGCTTTCCTGCACGGTGGTGTTGCGGCTTTTCTCGATCGCATTGCCTGCAAAGGCGCCACCGATGGCACCCGCTACCGTCGCGACATTCTTGCCGTTGCCGCCACCGATCTGGCTGCCGATGGCAGCGCCAGCGACACCGCCGATCACTGCGCCCACGCCAGTACCCTGTGCCGGTTGCTGCGTGCGCATGACTTCCACATTGCTGACACGGCCGTATTCGGCGTAGTTACCCTGCTGGTTCTGGGCTGGATAAGTGGCCGCTGGGTACTGCGATGGATAGGACGAAGGGTATTGCTGGGACTGCGAAGGATACGGTGCCGGATACGACGAATCCGTGGGGGGCCCGTTCATGGGGGCACAGGCGGCCGTCAGCGCCAGCAAAAGGACCGATGAAACAGCGGGGACAAAACGTGAAATGTTGCGCATGAGGATCTCCTGTGAATGAACTCATGAGATCCGGCGTGGTCGCTGGCAGGCAGCGGAACTGCTGCAAGCCATCGACTGCATCGCGTCTCTCAAGCCCTCATTACAGTCCCGAAGACAGCATCAGCGGGCGAGCCTGTACGCTGCATCCGGGTGAGAAGCCCGCGCCACCGACCGTAGGAAAAGCCTGACGCACTGCACCTGTACATTGAGTGCGCCGGACATCGCAGCCGCACCTGAACGCTCAGGCCTTGCCCGTCGATCCGTAACCGCCCTCGCCCCGCTGGGTGGCGGCAAAATCGCTCACCACATTGAATTGCGCCTGCACCACCGGCACGATCATCAGCTGCGCGATACGCTCCATGGGCTCGATGGTGAAGGGCACGTCGCTGCGGTTCCACGCACTGACCATGAGCTGGCCCTGGTAGTCGCTGTCAATCAGGCCCACCAGATTGCCCAGCACGATACCGTGCTTGTGCCCCAGACCTGAACGCGGCAGGATCAGGGCGGCATAGCCCGGATCATGCAGATAGATGGCAATGCCCGTCGGCACCAGTTGCCAGGCGTTGGCGGCCAGCGTGAGCGGCGCGTCGAGGCAGGCGCGCAGATCCAGTCCGGCACTGCCTGGCGTGGCATAGGCCGGCAGGTTGCCCTGCATGCGCGCATCCAGAATTCTGACGTCAATTTTCATGGCTGTTTTTTTCGATTGCTGGTCATTTGATTTTTCTCTGCCACCTTGCGGGCGATCTCTTTCACGGCAGTATCTGTGGCAATGCGAACACGCACGGCGAGCCCCACGGGCGACTGGCGGCTGACTTTGAAAATCACCCAGGCCGCATAGGCCACCAGCAAGGGAACAAACACGGAGCCCATGCCCGGCCACCACCAGCGCAGAGCCCGCGACGCAATCCACAGAACGACAGCCCATCGCAGGTGAGTACTCAGCGACATGACAGACGCCGGGTTTGCAGTCGAACTCACCGACGGGATACCGGAACTGGCGGCGAACGAAGTGTTCGCAGCACCCGGCGGCGGTGTCTGGGCGTCCCCCGGGGGGCGGGATGCCGGTGGGTGGCTGGTCAGGCGCTCCACATAGCGTGCGAAGTCACCATCCGGCGGCGTGTCGGACGGGTGATTCACGGCTGGGCCTTGATGCCCTCGACGCGCCAGGCAATCTCCTGAACCAGGCGGCGCGCCAACTGCAATTTGGGTGCCCGCGGCAATTCCGTGTGTCCGCGGTCATCGACCAGCAGCAGCGCGTTGTGGTCCTGCCCGAAGGTGTCGGGACCAATGTTGCCGACGAGCAAGGGAACCCTTTTGCGCAGGCGCTTGGCCTCGGCGTTTTCAGCGAGGTCATGGCTTTCGGCAGCAAACCCGACACAGTACGGTTTGCCCTGGCCACCGGCCTGCGCGGCGCCGGCTGCCACCGCGGCCAGGATGTCGGGGTTCTCCACAAAGCACAGTTCGGGCGTCTCGCCACTGCCGTCCTTCTTGATCTTGCGCCCGGATGGCGTGGCCACACGCCAGTCCGCCACGGCGGCAGTCGCAATGAAAATGCTGGCGTCCTGCGCCCGTGCCATCACCGCCTCGTGCATCTGCTGCGCCGAACGGACGTCCACCCGCGCCACGCCGCGCGGTGTCGGCAAGGCCACCGGTCCCGCCACCAGCGTGACGTCCGCACCCGCCTCGCGCGCCGCCCGCGCGATGGCAAAACCCATCTTCCCGCTCGACAGGTTGGTGATCCCGCGCACCGGATCGATCGCCTCATAGGTCGGGCCCGCCGTGACCAGCACGCGCTGGCCCGCCAGCACCTTGGGCGTGAAGAACGCAACAATGTCCTCGAGCAGTTGATCAGGCTCCAGCATCCGGCCATCCCCGGTCTCGCCGCAGGCCTGGAAACCTGTGCCCACGCCCAGCACGGTGGCGCCGTCCGACTGAAGCTGCACAAAATTGCGCTGCGTGGCCGGATGCGCATACATCTCGCGGTTCATGGCGGGCGCGACCAGCAGGGGCACGGTAGCGATCGGCCGGGCCAGGCACATCAGGCTGAGCAGGTCATCGGCACGGCCGTGCAGCAGCTTGGCCATGAAGTCCGCGCTCAGTGGCGCAATCACGATGGCATCGGCTTCGCGCGACAGGTTGATGTGCGCCATGTTGTTGGGCTCCCGCGCATCCCACTGGCTGGTGTAGACCGGCCGGCCACTGAGGGCCTGCAGGGTCACCGGGGTGATGAACTGTGCGGCGGCCTCGGTCATGACCACCTGCACAGTGGCCCCGGCCTTGATCAGGGCGCGGCACAATTCGGCCGATTTGTAGCAGGCAATGCCGCCGGACAGGCCCAGCACGAGGTGCTTGCCCGCCAGATCCAGCACAGCGTCTGCGTCGGCCTCAGCCCCATTCGCTTGGTTCGTCATGGGTGGCAATGTAGCATTTCCGGGGGTCCGGACACAGGCCGCCTCAGGCCTGCTGCTGCGCTGCAAATTGCCGGCACATCAGAAGAATCGGTCACGGGAAGTCGGGCACCCGTATAATTTCCGTTTACCACCTCTGCGAACCTGCGGTTCGGGCCTAGCATGACCAAATTTGTCTTCGTCACCGGCGGTGTGGTGTCTTCCCTGGGCAAGGGAATCGCCTCAGCCTCCTTAGCCGCGATCCTCGAATCGCGAGGCCTCAAAGTCACTTTGATCAAGCTGGACCCGTACATCAACGTGGACCCCGGCACGATGTCGCCCTTTCAGCACGGCGAAGTCTTCGTGACCGACGACGGCGCCGAGACCGACCTGGACCTGGGTCACTACGAGCGTTTCATCGAAACGCGCATGCGCAAGCCCAACAACTTCACCACCGGCCAGATCTACAAAAGCGTGCTCGAAAAAGAGCGCCGCGGGGACTACCTGGGCAAGACTGTGCAGGTGATCCCGCACGTCACCAACGAAATCCAGGACTTCATCAAGCGCGGCGCCCGCTTCGACACGCCAGATGCGGTCGATGTGGCGATTGTCGAAATTGGCGGCACGGTGGGTGACATCGAGTCCCTGCCCTTCCTGGAAGCCGTGCGCCAGATGAGCCTGCGCATGGGCGCCAACAACACCGCCTTTGTGCACCTGAGCTATGTGCCCTGGATCGCTGCAGCGGGCGAACTGAAGACCAAGCCCACACAACATACGGCCCAGAAGCTGCGCGAGATCGGTATCCAGGCCGATGTGCTGCTCTGCCGCGCCGATCGCCGTATTCCCAACGAGGAACGCGAAAAGATTTCGCTCTTTTCCAACGTGCCCGAATGGGGCGTGATTTCCATGTGGGACGTGGACACCATCTACAAGGTGCCCCGCATGCTGCATGAGCAGGGCCTCGATGGCCTGATCTGCGACAAGCTGCGCCTGAACACGCCGCCCGCCAACCTCAAGCGCTGGGACGACCTGGTGTACGAAACCGAGCACCCGCGTACCGAAGTCAATATCGCCATGGTCGGCAAGTATGTGGACCTGAGCGACAGCTACAAGTCGCTCAACGAGGCGCTGCGCCATGCCGGCATGAAGAACCATGCCAAGGTGGTGATCCAGTACATCGACTCGGAAACCATCACGCCCGACAACGTCGCGCAGCTCGCCAAATACGACGGCATCCTGGTGCCTGGTGGTTTTGGCGTGCGTGGTGTGGAAGGAAAAATCTGCGCCGCACGCTTTGCCCGCGAGAACAAGCTGCCCTACCTCGGCATCTGCCTGGGCATGCAGGTGGCCACCATCGAATTCGCGCGCCACGTGTCCGGCTTCAAGGATGCCAACAGCACGGAGTTTGCGCCCGACACGCCGCACCCGGTCATTGCCCTCATCACCGAGTGGAAAGACGCCGACGGCACCATCAAGACGCGTGACGCCAAGTCCGACATGGGCGGCACCATGCGCCTGGGCGCGCAAAGCTCAGACGTCGCCAAGGGCACGCTGGCGCACAAGATCTACGGCGATGTGGTGACCGAGCGCCACCGCCACCGCTATGAGGCCAATGTGAATTACCTGGATGCGCTGCGCAAGTCAGGGCTGGTGATTTCTGCCCTGACCCAGCGCGAGCAGCTCACCGAAATTGTCGAACTGCCGCAGGACGTGCACCCCTGGTTCATGGGCGTGCAGTTCCACCCCGAGTTCAAGTCCACCCCCTGGAACGGCCATCCGCTGTTCAATGCCTATATTGCGGCATCGCTCGAGCATCGCCGTACCGCCGGCCAGGATCAGAACGCTGCCAAGCCGCTCAAGGTTGTGGCATGACCATGAAGCTGTGCGGATTTGACATTGGCCTCCACCAGCCCTTCTTCCTGATTGCCGGCCCCTGCGTGGTGGAGTCCGAGCAGCTGCAGATGGACACCGCCGGCGCACTCAAGGAAATCACGGCTTCGCTGGGCATTCCCTTCATCTTCAAGTCGAGTTACGACAAGGCCAACCGCTCCAGTGGCACCAGCTTCCGTGGCCCCGGCATGGCCAAGGGCCTGGAGATTCTGGCCAAGGTCAAGCGCGAGCTGGGCCTGCCCATCCTGACCGACGTGCACTCCGAGGCCGACATCGCTCCCGTGGCTGCGGTCGTGGATGTGTTGCAGACGCCAGCCTTCCTGTGCCGCCAGACCGACTTCATCCACGCCGTGGCGCAATCGGGCAAGCCGGTCAACATCAAGAAGGGCCAGTTCCTTGCACCCGGCGACATGAAAAACGTCATCGACAAGGCCCGTGCCGCCGCGCGCGACAAAGGTCTGAACGAGAACAACTTCATGGCCTGCGAACGCGGTGCAAGCTTTGGCTACAACAACCTGGTGTCGGACATGCGCAGCCTGGCGATCATGCGGGAAACCGGTGCCCCGGTGGTGTTTGACGCCACCCACTCGGTGCAGCTGCCTGGCGGGCAAGGCACCAGCTCCGGTGGTCAGCGCGAAATGGTGCCGGTGCTGGCACGCGCTGCCATCGCCGTGGGTGTCGCCGGCCTCTTCATGGAAACGCATCCGGACCCGTCCAAGGCCATGAGCGATGGCCCCAATGCAGTGCCGCTCAAACACATGAAAGCTTTGCTGGAGACGCTGCTGGAACTCGACCGCGTCACCAAGAAAAACGGCTTCCTCGAAACCGACTTCAACTGAACCATTCCTGGAGCACCCATGACCGCTGCTTACATCATTGTCGACATGCAGATCTCCGACATGGAGCAGTACAAAAAGTATATGGCTGAAGCGCCTGCAGCCGTGGCCGCTGCCGGTGGCGAATACCTGGTGCGTGGCGGCCGGTTCGAAGCACTGGAAGGCGAGTGGCAGCCAGCGCGCATTGCCATGCTGCGTTTCCCCAGCTACGACGCCGCGAAATCTTTTTACGTCGGCGAGATGTACCGCGCGGCCAAAGCCAGGCGTGCGGGTGCCACCGAGTTCTTCAATATGGTTCTGGTCGAGGGGGTGGGCTGAAGCCCTCCCCTTTGGGGTGAATGTGTTCGCGCCTCCCCAATCCTCCCCTCAAGGGGAGGGAGTGAAAAGTAAATTTGAAACTATAGAGAGATGAAATAAATGAGCGCAATTGTTGACATCGTCGGCCGCGAGATTCTCGACAGCCGCGGCAACCCCACCGTTGAATGCGACGTGCTGCTGGAGTCCGGCGTGATGGGCCGTGCGGCCGTGCCCTCGGGCGCCTCCACCGGCTCCCGCGAAGCCATCGAGCTGCGCGACGGCGACAAATCCCGCTACCTCGGCAAGGGCGTGCTCAAGGCCGTAGAGCACATCAACACCGAGATCTCCGAAGCCGTGCTGGGCCTGGACGCCAGCGAGCAGGCCTTCCTCGACCGCACCATGATCGACCTGGACGGCACCGAGAACAAGTCGCGCCTGGGCGCCAACGCCATGCTGGCCGTCAGCATGGCCGTGGCCCGCGCCGCAGCCGAAGAAGCCGGCCTGCCGCTGTACCGCTACTTCGGCGGCAGCGGCGCCATGCAGATGCCGGTGCCCATGATGAACGTGGTCAACGGCGGTGCGCACGCCAACAACAACCTCGACCTGCAGGAGCTGATGATCATTCCGGTGGGCGCGCCGAGCTTTCGCGAGGCGGTGCGCTACGGCGCCGAGGTGTTCCATGCGCTCAAGAAGATCCTGCACGACAAGGGCATGAGCGTAGCGGTGGGCGACGAAGGCGGCTTTGCCCCCAACGTGCCCAGCCATGAGGCGGCCATCCAGATGATCCTGGAAGCCATCGATGCGGCGGGCTTTGTGGCCGGCGAGCAGATCGCGCTGGGCCTGGACTGTGCGGCGTCGGAGTTCTACAAGGACGGCAAATACGTGCTAGCCGGCGAAGGCCTGAGCCTGTCGGCCGAGGAGTGGACCAACATCCTCGCCACCTGGGTCGACAAGTACCCCATCATCAGCATCGAGGACGGCATGGCCGAGGGCGACTGGGATGGCTGGAAAATCCTCACCGAGCGCCTGGGCCAGAAGGTGCAGCTGGTCGGCGACGACCTGTTCGTCACCAACACCAAGATTCTCAAGGAAGGCATCGACAAGAAGATCGCCAACTCCATCCTGATCAAGATCAACCAGATCGGCACGCTGACCGAGACCTTTGCCGCCATCGAGATGGCCAAGCGGGCTGGCTACACGGCGGTGATCAGCCACCGCTCGGGCGAGACCGAGGACTCCACCATCGCCGACATTGCGGTGGGCACCAACGCGGGCCAGATCAAGACCGGCTCGCTCTCGCGCTCGGACCGCATGGCCAAGTACAACCAGCTGCTGCGCATCGAGGAGGACCTGGGCGACATCGCGACCTACCCGGGTCGGGCGGCGTTTTACAACCTCAAATAAATTGTCAACCCCCACGCTTTTCACTGCGGGCCTGCGGCGCGCTGCCCCTTTCATTGAAAATGGGGCGCATTTTTCCTTGGGGCGGCCCGGCGGAAAAACCTTGGCCCTCATCACGGGTTCGCTCAAGCTTCCGTTCGCCCTGAGGTATCGAAGGGCAACGCCGCGTAGTACCAATTCCTTGGGCTTGGCAGCGATACGTCGCACGTGGACTTGAGGCATGGGCCCACGCCTGGTTCCCGCCATCCTGATTCTGCTGCTGGCGCTGGTCCAGGCGCAGCTCTGGATCGGCCGGGGCAGCGTTCCCACGGTGCGGGAGATGCAGCACCGGCTGGACGATCAACTCACCCGGAATGCACAGGCACAAGCCGCCAACGCCCAACTCTCCGCCGAAGTCCGCGACCTCAAGGAGGGACTGGAAATGGTGGAAGAAAAAGCGCGCAGCGAGCTGGGCATGGTCAAACCGAATGAAATCTTCGTCCAGATCACGCCCTGAGTGGCTGCACGGGCGCTGATGCGGCCCTTCACCATCGGACTGGCTGACACAGCACCCGCTCACCCTGCCACCCTCGCGCGCGTCCAGGCGGCCGCCCGGACAGCGGGCTTTGACGGCGATCTGCTTCACCTTGACATTCCTGCGCAAGCAGCCCAGCTGGCACTGTGCAACTCGGTGCTTCTGATCGGTCTGGCGAAGGGAGCAGAAGCGGCCATGGCCGAGCACATGCGGTTTCGCGAGGCGCTGTCGCAAGCGGGCCTGCCTTACCAGGTGATTTACGGCCTGGACGAGACGCAACTGGCCGAGCGCATGGCATTCATGCAGGGCCAGCAAGTCCCCGCATCAGGCGGCGCATGGCCTGGTGGCAAACCGGCCAGCCCACGGGCTCAATGGGTGTGGCCCTGCGACAAATGCAGCGACCCGCAATGCGAACATCGCCTGCTCACGGACCTGATCCGGCAGCGCCGAAGCGCCGCCTGAATCAAGGCGAATTCATTGCAAGGTCGAAGGCGGCGGCGGTTGCCGGGTCTGGCTGGTGAACAGCTGGGCGGCATCCACCGGATCAAAGGTGTAGTTGGCGCCGCAGAATTCGCAATCCACCGACACATCGCCCCGCTCCGCCAGGATGCCGTCGATCTCGTCCATACCCAGGCTGCGCAGCATGCCGCCCACCCGGTCACGCGAGCAATTGCAGGCAAATGTCGGTGCGGCGGGCTCGTAACGGGTGATGCGCTCTTCCCAGAACAGGCGGCGCAGGATGGTGTCGGCGTCGAGCGTCAGCAACTCCTCGCGCTTGAGGGTGCCGGCCAGCATGGCGATGCGTTTGTAGTCTTCGTTGCGGCCGATTTCGTCTTCATTGGCATCGCGGTCGACCTGGCCTTCCAGATTGCCCTCGCCCTTGACCGGCAGACGCTGGATCAGCAGACCCGCAGCCACCTGGCCGTCTGCCGCCAGGATCAGCCGGGTGTCGAGCTGCTCACTCTGCAGCATGTAGTGTTCCAGCACCTCGCCCAGGTTTTCGATTTTCTCGTGCTGATCGCCGTACAGTGGCACCACGCCCTGGTAGGCCTGCTGACCCGGGAGCTTGTCCTTGGGGTCGAGCGTGATGGCGCAGCGGCCCTTGTTGTCCAGATTGACGAGCTGGCTCAGCGAGCTGCCCGGGTCCACCGCACCGGTGACCGTGGCCGTGGCGCGCAGGCTCAAGTCAGGCTGTACCTCCGCCACAGCCAGCTTGACCGGCCCGTCGCCGAATATCTGCAGGATGAGTGCACCGTTGAACTTGATGTTGCTCTGCATCAGCGCACCCGCAGCCGTCATCTCGCCCAGCAGATGCATCACCTCCACCGGGTAACCGCCCGCCGCGTGGCGGCGTTTGAGGATCTCCTGCCACGAGTCGGTGAGACGCACCAACATGCCGCGCACCGGCAGACCGTCGAAAAGAAACTTGTGAAGTTCAGACATATGAAGCCCCCACGCTCGCCACTGCGTGTGCTTCGCTGCCCCCCGAGGGGGCGCGTTTTTCCTGGGGGCGGCCCTGCAGAAAAACGGTAGCCCCCACGCTCGCCACTGCGTGTGCTTCGCTGCCCCCCGAGGGGGCGCGTTTTTCCTTGGGGCGGCCCTGCAGAAAAACGGTAGCTCCCACGCTCGCCACTGCGTGTGCTTCGCCGCCCCCCGAGGGGGCGCGTTTTTCCTTGGGGCGGCCCTGCAGAAAAACGGTAGCCCCCACGCTTTTCACTGCGTGTAATGCGCTGCCCCCCGAGGGGGCGCTCCGCCTGCGGCCAGGCAAAGCCTGTTCCGCAGCTCCTGCTGGATTGAATACAGCGCTGAGCGACGAGATGACGTGAGCCCTGATGTGGGTGATGCTATTCATGCGATCTTCTTGAGCTCGGCCTTGTAGCGGCGAGCGTTCTCGACATAGCGCTTTGCGCTCATTTTCAAGCCCTCGATCTGCTCGTCGGACAGTTGACGCACTGCCTTGGCCGGGCTGCCCATGATCAGGGACCCATCCGGGAATTCCTTGCCCTCGGTGACCAGCGCACCGGCACCGACCAGGCAGTTCTTGCCGATCTTCGCGCCGTTGAGCACCACGGCCTGAATGCCGATGAGTGAGCCGTCGCCGACGGTGCAGCCGTGCAGCATGACCTGGTGGCCGACGGTGACGTTCTCGCCAATCGTCAGCGGCATGCCGTGGTCTGCATGCAGCACGCTGTTGTCCTGGATATTGGTGCCCTTGCCGACGGTGATGGTTTCGGTATCGCCGCGGATGACCACGCCAAACCAGACACTGCTGTCCTCCGACAGGGTGACATCGCCGATGACCTGGGCGTTGTCAGCCACCCAGGCAGAGCCGTGAATCGTTGGTTGGACGGAGTCGAGTTGAAAGATGGCCATGGGTGGTTGCGTTGAAATCGTGGTCGAACAGGCAGCGGCTCCAAACCGGCGCTGCGGGAGCATGGCCTCATTGTAAGGAAGGCACTGGCGCCGCCGCCCATCCCTGACAATCAAGGGCATGGACAGCCTATCGCCCCACCCACTGGCCAGCCTGCCTGACGGCCCACCGCCAGAGCTTCGCCAGCTTGCCCTGCAGGCACTGCTGGAGCCAGACCCTGCGCAAAAGGTGGCCCTGACCCGGGCGGCGTGGGCCGGCTCGGCCGCAGCAGGGATATCAGCGGACCCCATCCCGGTAGCCGGCAGGCCTTTACCCGGTTGCCCGCCCCGCCCCGAGCTGCGCTCCCACCTCGATGTGCCCAAGCGGTCCCCGTTCACCCGGGACGGCCTGGCGGCGCTGCTGCATGCCGTGACCCACATTGAGTTCAATGCCATCAATCTTGCACTGGACGCCGTCTGGCGCTTTGGCGGCATGCCACGCGCCTACTACCTCGACTGGATGCAGGTGGCCGCCGAAGAAGCCGTGCATTTCAGTCTGCTGCGTGCGCACCTGCAGACCCTGGGGCATGACTACGGCGACTTCCCCGCCCACACCGGGCTGTGGGACATGACTGAAAAAACGCAGGATGACATCCTGGCGCGCATGGCCCTGGTGCCGCGCACACTGGAGGCTCGCGGGCTGGACGCCACGCCGCCGATGCAGGCCAAGCTGCGCAAGGTCGGCTCGCCCGAGGCCCTGCGCGCGGTGGAGATCCTGGACATCATCCTGCGCGACGAGATCGGCCATGTGGCCATTGGCAACCACTGGTACCGCGTGCTGTGCGCGCAACGCGGGCTGGAGCCGATAGCGGCTTATGCGGCACTGGCCCGGCAATACGGGGCGCCGCGCGTCAAAGGCCCGCTCAACCTCGAGGCGCGCCGCAGCGCCGGCTTTGAAGCGGCTGAACTGGCACTGCTGTGCGAGCAGGGCTGAGCAACAATCCTGTCAGAGCGCCACCGTCACGCGCAGGAACGTGGCATCCACGGACGTGGCATGGGGGTCTGGGCTCTTGTTGTGGCTGTTGAAAAGAGCTTCCAGCTCCTTTTGCAGTTCATCGGCCCGGCCGTTCTTTTCTGCAGCCTCAAAGGCATTCATGGTGGGCCCATAGAAGTGACGGAAACCATCGACACGATCCGCGACGGTGCCCGGCGCGCTGAAGGTGAAGGTGTCACGCAGGAAAGAGATATTCCCCGCCGGCACCCCCGCACCTGAAAACCTTTCGATCACGTGGCTCTCGATCCCCCACAACATCGGACTGACAAAGCCTTCGGGCGGTGGCGGCATATAGGCTGAGCACACCCTCAAAATCTGCGCCACCAGTGTCGGATCGCCGGGTATCCAGTTTCCCATCACGATCCGTCCGCCCGGACGGGTCACCCGCACCATCTCCCTGGCCACATCCAGCGGCCTGGGCGCGAACATGGCGCCGAAGATGCTCACGACCAGGTCAAACGACTGGTCCTTCAATTCATGAAGATCGGACGCATCGCCCTCCTGGAAGCTGCAATTCGCGAGGCCCTGCTCCTTCGCGCGCCTGTTACCGGCTTCCACGAGGTTGCGGGCGATGTCGACCCCCAGGACCTGCGCTCCCAGCTTCGCCGCTGGCAGGGCAGTGGTTCCATCGCCGCAGCCAAGATCCAGAACCCTGAGCCCCCTTGTGATTCCAAGTTTCGAGACCAGTGCCTCGCCGCTTTCCCGCATGCTCTCGGCAATTCGCGTGAAGTCGCCTTTTTCCCAGAGTGCTTTGTTCGGATTCATAGGAGATATCTCTTTCAGGTTGATGATCCGCCTGCGGATCCAAAAGTAGAGGGATCCAGGAATAATGTCAGGCTTCCAGCCTGGCCGGGATACCCATTTACCCGTCCCCCAACGGCACCACGCCTGACGGGCTGCGCCCCATGGGTACTAACAGCAGTAGACGAACGAGGCGCATGCCCGCGAAAATGCCCACAGGGAAATCGATTGCACCCGCAGCACCATCAGGCCGATGTACCCACAACAAGTCCTGAGCGCGGAACCCAAGAAGACTGGAGACACCATGAGCCGCCCCCCTTTCCCTCGCGTCCCGTTCAGCACCGTGCTGGCACTGGGCCTGAGCCTGATCGGTGGCCTTGCCGCCGCCCAAGGCTTTCCCAACAAGCCGATCACCCTGGTCGTGCCCAACCCGCCGGGGGGCTTTGTCGACGCCTCGGCCCGCCTCATCGGCGACCCCCTGTCGCGCGTGTTGAACCAGCCGGTCGTCATTGACAACAAGGGCGGCGGCAGCGGCAACGTGGCCTACGGCTACGTGGCGCGCGCACCGGCCGATGGCTACACCCTGCTCACGTCCTACTCGGCCTACCACGTCGGCAATCCGTCGCTCACCCCCAAACTGCCCTGGGCGCAGAAGGACCTGACGCCCGTCGCGCTGGTGACGGTGGCCACCAACGTGATCACGGCGCATCCGTCGGTGCCCGCCAACAACCTGGCCGAGTTCATTTCCTACGTGCAGAAGAACCCCGGCAAGCTGAGCTATGCGTCGCAGGGCAACGGCTCGCTGTCGCACATCGGCACCGAGATGTTCAAGATGCAGACCCGTACCAGCATGGTGCACATCCCCTACCGCGGCTCGGGCCCGGCCATCCAGGACGTGCTCTCGGGCCAGGTGCAGGTCTTCATCACCACGCCGCCATCGGTGATGCAGCACGTGCAGAACGGCAAACTGAATGCGTTTGCGGTCGCCGGCAAGGCGCGCCACCCCGGCATGCCCAATGTGCCCACCGCCGCCGAAGCGGGTCTCAAGGGCTTCGAGCTGGAGGCCTGGGTCGCGGTCTTTGCGCCGGCCGGCACCCCGCCGGACGTCGTCAACAAACTGTCCGCCGCACTTCGGCAGGCACTGGACCAGCCGGAAACCCGCACGCGCGCCACGGCAGCAGGCATTGAGCTGCGCTACCTGCCGCCCGAGCAGCTCGATGCGCTGGTCAAGCGTGAAACCGAGTTCTGGGCCAAAACCATCAAGAGCGCCGGCATTTCGGCCGACTGACACCGTTTTTCACCGCCCGACCCGGGGAAAGCCGGGCTGAAAGCGGTTCTGCGCCCTGCCCGAAGGGGGATGAAAGCGCGCGGATTGACGCCCGTCAAACGATCGCGTCCGGTTACAGCAAGGGAAGGCAGAGAGGTTTAGACTCCCGGTTTTGCAAATCCGCAGCACACCGGCACACCCTGTGTTGCCGCCGCTGGCGTCCGCACGAGGAGTACGCGCATGTTCCGGCAACTGCTTCCTGACCTGACCTCGCGGCTGTCCAGCCTGCCGGCAGACGTTGCGTTGCAGCTGCCACAAGGCCAGCGCGTCGGCGCACAGGACGCACCGGTCAGGCTGTCGTTTTCCGACTGGTCGGGTCTGGCCCGCCTGAGGGCCGGCCAGATCGGGGCGCTGGCGGAAGACTATGTCGAAGGCAAGCTGCAGCTGGAAGGCACCATGCGCGACATCATGCGGGTGGTCACCCGCCTGCTGCCGGGCAGCCCGGTCGACAGCAACACCGGATGGTGGTCAGGCCTGCTGCGGCAGGCCCGGTCGCTGTCGGCCCACACGCCCACCCGCGACGCAGAGCAGATCCAGTTCCACTACGACGTCTCCGATGCGTTCTACGCCCTGTGGCTGGACTCGCGCCGCGTCTACTCGTGTGCCTACTACCGCGATCCGGCCATGACGCTGGGCCAGGCCCAGGAAGCCAAGCTGGACCATATCTGCCGCAAGCTGATGCTGCAGCCGGGCGAGCGCTTCCTCGACATCGGGGCGGGCTGGGGCGCGCTGCTGATGTGGGCCGCCGAGCATTACGGTGTGGATGCGACCGGCATCACGCTGTCCAGAAACCAGCATGCGCATGTGCAGCGCCTGATCGATGACAAAGGCCTGGGCGGGCGCGTGCGCATCGAGCTGCGCGACTACCGCCACATGCCGGAAGACCATCCTTTTGACAAGATTTCATCGGTCGGCATGTTCGAGCATGTGGGCAATGCCAACATGACAGCCTACTTTGCGAAGATCATGCGCCTGCTCGCCCCCGGCGGGCTGGTGATGAACCACGGCATCACGGCGGGCGGACTGGACAACCACCAGCTCGGTGCCGGCATGGGTGATTTCATCGAAAAATACATCTTCCCCGGCGGCGAGCTGCTGCACGTCAGTGCCGTGCTGGAGCACCTCTCCCGCGCCGGCCTGGAAATGGTGGACACCGAGAACCTGCGGCCCCACTACGCCCGCACACTGTGGGACTGGTCGGACGCGCTGGAGGCCAGGCTGGCCGAAGCCCGCGCCGTGCTGGCCACCGATGGCGGTGCGGAACGGGCCGAGCGAACACTGCGCGCCTACCGCCTGTACCTGGCCGGCAGCGCCATGAGCTTCGAGCAGGGCTGGATCTCGCTGCACCAGTTGCTGGCCACGCACCCCTCGGGCAACGTCCACACCTCGGCCACGGTGGGCGCCCAGTCGGTGTACCCGTTCAGGCGAGGGTATATGTACACCCCCGTCGGACGCTCACTTCGTGTAGCGCCTTCCCCCCTCCAGGGGGCGGCGCCTGCGGTCTGGCTGAGCCAGTCCCGCGGCCCCTGCTGGTGGAATACCCCTTCCCGGGTGATATGTACACCCCCGTCGGACGCTCACTTCGTGTAGCGCCTTCCCCCCTCCAGGGGGCGGCGCCTGCGGTCTGGCTGAGCCAGTCCCGCGGCCCCTGCCGGTGAAATACCCCTTCCTGAGCTACACCCCTGAACTCCTCAAGTCAGCATGAGCCGTGGAACCGGCTTTGCCGGGCCACAGGCGGGCGGCCCCCTCGGGGGGCAGGGAGTTATACGCAGTGAACGACCGTGGGGGCCACGCTCAGCCCCGCGGATGGTGCCGGGCATGCAGGGCCTTGAGGCGCTCGCGGGCCACATGGGTGTAGATCGTGGTGGTGGAAATGTCGGCGTGGCCCAGCAGCATCTGCACCGCCCGCAGGTCGGCGCCGTGGTTGAGCAGATGCGTGGCAAAGGCGTGGCGCAGCGTGTGAGGCGACAGCGGCGAATGGATGTCGGCGAGCCCGGCGTATTTTTTGACCAGCATCCAGAACATCACGCGGCTCATGCCCTTGCCGTGGCTGGTCACGAACAGGTCGTCGGTCTGCTGCCCGCCCAGAATCGCCTGCCGCGCTTCGGCGAGATAACGCACGATGCTTTCACGCGCCACCTGCCCGAACGGCACCAGGCGCTCCTTGCTGCCCTTGCCCATGACGCGCAGCACGCCTTCGTTGAGCCCGAGCTGGAAGGTCTTGAGCCCGACCAGCTCGCTCACCCGCAGACCGCTGGCGTACATCAGTTCGAGCATGGCGCGATCGCGCTGGCCCAGCGGCGTTGCGTCGTCAGGGGCCGCGAGCAGCGCCTCCACCTGCGCCTCGCTCAGGGTCTTGGGCACCCGCAGTGCCTGCCGCGCCGATTGCAGCTTGAGGGTCGGGTCGGTGGTCATCAGCCGCTCGCGCAGCGCCCAGCGAAAGTAGCGCTTGAACACCGTCAGCCGCCGGTTGGCCGAGGTGGCGCGCGTGGCGGCATGGCGGGCCGCGAAGTACAGGTTCAGGTCGGTTTCCGACACCTGATCCAGCGAGCGAACGCCCTGCCCGGGGGCGCCCAGCCAGCCGGCCAACAGCGAGAGATCGCGCCGGTAGGCGGCCAGCGTGTTCTTGCTCAGTCCATCCTCGAGCCAGAGGGCGTCGATGAAGCTGTCGATGCGGGACTGGCTGTGGGCGTGCATGCTCAGACCATACCAAAAATGAAAAAACCGCCGGGCACTGTCGTGCGACGGCGGCTGTCCGCGAAGATGGCTTCTTATTCGAGCGTCAGCTTGGCGGACTCGACCACTTTCTTGTAGACGTCGTACTCGGCCTTGATCTGCGCAGTGAACTGCTCGGGCGTATTGCCAATGACCAATGAGCCGGTGTCTTCAATGCGTTTGCGCACGGCCGGATCTTCCAGCGCCTTCTTCACGCCGGCATTGACTTTTTCCACCACCTCCTTCGGCAGACCCTTGGGCCCGACGATGCCGTAGTAAGCCATGCGGTTCACCGGCTCCAGGCCGACTTCCTTGAAGGTGGGCACATCCGGCAGCACAGCCAGCCGCTGGGGCGCAGCCACCACGATGGGGATCAGGCGCTTTTGCTGGATAAAGGGCAATGCCGAGGGGATGTTGTCAAAAATGATCAGCACCTGACCCGCCACGGTGTCGTTCAGCGCCGGACCCGCACCGCGGTAGGGGATGTGAGTGATGAAGGTGCCGCTGAGGTTCTTGTACAGCTCCATCTGCAGGTGGCCGATGCCGCCCGTGCCGGATGAAGAGTACGAATACTTGCCGGGGTTTTTCTTGATCTCGGCCACAAACTCCTTGTAGTTGCGCGCCGGAAAGCTCGGGTGCACGGCAATGATGTTGGGCGTGGCCGCGATGTTGATGATGGGGGTGAAATCCGTCAGCGGGTTGTACGGGATTTTCGGATTGATGGCCGGGTTGGCCGCGGTGGTGGACACGGTGGCCACTCCCAGCGAATAACCATCCGGCACCGCGCGTGCGGTTTCCGATGCGCCCACCACCCCGCCGCCACCGGCGCGGTTTTCCACGATCACGGACTGGCCCAGCGCCTTGCCCAAAGGCTCGGCAATCACGCGGCCCACGATGTCGGTGGTGCCGCCCGGTGCAAACGGCACCTGGAGCTTGATGACCTTGTTGGGATAGGCCTGTGCCAAGGCAGAGCCGGAGGCGGTAGCGAGCACAAGCGCCGGGAACGCCGCAAGTGCGAGCAGATAACGTCGTGGCAGGGTACGTGGTGACATGGGGAAATCCTTCCTGTGAATGCAGCAGAAATGGTAAACGCAAGAAGCAGACCTGCGGCTTGTGGATTACGCATAAGGGCAAACCCGGAGCCATGCACCTGAATGGCGTTATTCTCGGAAGGTGAACTACGCGCAACTGCTTTTCCCCGATTTCTCGCTCATCGTCTGCGGCTACCTGGTCTGCCGTTACACCGCCCTCAACCGCACCGTCTGGGAGCAGGTGGAGAGCCTGGTGTACTTCATGCTGTTTCCGGTGCTGCTGTTTCACTCCATCGTCAAAAGCCCGCTGGACATCGCCGCGGCCTCCGGGCTCATCAGCGCCGGCCTGCTGCTGGGCGTGACGGGGATTGCCCTGGCCTACAGCCTGCCCTGGTGGCCATGGCTGGGCCCGAGGATAGACCGGCGCGAACATGCGGCCAGCGCCCAGGTGGCGTTTCGCTTCAACTCCTTCATCGGGCTGGCACTGGCCGAGCGCCTGGCCGGTGCGCAAGGCCTGCAGCTCATCGCAGTGCTGATCGGCGTGTGCGTGCCGCTCTTCAACGTGGGCGCGGTGTGGCCCATGGCCCGGCATGCCCAGCGCGGATTTCTCCGTGAGCTGCTGCGCAATCCCCTGATCCTCGCGACAGCCAGTGGCCTGGCGGCCAACCTGATGGGCTTTACCCTGCCAGTGTGGCTGGAGCCGACCGTGACGCGCATCGGCGCTGCCTCGCTGGCGCTGGGCTTGCTGGCCGCTGGCGCCGGCATGCAGTTTTCCCACTTGTCGCAGGCCAAGGTGCTGGCCATTGCCGTGCTGTCCATCAAGCACTTGGTGCTGCCACTGGTTGCGTGGGGCCTGGCCACGGGGTTCGGCCTGTCGCCGGTGCAGACCACCATCCTGCTGGCGTTCTCGGCCTTGCCCACGGCGTCCAGCGCCTACGTGCTGGCCGCGCGCATGGGTTACAACGGCGGTTATGTGGCCGGTCTGGTCACGCTGTCGACCATGCTGGGCGTGTTGAGCCTGCCTTTCGCACTCGGGCTGCTGCGCTGAACAGTCGTTGTGTTGTCCGCCCGCACAGTGCTTGAAGGCTCAACGCTCGGGCACGGCCCCGGGCACCTGCGCCAGGGCCCACTGGATGTGCTCGCGCACCAGCCCGGACGGATGCCCGATGCGGGCCTTCAGGCTGACACGCAGCGCCCCATCGCTCGCGTCACCGGGCACCACACGCCGCAGCGCATTGCCCATGGCCACCGCGATATTGCGCAGCCAGCGTTCATGGCCGATGCGCCGGATCGCACTGCCTTCCGTCATGGCCAGGAAATCGGCCTCGCTCCAGCCAAAGAGCGTCACCAGTTGCTGACCCGACAGGCCCGCGCGCTCATCAAAATCAGGCAAGGCGCTGCGCTGGGCAAACTTGTTCCACGGGCAGACCAGCTGGCAGTCGTCGCAGCCATAGATCCGGTTGCCGATCAGCGGACGCAAGTCCAGCGGAATCGGCCCCGCGTGCTCGATGGTGAGGTAGGAAATACAGCGCCGCGCATCCAGCTTGTGCGGCGCCACGATGGCCTGCGTGGGGCAGATGTCGATACAGGCGCTGCAGGTGCCGCAGTGCGGCGTGATGGGCTCGCTCGCGGGCAGTGCCACATCGACATAGATTTCCCCAAGGAAAAACATCGAGCCGGCTTCCCGGTTGAGCAGCAGCGTGTGCTTGCCGCGCCAGCCTTGCCCGGAACGCGCGGCCAGCTCGGCCTCCAGCACGGGCGCGGAATCGGTGAAGACCCGGTGCCCCATGGGCCCCACTGCTTCCGCCAGCCGGGTGGCCAGCTTCTGAAGCCGCTGGCGCATGACCTTGTGGTAGTCCCGCCCACGCGCATAGATCGACACGATGCCTTCTGCGGGCCGCTGAAGGCGGCTGAACTCCACGGCCTGCCATTGCCCGGCATCCGTCGCGGTGGACGCGGGCAGATAGTCCATGCGCGCCGTGATGACGCTCACCGTGCCGGGGACCAGTTCGGCCGGCCGGGCCCGTTTGAGCCCGTGCGCCGCCATGTAATGCATGTCACCATGAAAGCCTGCGGCCAGCCAGGCCGATAATCCAGGCTCTGCCGACCTCAGATCGACGCCCGCCACCCCGATTTGCGAAAATCCAAGCTCGCGCGCCCAAGTTTGAATTTGAGAAACGAATTGATGACTGTTCAAAGAGTTGCTGACCGGCACCCGCTGATTGTAAAAAACATTGCCTGGCAGAGCGAAGCCCAGACAGAAGCTTTCGCGCGGTCGCTTGCAGGGCAGCCCGCGGTGCGCAACGCCCTCATCGAACTGCAGGGCGACCTGGGCGCCGGCAAGACCACGTTTGTGCGCCACCTGCTGCACAGCCTGGGCGTGCAGGGCCGCATCAAGAGCCCGACCTATGCCGTGGTGGAGCCCTACACGCTGGACGCAGCCTCGCGCCAGCCCGGCCTCAACATCTGGCACTTTGACTTCTACCGTTTCAACGACCCGAAGGAATGGGAAGACGCCGGCTTTCGCGACATCTTTGCCAGCGCCGGCCTGAAGCTGGTGGAGTGGCCCGACAAGGCAGGCGAGCATTTGCCGCCGCCTGACCTGCTGCTGCAGATCGAGGTGCAGGACGACGATGTCCGCGCAGTGACGCTCGCGGCCCACACGCCAGCCGGCGCGGAACTCATCGCATGAAAGAAAAGCCGAGCCCCGCGCACAGCTTCCTGGTGGCCGCCGAGGCCAGCCGCCGCGACGTGCTCAAGAGGGGCAGCCTGGTGCTGCTGCTCGGCGTGCAGCACCTTGCGCGCGGTGCCAGCATCGTGGCCGTGCGGGTGTGGCCTTCGAAGGACTACACGCGGTTGACGATCGAGTCGGACACCGAACTCAAGGCCAAGCAGTTTTTCATTGCTGAGCCGCCGCGCCTGGCCGTGGACATCGAAGGCCTGGACTTGATTCCCGCGCTGCGCGAGCTGGTGGCCAAGGTGAAGTCCGATGACCCGAACATCTCCGGCATGCGCGTCGGCCAGAACACGCCCGGCGTGGTGCGGCTGGTGATCGATCTCAAGCGGCCCATGATGCCCCAGGTGTTCACGCTGCAGCCGGTGGCAGCCTACCAGTACCGGCTGGTGTTCGACCTCTACCCAGCGCAGGCGGTGGACCCGCTCGAAGCCCTGATTGCAGAGCGGCTGTCGGACACCAAACCACCGCCCTCCGCTGCGCCCTCTGCGCCCGCCGCGGCGGAAGCACCCAATGACCCGCTGGGCGAGTTGATGGCGCGTCAATCCGGCAAGCCGCCCGCGCCCCCAGCCCCGGCCCGGCCGGCCGACGGCAAACCGGCGGCCACTGGTCCGGCCGTGGCCAGGGCGCCGGCCGAGGCGGCACCCGCCGCACCCAACGGCAAGACCGACCGCCTCGTCATCGTGGCCCTCGACCCGGGCCATGGCGGTGAAGACCCCGGCGCCGTCGGACCGGGCGGCACGCGCGAGAAAGACGTGGTGCTGCAGATTGCGCACCGCCTGCGTGACCGCATCAACACGCAGCCCAACATGCGGGCCTACCTGACACGCGATGCCGACTTTTTCGTGCCACTGCACATCCGGGTGCAAAAAGCCAGGCGGGTGCAGGCCGATCTCTTCATCAGCATCCATGCCGATGCGTTCTTCACCGCCCGGCCGCAGGGCGCGAGCGTGTTTGCACTGAGCGAAAAAGGCGCCTCCAGCAGCGCCGCACGCTGGCTGGCGGACAAGGAAAATTCGGCCGACCTGGTGGGCGGCGTGAACGTCAAGGCCAAGGACGCACAGGTGGCCAAGGCCCTGCTGGACATGAGCACCACCGCCCAGATCAATGACAGCCTGAAGCTGGGCACGGCCATGCTGGGCGAGATCGGCAACGTCGGCAAACTGCACAAGCCGCGCGTGGAACAAGCCGGCTTTGCGGTGTTGAAGGCACCGGACATCCCCAGCGTGCTGGTCGAAACGGCCTTCATCAGCAACCCCGATGAAGAAGCGCGCCTGCGCAGCGAGGACTACCAGGTGCAGCTCGCGGATGCGCTGATGCGCGGCATCACGCGCTACTTCGCGCGCAATCCACCCCTGGCACGCAACCGCGCCACCTGAGCTGCGCGGCGGGAAGCACCATCCTTAAAGCGGACAACAGCTCGGCGCCATACCCACGGTTTGCAACGGTTTTGTCCTACAGTTCGCGCCAGGCCGGCCCACTACAGTGAAGCCACAGGCAACGCCAGGGCCTCACGACGTGAGCAACAGCAGCCAGGAGCCTGAAACTCTTCGAAAAGGAATACACCATGAACACGAAAATTCTGATCTCTGTCGCCGCAGCCGCACTGATTTCCATGACCGGTTGCAGCACCAACCCGACCCGCGCACAAATCGGCACCGGCGTCGGCGCAGTCGCAGGCGGTGTGGTGGGTAACGCTGTCTTCGGCGGCACCCTCGGCACCGTGGGTGGCGCCGCAGCTGGCGCATTGATCGGCAACGAAATCGGCAAAAAATAAAGACCTGAAAAAACCCGGCAAGGCGGAAGGCTTATAGCCTCCACATGGCCGGGTCAGGTCACTTGAAAGGGGAACTTCGGTTCCCCTTTGTCGTTTGCTTCTCGTATTCGTGCAGCCTATTTGGCCAGGGCGTCCAGTCCGGCCTTGGCGACGACGCCGTCCTGCTCGGACGTCCCACCCGACACGCCGATGCCGCCAATGATTTTGCCGTCCACCACGATCGGCAAGCCGCCTTCGACAGCATTGGCATCACGCAGAGTCAGCACCCGCAGGCCCGGACCGGCGGCAGCCAGCACATCCTGAAAGGCCTTGGTCGGGCGGCGGTACATGGCGGCGGATACCGCCTTGTCCTGCGACACCCGGGTGCTGGCGGTTTGGGTGTTGTCCATGCGCTCGAAGGCGACCAGCATGCCGGAGTTGTCGACGATGGCAATGGCCATGGGCAGGTTCTGCTTGCGTGCATCGGCCACCGCACCCGCCACCAGTTTGCGGGCCTGATCGATGTTCACATTGGGTCCGTACTGCGGCACCTGGGCAAAAGACATGTTGGACAGGCACAGCAGGGCACCGCCGGCCAGGGTGGCCAGCCATTGATTGATACGCATTGAAAGTCTCCAGATTGTTGATTTGATTGCTTTGCCAGCCGATACAAGCGCGATGTAACCGGACGTAAGCAAAATCAGCATAGCAGGGCTGCGCCAGTCTTGCTGGCATGCGCCCGCAAACCAGACCCGATCGGTCAGACGGGTCAGATCGGGTAGATCAGGGAGTTGAGAATCATCTCGCTGTCGTAAACGCAGAGGCGGCTTTTGAACCGCAGCAGGCCGTCCGCACGGACGATCTCATCCACATAGCGCCCGACGTTGTAAACCTCGCTCACGCCACCCGGCCTGGTGCGGAACACCGCGTAGTTCGACTCGGCGCGGATCACGTCGCCTTCGACGGACAACACACGCGCCGGGCTGATCACATGCCGCATGTAGTAGGGTGCGTGGTAAATGGTCTGCGTCACGCCGTAGACACGATCCTTCATCATGCCCTGGCTCTCCAGCGCCATCAGCGCCAGCGGCAGGCCGCGGTCGAAGTTCTCACGCGCCTGCACCTTGTAGCTGGCATCTTCCAGGAAGAAGCCGGGCCAGTCGTCAAAGCGGTTTTCATCCAGCGCGGCTGCGTAATCGGCATTGAGCTGGTCCATGTCCTGCTGCAGCAGAAGGCGCTGCAGTGCCTGCTCGCTCGCCGTCATAGGCCCATGACCTTCTTCCAGTAGGCATACATGCTGCGGATCAGCGTCTCGGTGACCATGTGCTCCGTCATCTCGGTGCCGGTGCCGCCCAGCTCACACAGCGTGGCGCCGGCTTCGCCTGCCTGCGCAAATCCGCTCTGGCTCAACTCAATCACTTCGCCATCATCGGCGCTGACGAAACCGGCCGGACCGAACAGGTTGGCCTGGCGCAGCCGCCGCTGCGTCATCTCGGGCGTGTCGTCGGCAAATCCGAAATGGGTCCAGACGAAATCAAACTCGCCAGGCCCGCGCGGCACAATGTGGCGCGTGCTGAGCGAGTTGACCTGCTGCTGGATGATGAGGCTGGGGAACAGCGTGATCATGGTCACCGTGGGCGTGATGTCCGTCCCGGGGTTCGACGGATCGTCCACCTTCCACCACGGCTCGGGTACCACGTCGAGCAGCCGGTTGTCGTGCAGCGCCATGTTGGCCTTGAACGAGGTCACCCCTTCGGTCACCGCCGCATTGGCGCCACCTTCGTTGCGGCGCGAGATCATCACCGCGTGGCGTCCATGCCCGTCCATCACCATGCGGCTTTTCTGATCGGCCCGCCAAAGCCCGAAGGTCACGAACCAGGTGTGCAGCAAGCCCGGGTGATAAGGGTCCTTGATGTTCTCCATCATCAGCTTCCAGTTGCCCGGAATGCGCTGGCGGTTGTAGCCCAGCAGCGTGAGCTCGCGGCCTTTGAAGATACGGTCCAGCCATGGCATGACCTGGGGGCCAAGGTAATCTTCCAGCGGCTCGGTGTCTTCGCTGAAGGTCGCGAACACCAGACCGTGCAGCAGCGCCACACGCAGCTTGGTCAGGCCGTGGTCCTTCAGATCGAAGCTGGCCGGCATGCCGCCGTGGATGCATTCACCGTGCTCATCTGTCGCCTTCACGCCATCCTTGAAGGGCAAGCCGGCGAGATCGCCATTGAGCTTGTAGGTCCACTGGTGGTAAGGGCAGACGAAGCTGCGGGCATTGCCCTGCGGGTTCTGGCAGAAACGCACGCCGCGGTGGGCACAGCGGTTTTCGACCACGCGGATGCCGTGGTCCGTGGCGCGGTCCTTGGGGGCAATGCGATCGCGCACCATCAAGACCTGGCGCTCGGCCACATGGCTCAGCTTGTAATCGCCAGTATTGGGAATTTCGGCCAGCAGGCCCACGTAGCACCAGTGCGCGCCATAGAAGATCCGGTCCAGCTCGCGCTGGTAAATCTGGGCGTCGGTGTAAGCCCAGAACGGCACCCGGCTGGAGCCAGGCGCGGTCCAGCGGGAGGGTTCAGCGGCAGAAAATTCGGCGGCGGACAAAGGCGGCGCGTTCATGGTTCCTCACGCAGGCGGTGGCGATGCAAAAATCATAAGCCCACGGCAACTGCGCCCCGTTCAGGCAGCGCCCGCCTTGCGCTTTGCGCGCCACGCCCCCAGCAGCACCAGCGCACCCGGCACCAGGATCATGGCCCAGATGATTTTGTCCAGATGGGTTTTCACAAACGGGATGTTGCCGAAAAAATAACCCACGGTGACGATGCCACCCACCCACAGCGCACCGCCCGCAACGTCATAAAACGTGAATTTGCTGCGCGTCATCTGCGAGACGCCCGCCACAAAAGGTGCAAAGGTGCGCAGGAAGGGCATGAAGCGCGCCGCCACGATGGTGATGCCGCCATAGCGTTCATAAAACGCATGGGCCTGGTTGAAGGCCTGGCGGTTGAAGAAGCGCGAGTCCTCCCACTGGAACACACGCGGCCCGAAGTGGCGGCCGATGGCATAGTTGGACTGGTTGCCCAGCACCGCTGCCGCGAACAGCAAGCCCACCGACAGCGGGTAGCTCATCAGGCCGACGCCGCACATGGCACCCACCACAAACAGCAGCGAATCACCGGGCAGGAAAGGCATGACGACCACACCAGTTTCCACAAAAATGATGAGGAACAGCAGGGCATAGACCCAGGCACCGTAACTGGTGACGAAGGCCTCCAGGTGTTTGTCGACGTGGAGGATGAAATCAATGAGGAAAGCAGCAAATTCCATGGCCCTGATTCTGACAGGTCCCACCGTGGCGCCAGAGCCTGCGCGGGCCGTGCGGGAACGCGGCTGCGCCTAGAATCAGCCGCACATGATTTCCCAGCAGCCCGCCGCGCGCCGCCCCATCCGCGAACTCCCCGACGACCTGATCAGCCAGATTGCGGCCGGTGAGGTAGTGGAGCGGCCCGCCTCGGTGGTGCGCGAGCTGGTGGACAACGCGCTGGATGCCGGCGCACAGCAGCTCACGGTGCGCCTGATGGCCGGCGGTGTGCGCCTGATTTCGGTGGAAGACGACGGCGCCGGCATTCCGCGCGAGGAGTTGCCTGTCGCACTGCGCCGCCACGCCACCAGCAAGATCGCCTCGCTGCAGGATCTTGAATCGGTCGGCACCATGGGGTTCCGCGGAGAGGCCCTCGCCGCCATCAACTCTATCGCGGACATGAGCCTCATCTCCCGCACCGCCGACGCCGAACACGCCTGGCAACTCGACGGCCGCACCGGTGAGCTCAAACCCGCGGCGCGCAACCGGGGCACCAGCGTCGAGGTGCGCGAGCTCTTCTACGCCACGCCGGCGCGGCGCAAATTTTTGAAAACCGATGCCACCGAACTGGCCCACTGCATCGAGGCCGTGCGCCGCCACGCGCTGGCACGGCCCGACGTCGGCTTTGCCATCTGGCACGAAGGCAAGCTGGTGGAGCAGTGGCGTGCCTGTAGCGGGGACGCCGTACAGGCGCACGAGCAGCGCCTGGCCGATGTGCTGGGCAGTGATTTTGTGAGCCAGTCGGTCGCGGTGAACTACGAAAGCAGCGCGCGGCGCGCCGATGGCCTGCCCGCCGTGCGGGTGTGGGGCCGCGCCGGCATTCCGGACGCTGCGCGCTCGCGCGCCGACCAGCAGTTTGCCTATGTCAACGGCCGCTACGTGCGCGACAAGGTGTTGACGCACGCCGCACGCAGCGCCTACGAGGACGTGCTGCACGGCCACCGCCAGCCGGTGTATGCGCTCTATGTCGAGATGGACCCGACGCGGGTGGATGTGAACGTGCACCCCACCAAGATCGAGGTGCGCTTTCGCGATGGCCGTGAAGTGCACCAGGCGGTGCGCCACGCCGCCGAGAACGCGCTGGCCGTGCCGCGCTCGTCAGGCGCAGGCAGCGGCACAGACAGCGGCACCGGGGGGCTGCCGCCGGCCATGCCGTACAGCGGCCTGTCCAGCGCGGCAGAGGGGCCTGCAGTTTTTTCGCGCCAGGGCTGGGCGCAACCATCGATGAATTTTGCGGCGCCTGCGCATTCACGGGTTTCCGACTTCGAAGCCATGTGGCCGCAGCCTTCGCCGTCCACGGTGGACACAGGCCCGGCCGTTCCCGCCGGCCTCAGCGACGCGGGGGCGGCCCCTGCCCTGCCCCCGGGCGACTGGCCGCTGGGCCGGGCCATTGCACAGTTGCAGGGCATCTACGTGCTGGCCGAGAACGCCCAGGGTCTGGTGATCGTGGACATGCATGCGGCGCACGAGCGCATCGTCTACGAGCGCCTGAAAACGCAGCTCGATACATCCCGCATCGCCAGCCAGCCGCTGCTGATTCCCGCCACCTTTGCGGCCAGTCCGCAGGAAGTCGCCACGGCCGAGGGCAGCACCGAGGTGCTGGCCACCTTGGGGCTGGAGATCGTCCCCTTTTCACCCCGGACACTTGCCGTGCGGGCGGTGCCGGTGACCCTGGCGCAAGGCGATGCGGTGGAGCTGGCACGCAGCGTGCTGGCCGAGCTGGCACAGCACGACGCCTCCACCGTGATCCAGCGCGCCCAGAACGAACTGCTGGGCACCATGGCCTGCCACGGCGCTGTGCGCGCCAACCGCAAGCTCACGCTGGACGAAATGAACGCCCTGTTGCGGCAGATGGAAGCGACCGAACGATCGGACCAGTGCAACCATGGCCGCCCCACTTGGCGCCAGCTCAGCGTGCGTGAACTGGACGCGCTGTTCATGCGCGGCCGCTGATTCAGTGCAGCCTCGTCAGTACAGTGCCCAGGCGCCTGCCACACAACTGGCCGCCGCCACCGCCGTGAGCTGCAGCCGCAGCCCCAGCCAGCTGGCCACGCCGGCACTGGCGTACAGCACGCGGTCCACGGCATAGCACAGCACCAGCAAGCCGGCGACCACCCACAGGGCCAGGCCGACCGGCAGCAACAGCGCCGCCCACGCCACCAGGCTGGGCACCACACCCCACACCAGGCGCGCGGACACAGGCGCTGCGCCGCGCATGGCCAGGCCCCAGTGGATGCCGCCCAGAAACGTGGCGATCAGTGCGCCATAGGCCAGCAGCACCAGGCCCGCCCATGCCTGGAGCCCCGGGGCCTGCAACAGCCAGGTCGATGCGGCGCTGCCGACAAACGGGAACAGCCCCGCGTAGCCGAGGCAGCGGGCACGCACTGACGGTGCGGCAAATGCGGATGAGGGTGCAGACGAAGCGGCGGAAGAAACGGCGGAAGAAGCGACAGGGAAAGAGGGATCGGCGTGTTCGGACATGCGCAAAGTTTAGAGCAGTACACGCGCCGCAGGGCGTCCCGTCAGGTGTCAATCTGCTAACCTCGGAAAGATGCCCGTTTCGTCCCCGGTTTCGTCCCCCACCACTACGCCCGCGGCGGCGCAGCACGCCCATACCACCCGCATGTCGGCCACCCTGATCGTGCTGATGCTGGCCACCCTGCTGGGCATCCAGCCCGTGACCACCGACCTCTACCTGCCCGCCTTGCCGGCGTTGACGGCCGGGTTCGGCGCGCCGATGTCCCAGGCCCAGCTCACACTCAGCGCCCTGCTGCTGGCATTTGGCGTGTCGCAGCTCCTCTGGGGTCCGCTGTCTGACCGCTTTGGCCGCCGGCCCATCCTGCTCTGGGGCTTGTCGGCCTACACCCTGGCCTCCATTGGCAGCACTTTGGCGCCATCGATGGACCTGTTGATCATTTGGCGCGTGGTGCAAGGTGCCGCGATGGGTGCGGTGGTGATGTGCGCGCGTGCCATTGTGCGGGACCTCTACATGCCGGTCGAAGGCGCCCGCGTGATGTCCAAGGGCCTGACCGGCCTGGGTGTGATCGCCTGCCTCAGTGCGCCGTTGGGCGGGTTGTTGTCGGAGCTGTATGGCTGGCGCGCCGCGCTGACGGCAGTGGCCCTGTTCGGCGGTGCCGCATGGGTGCTGATCGCCCTGCGTTTCGAGGAAACCGTGCCGCAAAAAAGCCTGGATGCGCTGCATCCGCGCACGCTGACGGGCACCTGGGTCAAGCTCTTCCGGCATCCGACCTTTCTGGCTTTTTCAGCGCTGTCTGCCGCTTCCTACGCCGGCCTCTTCACCTTTCTGGCCTCCTCCTCCTTCGTATTCATCGGCGTGCTGGGCCTGAGCCGCACGGTGTATGGCCTCATCATGCTGGTGTCGTCGCTGGCCTATATTGCGGGCACCTTCATCTGTCGGCATCTGCTGCCGCGCCATGGTGTGCGCAAGACGGTGGCGATGGCGGCCGTGCTCAGCGTCACCGGTGGCACCGTGATGGGGCTGCTGGCGCTGGCAGGCGTGCAATCCGTCTGGGCCATCATGCTGCCGCACATGCTCTTCATGCTCGGCCATGGCGTGCACCAGCCTTGCGGTCAAAGCGGTGCCATTGGCCCGTTTCCCCAATCGGCCGGTGCCGCTTCGGCGATGAACGGTTTCCTGATGATGGTGGCGGCGTTTGCCATGGGCGGCTGGCTGGGTCATCGGCTGGACGGCACCGTGCTGCCCATGACCAACGGCATGTGGCTGTGGAGCGTGGTCATCGCCACGGTGGCCTGGACTCTGGTGCGCAGGCATGGCGAGCCGGCGGCGCCGTCTCTTTCACCGTCTCTTTCACCGTCTCTTTCACCGTCTTCTTCGCCGTCTTCTGCGCGTTGAGGAGAGCGCCATGAAGCCGCTGCCACCCGCAGTTGCGCCGCTGGCGCTGGCCGGTCCCACCGCCTCCGGCAAAACAGCTGCGGCCCTGGCGATTGCGCGTGAGATCGGCCGCGCACACCCGGTGGAAATCATCAGCGTCGATTCCGCGCTGGTCTACCGCGGCATGGACATCGGCACCGCCAAACCCACGGCGGCCGAACTCGCGGCCGTGCCGCACCACCTGATCGACATTCGCGACCCGCTCAAGGCCTACAGCGCGGCGGAGTTTGTGGCCGATGCGACGCGGCTGATCGGCGAGATCCAGGGGCGCGGCCACCTGCCGCTGCTGGTGGGCGGCACCATGCTGTACTTCAAGGCCTTGTTTGACGGGTTGTTTGGCGCAGGGCACAGCCTGCCCAGGGCCGACCCGGCGGTACGCGCCGAGCTTGCGGCCGACGCCGGCAGGCGGGGCTGGCCTGCGCTGCACGCCGACCTCGCCACCGTCGACCCGGTGGCTGCCGCGCGCCTGGCGCCCAACGATTCGCAGCGCATCTCGCGTGCGCTGGAGGTGTGGCGGGTGTCCGGCCGGACCTTGTCCTCCTTCCACGCCGAAGACGCCGCGCAGTCCAGTGCACGCAACACCGAGGCGGCTGCCCCGCCCATGACATTGATGTCGCTCGAGCCCACCGACCGCGCGTGGCTGCATGAGCGCATCGCGCAGCGCTTCGATGCGATGCTGGCAACCGGTTTCGCGGACGAAGTCCGGGCTCTTCGCGCGCGGGGCGATCTGCACGCCGATCTGCCGTCGATGCGCTGCGTGGGCTACCGGCAGGCCTGGGAAGCATTGGACGGCGAATTTCCGATGAGCGAGCTGCGCGACCGGGGCATTTTCGCCACCCGCCAGCTGGCCAAACGACAGATCACCTGGCTGCGCAGCATGCCGCAGCGCTGCCCCATCGCATGCGACTCGGCCGAGGCGCTGCCCCAGGTCCTCCGGGTGGTGAATCAGTTGCTGGACACAGCCCGCCGATAGCGAACTTGCCTGTGCCGATGGCGAGTGCCAGAATGGAATGGCGCGTACCGCGCGCCCGTCTCGCTGCCTCGTGTGATCACCAACCAGGAGAGCGCATCATGGACCTGTCCACCTTCACCACCTCGCTACAAACCAGTCTGGGGCTGAACCTGCCCAAAGTCCTCGGCGCGGTTGCCATTCTGGCGCTGGGCTGGCTGCTGGCCGTGGCCGCGCGCGGCGGCATGCGCAGGCTGCTCCGGCTGCTCCAGGTCAATCTGCGCGTCGAGGAGAGCACCGGCATACCGCTGGATGCCGAAGCGCCGGTGGCCGTCGGCGTGTTCTGGCTCATCCTGCTGGGCACGCTGGTCGCCGTGCTCAATGTGCTGGATCTGCCGCTGCTGACCAACCCCTTCGCCGCCATGATGGGCGACATCATCGGCTACCTGCCGCAATTGCTGGCCGGTGCGGTGCTGACGCTGGTGTCGTGGCTGCTGGCCACCGTGCTGCGCGCGCTGGCGACCCGTGCGCTCAGCGCGACCACACTCGATGACAGGCTCTCCAGCGAGGCCGGCATGGCGCCGATGAGCCAGAACGTCGGCAACGTGCTGTTCTGGCTGGTGATCCTGATGCTGCTGCCGGCCATCCTGAACGCCTTCCAGCTCAACGCCCTGCTGGAGCCGGTCACCGGCATGCTCAACAAGCTGCTGGCCATGGTGCCCAATGCGTTCGCGGCGCTGCTGATCGGCGGCGTGGGTTATGTCGTGGCGCGTGTGCTGCGCGGCCTCGTCACCAACCTGCTGGCAGCGGCTGGCGCCGACCAGCTCAACCAGCGCATCGGGCTGGATGACTCCGTGCGCCTGTCCAGCCTGGCGGGCACACTGACCTTCATCTTCGTGTTCGTTCCGTCGCTGATCGCCGCGCTGGATGCACTCAAGATCGAGGCCGTCTCGCGCCCAGCCTCCCAAATGCTCGGTCTCATGTTTTCTGCCGTGCCACACATCGTGGCGGCTGCCGTGATCCTGCTGCTGACCTGGTATGTCGCGCGGTTTGCTTCACGCCTGCTCGCCAGCCTGCTGGAAAGCGCCGGCGCCGACAACCTGTCCGGGAAAATCGGCATGCAGCACCTGCTGTCCGGAGCCACCCGGCCCTCGCGCCTGGCCGCCGGCTTGCTGATGTTCTTTGCCATGCTGTTTGCTGCCACCGAGGCCGCCGGCCAGCTCGGCTTCGAGCAGGTCCGGGCCATGGTGTCCTCCTTCATCAGCTTTGCAGCCGATGTGCTGCTGGGCGGCGCCATCCTGGCTGTGGGCTTCTGGATTTCGAATGTGGCGTATGACGCCATCGAAAAAGCCAGCGGCAAGCACTCGGCCGGACTGGCGGGCATCGCCCGTGTGGCCATCCTGGGCCTGGTGATTGCCATGGGGCTGCGTGCCATGGGCATCGCCAATGAGATCGTGCAGCTCGCCTTCGGCCTGACACTGGGTGCGGTGGCGGTGGCCGTGGCCCTGTCGTTCGGACTGGGCGGGCGCGAGGCGGCGGGCAAGCTGGCCACGCGATGGCTGGAGCACTGGCAAAAAGATTGATGCGGGGGATGGCCTGGAAAGCCGGCGCGCACGGGCCCTCGGACGGCCTGCGTGCGGCCCGGGTAGCATCGGGCCATGTTGAAGGTCCGCGCGCTGTCCAAACGTTATGCAGAAACCCCGGTGTTCAGCGGGGTCTCGCTCGATGTCGAACCCGGCGAGTTTGTCGCCATCGTCGGTGAGTCGGGCGTCGGCAAGTCCACCCTGCTCAACTGCATGGCCGGGCTGGACCAGTGGGACACGGGCACTGTACAGCTCGATGACATCGACCTGGGCGCACTGAACGACGATGCGCGCGCCCTGCTGCGGCGCCGGCAAGTGGGCTTTGTGTTTCAGGCCTTCCATGTGTTGCCGCACCTGGACGTGGCACAGAACGTGGCCTTGCCCTTGCTGCTGCTAGGTGAACGGGATACAGAACAAATGGACTCACGCGTGGCCGCCATGCTGGAAGCCGTGGGCCTGGCCGGGCTGGGCGCGCGCCTGCCGCAGCAACTGAGCGGCGGGCAGCTGCAGCGCGTGGCCATTGCACGGGCCCTGGTGCACCGGCCACGCCTGCTGCTGGCCGATGAACCCACCGGCAACCTCGACCCCACCACCGCCGTGCGCGTCATGGATGCGCTGGTCAGCCAGACCCGCACCCACGGTGCCGCCATGGTGCTGGTCACGCATTCGGAAGCTGCTGCTGCACGCGCCGACCGCATCCTGCATCTGGATGCCACAGGCATCCGGCATGAGCTGGCAGCCGGCACCCCCGTTTGACATCAGGCAAGCCGCGCGCCGGGAAGGTCTTCACCAAAGCCATGACCAAAGCCTTTACCATCCGCGCATGACCTCAGCCTTGACAACACCCTTGAGCGAACAAGCGGCGCGCGCGGAAATCTGCCGTGTCGGCCAGAGCCTGTTTGACCGCGGCTATGTGCACGCCACCGCCGGCAACATCAGCGTCAGGCTGGACGCCTCGGCCGGTGGCGGCTACCTGATCACCCCCACCGACGCCTGTCTCGGTTTTCTGGAGCCTGGGCAGCTGGCCCGCGTGGACGCGCACGGCCAGCAGGTGAGCGGCCTGCCCGCCAGCAAGACGCTGGCCCTGCACCGGCAGATCTATGCGGCGAGCGCAGCGTTCGACCCTGCCACGGCTTGTGTCATCCACACGCACAGCACCCATTGCGTGGCGCTCAGCCTGAAGGCGCCGGGCGACGAGTTGCTGCCAGCCATCACACCCTACTTCGTCATGAAGGTAGGCCATGTGCCGCTGATTCCCTACCACCGCCCTGGCGACCCGGCAGCCGCAGCGCAGGTGGCGGAGGCGATCACGCGCTACGGCAGGCAAGGCACGCCGCTGCGTGCGGTAATGCTCAGCCGGCTGGGACCGAATGTGTGGCACAGCAGCCCGGCGGCCGCCATGGCGGTGCTGGAGGAACTGGAAGAAACCGCGCGACTCGTCACCCTGGCCGGCAGCGTGTCGCCGCTCACGGATGTACAGCTGGCCGAATTACGGCAGACCTTTGGCGCCCGCTGGTAAACCCTGCCCCGCAAGCCTTGAACCCATGCAAGGCTTTGAAGAAAATCCCGTCGGACCCCGTTGATTTCCACCCATCACACCGACAACGCCGGTGACACCGGTCATCTTCCATGCCCCAATTCGCAGCCAACCTTTCAATGCTCTACCCCGAGCTGCCTTTTCCCGACCGCTTCGAGGCGGCAGCGAACGATGGCTTCGAGGCAGTGGAGTTCCTTTTTCCCTATGCCTTTTCCAAAAAAGAACTGGCCGCACGGCTGAAGGATTTCGGGCTTCAGCAGGTGCTCTTCAATGCCCCGCCGGGCGGCACCGACAGCGCGTCCATTGCGAAGGCGTGGGAGCAGTCGGGTGACCGCGGCACCCTCTGCATACCGGGCCGCGAGGCCGAGTTCCGCGCGGGCGTGCACCTGGCGCTGGACTACGCCGAGGCCCTGGACTGCCCCCGCATTCACCTGATGGCCGGCCTGATGCCTGCCGGCCACAGCCGCGAGGCCGTCCAGCCCACCTGTGTGGCCAACCTGCGCTGGGCGGCAGCAGAGGCGGCGCAGCGCGGCCGGGACGTGCTGATCGAGCCCATCAACACGCGGGACATTCCGCGCTTCTTCCTCAACCGGCAGGACCACGCGCATGAGCTGGTCGCGGAAGTGGGCGCACCCAACCTCAAGGTGCAGATGGACCTGTACCACTGCCAGATCGTCGAAGGCGACGTGGCCATGAAGATCCGCAAGTACCTGCCGACCGGCTCGGTCGGCCACTTCCAGATTGCCGGTGTGCCCGAGCGGCACGAGCCCGATCTGGGCGAGCTCAACTACGGCTACCTGTTCAAGGTGATCGACGAGGTTTCGACCGCCTGTGGATGGAGAGGCTGGGTCGGCTGCGAATACCGGCCCCGCAAGGGCCCGGTCGCTGCCGGCACCTCCTCCGGCCTGAACTGGCTGGAGGCTTTTGCCTGACTCAGCGGCCCATCAGCCGGGCTGTCCGGCCAGCAACTGGGCATAGCGCGCCAGGTCCACATTGCCGCCGCTGATCAGCACACCCACGCGCTGGCCCTTCAGGCTGTTCACCTCGCCGGACGCCGCCGCGCAGGCCGCTGCAAAGGCCAGGCAACCCGTGGGTTCCACCACCATCTTCATGCGTTCGGCAAAAAAGCGCATGGCCTCGACCAGTTGCGCGTCGCTCACCGTCACGATGTCCTGCACGTCGCGGCGGATGATGCCAAAGGTGTATTCGCCCAGGTGCTGGGTCTGTGCGCCATCGGCAATGGTCTGGGGCGTGGGGATGGTGACAATCGTTCCCGCGCGCAGCGACTGCTGCCCATCGTTGCCGGCCTCCGGCTCCACACCATAGACCTGGCACTGCGGTGACAGCGCCCGTACGGCCAGCGCCGAGCCGCTGGTCAGGCCCCCACCGCCCAGGCACACATACAGCCGGTCGAGCGGCCCTGTCTCTTCAAGCAGCTCTTTCGCCGCCGTGCCCTGGCCGGCGATCACATCGGGGTGGTCGTAAGGAGGGATCAGCGTCATGCCGCGCTCGGCGGCGAGTTGCCGGGTTACCGCCTCGCGGTCTTCGGTGAAGCGGTCGTACAGCACCACCTCGGCGCCATAGCCGCGCGTGGCGGCCAGCTTGGCAGCGGGCGCATCCCTGGGCATCACGATCAGAGCGGGCATGCCCAGCAGGCGGGCCGAAAGCGCCACCGCCTGAGCATGGTTGCCCGACGAAAACGCAATTGCACCGCCCTTGTGCTGCGCTGCATCAAACTTCGACAAGGCATTGAAGGCACCGCGGAACTTGAACGCACCCATCCGCTGGAAGTTCTCGCACTTGAAGAAGAACTGTGCCCCCCAGCGTGCATCTGCCGTGGCCGAACGCAGCACCGGTGTGCGGTGGGCGTGGCCCTCCAGGCGGCTGGCAGCGGCGATCACGTCGTCATAGGTCGGGAGTTGCATGTTGGCGATTTTCTGAAAAAAGTGTGTGGGCCTGTGAACCGCTTGCGGCTCAGCACAAGCCTCAACGATAAACCACAAACGCCGTGCCACCGGACGCTGGCGGGCACAATCGGCCCATGCTGGCCCTTCTCTCGAGCTTTTCCTGGCAGGAACTGCGCCACCACCCCTGGCGCAGCGCAGCGGCCGTGGTGGCGGTCATGCTCGGCGTGGCCCTGGCGTTTTCGGTGCAACTCATCAATGCATCGGCGCTGAGCGAATTCTCGCAAGCCGTGCGCGCCGTCAATGGCCAGCCCGACCTGGAGTTGCGCGCCGTGCGGGGCGGCTTTGACGAGGCCATCTACACCCGGGTCACAGGCAGTCCCCAGGTGGCGCTGGCCAGCCCGGTGCTGGAAGTCAGCACCTATGCACTCAACCCCAGGGGCGAACGCCAGCCGTTGCGGGTGCTGGGCATCGATGCGCTGGCGGTGGCGGGCGTCGCGCCGGCCTTGATGCCGGTACCTGCGGCCGGGGCCGACCGGTTTGCGCTGTTCAGCCCCGGCACGGTGTTTCTGAACCCGGCGGCGCAGCAGGCCCTGGCCGGTGAAAGGCTGCAGCTGCAGGTGGGTCTGCAACTGCGCACCGTGGCGGTCGCCGGAAGCGTGGCCAGCGGTGGCGGGCCGCTCGCCGTGATGGACATCGGCGCGGCGCAGGACTTGTTCGAGCGGCGCGGGCAGCTCACGCGCATCGATGTGCGCCTGCGGGCTGGCACCGACCCGCAGACCCTCATCGCGTCGTTGCAACTGCCGCCCAACGTCAACGCGAATGCGCCGGGTGATGCTGCCGAGCGCGTGAGCAACCTCTCGCGTGCCTACCGCGTGAACCTCACCGTGCTGGCGCTGGTCGCGCTGTTCACCGGCGCGTTCCTCGTGTTTTCCGTGCTGTCGCTCAGCGTCGCCAAGCGGGCACAGCAGTTCGCGCTGCTGGGCGTGCTCGGGCTCACCGGCCGCGAACGGCTGCAACTGGTGCTGGCCGAATCGCTGCTGCTCGGTCTGGTGGGCAGCCTGCTGGGCATAGCGCTGGGAAGCCTGCTGGCGGGATTGGCCCTGCAACTGTTGGGCGGCGACCTGGGCGGCGGCTACTTTGCGGGCGTGGCGCCGGCCCTGCAGTGGAGCCCCGGCGCAGCGCTGGTTTACGGCGCGCTGGGCGTGGTGGCCGCTGGCGTGGGCGGCTGGTGGCCGGCGCGCGCAGCGCAACAACTGCCGCCGGCGCAAACCCTCAAAGGCCTGGGCATGGCACACCACAGCCAGGCCGCACGCTGGTTGAGCGGGGCCCTCATCGTCACCGGCACCCTGCTGGCGCTGATGCCACCGGTGGGGGGCATTCCACTGGCTGCGTACATCTCGGTGGCACTGCTGCTGGTGGGCGGCATCACCGCGCTGCCCTGGCTGATCGCGCTGCTGTATGACCGCATCAGCCCGTGGGTCGCCCATCGCCTGCTGCCGCTGCTGGCGGTGGAGCGGGCACGGCGCGTGCGCGAGAGCGCTGCAGTCGCCGTGAGCGGTGTGGTGGCGTCGCTCAGCCTGGCCGTGGCACTGACCGTGATGGTGGCGAGTTTTCGCGAATCCGTCACGCGCTGGCTGGACGTGGTGCTGCCCGCCGACCTCTATGTACGCACTGCGCTGGGCGGCGCGGCGACCGAGTCGGCGTATTTCTCGCCGGAGTTTGTGGCGGCGCTGTCGAAGCTGCCCGGCGTGGCACGCGTGACCACGCTGCGCACCACCACCCTGCAGCTGGACCCGGGCAAGCCGGCCGTGGCGCTGATTGCGCGGCCCATCGATGACCCGGCCAGCACGCTGCCGCTGGTCGGCGACCCGCTGCCGATGCCGGCCGGGCAGGTCGGCATCTACGTGAGCGAGGCCATGGTGGACCTCTATGGCGCCGTCCCGGGCCAGGCGTTTGCACCGCTGGCCCAAGCCCTGGGCTCATCGCCACCGACTGCACCGCCCACGACCTTTTTCGTGGCGGGCATCTGGCGTGACTACGCCCGCCAGTTCGGCGCCATCGCGATGCGCCAGCAGGACTTCGAACGCCTGACGGGGGACCACCGCGTCAACGACCTCGCGCTGTGGCTCACCCCGGCCACCACCGATGCCGACCTGCAGCCACGCATACGGCAGCTCGCCAGCGACGCATCAGGCTCTGGCGCCTTGATCGAGATCGCCTCGGTCAGCCAGATCCGTGCCACCTCGCTGAAGATTTTTGACCGCAGCTTTGCCGTGACCTACTGGTTGCAGGGCGTGGCGATTGCGATTGGCCTGTTTGGGGTGGCCGCCAGCTTCAGCGCGCAGGTGCTGGCGCGCCGCAAGGAGTTCGGCCTGCTGGCGCATCTGGGGCTGACGCGGCGGCAGATCCTCGCCGTGGTCGCTGGCGAGGGCGCGGCCTGGACGGTGATCGGCGCCGTGGCGGGCGTGGGCCTGGGGCTGGGCGTGTCCACCGTGCTGGTGCATGTGGTGAACCCGCAGAGCTTTCACTGGACCATGGATCTGATGGTGCCCTGGCTGCGGCTGGGGCTGCTGTGTGCCGCCGTGGTGGCCGCCGGCACCCTGACCGCGTGGGTGGCGGGCCGCGCAGCAGCAGGCCGCGATGCGGTGCTGGCCGTCAAGGAAGACTGGTGAACAGGTCCACGCCAGCTGCTTGCGTTTGCTTACGTTTTGACGGAGGATTGTCATCGCACTGACTCACCAGAGGCAGACAATCCAGGCATCTTTCAGGCGACGTTTTATCAGTGAGTTCTCCCAGTGAAGTTTCTCCATTGAGGTTTTTCACCATGACATCCACGCACCACCACCCCCATCCACATGATTACCGCATTGAATGCCGCGATGCACTCTCCGGCCGCCTGTTGCCGTCCAGCACACTCAGCCACCTCTATGCCGACCCATCCCTGGCGGTCGCAATTGCCGTGAAAAGTGTCGCCGACCCGACCCGCCAGGAAGTGCGAGTGGTGCATGTGCCCAGCGGCGAGATCGTTTTCCAGTCCACCGGACCGGCACCCGCATTGACGCGCGGAGCCTGAGCGCGGCTTCCGGTTTTCACAACCCGCCCGCCTCCTGCGAGAATCGGCGGCATGCCCTCCCTGCCCGCCACGCCACGTTCAACCCTACCCTCTGGCAGCGACACTTGGCTGCACGCGGCAATCGCCCGCATCGAGGCCGACTTCCAGCGCAGCGCCGACACGCACCTGATCGCATTGCCACTGCCCGAATTCGCGGCGTGTGGCATTGATCTGTACCTGAAGGACGAATCCACCCACCCCACCGGCAGCCTGAAGCACCGCCTGGCGCGCTCGCTGTTTCTGTACGCGCTATGCAACGGCATGGTCCGCGAGGGTTCGACCATCGTCGAGGCCTCCAGCGGCTCGACCGCAGTGAGCGAGGCCTACTTTGCCCGGCTGCTCGGTCTGCCTTTTATTGCGGTGATGCCGCGCAGCACCTCGCCGGAAAAAATCGCCCAGATCGCGTTCTACGGTGGCCGCTGCCACTGGGTCGGCAGCGCCGGCGAGGTGTACGACGAGGCACGCCGGCTGGCCGCCGAGTCAGGCGGCCATTACATGGACCAGTTCACCTATGCCGAGCGTGCGACCGACTGGCGCGGCAACAACAACATTGCCGAGAGCATGTACAGCCAGATGGCGCGCGAACGCTTTCCGGTGCCGCGCTGGATCGTGGTGGGTGCGGGCACGGGCGGCACCAGCGCCACGATTGGCCGCTATGTCCGCTACCAGCGCCACCACAGCCAGTTGTGCGTGGCCGATCCGGTGGGCTCGGTGTTTTCGGCCTATCACCGCACCGGCGATGCCAGCCTCGCCGGGCCGGGCTCGCGCATCGAGGGCATTGGCCGGCCGCGGGTCGAGGCCAGCTTCATCCGCAACGTGATCGACCGCATGATCGAGGTGCCCGATGTCGATTCGCTGGCTGCCATGCGCGCGCTGTCGCAGTTGCTGGGGCGCAAGGTCGGCCCGTCCACCGGCACCAACTTTGTCGGCATGCTCACGCTGGCGCAGGAGATGCTGGCGCGGGGCGAGCAGGGTTCCATTCTGTCGCTGCTGTGTGATTCGGGCGAGCGCTACCTGCCGACCTACCACGACGCGGGATGGGTCGCCGACACCCTCGGCGACTGCAGCCAGGCCCAGCAAGATATCGACCGCCTGATGCGACCGGCACGCACACCATGAACACCCTCCCGCGCCGCCAGGCGCTGCAGTGGCTGGGCGCCATCACGGGCAGCACCGGGCTGGCACTGCCCCCACACACAGCCCGGGCGCTACCCCTGAAGACACTGGCCTTCCCGCGCGACCGCGGTGCCCATCCTGAATTCCGCACCGAGTGGTGGTACATCACCGGTGAAGCCTTCAGCACCGGGTCCGTGCCGCGCCGCTTTGGTTTTCAGCTCACGTTTTTCCGTTCACGGGTCGATGCCACGCAAAGCATGGGCTCAGCCTTCGCCGCCAAGCAACTGGTGTTCGCGCATGCAGCCATCACCGACGTACAGGGCAAGAAGCTCTGGCACGACCAGCGCATTGCACGGGAAGGTTTTGACATCGCCGGTGCCAGCCTGCAGGACATGGCCATCAAGCTGCGCGACTGGTCGCTGAAGGCAGATGGCAAACGCTACACCGCCGAACTGCCGGCTGCGGACTTCGGTCTGTCGCTGCAATTCAACGAGACGCAGGCAGTGCTTCTGCAGGGCCGGCAGGGCTTGTCGCGCAAGGGACCTGACGAAAAGCAGGCGAGCTATTACTACAGCCAGCCACAACTCGCTGTGCGCGGTGCGCTGAGCCAGGGCCAGCAGCGCCTCGATATCCGTGGCAAGGCCTGGCTGGACCACGAATGGAGCGAGGAACTGCTGCACCCCGAGGCCACGGGCTGGGACTGGATCGGCATGAACCTGGAAGACGGCAGCGCGCTGACCGCCTTTCGCCTGCGCGATAAGCAGGGCCAGGCGCTGTGGGACGGCGGCTCCTTCCGTTCTGCGCAGGGCAGCCTCTACACGTTCACGCGGGGCGAAGTGATATTCAAGCCCGTGCGCAGCTGGAAGAGTCCGCTGACGCAGACGAGCTATCCGGTGGAGTGGATTGTTCGCACACCCGCTGACTTTTATACGGTGCGTGCCGTGATCGACAACCAGGAACTCGACAGCCGCTCATCCACCGGCAGCATTTACTGGGAAGGCCTGAGCGACCTCATCGACAGCAACGGCAGGAAGGTCGGCAGTGGTTACCTTGAGATGACCGGCTACGCGCAGCCCTTGCGAATGTAGACGCTACGCGTTTTCGCAGCGGCGGCCTCAATGCGCGCCCGCTGCCGCATCGGCGCTGGCAGCGTCCGGCCTGGCCGGCCGCGTCAGGTACACCAGCGGGATCAGCAGCAGGAAGATCAGCGCCGAGGCATAGAACACATCGTTGGCGGCGAGCATGTAGGCCTGCTGGTCCACCAGCCGGTTGATGGTGCCCAAGGCCTGATCGGGCGTGAGCCCGGCACTGGCCAGACCGCTGAGTGCGCTGTTCGTCGCCACGCTGCCCGGGTTCACGTATTCGCTGATCTGCGCGTGGTGCATCGCGGCGCGGTCCTGCCAGATGGTGGTGGCGATTGACGTGCCGAACGAGCCGGCCGTGATGCGCACAAAGTTGGAAAGCCCCGAGGCCGCCGGAATCTTGTCCGGCGAAATGCCCGACAGCGTGATGGTCACCAGCGGAATGAAGAAGAACGCCATGGCCACACCCTGGATGATGGTGGGGATGAGGATGGTTTCAAAATCGGCCTGCGTGCTGAAGTGTGAACGCATCCACAGCACCAGGGCGAACACCATGAAGGCAAACGCGGCGAAGCGGCGCGGATCCACCTTGCCAATGTTTTTGCCAACCACCGGTGACAGCAGCAGCGCCAGCGCCCCCACTGGCGCCATCACCATGCCCGCCTGCGTCGCGGTGTAGCCCATGTACTGCTGCAGCCACAGCGGCAGCAGCACCACATTGCCGAAGAAGAGGCCATAGCCCACCGACAGCGCCAGTGCGCCCGCCCAGAAATTGCGCCGCTTGAAGAGCGTCAGGTCCACCACCGGGTGCTCCTCGGTGAGCTCCCAGATGACGAAGGCCACCAGGCCCACCAGCGCCACAATGCCAAGCGCCACCACCTCGCCGGAGTGGAACCAGTCGAGCTCCTTGCCCTTGTCCAGCATGATCTGCAGCGCGCCCACCCAGATCACCAGCAGCGCCAGGCCGATGGAGTCGATCGGCAGCTTGCGCGTGACGCTCTCGCGTTTGCGGAAGATGCTCCAGGTGATGAAGGCGGCGCCAAAGCCCACCGGGATGTTGATGTAGAAAATCCAGGGCCATGAAATGTTGTCGGTGATCCAGCCGCCCAGCAGGGGGCCCATCACCGGCGCCACCAACGTCGTCATGGACCACAGCGCCATCGCCAGCCCCGCCAGCGCCTTGGGATAGCTCGACAGCAGCAACGCCTGCGACAGCGGAATCATCGGCCCGGCCACCAGGCCCTGCAGCACGCGGAAGAAGATCAGCGTGGTCATGTTGGGCGCCAGCCCGCACAGCCACGAGGTGAGCACGAACAGCATGATGCTGGCCGTGAACAAACGGACCTGGCCGAAGCGCTGCGACAGCCAGCCGGTGAGTGGCACCGCAATCGCATTGGCCACACCGAAACTGGTGATGACCCAGGTGCCCTGGTTCGGGCTGACGCCGAGGTCGCCCGCAATCGCCGGCAGCGACACGTTGGCAATCGAGGTGTCGAGCACGTTCATGAACGTGGCAGCGGACAGCGCCAGGGTGCCCCACAGGCGGGCAGACCCCGTCAGCGGCGGCGGTGCAATATAGGCGGGAGCGGTGGCCATGGAAACCCTGGTGCTTTCAATGCACTTGCGCTGGCACTTCAGCCCTGGCCCTGGCGATGGCCACCACCGGCAGCTGAGTCGCCGTGCCCTGGGCGATCAGGGGCATTGCCGCGCCCGTCGCTGAGCTTGACTTGCCGGCGTGGGCGCCCTTGCCGATGTTGGCCGCAATCACACGGCGGACGTCGGCGTTGGCCGCATCATCCGGTGCGGTGTAGACCTGCGTGTGCGCCTCGGTCGCATCGCGTGGTGCGTCGGCCAGGGTCTTGCCATCTTTCTGACTGACATCCACCTCGGCGTCCATCGACAAACCCACGCGCAGGGGCTTTTCGGCCAACTGCTTCGGGTCCAGCGCAATGCGCACCGGCACACGCTGCACCACCTTGATCCAGTTGCCGGTGGCGTTCTGCGCCGGCAGCAGCGAGAACGCAGCGCCGGTGCCGACACCCAGCCCCTTGACGGTACCTTTGTATTCGACCTTCTTGCCGTAGAGATCGGCCACCAGCGTGGCGGGCTGGCCGATGCGGATGTTGCGCAGCTGCACTTCCTTGAAGTTGGCATCGACCCACACATCCTTGAGCGGGATCACCGACATCAACGGCGTGCCCGCCGCGACACGCTGACCGAGTTGCACGACGCGCTTGGCCACATAGCCGTCGACCGGTGCCACCAGCGCCGTGCGCTGCGAAGCCAGGAAGGCCTCGCGCACGCGGGCGGCCGCCACCTGCACGCTGGGGTGCTGCTCCACCGGCGTGCCATCAGTCAGGGCCTGGTTGCTGGCGAGTTGCTCCCGCGCAGCGACCACACCGGCCTGCGCTGCCGCCAGTGCGCTTTTGGCGTTGGCCAGCTGCGTCTGGGCGTGGTTGAGTTCTTCCTTGGACACCGCACCATTGCCGGTGAGCGACTGGCGACGGGCCAAATCGTCGCTGGCGCGGGTGATGTCGCTCTGGGCCTTGGCCGCCTCAGCCTCGCGCAGCGAAATCTGTGCTGCCAGTGTGCCGTTGTTGGCGTACAGCGTCCGGGCCTGGCGCACGGCCTGCGCCAGTGCGGCTTCGGCCTGCTCCAGCGCGACTTTGGCATCAGCTGGATCCAGCTGCACCAGCGGCTGGCCGGCTTTCACGAAGTCGGTGTCGTCGGCCATGATGGCCATGACGGTGCCGCCGATCTGCGGCGTGATCTGGATCACATTGCCTTGCACATAGGCGTTGTCAGTGGATTCGTAGTGGCTGGCGACGAGGTATTCGTACACGGCCCAGCCCAGGCCGGCGACCACCACCATGGCGGCGAGGGCCGTGAGTGCTTTCTTGCGCTGCGCGTTCCGGGCGACAGCAGTCGCAGCAGGGGCAGCGGTTTGCGAATCGGTGGGGCGGGAGGTGTCAGGGGTGTTCATGGTGTGTCCACAATCAGGAGATCAAAAATCATTCGTTTCAAGGTGAGACCGCGTCAAGGCGCCGGCGATCCGGTGCCGTGGCTGGCCACGGAGACGGGTGCCGTTGTCGTTGCGACCGGAGCAGGCTTCACCTGGTAACCGCCACCCAGCGCGCGGATCAGCGCCACCTGGGTGTCGATGGCACGGGCGGCCAGATCCACGGCCTGGCGGCGCTGCGCCAGCACGCTGGTCTCGGCGGTGAGCACATTCAGGTAAGTGCCGAGGCCCGCCTTGTAGCGCTGTACGGCAATGTCATAGGCGGCCTCGGCGGCGGCCTGCGCTGTACGCTGCTCGGTTTGCTGGCGGGCGATGGCTTGCGACGACGCCACCTGGTCGGCGACGTCATGCACTGCATCGATCACGGCGGCGTTGTAGCTTTCGACAGCGGCATCGAGGTCGGCCGTCTTGCCGCGCAGGTTGGCACGCAGCCGCCCCGCATCAAAAATCGGCAGGCGCAGCGCCGGGCCCACGCCCCACTGCTGGCTGCCGGACTCGAACAGCTTGCCCAGGCCGATGCTGGAAAAGCCGGCGAAGGCCACAAGGTTGATGTTGGGATAGAACTGCGTTTTGGCGTTCAGCACATCCTGGGTCGACGCCTCCACGCGCCAGCGTGCGGCAGCGATGTCGGCGCGGCGACCCAGCAAATCGGCCGAAAGGGTGGTGGGTACCGTCACCGCCGTCTGGACACTGCTCAGGGTCGGCATCTGCAAGGCCAGGTCGCCGGCAGGCTGCCCCACCAGCGCGGCCAATGCATTGCGGGTGAGCGCGGTTTGCTCCAGCACGGTCTCCAGTTGCAGGCGCGCCTCGGGCAGGCCGCCTTCGCTTTGCCGCAGCTCGAGGTTGGTGTCGAGCCCGGCATTCACGCGGTCTTGCACCAGACGCAGGGTTTCTTCACGCTGGGCCAGCGTACGACGGGCCACGGCGGCCTGCTCGTTCCATCGCAGCCACTGGAAGTAGGTCCGGGCCACACTGCTGGCCAGCAGCACACGGGCAGCCTGCGCATCGGCCTCGGCGGCGTTCACGCTGCCCAGCGCGGCATTCAGTGCCGCACGGTTCTTGCCGAAGAAGTCGAGCTCCCAACTGGCATTGAGCTGCGCCGTGCCGCTTTCACGGATGGAGCCAGCCAGCGGCGGCGGAACCGCGCCATTGGCGGTATAGCGCTGGCGGGTCGCATCGAGCTGCCCATTGAGCTGCGGCAAGGTGGCCGCGTTGGCGACCTCTGTCACCGCCTGCGCACGCGCCAGCCGGGCTTGTGCCAGCTTCAGGCTGGGGCTGGTCTGCAGCGCCTGCGCCACCAGGCGGTCCAGCTGTGCGTCGCCAAACTGATGCCACCATTGGGCATCGACAGCGTCGCCGGTCGATGCCTGCGCACTGACCGGAGAGGTCGACAGGCCGAAAGACGGTGCGTCACGCAGGCTGGATTGCGGCGCAATGCCCGACATGTCGGCGCAGCCCGTGAGGCCTGTAGCCATCAGCCCGGCAGCGACCAGGCCGGCAGCAGCCACCACCGCCATGCGGAAGGAGGCACGCCACAAAGGCATCGGCCGGCTGCTGGTGTCCGGCGCGGAAAGCGGAAGGGAGGTGCGTGGGGTGGTCATGTTATTTTCCGGCTTTTTCCGAAGCGGCTTGCAGCGCCTGTGCGTTGTCGAGGATGCGGCGCAGGTAGCCCTTGAGGTTTTCCCACTCGCTGGCGCTGAAGCCGGCGAGGCAGGCATTCTGAACCTGGCTGAGCACGGCGGGAATGGCCTTGGCGGCCTCGCCACCTTCCGGCGTCAGCTCGAGGTTGACCACACGGCGGTCTTCCGACGAACGCACACGGCGGCACAAGCCCTTGCTTTCCAGGCGGTCCAGCAGGCGCGTCATGGCGCCGGCGTCCAGTTCGCAGGTACGCGCCAGTTCCGCCACGGTGCCGGCATCGCCCAGGTGGAGCTTGAGCAGCGGCACCCACTGGGCGTTGGTCAGGCCGTTGGGCTCCATGCGGCGCTCCACTTCCTGCGACAGGTGGGAGACGATGCGGCGCATCAGGTAACCCACGCTGTCCGGCATGCGGTAGCCTTCAGCGGTGTAAAACGAGGCGGCCTCCGGGGTGGTCGCGCTGTCGACGTTGTCTGTGTTCATGGGATCGAATAATACATGCCTAGACAAATAATGTCAAGGCTGTCATTGCATTGGCATCTTTTGACCTCCATTGCCGCTAAACTTGCCCGATGGCCACCACTTCCCTCTCAAACGCCCCCAAAGGCGCGCCCCGCTCCCTGTCTGGCCTGGTGCCGTTTTTACGCCCCTACCGCGGGCGGATTGGCCTGGCCCTGGTCTTCCTGGTGCTGGCCGCCGTGGCCACGCTGGTGTTTCCGCTGGCGCTGCGCAGCCTGATCGACGGCGGCCTGAATGCGTCTGCCAAGGGCGAGCAACTGCTGGCCCTGCGCACGCATTTCTTCGAACTGTTTGGCGTGGCGGCGGCGCTGGGCCTGTTTTCAGCCGGGCGCTTTTACACCGTGAGCTGGCTCGGCGAGCGGGTGACGGCCGACCTGCGCAATGCCGTCTACGCCCACGTGGTGCGGCAGAGCCCGGAGTTTTTTGAGACCACCCAGACTGGCGAGGTGCTGAGCCGCCTGACGGGCGACACCACGCTGGTCCAGACCGTGGTGGGCTCCTCGCTCAGCATGGGCCTGCGCAACGCCGTGATGGGCATAGGCGCCTTGGGCATGCTGGTCTACACCAACCCCTACCTGATGTTCCAGGTGCTGGGCGTGCTGGTGCTGATCGTCGCGCCTTCGGTCTGGTTCGGGCGCCGCGTGCGCAAGCTCTCGCGGGCCAGCCAGGACCGCGTGGCCGACTCCAGCGCCATCGCCGCCGAGGTGCTCAATGCCATCCCCGTGGTGCAAAGCTACACCGCCGAAGGGCGCGAGGCCGCGCGCTTCGACGCCTCCACCACCAACGCCTTCAACACCGCGGTGCGCCGCACCAAGGCACGCTCGGTGCTGGTGGCCTTCATCATCATTGCCACCTCTGCCGCCCTGCTGTGGGGGCTGTACCAGGGCACGCAGGCGGTGATGCGCGGCGACATCACGGCCGGCCATCTGGGGCAAACCGTGGTCTACGTCATCATCCTCGCCAGCGCTGCCGCAGTGCTGGGCGAGGTCTATGGCGACCTGCTGCGCGCCGCCGGCGCGACCGAGCGGCTGATGGAGCTGCTGTCCTCGCGCTCGCCGGTGACCTCACCCGCCCACCCGGTGCCCGCCCAGGTCACGCGAGCGGGCAGTGCGGTGGAGTTCACCTCGGTGACGTTTCACTACCCGTCGCGGCCGACCCAGGCAGCGTTGACGGACTTCAACCTGCACGTTGCACCCGGCGAGACGGTGGCGATCGTCGGGCCCAGCGGCGCCGGCAAAAGCACGGTTTTCCAGTTGCTGATGCGCTTCTACGACCCGACGTCCGGCCGGATTGCGCTGGACGGTGTGGCCACGCGCGACCTGGCGCTCGACGACCTGCGCCAGCGCATCGGCATCGTGCCGCAGGATGCGGTGATTTTTTCGACCACCGCGCTGGAGAACATCCGTTATGGCAAGCCGGGCGCGACCGACGAGGAGGCACGGGCCGCCGCCAGGGCTGCATTTGCGCACGACTTCATCACGGCACTACCCGAAGGCTACGACACCTTTCTCGGCGAGCGCGGCGTGCGGCTGTCGGGCGGGCAACGCCAGCGCATCGCGATTGCGCGCGCCATGCTGAAGAACTCGCCCCTGCTGCTGCTCGACGAAGCCACCAGCGCACTCGACGCCGAGAGCGAGCGCATGGTGCAGGCCGCACTGGAGTCGGCCATGAAGGACCGCACGACGCTGGTGATTGCCCACCGGCTGGCCACCGTGCAGAAGGCCGACCGCATCGTGGTGCTCGACCATGGCCGGCTGGTGGAGCAAGGCACGCACGCCGAACTGGTGGACCGCGGCGGCGTGTACGCGCGGCTGGCGGCACTGCAGTTCACCACCTGACCCGCCTGCCCGTGGGCCCTGTGGGAGCAGTTGGGCCACGGCCAGGCCGCGCCACCGCATAACTATGCTTTTTATGCATAGTTATAGCGACTCAAATGCCTTGGACTATTCGGGTGCCGGCTCGTAAGCTTCATGCATCGAGTTTTTCCCCCACCAGGAGTCCGATCCATGTCACACGCCAACACCGCCCCGCAAAGCCCGTCCGTGGCGGGCACCCACCCCCTGCCCTCCTATCTGCAGGCCGACAACCTCGGCCCCTGGGGCAACTACCTGCAGCAGGTCGACCGCGTCATCCCCCACCTGGGCAGCCTGGCCCGCTGGGCCGAAACGCTGAAGCGTCCCAAGCGCATCCTGATTGTGGATGTGCCCATCCACATGGACGACGGCACCGTGGCCCACTTCGAGGGCTACCGCGTCCAGCACAACGTCTCGCGCGGCCCCGGCAAGGGCGGTGTGCGTTTTCACCAGGATGTGACGCTGTCGGAAGTGATGGCGCTGTCGGCGTGGATGTCGGTCAAGAACGCCGCCGTCAACGTGCCCTACGGCGGCGCCAAGGGCGGCATCCGGGTGGACCCGAAGAAGCTGTCGCGCGGCGAGCTGGAACGCATGACGCGCCGCTACACCAGCGAGATTGGCATCATCATCGGCCCCACCAAGGACATCCCGGCGCCCGACGTGAACACCAACGACCAGATCATGGCGTGGATGATGGACACCTATTCCATGAACACCGGCTCCACGTCCACCGGTGTGGTCACCGGCAAGCCGGTCGACCTGGGCGGCTCCCTTGGCCGCCGTGAAGCCACTGGCCGCGGCGTCTTCACCGTGGGCGTGGAAGCAGCCAAACACATTGGCATGGACATCTCGCGCTCCCGCGTGGCGGTGCAAGGCTTTGGCAATGTGGGCGGCGTGGCCGGCAAGCTCTTCGCCGAAGCCGGTGCGCGTGTGGTGGCCGTGCAGGACCACGGCGGCACGATCTACCGCGAAGCCGGTCTGGACGTGCCCGCCTTGCTGCGCCATGTGGCCGAGACCGGCAGCGTCGGCGGCTTCACACAGGCGGAAGTCATTGCCAACGACGCGTTCTGGGACGTGGAATGCGACATCCTGATCCCCGCCGCGCTGGAGCAGCAGATCACGGCCGCCAATGCCCACCGCATCAAGGCCCGCATGGTGATTGAAGGCGCCAACGGCCCCACCACCCCCGCGGCCGACGACATCCTGCAGGACCGCAATGTGCTGGTGCTGCCGGACGTGATTGCCAACGCCGGTGGCGTGACCGTGAGTTACTTCGAGTGGGTGCAGGACTTTTCCAGCTTCTTCTGGGACGAAGACGAGATCAATGCCCGCCTGGTCAAGATCATGCGCGAGGCCTTCGCCGGTGTCTGGCAGGTCGCCCAGGACCAGAAGGTGAGCCTGCGGACCGCCACCTTCATCGTGGCCTGCAAGCGCATTCTGCACACGCGCGAGCTGCGCGGCCTGTACCCCTGAGGGACGCGCCTCGAGCGCCCTTGGGGGGGCGCGGTTACAGTGCGGCATGACCCATCGTTCCCGTCTGGCCGCAGCACTGGCCATGGGCGTGCTGCTCGCCGCCCTGGCCGCCTTCAGCGGGCCGTGGCTCAATGCGCCGGCCCTTGCCCGCTGGACCATCCAGACGCAGGATGACAACCCGGTGCGGGCCGCGCTGGCCATCATCGCCATCCGCCACCTGCCGATGTTCCTGCTCGCAGTGGCTGCGGGCCACATCGTCTTTCGCGTGCTCCGCAACACCTCTTTGCCGGTCACTGCCGTCACTGTGCTTCCCTGGCTGCTGTATGTGCTCGTCACCGGATCCATGGACTCCGTGGCGGCCGGCGAGGAAGCCCTGAGCTGGGTCACCTACCAGCCGGCCTACTTCATCTGGCCGCATTTCGTGGCGATACCGGTGGGGCTGCTGGCCGCCCGCCGCGTGGTGCAGCAGGCCGGGTCCAAACGAGGCTGAGGCGGCCCGGCGCCCGTGTCAGTGCCCGTCAGGGAGCGAGGATCACTGCAAGGTTTCCTTGAGTGCAGCCGGCAGCGGCAGCGGCAACACCTCGATACCCTCTTCCAGAAGCTCGACCGCTTCGCGCAGGCTGGTCTGGCCGCGGATGTTGCGCGCCTCGGCGTCACCGTAGTGCATGCGGCGGGCCTCGTCGGCAAATTTGTCGCCCACGTCTTCGGTCTGGGCCATCACCTGACGCAAGGCCTGCAGGAAGGCGGCCTGCTCGGCGTGCCCCGTTGCGGGCATGACTGCCGACGCGTCCTGGCCCTGGGTGACTGCCAAGGCAGTTCCAGGTGCCACGGCTGTGGGTCGCGATACCGCATCACTCACCGGTGGCGATGAGCCCAGATTGAGTCGCGGTGCACTGGGCAGTTTGTAAATGGCCGTGTCCGCGCACAGGGGGCAGCCGATCAGCCCACGCGCGAGCTGCGCCTGAAAGTCGTCTTCGGATGCAAACCAGCCCTCAAAGGCATGCTGGTGCGCGCATTGGAGGTTGAGGACTTTCATGCCTGCAATTATCGCCGGGGCGTCACGTCAGGGCAGCTTGCCAGTCCAGAGTCCATGCGCCCGACTGCACGTTTTGCAGCCACAGCAGGCCCGTCAGCGTCTTGGCGTCCGTCACCTGTCCGCCGGCACACCAGGCCAGCAGTTCGGCTGGCGTGGCGGTGAAGACATCCAGGAATTCGCCGGCATCCAGCTGGCGCTGGCCGGCGGTCAGGCCGCGTGCGAACCAGATGTCAATGAACTCGGTGGAGTAGGAAATCACCGGATGCAGCACGCCGGCCCGGGCCCATTCGCGTGCGGTGTAACCCGTTTCTTCCAGCAGTTCCCGCTGGGCGCAGGCCAGCGACGCTTCGCCCGGATCCAGCTTGCCCGCAGGGAATTCGATCATCACCTGCCGGACGGGATGGCGGTACTGGCGCTCCAGCACCAGGCGGCCGTCATCGAGCTGCGCCACGACCATGACCGCGCCCGGATGGATCACGTACTCACGGCTCGCGCTGGAGCCGTCGGGCAGGCGGACCATGTCACGCTGCGCCTTCAGGAAATGCCCGCTGAAGAGTTCCACCGATTCCGTGGTCGTCTCCCGCAGATGAGCGTCCGGCGTGACCGAAGAGCCTGCAGGAGGTTTCACGGTCGTCACGTCCTGTGCTTGAAGAGATAACGCCAGGTGAATCCGGGAAATGCAAAGGTGATGAAGAGCGTGCCGGTGATGGCGTAAAACTCCCACCCCTGCGGGGCGATCTGGCCCTGGCGCTGCTCCAGCCAGAGACCCACCCCACCCGCGATCAGGTAGCCCGCCACCATTTCGGCGAGCCGGACCGCGAGGTTTTTGGGTGTGGCCAGACGCACGACCGCCATCAGGCGATCACTGAAAAACGGCAGGTTGGCCAGCACCACCGCCAGCAGCACCACCACCCAGACCGAGGCGGTTTGCGTCATGCTGCCAACTCAGCTGCCCAGTGATTTGACGATGCTGCTGACCGACTGGGAGCAGAGCGTCATCAGCCCACCGGGCACCAGGCCCAGGATCAGGATCAGTGCGCCGTTGATGGCGAGCACGGCCTTGGCATCGGCAGGGCCGGAGATCACCCCGGTATGGGCGCCCTGCGGCGCATCAAAGTACATGACCTTGACGATGCGAAGGTAGTAGAAAGAGCCGATCAGCGACATCATCACCGCGAACACGGCCAGCACCACATAGCTGGTCTGCTGGGAGGAGATCAATGCCTGCAGCACGGCCAGCTTGGCGTAGAAACCGACCAGTGGCGGCAATCCTGCCAGCGAGAACATGCTGATGGCCATCACACCGGCATAGAGCGGGCTGCGCTGGTTGAGCCCGGCCAGGTCGCTGATTTCTTCCGACTCATGCCCGGCCCGCGAGAGCAGCAGGATGATGCCGAAGGCGGCCAGTGTGGTCAGCACATAGGTCACGGCATAGAACATGGCCGCGCTGTAGGCCGATTCGGTGTTGATCTGGTTGCCGTTGACCACGCCCGCCAGCAGGCCCAGCAGCAGAAAGCCCATCTGCGAAATGGTGGAAAACGCCAGCATGCGCTTGAGGTTGGACTGCGCTATCGCTGCGAGGTTGCCCACCAGCAGCGAGCCGATGGCCAGCAGCGCCAGCATCTGCTGCCAGTCGATGGCCAGCGGCAGCAGGCCCTCCACCAGCAGGCGGATGCAGATGGCAAATGCGGCCAGTTGCGGCGCGGCGCCGATCAGCAGCGTCACGGCGGTCGGCGCACCCTGGTACACGTCGGGCAGCCACATGTGGAAGGGCACGGCGCCCAGCTTGAAGGCCAGGCCAGCAACGATGAACACCAGGCCGAAGACCAGCACCTGGTGCTTGACCTGGCGGCTGGCGATGGCGTTGAAGACTTCGTTCAGGTCGAGCGAGCCGGTCGCGCCGTACAGCATCGACAGGCCATACAGCAGAAAGCCCGAGGCCAGCGCGCCGAGCACGAAATACTTCATGGCCGCTTCGGTGGCCGTGGCATTGTCACGGCGCAGGGCTACCAGCGCGTAGCTGGAGAGCGTCATCAGCTCCAGGCCCATGTAGATCACCAGGAAGTTGTGCCCGGAGATCATCACGAACATGCCCAGCAGCGCGAACAGGCCGAGCGTGAAGAGCTCGCCGCCGCGCAGCAGGTCGCGCTCGGCCGCGTAAGGCCGACCGTAGACCAGCGTCACCATGAGCGCCAGGCAGGCAAAGCACTTGAGCCAGCTGCCCATCGGGTCCACCACCACCATGTTGCCGAAGCCGTAGAAGGTCTGGCCGCCGCTGGCATAGAAAGCCTTCATGGCCGCCACCACGGCGAGGGTGCCGAGCGTCAGCACATAGGTCAGCGTGCGTTGCGGGGACTTCACGCCCAGGTCGACCAGCGCAATCACGCAGGCCATGGTCAGAAGCACGATTTCGGGGTAAACCGCAATCCAGGATAGTTTGTCAATCATCTGAATACTTTGTTGGCTTCAATTCAGTTTGGACAGGGCGACATGCTTGAGCAGCTCCGCCACCGACACGTTCATCACGTCCGTGAACGGCTTGGGATAGATACCCATGACCAGCACCGCAATCGCCAGCAGGGCCAGCATCAGGAACTCGCGGCTGTTGATGTCTTCCAGCACCCGGACGTCCTCGTTGGCCACCGGGCCGAGGTACACGCGCTTGAACATCCACAGCGTGTAGGCGGCGCCGAAAATCAGTGCCGTGGCAGCGGCGGCGCCCATCCAGAAATTGGCCTTCACCGCGCCGAGAATCACCATCCATTCGCCGACAAAGCCAGCGGTGCCCGGCAAGCCACAGTTGGCCATGGCAAACAGCAGCGCAAAGGCGGCAAACTTGGGCATGGTGTTCACCACGCCGCCGTAGCTGGCGATTTCACGCGAGTGCACCCGGTCATACAGCACGCCGATGCACAGGAACATGGCGCCCGAGACAAAACCGTGCGCAATCATCTGCACCAGACCACCCGACACACCGAGGTCGTTGAAGATGAAAAAACCCAGCGTCACGAAACCCATGTGCGCGACAGACGAGTAGGCCACCAGCTTCTTCATGTCCCGCTGCACCATGGCCACCAGACCCACGTAGATCACGGCGATCAGCGACAGGGCGATCATCAGCCAGGCCCATTCGCGCGAAGCATCAGGGGCAATCGGCATCGAGAACCGCAGGAAACCGTAAGCGCCCAGCTTGAGCATGATGGCGGCCAGCACGGCGGAGCCGCCGGTCGGCGCTTCAACGTGCACATCCGGCAGCCAGGTGTGCACCGGCCACATCGGCACCTTCACCGCAAAGGCGGCGAAAAAAGCGAAGAAGAGCAGCGTCTGCACCGTGCTGCCCATGGGCAGCTTGTGCCAGGTCAGGATGTCAAAACTGCCACCCGACTTGTTGTAGAGAAAGATCAGCGCGACCAGCATCAGCAGGGAGCCGAGCAGCGTGTAGAGGAAGAACTTGAACGCTGCGTAGATCTTGTTCGGTCCGCCCCAGATGCCGATGATGAGGTACATCGGGATCAGCGTGGCCTCGAAGAAGACGTAAAACAGGATGCCATCCAGCGCGGCGAAGACACCGATCATGAGCCCGCTGAGGATCAGGAAGGACGCCATGTACTGATTCACCCGCGTCGTGATCGCCTCCCAGCTGGCGATGATGACCACCACATTGATGAAGGCCGTCAGCAGCACGAACCACAGCGAGATGCCGTCCACCCCGAGGTGATAGTTCACGTTGAAGCGCTGGATCCAGCCGGCCTTCTCGACAAACTGCATGGCCGGGGTGTCCAGCTGGAACCCGCTGTACAGCGGCAGCGTGACCAGGAAACTGACGACGGCACCGATCAGCGCAATCCAGCGGACGCTGCCTGCCTGCTCGTCACGACCCAGTGCCAGCAACACCACCCCAAAGACGATCGGCGTCCAGATGGCAAGACTCAACAAACCCATTCTTGTTCTTCCTTGTCGTTGTTGAATTGATCAGCGATTGAACCAGACGAAATACGTCATCAGGACAAACACGCCAATGATCATGCCGAAGGCGTAGTGGTAAATGAAACCCGACTGCAGCCTGCGCACCATGCCGGAGATGAAGCCCACCAGCTTCCAGGATCCATTCACCATGGCGCCGTCGATCAGCGCCTGATCGCCGCCCTTCCACAGCGCCATGCCCAGCCCACGGGCACCGCGGGCGAGGACGTTCTCGTTGAACCAGTCCATGTAGTACTTGTTGTCCAGCAGCGTGTACACCGGCTGGAACCTGCGCTGGATCGCAGCCGGCAATGCCGGATTGACCATGTACATGTAGTACGACAGCGCCACACCCGACAGCGCCAGCCAGAACGGCGGCGTCATCAAGCCATGCAAGGCCATCTGGGCCGGGCCGTGGAACAGCTTGGCCAGCTCTTCCATCGCAGGGTGGTGCTCGAGGTTCACCAGGATGGCGTCCTTGAAGAACTCGCCGTAAAGCATGGGCTGGATCGTCATGAAGCCGATCACCACCGAGGGAATCGCCAGAAGGATCAGCGGCACGGTGACCACCCAGGGCGATTCGTGCGGATGGTGGGCGCCATGGCTGCCATGGCCGTCATGGCCGTCGTGATGCCCATGGTCATCATGGTGGGCATCCGGATTCTGGTCGTAGCGTTCCTTGCCGTGGAACACCAGGAAGTACAGGCGGAAGGAATAGAAGGCCGTCACAAACACACCGGCCAGCACCGCGAAATAGGCGAAGCCGGCGCCTGCCAGATGGCTTTCGTGCACGGCTTCGATGATGCTGTCCTTGGAGTAAAAACCCGCGAACAGCGGCGTTCCGATCAGCGCCAGCGAGCCGATGAGGGACGTGATCCAGGTGATCGGCATGTACTTGCGCACGCCGCCCATCCAGCGAATGTCCTGGTTGTGGTGCATGCCGATGATCACCGAGCCAGCGGCGAGGAACAGCAATGCCTTGAAGAAGGCATGCGTCATCAGGTGGAACACCGCCACGGAATAAGCCGACGCGCCGAGCGCGACCGTCATGTACCCCAGCTGCGACAGGGTGGAATAAGCCACCACGCGCTTGATGTCGTTCTGGATGATGCCCAGGAAGCCCATGAACAGCGCCGTGATGGCGCCAATCACCATGATGAAGCTCAGGGCCGTGTTGCTGAGCTCGAACAGCGGCGACATGCGGGCCACCATGAAGATACCCGCCGTGACCATGGTGGCCGCGTGGATCAGTGCCGAGATCGGTGTCGGGCCTTCCATGGAATCCGGCAGCCACACATGCAGCGGGAACTGCGCCGATTTGCCCATGGCGCCAATGAACAGGCAGATGCAGATCACGGTGACCAGCATCCAGCCGGTGCCGGGGAACACCAGCTTGGAAAGCTCATCCGCCTTGGCAAAGGCCTCGGCGTAATTCAGCGTGCCGGCGTAGGCGGCGATCAGGCCAATGCCGAGGATGAAACCGAAGTCACCCACGCGGTTGACCAGGAAGGCCTTCATGTTGGCAAAAATCGCCGTCGGCTTGTTGAACCAGAAACCGATCAGCAGGTAGGACACCAGGCCCACGGCTTCCCAGCCGAAGAAGAGCTGCAGCATGTTGTTGCTCATCACCAGCATCAACATGGAGAAGGTGAACAGGGAGATGTAGGCGAAGAAGCGGTTGTAGCCGTCATCTTCTTCCATGTAGCCGATGGTGTAGATGTGCACCATCAGCGACACGAAGGTCACCACGCACATCATCATGGCCGTCAGGCCGTCCACCAGGAAGCCGACTTCCATCTTGAGGCCACCGACCACCATCCAGGTGTAGAGCGTCTCGTTGAAACGGGCGCCGTCGATCGCCACGCTCTTGAGCGTCATCGCCGAAATGATGAAGGCCACCAGCACACCCAGAATGGTCAGCGTGTGCGACAGGCGGCGGCCGATCCAGTTGCCACCGAAGGAGGTGCCCAGAATACCTGCGGCCAGCGCACCGGCCAGGGGTGCCAGGGGAACGGCCAACAAGGCCGATACGGATAGGGAGGAGCTCATGGTTTAGACGCCTGAAGGGCTGCTCCGAGGGCAATCACTGCACCCACGGGAGGAATCGGATATACAAAATAGGTAGCGTCAGGGCGCATGTTTTTCCGCAGGGCCGCCCCAAGGAAAAACGCACCCCCTCGGGGGGCAGCGTGGTACGCGAAGCGACAAGCGTGGGGGCGCATTTCTAGCCTTGGAGCGTGTTGAGTTCATCGACATTGATGCTGGACTTGTTGCGGAACAAGAGCACCAGGATGGCCAGACCGATGGCCGATTCAGCAGCCGCCACCGTGAGAATGAAAAACACAAAGACCTGCCCGGCCATGTCATTGAGGTAGTACGAGAAGGCCACGAAGTTCATGTTGACGGCCAGCAGCATCAGCTCGATGGCCATCAGCAGCACGATCAGGTTCTTGCGGTTCAGGAAGATCCCGATGACCGACAGCGCAAACAGCATGGCGCCCAGCGAAAGAAAATGTCCAAGGGTCAGCGTCATGGTTTCTTTTCCTCGGCAGCTTCTGCGATCACAGCGGGTGCGGCCACCACCGACTTCATCTTGATCAGGCTGACGCGGTCGGCGCGCTTGACCCGGATCTGGTCTGAGGGGTTCTGGTATTTGGAGTCCTTGCGCTGGCGCAGCGTCAGCGCGATGGCGGCAATGATGGCCACCAGAAGGATCACTGCCGCAACTTCCAGCGGGTAGAGGTACTCCGAATACAGCAGCTTGCCGAGCTCCTTGGTGTTGGATACCTGCGCGCCAATCGGGCCGGCGATGCCTGCGGCCTTGGGGGGTTCACGGAAGCCGCCAATCAGCACATAGGACATTTCCAGCGCAATGATCGCGCCCACACTGCCTGCCAGCGGAAAATGCTTCCAGAAGCCCTTGCGGACGCTGTCGATGTTGATGTCCAGCATCATCACCACAAACAGGAACAGCACCATCACCGCGCCGACATACACCAGCACCAGCGTGATGGCGAGAAACTCCGCCTTGAGCAGAATCCACACTGCGGCCGCCTGGAAGAAGGCCAGCACCAGATACAGCGCGGCATGCACGGGGTTGCGCGCGGTGATCACACGGAACGCCGCGAACAGCAGCACCGCTGCGAAGAGATAAAAAAGACCTGTTTTAGCGTCCATATTCTTGTTGATTCTTTCTTGCGCCTGCTACACCGGCGTGGGGTTCAGCACGTCTGTCCGGAATATCAGCGGTATTTGGCATCTGCTGCCCGGTTGGCCGCAATTTCCGCCTCGTAGCGGTCCCCCACCGCCAGCAGCATGTCCTTGGTGAAGTACAGGTCGCCCCGTTTCTCGCCGTGGTACTCGAAGATATGGGTCTCGACAATCGAATCCACCGGGCAGCTTTCTTCGCAGAAGCCGCAGAAGATGCACTTAGTCAGATCGATGTCATAGCGCGAGGTGCGGCGGCTGCCGTCTTCCCGCACGTCGGATTCAATGGTGATGGCCATCGCCGGACACACCGCTTCGCAGAGCTTGCAGGCGATGCAGCGCTCTTCGCCATTGTCATAGCGGCGCAGTGCATGCAGGCCACGAAAGCGCGGGCTCTGGGGCGTCTTCTCTTCAGGAAACTGGACGGTGATCTTGCGGCGGAACATGTACTTGCCGGTCAGGGCCATGCCCTTGAACAACTCGGTGAGCATGAAGCTCGACACAAAATCTTTGACGGAGGCAACTGCACTCATGATGATTTCCTGAGGGCTGGGCTAGGTGAGCGAACGTGGGGGCCAGGTTTTTCCGACGGGCCGCCCCTAGGAAAAACGCGCCCCCTCGGGGGGCATCCTTCGACAAGCTCAGGACGAACGGAAACCGGTGAGCGAACGTGGGGGCTCATATTCACTTCCAGAGGCTGTAAGGGGTTTGCATCCATGCACCGACGACGATCAGCCAGACCAGGGTCACGGGGATGAAGATCTTCCAGCCCAGGCGCATGATCTGGTCATAACGGAAGCGTGGAAAGGTGGCGCGCACCCACAGGAACATGGTGACCACGATGAAGGACTTGAGGCCGAGCCAGATCCAGCCCGGAATCCAGTTGAAGAGTGCACTGTCGATCGGTGGCAGCCAGCCGCCGAGGAACAGGATGACGCACAGCACCGAGACCAGGATCATGTTGGCGTATTCGGCCAGGAAGAACATGGCAAAGGCCATGCCGGAATACTCGACCATGTGACCGGCCACGATCTCGGACTCACCCTCGACCACGTCGAACGGATGGCGGTTGGTCTCTGCCAGGCCGGAGATGAAATACACCACGAAGATCGGCAACAAGGGCAGCCAGTTCCACGACAGGAAGGTCAGACCGCGGGTCGCTGCCATGCCCTGCCCCTGGCTCGTGACGATGTCGGTCATGTTGAGGCTGCCGGACACCATCAGCACCACCACTAGGCAAAAGCCCATGGCAATTTCGTAGCTCACCATCTGTGCCGAAGCGCGCATGGCTCCCAGAAAGGCATATTTCGAATTGGAAGCCCAGCCTGCAATGATCACGCCATACACCTCGAGCGAGGTGATGGCCATCAGGAACAGCAACCCAGCATTGATGTTGGCCAGCGCGACTTCAGGCCCGAAGGGCACCACCGCCCACGCCGCCAGTGCCGGCATGATGGTCATGATGGGGCCGAGCACGAAGAGGCCCTTGCTGGCCGCTGTGGGGATGATGATTTCCTTGGTCAGCAGCTTGAGCGCATCGGCAATCGGCTGCAGCAGACCGAAGGGACCGACGCGGTTAGGTCCCAGGCGGATCTGGGTGAAACCAATGGCTTTGCGCTCCCACAGGGTCAGGTAGGCCACGCAGCCCATCAGCGGCAGCAGCACGCAGACAATCTTGATCAGCGCCCAGAGCACCGGCCAGACCGTGGCCGGCCAGATGCCGCCCATCAGGCCTTGTCCGAATCCGTAGAGTGTGTCAATCATGCGGCCACTCCCTCACGGCTGGGTTCCACAGCAGCAGAACGCGCGTCGGCCGTCATCTGCAGCGAGCTGGCGCGGCGCACCAGTCCGTCGAGTTGGTAGATGGCGGCCACCGCTGGCGCCGCCATGGGTGCACCCGACACCGCAAGGACGGCATGGCTGCTGTTGTCCAGGCGGTCGACCGGCACATGGCTGGCACCCGCGCCAGCGATCTGCTGCAGCACGTCTTGCGAGGACTCAAACTCGAACCCGGGCAAGCCCAGCAGGTTGGCCAGCACACGCAGCACTTTCCATGCGGGACGCGTCTCGCCCAAAGGCTTGACCACAGCGTGGAAGCCCTGGATGCGGCCTTCGGCATTGACGAAGGTGCCCGAGGTCTCGGTGAACGGTGCAATGGGCAGCAGCACGTCGCTGAAGGCCATGTTCGCCTTGAACGGGCTCAAGGTCACCACCATTTGCGCAGCGTTCAGGCCCACCAGAGCCTGGCGGCCCGCCGCCGAGTCGAACTCGGGTTCGGTGTTCAGCAGGATGGCCGCCTTGAGCTTGCCGCCCAGCATGTCTGCGGCGTTCAGTCCCTGGGCGCCCGGCAATGCGCCGGCGAGCTGGGCACCCACGGTGTTGGCCGCTTCCGTCAGGTAACCCACGCTCGCGCCGGTTTGTGCAGCAATCCATTGCGCAAGCACCAGCAGCGTGGAGGCCTGCGCATGATGTGCTGCGGCATTGCCCAGCAGCACCGCCTTGCGTTCGCCGCCCAGCAGGGACCTGGCGATCCCTCGAGCCGTTTCGGTCGCCTCGCCGGACGCAGGCGCCGCCACACCTTTTTCGGCAGCGATGGCAGCGGCCACATCGGCCAGTGCCTGTGCCCAGGCTGCCGGCGCGGCCGTCACGGCATGGGCCACGGGCATCGCCCAGGCATCGGCCGCGGTCAATTCCGTGACCGAGTTGATCGAGCTGAGCACGCCACCCTTGCGCACCGACTGGCGAATCCGCTGCGCGAACAGCGGATGGTCCTTGCGCAGATTGGAGCCGACCACCAGCGCGCGCTGCAATTGCGACAGCGAGGCAATCGACGTGCCGAGCCAGCGGATGCCGGCAGGCGCTGAAAACTCCGCGTTGCGAAGGCGGTAATCGATGTTGTCACTGCCCAGGCCCCGCATCAGCGAGGCGGCGAGGTGCAGCTCTTCCAGCGTGCTGTGCGGGCTGGCCAGCGTGCCGATGCTGCTGGCGCCGTGGTCAACCTTGATCTGTTTCAGGCCATTGGCCACGTATTCGAGTGCCGTCTGCCAGTCGACGGTTTTCCATTCGCCGCCCTGCTTGAGCATGGGGCGGGTCAGGCGTTCGTCGCTGTTCAGGGCTTCATACGAGAAGCGGTCGCGGTCGGCGATCCAGCACTCGTTGACCTCTTCGTTCTCCAGCGGCACCACGCGCATGACCTTGTTGTTCTTGACCTGGACAATCAGGTTGGCGCCGGTCGAGTCGTGCGGGCTGACCGACTTGCGGCGCGACAGCTCCCAGGTGCGGGCGCTGTAGCGGAAAGGCTTGCTGGTGAGCGCGCCCACCGGGCAGATGTCGATCATGTTGCCGGACAGTTCGGAGTCCACCGACATGCCAACGAAGGTTTCGATCTCTGCGTGCTCGCCGCGGTGCGACATGCCCAGCTCCATCACGCCGGCCACTTCCTGGCCGAAACGGACGCAGCGGGTGCAGTGGATGCAGCGGCTCATCTCTTCCATCGAGATCAGCGGACCGACGTCCTTGTGGAACACCACGCGCTTTTCTTCCTGGTAGCGGGATTCGCTGCCGCCGTAACCCACGGCCAGATCCTGCAGCTGGCATTCCCCGCCCTGGTCGCAGATCGGGCAATCCAGCGGGTGATTGATCAGCAAGAACTCCATCACGCCCTTCTGGGCCTTGATGGCTTTGTCATTCTTGGTGCGCACCACCATGCCTTGCGTCACCGGGGTCGCGCAGGCAGGCATGGGCTTGGGTGCCTTCTCCACATCGACCAGGCACATGCGGCAGTTGGCCGCAATGCTCAGCTTCTTGTGGTAGCAGAAGTGGGGGATGTAGGTGCCGGCTTTTTCGGCAGCGTGCATCACGGTGCTGCCTTCGAGCACTTCCACCTTCTGGCCGTCGAGTTCTATTTCAACCATATTGCTTTCTTTCCGGGACTCAGGCTTGCGCGGCGGCAGCCGGGGTAAGGGCTTCAGCGCCGGCTGGCTTGATCATGGCCTCGAACTCGTGGCGGAAGTGCTTGATCATGGCGCGCACCGGCATCGCCGCGGCATCGCCCAAGGCGCAGATGGTACGGCCCTGGATGTTGTCGGCCACCGAGTTGAGCAGGTCCATGTCGCCCTGGCGTCCCTCGCCGCGGTGAATGCGGTCCACCACGCGCCAGAGCCAGCCCGTGCCTTCGCGGCACGGTGTGCATTGGCCGCAGGACTCGTGCATGTAGAAGTACGAGAGCCGCTTGAGCGACTCGACCATGCAGCGCGTGTCGTCCATCACGATCACCGCGCCCGAGCCCAGCATGGAGCCAGCCTTGGCGATGGAGTCGTAATCCATGGTGCACTCCATCATGATGGAAGCAGGCAGCACCGGTGCAGATGAACCGCCGGGAATCACGGCCTTGAGCGTGCGGCCCTTGCGCACGCCACCAGCGAGTTCCAGCAGTTTGGCGAACGGTGTGCCCATCGGCACTTCGTAGTTACCCGGCAGTTCCACGTCGCCAGAAACGGAGTAGATCTTGGTGCCGCCGTTGTTGGGCTTGCCGCACTCCAGATACGCCTGCCCGCCGTTGCGGATGATCCAGGGCACGGCCGCGAAAGTCTCGGTGTTGTTGATGGTGGTGGGCTTGCCATAGAGGCCAAAGCTCGCCGGAAACGGCGGCTTGAAGCGCGGCTGCCCCTTCTTGCCTTCCAGGGACTCGAGCAGGGCCGTTTCCTCGCCGCAAATGTAGGCACCAAAACCATGGGATGCGTGCAGCTGGAAGTTGAAGCTGCTGCCGAGAATGCCATTGCCGAGCAGGCCGGCCGCGCGGGCTTCTTCCAGGGCTTCTTCAAAGCGCTGGTAGGTGGCGAAAATCTCGCCGTGGATGTAGTTGTAGCCGACGCTGATGCCCATGGCGTACGCCGCAATGGCCATGCCTTCAATCACGCTGTGCGGGTTGTACTGCATGATGTCACGGTCTTTGCAGGTGCCCGGCTCGCCTTCGTCCGAATTGCAGACGAGGTATTTCTGGCCCGGGAACTGCCGCGGCATGAAGCTCCACTTCAGCCCGGTCGGGAAACCGGCACCACCACGGCCACGCAGGCTGCTGGCCTTGACCTCGGCGATGACCTGGTCGGGCGTCATGCCCGCGACCTGCGCGTCGCCTTGTGGCGGGGACCCGTCCTTGCCCAGTATCCTGCGCAAGGCCTGGTAGCCCCCGCGCGCCTCGTAATCCTTCAAGCGCCAGTTGCTGCCGTTGAGGTCGGCCAGAATCTGCGGGTTGATGTGCCGGCCGTGAAAGCAGGTCTGCACGCCGGTCGCGGCAAACTGCGACAGCACACTTTGCGCGGCGGCGCTGACGGGTGTGAGGGTTGCGTGCGTCATGGTTGTTTCGCCTCGGCAGATTGAAGACCGTCGATCAGCTGGTCCAGCTTGTCATTGCTCATGAAGCTGCACATCGTCAGATCGTTGACCAGCATGACCGGGGAGTCGGCGCAGGCACCGAGGCACTCGGACTGCTGCAGCGTGAACAGGCCATCAGCCGTGGTCTCGCCCATAACAATGCCCAGCTTGCGCTCCAGGTGGTGCAGCGCCTTCGCGCCGTCACGCAGCTGGCACGGCAGATTGGTGCACACATTGAGCTTGTACTTGCCCACCGGTCGCTGGTTGTACATGTTGTAGAAGGTGGTGACTTCGTGCACGGCAATCGGTGCCATGCCCAGGTAGTCGGCCACCAGCTGCTCGCTCTCGGCGCTCACAAATCCGTGCTCTTCCTGCACGATGGTGAGGCAGGCCATCACGGCCGACTGCTTCTGGTCGGCGGGGTACTTGGTCACTTCGCGGGAAAACCGCTCCAGGGTCTGCGCTGACAGCGCAGACGTGCGCGCTTTGGTTTGTTCAGAAATCATGGTGCTCATCCGATCAGCGGTCAATCTCACCGAACACAATGTCCATGGTGCCGATCACGGCCACCGCGTCGGCAATCATGTGGCCGCGCGACATCTCGTCCATGGCCGCCAGGTGCGAAAAGCCCGGCGGGCGAATCTTCAGGCGGTAAGGCTTGTTGGCGCCATCGCTCACGATGTAGATGCCGAACTCGCCCTTCGGATGCTCGACGGCGGCATAGGCCTCGCCCTCGGGTACATGGAAGCCTTCGGTGAAGAGCTTGAAATGATGAATCAGCTCTTCCATGTTGGTCTTCATGGATTCGCGGTCCGGTGCGGCGACCTTATGGTTGCTGGTGATCACCGGGCCGGGGTTGACGCGCAGCCAGTCCACGCACTGCTTGATGATGCGGTTGGACTGGCGCATTTCCTCGATGCGAACGAGGTAGCGGTCGTAACAGTCACCCGTCTTGCCGACGGGAATGTCGAAATCCATCTGGGCGTAGACGTCATAGGGCTGTTGCTTGCGCAGGTCCCAGGCAAAGCCGGAGCCGCGCAGCATGGGGCCGGTGAAGCCGAGGTTGAGCGCACGCTCTGGCGAGACCACGCCGACACCGACGGTGCGCTGCTTCCAGATGCGGTTGTCCGTCAGCAGGGTTTCGTATTCGTCCACATAGCCGGGGAACTTGCTCACGAAGTCATCGATGAAATCGAGCAGCGAGCCCTGGCGGTTTTCATTCAGCGCCTCGATCGCCTTGGCGTTCTTGACCTTGCTCACCTTGTACTGCGGCATGCTTTCAGGCAGGTCGCGGTAGACGCCGCCCGGCCGGAAGTAGGCCGCATGCATGCGCGCGCCGGAAACGGCCTCGTACATGTCAAACAGCGCTTCGCGTTCGCGGAAGCAGTAAATCAGGATGTTCATCGCGCCGCAGTCAAAGCCATGCGCACCCAGCCACAGCAGGTGGTTGAGCAGGCGCGTGATCTCGGCGTACATCACGCGGATGTATTGCGCGCGGATGGGCACATCGACACCCAGCAGCTTCTCAATCGCCAGGCAATACGCCTGCTCGTTGGACATCATGGACACATAGTCCAGGCGGTCCATGTAGGGCAGCGACTGGATGTAGGTCTTGCTTTCGGCCAGTTTCTCGGTGGCGCGGTGCAGCAGGCCGATGTGGGGGTCGGCGCGCTGGATCACCTCGCCGTCAAGCTCGAGCACCAGACGCAACACGCCGTGGGCAGCGGGGTGCTGGGGCCCGAAATTCAGTGTGTAATTCTTGATCTCAGCCATTACTGGATGCCGCCATAGTTGTCTTCACGGATCACGCGCGGGGTGATTTCGCGCGGCTCGATGGTGACCGGCTGGTAAATCACGCGTTTCTGCTCGGGGTCGTAACGCATTTCGACATGGCCGGTGGTCGGGAAGTCCTTGCGGAACGGGTGCCCAATGAAGCCGTAGTCGGTGAGGATGCGGCGAAGGTCGTTGTGCCCTTCGAAGACGATGCCGAAGAGGTCAAACGCTTCGCGCTCAAACCAGTTGGCGGAGTTCCAGACCTCGTTGAGGGAGTCAACCACGGGAAAATCATCATCGGCGCAGAACACCTTGAGGCGCACGCGCTGGTTCAGGCTCACCGACAGCAGGTGCGACACCACGCAATAGCGCAGGCCTTCATACTGGCCATCGCGGTACTCGGAATAGTCGACGCCACACAGGTCGATCAGTTGCTCGAAACGGCAGCCGGGTGCATCGCGCAGCAGCACGGCAGCGGCGCGGTAATCGGCGGCAGAGACGGTCACCGTGATTTCGCCAAGCGCCAGCTGCACGTTTTTGACCATGCCGCCCAAAGTGGTCGAGATGGTTGCCAGCAGATCGGAAACAGAAACAGGAGACACCACCGTCATCACGCCCTCGCAATCGTGTTGGTGCGGCGGATTTTCTGCTGCAGCTGGATGATGCCGTACATCAGCGCCTCTGCCGTCGGCGGGCAGCCGGGCACATACACGTCCACCGGCACGATGCGGTCGCAGCCGCGAACCACCGAGTAGCTGTAGTGGTAGTAGCCGCCACCGTTGGCGCACGATCCCATGGACAACACCCAGCGCGGCTCGGACATCTGGTCATAGACTTTGCGCAGCGCCGGGCCCATCTTGTTGCACAGCGTACCGGCCACGATCATCAGGTCGGACTGGCGCGGGCTGGGACGGAACAGCATGCCGAAACGGTCGAGGTCATAGCGGGCAGCGCCCGCGTGCATCATTTCCACCGCGCAGCAGGCCAGACCGAAGGTCATGGGCCACCGCGACCCGGTCTTGGCCCAGTTGACAACCGAGTCATAGCTCGTCGTCATGAAGCCTTCGTTGAAAACACCTTCAAGTGACATACCCGTACCTTCTTTGGTGGATTGGATGGCGAACGCGTCGCGAAAACCCGCGGGATTTTTTGGCTATTCCCAGTCCAGCGCACCCTTTTTCCATTCGTAGACAAAGCCCACGACGAGGATGGCCAGGAAAATCATCACGGACCAGAAACCAACAGGGCCAATTTCCTTGAGCGCCACCGCCCACGGAAACAGGAATGCAATTTCGAGGTCGAACAGAATGAAGAGGATGGCGACCAGGTAGTAGCGCACATCGAATTTCATGCGGGCATCTTCGAAAGCCTCGAAGCCGCACTCATAAGGGGAATTTTTTTCGCTGTCGGGGCGCACAGGCCCGAGAAGACGGCCCAGCACCTGGGGAACCACACCAACACCCACGCCGACCAGAATGAACAGGAGAACGGGGAGGTATTGATCGAGGTTCATCGTAGACTGAATTTATGAGGGCCACTGGTGAGAATTCTCAGCGGCCTTGTGGGCCGCCGGCACCGTCACAACGATGTCGCCAATGAATGTCAATCTGGTGCGGACGGCGAGACTCGAACTCGCACACCTTTCGGCACTACCCCCTCAAGATAGCGTGTCTACCAATTTCACCACGTCCGCGGTACTTAATTGCCTGGATGGCATGAGGAAAACTTGCGCTTTGAAACTTGCGTCTTGACTCGCAGTTCTGGCTTTCCAGGCAGTCTTGGAGTTTACCCTGAAATACCCGCCCTCTTCGAAGGAAAGCGGGGGTAAATCTCGTTATTTCGTCGGGATTTGCGCTGCGCCGGACGCTGCCTTGGCAGGCGCAGCGGGCACTGCTGCGGCAGGTGCGGAAGGCACTGCAGTTCCTGGAATCTGCGCAGCACCGGAAGCCGGCGTGGCAGGTGCTGGCGACGTGACGGCAGCGCCCTCCAGAACACTGGAACTCGCCGCGCGCGGCTGGGCATTGCCGAAGTAAGCAAGCAGCAAGGTGCAGGCGAAAAACAGCGCCGCCAGAACACCCGTGGTGCGTGACAGGAAGTTGGCACTGCCGCTGGCGCCGAACAGGCTGCCGGAACCACCGCTGCCGAACGCGGCACCCATGTCGGCACCCTTGCCATGCTGCACCAGAATCAGGCCAATCATGCCCAGCGCCGAGAGCATTTGCACGGCGAGAACCACAGTCAGTAACACGTTCATATCAACTCCTAATTTAATTGCGTGCTGCGCGCATCACCCACGGGCGGCAGCGATGATGGTCAGAAAGTCGGGGGCCTTGAGGGCAGCGCCACCGATCAGGCCGCCGTCGATATCGGGTTGCACCAGCAAGCTGGCTGCATTGGCCGCGTTCATGCTGCCGCCGTACAGGATTTTCACCCGTGCAAAATGTTCAGTGGCTGCCTTGAGCTGGGCCCGCAGCACGGCATGCACCGTCTGCGCCTGCTCCGGCGTGGCCGTCTTGCCGGTACCGATGGCCCACACCGGCTCGTAAGCCACCACGATCTCGCTGATGCAGTGGCCGTTGGTGTGGATCACTGCCGCAAGCTGGCGCTTGACCACCTCTTCGGTGTGGTTCGCCTCCCGCTCGGCCAGCGTTTCACCCACACAGACGATGGGCGTGATGCCTGCTGCCAGCGCTGCCCTGGCCTTGTCAGCGACCTGCGCATCGGTTTCACCGTGCCATTGACGGCGCTCCGAGTGGCCGACGATGGCGTAGCGGCAACCAAAGTCCTTCAGCATGGCCGCGCTGACTTCGCCTGTGTAGGCGCCGGAGGCGTGGGCGGAGACATCCTGCGCCCCCCACGTCAACGCCGCCAGCGAAGGCGTGGCAACACACAGCGCCTGCACCTGCGCCAGATACGGTGCGGGCACGCACACGGCCACATCGCAACCCGGCTGGCCTATACCTTGCGCCAGCGCGGTCAGCAGGGCTTCATTGGCAGCCAGGCCACCATTCATTTTCCAGTTTCCGGCAATCAGCTTGTTCATCTTGCGTCTTGATCGTTCGTGTGGGTCGTGTGCATCAGGGAGCCGGGCTCACCAGGTCAACACGATCTTGCCCACATGCTGGTTGGACTCCATCAGGGTGTGGGCCTGCGCCGCATCGGCGGCCGCAAAGGTGCTGTGGATCACGGGCTTGATGGCGCCGCTGGCAATCAATGGCCACACGCGCGCCTTCAGGGCCTGGGTAATCGCCGTCTTGAACGCCAGTGGCCGCGGCCGCAGCGTCGAGCCTGTCACCGTGAGCCGGCGCCGCAACACCAGACCGGCATTGAACTCTGCCTTGACGCCGCCCTGCACCGCGATGATGACGAGGCGGCCCTCTTCGGCCAGGCTTTCCACCTCGCGTGCAACATAGCTGCCGGCAACCATGTCGAGGATGACGTTGACGCCCTGCCCGCCGGTGAGCTTTTGCACCTCGGCGGCAAAGTCGGCCGTCTTGTAATTGATGGCGTGGTCGGCACCGAGTGCGAGGCAGGCGGCGCACTTGGCGTCGCTGCCCGCCGTCACGATGACCGTCGCGCCCATGGCCTTGGCGAGCTGGATCGCGGTGACGCCGATGCCACTGGAGCCGCCCTGGATCAACAGGGTTTCGCCCTGTTGCAGATGGGCGCGCTCGAACACATTGCTCCACACCGTGAAGAAGGTTTCCGGCAACGAGGCCGCTTCCACATCCGACAGGCCTTCAGGCACCGGCAGGCACTGGCCGACCGGGGCCACACACAGCTCCGCATAACCACCGCCGGCCACCAGTGCGCAGACACGGTCGCCGATGCTGAAGCCTGCCGCCGCCATGGCCTGGGCGTCACCCGAGACGATGACACCGGCCACTTCCAGACCGGGAATGTCTGAGGCGCCGGGCGGCACCGGGTAGTTGCCGGTCCGCTGCAGCACGTCGGGGCGGTTCACACCGCTGGCGCTGACACGGATCAGCACTTCCCCCGCGCCTTCGACAGGCGCAGGCCGTGCGCCCAGACGCAGAACGTCTGGCGCACCGTAGGCAGTGATTTCAACAGCTCTCATGGCGTGGCTTGCGTGATCTGGCGTGACATCGGGCCGCGGAACCCACATCCATGGGCACCGCGCACTTTTGAGTCACAGGCAGCGAGTGATCAGCCCTGGTCCTGGTTCATCGACGGACGGTCGAGCAGCGCCTTCATGGACAGCTTGACGCGGCCCTTCTCGTCGGTCTCGAGCACCTTGACCTTGACGATCTGGCCTTCGCTCAGGTAGTCGGTCACTTTCTCGACACGTTCGTGGGCGATCTGGCTGATGTGCAGCAGGCCGTCCTTGCCGGGCAGCAGGTTGATCAGGGCGCCGAAGTCCAGAATCTTGGTGACCGGGCCTTCGTAGACCTTGCCGATTTCGACTTCAGCGGTGATCTCGGCGATGCGGCGTTTGGCTTCGTCGGCCTTGGCGCTGTCGTTCGAGGCGATGGTGATGGTGCCGTCTTCCTCGATGTTGATCTGCGTGCCGGTCTCTTCGGTCAGCGCACGGATGACGGCGCCGCCCTTGCCGATCACGTCGCGGATCTTCTCGGGGTTGATCTTCATCACATAGAGGCGCGGTGCGAAGTCAGACACTTCGGCCTTGGCTTCGCCCATGGCTTCCTGCATCTTGCCCAGGATGTGCATGCGGGCTTCCTTGGCCTGCGCCAGCGCGACCTGCATGATCTCTTTCGTGATGCCCTGGATCTTGATGTCCATCTGCAGTGCGGTGATGCCGAAAGTGGTACCAGCGACCTTGAAGTCCATGTCGCCCAGATGATCTTCGTCACCCAGGATATCGGTCAGCACGGCGAAGCGGTTGTCTTCCTTGATCAGGCCCATGGCGATGCCGGCCACGTGGGCTTTCATCGGCACGCCGGCGTCCATCAGCGACAGGCAGCCGCCGCAGACCGAAGCCATCGACGAGGAGCCGTTGGACTCGGTGATCTCGGAAACCACACGCATGGTGTACGGAAACTCTTCCTTGGTCGGCAACACGGCGATCAGCGCGCGCTTGGCCAGACGGCCGTGGCCGATTTCGCGGCGCTTGGGGCTGCCGACACGGCCGGTTTCGCCGGTGGCGAACGGAGGCATGTTGTAGTGCAGCATGAAGCGGTCTTCGTAGTCGCCGGAGAGCGCGTCAATGCGCTGTGCATCGCGCTCGGTGCCCAGCGTGGTCACGACCAGCGCCTGGGTTTCGCCGCGGGTGAACAGGGCCGAGCCGTGGGTACGGGGCAGCACGCTGTTGCGGATTTCAATGGCGCGCACCGTGCGGGTGTCGCGGCCATCGATGCGGGGCTCGCCGGCCAGGATCTGGCTGCGAACGATCTTGGCTTCGATGTCGAACAGCATGCCTTCAACAGCCACGCTGTCGAATTCCACGCCGTCGGCCTTGAGCCCGGCCATCACTTCGGACGTCACCACGCGGCAAGCCTGGGTGCGCGCCTGCTTGGCGCGGATCTGGTAGGCGGCCTGCAGCTTGGCAGCAGCGAGTTCGTTGACCTTGGCGATCAGCGGCTCGTTCTTGGCGGGGGCTTTCCAGTCCCAGACCGGCTTGCCGGCATCGCGCACGAGTTCGTGGATCGCGTTGATGGCGATGTTGCCCTGTTCGTGGCCGAACACCACGGCGCCGAGCATGATTTCTTCAGACAGTTGCTGGGCTTCGGACTCGACCATCAGCACGGCGGCTTCGGTACCGGCCACCACCAGGTCCATCTTGGAATCCTTGAGCTGGGTCTTGCCGGGGTTCAGCACGTACTGGCCGTCGATGTAGGCCACGCGGGCAGCGCCGATGGGGCCGTTGAACGGAATGCCGGAAATCGACAGGGCGGCGCTGGATGCGATCAGCGCGGGGATGTCGCCTTCGACTTCAGGGTTCAGCGACAGCACGTGGATGACGACCTGCACTTCGTTGAAGAAGCCTTCCGGGAACAGCGGGCGGATCGGGCGGTCGATCAGGCGCGAGGTCAGCGTTTCGAATTCGCTCGGGCGGCCTTCACGCTTGAAGAAGCTGCCGGGAATGCGGCCGGCGGCATAGGTTTTTTCCAGGTAGTCGACGGTCAGGGGAAAGAAGTCCTGGCCAGGCTTGGCCTCGGTCTTGGCGACCACGGTGGCCAGCACCACGGTGCCGTCCATGTCGACGATGACGGCGCCGCCCGACTGGCGCGCGACTTCGCCGGTTTCCATCGTGACCTTGTGCTGGCCCCACTGGAAGGATTTGGTGACTTTGTTGAAAATGCTCATGTTCTTTGCTCCACTTAAGTTCTTGCACTTGAGGCCGTGCTGGGGGCCCGGAGGGTGGCCGGCTGAACACGATGCCATTCCACAAAATGCCTGACCGTTTTGATCCAGGGCCTGTCTTGTGGAATGACACAGCGCGTGCTCTTTTTGCCTTGCTCCGATTTGCTTCTTCTGCTCTTTGCCCGAATGGGAAAAGCGCGTCTGAAAGGGGTTTTTCCGTCTTTGAAGCGCAAAGCGCCTGAGCTAGTGAACTAACTCAGGCGCTTTCATGGGGTTCTACCGCTTATTTGCGCAGGCCAAGTTTGGCAATCAGCGCGGTGTAACGGTCAGCGTCCTTGGATTTCAGGTAATCCAGCAGCTTGCGGCGACGGCTCACCATGCGCAGCAGACCGCGGCGACCGTGGTGGTCCTTGGCGTTGGCCTTGAAATGGGGGGTCAGTTCATTGATGCGGCCGGTCAGCAGCGCCACTTGAACTTCGGGGCTGCCAGTGTCGTTGGCAGCGCGTGCATTGGCCTTGACAATCTCGGCCTTGATGGATTTCTCGATCATGGGTTTCTCTTTCCTGCACCGGGGTGCCGATGCAATAACGTGCGAGCGAAGCAGCGTTCCCGACATGGGAGTTGACCGCGTTCGTCGTGTTTTCGCTCAGGCCACTGCGGACAGCCGCCAGACGCGAAGCCTCAGATTATAGCCCAAGCCAGCGTTCCAGCCGACCCACCCCGTCCTGCAGGCGGGAGAGGTCCTGGCTGGCAAAACACCAGCGCAGCCAGCCCTGCGCCTCGGGCCCGGGGTTGACCATGAAAGCATTGCCCGGCGCCAGCCCCAGCCCGGCCTCCACGACCAGCCGTTTGGCCGTGGCCAGGGAATCCCCAAAACGGTGCTGGTCTTCCAGCCGGAAAAAGGCGTACATCCCGCCCTTGGCCGGCGCCACCTGCACGCCGGGCACGGCCTGCAGCAGGGGCACCAGGGTGTCGCGGCAGCTTTTCAGGTGGGCGACCACCCGGGGCGTGATGTCGGCGGTGCCTTCAATCGCCGCCAGACCCGCCCGCTGCACAAACACCGGTGCACACGAGGTATTGAACTCGACCAGCTTGCCCATGTGCGGCGTCATGGCGGGCGGCATCACCAGCCAGCCCAGGCGCCAACCGGTCATCAGAAAGCTCTTGGAAAAGCTGTGTGCGACCACCAGCCGGTCATCGGGCGCAGCGATGTCCAGGAAACTGGGCGCTGCCCCGTTAACGGTGGGCTCGAAATAGAGCCGCTCATAAACCTCATCAGCCAGGATCCAGGTGCCGGTCTGCCGGCAGTGCGCCAGGATGGCTTGCTGCTCGGCGCGGCTGAGTGTCCAGCCGGTCGGGTTGTTCGGCGCGTTGACGATCAGCAGTTTGGTCGCAGGCGTGATGGCCGCCAGCAGCTCGTCCATGTCCAGCTGCCACTGGCCCGCCACCGGCCGCAGGCTCACGCACTTGACCACGCCACCCATGATGGCCGGCTGCGCCGTCAGGTTGGGCCACACCGGCGTGACGGCCACCACCTCGTCGCCGGCGTCCACCAGCGCCTGCACCGCCAGCATCAGGGCATTGACGCCGCCCGAGGTGACCGCCACGCGCTCAGCGCCAATGGCTGCCGCCCCGGCGGTGCGCAGGCTGGTGGCGTAGCGGCCAATCGCCTCGCGCAGTTCAGGCAGGCCGAGGTTGTGGGCGTAAAAGGTCTCGCCCCGTTGCAGCGACTGCGCGGCCGCCTCGCGGATGAAGGCCGGCGTGACTTCATCGCTCTCGCCAAACCAGAACTTGAGCACATCGCTGCGCCCCATGCCGGCGTTGGCCACCTGGCGGATCATGGATTCTTCAAGGTTCAGGACAGCTTGTCGCATGGAAATACCAATCCGCCGGCTGGCGTGGAGTCAAGGAATTTGAGGGCCTGCTGGCTCAGGGCCGCACCATCCTGCAGGTGGTCGGCTGCTCGGCGCGTTCGGCCGCAATGGTTTTCACCACCCGAAAGCCGTAACCCGAGCCCTCGACGTCAAACCGCACGCCGGGGCTGCCCTGCTTGTCCATCAGCGCCACCAGCAGGGGTTGCTGGAACTGGTGGTCGCCCGCACGCATGACGCCCTTGTGGCCCGCGAAGTTGACGCTGGCGCGTTCGAGCTGCGCCGCCACCGGTGTGGCATCCACGCTTCCCGCTTTCTCCACGCTCTGGGCAAGGGCCTCCACCAGCAACTGCATGCGCATGTGGACGTAGTCGTCCTGCGGCTTGGGAAAGCGCTGGCGGAAGGACTGGTAGAACGCCTCGGATGCCGCGCCGGCCTCGTTGGGGAACCAGTCGGCCACGGCGATCACCTTGCCCACGCCGGCCTCACCGAGCGCACCCGGCACACCCAGCGCATTGCCGTAGAACGTATAGAACTTGCCTTCGTAGCCGACTTCCTTGGCCGCCTTGATGAGCAAGGTCAGGTCATTGCCCCAATTGCCGGTGAGCACCGCCTGCGCGCCACTGGTCTTGATCTTGACTGCATAGGGAATGAAATCCTTGACACGGCCGATGGGGTGCAACTCGTCACCCACGATCTGCACATCGGGCCGCTGGGCTGCGAGTTGCCTGCGGCCTTCGCGCAGCACGGCCTGGCCGAAGCTGTAGTCCTGCCCGATCAGGTAAATGCTTTTGATGCCGCGGTCATCGCGCAGGGCCTCCATGAGCGCGGCCATGCGCATGTCGGCATGGGCATCAAAACGGAAGTGCCAGTAGCTGCATTTTTCGTTGGTGAGGATAGGGTCCACCGCCGAGTAGTTGAGGAACAGCACGCGCTTGCCCGGCTCGCGTTCGTTGTGCTTGTTGATCGCGTCCACCAGCACGGCAGCCACGGCCGACGAGTTGCCCTGGGCGATCAGCGTCACGCCGTCATCGATGGCCGAGCGCAGCGCCGCCAGCGCTTCCTCGTTCTGGCCCTTGCTGTCGTAGCGCTCCACCACCAGGTTGCGGGCGCCGCCTGGCAGCTTGACGCCACCGCGGGCATTGACGCGCTCGGTCGCCCACACGAGGTTGCGGAACACCGCCTCGCCCGCATTGGCAAATGGGCCGGACAGGCCTTCAATCAGCGCGATGCGCACCGGCGGCAGCGCCGCAGGCTGCGCCAGTGCCGGCACGGCGGTCATCAGGCAAACAGACGACAGTAGGGCCAGTGCGGCGCGTTTCAAGAGTCGTGGCAGCGAAAAAAACATGTCCGGAAAATCCCTGAAATGGCTTGAAAACAAACACGCCATGCCTAGCTGTGGAGCATGCGGCAATCATGGTGAGCGCCGCGCAGTGTAAGGGGAAACATCCCCTGGATTGATTCACCCACCAAGGAGTCCACATGTTTTATTCGCTCGCTACCCGTCCCGCCAACACCCTGCGTCGCAACTACGCACCCCTCGTGAACAACGGCGCACTCGACCAGTTCCTGAGCGACACGCTGTCGTCCTTCACCACGCCCGCCGCACCCCGCTCGGCACAGGTCGATGATGGCGAAACCCACTACACCCTGCAACTGGATGTTCCAGGACTGGCCAAAGACCAGCTGGACATCGGCATCGAGGCCGATGTGGTGCGCGTGACCAGCAAGGCCGATGCCCCGCGCAGCGTGAAAGCCGCCTGGCGCTTCCCGCTGGAAATCGACGTTTCCGGAAGCTCCGCGGCACTGGAGCATGGCGTGCTGAGCCTGCGTCTGGCCAAGCGCATTCCCGTCAGCAACGTGGCGCGGCTGGAAATCCTGTAAGCGCGCCGACTCAACGAGCAATGCGCTGCTTCGCTTCATGCGGTGCAGCGCATTTTCGTTTCCGGGACAGTGACGTGCCTGGAAAACGCGAATCAGGCGGGCCAAACCGGTTCGGGAGCCAGTTCCGCCAACGGCCAACGAGGCTTGACGTCGAACGTATAGCCTCGTTGCAAAGTTTCCAGCCCCGCCTGCAGGCGCATGCCCGCCGCCAGTGCAATCATGGCGCCGTTGTCGGTGCACAGGTGCAGCTCCGGGTAGTGCACCCGGATGTTGCGCCGGCCGCAGGCCTCGTCGAGCTGGCTGCGCAGCAACGCATTGGCCCCCACCCCACCGGCCACCACCAGCCGCTTGAGGCCGGTGTGCACCATGGCAGCCAGTGACTTCTTCACCAGCACCTCGACAATCGCGGCCTGCGTTGAAGCGGCCAGGTCGGCCTTGCGCAGGTCCATTTCGCCGCCCAGTTTTTTGGCCTGCGTCAGCACCGCGGTCTTGAGGCCGGCAAACGAAAAATCGAGGTCGCCGCTGTGCAGCAGCGGCCGGGGCAGCTTGAAGGCCGTGCCATCGCCCTGCAGCGCCAGGCTGGCCAGGTGCGGGCCGCCCGGGTACGGCAACCCCATCAGTTTGGCCGACTTGTCGAAGGCTTCGCCGGCGGCATCGTCGATGGTCTCGCCCAGCAGCTCGTAGCTGCCCACGCGGTCCACCCGCATCAGCTGGGTGTGGCCGCCGGACACCAGCAGCGCCACAAACGGAAATTCCGGTGGGTCGGCGCTGAGAAACGGTGACAGCAGATGGCCCTCCAGGTGGTGCACGCCCATGACGGGCTTGCCCAAGGCGGCCCCCAGCGAGCAGGCCACGCCGGCACCCACCAGCAAGGCACCCGCCAGGCCGGGGCCGCGGGTGTAAGCCACCACGTCCACCTCGGCCAGGTTGCGGCCGGCTTCAGCCATGACCTGCCGGGTCAGCGGCAGCACGCGGCGGATATGGTCCCGGCTGGCCAGCTCGGGCACCACACCGCCATAGGCCTGGTGCATCGTGATCTGGCTGTGCAATGCATGCGAGAGCAGCCGCGGCACCCCGGCCCCGGCGGCATCGACCAGTGCCACACCGGTTTCATCACAACTCGATTCAATTCCAAGAACAACCATGACGCCAGTGTAAGGTTTGGGCCTGTTGGCGCCCTGCCGTGGCCGCGCCTGGGCCCTTTGGCCTGCCTCGGCGGACCGGTGCGCCAGGACAGGCGCATCGGGCGGGCAACAGGCACCAGAACCGGCACCCAAACAGGCGGGTCGAGCCCACGGGAATCGCGGAGTTTGGCTCGAATCTTGCACAATCCGGACATGTCGTCCCCTCTTTCACTGCGGCTTGTCGTGATCGCACCGGATTTGTCGCCGACGGAAGCGACCGACGAGGCCGCGCTGACGCTGATCGAACGCTCGCGCCAGCTGCGCATCGGGCTGCTGGAGAACGGCTACAACATCATCGCGGTGCTGCCGGCAGACACCTTTCTGGAAGAGCGCCTGGCGCAACTGCAGCCCGACATGATCATCGTGGACGCCGAAAGCGAGGCCCGCGATTCCCTGGAGCATGTGGTGATGGCCACGCGGGATGCCCGGCGGCCCATCGTGCTGTTCACCAACGACAACGACACCAGCAACGTCAAGGCTGCCGTGGCGGCTGGCGTGTCGGCCTATGTGGTGGCCGGTTTGTCGCCGGACCGCATCCGTCCCATCCTGGACGTGGCCATGGCGCGTTTCGAGCACGAGCAAAGCCTGCGCCAGGAGCTGGCCCACGCCAGAACCGAGCTGCAGGACCGCAAGATCATCGACCGGGCCAAGGGCATGCTGATGCAGCGCCAGGGCCTGTCGGAACAGGCGGCGTACGAAAAACTTCGCAAGGCCGCGATGGACAAGGGGCTGCGCCTCGGCGAAGTGGCCCAGCGCATGCTGGACGTGGCCGACCTGCTCGGCTGAGCGGCCGCCACCGCACCACACACCAAGCCGGACACAACCCCAATTGGTGCGGCGCACCAATAAGGGGTGGAAAAGTCCAGGGCCTCCCACCAGCGTCAGCCACCCAAGCACCCGCCCGGGCCCAGCTTGCCAGCGATTCGTTGCGGCCCATCCGCTCGCCATCGCTCCCGTGGCCTCCATCGTTTTCGGACCTGGCACGGCTTTTGCTGAACAGGGTCATGGGTCAAAGCTGACCTGATGGCCGGCTGATTCAACGACGAATCGGCCAGCCCCCTGAACAAAGGCGTTCGCACCCCTCAACACCTAACGTGTGTTGTGGTGGGTCGAACGCCTTTTTTGTTTTCTTTTTTCTGTTTTGCCATTTTCCGGAGTTGCTCACATGACTGAACTGCTGAAATCTTCATTGACCCGCCGCACCGTGCTGCAGGCTGCGGCCGTTGGCGCGGTGGGCATCAACCCTGCCCTGCGTGCAGCGGTGTACGCCCAGGGCTCGGACGCCCCGGAGAAAAAGGAAGTCAAGATCGGCTTCATCCCGCTGACCGACTGCGCATCGGTGGTGATGGCCTCGGTCCTCGGCATTGACCAGAAATACGGCGTGAAGATCATCCCGACCAAGGAGGCCAGCTGGGCCGGCGTGCGCGACAAGCTGGTCAATGGCGAACTGGACTTTGCCCACGTGCTGTACGGCCTGATTTACGGCGTGCACATGGGCACCTCCGGTCCCAAGAAAGACATGGCCGTGCTGATGACGCTGAACAACAACGGCCAGGCCATCACGCTGTCGAAAAAGCTGGCGGACAAAGGCGCGGTGGACGGCCCGGGCCTGGCCAAGCTGATGGCCAGCGAGAAGCGCGAATACACCTTCGCGCAGACCTTCCCCACCGGCACGCACGCCATGTGGCTCTACTACTGGCTGGCAGCCAACGGCATCAACCCGATGACCGACGCCAAGGTGATCACCGTGCCGCCGCCGCAGATGGTGGCCAACATGCGGGTGGGCAACATGGATGGCTTCTGTGTGGGCGAGCCCTGGGGCCACCGCGCCATCATCGATGGCATCGGCGTCACCGCCGTCACCACCCAGGACATCTGGAAGGACCACCCCGAGAAGGTGCTGGGCACCACGGCGGAGTTCACCAAGAAGTACCCCAACACCGCGCGCGCCGTCACGGCCGCCGTGCTGGAAGCCGGCAAATGGATTGACGCCAACCTCAGCAACAAGCAGAAGATGGCCGAGACGATTGCCGACAAGTCCTACGTCAACACCAGCGTGGACGCCATCAACCAGCGCATTCTGGGTCGCTACCAGAACGGCATGGGCAAGACCTGGGACGACCCCAACTACATGAAGTTCTACAACGACGGCGCGGTGAGCTTCCCCTACCTGTCCGACGGCATGTGGTTCCTGACGCAGCACAAGCGCTGGGGCCTGATCAAGGAGCACCCGGACTACCTGGCCATTGCCAAACAGATCAACCAGATCGACATCTACAAGCAGGCCGCCACCGCCGCCAAGACCAGCGTCCCCAAGGAAGTGATGCGCACCAGCAAGCTGCTGGACGGCACCGTGTGGGACGGCAAGGACCCGAAAAAGTATGCCGACAGCTTCAAGATCCACACCTGATCTTTTTGCAACCCGCCCATCGACTGTTTTTTTCAAAGAGGTGACACCATGGTCAGTGCCGTATTTCACACCCCGCTGCAGGCCGCCTTGCCGGTGGCCCGCAACGGCGAGCGCCCGGCAATGAATGCATCTGCTGCCGGTATCCACAACATCGGGGCGACAGCCCAGAGCGACGCGACGACGCCTGCCGGCCCGGCGGCCGCCATGCCTGCGCAAGCCGTGACGCCACCAGCAGCGCCTGCGGCGGCCAAACCGCCCCGCGACGCGTCCTTTCTCTGGCTGGCGGTGTTGCCGCCGGTGCTGGGGCTGGGCCTGCTGGCGCTGATCTGGGAGCTGGTCTCCATGGGCACGGGGGCCAGCATCCCGTCGCCCAAGGACACCTTCATCCAGGCGGTGCAGGTCTTCAGCGACCCGTTCTACAGCAAGGGCCCCAACGACCAGGGTGTGGGCTGGAATGTGCTGAGCTCGCTCAAGCGCGTGGCCATGGGCTTTGGCCTGGCTGCAGTGGTCGGCATTCCGGTCGGTTTCCTGATTGGCCGGTTCAACTTCCTGAGCCGCATGTTCAACCCGCTCATCAGCCTGCTGCGCCCGGTGTCGCCGCTGGCCTGGCTGCCGATTGGCCTGCTGGTGTTCAAGGGCGCCAACCCCGCCGCCATCTGGACCATCTTCATCTGCTCGATCTGGCCCATGATCATCAACACCGCGGTGGGCGTGCAGCGCGTGCCGCAGGATTACATGAACGTGGCGCGGGTGCTCAACCTGAGCGAGTGGAAGATCGTCACCAAAATCCTCTTCCCCGCCGTGCTGCCCTACATGCTGACGGGTGTACGCCTCGCTGTCGGCACTGCCTGGCTGGTGATCGTGGCGGCCGAGATGCTGACCGGCGGCGTCGGCATCGGCTTCTGGGTCTGGGACGAGTGGAACAACCTCAACGTCAAGAACATCATCATCGCCATCTTCGTGATCGGCATCGTGGGCCTGCTACTTGAATTTGCGCTGATCAAGCTGGCCACGGCCTTCACCTTTGAAGAAGTCAAAAACTGACCCACCCCTGAGCCGCGCCAAAAGGCGCGTCACCCCCTCAAGGGGGCGCCACCAGTGGCCCGGCAAAGCCGGTTCCGCGGTGGTCCCCGAACAAACCGGAGCCAATCATGAGCGAATCCTTCAGCACCAAGTACATCGAAATCCAGGGTGTCGAGCAGACCTTCAAGACCAAAAAAGGGCCGTTCTGCGCACTGCAGAACATCAACCTCAATGTGGCGAAGGGCGAGTTCGTGTCGCTGATCGGCCACTCCGGCTGCGGCAAGTCCACGCTGCTCAATCTGGTCGCCGGCCTGACCCGGCCGACGCAGGGGAGCCTGCTGTGCGCCAACCGCGAAATCGCAGGCCCCGGCCCGGAGCGCGCCGTGGTGTTCCAGAACCACTCGCTGCTGCCCTGGCTCACCTGCTTTGAAAATGTCTACCTGGCGGTGGAGCGCGTGTTCGCCGCCACCGAGAGCAAGGCCCAGCTCAAGGCACGGACCGACGCCGCGCTGGCCATGGTCGGCCTCACGGCTGCGGCGCAAAAGCGGCCGGGGGAAATCTCCGGCGGCATGAAGCAGCGTGTGGGCATTGCCCGTGCCCTGTCGATGGAGCCCAAGGTACTGCTGCTGGACGAGCCCTTCGGTGCGCTCGACGCGCTGACCCGCGCCAAGCTGCAGGACGAATTGCTGCAGATCGTGGCCACCACCCACAGCACCGTGGTGATGGTCACGCACGACGTGGACGAAGCCGTGCTGCTGTCTGACCGCATTGTGATGATGACCAACGGCCCGGCCGCCACCATCGGCGAAATACTGCGTGTGGAACTGCCCCGCCCGCGCGACCGCGTGGCACTGGCCGAGAGCACGCAGTACCTCGGCTACCGCAAGGCCGTCATCGATTTTCTCTACACACGCCAGGGCCACGTCGAAAAAGCAGCCTGACGGGGACAGCAACGGAACAGCACACCAAGCCGCTGCCGGAATTTTCAACAGGGAGGGGTTTCAATGTCCGCAGTTCTACCCGTCCATGGCACAGCCGCCATGGGCCATCGCCAGGGCACGCCCGCCACGGGGCCGTCCATTTCCCAGCAGGGGCGCCGCCGGGGTTCCCTTGGCAAGTACCGCGAACTCATCATCGCCGTGGGATTTTTCCTGCTGTTCGACCTGGGTGTGCTGGTGCTGAATTTCTACACCTCGTTCCAGATTTCCGAAGACGCAGTGGGCGTGAACCTTTCGGGCCGCCAGCGCATGTTGTCGCAACGCACGGCCAAGGCGCTGCTCGCGGTGGAGGGCAATCGCATCAAGGCGGTGACCAACGACAAGGATGTCGAGGAATTGAGGAATGCCGTCAAGCTCTTTGACGCCTCGCTCAAGGGCTTCCAGAACGGCGCCACGGTGCCGGGCGGCGACGGCAAACCGGTCTACCTGCATGCGGCCGAGAGCGCCAAGGCCATCGACATCCTGAAAAAGGCACAGGACATCTGGACACCGTACCAGGAAAAGCTGGCCCCGGTGATGGCGGGCTCGGCCAGCGAATCCGAACTGCAGGGCGCAGTGGCCTATGCCAAGGCGAACAACCTCAAGCTGCTGGGCCTGATGAACGACCTGACCACGGCGCTGGAATCAGTTGCCACCGAACGCGCCAGCGTGCTGCGCCTGGTGCAGACCGGCGGCATTGTGCTGGCGCTGCTGAACTTCGCCTTCATCCTGTTCAAGTTCCTGCGGCGCCTGAATACCTCGGACGCCGCCATCGAGGTCATCACCGAAGAAAATCGCGAAATTCTCGCGAGCGTGCGCGAGGGCCTGTTCCTGCTCACGCCCGACCACCGGCTGGGATCGCAGCTGTCGCGCTCCACGCATGAGCTCTTCGGCAAGACACTCGCACCGGGGCAGGCTTTTTTCGAGTTGCTGTCGCCACTGGTCTCGGAAAAAGCACTGACGGATGCCCATGACTACGTCGAGCTGCTGTTTTCTCCCCATGTGAAAGAGCAACTGGTACAGGGCATCAACCCGCTGTCGGAAGTGCAGCTGACGGTGAAAAACCGGCTCGGCCAGGACACCCACCGCTACCTGTCGTTTCATTTCAACCGTGTCCAGGAAGGCAGCGCCGTGCGGCATCTGCTGGTGACGGTGCAGGACATCACCCAGAAGATGGAGCTGCAGGCACGCCTGGCCGGTGAACGCCAGCGCTCGCAGAAGGAACTGTCGATGATGCTCAAGGCCTTCGAGACCGAGCCGGCCATGATGCGCTCCTTCGTCGAACGGGCTGAAGCCTCCCTGCTGGAAGTGAACGACCTGCTGCGCAGCACATCGTCTGCCTCGTCGGAAGCCCAGGTGCTCAAGGCCGTCGATGGCGCCTACCGCCGCATCCACGCCTTCAAGGGCGACGCGGCATCGCTCGGACTGGAAATCCTCACCACCCTGGCACACCAGTTTGAAACCGAACTGCAAAAGCTCAAGGACAACGGCGCAGCCTCAGGCGACGCCCTGCTCGCCCTGCCGCTCCCGCTGGAAGACCTGCTGGCAAAGGTCGGTGCCTTCAAGGCCATGGGCCAGAGCAGACCCCACCACACCGCGCAGCCGCTGAGTGCCGCGCCAGTACAGGAACTGAACACCGTACTGGCCCAACTGACGCAGGAAGTCAGTGCCGACTGCGGCAAACAGGTGGGCGTCGACGTGCGCATGGGCAGCGCCCAGGACCTGCCGCCCGGCAAGATGGATCTTGTGCGTGAAATTGCGATCCAGCTGCTCCGCAATGCGGTCGTGCATGGCGTCGAGAAACCGCAGGTTCGGCAGGCCGCAGGCAAGCCAGACGCCGGACAGGTGGCCGTCAGCCTGCACCGCGACGACAGCGGCCAGTGGCAGCTCAGCGTCCGCGACGACGGCATCGGGCTGAGCGCCTCGAAAGTGCGCCAGCGACTGCTCGAACTGGGCTGGTACACGGCCGAGCAGGTGCAGAGCTTCAGCGACAAGCAGATCATCGGGCACATCTTCAAGCCTGGCTTCTCGACGGCGGGCGCGACCTCACGGCACGCCGGGCGCGGCGTGGGCCTGGACCTGGTGCAAGCCAACGTACAGAAGCTGGGGGCACGGCTGCTGCTGTCCAGCACGCCAGGCCGGCACACCGAGTTCAAGGTCTGCTTCTCGTGACGGCGGATCACCGATGAACACGGCTGCTTTCTTTTTCATTGACCATTTGCTCACAGGAGTTCCAGCATGCGACTGCTGATCGTCGACGACTCCAACATGATCCGCACGCGGATTTCCCGTGTGGTGCAAAACGGCGGCATCAAGGGCATCGTGCTGGCCGGTCTGGCCAAAAATGGCCATGAGGCCGTGCGGCTGGCCCGTGCCACCAAGCCTGAAGTGGTGACCATGGACCTCACGATGCCGGAAATGGATGGCATTGAATGCATCAGCGCACTGCTGAAGCTGGACCCTTCCATCAAGATTCTGGTCGTCAGCGCACTGAACGACAAATCCACGGCCATCCAGGCCCTCAAACTCGGGGCGCGCGGCTTTGTCGCCAAACCGTTCACCGACGAAGAACTTCAGATGGCACTGCTTGATGTGGCAGATGTCGCCCGATAAGGAACCGCCATGGCCACACTCAATGAAACCGACCTCAAGCTCTTTGTCGACTCCATCCGCAACTACCTCAAAGTCACCACCCGGCAGGAACCGCAGATCACCTCCGCCTACCTCGGCACGGAAGATGTCGAAGGCTTCGAGTTCAACGGCATCGTGACGTTTTCCGGCAGTCACAACGGCCACGTCGTGGTGTCCATGCCCGGAAAACTGGTGCGTGAACTCCTGCTGCTGCAGCACGAGACCCAGCTCAGCGACGGCAATCTCCTCGACGCCGTGGGTGAGATTGCCAACACCCTGGCCGGCAACGCACGCAAGGTGCTTGGCTCCGAGCTGCAGATTTCGGTGCCCATCAAGCTGCAGGGCACGCAGGGCATGAAGGCCCGGGTGCGCAAGCGCCCTTATGTCATCACCCTGCGCTGGAGCCACTATGCCGCCATGGTCTGCGTGGACATGGACCGTGCGAACTGAACTGCAACCGCCCAGTCATGCACGCAATGTGTGCATCGCACCAAGAAAACAGCTGCTCAGCGACTGAATTGCGCTGCAACAGTGCGTTTTTGGGCGCCCCAAGGTGGCACGCTTTTCGCACTGATTGCGTGAATCAAACTTCTTTTCAGAAAGAACTTGCACCATGGCGGGGTTCCGTAGTTTTCTCAAGGCTGGTCATGCGCCCACACTGGGCGCAGCATTTTTCTATTTCGCGTTCTCCTGCTGCATCTGGGTGATGAACGGGGCCATGGCGCCCTTCATTTCGGAAACCTACAAACTCTCGCCGACCGAAAAGGGCGTGATGCTGTCGGTGCCCATCTTTGCCGGCGCGCTGATGCGCTTCCCGCTGGGTGTGCTGGCGCAGTACATCGGCCGCAAGAATGCCACGCTGGTTGAAATGGGCCTGATCATGGTGGCCCTGCTGTTCGGCTATTTCCTGGTGGATTCCTACAGCAGCCTGCTGGCCATGGGGGTGTTGCTGGGCATTGCCGGCGCCAGCTTCGGCGTGGCGCTGAGCCTGGGCTCAGGCTCCTTTCCACCACGCTACAAGGGCCTGGCCATGGGCCTGGTGGGCGCGGGCAATGTCGGTACCGCGGTGTCGGTGCTGGTCGCCCCCGCGCTGGCCCAGCGCTTCGGCTGGCAGTCCGTCTACGGCATTGCTGCGCTGGCGATGCTGCTGCCGATGATCGCCATGATCCTGTTCGCCAAGGAACCGGATGACGTGGACAGCCACGCCACGCTGCGCGAGCACGTGGCCTGCCTGTTTGAAAAGGACGGCTGGGCGTTCAGCCTCATTTACGCCGTGACCTTTGGCGGCTTCATCGGCCTGGCGACCTTCCTGCCCTCCTACTACTACGACCAGTTCGGCGTGAGCAAGGTGCAGGCCGGGCAGCTCTCGATGCTGGCCGCCTTCATGGGCGCTGCGCTGCGCATCTTCGGCGGCTGGATCTCCGACCGCTGGGGCGGCGTGAACACCCTGAGCGTGGTGCTGCTGACGATTGCCGCCACCCTGATCGCCTGCGGCCTGGCCGGCAACTCGCTGGTGGCCACCACCTTGCTCGTGATGCTGTGCTTTTCCGCACTGGGCGCAGGCAACGGCGCGCTGTTCCAGCTGGTACCCCTGCGCTGGCCCCTGGCCACCGCAGTCGCAGGCTCGATGATCGGCGAGATAGGCGCACTCGGCGGCGGCCTGGTCCCCAATGCCATGGGCATCTCCAAACAGTTCGCCGGCACCTACATGTGGGGCTTCTTCTTTTTCGCGGCGCTGGCCTTGGGGATGCTGCTGATGCTGCGGGTGATGCAGATTCGGTGGACGAGGACGTGGGCTGAAAAGGGTGGGCGGGCGCGGAGTGCTTGATCGGTGCGGCTGACACGGCCCGTTTCGCGTTCTGTGCCTGATGAGTGGCTGGGTATTTTCTGAGGGTTGAGGCCGGGGGTTGCCCGGCGGCAACTCACTTTCTTTTGCTTCGCCAAAAGAAA
>CBHWCZ010000007.1:0-136345 GCA_966112355.1 uncultured Polaromonas sp.
CAAGAACTCCAGTCTCCCAGACTCTTCCGGGTGAACAACCTATTGAAACATCACACCTAGCCCCCACGGTCGCTCACTGCGTGTAGCTCCCTGCCCCCCGAGGGGGCCGTCCGCCTGCGGTCTGGCAAAGCCAGTCCCGCGGCTCTGCTGGCGGAATACCAGCCCCACGGTTGCTCGCTCTCCGAATGCCGTTCGTCCTGAGCCTGTCGAAGGATGCTTCGCCCAAGCACCACCACCTTCAGGACGACAAACTGCACTCGCTGCGAGGGGACAGTCGTGGGCTTACTTTAAAAAACGCTCAAAGCCGCGCGCGCGCAGCTCGCAGGCCGGGCAGGTGCCGCAGCCGTAGCCCCAGGCATGGCGGTGTTCACGGTCGCCGAGATAACAGGTGTGTGTGTGCTCCACGATGAGCGCCACCAGCGCTTCGCCGCCGCCTGCCACGCCCGACTTTTCACCCAGCGCGTGGGCCAGTCGCCAGGTGTCGGCCTTGTCGATCCACATCAGCGGCGTTTCGATCAGGAAGCGCTTGTCCATGCCGAGCGACAGCGCCAGCTGCATGGCCTTCATGGTGTCGTCGCGGCAATCGGGGTAGCCTGAAAAATCCGTCTCGCAGACCCCGGTGACCAGCACCTGCAGATCGCGCCGGTAGGCCAGGGCGGCTGCGAGCGTGAGGAACAGCAGGTTGCGCCCGGGCACAAAGGTGTTGGGCAGGCCCGAGCTTTCCATGCGGAAGGCCACATCGCGGGTGAGCGAGGTGTCACTCACCTGGCCCAGCACCGCCAGATCCAGCAGATGGTCCTCGCCCAGCTTGTGCGCCCACTGCGGAAACTGCGACTTGATTTCACGCAGCACATGCAGGCGCGCGTCCAGCTCGACCTTGTGCCGCTGGCCGTAATCAAACGCGACAGTTTCAACGCGCTCGTAACGCGCCAGCGCATGGGCCAGGCAGGTGGTGGAATCCTGACCCCCCGAGAACAGAACCAGAGCGGACGTGTGCATGGCCGGATTGTCCATGGACCCGTTCAGACCAGGCCGCGTGCCGCCAGGCTGCGCATCAGGGCCGTCACGCCGAAGGTCCACGGCGCGGCCTGGTCCGAGGTGGTGACCCGGTTGACCAGCGTGCCGAGGGCCGGCGCCGACACCGTGACCACATCGCCCACCACATGCGTGAAGCCCTGGCCAGGACCATGACGGTCTTGCGTCGGGGCAAACATGGTGCCGAGGAACAGCATGAAGCCATCCGGATACTGGTGGTTGGCGCCGATGGCCTGGGCTACCAGGTCCAGCGGGTCGCGGCTGATCTTGGCCAGGTTGCTGCCGCCGCGCATCTCGAAGCCCTCGGGGCCGTTCACCGTCATGCCCAGCTCGGTCTGGCGCACATGGTCGATGGTGAAGTGCGCATCGAACAGCCGGATGAAGGGGCCGATGGCGCAGGAGGCATTGTTGTCCTTGGCCTTGCCCAGCAGAAGCGCACTGCGGCCTTCGAAGTCCCGCAGGTTCACGTCATTGCCCAGCGCAGCGCCCTGCACCTGCCCGCGTGAGTTCACCGCCAGCACCACCTCGGGCTCCGGGTTGTTCCAGTGGCTGTGCGGGTGGATGCCCACGTCAGCCCCTGTGCCGACCGCGCTCATCGGCTGGCTCTTGGTGAAGATTTCAGCGTCGGGGCCGATGCCGACCTCCAGGTATTGGGACCACACGCCCTGGGCCATCAGCACGTCCTTGAGCCTGGCGGCCTCGGGCGACCCTGGCTTGACGCTGCTGAGGTTGTCGCCGATCACGCCGACCACCGCCTGGCGCACCGCTTCGGCCTTGCTCGCGTCACCGCGCGCCTGCTCCTCGATCACCCGCTCCAGCATCGAGGCCACAAAGGTCACGCCCGCCGCCTTGAGGGCCTGCAGGTCGCAGGGCGCCAGCAGCCAGGGCTGGTCGGGATTGCGCGCCGCCTCGAGCGAATTGGCCAGGATGTGTTCCGTCGCGCCCAGGCGGGGCAAGGACGGCATCGCCGCACGCACCGCTCCGGCGGCATCGGGCAGCTCCAGCAACTGGCTTGATGTGGCAGCGACCGCGGACAGATCCCGCACCTCATCGCGACCCACCAGTGCCAGCACCGGCCCCTGGCCGGGCACCCACACCCGGCCCACCAGCAGGGCGTGTTCGGAATCGGCGGGAAGACAGGAAGCGGTGTTGATCAGGGCGTTCATCGGGCGACCGTGGGAAATGGGAAGTGAAAGGCGGTGGGTGAGATTTGCCATGTTACCGCCAGCCAGGCGAAGCCCGAACGGTTGATGTGCCTCAACACCCGGTCTGGCACCCGGCGCGGGTTTGACTTACCATGCACACATACCATTTTTCGCGGTGCGGCGGTCACCTCTCCGGCACGCTGTATCGCCCCCCCAGAACAACCCCGCAAAGGCCCTGCCATGAACGCCGTACTCACCCCACCCACCGCCAAGCCGGCCGTGGGCAACATCGCCCACCAGGGACTGGACTACCGCAAGGTGCCCTACAACAAGCCGCAGCCCATGGGCATGATTCCCGACCTGGTGGTGCCTGGCGTGCTGCAGGCCGTGCGCGACCCGCTGGGATCGGACCCGCGGCTGTGGGTGCCGCTGACCGACACCGTGTCGTTCCGGCCCATCCATTTCAATGTGTCGCAGGGCTTTTATGCCCACGTGATGCGTGTGACCCAGGGCGGCGTGCTGTCCCGCCACCGCCACACGGGCGGCGTGCATGCGCTGGTGCTCAAGGGCCGCTGGCATTACCTGGAGCACGACTGGATGGCCGAGGAAGGCTCCTACGCCTTCGAGCCGCCCGGCGAAACCCACACCCTGGTGGTGCCCGATGACTGCACGGAGATGATCACCTTCTTCATCGTCAACGGCGCGCTGATGTATGTGGACCCGGACGGCAAGGCCACCGGCTACGACGATGTGTTCACGCGCATGGAGATTGCCGCCGCCCACTACGAAAAAGTGGGTCTGGGCAAGGATTACGTCAAGCAGATGACGCGATAAGGCCGGCTGGTTGGCTCAGGGTGCTGGTGCTGCCAGCAGTTCCGCGAGCGCCGTATCGATGAAGCGCACGTCCTCCGGGTTGTTCACCGGCAGGCCGGCGCGGTGGCCCCAGTCTGACGGGATCACGCGCAGCTCGGCGTTTTGCATCATCGCCACCTCCCGCCGGTTGTCTTCCACCTGGAAATACAGGTCCGTCGCGCCGGGCATGATGAGCGCACGGGCCGTGATGGCGCCCAGGGCTTTTTTGAAGTCGCCCTGGTACAGCTCGTTGGCACTGATGTCGGCGTTCTGCCAGGCCCAGATGTGCGCCAGCAGGTTGTCCGGGTCGCGCTTGAGGTAGTTGCCTTCCCATACGGTGACGAGGTAATCCTCGAGCGACGAGCAACCTGTCTGGCGCCACAGTTCCTCCCGGTAAAACGTCTGCGACATCGCCCAGCCAGCATAGACACGGCCCATGGCCCGCAGGCCGCGCTCCGGGAATCCGTTGAAGCAGCCGTCCTGGTAATGCACATCGGCCGTCAGTGTGGCTTTCACGCCTTCCAGAAACACCTGGTTGTGCGGCGCCGTTTTGGCCGAGCCGCACAACACCGCCAAACGCTCCACGCAGTCGGGAAACAGCGCAGCCCAGTGGTAGGCCTGACTGCCGCCCATGGACCAGCCCGACGCCATCACCAGCTTGTCGATGCCGAACACCTGCTGCAGCATCTGCCGCTGGATGCGCACGTTGTCGGCAATCGTGAAGCGCGGCCAGCGGCTGCCGTTGGCAGGCGGCACGGCGTTGCTGGGCGAGGACGACAGGCCATTGCCAAACAGGTTGGGAATGACGATGAAGTATTTCTCCGGGTCCAGCGCATGGCCGGGCCCGACCATCCACTCGATGTCGGTGTGGTGGGCGCCAAAGGGCGTCATGAACAGAATCACATTCGATTTGGCCGCATTGAGCGTGCCGTAAGTCTGGTAGGCAAGCTGCGCGCCCCGGCAGGTGCGTCCGGATTGCAGCACGACGTTGCCGGCTTCAAATACCTGGTGGTTCATCCATCTTTCCTTCCAACATGACAAGAGCTCCCCGTTGCAGCTTAGCGGATGGCGCGGCAACGCGCTTCCGGACGATGCAAGCCCCGGCACTCCGCAGCCGGGCCAGATTTATACTGGCCACCTCCGCCTCCAGCCCTGACCGCTCCGACGTCGTGAGCGGCGTGTCGCAGCCCTGCGGTCACCCATGCTGGCACCGAGGCCTTCAGGCAACAGCCTGCGCCCTTCACGCGCGGACGGGCTCCATCTACACGCACCCATGACCACTCCCGCAAGGCCTCACCTGGCACCTGTGCTGCCTCCTGTTCCCAGAATGTTCAGCGCTGGCTGGTGGCGCCATTTCCGGCCCGCGCGCACCGGCATCAATGCGCGGGAGCGCCTGCGCCTGGTCACCGGGGCGCTGCTGGGCATCTTTTTCACCGGCTTTCTCTGCACCCTGGCTGCACCGTCCTGGCCGCCGGGATGGCCCTGGCTGGTGGCTCCGATGGGCGCCGCCGCCGTGCTGGTGTTTGCGGTGCCTGCCAGCCCCATGGCCCAGCCATGGCCGGTGATTGGCGGCAACACGCTGTCGGCCGTGGTCGGCCTGGCTGCGGCTCACGTCGCGCAGCGGCTCGGCTCACCCGAGCTGGCTGCCGCCATTGCCGTGGCGGCGGCGATTGCGTTGATGCTGGCACTGCGCTGCCTGCATCCGCCGGGGGGCGCCACCGCGCTCATGATGGTGCTGGGCGGTATGTCGGACCCTCGCTTCGTCGCCTTTCCGGTGTTGCTCAATGCCGTGCTGCTGGTGATGGCGGGCGTGGTCTTCAACAACATCACCGGCAGGGCCTACCCCCATATCCAGATTGCGCCCCCGGAAGACCGGCAACTCGACGCCGACCTCGACGCGATTCTGGCGCGCTACAACCAGGTCCTGGATGTCAGCCGGGACGACCTCCGGCATCTGGTGGCCGAGGCGCAGTCGCGCGCCTACGACCGCAAGCTGGCCGAAGTCCGCTGCGCCGACGTCATGTCGCGCGACCTGGTGACGGTGCAGTTCGGCACCTCGCTGCAGGACGCCTGGGCCCTGCTGCGGGACCGCGGCATCAAGGCACTGCCGGTGGTGGACCGGAGCTTTCGCATCGCCGGCATCATCACACTGGCCGACTTCCTGCGCGCGGCCGAGCTGGACATCCACGAAGGCTTTGACGAGAAACTCAAGAAGCTGGTCCGGAGCACCCGCAGCATGTATGCGACCAAGCCCGAGGTGGTGGGGCAGATCATGACCCGGAACGTACGTGTCGCCCGGATGGACCGGCACCTGGTCGATCTGGTCCCGCTGTTCGGCAGCTCAGGGCACCATCACATCCCTATCGTGGGCGATGGCGAACGCCTGGTGGGCATGATCACCCAGTCGGACCTGGTCGCCGCGCTGGGGCGTGCGGTGGACCCGGCGACCTGAGGCCTCAGGCCGCATCCCGCTTGCGCCGCGCCGCCACGGACAGGCCCTTGCCCGCGGCCGTCAGCAACTGGGCGAAGGCGGCAGCGGCCGGCGACAGGCTGCGGCCGCTGCGCCGGACGATGGCAAGCGTGCGGCTGATCGAGGGGTGCTCCAGCTTCACGCCCACCACGGCGGCCGGCCGCCGCGGCAGCGTGAGGCTGGGCACCACCGCCAGGCCCAACCCGCTTTCCACCAGGCCGATCAGCGTGGACACGTGGCGCACTTCGATGATGGGACGCGGCAGCGGCGGCAGGTCGGCCAGCGCCTGGTCGATGAAGAGCCGGTTGCGCGACGCATGTGACACCCGTGCCTGCGGGTACTCCGCCAGCTCTTCCCAACGCACCGAGCGGCGCTTGGCCAGTGGATGGCCGGCCGGACACGCCAGCACATAAGACTCCTTCAGCAGGGGAATGAATTCAACCTCCGGGTCCTGCATGCCGATGTAGTTGATGGCGAAGTCGGCGTCGCCGTGCTTCACGCTCGCCAGCACCTGGTCTGCGCCCTCCTCGACGATACGCACCAGCACGTGCGGGTAGCGCTCCCGGAAGGCGCGAATCACCGGCGGCAGAAAATGGTGAACGGCAGAAAACACGCAGCCTATTGTCACGTCGCCCGTTTCCAGTTCTGCTGCATTGCGAAGGCTCAGGACGGACCGGTCGATGTCCTCCACCAGCCCGCGCATCTCCTCGAGAAAACGCCGGCCGAGCACGGTCAAATCAACGCTGCGCGTCGTCCGGTCGAACAGCCGCACGCCAAGCATGTCCTCCAGATGGGAGATGCGCCGCGACAGCGCGGGCTGCGACAGGTGCAGCGCCTTGGCGGCCGCAGCGAAGCTTTGCAGCTCGCCCACGGTGACGAAGGCCCGCAGGTCGGCCAGCGAGGGCTTCAGCATGGGAACTCATTCATGCAGAACATGCAATAAAACCTCAGAAACTTGCAATATACATCCGATACGCAGTGGAAGAACATCGCTGCACAACAAGGAGACAACAGGTATGACGCGACGCCATCTGCTCACCGCAGCATCGGCTGATATGGCCATGGCCGGGCGGTTGCCGCCCCAGGCCTCGCCCACCCCAACCCTCCGGCACGTTGTGCCGCTGCAATTGGCGTCGGCAAGCACATGACCACCGGCGTGGTGGTGAGGCGCTGTGGAAGGTCCCCGGGGCCAATCTTTGTTGTCGACCGCCACAGCAGCACCGACCGCTTCACGCAGGCCGTGCTGCGCCACCTCACACCTTGATTCACACAACCAGCCACCCAGCCAGCGAGACATTTCATGCCCCACCTTCCTGCCTCCTCCGCCCTCCAGCGCTTTCGCGTGATCGACCTCACCCAGGTGCGCGCCGGCCCCACCGCCTGCCGCCAGCTGGCCGACTGGGGCGCCGACGTGATCCAGGTGCAGATGCCCGACCACATGCGTGGCGACGACACGCTGGGCGGGCAGGACGGCTCCGACTACCAGTACACGCACCGCAACAAGCGCTCCATCACGCTCGACCTGAAGCAGGCCGAAGGCATCGCCACGCTCAAGCGCCTGATCGCCGGCGCCGACGTGGTGGTGGAGAACTTCCGGCCCGACGTGAAGCACCGCCTGGGCATCGACTACGAAACGCTTTCACGCGACAACCCGCGCCTGGTCTACGCCAGCATCTCCGGCTTCGGCCAGACCGGGCCACTGGCCACGCGGCCGGGCTTTGACCAGATCGCCCAGGGCATGGGCGGTCTGATGTCGGTGACCGGCACGCCGGGCGGCGAGCCGATGCGCGTGGGCATCCCGATTGCCGACCTGTGCGCCGGCATCTTCGCGGCCCAGGGCATTCTGGTGGCGCTGCTGGAGCGCGAATCCTCGGGCAGGGGCCAGTTCCTGCACACCTCGCTGCTGGAGGCCATGGTCTACATGATGGACTTCCAGACCTCGCGCTTCCTGATCGATGGCGAGATCGCCACGCAGGCCGGCAACTTCCACCCGACCAGTATCCCGACCGGCGTCTACAAGGCCCGCGACGGCTACATGAACATCGCCGTGTTCGGCTCGAAGATCTGGGAGCGCTTCTGCAACATCCTCGGCGCGCCCGAATGGATCACCGACCCGCGTTACCACGACAAGCCCAGCCGATCGGTCAACCGCGACAGCCTCAATGCCGAGATCAACCGGCGCCTGGCCGGCCACGACCGCAGCCACTGGATCCAGCAGTTCAACGACGGCGGCGTCGCCTGTGGCCTGATCAACAACATGGGCGAGGTGTTCGAGGAGGCGCAAGTCCAGCACCTGGGCATGGTCAAGGACGTCGTCTCGCCATCGCAGGGCCCGCAGCGGCTGGTCGGCCAGCCGGTCCAGCTCGAGCGCACGCCCAGCACCGTGACCCGTTCCGCCCCGCGCCGGGGCGAGCACTCGGAAGAAATCCTGCTCGAACTGGGCCTCAGCCCGGGCGACCTCACCCGCATGAAAGCCACCGGAGTCTATTGATGAACGAAACCACTTACACCTCCAGCACCGAACGCGTCCAGACCTGGCTGGACGGCAGCACGCTGCACATCCGCTTCAACAACCCGGCCAAACACAACGCACTGTCGGTCGACATGTGGGAGGCGGTGCCGCCCCTGCTGGCGCTGGCACGCGATGACGACCGCGTGCGCCTGGTGGCGTTCTCCGGCGCAGGCGAGAAGGCCTTTGTGTCGGGCGCCGACATCTCGCAGTTCGAGGACATGCGCGCTGCCCGCGAAGCCGTCACCTACTACGAAAAAATGGCCGAGACCACGCTGATGGACATCTACGACTTCCCCAAGCCCACCCTGGCCTGCATCCGCGGCTACTGCATCGGCGGCGGCGTCAACGTGGCGATCAGCTGCGACATCCGCATCGCCGCCACCGATTCGGTGTTCGCCATTCCCGCGGCCCGGCTGGGCCTGGGCTACCGCTATTCCGCCATGAAGAACCTGGTGGATCTGATCGGCCCCGGCGCAGCCAAGGACCTGTTCTTCACGGCCCGTCGCATCGGTGCCGCCGAGGCCCAGGCGCTGGGCCTGGTGTCGCGCACCTGCGCGCCCGAGGCACTGGAAGCCCTGCTCGCCGAGTACACCGCAGCGATAGCGGAAAACGCCCCGCTGACGGTGATGGCCGGCAAGGCCATCACCCGCGAAATCATGAAACCCTCGCCGGACCTCGACATGGCGCTGTGCACCTCGCTGATCCGCGGCTGCTTTGACAGCGCCGACTACGCCGAAGGCCGCACCGCCTTCATGCAAAAGCGCAAGCCGGTGTTCACCGGCCGCTGACCCGCCACAACCCACACACAAGAACAAGGAACACACCATGCAGTCCTACTGGATGCAAATGACGGACACCGACACGCGGCTGGAAATGCGCGATAGCCCCGTGCCCACGCCAGGCCCGGGCCAGTTGCTGGTGCGCATGCACGCCGCCTCGCTCAACCGCGGCGAGTTCCTGCTGGGCCACGGGCTGCACGGCAAGGCCGGCACCTGGAAAGCGATTGGCGGCGAAGGCGCGGGCGAAGTCACCGCCGTGGGCGACGGAGTGACCCAGTTCCAGCCGGGCGACCGCGTGATGGCCCGCTGCCCGGGCTCGTTCTCGCAATACGCGCTGATGGAGGCTGCCGAGGCCATGGCCGTGCCTGCCAACCTGTCATGGGAGCAGGCGGCCAGCATTCCGATGACCTTTCTGGTCTCCTACGACATGCTGGTGCTGCAGGGCCGGCTGAAGGCGGGCGAATGGCTGCTGATCAACGGCGTGTCGTCGGGCGTCGGTGTGGCCTCGCTGCAGCTGGGCAAGGCCCTGGGTGCGCATGTCATCGGCACCTCGGGCTCGGCGGAGAAGCTGGCGTCGCTCCAGCCGCTGGGCCTGGACCTGGCCCTGTGCACCCGCAAGGCGGACTTCGGGCCCGCCGTCATGGAAGCCACTGCCCAGCGCGGCGCAGACCTGATCGTCAACACCGTCGGCGGTACTGTGTTTGCGGAGAACATTCGCGCGCTGGCCTTCGAAGGCCGTCTGGCCACGGTGGGCTATGTCGATGGCGTGGTGCGCGCCGAGATCGACCTGGACGCCCTGCATGCCAAGCGGCTGACCCTGTTCGGCGTCTCCAACAAGCTGCGCACCAAGGCACAACGGTCCGCTGCGGTGCCGCGCTTCGTTGCGGAGGTCATTCCACATTTCGCGGCCGGACGCATCCTGCCGCAGATCGACCAGGTGATGGATCTCGCGCAACTGCCCGAGGCCAAGGCACGCATGGAAGCCGGCGGCCATGTCGGCAAGATCGTGTTGCGCATACCGCTCACGTCCTGAGTTTCAACCCGAAGAAGGAGACAAGACAATGAAAAGCAGGAATCTGGTTCTGGTTCGCGTGATGGCACTGGCCCTGGGCGCATATGCCGGCGCCGTCTGTGCGCAGCCCGCCGCCTACCCCAACCGACCGATCCGTCTGGTCGTCGGCTTCGCGCCCGCCGGCGCAGCCGACCTGGTGGCCCGCGCCATGAGCGATGCCCTGGGCAAGGCGCTTGGGCAGACGGTCATCGTCGACAACAAACCGGGCAACGGCTCGAGCATCGCGGCCGACCTGGTGGCCAAGGCCCCACCCGACGGCTACACCCTGCTGATCGCCAGCCCGAGCAGCATCTCGGTCAACCCGGCGCTGAACCCCAAGCTGACCTACACGCCGGCCGACCTGCTGCCGGTCACGAAGATGACGACGTCGCCGCTGGTACTGGCTGTCAATGCAGCCAGCCCCATCCGCACGGTGCCCGATTTGATCGCTGCGGCCAAGAAAGACCCTGGCAAGCTCAACTACTCCACGTCGGGCAACGGGTCGGCGCCGCACCTGGGCGCCGCGCTGTTCACCATGCTGACCGGCGCGGAGATGACGCATGTGCCCTATCGCGGCGGCGCGCTGGCCATCCAGTCGCTGCTGGCCGGGGACACACAGGTGACCTTCGGCACGGCCCCGTCCGTCCTGCCGCAGGCCAGCGGCGGAAAACTGCGCGCCATCGCCGTCAGCACACGCGAGCGTTCGCCGCTGGTGCCCGACCTGCCCGGCATGAAGGAGGCCGGCCTGCCAGAGTACAACCTCGAATTCTGGTACGGCATGTTCCTGCCCGCCGGCACACCGCCAGCCATCGTGAAGAAGGTCTACGACGCGACCATCACGGCCATGCAGCAGCCCTCGGTCAAGGCGGCGCTGGCGCGCGAAGGCACGGAGGTGTCCATCTCGCGCTCTCCGGAACAGTTCAGCAGCTTCCTGGTCGAGGACAGCAAGTTCTGGGTGAACCTGGTCAAGGGTGCCAAAGTCAAGGTGGAGTGACGGCGCGGCTCTTCTCCACGAAGAAACCGGCACTTTGGCGGGCAAGAGACTGCCGATGGATGGTGCAGCACCTGTGCATGCCATGGTCGCCCCCCATACCGCCCGTTGAGGAATTGATTACGATCCCAAAAAACACATGGAGACATCACATGCGCCTGGCGATTCCTGAATTCCGTCGTGTCGGCATCACGCTGCTCGTGGCCTGCGCTGCCTTGACCAGTGCACATGCCCGCGTGACCCGCATCATCATCGACGAGGTCAAACCGATGGCAGCGGGCCAATTCGGCGGCGTGGCCGCGGAGCAGGTCGCTGGCCGCGCGTTTGGTGAGCTGGACCCCGACGCACCAGCGAATCGCCTCATCAACGACCTCCTGCTGGCACGCGACCCGGACGGCAAGGTCCGCTATGTGGCCACCTTTGTGCTGACAAAACCTGTCGATCTGGCAAAGGCCAGTGGCCTGATGTGGCACGAGGTTCCCAACCGGGGCCTGCGCCGACCCAATGTGGTGGCAGAGCGCGCCAACGGCGACATCGACCTGACCAGTGCCTGGCAGGGCGACAACGCGGGTGCGACCGCGGTTCGCGCCACGGCTGAAGTCGACAAGCCGCACTGGCTCAAGTTGCCGATCGCCCGCAATACAGACGGATCACCGGTGACCGGACGGGTGTTTGGCCGCATCGTCAACCGGTCCGGGCCGGGCTCGCAACCCCTGATTGTTCAGACCAACCCCGTCCCCTACAAGCCCGTCAGTCTGGATCCGCGTGAATCGCAACTCGTGTCCCGCCTGGCGGAGTCCACGCGAGGCGAAGTGATCGGGGAGGTGGCGATTCCCGCATCCGACTGGGCCTGGGCGCGCTGCGATGCCGCCCATCCGTTCCCCGGCACGCCAGACCCCACCCAGATTTGCCTGAAGAGCGGATTTGATTCCACACGCCTTTACCAGGTGACGTTCACCTCGCAGGATGCCTATCCTCTGGGCCTGGGCTTCGCGGCCTGGCGGGACGTGGGCCAGTTCTTCAAGACGGCCTCAAAGGATGATGCCGGCACACCCAATCCGGTGGCCGGCGCGGTCACCCACAGCATTGGCCGCGGCGTCTCCCAGTCCGGAAACTTCTTGCGTGGCTGGCTGCACCTGGGCTTCAACCAGGATGAGGCCGGCAAGCAGGTGCACGACGGCTTGTGGCCCATCATTGCGGGTCGCCGCATTGCGCTCAACTTCCGCTGGGCACAGCCCGATGGGGTACTGGAGCTGTACCAGGCCGGCAGTGAGGGCCCGCAGTGGTGGCTTCCGCAGGCAGACGCGGTGCGCGGAGCACCCGCTGCAGGTTTGCTCGACCGCTGCGGCAAGACGCGCACGTGTCCCAAGATCATGGAGCACTTCGGCTCGGCCGAGGTATGGGCGCTGAAGCTCACGCCCGAGTGGATAGGCACGGACGCCCGCAAGGACCTGCCTTTGCCTGCCAATGTGCGTCGCTACTACATCGGCAGCTCCACCCACGGTGGCGGGGCGGGCGGCTTCGACACCAGCCTGCCAGGCGCCGGCATGCCCACTGCCGGCCCCTCGTGCCCCGGCAACAACTACGGCACCGGGGTGCTGCCGGCCAATCCGGTGCCGCACACCGAAACGGTCAACGCCTTGCGCGTGCATTTCCGGAACTGGGTGATGCGCGGCATCGAGCCGCCGCCGAGCCGCTGGCCCCGGCTGGCCGATGGCACCTTGGTCCCCGCGAACAAGCGGGACATGGGATTTCCGACATTGCCCACGCTGCGCCCGACGATTCCGGAACCCGACTTCATCATGCCGGTCATCGACTACGACTGGGGGCCGAAATTCAATCCGGTGGACGGCTCGGGTGTCGCAGAATACGCGCCACCACCCATCCGGCAGGTGCTCAACATGTTTGCGCCCAGGGTGGATGGCGACGGCAACGAACTGGGCGGGGTGCCCGTGGTGTTGCTGGATGCGCCGCTGGGCACCTATCTGGGCTGGAACGTCACGGCCGGTGGTGACCGCCCCTTCCACGCGGGACAGATTTGCAATTACGTGGGGGGTATGGTGCCATTCGCCCGGTCTGAACAGGAACGCCGCGCCAACGGCGACCCGCGGCCCTCACTGCAGGAACGGTATGGCTCCCATCCGGGTTATGTGGCGGCCGTGCGCAAAGCCACGTTGCGGGCGCAGGACTCCGGGTTCCTGCTGCCGGAGGATGCAAGGGCATTGGTCCGTGCCGCCGAAGAGAGCATGGTGCTGCGCTGAGCGCACCTGCTCCTGTTTGTTAATGGCGAGGGGCAGCGTCAAAGCCAGGAGGCCGCTCAAGTCGGAGCACCCGCCCGATCTGGTCAGACGACTCCGCCCACGTCAAATCTGACTTCCCTGCACCCTCGCCTCGTCAGCAGTTGCCACAGATCGGCAAGCCGTTGGCGTCTCCCGCGGGCTTGACGCCGCTGACAGCGCAGAAGTGAGATTCGCGGCGGGCCCCAAGCCGCCATGAACGGTTCATCCATGTCCAGCGCTGGGGTCATGGGGTGATCTCATGCCTGCCGTGACCCACCACTGGGAAACGAGATGTAAGGCAACCGGCCTTGAGGTCAGACGGTTCCTACGGCCCGTCGGCACAGGCACTTCAGCGCAATCGGTGGGCGCTGAGGGTCGGATTCGGCTTCCACTGATTCAGCAATACACGACTCGGGTCGATAGTCTGGTTGCGCGAGTCATTTTTCTGCGCGCAGATGGAGACCCGAAATGATGAATGCCACCCTCACGCAATACGAATTGCGCTTCTGCTCTCTCTTCGACAGCGGTCGCGGGTATGCCTTCCCCTGCAACCCCCAGGGACACGTAGACCTTGACGGCCTGAGTGAACGGGCCCGCAACAACTACTTCCTGGCCCGCGCCATGGTCGGCCGTGAATTGTCCGTCCCCGTGGTACAGGCCAGCGGACTGCACTAGGACGGGCTACGTCCCTCCACGCGAAACATGACGCGCTGATGCAACGCAAGGCCACACAAGCCAAATGCGCCGCAAGGCGCAGTAACCATACAGACTGGTCGACATGTCGTCGGCTGGCTGCAGATGAAGGAAACTCAAGATGATTCACAGCCAAGTTATTTCTTCGGACAAGGTCGAGGGCACCTCGGTCTACAACGCCAACGGCGACAAGCTCGGGTCCATCGATGACCTGATGATCGACAAGCGTTCCGGCCAGGTTCGCTACGCCGTGCTCGAGTTCGGTGGCTTTCTGGGAATGGATACGGATCGCTACCCGCTTCCCTGGAGCATGCTGAAGTACGACACCAGGCTTGAAGGCTATGTTGTGCCGGTGGACAAGTCGCAGCTCGAAAAGGCGCCGCGCTACGCAACCACCGAAACGCCCGAGTACTCCGACGAGTACGGGCGCAAGGTGTACGACCACTATGGCGTGAACTGGATGTAAGGTCTGAAGGCTTGGCAGCATGCACCAAAGGCGCCATGCTGGCAGGCCTGCTCCCATCATGGATCAAAGCGGCTTATGACTTTTGATCAGGAATCGCTTTGTGCTATCCGGTGATGAAAGCGCTGTCGCTTCTGGCGTGGCGTACGGCAACTCGGCCTTCTGCCGTGATATGGAGCACCCTGGCAAACTGCTGTTTCCCTCCTGGTGATGGAAGCATCACAGTGACGTAACCCGCCGCTCTCAAGACACGCAGCTTGTCGATATCGCCCGGATCAGTGATGGTGAGGGGCAAGGGCTCGTACTGAATGCAAATCTGCACCCGCGCCTGCCCGGCGCGATCGTCACTCTACAGTGACGCTTTTTGCCAAATTACGTGGCTTGTCCACATCCGTCCCGCGTGCACAGGCGGTGTGATATGCCAGCATCTGCAACGGCACCACGTGCAGCATGGGGCTGAGCGCGCCGTAGTGCTCGGGCATGCGGATGACGTGCACGCCGTCGCTGTTGTCGATGCGGCTGTCAGCATCGGCCAGCACATAGAGCACGCCGCCGCGGGCGCGCACTTCCTGCATGTTGCTTTTGAGCTTCTCGATCAGGCTGTCGTTCGGTGCCACGGTAACGATGGGCATGGCGCTGGTGACGAGCGCCAGCGGGCCGTGCTTGAGCTCGCCGGCGGGGTAGGCCTCGGCGTGGATGTAGCTGATCTCCTTGAGCTTGAGCGCGCCTTCCATGGCAATCGGGTAGTGCAGCCCGCGGCCGAGGAACAGGGCGTTCTCCATCTTGGCGAAGTCTTCGGCCCAGCTGATGACCTGCGGCTCCAGTGCCAGCACGGCCTGTAGCGCGGCAGGCAGGTGGCGCATGGCCTTGAGGTGGGCGGCTTCGTCTTCGTCGCTCAGGCGGCCCTTGCTTTGTGCCAGTGCCAAGGTGAGCAGGAACAGGCCCGCCAACTGGGCGGTGAAGGCCTTGGTTGAAGCCACGCCGATTTCCACGCCGGCACGGGTGATGTAGGCCAGCTTGCATTCGCGCACCATGGCCGAGGTGGAGACATTGCAAATGGTCAGCGTCTGCTTGAGCCCCAAGCTTTGCGCGTGGCGCAGGGCGGCCAGCGTGTCGGCGGTTTCGCCGCTCTGCGTGATGGTGACGACCAGCGTCTTGGGGTTGGGCACTGAGGTGCGGTAGCGGTATTCGCTCGCCACTTCGACCTGGGTGGGAAGGCCGGCAATGGACTCCAGCCAGTACTTGGCGGTGCAGCCGCTGTAGTAGCTGGTGCCGCAGGCGAGGATGAGCACCGAGTCGATGTCCTGGAAGACGCGGTAGGCCTCGTCACCAAACAGTTCGGGCACGATGCCGGCCACGCCTTCGAGCGTGTCGGCAATCGCGCGCGGCTGCTCGAAGATTTCTTTCTGCATGTAGTGGCGGTAAGGGCCCAGCTCGGCGGCGCCGCTGTGGGCCTGCACGGTCTTGACTTCGCGCTGCACCGCCTTGTGCTCCTTGTCGAGCACCCAGTACTTGCCCAGTTGCATGTCGATCAGGTCGCCCTCTTCCAGGTACACGATCTGGTCGGTCACGCCGGCCAGCGCCATCGCGTCGCTGGCGAGGAAGTTCTCGGCATCGCCCTTGCCGACGCCCAGGATCAGCGGCGAGCCGGCACGCGCACCGACCACGCGGTGCGGTTCGTCCTTGCAGAAGGCGGCAATCGCATACGCTCCCTTGAGCTGGGCAACAGTGGTCTTGAGGGCCTCGAACAGGTCGCCGTCGTAGTGGCTTTCCATCAGGTGCACGATGACTTCGGTGTCGGTCTGGCTGTCGAACACATAGCCCTTGGCCTGCAGGGCGGTGCGCAGTTCTTCGTGGTTTTCGATGATGCCGTTGTGCACCAGGGCCACCTTGCCCGGGCGGGCCGCGCTGTCTGCACCGCTGCCATGGCTGAAGTGCGGGTGGGCGTTGTGCACCGCCGGCGCGCCGTGGGTGGCCCAGCGGGTGTGGGCGATGCCGGTGCCGCCGCTCAGGTGGTCTTCGGTCACCTGCTCCTGCAGTTCGGCCACGCGCGAGGTGCTGCGTGCCCGCTTGAGGCCGTCGGAATACACGGCCACGCCGCAGGAGTCATAGCCCCGGTATTCGAGCCGCTGCAGGCCCTGCACAAGGATGGGAACAATGTTCCGGGTAGAAACCGACGCCACGATGCCGCACATAAAACGCTCCTGAAAAAGGGACTGCTGAATGAATCTGTGCGCATGCTACGTGTGAGTTGATTTTTTATGTGTTCGATATCGCACAGTTTTTGTAATTAAATTTCTCCAAAATACTTTTCTGACATTTAATTTCATTAATATTGATTTCATGGAACAAATTGAAATAGACGCGACCGATATGCGCCTGCTGGAAGCACTGCAAACCGACGCCTCCATCAGCAACCAGGCGCTGGCCGAGCGTGTGCACATCTCCCCGCCAACATGCTTGCGCCGCGTCAAGCGGCTGCGCGATGCGGGCGTGATCGAACGCGTGGTGGCGCTGCTGGGCACCGACAGGCTGGCGGCCGCCACCGGCCACGGCTTGACGGCGCTGGTGGAAATCACGCTGGACCGGCAAGGCACCGACCACCAGGAGGCGTTTGAGGCGCGCGTGACCCGGGACGACGCGGTGCAGCAGTGCTACCGCGTCTCGCCGGGGCCGGACTTCATGCTGGTGGTGCACGTGGCCGACATGCCGCGCTACCTGGCGCTGGCGCAGCGGCTCTTCACCAGCGATGCGAATGTGCGCAACGTGAAGGCGTTTTTCAGCACCCACCGCGCCAAGTTCGAGCCCAGGGTGCTGCTCTCGCCCTGACCGGGCAGGCGACCAGCCTGTCAGGGCTTGTGCTTGACCGGCCGCTTCCAGTTCGGCAGGCTGACCTGCTTGCCGCGCGCCACGCTCAGCGAATCGGCCGGCGTGCTCTTGGTAATGGTGGAGCCACCGCCCACCGTGCCGCCTGCGCCAATGGTCACCGGCGCGACCAGCACGCAGTTGCTGCCGATGTGCACGTCGGCTTCGATCACGGTGCGGTGCTTGTTGGCGCCGTCGTAGTTGGCGGTGATGCTGCCGGCGCCGTAGTTCACGCGCTCGCCCACCGTGGCGTCGCCCAGGTAAGCCAGGTGGTTGGCCTTGGCGCCCTTGGCCAGCGTGGAATTCTTCACCTCGACAAAGTTGCCGATGTGCACCTCGGCACCCAGTTGCGCCCCGGGGCGCAGGCGGGCAAAGGGGCCGATCAGCGCGCCTTCGCCGACCTGCACGCCGAGCTTTTCGCCATCAATGTGTGTGAACGGGTGGATCACGGCACCGGCGGCAATGGTGGCGTTGGCGATCACGCAGTTGGCGCCAATGCGCACGCCGTCGCCCAGGGTCACCGCACCTTCGAAGACACAGTTCACGTCAATCTCCACGTCGCGGCCGCAGCTGAGCCGGCCCCGCACGTCCAGCCGTGCCGGGTCGGCCAGCCGCACGCCCTGCTCCATCAGGGCGGTGGCGCCGCGCATCTGGTACACGCGCTCCAGCTCGGCCAGTTGCACCGGGCTGTTGACGCCGGCGACCTGCGCCGCGTCGGTGATCTGGTGCGCCACCACCGCCACGCCATCAGCCACGGCAAACTTCACGATGTCGGTCAGGTAATACTCGTTCTGGGCATTCTGGTTGTCCAGCCGGGCCAGCCAGCGCCGCAGCAAGGCGGTGGGCACGGCCATGATGCCGCTGTAGATCTCGCGGATCTCGCGCTGGGCCGGCGTGGCGTCCTTGTGTTCGACGATGGCGCGTACCTGCGCCGAGGCCTCGGCCCCGGCACGCACGATGCGGCCATAACCCGTGGGGTCGGCCATGCTGAGCGTGAGCAGCGCCAACCGCTGCCCGTCGCATTGGTCCAGCAGCGCCTGCAAGGTGTCGGCTTGCGTCAAAGGCACATCACCCGACAGCACCAGCGTGACGCCGTCATCGGCCAGCAGCGGCACCGCCTGCTGCACGGCGTGGCCGGTGCCCAGCTGCGGCTCCTGGCGGGCGAATTTCAGCGCCAGCGCGACGCTGCCAGCAGGCTGCATGCTTTTGCAGGCGGCCTCCACCACCTCGGCGCCGTGGCCGGTGATCACCACCGCCTCGCGCGCCGATAACCGCGCAGCGCAGTCAATCACATGGGCCAGCAGCGCGCGCCCACCCAATCGGTGCAACACTTTGGGCAGTGTGCTTTTCATCCGCGTGCCTTTGCCTGCGGCCATGATGACGACATCGATCGGGGTTGCCATGACGTTTCCTTTGCTGTTCCTCAAGATTGCTGATCAGGGTGGCCTGCCTGCCGCCCGACCTTCCCTGAGGATTATCAGCCTGCTCGCGCTGATGCTGCTGGCCGCGCTGCTGCAGGCCTGCAGCGCCGTGAAGATCGCCTACAACCAGGCGCCGGAGCTGGGCTACTGGTACATGGACAGCTACTTCGACTTCAACGAGACGCAGAGCCTGCGCGTGAAAGATGAACTGGGCAAGCTGCAGGCCTGGCACCGGCAGTCGCAATTGCCCGGCTATGTGGACACGCTGCAGAAGCTCCAGCAGCAACTGCGCGGCGACATCGATGCGGCGGCAGCCTGCGCCATCTACGAAGACGCCAGACGCAAGCTGCTGGCCGTGTCGGATCGCGCCGAACCCGCGGTGGTGGCACTGGCCCCCACCCTGCAACCTGCGCAATTCACCCACATGGAAGCCCGCTTTGCCAAGGGCAATGCCGAGTTCCGTGATGACTTCCTGGACGGCACACCGGCCAAAAGGCGCGCCAAGCGGCTCAAGCAGGCCATCAGCCGCGCGGAGATGCTGTACGGCTCGCTCGACGAGCGGCAACTGGCGGTGCTGAGCCAGCGCATCGACCAGTCGCGTTTTGATCCGCAACTGGCCTATGCCGAGCGGCTGCGGCGCCAGCAGGATGCACTGCAGGCCTTGCGCGGGCTGACCGCAGCACAGGCCTCACCCGAGCGGGTCAGGAGCGTGATGCGCAGCCTGTTCGAGCGCTCGCTCAATTCACCCAACCCGGCTTACCGGGACTACTTTGACAGGCTCACCCAGGACAATTGCCGCACGGTGGCCGAACTGCACAACAGCACCACGCCCGCGCAGCGCGCCAGGGCGATCGAAACACTCAGCAACTATGAACAGGACTTGCGCGCCTTGATGGCGCAGAAGTCCTGATGGGGGCCGAGTCGCAGCAGACCGCCGGCATCAGCCCTGCAGCGCTGCCCACATGGCCTGATCGCGCTCGGCCGTCCAGATGCGCGGGTGCTTGATGCCGCTGGCCTCGTCGTAGGCACGGCTCACATCAAACGGCAGGCAGTGCTCGTAAATGAACACATGGCCGAAGAGCGGGTCCATCAGTTTGCGCGTGTGCGCCATCGCGGCCTTGAGGTCCATGCCGGCAGCGGCGGCCTCCTGCCCGGCTTTGAACAGCGTCTCGACCCAGCGCCTGGTGTAGTCGAGCGCCTTGTTCACATTGGCGGCGCCCTTCATGGCCGGACCGCGGCCCGGCACGATGGCTTCGGCGCCGAGCGCGCGCAGCGCCTCCAGCGTGGCGGGCCACTCGGCAAGTTGCGCATCGCCGGTGTAGACGCCGGCTTCGTACTCCACCAGATCGCCTGAGAACAGCACTTTTTCTTCGGCCACCCAGGCGATGGTGTCGCCACGCGTGTGGCCCGGGCCCGGGTGCCAGATATCGACCACCACGCCGCCCAGGTTGATGCTGAGCTTGCCCGGCACTTCGCCCTTGACCGGATCGCCACCGCCCACCACCATGGTCGGCCAGGTCAGGCCCGGCACCGTGTCGGCGCCGCGGAAGAGGCGGGGAAAGCGCTCCATCTCGCTCTTCATGTCCTGGGCACCGCGCTCGTGGATCAGCTCCAGCGTGCCCTGGCTGGCGATGATTTCGGTTGCACCCTCGGCGGCATAGGCATAGGCGCCCAGCACGCGCACCGCATGGTAGTGCGTCAGCAGCACGTACTTGATGGGCTTGTCGCTGACGGTGCGGATGCGGGCGATCAGGTCGCGTGCCATCGCGGGGGTGGCGGTGGCGTCGCTCACCATGATGAAGCGGTCGCCGATGATGACGCCGGAGTTCGGGTCGCCCTCGGCCGTGTAGGCCCAGCAGTGCTCGCTGAGCTGTTCAAAGGTGATCTTCTTGTCGGTGAGGTCCGATTGCGAGGCAAAGGCCTTGGAGGGTGTGGCGCTGGACATGGTGTTTCCTGTTCCCGGGGTCAGAACGTGAGAAGAACGTGCGGCAAGTGTGCGACGGGAGCCCGTGCGCAAAGGCCACACACCTGCGGGTGCACGTCGGATGCCCCAGTTTACCGATGCGCCTCAGGGGCCGACGGAATAGAGGGAGGGCCCAACCACTGCACCGCCGCAGTGACCAGATCGTCCACACTGGGGATATCCGCGGGAAGCGACAACACCAGGGGCCGCCCCTGTGCATCGCACACGCCGTCATGGCGCGGGTCCTCCAGCGCCTCAAACTGGCTGGCCACCAGACTGGGCGGGTAGAAGTGGCCGGGCCGCGACGCCACACGGCGCAAGGCCTCGGTCTGGCTGATGGCCAGATGGACAAACTGCAGGGCCGGCACCGCCTGGCGCAGCGTGTCACGGTAGGCCCGCTTGAGGGCCGAGCAGGTCAGCACCGCGCCAGCGGGCCGCGCCGCCAGTTGCTGGCCCAGCGCCTGCAGCCAGCCGGCACGGTCCGCGTCCTGCAGCGGCACGCCCAACCGCATCTTCCGGATGTTGCTAGCCGGGTGGTAATCATCGCCCTCGATCAGCGGCAACTGCAGACGCTCTGCAAGCAGCTGGCCAATCGCCGATTTGCCGCAGCCGGCCACACCCATCACTACCACGTAAAGCGCCTGCCCGCCCGCGGCGTTTGGCAGCAGCCCGGCAGCCGCGGAGGTATCGGGGACACAGGCCATGCCGGATTATCCGGCGTGGCCTGTCACGGCGGTGAAGGACAAACCCCAGCCATGGGCGCGCTACACCAGGTTGGACAGCGACAGCACCTTGCAGTCGCCGCAGCGAACCTGGCGGAAACGGTCGAAGTCTGCCGGCACGGCGGGCTGTGATGACCGACGCGCCACGAAGACCATGGCCAGTCGCGTCAGCAGGCTTTCGGCGCCGGCGCCGGTACCGACCGCCAGTGCCCGCGCCAGCGCGCCCAGCGCATGCCCGGCCAGCCCGAAGGCCCGCCGTAAATCGGCCAGCGCCGGCAGGAACCCTTCAGGCGCGTTCACATGGCTGACCACCGGCTCGGCCTGCCGGACCGGCTCCCAGCTGAAGTAGGCAGAAGCGGCGTGACCAGCGCCGAAAGACTCCATCACCATCGACTCACCCGCCTGCAGCACCAGGCTTTCGCCGCGGCTGAGGAAATGGTCACCGGTGCGGGCACGGGCGGAGCCTGTGTCGGTGGTGAAGGTGGCCCAGACACGGCCGTGCGCGATGCGCAGTTCGCCGGCATCCCTGACCTGCAGGGTCATTGCCTGTCCTGCGGTCAGCTTCCAGCAGCCGGACAGCGCCTGGGCCTCACCCGTGCGGGTGTCGGTGGCATGTTGCAGCAATTGATCGCTTGAACAGGGCAGCAGGGCGTGGTCCATGGTGTTCTCCAGAAGGTGGGTGGTGAGGCATGAATCATCCGGCGCCAGACCTTGGCAGTCCAATGAATTCGGGCTAAGCTATTCATTCCCGTTTCGCATCAATCAAACCTTACCGGATACGGTCCTTGCCATGCTGCATTCCCAAACCCATCTGCGCACCCGCCCCATTTCTGCCGGCCAGCTCCGCGCCTTCGAGGCGGTGGCACGGCACCTCAATTTCAGGGCCGCCTCCGAGGAACTGGCGCTCACCCAATCGGCCGTGAGCCGGCAAATCCAGGGGCTGGAAGAAGACGTGGGCGTGAGCCTCTTCCACCGGCACACGCGGGCGGTGGAGCTGACATCGGCCGGCGGCATGCTGCTGCGCGCGGTGACGCCTTCGCTGGAGCGCATCGACGGCGCCGTGCGGCAGATCCGCCGGAGCGTGGGGCGCAAGAGCGTGGCGCTGACCACCTTCGCCTCCTTCGCCTCCATGTGGCTGATCCCCAGGCTGGAGGGTTTTCAGCGCGACAACCCCGATATCGACATCCGGATTGATGCGTCAGACGCTGCGGTTGACCTGGATGTGTCGGACCTCGATCTGGCGCTGCGCTACGCCCCCGCCAACCACATGCCGCCGCATGCGATACGGCTCTTTGGCGAGCAGATCACGCCGGTCATCAGCCCCTGGCTGCTCAAGAGCGGGCCGCGCCTGAAGAAGCCGGACGACCTGGCCCAGTTCACCCTGATTGAAGCCGGCGACGCCCACCACACGCACCTGGAGTGGCTGACCTGGCGCCGCTGGCTCGACCAGCACGCCAGCCCCAAGCTGGAAGCCAAGCGCTGGCTGTACTTCAACTACGCCTACCAGATGGTGCAGGCCGCCCTGACCGGCCAGGGCGTGGTGCTCGCGCGCCTGCCGCTGATTGCCGAGAGCTTGGCGTCAGGCGACCTGATGGAGCCTCTGCCCGATCTGCGCATGGACTCGCCCATGGCCTACTGGCTCATCCTAGGCCCGCGCAGCGCCGCACGCCCCGAACTGCAGGCCTTCTGCACCTGGCTGCAAGACCAGGCCGCCCAGACCCGCCGGGCTATCGGCGATATGCCTGATCCGGACACGCTGGATTCGCTGGATTGAGCCCCGGCTTCGACAGAGCCTGTCCTGAGCCTGTCGAAGGGCTCAGCCCGAATAGCATTCAGCAAGCCGAGCGATAGAGACAGGCAGGTATTCAAGCCAGCAGAGCCGCGGGACTGGCTTCGCCAGACCGCAGGCGGACGGCCCCTGAGGGGCATCCTTCGACAGGCTCAGGACGAACGGAATTGAGCGAGCAAGCGGCAAACGCAGGCGGGTATTCAGGCCAGCGGAGCCGTGGAACCGGCTTTGCCGGGCCACAGGCGGACGGCCCCCTCGGGGGGCAGCGACCCACACGAAGTGGGGGAGCGTGGGGGCCCTCTATACAGGCCAGACCACCCCTTTGTCATTGAGGATGGCATCCAGCGGAATATCATGCGGCTCTGGGTCCATGTCAGGCAGCCAGCCCTGGCTGAAACCGACGCCCACCGTGAAAGGCCGCGGCTGCAGGGTGGCCAGCGTGCGGTCATAAAAACCGCCGCCGTAGCCCAGCCGGTAACCACCGGGCCCATAACCCACACAGGGCACAAAGAGCAGCGTGGGCACGATGGCCTCGGTGTCCTTGGGTTTGGGAATGCCGTAGGCATCTTCTTCCATCGGGCAGCCCGGGTACCAGGCATGGAATGTGAGCGTCTTGTGCAGCTTGTTCACCACCGGCAGCCCGATCTTGCGCGGCGAGCGCGCCGCAATGCTTTCGGTCGCCAGTTGTGCTTGCTGCACCTCCGCCAGTGCCGGGCTGGATGAGACATCCTGGCTCAGGATCGCGTCTTCCTGCCAGCGGTACAGCGCGGGCAATGGATCGAACTCACCCTTGATGGGCCAATAGGCGCCGATCACCTCATGGGTGCTGCCCACCAGCCAGATGCGCATCACGCGCTGCAGCAGATCAGCCCGCTCCAGACGGTCGGGCATGTTCAGGCGTTCTTCCACCAAAGCTTTGCGGGTACTTAATTTGTCCATAATGTCCCGATGCTATCCACATTTCGTTTCAGCCCCACGGCCAGGCCTGCGCGTCAGCCCGTGGTGCTGGCACTGGCAGCACTGCTGCTGTGCCACACGCTGGCGCCCGTCGCCTCCGCACAGACCCCACCGTCCGCCAACCCAGCCAACCCGTCCGCTGCCGACAACGTGATTGTCGAGATGAACAAGGCCTTCAAGCGCGGCGACCGGGCCCGGCTGGCGCAGTTGCTGCCGCAGGCCCGCGGTCATGCGCTGGAGCCGTGGGCGGCCTACTGGGAGTTGCGCACACGCCTCGGCGAAGCCAGCGCGCAGGAGGTGCAGGACTACATGGCCCGTTATGCCGGCACCTACCAGGAGGACCGCCTGCGCAACGACTGGCTGCAACTGCTGGGCCAGCGCCGCGACTGGGCCGGCTTTGCTGCCGAATACCCCAGGTTTCGCATGAACGACGACAAGGAAGTGCGCTGCTACGCCTTGCTGGTCGAGCACCTGAAGAACCCGGCGCAAGACCCGCAACTCGCCGCCGAGGTGAAGAAGAACTGGCTGGCACAGCGCGAGGCCGACGACGGCTGCACCGCTGCCGCCGAACGCCTGGTGGGCACCAAAAACCTCACCGAACAGGATGCCTGGCAAAAAGCGCGTCTGGCCACCGAAGCCAACCGGCCGCGCGCCGCACGCGATGCGGTGCAGATCGTGGCACCGGAGGCGGTGGGCCTGGTGACCGATCTCCACACCAGCCCGGCCAAATTCCTGACCGAAAAACAACTCGCCATCCGCAAGGTGCGCAAGGAAATCGTGACGCTGGCGATCATCAAGCTGGCCAGCATGGACATTGAAGGCGCCGCCTTCCAGATGGAGAACAAATGGGGCATCCAGCTGACGCCCGAAGAACGCAACTGGGTCTGGGGTGTGATCGGCAAGCAGGCCGCCACGCGCCTGGGCGCCTTGCCGGCGGGTGATGCCTTGCGCTACTTTGCCAAGGTCAGCAAGGACACCGACCTCACCGACGAGATGCTGGCCTGGAAAACCCGCGCCGCCTTGCGCGCCGGCAACCAGCCGCAATGGCCGCTGGTGCTGTCGGCCGTGAACGCCATGAGCGACGAGGCCCGCAAGGACCCGACCTGGGCCTACTGGAAGGCGCGCGCGCTGCTGGCCACTGCGCCACCAGACAGCGCCGTGCGCCCGCCAGCGACTGCCACCGCCGGCACCGCAGCCGCGGCCGCACCCACCATCACGATCGCGCCACAGCGCGCCGAGGCTTTGGCGCTGCTGCAGTCGTTTGCCTCGGTCCGGGGGTTTTATGAGCAGCTCGCCCTGGAAGAGCTAGGCCAGAAAATCACCGTGCCGGCACGCCCTGCCGCGCTCACACCCGAAGAAAAAGAGACCGCGCGCCTGAACCCCGGTCTGAACCGTGCGGCCTACGCCATGGCGCTGGGCCTGCGCAGCGAAGGCGTGCGCGAATGGAACTACAGCACCAACCTGCACCAGCGCGGCGGCATGGGCGACCGCGAACTGCTCGCCGCCGCGCAGTTCGCCTGCGACCGGCAGATCTGGGACCGCTGCATCAACACCAGCGAGCGCACCAAAAGCGAGACCGATTTCGAGCAGCGCTTTCCCACGCCGTTCCGCGAGACCGTGGTCAAACGCAGCCAGAGCATCAGCCTGGACCCGGCCTATGTGTACGGCCTGATCCGCCAGGAAAGCCGCTTCATCATGGATGCACGCTCCGGTGTCGGCGCCTCCGGCCTGATGCAGGTCATGCCGGCCACCGCGCGCTGGACAGCCAAAAAAATCGGCCTGGACGGCTTCACCATCGAGCAGCTCAACGACCGCGACACCAACATCGCCATCGGCACTGCCTACCTCAAGCTCGCGCTCGACGACCTCGGAGGCTCCATGCCCATGGCCGCTGCCGCCTACAACGCCGGGCCGGGCCGGCCGCGCATCTGGCGCAATGGCCCGGTGCTGGACGCCGCCATCTGGGCCGAGAACGTGCCCTTCACCGAAACGCGCGACTATGTGAAGAAGGTGTTGTCCAACACCACCAATTACGCCGCCCTGCTGACGGGCCAGCCGCAATCGCTCAAGGCGAGGCTGGGCACCGTCGGGCCGCGCGATGCCTCACTGCCGGAGGCTAACAAAGACCTGCCCTGAACTGCGGGCCGATGAGCGCACCCAGGCCTCAGGCGGCCGCAGCGGCTTTCTGGATTTCGCTGCGCTGTAAAAACGGTTGTGATTGCGCTTCCGATTGCTTCAGATGCCGCGCCTGCCGCTCCGCACGCGCCGTGCCGGGCGCTGACGGGGCGGCTGTCCGGCTGGCATCCAGCAGTGCGGCCAGGCAAGCGGGCCGGGCCCGCGCACCGCTGGCCACATAGTCGGCCAGCAGCGCGCCGCGGACTTCCTCTGCCGGCAAACTGCGCGCCACGGTCAGGTGCTCGAACAGCAGGTCCACCAGTTTTTCCAGTGCAAACTCGTGCGTCTTGCCCGTGGTGTGCCAGAGCCAGTCGCTGAAGTTCAGAAAATGCTCGAAGGCCGAGCCTGGTCCCAACAGCAGACGCAAGCTCGCCGCGAAGCGGCCGGAATTGGCCACCAGATCCCAGTAGCGCGCAAAGCGCTGGATGCGCTGCATCGTGGCGAAATCCACCGTGGAGTTCTGCAGAATAGTGTAGGGCGTCTGCGGGTCATAGACCATGGCGAACTCGGCAGTATGGCGCGCGATCGGCGTGCCGCGCAGGCGCTTGAGGATGCCGAACTGGATCTCGTGCGGCGCCAGCGCATGCAGGCGGTCAAAGCCCTCGGCAAAACTCGCCAGCGTTTCACCGGGCAGCCCGAAGATCAGGTCGGCATGCACATGGGCCTGGCTTTCGGTGACCAGCCAGCGCAGGTTGTCGGCGGTCTTGACGTTGTCCTGGCGCCGCGAGATGCGCTGCTGCACCTCGGGGTTGAAGCTCTGGATGCCGACTTCAAACTGCAGCGAGCCCGCAGGAAACTGTGCGATCAGGGCCTTGAGCCGGTCGGGCAGGCTGTCGGGCACCACCTCGAAATGCACAAACAGCTCCGGCGGCAGGCCCGCGCGGTCGCCCCCGGCCTGGAGTTTGTCCAGGAAGAACTGCAGGATGCGCACCGAAAAATCGACCTTGAGGTTGAAGGTGCGGTCGACAAACTTGAAGTTGCGCGCGCCGCGTTCATACAGCAGCGCCATCTCGGCCATGAAGCGGTCGAGCTCGAAGGCCCAGGCGGTCTTGTCGAGCGCACTGAGGCAGAACTCGCACTCAAAGCTTATGTTGAATTTTTTTGTTCACATTTATGCCACTACTCCTGTTTTTATTTTTCACGCAGAGCTTTAGTCAATTTCTGCTGTTCATGAACACAATTCCAGACTGCGATACAGCGGTCAGAGACTCGTGATCGCGTGCATGTTCCGTCCTACAGCATGGACAGGCAGTGAGATTTTGCTATTGCTATGACTAATGACGAGCCGCGAGCGCTAACTGCTCAAGAAGGCTCTCTTCGTCGTCTCCGCCAATTCCCGTGATGCGAGTCACGATCTCACGTTCGACCGCCCATTGATAGACCCGCAATAAGTCCCATAGTGCACTCTCGCTAACTGTCATCTCGTCTTTTTTTGTTCTTGGCTTGGCTGAACCAAGAACTAAACACATGACCAGCATCATGGGCGCAGCGATCGACGGCGCCGGTTCTACGTCATCCCCCTCTTCAAGCGAGCGAAGGTCGCGCGCAACAGATAAAAGCATGGGCTCTGTCAATGAGGCTGGAAGGGCACCTTGCCTCCATTTCTTCTGGCGTAAAAAGTTAGATAGCTGCGCTAGGTCAGTTGGCTGCGTAGGGCGAAGAGTGCTCAGGCTCACTATGTTCTCCGGTAGATGTAGGAACTGCACTTTGCACCATAAAAGCGGGTGCATAAAGTAGTCTACAACAGGAAAGTCTGGGCATGAAAAAGCCCCGGAACGAAAGCCTGCTCAGAGCGTTGGCAGCGGAAATCAAGAGCCTGCGAACCGGGCTCGGTGTTAGCCAGGAGGAAATAGCGCATCGGGCTGGGCTGAACCGCACGTTTGTAGGAAAACTAGAGGTCGCACAGACCCAGCCGTCCTTGACTGTGTTATTTCAGTTGGCTGATGCTCTTGAAGTGGCCCCTGTGGAGCTTGTTGCTAATATTGCCAAGCGTACAAAGAAGGAATCGCGGTCAGGGCATCACAGATAGAAGAGTGGGCCTCCGCGTTGAGGCCTTTTCGCACATTGCTGCTGCGCAACTAGGACGGCAAGTTAGGCACTAGAAATCGTGACTCGCCCAATCCGTCATGTTGAACCCAAAAGGCAGCTCCCGAGACAAAGCGGTATTCCAGGAGTTCGAACTGGACGCCCAAAAGCAGACACTGGCTATAGTGCAAATAGCGAATTCGCTCGCGCACCTGTTCCAACAAGCGGACAGACTTGAGTTCAGGGGCGCGGGGTTTTATGGAGCTGTACATAACTGAATATTTGAACTGCATAGTTAGTGGAAGCCCAAGCTGCAAGCCAATCTCAGGGAGTTGTCATGTCTAGAATATCGAACACGAGCCAGTTTATCGAGCAGGTTTTGCTCTATACATTACGCTAGGTGGTTGCCCTCCGGAAAGGACTTGCCATGTCAGCAAAGCGAAAAGTGAAGGACGCACTGAGTGCGGTAGAAGACGCATTGCGCGCGTTGCAACGGGCTGCAGCGGTGGCCCCGGGTGAGCCAAACATTACTCGTGCAATTCAAGAGCTTCGTGATGCCGAGGCACTTTTGGAGCGGGCTGCTCGAGAGGTCGGTCGCCTCGAGGCCCAGTAGCCGATGAGTGGCCTAACCCATCATTCCAGCAGACTGCATTTGGCAGCCGCTGAATTCAAACGTTAGACCCCCGATGTCACTCATCCACGACATACAAGCTGCCGCAATCGCACAGGACTCCGACATCCCGACGCTGCTGCGGATGTGCAAGCTACTCGCGGCCCGAATCTCACACCAAGATTTCGCGGACTGGGTAGATCGCGAGTTGAACGGCTACCCGAGCATCAACGACTTGCCCGACTATCGCGTAGTTCGAGTGGACTGCTATGGTTCTTTCATAGGAACATTCGCCCGCGCCGACAAGTTGCAGATTCCGGTATCCGTACTTCCAAAGGAGCTTCAAGAGCAGTTCCGAAACGCCTATATGGGTAGCAGCGTCAGCGCGTACACGGCGCTCCTTTCAGGTGACAAGTCAGGTAGCGTTCAGGAACCCTGGCCAGTCGCACTTGCCGTGCACAACGCTTCAAAGCTGACTCCGGACATGCAGTGCGTCTCCGCGTGGAAGGAGATCCCAATAGGTGCGATCGTTCGCCTGATGGACTCAGTAAAGACCCGCGTCCTCGGCTTTGCAATCGATCTGGAACGCGAAGCGCCGAACGCCGGTGAGCTGCCGATTGGAAGTCAACCACCTCTAAGCCGCGAAAAAATGACACAAATCTTCAATACCAATATCACGGGCAACGTCGGCAACGTCGCCAACGCCAGTTCTGGGTTCAGCCAGTCGTCCATCCTCGTGGAGCCAGGCAACTGGCAGTCGCTCCAATCCCGCCTGCTAGAACTTGGGCTCACGGCCGGAGACATCGAGGACCTCAAGGCCGATCTTGAGCGCGCAGCCGCCTTGGGAAGCCAAGAGGACAAAACGAAGACAGCGAGCACGTGGATCGGCCGCCTCGCCGGCAAGGCTGCTACCGGAGCAGCAGGCGTAGGCATTGAAGTAGCAGCAACGGGCGTTGCTAAGGCAATTGCCGCCTACCTTGGCCTCGCTGGGGCCTAACCCTTCGCTCGAGCGGACTGCCACCGGCAAGGCGCTTGGGCGGCGTTAGCCCCGCACCTCAAACGTTAGAGCAGACGAAACCATGCGGCGATTGTTCATCACATATCTACTCGTTCTAGTGTCAGGCGTTGTCCATGCAGTGGGACCGTTTGAAGGTCATTGGTTATATGCGCAACCCTGTGGGTGGCAGCACGGAGCCGAGCTTCGCCTACTGCAAACTGGTAGCGTCGTCAAAGGCTCTTGGAGCGACGGTCACCGTGTCAAAGTGTGGGGCGGCGAATTGCAAGGCAACGTTAGGGGAGGCAAGCTTTTCATCCGCTTTTGCAGTGATGGTGCGTGGGGAGACGAGTCGCACGTCTGCCCAGAACTCGGGTCTGAGTCAGCCTACTTCGTGCGTCAAGGGGAGGCTTTGGTTTGGTACACCAAGAAGGAAGAAGCGTTCGGGGAATACGTTACGTTGCATCGAATCGCGAAGGGGAAGCACTTACCCAAGGACAACAAGTGTCCGAACGAGGAATAGCTCTAACTTCTCCATCGAGTGGAGACGCAGGGCATGTCACGCGTAGCCCTGATTTCAACTGTTAGCCAGTTGAAATCCGCCCTACGCGAAATTTGGTTACCTGATATCGGTCGTTCGCCAATGTCAGCTTCTGGCCCGATAGCGGCTGTCGAGACAAAGCGGAAATCCAAGTGTCTGAACTGGCCGCCATAAAGCAGACATTCACCAACGCTTGTCGACAACTCTGATGCCGGGCTCAGATACAACATATGTGGTCGCTCAAGTTTGACGTTTGAACGACTATGGCGAAAAACAGCTTGGGCGTCGCCGAAGCGCGCGAAAGAACCGGTGCCCAGATCAATGACGGTTCTCGGTACGCCATCAAACAATTCAAGGTAGCTGTTGCCATCGCTCCCAGTCGTTCCTGAACCACCCAAGCCGAACGCCACCAGTTCCAGTGATGCAGCGCTTGAAGTTTGAGCCGGATTCCCGGGAGCTAAAGGTGCTGGCGGCCCCGCAATGGCAAGAGTCGCTATCGCAGCGTGACAGCCAGCTTTATCAGCGTCTTGCGGGCGGCCCTGATCTCACGCCGTTCTGGCCAACTCTCACTTCGTTTGCTCGTTGCCGTAGGTCTTGGCCAGGTAATCCACGATCAGCGGAATGTCCGCATCGTCCACCGGCGCCTTGAATACAGTTTTCATGCGTTTGACCATGGCCTCCCAATATGGGCGTGCCGCTGTCGGTGGCTGGTACTGCATGTATTCGGCCGAATGACAAGCCGCACAGATGGCCTGTGCCTTGGCGTAACCCGGCAGGCTGCTGGGCTTGAGCTGCACACCATCAGGTGGCAGGTCGATGGACTTGGACCCGGCATGGGCCAGGGCGGAGCCGGCCAGAAGCGCGGCCGTGATCAGGATTTTGTGTGCCAGTAGGTGGGACATGCGCATGCTCCTTAAACAGCGGTGACTTTGACGGACTCGACCACATTGCGCATGTAGCCGGCGGGCTGCCACAGGGCCTCCATCGGCTGGCTTTGGCCCGAGCGGTTCCAGGCGCGTACGCGCAAATCGTGGCTGCCTTTTTCTGGGGTGAAGGCGAAGGTGAACTCGCGAAAGGAGTAGCGACCCATGTCAGCACCCAGCCTGGCGCTGCGCCAACTCTGACCACCGTCAGTGGAGTAAGCCACTTCTCGAACACCTTGCCCGCCATCAAAGGCGATGCCACGCACCACGGCCTGCTCGCCCGCCCGCACCCGACCACCGTTTTGGACCGAAGTGATGAAGGAGCGCACATTGAATCGCCCAATAGGCCGCGTCGCTGCGGGTGCTGTCCCCGGCTCGACACAGGCACAGTCGTTGTCTGGAATGCGGTAGGCCGGCTTCATCCAGAAGCCCTCGAAGCTCTGGTCCACCACCTCGATTTCCGACAGGTGCTTGACCCAGTAGGTGCCGTAGTAGCCGGGCACGATCAACTTGACCGGATAGCCGTTGAGCAGCGGAATGTCTGCACCATTCATCTGGTAGGCGATCATCACTTCGCCATCCATCGCGTGGTTCACATCGATCGACTTGACGAAGTCGCCACCGCCAAACAGGGCCTGATCGAGGCCGTTGAAGGTCACCTCGCGCGCACTGTTCTTGAGCTCGGCGCGGGCCAGCACATCCTTGAGCGCGACCCCCACCCAGCGCGCATTGCCCATAGCACCGTTGGAAAGCTGACCACCAGTGACGCGCGGCGAGAAATGGCCGCGGCTGTTGCCGGAGCACTGATTGACTGCCAGGTACTCGACGGGTTTGAACTGCGTCTTGAGATCGGCCAGAGTCAACTCGTAGGGCTTGCCCGCCGCGTTGCCACCAATCTTGATTACATGCTTGTCCGCGTCAATCGTGGTGGGAATGCCGGCATTGTGATAGCGCACGAAGAAGGCGTCATTGGGCGTGATCAGGCCATCGTTGAACACCTCGAACGGCGTTTCCAGTTGTGGCGGCCGCGAGGTCAGCACAATCAGCGGGCGCTTTTCCGGGTAGGCAACCAGATTGCGCTTGCCGTTGACGAAAGGCAGCTCGACAACGGTGCCTTGCGCGAAAGCACTTCGACCGAAGGCTGCTGCGGCAAGGGCACCAGCGCCTCCGGCGAGAAGCCTGCGGCGCAGCAGGTGCTTGTTCTTGTGGCCGTCTGTCATGATTGTCTCCTTGTGGTTGGTGAAGTGAAAGTGGTTGGCAAAACGCTAACGGGGCGACTGGGCAGTCGCTACTGGTGAAAACGTGGCTTGAGCGACCGATAGCGCATGCTTTTTTTGCGCCACCAAGACCAGCGGCTTGCCGTCACGTGACGTCACCACCTGCCAGTACACATTGCCCCACCAGCCGTGGTCTTCGCTGAGCTTCACCGGCTGGTCAAAGGCGAACACGGTCACCATGCCGCCTTTTTCAAAAAAAGTGGTCAGGTGATAGACCAAATGGCCTTCAATATCGCAAGGCCGCATCAGTTGCGGAAAGCCGGGAAGAGTCTGGGATTGGCCCAGCCCCAGATGCTCCAGGATTTTCCGGCCCTCCATGAAGTTGCCGCGCAGGGTTCGCTCGTAGTACTCGTGCTCAATCGCGCCGCGCACCAGCTCCGGAGGCCGCATCGCGAACACGGCACCCACGCCGGTGCCCAGCAGCAGCAAACCTGCTATCCCGCGCTGCACAGCAGGCCGTAATAGCCATCGGCTTTGGCGGAACAGACTGGCGGGCGGTTGACCCGGCGCGTAGGCCAGCGCCAATTCGGCGCGGGCGCGGAGATCAAATTCGTTGTCTTCGAAGGGCTTCAACTCGTTTGTTTCTTTCATGGTCAGGAGTCCTGGTTTCTGCGCAGCACCGTGACCTTGCTGTCCTCGGCATAGTCCCCAGGCGCCTGCAGGTCTGTGGATCTCACCGGTATCATGGCCGCTTTCAGCGCATCGCGCGCCCGCGCCAAGCGCGACAGAACCGTGCCGGGTGCTACTTCCAGCGCCTCCGCCATCAGGGCGGTGGGCATGTCGTCAAAGTAATAGAGCACCAGCACTTCGCGGTGTATGGGCGCGATTTTTTGCAAGGCGCGCACCACATCTAGACGGTCGTCAATGCCGGACTCCGGCGCGGCGCGTGAGGCTGTATCCATAGCCAGCGCGTCGTTGTCATCCAGACAGAGCAGGCCGGGTGCCATGTGGCGCAGCGCGCTGCGGCGCATGATCTGGAACAGCCAGGCGCGGGCGAGTTCAGGTTCCCGTAGCTGGTTGCGGTATTTCCACGCGCTGGTGAAACAGTCCTGCACCACATCCTCGGCCACGGCGCGTGAGCCACTCATGGCCCAGGCGCTGCGCATCAGGAAGCGGTAGTGGTCACGCACCCATTGGTTGTAGCGGGACTCGGCAGTTTCGAACATGCGTATAAGAGCAGTAGTTCAGGGCGCTCATTCCATTCCCCTGATAAATAGTCACAGGGGTTTACCCGCAGACCCAGAGGCGTGGTCAGCCACCGCCCCGGACCGCCCCCAGTGCCGGATAACCACCTGGCTCTGGGTTGGGCCCGTGTCGTAAGACCGCCATGCGCCCGCGCATCGCAGCGATTTCCACGGTCTGGCTGGCAATGATGTCCTCGGCAATCTGACGCACCAGCGGGTCGCGTCCGTGTATCAGCACCAGCCGCGCCATGTCCACCGCCCCCTCGTGGTGGGGAATCATCATCGCCAGAAAGTCTGCATCCGGGTTGCCGGTGTAGCCCGGCCCGTGCATGTCCTGCATCATGCGGGCCATGCCGGTGTCCATGTCGACTTCAAAGCGACTGGCCGGAGGCGGGTGACCTCCCGCCAACCCTTGTGCGTGGTGGTTACTGTGGTCGGTCATGCAGTCTGCCCATTGCTGCCGGGCCGGACATAGACCAGGTTGATGCTCTTCTTGTTGCGCAATTCGCCTGACGGCAGTTTGAGTGCGCCCAGCGGAATCTGGGTGATGAGTTTGGGCTCCAGCGGTGATGACACATCGAATGCGGAGCACACCACCTGCCCTGCGTTGGGGGTTCCGGGCAGTTCGTCCTGTTCATGCGCCACGTAGAGCAGGTTGTTGGCCGGGTTGGTCCAGATTCCATGGGCCTCGCGGCCACCGGTGTAGACCATGCCCACGACCTTTTGCTGAGCCACGGGGACCGAGCGGTCGATGATGGCCAGGCGGCTGGAGGCAGCGCCGTTCGGGCCACCGTCGTCGACGCGCGCCAGACTCATGTAGGTCACCTGGCCACGGGCATTGTCCACAAACTCCAGGTGGTTGGGGCGTGCCAGTTCACCCAGGGCAATCGTGCTCAACACAGCACCCGGGTCTTTGACCGACACGATCGAGACCGCATCAGCCAGCTTGTGCGACAGCCACATCTGGTTGCCGTCCGGCGAGAGTTTTTGGAACGGCGTGAAGGCAGGTTTGTCCTGACTGCTCAGGTCCACAAGGCGCAAGCGTTTCGGGCGTGAATGGCCTTTCGCGTCGGCGTTGACCTGCAGGATCTCGAGCTGTGCGGTTTTCTGGCTGATGACAAAGGCCAGCGCGCCGTCTTTGGAAAACCAGACCTGGGCCGGGCCGTTGAGCGTGGGGATGTACGCGCGAACAGCTAGCGCGGGGATGCCGGTCGGACTGGTCAGCTGCTGGGTGGCCTGCGCCACGTCGATGATGGCGATGCGGTCCTCACCGCGGAGGGTGACCCATAACTCCTTGCCGTTACGGGTAAAGGTCGGCTCATGCGGCTCACGTCCCAGCAAGATGCCACTGGACAACCGCTCCGGGTTGGTGGTGGCGCCAGCCTGTGGATTGGCCACATTGCCCACCACGCGCCGGTTCACCGCGTCAATCAGGTAAATGTTGCTGCTGCCGCGGCCCGAGGTGGCCAGCAGTGTGCCGTCCGGGTTGGGCACTGCGCCGTGGGCGTCAATGCAGCCGTGGTACAGGGGCTTGTGAATCATGGCGGCATGGGTGGGCATAACGCCGCCGGTGACAAACCGAAACGGCGGCCGTGCTTCTTCGTCAAAGCTGGTGAGGTTGATGGTGGTGTCCACCGTATTGCTGGCAGGATTGATCACGCTGATGGTGTTTGAATCCTCGTTGGTGATGAAGACACGGTCCACCGGTGCGATGTCGGGTCCAGCGGATATTCCCATCACTGGTGCAGGTTGCGCTGCAGCTGGTGCCACCGCCCAAGGCGCGGCCGCGACGGCGGGTAGCGCCGCAGCGGCTTTCAGGAAGTCGCGACGCGAGTCATTGAGAAATTCAGTCATGAGTTCTTTCGAAAGTTGAAAAATGGAGTTGCAAAAGTGCTGGCAAAGTACGCTCTGGCGTAAACCGGCTGCAAGGTCAGCCGCCCTCGTGATTCGCGCCAATGATGGTCTGATTAATTCGATGAATTGGGCGCGGTCACGCAGTCAGCGCGGCGTGTCGAGCTGTCGGTAGACCTCGCCGGACACCCGCGCCAGTTCGGCCTTGTCGGCGTCGGCCGAAATCGCATAGCCGAAGGGACCATTGACCCAGTAGAAAACATTGACGCCGCCTTCCCGGGCAAAGCGGAAGGCTGTTTCCTGATTCTTCTGGCCTGGCGCTGTAGCGCTCACACCACTGACCTCATTTGAGACATACAGCGTCAGCTTGGCGCCGGCGTTGTCGTGGTACATGAACTGCGCGACCGGCCCGTTGTCGCCCGGCAACAACCGGCCACCGTCGAGGGCGTAGCCCAGCGTCTGCAGATGGGGCGGTTTCATGGTCGCACCCATGCGCTTGGACAGCCAGGCCACCAGTTGGTCTTCATGGTCGGCGCTGACTTCAACGGGCCGCCGTACGTCAGGGCTGTAGACCGCATGGGCAATCGCCGCGCGCTGCGCAAACCCTGTGGCCGACGCGACGGCGATGGCGCTGGGCGTGCGCTGGGCCACCATGCCAGCACCTGGCTCGGAGCCCAGACCGCCGCGCAGGCCCCAGCCTGCGGCGCCACTGACCACGGCAATCGCGATGCCAGCGGCCATGCGCTGCAGATACCAGGGCGTGCGTGGCCTGGCAGCCTGCCGGATCCGCAGCGGCAGCGATTCTTCGAGCACTGGATTGAAGAGTGCGCGCAGTTCGCGCTTTTGGGTCAGATAGCTTTCGACGCGTTGCGCCTCTTCGGGGCGACGGGCCAGATACGCTTCGATCTCGCGCTGACGCTCCGGCGTGAGTTGACGATCCACGTAAGCGTGCAATTCAGCTTCGGTGACGGGTGTTGGGGGAGGTGTGACTGGGTTCATGACGGTCTGTTCATTTAACGACTTTGAGTCGAACGGGATCATGTTGGCCTTCCATGAGAGAACGCAAGCGCTCACGACCACGCGAGAGGCGCGACATGACCGAGCCGATGGGGATACCCAGGGCAGCGGCCACTTCGGCGTAACTCATGTCTTCCAGCGCGATCAGCAAAATGATCTCCCTTTGCTCTACCGGCAGCTTCTCCAGAGCGGCCTGCAAATCCATGACGGCAAGGCTCTCACCCTGGGTCGCTGCGACCGGCAATTCGGGGGTGTCGTCATCGAGGACCACGGTGTGCAGCTTGGGCCTGCGGACACCGTCCACGTGCAGGTTATGCATCATGCCGAACAACCACGCCCGCATATCCGAGACACCTCGCCACAGCGCCGATTTGGCCAGTGCCCGCTCCAGCGTGTCTTGCACCAGGTCATCGGCGTCCTCGCGGTTGCCCACCAGCGCCCGCGCGTAACGGCGCAGGCGCGGCACCCAGGTCAGCAGGTGGTCGTCACCGTTCTCGTCGTAGAGGTCGTTTTGCAAACTGCCGCCTGGTTATTTTGCCGGTCTGAACGTCAACCCATCATTCCTTGATGATGTGCCAGACGTCCTTGAAGTTGTCGCCGGTGCGGTCACCCGCTTTCTGGTCAGCTTTGTAGAAGTACAGTGGCTTACCTTTGTAGGCGAGCTGGCGCGCGCCATCGTCGCGCGTCACGACACTGTAATCGCCAAAGGGCTGATCGGTGGTTGCCATCAGGGGCGGCCACAGGCCGGCGCAGGGACCATTGCAAACGCTTTTGCCGCTGCCGGCCTTGTCGTTGTCAAAGGTGTAGAGCGTCATGCCATTGGATGCCACCAGCGCACCGCCAGACATTTTGGCGGGTGCATCGGCCGCAACGGCAGATATGCTGACAACCATGGAGGCCGCGCTGATGGCAAGGGTTGCCAGAAAAAGCGGGATTTTCATACTGTTCTCCAATGAGTGTGTGTGGCGGGTTGGCGATCAGTACGCGGCAACTGACAGCTTGGGATCAATCTGCCAGGTTTCGCTGACGATCTTGCCCAGTCGGAAGGTCAGCACGTAGCGAACCTTGATGGGGGCCTTGCCTTCGAACTGTACGTTGGCAGACACTGTCGAGCCGCTGGTGTTGGCAGACTCTTCCAGCTTGTCGACGCTGACTTTCAGCGGACCCTGCGACTTGGTGAACTTTTCCCACACGCCGCGAATCGCGTCCGGACTGGCGTAAGTGCCGTCCAGCGGACCACCCACCCAGTTGAACTGGGCCTGGTCCGCGTAGCCGCGCATGACGATGGACAAATCGCCCGAGCCGATGGCCTGGAAGTGGGTCTTGGCGTCATCGGCCGGGGCAGCCATGGCACCGGTGGCGGTAAACAGCACAGCGGCGGCGCAAGCGGTAAGGGAAAGGGTTTTGAACATGAAAAGCTCCTGGTAAGGTAAGACGAGTGAAGTTGCGGTGAGGCTTGAACTTGGTCGCAGCAGCCAATTGCTGCTGTCATGGAGGTAGACGGTTCGCAATGCCGGTTTATTCCAGAAGCCTGAAAATAATTAACCAATCAGAGCAAACACCCACCGGTTGATCAGCGCACCGCCCACCACCAGCCAAGTGAAGAGGGTCAGCGCCAGCAAGAGAGGCTTGACGCCGGCTTTGCGTATGGAGGATATGTGGGTGGCAAGACCCAGCGCTGCCATCGCCATGGCCAGCAAACCGGTGTCGACCTCGGTCGTTACAGCCACGACACTTGGCGGCAGCAGGTTCAACGAGTTGAACAGCACCACACCGACAAAGGCAAAGGCGAACCAGGGCACAGCCAGCTTGGGCTGGATGAGCGCCCCAAGACGTACAGTGTGCTCATGGGCAGCTGGTGCCGGGGCCATTCGCACGGTGCGCCTGGCGTCGTCCCGCGCCAGCCAGGCCGATAGCATGATGAGAAAGGGCGCCAGCATCATCACGCGCACCATCTTGGCGATGACAGCCGTGTCGGCCGCGTGGGGGCCTACCGAGCGCGCTGCAGCCACCACCTGGGCCACCTCGTGAATGGTGGAGCCGACATAGATGCCGAAGCCGTCAGCGCCGCCCGGAACCAGCTGCCACTGGCGATTGAGCTCAAACAGCAGCGGGTACAAGAAGATGGCGATGGTGCCGAACACCACCACGGTGGCCACGGCGACCGTGACCTGTTCGGCGCGCGCTTTCACCACCGGCTCAGCGGCCATCACGGCAGCAGCGCCGCAAATCGAGCTGCCGGCACCAATCAACATCACCGTCTTGCGATCCATGCCGAGGCAGCGGATGCCAATGACGCATGCCAGCGCAAACGTCGAACCCAGGACCAACGCATCGGTGGCCACGCCCGCCAGGCCGACGTGGCCAATATCCTGCACCGTAAGCCGCAAGCCGTACAGCACCACACCCAGGCGCAGCAGGTTTTGTTTGGAAAAGTTGACCCCGGCGCCGCTCACTCTGGCCACACGCGGATAAGCCGTGTTGCCGACCAGCATGCCCAGCACGATGGCGAGTGTCAGGGCGCTGAACCCGTGGTCCTGCAGCCAGCCGATGCGGCTCAGCGCGATCGCGGCCGCAGCCAGAGCACCGCTAATTACCAGGCCAGGCAGCAGGCGCAGCAATGGGTCCATCGCATTCCTGACGGCCCGGCCAGACGCAGGGGCTTCGAAGGAAGGTCGGGAGGGTGCGGCGGTGGTCATGGTGTTCTCCATCAGGTTCGGTTCGTCAGGGTCGAATGTAGAGTTCTGTAATCTATCCGTCCAACAGCTTGTTTGAGTAACATATAGCTGTTTAATCAATATACAAAGCACGCAGGGGAACTCGACCATGGATGTACTGCGCCTGACATTGCGTCAACTGCAAATTTTTGTGGCGGTGGCCCAAACCGGCAGCACGACGGCAGCCAGCACGCAAATTGCCCTGTCGCAGTCGGCGACCAGCGCGGCCGTCAAGGAGCTGGAGCGTCTGCTGTCGCTCCACCTGTTCGACAGGGCAGGTAAACGCCTGCTGCTCAACGACAACGGACGAGCTCTGCTGCCGCGGGCGCAGGCCCTGCTGGACGGCGCGGCCGGGATCGAGCAGATGTCCCGTGATGGCATGGCGCAGTCCCAGTCGCTGCGGATTGGCGCTAGCACCACGATTGGTAACTACGTGTTGCCCCGGCTTCTCAGGCAGTTTCTGCGTGGACGGCACCAAGACATCGCCACCAGTTGGCATTCAAGGATTGCCATAAACAACACTGAAGCGATATGCGACGCAGTGGACCGGTTCGAACTCGATGTGGGGCTGATAGAAGGCCCCTGCCACCATACGTCACTCATAGTCACCCCATGGATGCAGGACGAGCTGGTGGTGGTGGGGCACCCGACTCTTGCGAATAAATCGAAGCAAGGGCGGGTGTCACTGAAAACATTACGCGATTGGGTATGGCTGCTGCGCGAGGCGGGCTCGGGTACCCGAGAGGCGACAGACCAATTGCTACTGCCTCATCTCACTTCCTACCGCCACAGCATCGAACTAGGAAGCTCAGAGGCGATTAAGCACTCGGCTGCAGCAGGACTTGGAGCGGCATGCCTTTCGCGATGGGTCGTAAGCGACATGCTAGAGGCAAAACTCTTGAAGCGTGTCAATACCACGCTGCCGAAAATGACCCGCCAGTGTTATACGGTGATTCATCGAGGCAAACAACATACGCCAGCGTTACTGGACTTTATCGATCAAGCAACATCGCTTACAAAATCTAGAGGGAAATAGAAATGTTCTGCGAAAAGTGAAGCGGGGGATGCTTCGTATCCTTGATTCGTGGATCGAGGGACTTCGACTCGGTCCAGTCGCCTATAGAACTCACACCATTCGCAAAACTAAAGCATCCTTGATTTACTGTCGAACGAAGAATATTCGACTTGTCCAATCGCTTCTGGGTCATACCAAACTCTAAAACACCGGGCGGTGCCTCGGCATTGAGGTAGCAGAAGCCTTGTAGCTTTCATAGTAGACAGAGATTTGCCAGATTGAACTTGGCTGCTGGTTGAATGATTTTTGACTTCCAGTTACAGGTCGTTCCGGTGCGTCCGCTTCTGGCCCGGATGCGGAAACTTTGTGCTCCGTCACCAGCATGGTGAAGAAGCCCTTCACCCCGGGCGCGCCGATTTTGGGAGGGTGCTGCATTTGCCACCAGGTCGATAAAGCCTGTAGAGTCCAAATGCGCAAAGACGCGCCAACATTCAGGAGACTGCCATGTTCAAAAGCGATACCTGCTGCACCTTGGTGCCCTACTTCGAAGTCGAGGAATCACAACTCGCCGCCTTCAAAGCACTCGGGCCTAAATTTGTCGAGAAGACACGCACGGAAGCGGGATGCGTGCACTACGCGTTCTCTTACAGCGGCCACACAGCCCATTGCCGAGAAGGTTATGTCAACGCGGAAGCAGTTCTCGCACATCTCCAAAATGTCGGCGAGCTGCTTGGTGAGGCGCTCAAGATAGCCAAGATCACTCGACTCGAGGTCCATGCACCAGCAGCAGAGATCGAGAAACTCAAGGGTCCTATGGAGTCATTGAATCCGCAGTTCTTTGCCCTCGATCCAGGCATCCGACGCAGCAGCGAAGACTAACCCATCAGTCCATCGGATCGCCCACGCCAAATCGAAAGGCTCACAAGCGGTCATTTAACTGCGGCCGCTTCTGGCCCGATTACGGCTGCCGAGACATTGCGGACGTTATCCGCTTCAGTAATTTCACATTTTCATCGTCGGTTCCCTTGATTTGGGCGATGAGGCGGTCCCTCCCGACGGCGATTTCAGCGGCTACAAGCGCACAGTAAACTGAGACGGCCGAATTGCGGCTAATTACAAAAGACAATGAGAAGGAGACAAGCCATGAAGCGACGATGTTTTGTTGCAGCTGCCGCGCTGCTGCTGGGCGCATGTTCAACCCCGTCGGGGCCGCCCGCAACTCAGTCGGGCCTAGCCTCGGCCTCGGAGCGGTGGATCGCGACTTGGGCGGCCCCTGCGGTCGCCCGACTCGACCAACCAACGCAGACTCTTTCAGCGGCGGCGCTCGCCTATCCATGGGCGCGTGATGTGCCGGCCGCCGTCGATGCGGCGGGAATTGGCTCGCAGCCGCTGCCGGTGGGGGGTATGTCTCCACTCCACTTCAAAGACCAGACCCTGCGACAAATCGCTCGCGTTTCGGTGGGGGGTACACGCGTGCGTGTCGTGTTATCCAACAGCCTCGGTACCTCGCCACTGCGCATCGGGGCTGCGCAAGTGGCGCTTAGGGATACAGGGGCCAGCATCGTCGCGGGCTCCAACCGAGTATTAACCTTCGGCGGTATTTCCCAGCCAGTGGTGCCGGCTGGCGCTTTGATGGTCAGCGATCCGGTGGATCTCGCAGTGAAGGACTTTGGCGACCTGGCGATTGATCTGCACCTGCCAGACGACACGTCCACATGGAAATCTCCGGTAACGGTTCACCCTGCCTCCTGGCAAGTTAACTATGTATCGTCACAGGGAAACTACATTGGCGCGACGCGCTTCCCAGTGATGGCCACGACGGCCTATCGCCGCAGCGACGGCCTTGCCTCAGCTTCATCGTTCTTCCTTGCCCGCGTCGAGGTTGTCGCAGCGCCGCCAACAGGCGTGCTGGTAGCGTTTGGCGACTCCATTACCGATGGCACGCAGTCCGGAATCGATGCGAATCGCCGTTGGCCAGATCTGCTAAATACTCGTCTTCATACAGCTGGCACGAGGCTAAGCGTGGTGAACGGTGGGATCGGAGGCGGCCGCGTGCTGGAGGATGGCGTCGGACCGAATGCGCTGGCCCGCTTCGACCGGGACGTTCTCGCCCAGCCGGGTGTCACTCATGTCACGGTGCTCGAAGGGGTCAACGATATTCGGGCAGGTGGCACCAAACCATCACCGACCGTTGCCGACCTTATTGCCGGGCATCGACAACTGATTGACCGCGCACACGCCCGCGGCTTGCGCGTTTTCGGTGGAACGGTACTTCCCTTTGAAGGTGACTCAAACTGGACCCCTGAGGGTGAGGCTAAACGCCAAGCGCTGAACGACTGGATTCGTAAGAGTGGCGCCTACGACGCCGTGCTGGACTTCGATCGCGTGGTGCTCGACCCCGCGCGGCCGACTCGTATGCAAGCCGAGTTTGACTCTGGTGACCACCTGCATCCCGCGCCGGCTGGCTACCGGGCTATGGCCGACAGCATTGATCTGAACCTGTTCCGTCCGGGAGTGCTGGCAAAGTAGTCCAATTAATGGGCACGTAGACTTTCGCGAGTCTCGTGCCCAACCCGTTACCGGTCATTCGCGTATGTCGGCTTCTGGCTACGAAAGCGGACACGGGTCAGCGTCAATGATTTGATCAGTTTGCGCCAGAAACTAGCCGGCAAGATCAATGGATTAGATGCGCTCTAGACCGGGGCGGGCCTGATCGGCAGTCTTTTGTTTAAAGGCAATTTCTTGAATACTAGCAGAGGGGTGTAGGCCATGGGGACTGTCGATAGCCAGATTCGTAGCGCTGCAGAGGCGATCTCACGCAATATCCAGATGCTGGGTGAGCAGCGTGGATTGCTGTCGCAGAACGTTCTTGCTCAAATTCGGAACCTGATTGAAGGAACGCTAGTTCGCCTCCACTCTCGGTCCGCTACCAACGAGTTCCATTACGATGCGGTCGAGCCAGCATTGGCCTTTGTGAAGGGCATTGCAAAGTTCAGCTACTTGGCGAAATTTCACAAGCTAGTACAGAAGAGCGCGTCGCACTACACCCTTGACGAGGACGCCTCCGAACGCTTGATGCTCAAGTATTACGAATACCTGCATCGCATGCGGCGCTCACTCCATGACGATTGCGGGATGGCCGTACTGGAAAACCTCGAAGATTTCCCAGTAAACCTCGACCCGTCTCTGCGCGAATATCACAAGGCGATCGCGCAGCGAGTCGACAATTCACGTCTGGCAGGCGATAACGCTTGGAACGCAAGGTACTATATTCACAAGACGCGGCCGTTTTTTGTTGGTGGCCGCATCTACTACGAGGTCACCTGCTACCTTGCGGTGAACAAGGTCAGCAAATTTGATCGAATCATTGCTTTCACTGACATCGATATCACCGACAACTATGCGGCGATGCTCGTATTGCATCGCGACTCAATTCAGGTGCTTGATCGTTCTATGCCGATCACGATCATACAGGCGTGGTCAGTGTCAGTGCGGCCATGCGAGTTCGAAAACTTTGCGCGACTTCTTGGCGAGACCATATCCGTTCGAACGACCTCCCCTGAGTACCTGAATCTCATGCGCTGGCTGACTGTTAGCGGTGGCAGCTTGGTGGACTTGGTGGAGATGAGCGACGACGCATATGCGGCCATGTACCAAGCGCATGCTACAGGCGCTGCGAAGCTGCAGATATTTCCACTGTTGGATAAGTCCCGTCGGATCATCCGCTCCGGGGCCACTGGTCAGAACGTGTTGCGCTACGTCTTGCTTCGTTTGTATAACCAGATCATCAAGCAGCTCCACTCTTGGGATGCATGCAACCGCCTCTCAAACCTCAAACTCACCTGGGGTTGCATTCCTTTCGAAGAGATGCCCTTTTGCACTTCGCTTCCGGGTCATAACCCGCGATTCTGGGATTTGATCGAAAGCTTGGATGCCACGGGTCGCACACACGAGTTGCTTGCACGCCGTGTCCGTACAAATGTGGAAAGCCACGGGATTCTTTACACCGCAGTCGCCGACCTTAAGCAGTTCGTAGAGATCCCTGATCTGATCGCCACCTACAACGGGCGCCTTTACTTCAAACACACGCATCGTCACCTCGTGCTTGAGATGGATCATGTGTTCATTCGCGGCTATGAGGACCAGACTGTTGAGATCGTCAAAAAGTTGCAGCAATCTGCAGCGTCCAGAATTGATGGGTATACGCAGGCAGTCGAGCGGTGGCTGGGCGATGCCTCGCGGGGCATTGATGATTTGATCAAACAGGACGCATTGAAGAAGTTGTTCAGTCAATCGCGCGTCGCTCTGATTTACGGGGCCGCAGGTACGGGAAAATCCACGATGGTGAACCACATTGCGGACTATTTCAACGACAAGCAGAAACTGTTTCTCGCCCACACTCACCCAGCTGTCGACAATCTCAAACGGAGAGTGAGCGCGCAGAACTCTGAATTTCGAACGATCAGTAGCCAGACTCGTAGGAAGTCAGTCGGGACAGACTATGACCTTGTAGTCATCGACGAATGCAGCACCGTCTCGAACTCTGACATGCTGGCGGTCCTTGCCAGCACGTCGTTCAAACTCCTGGTGCTCGTTGGCGACGTCTATCAGATCCAGGCTATTCAGTTTGGCAACTGGTTCGGGATCATTCGCTCTTTCATCCCGACTGAATCAGTGTTCGAGCTCACGACCCCTTACAGGGCAAAGAGCGCGTCTCTCGTGTCGTTCTGGGACAAGGTGAGGCGCATAGAGGACGACATTGCCGAATCAATGGTCAAGAGCCACTACACCACTGTGCTGGACAGGACGCTTTTTGAACCCCTGCGAAATGACGAAATAATCTTGTGCCTGAATTACGATGGTCTTTATGGCATCAACAACGTCAATCGTTTCTTGCAGAGCGGCAACGACGGGGACGCCACGATATGGCGTACGCAGACCTACAAGGTCGGTGACCCTGTGCTCTTCAACGAGATCGAGCGATTCCGTCCGGTCATCTATAACAATCTGAAGGGCCGAATCGTCGAGATTCAAGCGGCAGCAGGGCAGATTCACTTCGATGTTGAATTGGATCGGCCGTTATCAGAGTTCGATGTGGATGGGGACGAGCTTCAGTGGATAGGTGGATCTACCGTTCGCTTCGCCGTCTACGAGAAGGACGCGAGCGATGAAGATGACGATTCGATCAATACGACCGTGCCTTTTCAAGTCGCGTATGCGGTGTCAATTCACAAGGCTCAGGGACTTGAGTACGACTCGGTGAAGATTGTTATTACCGATGCGAACGAGGATGCAGTCACTCACAGCATCTTTTACACGGCTATTACGCGAGCGCGCGAGAGACTGCGAATCTTTTGGACACCCGAGACCCAACAGACGGTGCTCGCTCGTCTTGCGAGGCGCGAAAGCAGAAAAGATGTCCAGCTCCTTGTGAAACGAACAGGGCTGACGCCGGTGTGAACAAAAGGCAGAGGAGTCCAGCTCAGATTTTCCTCAGAGTATCTCGAAGAGGTGGTCTGCTTTTGGCCCGATAGCGGACACTCTCTGGTTGGCATTTAATAACCGTTGTGCAGCAGTAGCGGCCACCTGGCGAGTCGGGTCGCTTCTGTAGGAACTCAGCGCCGTTTTATCTGCCGGTTTAATTGATCCAAACTACCAAGTCCCAGCTTCTCCATCGCATCGTCACCGCTTATCTCACCTGCCTCATACAAATCCAGTATCTCCAGGCGTTCATAGTCCGGGCTGCCAAATTCTCTTCCTACAGGTGCTACGTCGAGCCATGCTTGCTCTTCAGCGGACCACGGCCAGACTTTTCGGTTGAACTGGCCATGACGCAGCTGGCTAATCCGACGCTTATTCTTTCGGATGCTCATCAGGCTCTCTCTCTTTGCTAGGGGACATATTCGCAGTCAGCTGAGATTTTTACTGACATCCCTTGGTCCTTGACCAGTTCGACCGCTCAGCGTTGAAGTCAAGACTGAGTTTCCTTCTTGTAACCATACACCGCCTCCAGTTTCATCGACCACCTCAACAAAGTGTCTATGAAACCGGCATCAACGGAATTTAATCCAAGTCAGAGCATCCTCACTCTATCGGCGACCGTAGGAATACTTTCGTATGGCAAGGTGTTGTCTTCCAGCAGTGCGCGCGCAGCTTCGCGCGGGACCAGCATCACCACCTGCTCGTTTGCGTGAGCGAGGGCCAGTAACGTAACGACAGTGAAATTTTGGTGCCCACTGAGCGCTCTGCTTACACTTTGACGAGTCAGACCTGTTCGCGCAGCAAGATCCACATCGCTAGCGATCTTTCGACCGCGGCGAAGACTCTCGGCCAAGCTTTTTAGGGTATTCATTTGTGAATGCAAGTAATGACTCTACTTCGGTGAAAAATAATGTTAATTATATTTAACATTTCTGCGATTTGTTAAATATATTTGACAAACCAAATGGGCGAGAAAACGTGCTGACCAGCACAGAGATCGCTGCCGAGGAGCCGACACCAGTCACTTACCAATGTCCAGTTCTGGCCCGAAGGCCGTCGACACAAAGACCACCTCCAGGACATTGATCCGACCGGCTGAATGCTGGCTTCGAAGATTACTAATCGACAGGGTCGCAGGCTAACTGAAATGCGGGGGGAGCCGGAATAGTTTCACTTACCTATGAAACGGTAGGGCACGACGAACTGGGGTGTGATCTTGTGCACGTGCTGCCGTGAGCATCAATTTTTCCTCTGTTGGTGCTGCCTGTCCTAGGCTACAGGCCAAGAATACTAGGCATCTATGAGCACAGCACCGCCTACCCCCAATTGGTTAGCGATGCTTGCGGGGGAGGTGCCGCCTCCCGAGCGTCGAGAGCGTATCCATGGCGCGGGAGAGTTGCTCGTCGGGCGCATGGTTCAAACCGATGTGCAGGCGAGTGACACCCTGATCGGAAGGGCTACGCTTTCAAAACGAACCCTATTTTGGAGCCCCTAGACTGCATTGAAAACCGCGATGCCGTTCTCAACGCTGACGGGACCCAGGCGGCCTGGCCAGCGGCTAGTGTTGTCGTCGGAAATCCTCCGTTTGTAGGCAGCAAGAAGATGAACAGGGAGCTCGGAAAAGAATACTCCGCAACCCTTAGCGCCGGAAAGTGGTCGCTCAAACGTCAAATTGCCGCATATTGCTAGACGGGTACGCAGCAATTGCTGTCAGTCACAACTCAGTAAGGACGGTCGCAAGGAGCGCGCATCGGATAGCTGAACCTCAGAACGTGACTCGCAGCCGCTTGGCGCGCTCTTGGAAGGCCCGCTTACCACCTTCCAGAATCGCGCATACCGTTTCGCGTATCGCCGACTCTTCAAGGCCTCCAGACTGGTAATTCATACGCGGCAAGCGCCCGGGTTCATGACTACCGCAACTAGCGACGATTACCTGGTCAGCATCCGTGTTGACGACAAGATTGGCGTTGTGCGTGACGATGATGACCTGGCGTCGAAGCTTTGCGCGCTGGAACTCCACAACAAGTTCGTCGTAGATCGACTGGGGATCGAGGTTTTCTTCGGGCTGGTCCACAATCAGTGGCCGGTCGTCCTGGGCGTCTACCGCCAAATACAAGAGCAACAGCACAATCCCTCGCGTGCCTGGGGACAGACGCTCAATCGGGACACCGTCAAACTCCAAACCGTAACCGACAGAGATGTGCTCGGTGCCGAACAACCATGCCGAGACGGAGCGGGCCCACTCTTTGGGCTCGGCGTGATCTGGACGATGGACGCGAAGGTCCTTGCCGTAGGCAGCTACGAACTGCAGCAATGCTTCGCACGCGGCTGCGGCGTCGCCGGACTGCCAAGCTTCTAGCAGCGAAACTCCGGCGACCGCCCGAAGGCTACCCTTGCCTTTGAAGGGGCCTGCCGCACGCAGGTCTAGCAGGGCTTCGCCGGCTTCGCACCAAACGTTTAGGTCGACATGCCGCCGAACGGTGAATGCCAACTTTGACAGTGAACCTTGCGCCTGCGAAATCTGGGCCTTCAGCGGCTGGTACAGCGCCTCCAGCGCGGCCTCTTCGTCCACCACGGCCTGGAACACACCGACATATGCTTCACGGCGCTGCTGCCGCAGGGAAGTGATCCTGTCGTCCGCCCCATTTGCCCGGCCGATCTCGGCGTCCATCTTGGCAAGTCCGATTTTTGCCGTGGACACCCGATCACTGATTAGCTTGAATCGCCGTGCGTTCTGTGCATCCAAGCCTATCAATTGGCGTAGGCGGCCTAGTTCTCGCTCCAGCAGAGTCAAGGGATGTTTGGATAGGTCATCGGCTTCAGCAATCAGTGGCACGTTCGGGTCGGCCTGGGCATCGTGCGCGGTCGTCGAGGCGTCACCTTCTAGGGTGCGCAGAGTCCGACGGATTTCTTGTTCAAGCTGGGTAAGGATCACGTCCACATCGCCAGCGAATACCAAGCGGAACCTCGCCCATTCGCCGACTGGCAACTCGGCTTCCTCGCGCTCCGTCTGCATTCTTTCAAGCATATCCGGCAGTACCCGCTCCCGCAAATTTTTGACGTCGGCTGTCAGATGACGTAGAGCCTCCAGCCGGACCTTTGCCTTAAGTACTTGTGAGCGTTTAGTGTCGACTGCTTGCGATACAGCATCATGGCGCATGGCGCGGTCTGTATCCCCCTTAGGCATAAGCGCCTTCATGTCAGCCTCATCGTTCTGGAGGGCCTTCAACTTTTCGGTGCGGTCCTTTATCAGTGAGGCCAGCCCATCTTTCCTCGCTTGCTCGGCGGCCATGGCCTGTGACGCCCGCGAGATGGCATCGACCTGACGGACGCGGCTGGTCCTTGCGCCTTCCAGCCGGATTGCCAGCAACTCTTCGAACGAAGTGGCGTCCAGCCGATCTGCTTCCGAGTGCGCGTCGAAAACGACGCGCTCGATTTCCCGGAGCAACGGATCTTCCAAGCCCTCAGCTGAGCACAGTTGGTCCACGAATTGCTGGGACAGATATTGCACCTGTGGCGCGTCGACAAGATCCTCCATTTCCAAGCCCGAGAAGGAGTTTGAGGTCGTGTCCCCCGACTCCCAAAGCAGCTTAGCTTCGGACCCATTCAAATGGTCCGCGGCACGACGCAGAAAGGACTTATCGCTGAGGTGGGCGTAGACCGCGCAGCCACCCATTGCGATGAAATCAGCGAGAGCCGTCTTGCCCGATCCACGCGCGCCGATAATGGCGATGAGGCCAGGGTTCAACTCAATGGACGAGGGCGACATCCATGGCGCTTGGCTCACGGTGACCGAGCGGATGACATTGCTAGGCAGAGCGCCTCTCGGTGGCTCAGCACCGATGAAGACGCGGCCTTCCGGGTTCATGCAGGCCTGGCGTAGGGTTTCGAAGCTCGAAGCGCCTTTGAGCCAGCAGTACCTATTCAGCGCAGGCTTGCCGACCTTCTCGTATCCATGTGCATCAGAGCCGTGCAAGCAAGGCTTAGGCCCACCCCATTTTGCATTCAGCTCTGCCAGTGAAACAGCGCCTTTGCCTTGGTAGAAGGCCGCTTGCTTGGGGTTACCACTGAAGATTATGTGGGCGAAGCCTTCGATGTTAGTGCGCGTTGCAGAAAATGACGACGACTCGTCGCGCAGCCCCGATGTGCCGTCGCGTTCACCAGCAGCGACCGCAATCAGACAATTGCTGCGGAGCCAGTCGCTCCCCTCCCAAGTCTGACGCAGATCCTCGAAGTCGATCTTGAACTGGTTAACCCCTGCCGTAAGCGCTGCGCCGTTGTCGACAATGGACGGATCATGCGCGCGTCCGAGCCGGATTAGTTCCGACCGCTCACAACGGAACTCATCGCGCAGGTAACGAAATTTGAATCCGGCCATTAAGCGCCGGATGCGCTCCATATGGTCGTCTGCCTCAGGCGAGAACAGGAGATGGGCATTGATGGCCGCGTTGCTGGAGGTGCCGATCGATAGCCGGATCTCAACGTTGGGCAACAGCAGTTCAACGCCAGGCAGGCGGCCCCCTGCCTGCACAGCCAGGGCCGTTTCGTAAGTGTCGATAAGGAAGTAATCAGTGATGCCCAATACCTTGATCGCCGGTTCATGCTGGTTGACTCGATTACAAAAATCTGCCCATGGATCGTCTCCCGAAAATTGATCGTTCATCGCGGTACCGGGAGCATGGATATGGGGATCCCAGCGCTGCCACAACGAGCCGCGGGTCTTGTCCGATGCGACGTCTTTCATCTTCCACTCCTCTTCTCTCGACGTATGACCACTCACCAGACCCCTTCAATCGACGGGGCACAAATGACTAGTTTCTTGGGTGTACCTTGGTTGCCACCTAGGGCCAGTTCCTTCAAGGCCGATGGAGGACGGCGGTACCAAGTAAGGCAGACATTTACAAGGTCAATCGAGCCAGCCGATTGAGAATCAATCAACGACTCAGCAAGCGCAGAGTCATGCTCAAGGTAGAAGTCCCCGACTCGCTCTAGATCGTTGATGCTGGCCTTCTGTTCGGCCAATGGCTTCTGAAGCATCCGCCTCGGCACGTTTAGCGGGTGCCCGTCTTCCGTGATAGCCATGCCCATGATGGGCGCCATGAAGTCAACCAGCCAGCCTTGGCACTCCACCCACGCGTGAAACGCCCGCCTGTCACTTTCAGGCCCGTTCCCAATACGTCCATACATGGCAACGCTTGCGCTTTTATCGTCAACCATCATCCCCATGAATCCAGCGCTGATCGTAGCGTGGAGCTTGTAATGCTGCCGAAGGATCAACGTCCCTGCGATAGTGAAAAAAATACAGGCTCGATGGGTACGTGCAACTTCGCTGGCCTCAAGTACGCTGTAGATGACTTGATAAATGCGCTGATAGACCGGCAGCGGGATCAGTGGGTGAGCCTTCATGCTGTTACTTTACACGGCACCCTCATATTGCATCCCTGTTCAACTACGAAGTTGTGGCTGAAGGACACCCGGTCAGGAGCGAGATTTCAGCAATCTACCTTGAGTAAGCTCGTATCGCGAGGTCAATCGCTCGTAATGGCTGAGGTTATCTAGTACCGAATCCGGAGATCAGACCACTGGATGTCTTTAAGGAAGCCGGTTTTGATCCAGGGTTCGATAATGCGTGGATGGTTTCCTCTCACGTCCCTGCTATTGTCCTGACCACCCTCAACGCAAAGTACATCCACGCCTCGCTTGGCCTGCGCTATCTCTTGGCCAACATGGGGGCGCTGAAGCGGCAAACCGTGCTGCGGGAGTTCACCATCGCGCGAAGGGCATCTGAGGTGGCGGCTGAGTTGCTGGCGACGCTGGGTGAGCCGCTGTCGGGGACTGTGCAGGTCATCGGGTTTGGCGTCTATATTTGGAACGTGACCCAAACAACCGAAGTGGTGCGCTTGCTCAAGAACCAGCGACCAGGGGTCAAAGTGGTGCTAGGTGGGCCCGAGGTCAGCCATGAACTGGGCGAGCAGGAGATTGTCAGCCTGGTCGACCATGTGATTACAGGCTGGGGTGATGTGAGTTTTCCGAAACTGTGCCGCGCGCTCTTGCAAGGGCCGCAACCGCTGATGAAAATCATCAAGGGTGAAGAGCCGCCGCTCGACGACATCGTACTGCCCTACGCCGAGTACACCGATACCGATCTGGCGCACCGCCTGCTCTACGTCGAAGCGTCGCGCGGGTGTCCTTTTAAGTGCTCGTTTTGCCTAAGCTCACTCGACAAGACCGCTTGGGCGTTTGATTTGGACGCTTTTCTGGCCGAGATGGCGGGGTTGTACCAGCGCGGTGCGCGGAATTTCAAGTTTGTCGACCGTACGTTCAACCTTAAGATTGATGCCTCGGTGCGCATTCTGCAGTTTTTTCTGGATCGGATGACAGACGATTTGTTCGTGCATTTTGAAGTCGTGCCTGACCACTTACCAGATCGACTCAAAACTATGATTGCGCAGTTCCCCCCAGGAGTGCTTCAGTTTGAAGTGGGCGTGCAAAGCTTTAATACTACGGTTCAGCAACGCATCTCGCGCAAGCAGGACAACGACAAAACCGCGCTGAATTTGCGCTGGCTGGTGCAAGAGTCCAACGCGCATTTGCACACCGACTTGCTGTTTGGCCTGCCGGGCGAGTCGTTGGAGAGTTTTGCAGCGGGCTTTGACCGCCTGCACGCCTTGCGGCCGCACGAAATTCAATTGGGGATTTTGAAGCGTCTGCGCGGCACGCCGATTGCCCGCCTCACCGCGGCATACGGCATGGTTTATGACCCCGAGCCGCCCTACACCGTACTGCAGACCGGTGCCGTGGACGCGGATACGATGAAGCGTTTTACGCGCTTCTCGCGCTACTGGGATCTGGTCGCCAATTCAGGGCGTTTCACGCAGACGCTGAACTTATTGCTGGGAGTCGGCGCCGAGACTTGCGCCGATGAACCTGCCGATGGGGACGTCACCCCAGCCAGCGTGGTGCCAGCATCGCCGTTTTACGCGTTCATGGGTTTTGCCGACTGGCTCTGGCAAAGCACCACCAAAACCAGTGGGCTGACGCCCGAAGCGCTGGTGGATGCTCTGTGTGACTACCTGATCGGTCCGTGTGCTTTGCCTTTGGACCAAGTTCAACGCGCCTTGCTGGCCGACTATGTGGCGAGTGGCGCCCGGTCCAACCCGCATGCTCTCAAAGGCCTGTTGCCCAAACGCGAAGCTCCCCAATTGCGTGGCGTCAAAACGCTGGCGAATCGCCAGGTGCTACATCAGGCTGTTCGTCAGACTGCGGACTGAATCATTAACGCCACCTTCTAGCTTTTCGAAAATTTCAGGGACGATCGAGGGGAGACCATTACTCCTTGTCCTTCCGGGCAGAATGAATGCTCGTCACCTTCGCTCTATCGACCTTCCCGGCCTTGGTGGGGATTTTCTTCAGTAGTTCCTCGGTAGGCACCCAGATGGCTTTCGTGCGCTTCATGACATCGGCAGGAATCTGGTGGGTCGACTTACCTTTATGGGTCGCGTCGATGATTTGGTAATCGAATCCAAGATCGACGTAGGGCTGTACGTCCTGGACAGTCGCAAAGACGTTGGCGACCACCACGTACTCGCCATCGGCCAGCGCCTTCCGTGTCTGCTCTAGGCACCATGCGTGAGCCTGCGGCAGCTTTGTTTCGTCAAAGGCATAACCGTCTTCTGCCTGGAAGAACTGATCCGATTCGAAATGCTGGTACCCGTCTTCACGGTAGCCGTTGGCCTTGGTGCTCTTTCCGCTGCCAGGCAGTCCTCGAATCAGGACTAGGCGAGGTAATGCCGCTTCCTTTTGCGGTAGATGAACCACTTTTTCAAACTCGACTACCAGTTTGCGCAACTGAGAGGCTTCCGCCGCATCTCGCCGCGCATTCACTTCGGCCTTTCGGCGGGCGAGCACATGATCCGCCATCTTGGTTTCCAGAAGGCGCTTTTCTGCTTTGACGGTAGCCAGGTCCGCGCGCAGGTTTTCGATGAGCTGGGTGTAAGTGGTGGGCAGCGCCTTCTTACCCCCTTGCGCGAGTTTGACGGCCTCGCGCACCATGGGGTAGCGACAATCCTCCAATGCGATCAGCGTCCTGCTGCGGCCGGCTTCACGTGCAACGCTGACGGTATTGACCTTTAGCTTGCCAGCCTTGGCACTGGCTTTGAGTATTTTGTTCTGCGGCTTGCCCTCTACCAACCGGTGAAGGGCTTCGAGGAAGTCCTGCTCAATGGGGTCAGGCTGGGGCATGCTCAGCCTCCAACGTCTGTTCGATCTGTCGGTCCAGTTGCACCACCTTAACGCCGATCTTCTTGAGCAGCTTGCCGGCCTGCTCGGCGCGCTCCTTGATCACCTTATAGCCACTGACATCACCGCTGCGCTCCGCCCGTTTGTACGCCAGCCAGTTGTCCAAGTACCTTGCTGCCCAGAAGTCCGCGTGCCGGGCATCGAGTACAAAGCAGCCGCAGCCAGCGCACAGCGACGGTTGGCGCGTGCGGGTATTGGGTTGCTTACGCAGGAGCAACGACGTGCCAGCCTCGTCCTGGCAACGCATCTCATGGGTCCTCAGAGGCATGCAGGCACCGTGAGGTGAGAAGAAGATCGGTAGTTGCGCGTGCTCGCAAAACTTCACGACTTCCTTGTACGCATCGCTCGTCGGCAGTCCCTTGACCTGCTCAGCCAGTTTCTGCGTCGCCTGCTCCAGTTCCTCACCCATCCTGCCCGCAAGCGGGTTGCAGCCCAGCACGTTTTCGAGAATCATCAGGTTGCGGGCCTGGGTCGCCACCGACTCCATATCATTGAGTAGACTCATGTTGCTCCCGATGTAACCGCTGTCCGTCATAGCCATCGACATGTGATGAAACTGCAACTGGATAGCAGGCATTAAGCTTGGGTCAACGGCGAACATAAACTGCGCCCAACTCTTTCGTAGCATGTGACTTTTGAAGACGTGCCCCTTGGACTCGCGCCACTCGATAAGGTCGTTGTCCTTGATCTTGTGCCGTGACTCTTTCGGCAAACCCGACAGATCGACCCAACGTTCAATGAAACGCTTCATGCTGAGGAGCATCTTGTCGGAAGTCAACTCCCCTAGCCCGGTGGTTTTGACTGGCAAGACTATTCCGCCGTGCATCCCCAGAAGCAAGCGGGTCGTCTTGGCGTGCTCATGCCAAGGCTCATACAAGCGGTTAAGTAGGCGCAGGGCGCGCACGGGAAGCGGTTCATCCATGGAACCTTTCGGCCGCATACCCAGCACCCAGTCCATCTCTCTAGGCAAGCCGGTTTCCGTTTTGGACAAGACTGTGCGAATCACGAACAATTCATAGAGGCCGGATGCCGAGACCTCGATCCGGACCCCCCTGGGCAACCCGCTCTCCGCATCGAACCCCGCTTCGATGCCCATCAGCTCACTGATGCGCATACCCGACATCCCTTGGATGCACAAGGCGTAGGCATCGCGCACGGCTTCGAACAGTTGGCGCACTCGCGCCAGTGAACCATTTTGGTCTTCACTCGCATAGTTCCCGTCCAATGGCGCATGCCAGGGCTGAGATTCACCGGGCAGGTTCCTGAAGGAGAAGTCAGCAAGGAAGCGGTTGTGACGCCTCGCCCTTGCCGAACTGCCAACCCCGGCCGTTATCTTGCGAATACCTGTTTTGCTTCGTCTTTCTTCTATGTCGACTTTCGTGCCTGCGAGCGGGTCATCTAGATACCCCAGCAGGGCGATCACGTCTTCTGCCGGCCCACCCATCCACCAGGTTACCTTGTTGAAGAGCGGTATTGCGACCTCATCAGGCAAAGGCGGAATCCAGCCCACAGCTTTGGTCGCCAACGCATCCGCGTAGTAATGTAGGCTGTGCTCGCGGAACGGGTCTTGATTGAGGGTGGGTACACCCCACCTCGTCAGCAAACGTCGCTCCGACCAGAGCTTTGGAATGATTACAAGTGCATGTTTGACTTGACTAGTTGTAATTTCGTCTACGTCTGAACGCTCTGCGATGTAGCGCGGCAGGTCTTCGAGATAACCCTCCACATCCAGCTCATTCGGAGTTTGCATACCGCGCATTGCCATCCACGACAGGAGCCACCTAAGTCCCAGCTGGTAACTCACCATTGACCCAGCTGCCGGTACGACGCCGTTCGCTGGAGCGAGCGTGATAAGCGCAACAAGTTTTTTGGCCCACGTCAGCCGAAGTGCATGACGGGTGTCGGTGAGCCTGCTGCCGTCGCTGAGTTCCATGCCCCAGTTCACTTTGGCCTTTGTACTGCGTTGTCCAGGGGTGGTAGGCACCCACATCCAAACCGTATCCTCTCCCTTACTCAGCGGCGTGACCTGGAACGTGGCGAACTCTGCTGGGGTCATTTCGCAGAGAGGTCGATGGCCGTTCGGCTTTTCCTGCTTTGGGACCTCATTATCGAGGGCGGAGGTCGGTTTCATAGTTGCTCCTCATTAGCCGATATCGGGCAGTTCAACGGTGAGTTTGCGTGACTCTTGAAGGACCTGAGGCGGAACGTTCGCCAGTAGACCGTCCAAGGCGGCGACTACGGGTGCCCAGCGATCCTTCCACACGGGGGCAGTCACTCGTATCATGCTACGGTAGATGGCACGCCGTAGCGCCTCATAGAGCATGACGTTGCTAGGATTGACTGGGCGTGCAGCAGACAACGGGCAGTCGGGGCATTCGCCATAGGCGCTGCAAAGACGACCCTGCTTTTGATTGGGGCGCGGCGAATCAAACGGGTCTAGGCAAATCCAGCCAGGCGTTGCGCACCCTTTGCTCTCCCACTCACTGTGTTTGCGCGGATCAATCTTGCCTTCTGAGTCCAGCCAACGCTCCCTCACCAGCATAGTCTCGCCGGTGGCTTCCTTCAGCATTCGTTTCACTAGGTCGCTGGTGTAATGCGTCCAAGTGGTGACGCGGCTGGCATGGTTTCCTACCTGGCGCGCAGCCTCAAGATCGCCGCGATTGAAGAGTTGCACGTAGTCCAACATCGTCGCTCGGATCGTTTTGAGTGTAAAACTAGGAAGATTGTTGTCTTTGATGAATTTGGCAATAGCGTCCGACCAAGTCTTATCCCCCACTGCATCGTAGGTGTCGCCTCCAAAACCCTTTGCCCGCTTCATCCGATTTTTCTGGACATACAAAAAAATACGGTCGCCGTACCTCTCTGGCTCAATCACAAATGGACGGATTCGCGAAGTTATGGCGATGAGTAGATCGAGGACCATATTGAGGCTCACCTGATTGACGCCGCCACCTTCAGGGTCCAACAGCCGTACGAGTTGTCGCCTAGCGCGCGGCTTATCGCCGGTAATTTTTGTCAAGCGAGATTCGGTTGCGTCGGACGCTTCCGCTTCCATTGATGTGTCAACCTCGTCAGCCTCTTGCGTTACGTCAAACTGCACCGCTCGCCGCCCGTTGCTCAACGGGTCAACATTGCGATCTATGTCTTTCCAATTCAGGGTAAGGATCGTGTTTGAGTTGAATACGGTTGATATGGCGATGCTCAGAACCAGCGGCACTAGTTCGCGCGCGCTCGGATAGAAGTAGCGAGTCATCTTCCCAGTACTGATACCATATTTAATCGTGTATCCGAGTAAAGCATTGTCTGCATTGATTACAGTTTGGTCGGGAATCACGCCTGGGTAGCGCTGATCAATAAGCGCAATGGCTACTGCGAGATTAGATTCCTCAACCACCGTTACGTTTCGTGTTCGAGGACTTTTTACAAGCACAGCGCCGTTGCGGCGCAATTCTCGCCCGCGCATCAGAATACTTTGGCCTTTTTCCCAATCCTCGCGCAGGGCTAGAACCTCTTTCTCGACGGCAGATATGACCGCGAGCAATTGGTCGAACTGCAGCACCTCTGTGGGTTCCACCTTGCGTTGTGCTCCACGAGGTCCACTCGGCACCAAATCAATCAAGCTCGGCATTTTAGATGCGCCAAGTGCTCCGCGTAGCGCATTGAGTTTCGAGCCGATGGTCATAGGCAGATATGCGCTTCCATCTGCTTTTCGCCTCTGACTTAACCAAGTATTGAATCCAGTAAAAATCTGTTCGTCCAAATCCGCCGGACGCAGGTTGGTGTACCCGCGCTCACCGAGAAACGCAAACCAAGAACCGCGCAGGTTTTGAGCGAAACCAATTCGGGACATGGTCCTGTAGTTCTTAATCGCCTTGAGTAACGCCTCAGCAAAGAAATCCGTCAGCCCCGGAAACGCCAGCAAGAAGCTTAGATCGAGTCGGTCGGGCTCTCCTCCGCCCTTCTTAGGGAAGATGGCAGTGAGCGTCGGCTTGCCGCCAGCTGTGCCATGTTCGATTCGTGTGGAGGGGAGGTTTTGGACGTTGGCTTGCTCAGCATTTCGTCGACGAGCCGCTTCAAACACTTGCCGCGCGCGCTTGTTGCGGATTTTTTTGTTGGGCGGTGACTCCGGTAAGACACGTCCAGCGTTACCCGCATTCAGATCCATTGAGTCATCCATCAATCCCTCACCCAATCAATTTTGCAAACCGAGCAGCCTGCGGATGTCCATCACACCTTGCTTCTCACCGAAGATGGAGACATGCGCCAGATAAGTGTCCGTGGTGACTTTCAGGCTCTTATGTCCCAGTTTGATCTGCACGATCTTCCAAGGCTCAGTTTTCCCCTGAGACTTTTCAGCGTGATAAGTCAGCACGGCGCAGTTGTGCCTAAGGTCATGGAATGAGTGAGCAGGGACTGTCTTGACATGCTTCTTACCGGTCTCAACGTCTTCCATATCAATCCGCTCAGTGATACCGCATTTCATGCATGCCAGGGCGAACATCTTCTGGATGGCGGAGCCCGTAATCCGCTTGCCTGCACTCTTGCTGGCGGCATGACCAAGAAATAGGGCAGTGGTAGCCTTGACTCCCCGTTTCTTTCCCTCGCGCTCGCTTGATGCGCGCTCTCCGTTGATGTACGTCTGAATGGCAAGGACAAGCCAGCCTGGTGCGGCCACCTTGCGCGTGACCTTCATCTTGCCTTCTACGATCAAGGGGAAGTCCATGAGTTGTTCATGTGGCTCCACGATGATGTTCAAAAATTGAAGCGTCGTAAGCGTTGTCACATCGCCAAGTCTGGTACCTGCGACATAGCCCAGGTCACAGATAAGGCGATTACGTACTTGCCGCTTATCTTGTGTGGTTTGAACCGTGGGACCGACGTGCTCCAGTAGCTTACGCAATTGCTTTACCTGCAGCGGCCTGATTACATCCTTTCGCCCCACCTTTTTGAGCAGTGGGTCCTTTTCCTTTACACGCCCCCCCGTGGGGCGCGTGTGTGCAAGAGCGTCGTCATCGATGCGCCGATTGTCAACCAGTCGTTCCTCAATTGAAGCACCTATATCCCGGTGATACCAACCCTCGGCGCGCGCAAAGTCATAGAACCTGCGCACCGCAGTCAATTTACGGTTGATTGTTTTGTCATCGCTTGCCGCCTCGGAATAGTCGTCTGCGAATTGGTGCCTGTCTGACTCTGTCGCGGCGTGCCAGTCGATCTCTTTTAACTGACACCATTGAAACCAACTCAACAGGTCATATCCAGCGGCCGCCCAGGTGTGTGGACTTGGAGTACCGCCGACACTCACAAACTTTTGATGAAGAAAGATTGTCGGCTCTGAAAAGAGATCGACCTGATCTTTGAAATATTGGAATATCAAGGGTTGTTGTGGCACAACCAACTCTGCTCGATCACGGGCCTTAACCAGTCGTAAGTCTGCAGTTAAAAAATTGTTCACGGCATTGCTTTCACACCATCAGTAGGATGAACATAATTTATCACCGACCACTCTAATATCCATTTAAATAATGGATTTATTAAATTCCATGAACATTTTGACAAAACCTTACATTTCCGTAGATTCCAAAAAAATGAGGCGTCGAATGAGTCTTTTGTTCTGCTGCAGGGGAATTCCACATAATGAAGGGGCAGCCGCGCGAGGCTTCCACATACAGCAGCCGCTTGGCGAGGTCCTCGTCGGTGTACTCGCGGTAAGGCAGGGCCAGCGCCTCCAGCGGGGGCTGCTCGCCGGCAATGATTTTCATCAGCGGCTGCGGCCCATCGAGCAAGGCGCGGCAGAGTTTCGGAAAGCTCACGTCGCCCCAGCCGGTGACCACATGGTCGGCCAGGCGGCAGATGTCCTGCTCGTTCGTTTCATGGCTGACTTCAGGGCCGCCCAGCACCACCTTGATGCCGGGGCGCAACGCCTTGAGCAGACGCACCACTTGCGTGGTTTCCACCACGTTCCAGATGTAGACGCCGAGGCCGATGACTTCGGGCGACAGCGCCAGCAGTTCCTCGACGATCTGCGCGGGCTTCTGCTGGATCACAAACTCGCGCAGCGTGGTCTGCGCGCGCAGGCCCGGCCCGCCATGCTCATCCATGTTCGCCGCGAGGCAGCGCAGCCCCAGGGAGGCATGAATGTATTTGGCATTCAGGGTGGCAAGGACAATGCGGGACATGACGGCATTATCGGAGCAGGGTGTAATAAAGTCGCGGGGAGACAGACTAAGCTGTATCCCGCCTGTCGGATCGCAAGCGCACGGAGCCTCTGGGGCGATGGAGGATCAACTCCTTCACTCCGGCGCCAACCACAAGAACCCCCTGGAATCCCCCTGGAACTATTGCACCGGCCACCTGCTCACACCACCATGTCTTTGATTCGCGCGCTTTCTTCTGCTCTCCCGTCATCCCTTGTTGCAGGTCTGGCCGCCACGATGTTCGCAGCCCTGGCAAGCCTTCCGGCCGGGGTTCTGGCCCAGGCGCCGTCTTCCGCCTCCTTCAATGTGCTCGGCAAAAGCAGCGCCCCAGCCAGCACCATCGTGACCACCGATCAGGTGCGTGCCGAACTGCTGGCGTGGGCGCCCGAAGGTGTCGAGCCGGGCAAACCGGTCTGGGTCGGTCTGCAACTGACGCACCAGCCCGAGTGGCACACCTACTGGAAGAATTCCGGCGACTCGGGTCTGCCCACGCAACTCGAGTGGAAACTGCCTGCCGGCATCAGCGCCGGCGACATCGCCTGGCCGACACCGAAAAAAATCTCCATCGGCACACTGGCCAACTACGGCTACGAAAACACCGTGCTGCTGCCGGTGCCGCTGACGGTGGCCTCCGGCTTTTCAGGCACGCAGGTGGCGGTGCAGCTCAAGGCCGTGTGGCTGGTCTGCCGCAAGGAATGCATTCCGCAGGAGGGTGAATTCACCCTCAGCCTGCCGGTGAAGGGCTCCACCGCCATCCACCGTGCGCTGTTCGAGGCCACCTTCGAGGCCACGCCAAAGTCACTGCCCGCAGGCGCCAGCCAGGTGGCTGTGAACGGCAAGTCCATCGAGGTGTCGCTGGCTGGCTTGCCGGCCGCCGCGCAGGGCAAGACATTGGCGCTTTACCCCGAAACCAACGGCGTGACCGAGCCCGCCGGCACCTGGCAACAGGCCTGGAAGGGTGATGTGTGGACAGCGCAGGTGCCCTTGTCGGCGCAGCGCACCGAGAGCCCGGCCAGCATGCCGCTGGTGGTGGCCCTCAGCAACGCGGCCTGGCGTATCGAGGCGCCTGTCAAAGGCACTTGGCCGGCCGTCGCACCGGCCGCCACCTTGCCGCCGGCGCTGGAAACCGCGCTGCGCGCCAATGCCTCCGCGGGCGCCCTTCCGGTTCAGAACACAGCCCCGCCCCTGGGTCTGCTGGCAGCGCTGTTGGGCGCCCTGCTGGGTGGCATGGTCCTCAACCTGATGCCGTGCGTCTTCCCGGTGCTGGCGTTGAAGGTGGTGAGCTTTGTGCACGTGAAGGACCAGCGCGCCCGCATGGCCAACGGGCTGGCCTACACGGTGGGCGTGGTGGTGTCCTTCCTGGCCCTGGGCGCCCTGCTGCTGGGCCTGCGTGCCGCAGGCGACCAGCTGGGCTGGGGCTTCCAGCTGCAAAGCCCGGCGGTGGTGGCGACGCTGGCCGCGCTGTTCACGCTGCTGGGGCTCAACCTCGCGGGCGTCTTTGAATTCGGCAATCTGTTGCCCGGCAAGCTGGCCGGTCTGCAGGCTAAAAACCCCACCACCAATTCTTTTCTCTCGGGTGTGCTGGCCACGGCGATTGCGTCGCCCTGCACGGCGCCGTTCATGGGTGCCTCGCTCGGCTACGCCATCGGACTGCCCGCCGCACAGGCACTGGCGGTGTTTGGCGCCATCGGCGTCGGCATGGCCTTGCCTTACCTCGCCGCAAGCGCCGTGCCCGCCGTGGCCCGCGCCCTGCCGCGCCCAGGTGCCTGGATGGTGACCTTCAAACAGTTGATGGCCTTCCCGATGTTCGCCACCGTGGTGTGGCTGGTGTGGGTGCTGGGCCAGCAGAGCGGCATTGACGGCGCGGCTGCGTTGCTGGCGCTGCTGGTGCTGATGGCGCTGGTGATCTGGACTTTCAGTCTGCGCGGCACGGCACGCGTGCTGCTGGCGGCGCTGTCCATCGCCGCCCTGGCCTTGTCGCTCTGGTCCATCGGCCCGAACATCACGAAAGAAGCCACCGGCAACGGGCTGGCCAGCGCACCGCAGCCCGGTGAGCGCTGGCAGGCCTGGGAGCCGGGCCGCGTGGACCAGCTCGCCGCCGAGGGCCGCAGCGTGTTTGTCGACTTCACCGCCGCCTGGTGTGTGACCTGCCAGTACAACAAGAAGACGACGCTGTCCAACGCTTCGGTGCTTGCCGACATCGACGCCAAGAAGGTGACACTGCTGCGCGCCGACTGGACGCGGCGCGACCCGGCCGTGACGGCAGCGCTCGCGCAGCTCGGCCGCAGCGGGGTGCCGGTGTACGTGATCTACAAGCCGGGCAGCGCGCCGGTGGTACTGTCGGAGGTGTTGTCTGTCGATGACGTGCGGGCCGAACTGGCCAAGCTGTAGCCATTCCCGGCACATCCGACAAACCAGCGCCAGCGCAACCCTTCAAACCGGTCACCCCCCATGAGCAGCCTGCCCGTCCTCGAACGCATCCCGCACATCCTCCAGCACTGCCGCACCATTGCCGTGGTGGGCCTGTCCGCCAAGCCGCACCGCGCCAGTTTTGACGTGGCCCGCCACATGCAGGCCAGTGGCTACCGCATCATTCCGGTCAACCCCAACGAGACGGAAGTGCTGGGCGAAAAAGCCTATGCCACGCTGACCGATGCGGCACGGCATGAAAACATCGACCTGGTGAACTGCTTTCGCAACAGCGAGGACATCCCGCCCATCGTCGACGAGGCGATTGCCGTCGGCGCGAAGGCAGTGTGGATGCAGCTCGGCATTGCCCATCACGACGCGGCGGCCAAGGCCGAAGCCGCCGGCCTGCTGGTGGTGCAGGACCACTGCCTCAAGATTGACCACCGGGTGATGCGGGCGCAGGGTCTGGTCTAGACCCCCCGCGGCCCGCGGGAAAGCCATGGTTGCAGCCCCCGCACGACACGCCACAATAACGCATGCCTTTGCGCCCGAGCCCGACGCCATCGTCACCCCTGGACACCCCCCGGCGCCGCGCATTGAAGGCCACGGGCTGGTCCGCCGTCAGGAGGATGTGCCTCGCAGCGGCGTCGCTGGCGCTGCTGTCGGCCTGTGCCAGCCCGCCCGCCAACCCCAGGGGCGAGGTCAACACCGCACCCATGTCGTCGGGTGAGATCGCACAATCGGACATCAACCGCATGGCCACCCTGGGCATGCGCGAGAACCTCGACAGCCTGCTGCGGCTGGCTGACAAGCTCTACCGGCGCAACCCCGCCGAATGGCGCAAAAGCGGCAGCAACAGCCGGGAAGCGGCCCTGGTGCAACTGCGCACGGCAGTGGATCAGCGCACGCCCTGGAGCGATCTTCAGGGCCGGCGCGACATCGCCGCGCTGTCGCTGGCACTGGGCCCGGACTTCAGGGGCGACCGTGTGGCGGCATTCATCTACGCCAGTGCCGACATGGTGGTCACGGCGCACGGCGGCAGGACGAACTTCTACCTGACGGACGCGCTCGACGCACAGTACATCTACAACGCCGCCCGCAACATCGAGATCGCCGTGTGGATGCTGTCCAACCGGCGCAACGCGGCCAACCAGCCGCTGCTGCTGGCAGACGAGATCAGCGAACGGGAGCGCAACCTCAGCTTCGAGCGCGAGTTCGGCAAGATCATCGGCCGGCTGGACCTGCTGTCGCAGGTGCTGACCGAAAAATACCGCCGCGCCGTCATCACCTATGTGCAGAACCTGCTGGGCGGCGCCTTTCTTCAGTTCCTTCCGGTCAGATAGCTCACCCCCTTCTCGGCTCACTGCGTGTAGCCGGATCCCCCCTTCCAGGGGGCGACAGCTGCGGCCCGGCAAAGCCGGTTCCGCGCTGCCTGTGACCCACCCCCTTCTCGGCTCACTGCGTGTAGCCGGATCCCCCCTTGCAGGGGGCGACAGCTGCGGCCCGGCAAAGCCGGTTCCGCGCTGTCACTGATCCGGGCAGGTAAGCTGCAGTGAAAAGAGTCGCTGACCAGACACAATATGCATATCACGCCCCGTTTCCCGGAAGCTTTCATGCCCGACAACTATCTGCCCGAAGTCAGAAACCAGTACGAAGCCCTGCCTTACCCGCCCTGCAACCCGGAAGACGACCACAAGCGTCTGGTGCTCACCTGGCTGGAAGATCTGCCGATGATCAACCACTACTGCTTTGCCGGAAAGCAGTCGTTCCGCCACGGCTTTCGCGCGCTGGTGGCCGGTGGCGGCACCGGCGACGCGACGATTTTCCTGGCCGAGCAGTTGCGCGCGCTGAAGGCCGACGACGCGCAGGTGGTGCACCTCGACATGAGCGAGGCCAGCATTGCACTGGCCCGGCGCCGCGCCGAAATCCGCGGCCTCACCAACATCACCTGGGTGCACGACTCGCTGCTCAACCTGCCGGCGCGGGCCGCTGAACTGGGACGCTTCGACTACATCAACTGCAGCGGCGTGCTGCACCACCTGGCCGATCCGGACCTGGGCCTGAAGGCCTTGCTGAGCGTGCTCAGGACCGATGGTCTATGCCCCGGCGCCATCGGCCTGATGGTCTACGCCACACTGGGCCGCCTCGGGGTGTACCAGATGCAGACGCTCATGCGCATGGTCAACGACCACCTCGGTGAAGCACCTTTGGACATCCCCCGAAAAATCGCCAACACCCGGGACCTGCTGGCCAGCCTGCCGCCCAGCAACTGGTTTGTGCGGAGCGAGGACCTGCACCACGACCACAAGATGGGCGACGCCGGCATTTACGACCTGCTGCTGCATTCCCAGGACCGCGCCTACACCGTGGGCGAGCTCTATGACTGGTTCGGCGGCCATGGCCTGCACCTGAACTTCAGCGATGTGCAGCGCGGCCGCGCACCCTACCTGCCGCACATGGTGCTGGGCCACAAGCCGCCCGCCATGGCGCCGGCGCTGCGCAAGCTGCCGCTGCGCCAGCAGCATGAGATGGCTGAACTGATGATTGGCAACCTGATCACCCATTCGCTCTACCTCACGCAGAACGCGGCCTGCACTGCACCGTATGGCGATGCGCAATACATCCCCTTTTTCTACCACGAGCCGCTCACCGGCGAGCTGGCCGCGCAGGTGTTCGGCAGCAACCGCGGCCAGCCCTTTGTATTGCGTCACCAGCATTCGGGTGTGTCGCTCACCGTGAACCCGGGGCGCTACGGCCCGCAGTTGCTGAGGCTGATCGACGGCCAGAAGAGCTTTGGCGAAATCTTCGATGCCTTCCGCGCCGCGTGGCAGGGCAAGGCCGCGGCGCCGGACAACGCGACGCTGTTTGCCGACTTCGCCGAATGCTATGAGACCCTCAATGCGCTGGAGAGGCTGCTGCTGCGGCATCCGGACGCCGCCCGCTGAAGAGCCGCTCACTCGCTGCTATGCTGTTTCCGTCACCCTGAACTCCTGACCCAACATGTTTGCACCCCTCCAAAACGACACCTTTCTCCGCGCCTGCCTGCGCCAGGCCACTGACCACACCCCCGTCTGGCTGATGCGCCAGGCCGGCCGCTACCTCCCAGAATACCGTGCCACCCGGGCCAAGGCCGGCAGCTTCATGGGGCTGGCCACCAACACCGACTACGCCACCGAAGTCACGCTGCAGCCATTGGAGCGCTACCCGCTGGACGCGGCCATCCTGTTCAGCGACATCCTCACCGTGCCCGACGCCATGGGCCTGGGCCTGTCGTTTGCGCTCGGCGAAGGCCCCAAGTTCGCCACCGCCGTGCGCGACGAAGCCGCCGTGGCCAGGCTCGAAGTGCCCGACATGAACAAGCTGCGCTACGTGTTTGATGCCGTCACGTCGATCCGCAAGGCGCTCAATGGCCGGGTGCCGCTGATCGGCTTTTCGGGCAGCCCCTGGACGCTGGCCTGCTACATGGTCGAAGGCGCCGGCTCGGACGACTACCGCCTGGTCAAGACCATGATGTACCAGCGGCCCGACCTGATGCATCGCATGCTGGCCGTCAATGCCGACGCGGTGGCCGCCTACCTGAACGCCCAGATCGAGGCTGGCGCACAGGCGGTGATGATCTTTGACAGCTGGGGCGGTGTGATGGCTGATGCAGCCTTCCATACCTTCAGCCTCGCCTATACCCGGCGCGTGCTGGCCCAGCTCAAGCGCGAGCATGACGGCGTGAAGATTCCGCGGCTGGTCTTCACCAAGGGCGGCGGCCAGTGGCTGGAGAGCATGGCCCCGCTGGACTGCGAGGTGCTGGGTCTGGACTGGACCGTGAACCTGGCGCAGGCCCGCGCCCGTGTGGGCGAGGACAGCCCTGAAGGCAAGCCCGGCAAGGCCCTGCAGGGCAACCTGGACCCCAACGTGCTGTTTGCCGGAGCCGGGCAAATCGAAGCCGAGGTAGTGCAACTGCTGGAGAGCTTTGGCACGCCCCACACCGACTTGACGCGGACCGGAGCGACCCATATTTTCAACCTCGGCCATGGCATCAGCCAGCACACGCCGCCCGAGAGTGTCGATACCCTGGTGCGCGCAGTACACGCTCACTCTCGCAAGATGCGCGCAGCCGGGCGCTGACCAGCTTCCGAGCCATTGACGTCAAGGCCTGATGACATCTGTTTTGTGCTGCTACTAGCACAAATCAGCAGTTGGGCGAACGGACTTATGCACAAAATTTGTGCTGCGCTGCAGTAGGCCTGCAGACCTGCGGCGCCTTGTGCTATGAAAGCCATAGCGCTCCTAAGTTGTTGATTTATATAGGATCCTTCAATTGCTTTTTTTACGGGCAGTTTAGGCAAAGCCTTGATTTACAAGGCCTCGTGACGCGCCCCGGTCAAACTATCAACAAAGTTATCCACAGAAAATCTGGACATCTCTAAAGCGGTGAAAAATCAACGACTTAGCGCATTCTTTGTATGTAATTTTGAAGAACTAAATACAACTGATTACATCGGATGACCTTCTGGCACCAGATCGTGGTGGCCACGCCGGCACACAGTGCCGTGGCGGGGCCGCTGACCTACAAAAGTGGGCAGGCACTCGCGCCGGGTGCGTTGGTACGCGTGCCGCTCGGCAAGCGCGAGGTGCTGGGGGTCGTCTGGAGCAATCTGGCGGACAGTGGCGACCTGCCCGAAGCCCAGGCCCGCGCCATTGCCGGCGTGCTGGAAGGCCTGCCCCCCCTCACGGCCACCTGGCGCCAGCTGGTCAGCTTCACCGCCAGCTACTACCAGCGCTCGCTGGGCGAGGTGGCGTTGGCCGCCCTGCCGCCGCAGCTACGCGATCTGAGCAGCGAGCAGTTGGCGCGGCGACTGAAGCGGCCCGTGGCCGACACCAGCTACGCCCCCGACAGCGCAGTGGACGCCCGCCTCGCCGTGGCGCTGAGCACCGAGCAGGCGAAGGCGCTGGCTGAGTTTGCCGCCGACAGCCGGCCTGCGCTGCTGTTTGGCGCCACCGGCAGCGGCAAGACCGAGGTCTACCTGCGCGCCGCCGCACAAGTACTGGACGACGACCCGCTGGCCCAGGTGCTGGTGATGGTGCCGGAAATCAACCTCACACCCCAGTTGCAGCAGCGCTTCGAGGCCCGCTTTGCGCACCTCGGCAAGGAAAGGGTGGTGGCCCTGCACAGCGGGCTCACGCCGGCACAGCGCCTCAAGAGCTGGCTGTCCGCGCACACCGGCCACGCCCGGCTGGTGCTGGGAACCCGCATGGCGGTGCTGGCGCCCCTGCCGCGCCTGCGGCTGATCGTGGTGGATGAAGAGCACGACCCCAGCTACAAGCAGCAGGAGGGCGCCCGCTACTCGGCACGCGACCTGGCGGTGTACCGCAGCAAACTGGAAACGGAAGACGCCGCCGCCCCCTGCCGCGTGCTGCTGGGCTCGGCCACGCCGTCGCTGGAGAGCTGGCAGGCCACCCTCGCCGGCCGCTACCAGCGCCTCACCTTGAATGACCGGATAGATGGAGCCCCCACGCTTGTCGCTTCGCGTACTGCGCTGCCCCCCGAGGGGGCCGCCCGCCTGTGGCCCGGCAAAGCCGGTTCCACGGCTCAAGCTGATGGAATACCGGCCCCCACGCTTGTCGCTTCGCCTGCTGCGCTGCCTGTGAAGGGGGAGCTACCACTCGTCAGGCGCGTGGACATGAACCATCAGCCCAAGCACTGCACCATCGCGCCGCCCCTGCTCGACGCCATCGCCCAGCGCGTGGCGCGCGGGGAGCAGTCGCTGATCTTTCTCAACCGGCGCGGTTATGCCCCGGTGCTGGCCTGCCACGACTGCGGCTGGAAAAGCGAGTGCCCGCACTGCAGCGCCTTCCGGGTGTTCCACAAGATCGACCGCACGCTGCGTTGCCACCACTGCGGCTACACCGAGCGCGTGCCGCGCGCCTGCCCCAGCTGCGGCAACATCGACATCGCGCCGGTCGGGCGTGGCACCGAACGGCTGGAGGAACACCTGGCCGAGCTGCTGGCTGGCGTAGAGCGCCCGGGCGGCGGCACCGTGCGCATTGCGCGCATCGACGCCGACAGCACGCGCCTCAAAGGCTCGCTCGAATCGCAGCTGGCCAGCGTACATGCCGGCGAGGTGGATGTGCTGGTCGGCACGCAGATGATCGCCAAGGGCCACGACTTTCGCCACATCACGCTGGTCGCTGCCATCAACCCGGACGGCGCACTGTTTTCCAGCGACTTCCGCGCGCCCGAGCGTCTGTTCAGCCTGTTGATGCAGGCAGGCGGTCGCGCCGGGCGCGATGCGCGCCACAGTGCCGCCAGCGAAATGTGGGTGCAGACCTTCCACCCCACGCACCCGCTGTTCGAGTGCCTGAAAAAACACGACTACCCGGGCTTTGCCACCCAGCAGCTGGAAGAAAGGCAGGCCGCGGGCATGTCGCCTTTCGGCTTCTCGGCATTGATCCGCGCCGAGGCCCGGTCGCAGGATGTCGCCCAGGGCTTTCTCAACGCGGCGGCGGCAGCAGCCAGCGCGCAGCAGATCACGGCCCACGATCAGGTCAGTGCCTACCCGGCGGTGCCGATGACGATACAGCGCGTGGCCAACATCGAACGGGCGCAGATGCTGGTGGAGAGTCCGTCGCGCAAAGCCTTGCAGCATTTTCTGGCCGCCTGGCAGCCGCTGCTTTTCGAGACCCGCGCGCAGCCAGAGCACAAGAGCCTGGTCCGCTGGGCGATTGATGTGGACCCGATTGCGATCTGACAGCGGCCTCGCCTCGGTGCACGCACATACCCGTCACGTCTCCGGTCGCTCATCCCCGGTTGGCATCGCCGCCGTATCGGGAACGCCCAGCCTGCCAGCAGCTGTCTGACGCCGGCCCGAGACCGGCTCCAGGCGCCCCGCCCGTCCCAGCCCGAAAGCCGGCATGTTCACGTACACGCTCTCATAGCGGCCGGCAGACACGGCATAGGTTTCATGCCAGATGCCCACCGAACCATCCGTGCCGATGGCCCGGTTGAAGGCACGCCACGCGGGCAGGTGCGCGGCGTCGCGTTGGCGCGCGTACGCCAGCAACTGGTCCATCGAACGCCAGTACTGCACCAGCAGCGAGGTACGGCCAAACCAGGTTTCGGCGTGGATCAGGCCCAGCTCCGGCTGCCGGTGCAGTTCACGCAGCATCGGGCCCATTGCCTGCGCGACCGGCAGCCACTTGTGCAGCCTCCAGAAGTGATTGATGCGCATGCCGATCAGGAAGACGACAAAGTCGCCCTCAAGTGTGGCCGTGAGACGTTCTGGCCGGACCATGGGCTCAGGCTGGTTCGGTGTGGCACACCGCTTCAATGTTGTGCCCGTCCGGGCCGATGACGAACGCGCCGTAGTAGTTCGGGTGGTAGGCCGCCCGCACGCCGGGTGCGCCGTTGTCCTGGCCACCCGCCGCCAGCGCGGCCGCATGGAAGGCACGGACCTGTTCACGCGTGGCCGCTGCAAACGCGAGATGAATGGGCCCCGGCGCCGGCCCGAAGGCACCGAACCAGAACTGGCCCTTGCCGTCCCGGCCCATCATGGCCCAGCCCTCCCCTTCGCCCACCACGCCGATCCCGAGCGGGGCCAGCGCGGCCAGGTAGAAGGATTTGCTCCTTGGAAATTCACTGACATGGAAACCGACGTGATCCAGAATCATGTGCACTCCGCCAAAGACCGGCCTTGTCCGGGGCAACATGATGACCCGGGGCCGGACTCAGGTCAACAGTGCCACCGCTGCGGAAAAGCTGAAAAAGGCCAGCACCGTCGACAGCAGGATGATGCGGGCGATGCGCCCGTTGTCAGCGCCGAAGCGCTCGGCCAGCAGGGCCACATTGCTGGCGCTGGGCAAGGCGGCGACCAGCACGATCACCGTGAGGGCGAAAGGCTGGATCGGCGCCCCGAGGGCCATGGCGCCCAGCCCGGCCGCGCCCACCAGCACGGGGTGCAGCACCAGCTTCATCAGCGCCACGGGGACATAGTCCTTCAGCGGCGTGGGCTGCTGGTTGTTCATCTGCGAACGCGCCAGCACCGCGCCGATGGTGAACAGGGCCACCGGTGAGGCGGCGTCGGCCAGCAAACCCACGGTCTGCACCACCGGGCCGGGCAGCACCAGCCCGAAACCGGACGACAGGCCGCCCAGCACAATCGCCCACGGCATGGGGTTCAGCGCCACACCCTTGAGCGCGTGGGCGGCGGCGACCTCGGCACCATGGACGTCGGCGGAATCGAGGCGCGAAAGCGCTATGCACAGGGAACTGGTGATCAGCAGGTCCACCACGATGGTCACGATGGCCGGACCGGCCGCCGGAGCGCCCAACAAGGCCACCAGCAAGGGCACCCCCATGAAGCCGGTGTTGGGAAACGAGGCTACCAGCGCACCGAAGGAGGCGTCATTCCAGCCGATGCGGCCCTTGCGCGTGAAGGTGATCGTGAGCGCCACCATGACCAGCGCGCACAGCAGGTAGACGGCGGCGAGGCTGAAGTCCAGCAACTGGGCGATCGGCGTGCTGGCACCAAAGCGGTAGAGCATGCAGGGCAGCGCGAAGTACAGCACAAAGGTGTTGAGCCCCGGGATGGCGAGCTGCGGCAGCCAGGCCCGGCGTGCAGCGACATAGCCACACAGCACCAGCGCGAAGAAAGGGAAGGTGACCAGAAGAATGGATAGCACGGGATGATGGGGTGTTAAAAGAGCATGAGAAACGCAGCCAGCGGCACAACCGCCAAAGGCAGCGGCGACAGGGTTTTCAGCTTCTCGATGTTGTCGGGTGCCATGGGCTCTTTGGTCACCATGATGCCGGCTTCACAACCATGCTCGTGAGCCAGCCTTGCTGCTTTGAGAACGTCCTTGTCCTGCACTTCGTTGCGGTATTTCACCTCTACGCCAATGCGGGTGGAACCCAAATCCACAATGAAGTCGAGTTCATCGTTGTTGCGCCGCCAGTAACCCAGTTCGACCAAGCCCGGCCAGCGCCTGAGGTGGTTGGCGACCACATTCTCTGCATAAGAACCCATGAGCGTCGGGTCGGCCACCATCTGCTCCTGGCTCAACTTCATCACCGCATTGCGTACCGCCAAGTCCACCAGATAGGTTTTGAAGTTGCCTGCTTTGGGCGTTGACTTGGTGCTGGTGTGCTTGTGCAGTCGCCAGACCAGATCGGTTGCCTCAAGCAGCGGAAAGTAATTCTCAATCGTGCTGCGTGCCAGTGCGATTTCACTGCTGAGTTGAGACAGGTTGGTCTCGCGACCAGGGTCTTTAAGCAAACCCAAATAAAAGCGTCGCAGCATCTCGGGTTTGCGGAATTCGGCAGCTACCAGTAAGTCTTCGAAGATGACGCGTTCGACCTGGTTCTGGTAGAGATACTCTTGTTTGGCGAGAAGCGTAGGGAGATTCCAAACCTCGGGGAAACCGCCTTCAAACAAGTAGTCTTCAACTTTCGATACGGATCTAATAGCGGAATACGAGTCTTCGGTGGAAAAAAAGACAGCTGCATCAGACAAAACATCGACCATCTCAGTCGGGGCTGTTCCGTGCCTACGAAGATCGTTCCCAAGCGTTCGCCAAATTTTCCCCAACTCAATTGATCCAGCCTGATAGTGAATAAATTCCTTATCGTTAAAAATCCACTTTGATGTCTCACTGACTATTTTTGTCGGGCCTAGCGAACTCCATTCACGGTAACTAAACGGCAATACATGAAAATCTTTTACCCGCCCCAACAAGCTCTCTCGTGACTTCTTGAAGATGGGCGCACTCGCCGAACCCGACACCACAAAACGCACGGGTGTCTTCAAGTCATAGAACTTTTTGAGATACAGCTCCCAACGCGGAAAGCGCTGAATCTCGTCAAGAAAGAGATAAGTCACTCCGCCCTTGGAAGCCTCAACCGCCGTGGCGACCAGCTCATTGAAAAATTTGTCCTGGTTGAAGCCAGGAATTTCGAGGCCCGGGTCTTGCATCGAAAAATAAACAATGCGACTGGCCTGCGCCTGGGGGTCCGGCGCGTCCTTGATCAGCTGCTTAATGCACTGCTGAAGCAAGGTGCTCTTGCCCACACGGCGCGGGCCGGTGACCGAAACCATTTGCGGAAGCTGTTTGACGTCAGCATAAAGCTCGTCAAATACATCGCGCCGAAGCTCCGGAAGCCCGACAAACGCCTGCTCGAGATCACCCCACCACAGGTTGTATGCCTGTAGGATGGCATGCTTGGCGAAAAGACTGGATGCAATCTCAGGCATGGCAAAAATTATGCATATTTGATGTTATAAAGTCAAATATTCATATTTGCTACCTTTTTCCTCGCAGCCTTGCTCGACGCATCCAACATGACTAGCAGCCTGCTAGTTACCGCACTTCGTCCTCTCCCACCGCATTCCTCGCGAATTCACCTTCCATGTCCGCAGGCCTGAATCCCGCCCAACAAGAAGCCGTCAATTACCTGCATGGTCCCTGCCTCGTGCTGGCGGGCGCTGGCTCGGGCAAGACGCGCGTCATCACGCACAAGATCGGCAGGCTGATCCATTCGGGCATGAAGCCCGAGGAGATTGCCGCCATCACCTTCACCAACAAGGCCGCCGCCGAGATGCGCGAGCGGGCCAAGGGGCTGATCGGCAAACCGGCCAGGGGCGTGCTGATCTGCACCTTCCATGCGCTCGGCGTGCGCATGCTGCGGCAGGATGGCGCCGCGCTGGGTCTCAAACCCCAGTTCTCGATTCTCGACAGCGACGACGTCACCAGCATCCTCAAGGACGCGGGCGGCACCACCGACGCGGCCACGGCGCGCCAGTGGCAATGGACCATCAGCCTCTGGAAGAACATGGGGCTCAACGCTGCCCAGGCCGAGGCGCAGGCCAGCGGCGACGAGGACAAACTGATCGCCCGCATCATGGGCCGCTATGAAGAGCGCCTGACCGCCTACCAGAGCGTGGACTTCGACGACCTGATCGGCCTGCCGCTCAAACTGCTGCAGGAGCACGCGGCCGTGCGCGAAAAATGGCAGGAGTCGCTTGGCCACGTGCTGGTCGATGAATACCAGGACACCAACGCCACCCAGTACGAGGTGCTCAAGCTGCTGGTGGGCGCGCGCGGCCGCTTCACGGCGGTGGGCGACGACGACCAGTCCATCTACGGCTGGCGCGGCGCCACGCTGGACAACCTCAAGAAGCTGCCGCAGGACTATCCACGGCTCAAGGTGGTGAAGCTGGAGCAGAACTACCGCTCCACCAGCGCCATCCTGCGGGCGGCCAACAACGTGATCGGCCCCAACCCCAAGCTCTTTCCCAAGACCCTGTTCAGCGAACTCGGCGAAGGCGAGCCGGTGCGGGTGGTCGATTGCGACAGCGAGGAACACGAGGCCGAGCGCGTGGTGGCGCGCATCCAGAGCCTGCGCGCCGAAGGCACGCTGCAGGCCGAGGGCCACCAGCACCGCGAGTGGAAGGATTTCTGCGTGCTGTACCGGGCCAACCACCAGGCCAAGCCGTTTGAAAAAGCCCTGCGCAAGGCCAACATCCCTTACAAGGTGTCGGGTGGCCAGAGTTTCTTTGACCGCGCCGAGATCAAGGACCTGTGCAGCTGGATGCGCCTTTTGGTCAACAACGACGATGACCCGGCATTCCTGCGCGCGGTGACCACGCCCAAGCGCGGCATCGGCCACACCACGCTGGGCGCACTGGGCACCTTTGCCACCCAGTACAAGCTCAGCCTGTTCGAGTCGCTCTTCAGCAACTCGCTGGGCTCGATGCTGCCGGCGAAAGCCGTGGGCTCGCTGCAGGAGTTCGGCCGCTACCTCAATGACCTGGAATACCGCGCCAAGCGCACGGTAGGGGCCGAGGACGCGCGCGCGTTTCTGAACGACTGGCTCAAGGACATCGACTACGAAAAGCACCTGTATGACGGCGAAGAGAGCGAAAAGCTCGCCGCCTCGCGCTGGACCAACGTGATGGATTTTTGCGACTGGGTGGCGCAGCGCTGCGGCGGCCAGATCGACGACACCTCGGGCGCCGTGATCGCCGCCGAAACCAAAACCATGCTGGAGGTGGTGCAGACCATTGCGCTGCTCTCCACCATCAGCGAGCGCGAGGGCGACCAGAACGTGGTGACGCTCTCCACCCTGCACGCGGCCAAGGGCCTGGAGTGGCCGCACGTGGTGCTGGCCGGCGTGAACGAGGGCCTGCTTCCCTTCAAGCTCGAACAGGACGACGGCGTGAACACCGACAGCATCGCGCTGCGCCTGCAGGAAGAACGCCGGCTGATGTACGTGGGCATCACGCGCGCCCAGCGCACGCTGGCGGTGAACTGGCTGCGCAAGCGCAAGAAGGGCCGCGACATGATCCCCGGTGCGCCCAGCCGCTTCATTGCCGAGATGGCACTCGACAAGGCCACGGTGCGCGAGGACCCGCGCGAAAAGCTCAAGGCCCTGCGCGCCGAGTTCGCCCGGAAATCAGCCGAAGGCCTGGCCGCGGCGGCGGCTTCGGAAGCGCGTTAGCAAGCGCTCGCACTGCCGCCGGTCGTTTGCAGCATCAGACGCCCAGCCATTTCCCGATGCCCACCAGGGCGCCCTGGTCGAACTCCACGAAGCCGGGAACGTTGAGGGCCTCCAGGCGCTTCTTGCCTTCGGCAGACTGCTCCAGTCCCACAAAGTAGTTGGTAAGTTGCGCCCGCTGCGCGTCGCTGAGCTTGTTGCTGGCAATCATGTGCTTGATGGGCACCGGCTTGCTGACGCCCAGGATCTTGCCGCCCTTGTCCTGCCAGTCCTTTGCCACCGCCTTGGAAGCGGTCACACCGGAGGCCACCATGCCGTGCTCGACCATGAAGGGTACGGCGTCCTGCAGCTTCACGTACGTGGTTTCGGGAATCTGCGCACCGACGGCGTCGCGCATCGTGGCCCGCATGATGACCGAGGTGATGGAGTCCTCATCGGGGGAGCCCACTTTCTGGCCCTTGAGGTCTGCCAGCGTCTTCAGCGGGGAGTCGCTGCGCACCAGGAACGAGGCGCGGTATTCCGTGAAGCCCTTGGTCAGTGCAATCAGGCTGTAGCCGCTCTTGCTCATCGCACGGATGGAGTGGTGGGCGGGGTGCACATAGGCCATCTCGTAGCGCTGCTCGGCCAGGCCCGCGGCCAGTTCCTTGTAGTCACTGACTGGCTGCACCTTGACCGGCCGCTTCAGGAGCTTGCTCAGGTCCTCCGAGAGTTCCTTGAAGCGCTCCATGGTGGCGCCTGGATTGACGCGGTAGGTCACGCCTTCGTTCACCGCAAAAATCATGGGGCCCTGAGCCCAGGCCTGGCCGAATCCGGCCACAAGTAAAAGGCAGACGATCTGTCGACGAATGTTCATGAGGGTCTTTCAAAATAGATCATTGCCAGCTGCAACGTATGCTTAGTATGCTGGTTACATGCGGTTACAAAACACCGGATTTACCCATGTTTACTTTCGAATGACAACAGGGAGGGCACATCCGTGCGATAGTTCTCGCCGGTAGAGATTTCTGTCGTTTTTCCACACTGTCGGTCGTCTGGTTATGCACCTGCCCGGGCCGCAAGGCCACCGACTGTGGCAGCCAACCCGCCGTTTTCCACCCATGCCGTCCCGCCTTCGCCCCACTTTTCGCCTGCTTTTTCGCCCCATGGCCCTGGCAGCCGTTTACCTGGGTGTGGTGCTGACCTCGGTCCTGCCACCCGCCCTCCACGCCCAGACGCCAGCCCCCGCCCGCACCACCAGATGCCCAGCCGCATCGGCCATGAAGGCCGAGCAGCTCTTCGGCCGGTGGGCCGTCCGCTTTTCCAATCCGCCCGCCGGCCTGCCGGCCCAGGCCACGATGCTGCTGGAGCGGCACGCGGAGTTCTCCGACAGTCTGGCCGGCGTGGTGAACCGCGATCTGGGTGCGGCCGCCGGCGCCAAGGCCATCGCCGGCCATGCAGCCAAGGCGATGCTGGCAGGCGATCTGGAGGGCGGCATGCTGTTGCTGGATGAATCATCAGACAACGTCAGCATCACCGGCACCTGGAACGGCGAGATGGTGGAAGGCTCCTGCGGCAAGGCCTTCAAGGGCACCTGGAAAGACACCAGCAGCAGCGCGCCAGACAATGCGCCGGACGTGCCCTTCACCCTGACACGCCTGCAATAACCCTGAATCGCCCTGAGCCGCGCCAGGCGCGCATGGCCCGTCCACGGGCACACAGGCGGCCTATGCCTACAGCTTTTCGGACAGACCGGGTATAGGCTGGAAGGCATGCGTTTTGATGCTTTTTTTGACTGCCTTTTTGAATGCCTCTTTGGATGCTTGTTCACCGTCATGCCTGAAGCCTGAGCCGCATGTTTGAACCGGATTCCTTCACACTGGGCTGCATCCTGACAGGACTGCTGCTGATCGGCATGACAGCGGGCAGCTCCTTCATCGCCCGCCTGCCGCTGAGTTCGGCCATGCTGTATCTGGTGGCAGGCATCGCCATGGGGCCCTGGGGGCTGGGGCTGGTGAAGCTGGATGCGCTGAAAAACACCTTGCTGCTGGAGCGGCTGACCGAGGTCGCGGTGCTGATCTCGCTCTTCACCGTCGGCATGAAGCTGGAGCTTCCCTTCACCCATCTGCGCTGGCGCATCCCGGTGCAGCTGGCCACGGTGTCCATGCTGGTCACGGTGGTGACCATCACCGCGATCGGCCTCTGGGCGCTGGATCTGCCGCTGGGCGCTGCGGTGCTGCTCGGTGCCATCCTGGCACCGACCGACCCGGTACTGGCCTCGGACGTGCAGGTGACCAACCCTGGCGACCGCGATCGCCTGCGCTTCGGCCTGACCGGCGAAGGCGGGCTGAACGACGGCACCGCATTTCCGCTGGTCCTGCTGGGCATGGGGCTGCTGGGTCTGCATGAGCTGGGTACAGGCGGCTGGCGCTGGTGGGCCGTCGACGTGCTGTGGGCCGTGGCCGGCGGGCTGGGGCTGGGCTACCTGCTGGGCAACCTTGTCGGCCGAGCCATCGTGTACCTGCGCATGCGCCACCTGGAGGCGCTGCGCTCCGACGAATTCATTGCCCTCGGCCTGATTGCCCTGACCTATGGCCTGGCTCTGTGGAGCCAGACCTACGGCTTTCTGGCCGTGTTCGCCGCAGGCCTGGCGCTCAGGCGTATCGACGAGCCCCGCCAAGGGCCGGCGCCAGACAAATCGCACGAGGGCTTGAGCCCGGAAGAAGAGGCGGCATCGGGCGCCGAGGCTCCCGCCCACATGATGGAGGCCGTGCAGCGCTTCAACAGCCAGCTCGAAAGCTTTGTCGAAGTGGCGATGGTGACGGCGATCGGCGTGCTGATCGCCACCGTCAGGTTCCGCAGCGAAGTGCTGTGGCTCATTCCGCTGCTGTTTCTGCTGGTGCGGCCACTGGCAGTCTATGCCGGCCTGCTCGGCACCCCGGTGGCGGGTACCCAGCGGCAATTGATGGCCTGGTTCGGCATTCGCGGCATCGGGTCCCTGTATTACCTGCTGTACGCCATCAACCATGGCATGGAGCCCGCGCTGGCGCAGCGGCTGCTGTCCATCACGCTGGCGGTCATCGTCGCCTCCATCGTGGTCCACGGGATTTCGGTGACGCCCTTGATGAACCGCTACGAGCAGCGCAAGAAATCACGCCGCTGAGCCCACAGCTCCGAAGCCACCGGACAAAACAAAACCCCAGCCGTTGGGAAGGGCTGGGGTTGGCGGCGGCAGGTCACGACCCGCATGGCGCGGGGCCGCAGGAGCCGGCCTTGGCATCCTGCCGCAGGGCTGGCACTTACTGGGCGGTTTTCACCACCTCGGCGGCCGCTTGCGGCGCTGTGCCGGGCTTGTCGGCGCGCGGGGCGGCAAGTGTCTGCTGGGCCGTGGCGCCGTTGTAGGCAGAGGTGGGGGCAGCACCTTCGCGCTGCGCCTGCAACACCTCGGCCTTGACTTCAGCGCGCGTCTTCGTGGACGGCGCCTGCATCTGGTCGAACAGATAGGAGTTGAAGATCTGGGCATTGGCAGCGACAGAAGTCAGTGCGGCGGCGGTCAGGACGGTGGCAGCGATCAGTTTCGATTTCATGATGGATTTCCTCTCAAGGTTGAATGGATATTCCGGGCATGGCGGACTCATGTTTCCGTCTGTCCAGCCTCGGTGAGTCGCCTTTTGCCGGACTCTCCGGCGGTTTCGGCTCATCGATGGATGTACTTTATTCCTTCGAAATCAATCAAAAAACAGCTTATTCAACAATACATTACTGCTGAATCAGCAATAATTGAATGTCACTTTGAAAGAACGGCATGGACCGACTCCAATCAATGCGGGTGTTTCAGCAGGTGGTGGACGACGGCAGCTTTGCCGCAGCGGCGCGCCGCCTCGACATGTCTGCAGCCGTGGTGACGCGGCTGGTGGGCGACCTCGAGGAGCATCTCGGCGTGCGCCTGCTGCAGCGCACCACCCGGCGCCTGGCACTCACCGATGCGGGTGAAGCCTACCTCTCGCGCGTACGCCACATCCTCAACGACATCGAAGACGCCCACGCGGCCGCGCAGGCGCATGCTCAGGAGATGTCAGGTGTGATCCGCATCCTCACGCCGCCCATCTTCGGCGTGCACGTGCTGGGCCCGCTGGTGGCCGAGTTCGGCCGGCGCTACCCGAATGTGGTGCTCGACATCCATGTGGACTCCCCCACCGTGCCGCCGGTGGAAGACTATGACCTGACCCTGCTGGGCGCCACCGAAGCATTTGACGCCAACATCATCGCGCGGCCCATCGTGTCGTCCAACGGCATCCTTTGCGCCTCGCCCGACTACCTGCGCCGCCACGGCACACCGCAGGCGCCCGATGACCTGGCGGCGCACCGCTGCCTGCGCATCAAGCTGCCGGCCAACCGCTCCCGCGTCTGGCGCCTTGTGAACCCCGAAGAAGCAATGCGTGAGATCGAAATACCCGTGGAGCCGGCCATGCTGGTCAACCACTCCGACACGCTGATACGCGCCGGCGTGGACGGCGCCGGCATCATCAGCCAGTCCATCGACCTGGTGGCCAGCCACCTCCAGAGTGGCGAGCTGCAGCGGGTGCTCTCACCGTGGATCACCGGCACGAACACGCTCTACGCTGCACTGCCCAGCCGCAAGTTCATTCCGACGCGCACCAGCGTGTTCCTCGAGTTCATGACGGAGTTCACGCGGCGGGTGATCAAAAAAATGGATTCGGCGAAAAGCCGGCAGGAAACCCGGCGTGCCGGGGACTGAATCGCCCCGGGTTTGAACTGACACCAAGAAGCTGGGGCGCATCGTCAGACCCAGTCACCGTGTGACGGGCAACCGGCGCGATAGCGTAGAAGGTGCGGGCTGGGAAATGCTGTTCGTGGCCGTCGATGACCATGCCCGCATCGCCTTTACCGATCTTCACGCCGGCGAGAAGACCGCCAATGCAGTGCAGTTCCTGTGCGACGCGCGCACGCCTACTATGCAAGCTTGGGGGTGCGCATCCAGCGCTTGCTCACCGACAACGGCTCGGCTTTCCGTTCACGAGACTTTGCACAGGCCTGCCAGGCTCTGGGCATCAAGCACAGATTTACGCGCCCCTACCCCCCAAACCCATGGCAGGGCCGAGCGCTTCATCCAATCGGCTCTGCGCGAGTGGGCCTATGGTTTCACTTACCAGAACTCCAGCGAACGCATGACCGCTCTGGACTACTGGAATCATCACTGCAACCGGCACCGGCCCCACCAAGGCATCGGTGGCGTCGCTCCCCTGTCCAGACTCAATCGGTCAAGAAACAACCTCTTGACTCTTCACATCTAGCGCGGATGTTTTTGGTCCAGTGGTGGTTGATAGGGCCGGCCGGCAGGTCCGCCAGTCTCTCGGGTGCCGCCGTGATGCGGATGGGTCTGCTCCGCCGCATACGGAAAGCGCACCACCGCGTCGCTGTTGGGCTGCACCTACACCCAGCGCGGGTGGTCCAGGCTGGCGGCCAGGGCAGTGACCGCCAAGCCGGGTATGGCCATCGGCATGTGGCCTGCAGGCCAGCCCCGCGCCGGTGCGATGTTGACGGTAGGGATCAGCCGGCTCTGCGGCACGGGCAAGGTCGGGTTGGCACCATGCCCCCGGAAGGCTGCAAGACGGTGGTATCGCCACACCCGGACAAGGTCGCCGCCAGGGGGCCAGCACACCCCATGACCGACGACACCCCATGGAGAACCACACCGAAGACAACGCGCAAGACATGCCCAACCCCTCCACCGGGCCCGCAAGAGCGCAGGCCATGGCCTGACTCTGCCTGCCCGGCGCGCCCGGCGCTGTCAGCCGGGCAGCAGGGGCAAATCGGCTCGCTTGAGGGTGCGCAGCACAAAGCTGGACTTGCTGTGGCGGATGCCCTTGATCTTGTAGAGCCGCTCGCGGAGCAGCCGCTCATAGTCCTTGGTGTCCTTCACCGCAATGCGCAACAGGTAGTCGTACTCGCCAGACACCAGCCAGGCCTCGATCACCTCGGGAATGGCGGCCAGGGTTTCACCGAATTTTTCCAGCGTGTTGTCGGAATGGCTGTCGAGCGTGACCTGCACCAGCACCGTGTCACCCAGGCCCAGCGCCTGCGCATTGAGGCGCACCGTGTAACCCTCGATCACACCGGCCTCTTCCATCTTCTTGATGCGCCCCCAGCAGGGCGACGGGCTCAGGCCCACAGCCTGGCCGATCTCCTGCAGGCTGGTGCGCGCATCGGCCTGCAAGACCTGAAGGATTTTTCGGTCCAGATTATCCATGCAGACAATTTATCTGAATTACCTGATTTATTGGAATATTTATCTTAAATATGTCTGTAAAACAGGAAATCAGGCAAATTATTCGGCCCAAGCTCAGCGATACTTTGGCCATGACAGCGGACTTACCGGTCCGACTGACAAGACAAAGCCCCCAACAGGTTACCGCTTGTTGGGGGCTTGGTTTTTTGGGGTTGCAGAGCGAGGCGGTCAACTCGCGCTGACATGCTGTCTGCGGGAAGCGGGGCATGCATGAGCACCGAGACGTTAGGCCTCACAATTGCAAATTCAGGTCCCTAATAACTTAGATTAAATTCAAATGCTCAGAATCATCCTCCTCTGCACTTTTCTTCTATCGGCTTGCGCTACCGGAACGGTAACTTCGCTCGCGGAAAGAAAGCTTGAAGGACCTAAGGTTATAGCGCTCGATGCGCCCCGTACGCCTTGGATGTTAGAAATTGAAACGCGCCTTCGTAAGGCAGGATTTCAAGTGCTCAGATGGTCCAGCACCTCCCGCGTGAGAGAGCAAACTTCAGAAACTCGCACAGAGGAATTTCGGAAATCTGCCGCTCGATATGTTCTCGTCGTAGACGGCTATGCACCGCTTGATAAGATGAGACGATGTTTTGCTGGTGGATATAACTTCGACTATCTACAAGTCGAACTTGTTGACACTCAGAACAATGAAACTGTGCTTAACGTCAGCGGATCGGGCTACTCGGAAAATTGCCCCCCGGCATCAGGAACTATTTTTTCTGATATCACAAACGCATTGAATAACGCTTGGAAGTAAAGGCTTCGCCTACCTCGTGAAGCGGTGATGCTCGGCCCTTGCCCCGGCGGCTCGCCCATAGAAAACTATCAAGACTAGATCCGTGGCGGGCGGTCCGTTTTTGAGTCACAGGTCTGGTGTCATGCCGACTCTCGGTGCTCAATCAGCTAGCGTATTCCCAGGCAGCCGGTCCATCTCGACAAGCAAGCCAGCCAAGCTGCGGCCTGCAGCCGAAAGCACCGCACGGCCCTTGTCTGCCGTGGCAGCAGCCGCATTACCCACCGCGCCCTGCGGGTTGTAGTCCTGCATCTGCCAGCCCAGCTTGGCGCTGCGGCCATCGCCGAGGATACTGAATTTCTTGGAACGGTCTTCGGACGACGAATGAAAGTTCTGCGCCTGGCCCATGTCCACCTGCTCAGGTTTCAACGCCAGCATCATTGACGTTTCGATCTCGCCGGCGTGGATGCCGAAGCGGTGTTCGTGGTCGCTGAACAGGCCGCTCAGTGATTTGCCGTTCTCGTCCAGCAGCGGCAAATTGAACGAACTGGCGCTGTACACCAGCATGCCGAGCCGGGCACGTAAATCACGCGCCACCACATCCAGCAGACCCACCTGCCCACCATGCGAATTGAGCAGCAGCAGCTTTTTGACGCCACTGGCCGCCACCGACTCCGCGAGTTCCGTCCACAGGCGAATCACCGTTTCAGCTTTCAGCGTGAGCGTGCCGGCAAAGCGTGTGTGCTCCGGGCTCAGGCCGACGGACTGGGTGGGCAGGAACAGCACCGGCTGGCTGGCGGGCAGGTGCGGCAGTGCCGCGGCGATCACGCCATCGACCAGCGTGGCGTCCACATTGAGCGGCAGGTGCGGGCCGTGCTGTTCAATCGCCGCCACCGGGAGCACCGCGATGCAGCGCGCCAGATCGAGCCTGGCGAAGTCCGGGCTTTTGAGGTCGGACCAGAAACGGAGTGGGATCGTGGGGTTGGGCATGAGGGTATTTTGAGGCTGTTTTGTGTCGGATGGGAGTGGAGAGTTGGTGAGGTGGAGACCGGGACTCGCCCCAGCCTCAGAACCCAGAAAATCCCCAAGTCAATATGGCAGCAACCTTAACCACCGACCTGCAACCGGAAAGCCGGTCGCCTCTCCCCCACCAACACCCCCCGTGCATTGACAATGCTCGCTGCCCGCCAGGGCTTGAGCGCCTCGCGCTGCGCGTCGTCCAGCCAGCCCAGCTGGTCCAGCACTTCCACGGTGGCCGCATGCAGCGCCACCTTGTTGGCATCGAGAATCTTCAGTGCCACCGCCTCGCCGCGGCTTTTGCTGCCCACCACCTGCACGCCGTCGGCACCGATCTTGGTGACCCAGTCGCCGCGGCCTGCGCGCATGAAGGCCAGGTCGTTGCGGCCGGTGCCGGACACCAGGTCGGGGTGGGCGGTCATGGCCTCGCCGAGGGCCGAGAAGCTCTCGCCGAACTCGGCGTCGCGGCTACCGCTGGCCAGGCGCGCGTAACCATGGGCGAGCCTGGACAGGGGCAGGGCATAGTTGGGCGCCGAGCAACCGTCGATGCCCATCGTCAGGTCGCCGGCCTCCATGCCCACCGCACGGGCCACGTCGCGGCGAATGGCCTGCTGCAGCGGGTGCTCTGGCGCGATGTAGTCGTCCAGACTCAGGCCGTGCTGCACGCAATAGGCCAGAAAGCCGGCATGCTTGCCGCTGCAGTTGTTGTGGCGTTCGTCGAACACGGCGCCTGCTGGCGGTGCCGTTTCTGTCTGGGCAAAAATCATCGGCACATGGCAGCCGCAGCGCATGGCCCGGTAGCTGAGGCCTGTTTTCTCCAGCATGCCCTGTGCTTCGGCCACATGCATGTCCTCGCCGTTATGGCTGGCGCACAGCATGGCCAGCTGGCGTGTGCTGAAGCCGAACTGCCGGTGGCCGCCGGCCTCGACAAAAGGCAGCGCCTGCAGCGCCTTGAGGGTGGAGCGCGAAAACGACAGCCAGTGCGGATGGCCCGCGTGGGCGACGAGCTGGCCGCGGGTGTTCACCACGGCCACAGAACCCAGATGCTGGCATTCCAGCGTGCCGCCGCGCGTCAGTTCAATCAGGGGGATGTGTTGCATGGGGCGATTGTGGCGCATCCTCCCGGCCACCGACCGCCGCTCTCAGGGCTGCGGGACCGGCAGGCCTTGAATGAAGATTTCCAGCTCGTCGATCGGCAGCGCCTTCGAAAACAGGAAGCCCTGGTAGCAGGTGCAGCCATAGCGTGCCAACAGGTCACGCTGCGCCACGGTCTCAACGCCCTCGGCCATCACGGCCAGGCCCAGGCTTTGGGCCAGGCCGATGATGGTGCGGGCAATGGCTGCATCGTTCGGATCGGTGAGGATGTCCTTCACGAAGGTGCGGTCGATCTTGAGCTGGTCCAGCGGCAGGTACTTCAGGTACGACAGCGCGGAATAGCCCATGCCGAAATCGTCGATGGACAGCGTCAGGCCGGCTTCTTTCAGTACCCCCATCTTGGCGATCGTCACTTCGATGTTGGTGGCCAGCAGGCTTTCGGTGAGCTCCAGCTTCAGCCGGTGGGCATTGATGCCTGCGCTCTTGATGGCGGCCATCACCAGCTCCACGAACTCGGGGTGGCGGAACTGGCGCACGCTGACATTGACCGCCACGCCGAGCTTGGCGGTTTCGGGCCGCTGGGCCCACAGCGCCAGTTGTGCGCAGGCGGTTTCCAGCACCCATTTGCCCAGCGGCAGGATCAGTCCGCTCTCCTCGGCTTGTGCGATGAATTCATCGGGAAACACCAGGCCGCGTACGGGATGCCGCCAGCGCAGCAGCGCTTCCACACCGAACATGTGGCCATCGTGGCCCACCTGGGGCTGGTAGTACAGCTCAAAGGCGCCGTCCCGCAGGCCCTGTCGCAATTCCAGGTTGAGTGCTGCCCCGGCGGTGGCTGCAGCCTGCATGCGCGGATCAAAAAAGCAGACCGAGTTGCGACCGGCGGCCTTGGCCTCGTACATGGCCAGGTCGGCCTGCTTGAGCAGGTCGCCGATGTTCTCGCCCTGCCGCGCGAAGGTGGTGATGCCGATGCTGCAGGTGGCATGGTGGTCGGTGCCGGCGAGGTCGTAGGGCTCGCTCAGGGCTGCGAGGATTTTTTCGCCCACCACGCGGGTCCGGGCGGTGGCGACGTCGATGTCGTCACCCTGGTCGTCCAGCATCACAACAAACTCATCGCCGCCGAGCCGCGCCACGGTGTCGGTGTGCCGCACGCAGGCACTCAGGCGGCCCGCCACCTTCTGCAGCAACAGGTCGCCCTTGGCATGGCCCTGCGTGTCGTTGATCACCTTGAAGTGGTCGAGGTCGATGAACATCAGTGCACCGACCCTCGGTGGCGCGGCACTTTGCGACAGCGTTGCCTCGAGGCGTTCCATCAGCAACTGGCGGTTGGGCAACTGCGTCAGTGCGTCGTAGAAGGCCAGCTTCTCGATGTCTTCCTTGGCCACGCGGCGCTCGGTGATGTCGCGGAAGTACACCGCCAGGCCTTCCTCGAACGGGTAGGCACGCAGCTCCAGCCACTTGCCGACGCTGGCGTAGAACTCCTCGAACTCCACCGGGTGCCCGTTGCTGAGCGCCATGCGCAGCTCGCGGCGCAGCCGCCCGCCGGCAATGCCGCTGAGGGTATGCCACAGCGTCTTGCCGAGCAAATCGGTGCTGACCCGGCCCAGCAGCCGTTCGCTTTCGGCGTTCAGGTAGGTGAAGCGGCCATCGGTGTCCAGCGTCACGAAGGCCTCGGTGATGCTGGCCAGCGTGGTGCTGAGCCGCATGTTCAGGCGCACGGAGGCGGCTTCAGCCTGCTTGCGTTCCGTCAGGTCCTGCACGACGCCGTGAAGACCCGTCATGTCGCCGTGTTCGTTGCGAACGGCTTCCCCGACGGTGCGAACCCAGATGCGCTGGCCGCTGGCCACCGCCACCTGCACCTCTTCGTCGAAGGCGTCGCCATACATCAGACAGTCTTGCAACAACTGCTGCATGGTCTCCTGCGCTTCGGGCGCGTAGAGGGTGAACATCTGATCAAAAGGCGGCGCCGCTGCACCCGCCATGCGGAACAGACTGGCCAGACGCGGCGTCCAGGTGAACTTGTGGTCGGGCAGGTGCAGCGTCCAGGCGCCGGCGCTGGCTGTGCGTTCCAACAGGCCCTGCAGCGGCGGATGCGGCAGGCCGAGGCTGGCGGGGGAAAGGGGGGGGGCCTGTGTCACAGTGGACCCTTGAATGTCATGGGAGGAATCCCGAAAGAGGCGGCAGGCTGCACGGGCGGCCTGCCAAGGGTGAATGGAATCCTGCTGCAGGGGGCCAGTGTGTCGTGATGATTTCTCGCCTTAGGGAGGATGGTGAAGACTGCGTTCCTGGTGGAGTGCGCGGTGCAGTTTTTCGAGGGCGCTCACACTGTCCAGCACGCAGTCGCGAACCTTGTCGGCGGTGTGGGCCACATCGAATCCGGCGGTCAGTCCGTTGCGCTGCCCCAGCACGGTGGCACACAGGCGTGACTGGATGGCTTCAAATAGCAGGTCCCAGTCCTTCACATCGATCTGCAGCGTGTGTGTCTCGGCTTGCCCGGACCACGTGGAGCCGACGGGCGACAGCGCTCCCTCGATCGCGTGCGGATCAACAAATCGCTGGCGGCCGTTGTTGTAGCCGTTGGTCCGAGGAAGTGGTGGGAGAGTCATGGAGAGCCCTCACTGGGTTTGGCTGTGTGGTGTGCAGGTGATCAGGAGTTCTTGACTATATTTATAGGATTTGCGATTGCCTGCGTCGGTGCGCTATCGCACATGCCGGAAACCGAATTTTTTATGTCCAAAGATGTTTCAAGGCAGCTTCCACCGCGCCGGGGCAACAAGTAATTTCCGTTGTCGCAAATGGTTGCAAGGTGCGTCAGCGAAGCTGTTCCATGTACATCTGCCGCTCGGCCGCATAACAGCTGCAGGCCGCGGCCTCCAGCCCGGCGCGGTCGAGCACCGTGACGTCGCCGCGGTGGTAGTCGATCAGGCCGCCCCGTTGCAAGGCACTGGCCGCGGTGGTGATGCCCACGCGGCGCATGCCGAGCATGTACGCCAGGAACTCATGGGTGACGTGAAAGTGGCTGGATTGCGCCCTGTCCTGGCTCATCAGCAGCCAGCGGGCCAGGCGCTGGCCCGTCAGATGGAAGCGCAGGCAGGCCGCCGCTGCCGACTGCTGGGCCATCAGCACGTACAGGTAGCGGTGCATCAACTGTTGCAGCGATGGGCTTCGCTTGAGCTCCCGCCTGAAGTGGGCCGCACTCATGCGCCAGGCCGAGCCCTGGCCTTGCACCAGCGCGTGCAGGGGCTCCCGCGTGATGCCGAGTGCGAGGTGCGCCCCGAGCATGCCCTCGCGCCCGACCATGCCGACCTCGACGCCGGGGCTGCCCTCGACCAGCGCCACCAGCGAGACAAAGCTGCCGACGGGGAAATAGACGTGGCGCGTGACCTCGCCCGGCTCGCTGAGCACCTGCGCGAGTGCCAGCTCGACCGGTTCACACGCGGCCAGCACGCGCGCCCGGGTGGTGCTGGGCAGCAGCTCAAGAAGGTGGTTGTCGACAGAAGCCAAGACGGCGCTCCGGTGGCGGATGCCCCTCCAGCGTAAAGGGGCGAAATTTCGGCCGTAGGACTGTCGAAGGCAGTTGGACTCGGTGACCGAGTATGCATCACCGGCAAGGGTGAGCCTGTGCGTTACCGCACATGACCTTCGATGTGCAGGGTCTGCTCACTGAAGGGTGACGCGACTCCGGTCTGCTCAGCCGGCCACCGGTGCGTCAGGCCGACACTGGTGGCGGCAGCAGCCGGTCGTATTCCTTCTTGACCACGGCATAGCATTCGCAAGTGCGATTTTCCAGGCCCGGACGGTCCACCACCTGGATGCGGCCACGCGTGTAGGTGATGAGGCCCGCCTTCTGCAGCTTGAGCGCGCCTTCGGTCACGCCCTCGCGGCGGACCCCCAGCATGTTGGCAATCAGCTCCTGCGTCATGACCAGCTCGTTGCCATGCAGCCGGTCCAGGCTCAGCAGCAGCCAGCGGCACAGTTGCTGGTCCAGCGAATGGTGGCGGTTGCACACCGCGGTTTGCGACATCTGCGTGATCAGCGCCTGGGTATAGCGCAGCAGCAGGTGCAGGATGGGCGCGCGGTTGAAGTCTTCCTTCAGGAATTTCGCGGGTAGCCGGAAGCCCTTGCCGGCACTCTGGACCACCGCGCGGCTGGGGGTGGATTCGCCGCCCATGAAGAGCGAGAAACCCACCAGGCCTTCATAGCCCACCACCGCGATTTCAGCCGAGGCACCGTTCTCCATGACGTAGAGCAATGAGACGATGGAGCTGGTCGGAAAGTAGACATGGCCCAGGGTGGCGCCGGACTCATACAGCACATGCCCCAGCGGCATGTCCATGTGCTCCAGGTGCGGCAGCCAGCGCTGGTATTCCGCATCGGGCAATGCAGCCAGAAGCTGGTTTCTTCTCGGGTCGGGGGCGGGGATCATGGCAGAACTCCAGTGCAATGTGGGCTCTGAGTAATGCCTCTGACAGAGGGCTCGCACCTGAAAACAAGTATAGGCAGCGCGTGCTGTGAAGTATGTACGCTATCGCACCAACCGGCAAGCCGCCGCACCTGCATGAGCGTGTGTTACCGAACAGAAAGCGGGCTGCGGCGGCTGCCGGCGAAGGCGAGGTGTCAGGGCGTGATGCTGCGCAGATGGCGTGCCGCTGCATTGTGCTCTGCCTGCTGCGCCGGTGCCGTCTGCACGTACAAGGTGTGTTGCCGGCAGTAGTCGAACAGCGCTTCCAGCTCGCTGGATTTGTCAAACACCGCGTCCGCTCCCAGCTCCGCAGCCCGCCTGCGGATCTCGGCCGTTGCATAGTTGGTCAGCAGGACCACCTTCTGGTAGCTCTCGCGGTTGCGGCAGACGGCCAGCACGCCCAGACCGCTGCCTTCCTTGAGGAAGAGATCGACGATGGCCAGGTGCCAGTTGTCGTTGTGCGTGGTCAGCCAGCGGCTGGCTTCGGCCTGCGTGGCGGAGTGCGCCAGCACGATGACGTCGGTGATCTCCTGCAGGGTGGTCACCAGGTTCTCCAGGATGGTTTGGTTGTCCTCCGCGAGGTAGGTGATGAGGGGCATGGGGTTTCGCTGGTGAGGTATGGCGTGGATTCGTTTTCCGGCGCTTGGCGCACGGTTCCCTTCAATACACCACGGGTTGCCGCGCAAAACTGCCAGCCAAGGGCGTTGAAGTGAGTAGGACAGTTGTGGCCGGGTTGCCTCCCCCTCTGAGGGCATGCGCAGGGACGTCCATTTCACCGCTTATTGGTTCGATACCGCACAGACGCACCGATTGATCCGGCGCATTCTGGGCATCAGCCGAACTGGCGAGCTTGATCTCGCCATTGAAAAAACAGGTGACGAGGGGTTCGACTGAGGGCCTGCCGGGTGCATTGCAAGCGGGGCATCAGACCTGCCTGAGCTGTGTATGCGCGCGTTGGCAGTTTCATGGCTCGTGGCAATCGGAACACATGTCCATAGCGCTGATCCGGGTTGTGATGCGTGCTGGCTGTTGGCCGACGCCTGTTCGTACGTCAGTACGCCTCCCGCCGCGCCGGCGTCCTACAGCCGGCAACGACTTTACCTTGAGATCGAGGTCTGCGGGCACTTCTACATTGGTACTCCCGCTTTTGCCTGCAAAAGCTCCAATTCATATTCTTCTTTACCAAAGCGATCGTGATCATGAGACACCTGCTTGCGTCACTGAAAAATTGCACCGACATCTATACCCTGCGGCTCGCGATGCAAACGCTCTGCGAATCGTTCGGCTCCATCACGCGGCTGGACATCGTGGCGGCGAGCCAGGCCGGTAAGCGCCAGGCCCTGTGCTTCCTGCGCATGGACTCCGAACTGCAGGAGCAGCGACTGATGCGGGAGCTGGGCATGGGCCGCTTCGGCGGCGACCTGATCCTGGTCGTGGACCTGCAGTCGTCCACCGGTGCTCCGCCGCAGTCTGCCACTCCCCCTTCCGAATCCTCTTTTTACCAAGGTCTGAAACCACGCCATGCACCCTATCCTCATCGTCTCGGGAACCCGTCCTGAAATCATCAAGCTCGCGCCGGTGTATCACGCACTGTGCGACGCCGGCTGGGCACGTGTGCGCTGGCTGCACACCGGCCAGCATGACGAGATGGCCAGCCAGATCCTGGCCTGCTTCGACATCGTTCCGGACATCACGCTCAAGCGCGTCGGCACCAGCCTGATCGAGTTCAGCACCGGCTGCCGGCAGCAACTCGATGTGGTGCTCAACCAGCAGCCGTGGTCGCTGGTGATGGTGCAGGGCGACACCGAAAGCGCGTTCCAGGGCGCACTGGCCGCTTTCTACAACGGCATTCCCGTGGCCCACGTCGAGGCTGGCCTGCGCACCTACAACCTCAACCGCCCGTTTCCGGAAGAAGGCTTGCGCCAGATGATCAGCCGCCTGACGCAGTTCCACTTCCCGCCAACCCTGCGCTCGCAGCTCGCGCTGGCCGACGAAGGCATCGCCGCCGAGAAAGTGAGCCTGACCGGCAACACCGTGATCGACGCCCAGCAATGGACCTGCAAGCACCGTGGCGTCAAGCGCACTGTCGAGGGCCGCGGGCACCTGCTGGTCACTGTGCACCGCCGCGAGAACTGGGGCCATGACGTGGCCGAGATCTGCTACGCCATTGCCGAAATCGCCGCGCTGCAGCCGGATCTGCAGGTGCTGTTTCCGGTGCACCTCAACCCGGTCGTGCGCGGCCCGGTCAATGACATTCTGGGCAACATCCCCAATGTGCGCCTGACGGCACCGCTGGATTACACGCAGATGCAGCAGGCCCTGGCCGATGCCTGGCTGGTGCTGACCGATTCCGGCGGCCTGCAGGAAGAGGCGCCGACCTTTGGCGTTCCGGTGCTGGTGCTGCGCGAGGAAACCGAGCGGCCCGAGGCAGTGGACGCCGGCTGCGCGCTGCTGATCGGCCCGACCCGCGTTGCCATCGTGAAAGAGGTCACTCGGTTGACATCCGACACGGTGGCCTACCAGCGCATGGCGCAGGCGGGCAATCCGTTTGGAGACGGCACCGCTTCGCAGCGCATCGTGGATGTGCTGGCGCGCAGCTTTGCCAACCAGCCGGACGCCCTGGCAGCGGCGGCCTGATTCATGTCACGAGAAACTCACACCATGCCATCTGTTGCCGCGCATCATCGGTCCCCGGCGCCTTGTCCGTCCGGGGTGTTCGGCGGCATCACGCCGTGGGCGACCCGTACCGGGCTGGCCCTGGTGGCAGGGCTGGCGGCCAGCCTGCCGGCATGGGCGCAACCCGAAGAAGGCGTGGCACTGGTGCCCTCTTTCAAGGACTACCCGGTGGCGTCGGTGATGGCCATGCTGCTGTTCATCATCGTGGCGATCATGATGCTGTACGGCGTGCGGCACTTCGTCTTCACGATGAACCGGCTCACGGCACGGCAACGCCACCCCTACATCGACGTCGTGGTGGCCAACTGGCCCATGATCACGGTGTTCATCGCAGCCCACAACGAAGAGAAGGTGATTGCCGGCTGCATCGAAGCCCTGCTCAACACCGACTACCCGGCAGACCGGCTGAAGATCATTCCGGTGAACGACCGCTCCAAGGACGGCACGGGCGCCATCATCGACAGCTATGTGGCGCGCTTTCCGTCGCGCATGTCGCCCTTTCACCGCACCACCGGCAAGGCCGGCAAGTCGGCCGCGCTGAAGGATGCGCTGGCGTTTGCCGAAGGTGACATCGCCATCATTTTTGACGCCGACTATGTACCGGGCCGCGGTCTGCTCAAGCAGCTCGTGGCGCCTTTCTTTGACCCGGAAGTGGGCGCGGTGATGGGACGCGTGGTGCCGATGAACAGCGGTGCCAACCTGCTGACGCGGCTGCTGGACCTCGAGCGCTCGGGCGGCTACCAGGTCGACCAGCAGGCCCGCATGAACATGGACCTGCTGCCCCAGTACGGCGGCACCGTGGGCGGCGTGCGCCTGTCGGCCGTGGAAGCCGTGGGCGGCTGGCACGACGACACGCTGGCAGAAGACACAGACATCACCTTCCGACTGATGTTCAACGGCTGGAAGACGGTCTACACCAACCGCTCGGAGTGCTACGAAGAGGTGCCCGAGGACTGGAGCGTGCGCATCAAGCAGGTGACGCGCTGGGCCAAGGGGCACAACCAGGTGATGGCGCGTTACGGCTGGAAGTTCGCCACCAGCCCTTACCTCACGTTGGCGCAACGCGTCGACGGGCTGCTGCTGCTGTTTGTGTTCGTGATCCCGCTGGTCATGCTGACCGGCTGGTTGCTCGCGCTTGGCCTCTATTTCCTCAATGCCGGGTCGCTGCTGTCCACACTGATCCCGGTGTTTGCGCTGATGGCCTACGGCACGCTGGGCAACTTCGCGGCCTTCTTCGAGATCGTGATTGCCGTGCTGATCGACGGCAACCGCCGCCGTCTGCGCCTGCTGCCCTTCAACCTGCTGGGCTTCCTGGTCAGTCTGTTCGCCATCTCCGGCGCCGTCTGGAGTCTGGTGCTCGACCGCGTGCTGAGCCGCGAGATGGTCTGGGACAAAACCATCCGCTATCGCGGGGAGGCGACGAAATGAACAGCAGCAACTACCTGATCTATATCGCGTTTTTCGCGGTGTGTTTCCTGATCCTGACCTTGCCCTTTGTGCCTGCATTCCGCGAGTGGCTCTGGCCGACGGACATTACCGCCCTGCCGGTGTCGGCCAACTACACCAGCGACATTGACCACTTTGCGCGGCGACTGCGTGGGGACGTTGCGGCCCACCAGGGCCTCGGACCGGCGACAGGCCATGAGGACTTCCAGCTGGTCGACGGCCTGGAGCCGGCCATTGACTGGAGCCAGCTCAAGCGCCGCCTGATGGCGCTGGGCAATGTCGAGACCTCCAAGGCGGTGCGTACCACCCAGCCGGTGTATGTCGATGGTGATTTCCAGGCGGGCGGGGACTCCTCGCTCACGGCGCTTTACGCGACAGGTGACATTGCGCTGGGCGCTGCCAGCCGGGTGGCCGACTGGGCCCATGCCGACGGCGTCCTGAAGATGGGCAAGGGCAGCGTGGCGCTTCGCCGTATTTCTGCGGGGCAGGCCATCGAGCTCGACACCGATGCCTGGTTCGAACGCCTGAGCGCGCCCCTGCTGCGTTTCGGGCAGCGCACCAGCCGGGTGTTGCCGCCCACCGGGACCGAGCAGACGCCGGAAAGCTATGCCGACCTGCCGGGCGCGATCCAGCAGACTCCTTTGCTCTACATGATCCGGGGTGATTGCGCCTTGCCTGCCGCGCGAATCTACCGCGGCTCGCTGGTGGTGACGGGCTTTCTGACCATAGGCGCCGCAACGACGGTGTTCGGCGACATCAAGGCGCGGGACGGGGTGAGCCTGGGCCACCGCGCGGCGGTCATGGGGGCGATCACGTGTGAAAAGCGGATCTACATCTTTCCCAACGCACAGGCGTCGGGGCCGGTCATTTCCGAGAGCGACATCCTGGTCGGCGCCAACGCCCTCATTGGCTCGCCCGAGGCGCAGACCACGGTGAGCGGCCTGAATGTGATTGTGGAAGACGGCGTGGTTGTGCACGGTGCGGTCTGGGCCCACGAGATCGGCATGGTCAAGTCCGCATGAAGTTCCGGCAACTGGTCTCCGCAGGTGCACTGACGGCGTTGGTGGCCCTGACCGTGCTGGCTGACACCGCCCCCAGGCTGGACCTGACGGGCTACCTCGACAGCAGCGGCGCCATCACGGTGCTGCACAACGGGGACTCCACCGACCCCTACTTTGCGATGCAGGCCCTGCTGCTGGCGCACGAGAACGGCATGGATGTGTCAGTGCCGGCCGAAAAATTCGTGAACTGGCTGATGCCACACCAGAAACCCGATGGCACCTTCGACCGCTTCTGCCGCAGCGGCGGCACCAACTGGGTGTCCTGCAAGACAGCCGATGCCGACGACTCCTTGCTGGCCATCTGGATGAAGCTGCTGGAGACCATGCCGACCACGCTGCGCAAGAACGCGGCGTGGGCCAAAAGCTACCAGATCGCCAAGGCTTCGCTGGACCATCTGCTGCAACCTTCGCGCGGCATTTACATGGTCTCGCCGGTCTACCTGCACGGTCTCTTCATGGACAACCTGGAAGTCTGGTCACTCAAGAGCCATCTGAAGCGCCCGGAGGCGGCCGCGGAAGCGGCGCAACTCGCCAAGGCGATTCACGCCACCTTCTGGGAGCCGGTTGACAAGCGTTTCCTGGTCTCCACCCAGCTGGAGCAGCGGTCGCAGAAACCGGCCTTCTATCCCGACCATGTGGCGCAGATATTTCCGCTGCTGGTCGGCTACACCGACTTGCCCGAGCCAGCGCCTGCCTATTACCGCCACTGGATGAGCGCGCACCGCGCGGAATGGCTCAAGCAGAGCGAGACCGATTACCCCTGGGGTTTGCTGGCGGTGCTGGCGCTGAACCAGAAGGACACGGCCAGTGCCCGCTGCTGGCTGCGTGACGCGGCGCCGCTGCGGCATTCACCGCGCTGGTCGGTGACCGACGAAGCGGCACAACAGATTCTCACGGGGCGGGGCATCAAGCCCGCCGCCCGGGAGGCGGCCTGCGCATGAACGCAGTGCCAGCCCACGCCATTTCAAGAGGAAGTTTCATCATGTTCAACAAACCCTTGTGGGCAGCACTGGCCCCCGTCACCCTGGTGGCCCTCGCGGCCATTGCGCCCGCAGCGGGGGCACAAACCATCGCGCAGACAGCCGACGTTGCCGTCACCGAGCCGCCCGTGCTGCCGGCCGAAGGCGAGGTCCGCAGCCTGGAGCTGAGTGTCGGCGCGCAGCGGCTCAGTCCGGGCCTCGGCAACTGGCGCGAGGTCACCCTGCGCGGCGCGTACGGCGTGGGCCCGCACTTGCTGCAAGGCGAGGTGTCGCAGAACCGCCGCTTCAACCAGGACGGCACCTTCCTCGGTGTGAGCGACACCTACACCTTCAATGAAGACTGGTACGGTTCGGTCGCCCTGGGTGCCGGCGACGGCGCTTTCTACCTGCCGCGCTGGCGCGCCGATGCGACGCTGTACCGCAAGCTGCTGGCCGACCGCCGCCTGGTCGCGTCGGTGGGTGTGGGCTATTACGACGCGCCGGACGGCCACACCGACAAGAGCCTGTCGCTGGGCGTGGCCTACTACTTCGAAGCCCCCTGGGTGGTCGAGGGCGGCGTGCGCCTCAACCACAGCAACCCGGGCGGTGTGAACACCCAGCAGCAGTTTGTGGCGCTCACCTACGGGCGCGACAAGCAGGACCTGGTCACTGCGCGCTACGGCTGGGGCGGCGAGGGCTACCAGTCCATTGCCGCCAACACCCAGCTGGTGAACTTCAAGAGCCATGAGGCCAGCCTGTCGTGGCGCCACTGGCTGAACCCGCGCACCGGCCTGCTGCTGGCCGCCAACCGCTACACCAATCCGTCCTACCGCCGCAGCGGCATCACGGTTGGCATCTTCCACTCGTTCTGAGGTCTGCCATGAACACTCCGGCACATTCTGTTTCGGCTCAGGCCCGCGAGCATGACCGCATCTTCCACGCTGCTTTTGCGGCCGCCCGCAAGGCCCGTGGCGAGATGGTCACGGTGCGGCCGCACCGCTCCATCACGCCGCTGCGTGTCACGCCTTTTCTGCTGGCGCAGGCGATTGTGCTGCCCTTGCTGCTGTGCGGACTGCTGATCTGGGGCAAGCCGCTGATCTTCGACTTCTGGCGCGACTGCATCCTGTTCTGGTCCAGCGGGCTGGACTTGCCCTTCAGCCTGTCCACGCGCATCAACGCGTCCGGCCAGTACGGGCTGAACCTCTCGGACGGCGCGCAAACCCATGTGCTGCCGGGAAAGATCACGCTGGTGGTCACTGCGGTGCTGATGCTGCTGGCCCTGGCCGTGTCCTCGCGCATGACCCATGCCAGGCTGCCCCTCAAATACCCGGTGCGGATTGTGGCGGTGCTCCAGCTCATCACGGTGGCGTTTTTCTGGTTGTGGCCCACGGCGTTTCCGTACAGCATCGGGCGGCACAGCGAGGAGCTGATGACCATCGGCTATGTGGTCATGGTCTCCACGCCGGTGATGCTGGCGGTGGGCTACTACATCCTCAACCAGAACCTGCTCATCAAGCTGTTTCACACGGCACTGATCCTCGGCTTCTTCACACTCATGGTGCCGCACCAGGTGCTGATGCAGGCCTTCATCATGCAGCACCTGTCGGTGCTCTTCATGCCGGTGCTCTACATCTGCCTGGGGGCGGTGTTCGACGCGCTGGTGTTCGTGGCGCTTTATTCGTGGGCCGTGAGCGACGCGCCGATGGACGCCACCACCTGAGTGCCGGACGAATCGGCGAGCGAATGTAAGAATTAATTTCGTTACCTCTCTTGCATCGACGGGAATCTTTTGCGCAGATGCAGACTTACCATGCGTTCTTTTTTGAAGGAAGTCACATGGCAACACCGTTTTTTGGCAAGCGAGAGAACGAGACCCCGAACGCCCTGCGCACTGGCGCGGCCAGCCCCTATGGAAGCGCAAATGGCAATGTGAACTCTTCCGGCAGCGCCAATGCCTCGCAGAATGCCGCGAAAGCGCCTGTTGATCCTGTGCCTGCCGCCACGACGGCACCGGCCCGTGAGGGTGGCAGCAAGCTGACGGTGGGCCCCAACATCAAGCTCAAGGGCGTGGAGATCACCGACTGCGACACGCTGGTGGTCGAAGGCCTGGTCGAGGCGACGATGGACTCGCGCGTGATCCAGATCGCGGAGCAGGGCGCGTTCAAGGGTTCGGCCGAAATCGACGTCGCTGAAATCCGCGGCGAGTTCAGCGGCAACCTCACGGTGCGCCAGAAGCTGGTGATCTATTCCACCGGCAAGGTGACGGGCGTGATCCGCTACGGCAAGCTGGTCATCGAAGAGGGCGGCCAGCTCTCGGGCGAGATCCTCTTCGGTGCGCTGGGTGCCGCGGTCAAACCGGTGGCGCCTGCCAAACCCGGGCTCCAGGCGGTGTGATCCGGACGGTCTGCCCTGCGCTCGTCAGAGCAGTCTGAACACCAGCGGAATCAGCACGGCGGCCAGCACCACCTGCAGGCCCAGTGCCAGCCCGGCATAGGCGCCTGCGTCGGCATTGACCTGCATGGCACGCGCAGCGCCAATGCCGTGTGCGGCAGTGCCCAGTGCAAATCCGCGGGCCGCCCAGCCGACTGCATCGGTGGGGATGCGCAGCGCGTCAAACAGGTATTTGCCGCACAGCGCGCCGACCAGGCCCGTCATCACCGCAAACACCGCGGCCAGCGCCGGAATGCCGCCAATTTGTTCCGCAATGCCCATGGCCACCGGTGCTGTGACCGACTTGGGCGCCAGCGAGAGCGTGACCTCCTGCGGCAAGCCGAAGGCCCATCCCAGCAGCAAGGCGCTGCCGCCGGCACTGATGCCGCCTGCGAGCGCCGCCACCAGCAGGCTGCCCCAACGCTCCCGCAACTCCTCGCGCCGCTGCCACAGCGGCCAGCCGAGCGACACGACGGCGGGGCCGAGCAGGAAGTGGATGAATTGGGCGCCTGAGAAATAGGTGGGGTAAGGCACGCCCGTCAGCAGCAGCGCGCCTGCCAGAACAATCACCGTCCACAAGACCGGGTTGGCCCACGGCGCCTGGTTCACCCGGGCATAGGCCGCTTGCGCCAGCACATAGACGACCAGCGTGGCCGTCAGGCCAAACAGCGGCGTGGCCGAGAGATAGACCCAGAGCTCGACGAATTTAGGCACCGGGCGCTCCTTTCGGCGCATCGTCCCGGTGCGGCATTTTTCGTCTCTGCAGGGCATTCAGGGTGACCACGGTGACCAGCAAACCCACCAGGGTGGAGAGCACCACCACCGCCAGCATCTGCAGGCCGTAGCGCGCAACCAGCGAAAGATGGGTCATCACGCCCACCCCCACGGGCACAAAGAGTAACGAAAGGTGCGACAGCAGGAAGTTGGCAGCGACCGAGACCGGTTCGCGCACCACGGGCCAGCGCAGCGCACAGAGCAGCAGCATCATGCCGATCACCGGCCCGGGCAGCGGCAGATGCAAGCCGCGCGCGAGCAGTTCGCCGGCAGATTGCAAGGCCAGCAGCCAGGCCAGTCCGCGCAGTCCCTGCATGGTTCAGTCAGGCCGATGCGAAGCGACGAGCGTGAGGGCCATGGTTTTTCTGCAGGGCCGCCCCAAGGAAAAACGCACCCTCTCGGGGGGAAGCGCAGTACGCGTAGCGACAAGCGTGGGGGCCATTCAATACCGTGGCAAGTCGGGGTGACTGATTTGCCCGCCGCGCACCAGCATCTTGCCGTATTCGGCGCAGCGGTTCAGCGTCGGAATCACCTTGCCCGGGTTCAGCAGGCCCTTGCTGTCGAAGGCGCGCTTCACGCCGAACATCTGCTCGTTTTCTTCTGCCGAGAACTGCACGCACATGGAGTTGAGTTTTTCCACACCCACGCCATGCTCGCCAGTGACCGTGCCGCCCATGGCCACGCTGGTTTCCAGAATGTCGGCGCCGAACAGCTCGCAGCGGTGCAACTGGTCGGGGTCGTTGGCATCGAACAGGATCAGCGGGTGCAGGTTGCCGTCACCCGCGTGGAACACATTGGCGCAGCGCAGCTGGTATTTCTTTTCCATCTCGGCAATCGCCAGCAGGATATCGGCCAGGCGCTTGCGCGGAATGGTGGAGTCCATGCACATGTAGTCGGGGCTGATGCGGCCCGAGGCGGGGAAAGCGTTCTTGCGGCCGCTCCAGAAGCGAAGGCGCTCGGCCTCGCTCTGGCTCACGGCAATGGCCGTGGCGCCGCAGCGCGTCAGTACCTCGCTCATGCGGCCGATTTCTTCTTCAACTTCTTCGGGCGTGCCGTCGCTCTCGCACAGCAAAATCGCTGCTGCATCCAGGTCGTAGCCGGCGTGCACAAAGTCTTCCACGGCGGCCGTCATCGGCTTGTCCATCATCTCCAGCCCGGCGGGAATGATGCCGGCGGCAATCACTGCCGCCACGGCGTCGCCGGCCTTGCGCAGGTCGTCGAAGCTGGCCATGATGCAGCGCGCCAGTTGTGGCTTGGGCACCAGCTTGACGGTGACCTCGGTGGTCACGGCCAGCATGCCTTCGCTGCCGATGATGATGCTCAGCAGGTCGTAGCCCGAGGCGTCCAGCGCCTCGCTGCCAAACTCGACCGCATCGCCTTCAATGGTGAAGCCCTTGACCTTGAGCACGTTGTGCACCGTGAGGCCGTACTTGAGGCAGTGCACACCGCCCGAGTTCTCGGCCACGTTGCCGCCTATGGTGCAGGCGATCTGGCTGGACGGGTCGGGTGCGTAATAGAGGCCATGCGGCGCCGCAGCTTCCGAGATGGCGAGGTTGCGCACGCCGCCCTGCACCAGGGCGGTTCGGCTGACCGGGTCGACCTTCAGGATCTGGTTGAATTTGGCGAGCGACAGCGTCACACCCAGCTGGTGCGGCATCGCGCCGCCACTCAGACCTGTGCCGGCACCACGCGCCACCACCGGCACATCCAGCGCATGGCAGGTCTTGAGCACGGCCTGCACCTGTTCATAGGTTTCCGGTAGCGCCACAGCGAGCGGGCGCTGGCGGTAGGCGGTCAGGCCATCGCACTCGTAGGGCGTGGTGTCTTCCTTTTGCCAGAGCAGGGCGTGGGCGGGCAGCACGGCCAGCAGGGCCTGGGTGACCTGGGCCAGGCGCGCAGCCCGCTCCTGCTGTGCCAGGGCTTGTTGCTGAAGGGGGGAGACGGGTGCGTTCATGGGGTGTCCTGCGATGAACTCAAACTGTAGTCCAAGCCGGCCGCCCCCGGTTGAAGAAATTTAATGCGCCACGTGAAATGCCCGGTCCGCTCAGGCCAGGCGCCGGCTCAGCCGAGGCTTTTGCGCAGCCAGTCGGCAAAGGCTGCGCATTCCCAGCGGTCCATGGTGCCGGTGCGCCAGCACAGGTAGTGCGCGTGCGGGCTGGGGGTGTTCTCGCCGAACACCGCATTGCTGCCCAGGCGCACCAGGGAGCCGTTTTCCAGCCAGGGCGCGCCCAGCTTCAGACGGATCAGGGCAATGCCCATGCCGGCGGCGGCGGCATCGCACATCAGGCCGATGTCGTTGAACTGCGAGCCGTCCACCGGTTCGGGCCAGTCCAGCTGATGCGCGGCAAACCAGGTGCGCCAGGGCTCCAGCGGGGAGCGCAGCAGGCTTTCGCCCTCCAGGTCCTCGGCGGTCTCGAACGGCCCATGCTCCCGCACAAAGGCGGGCGAGGCCAGCGGCGTGACGTCGTCGCGGCTGATGCAGACATGCTCCATGTCGGCATAGCGGCCAGTGCCGAAGCGCACGATCAGGTCGGCATCCTCTGCGACCACATCCAGCAGCGGAATGGAGACCTGCAGCGTGAGGTCGATCTCCGGGTAGGCCTCGGTGAACTGGCGCAGCCGGGGAATCAGCAGCGAGCGCGCAAAGGTCGGCGTGACCGCCAGGCGCAGCTTGCGCTTGCCGGGTGTGCCGCTCTGGCCGGCCGCCCCCGGAAACTTCTGCAGCGTGGCGAGGCCCTCACGCACATGCGCCAGGTACTCGCTGCCTTCGGTGGTGAGCGAAAAATCAGCCCGGCCAAACAGCTTGGTGCCGATGATCTGCTCGAGCTGCTTGACGCGGTGGCTCACGGCACTGGGCGTGACGCACAGCTCCTCGGCAGCCTGCGTGGCGCTGCGCAGGCGGGCCAGCGCTTCGAACGTGAGCAGGCACTGGATGGGCGGGATGCGTGCGGTCATGGGGTGCCGAGGGCCAGGCCCTGATGGCGCAGCCATTCGTCCATCATCGGGACTTCACGCAGGTACTGGCCGTGGCCCAGCCGCGAGATCAGGCCCTTGTTTTCCAGCCGCACGAGCGCCTTTTGCGCCGTGGCGCGTGAGAAGCCGCCGTCCTGATAGACCTGCAGGGAACCCTCCGAGAACGGTTCCTGGTCGTGCAGTAACTGCAGATAAACCGTCTGGTCGGGGGCTCCCAGGGCATTCCATTGCTGCTCGCACCAGCCGTCCGGGCCGATCATGCTTTCCGAAATCTCGCCCCACATGGCCTTGACGTCGGTCGTCCTGAAGATGATCAGCCTTTGCGTCAGGCCGGTCAGCAGGTGGGCATTGCGCCCGGTGAGTTCGAACAACCGGCCCAGATCGCCGGCCGGCAGCCGCAAGCCGGTGATCTGGTGGAAGATGCCTTCGAGATGCGCTACGAAGTCGTGGCTCATCGGCTGGAACTGCAGGATGTCGGCGAACTGGAAAAAGGGCGCCTTGTTGCTGGTGAACAGGCGCTGCAGGTCGGCATGCGAGGACCCGGTGAACACGACATGCACCTTGGGCGGCGCCATGTCCAGCAGGGTGCGCAAGGTGGCCGCAAAGGTGGCAAAGCGGGCCGAGGTGGCGAGGTGCTGTATCTCGTCGAAAACCACCAGTGCGGGTTTGCTCTTCAGCGTCCCCAGCCAGTTGCGCCAGGCGGCAGTCAGTTGTGCCAGCTCCTCCGGCGAGGCGGCCTGGGGCCTGGCGGCCCTCTCCACTTCAAGCTCTGCCTCGGCGATGTCGGGCAGGCTGAGCTGAAGACGGCCTTTGAAGGTGGAACCACCGGAGCCGGGCGTGGCCCGGGCCAGCGCCTGGGTGATGCTCAGGTGCGGCTTGTCCTTGAATTCCCACAGCGAAGCGTAAAGGGTGGCTGCGCCCCGCGCGGTGGCGGCGGGAAGCAGGTCGCGCAGCAGGAATTGCGTTTTGCCAATGCGCCGCCGGCCAAAAAAAGCCAGCCGGCGCACGCCTTGCAGCAGCAAGGTATCCAGGTAGGTCGCCGCCAGCGCGGGGCGGGCGAAGTGCCAGTCAATCGAGGGTGGAGGGCGTGGCTTCATTGAATACACCTTGACGGTATATATTCGAGTATATGCCGCATGGGTATAAATTCAAGAGGGCATGCTTTCGCTGGAGCCTACTTGAAGATCACCGTCTTGTGGCCGTTGAGCAGCACGCGGTGCTCGCTGTGCCACTTCACGGCGCGGGCCAGCACCTGGCTCTCGGTGTCGCGGCCCATGGCGGTCAGGTCGTCCACGGTCTTGCTGTGGTCGGCGCGGGCCACGTCCTGCTCGATGATGGGGCCTTCGTCCAGGTCGCCCGTCACATAGTGGGCGGTGGCGCCGATCAGCTTCACGCCGCGGTCATGCGCCTGGTAGTAGGGCTTGGCGCCCTTGAAGCTGGGCAGGAAGGAGTGGTGGATGTTGATGGCACGGCCCGCCAGCTTGCCGCACAGCGCATTGGAAAGAATCTGCATGTAGCGGGCCAGCACCACCAGCTCGGCGCCTTCGGTCTCGATGATTTCCAGTTGCCGCGCCTCGACCTGCGCCTTGGTGGCTGCGGTGACCGGCAGGTGATGGAAGGGGATGTTGTAGCTGGCCGCCAACTGGTAGAACTCGCGGTGGTTGGAGACGATGGCCCGGATGTCCAGCGGTAGCAGGCCCGACTTGCAGCGAAACAGCAGGTCGTTGAGGCAATGCCCTTCCTTGCTGACCAGGATGACGGTGCGCATGGGCTGGGCGGTGGCATGCAGCTTCCAGTCCATCTGGAAGGGCGCGGCGAAAGTGGCCAATTGGGCCTGCAGTTCACCATGGCTGAGCTGGTCGCAGGCAAAGCGCACGCGCATGAAGAAAAGACCGGTGTCCGGGTCGTTGTACTGGGCGGCTTCTTCGATGTTGCCGCCGTTCTGGAACAGAAACCCCGACACCGCGTGCACGATGCCCCGGCGGTCCGGGCAGGACAGGGTGAGGATATAAGCGTGATTCATAAGGGGTGAATTGTCGCAGGAGGTGCCCCCTGCCGGGCGACGGGTTGCTGCACGACCTGCGCAAGAGTGCCAGAATGCAGAAATGCCCGGTCAAGGAACCTGTGCCAGCGTCTTTGCCTTTGCCCTGCCCACCCCATCCCGCTTTTTTCGACCGAGGAGTCCGTCATGGCCTATCAGGATTTCAACATGGAGCACCAGTGGCTCCCCTTCACCCCCAACCGCAGCTTCAAGAAGGACCCGCGCGTCTTTGTGGCGGCCGACGGCATGCACTTCACCACCCACGACGGGCGCCAGGTGCTCGACGGCATCTCCAGCCTGTGGTGCGTGGGCGCAGGGCATAACCGCAAGCCCATCAACGAGGCCATCAAGCTGCAGCTGGACACGCTGGACTACGCCACCGCCTTCCAGGCCAGCAACGACAAGGCGTTCATCGCGGCTGACATGATCGCCGCGATGGCCCCGGGCGACCTGAACAAGGTCCTGTTCTGCAACTCGGGCTCCGAGGCAGCCGACACCTCGCTGAAGGTGGCGCTGGCCTACCACCGCGCCCGCGGCGAAGGCCACCGCAATGTCTTCATCGGCCGCGAGCGGGGCTACCACGGCGTGGGTTTCGGCGGCATGAGCGTGGGCGGCATTCCCGCCAACCGCAAGGCGTACGGTACGGCGCTGCTGCCGCGGGTGGACCACATGCGCTTCATCCACGACCCGGTCAACCACGCCTACATCAATGGCGTGCAGCCCGAGTGGCAGGAAGACATCCTGCTGGAGCTGGAAAACCGCATCCTGCCGCTGCACGACCCGAGCAATGTGGCCGCTGTCATTGTGGAGCCGGTGGCGGGCAGCGCCGGCTGGTACCTGCCGCCCAAGGGCTATCTGAAGCGCCTGCGCGAGATCTGTGACAAGCACGGCATCCTGCTGATCTTCGACGAGGTCATCACCGGCTTTGGCCGCATGGGCACCAACTTCGGCGCCGACTACTACGGCGTGGTGCCCGACATGCTGAACTTCGCCAAGTGCGTGACCAACGGCGTCATTCCGTTGGGCGGCGTGATCTGCTCGGACCGCATCTACGACAGCATGATGAACGCGCACGCCGGCAGCCCGGAGCATGCGGTCGAGTTCTTCCACGGCTACACCTACTCCGGCCATCCGGTGGCCTGCGCTGCCGCCATCGCCACCCTCACGCTGTTCCAGCAGGACAAGCTCTTCGAGCGCGCCGGCACCATGGGCAAGGTGCTGGGCGACGCGATGCACAGCAGCTTCAAGGGCCTGCCCAACGTGATCGGCATCCGCAGCCTGGGGCTGGCTGGTGCCGTGGAACTGGCGCCGATTGCCGGCGCCCCGGGCAAGCGTGCCTACGACATCTTCATGGACTGCTTCCACCACGGCGTGCTGGTGCGCCCCGCGGCAGACAACCTTGTGATCTGTCCGCCCTACATCGTGGAAAAAGAGCACATCGAGCGCATCGCCAGCGTGGTGGCCGACTCGATCCGCAAGAACGCCTGACGCTACTGGCCCATGACACCGCTCGGGGCAGCGGTGCCCGGTGCGAGCTGCTGCTGGAGCTGCGCGCAGTAATCCACCGGCGACACGGCCGGCGTCGACCACACCCCGTCGAACGCCTCGGCCTTGTCGCCGGTCTGCGCCTCGCCTGCGCGCAGATGAATCGCCTTGACCTTCAGGTCGATCGGCAAATGCTGCGGCACGCCCAGTTGCCGGTCCACATGGCCATGGCCTGCCAGCAGCAGCACCACCTTGCCGGCCATGCTGGCCTGGTGGAGGGTGTGGGCCATGGTGATGTCCCGGGAAATCTGGATGCGTGTCATCGGCGTGATCTGGCTTTCAGGCAGCAGGCCGCAGTGGCCGATGCGGATGCCCTGCTGCTGTGCCTTGAGGGCCGGACCGGGCAGCTTGCCGTCCAGCTGGGCGTCTGACATGCTGCTGCGCATCTGTTCGCGCGGCAGGTTGGCGCCCACCACCGGCACTTCGGCCCGAACCGCTGTCATGATGGCCGGGCCGTAGTCCGCCCAGGGCCAGGCGCTCTCAGCCCATTTCAGCGCGTTGCGCACCTGCTGCTCGGTGGCGCTGGGTTTCAGGGCCGCGGTGCTGACGCCCGAATCGGCCATCTCCAGCGCCACGGCGGCCAGCAGCCCGCGCGTGGCCAGCAAGGCCACCACCTGCTGCCCGATCTGGTGGTGGGCCGCCACATCGTGCTGCTCGCCGAGCAGCAGCACATCGGCAGGCAGCACCGCGTCCAGTCTGGCGGCAGTCTCGCTGGCCAGCGTGCCGGCGGGTTGCTCCAGGATGGGCGCCTCGGGTCGGCTGGCGCACCCGGTCAGCGAGGCCGCCAGGGCGATCAGGCCGGCGGCGCAGGCCGAGGCGGCGCGGCGGCGGGTCAGCAGGGGCGGCAGGGACAGGCGCATGCATGGATACTAAGGCTTTCAACATGCCCGCGTGTCAGCATCGGTTTCATCGGCCCGATGCTGCCGCCATGCCAGGCTGCTGCCCTTACTGCCTCGTTTTTTTGCGCCATGTCTTCCCTGCCTTCACCCCGTCTGCCCCCTTCGTCACGTCTGTCCCGACTGCTCGCGCGCGTCTTTTCCGGGGCGGCTTCCCGGGTGGTCTTCACGCTGGGGCTGGCCTGGGCTGCCGCCGCGCTGTGCCTGGCGCTGCACACCCCGCTGCCGTGGATGATCGGTCCGTTGCTGGCGACCGCCACCATGTCCATGCTGGGCGGGCCGACCGAAAGCTGGACGCCGCTGCGCAACACCGGGCAATGGACGATTGGCTGTGCACTGGGCCTGTACTTCACGCCCCAGGTGGTCGGGCTGATCACCGGGCTGTGGTGGGCCGTGGCGCTGAACATCGTGTGGGCCTTGCTGATGGGGCTGCTTTTCGGCGTCTGGCTGTACCGTGTGCACCATGGCCCCGGGCCATTGCACGTGAAGGGCCTGACGCGCATCACCACGTACTTTTCCACCCCGATCGGCGCGGCTTCGGAAATGACCATGATCGGTGAGCGTTACGGCGCGCAGACCGACCTGGTGGCCTCGGCGCACAGCCTGCGCGTGCTGCTGGTGACGCTGATCATTCCTTTCGGTTTCCAGTGGGCCGGCCTGCACGGGCTCGACACCACCCTGCCCGGCGCCCGCGTGGTGCAGTGGCCGGGCCTGGCCTTGCTGGCGCTGCTGACGGGCCTGGGCTGCTGGACGATGGTGAGCCTCAAGCGCACCAACCCCTGGTTCATTGGTGCGCTGGCCGTGTCGCTGGTGGTGACAGCCTGCGGCGTGACGCTGTCGGCCATTCCGCAGTGGCTGAGCAATGCGGCGCAACTGGTGATCGGCATCAGCCTCGGGGTGCGTTTCACGCCGGGCTTTGCCCACATGGCGCCGCGCTGGCTGGGGTCGGTGGCCGTGGCCACAGTGGCCATGATCCTGTTGTGCGCGGGCTTTGCGGTGGTGGTGGGACGCTTTGCCGACCTGCACTGGGCCACCCTGCTGCTCGGTACCTCGCCCGGCGGCATCGCCGAGATGTCGATCACCGCCAAGGTGCTGCAGCTCGGTGTGCCGGTGGTGACGGCGTTTCACGTCACACGGCTGGCGGCGGTGCTGCTGCTGGTGGAGCCGGCGTATCGGTGGCTCCATGGCAAAGACGCCGGCGAATCAGAACTGAACGAGCGCCAGACGGATCATCGTTCGCCCTGAGCCTGTCGAAGCCCTGCGACAGGCTCAAGGCGAACGGCATTCAGTGGGCAACCGCGGGAGTCGTTTTCTTCACCAGCACGAGCCGTGGAACCGGCTTAGCCGGGCCACAGGCGGGCGGCCCCCTCGGGGGGCAGGGAGCTACACGCAGTGAGCGACCGTGGGGGCCCTTTTAATGCAACGAGACCGGCGTATTCGCCAGCCCACTGTAGCCTTCCAGCGTGTCCTCGATTTCCTCTTGCGTGGGGGTGTTCTGCGCCCATTCGCTCAGGCGCTGCTGGAACATCTCGGCCCATGAGCCGTCCAGGTACACCTCTTTGCCGGAGCGCTTGTCGACGATCTCGAACCCGTACAGTGCCAACTGCGGTGCCACCGGTGCCGGCGCGGACTCTTCTGCCGCGTTGGCATGGATCTGGACCACGACGAAGGACTCCGAGTCGTAAAGCATGTGCATGGTGTTGTCCGTTGGATAGGTTTCCATTACTTAGCAACGTGTGTGCCAGGTTTCAAGAGGACAGGGTTGACCGTGAATTTGCAGATGGGCGGTAAAGAAGTGTGCGGCAGCTTTACACACCCCCCCGGGAACCTGGCTCAGACTCCTGCCAGCCTGGGTTCAGGGCCGTTTCAGGCCATCGAGCTGCTGGTCGATGAAATCCCCGTTCGGCTGGGTGATGCGGTTGCGCACCGGCAGATAAGCCAGCGAGGGGGCGTACCAGATCTCCACTTTCTGGTCGAATTCGCGCCGCGGCTGCCGGCTGAGCCGGAGCGTTGCCAATTCGCCATACGGAAGCTGCAGCGTCTCTGCCGCCTCGACCACAAATGTCCAGGTTTCGGCTTCCCTCGGCCCCACGGTGTAGAGGGAGATGGTGCTGCCGACCGGAAAGGCGGCCGGATTGCCGGCCAACATCCCACCCAGTTGCATGAAAACGCTGACGCGGTCCTGCGCGCCCTTGGCCCACGGCGCGCTGGGCGTGTTGGCGCTGAAAGTAATCTGCCCTTTGTCGGGCTCGAAGTGGGCGGCGACTTCGGTGCGCGATTTGTCTGAAAAGCGCGTCGGTGCGAGGCCTTCTGTGCCGACCTGGCCGGTGCTGGCCATGCTGCGCGAGCCCAGGAACAGCGCGCTCACCGTCATCCGCGCGTCGTACTGGCTGCCCGAGGTGTTCCAGGCCAGGGTTGCATTGGCATGGTAGCTCAGGCCTTTGGCCTGACCAGTCATGGCATAAGCCAGCTGAACGCTGGGCGGCAGGCTCATGGCGGTGACGGGCGTTTGCAGCGGGCCGGTGGGTGCCGCCGAGGCCACGGGTGGCACCGGGGCGCTGGCGGCGGCGCGTGCGGCGGTCGCGCCGGCATCGGCAGCCGGCTCGGCAACACCTTCCGTGGCGGCTGCGCTGGGGGATTCGGCGCCTGGGGCGGCAGGGGTTTCGGGAGCCGCCGCCTCCGGAGCCACGCTTGGCGGTTGTTTGCGGGCTGCCGCCTGCGGTCGTGCCGGGGGCAATGGGGCGATGGCCGGCGCTGCTGCCTCGACGGGCGGCAGGACGATGCGGCGCGTCACGAAAGCCTTGGCCGGCGGCTTGTCCGGGTCCAGCGCCGGCCCGATCCGGGAGGGCGTTGTCTGCAGCACCAGCGTGTGCGCCAGCAGCACGGCTGCCGCCAGCCAGGCCAGGGTCGGCCAGGGCGGGCCAGCCTTGGCGCGGTGGCTGGGCATTGGCAAAGAGAGTGTGGCGTTCATGGGCCTGACTAGAATTTCGGGTGACGCACGGCGGCGGCATCCGGCGATCATCGTAACCCGCCGCTCCGCACGGGCGCGGCACAATGGGTGCAGGCGCCCAGCCCTCTCTTCAGGATACCGATGAAACTAGCCACCTACAAAGACTCCTCGCGCGACGGCCAGCTCGTGGTGGTGTCGCGCGACCTGTCCACCGCCCACTACGCCACCGGCATCGCCGGCAAGCTGCAGCAGGTGCTGGACGACTGGAACTTCCTGTCGCCCCAGCTGCAGGACCTCTATGAAACGCTGAACCAGGGCAAGGCACGGCATGCCTTCCCCTTCGAGCCGGTGCGGTGCATGGCGCCGCTGCCCCGTGCTTACCAGTGGGCCGATGGCTCCGCCTTCATCAACCATGTGGAGCTGGTGCGCAAGGCGCGCAACGCCGAAGTGCCCGAGAGCTTCTACACCGACCCGCTGATGTACCAGGGCGGCAGCGACGACTTCATGGGGCCGTGTGATGACATCGTCGCGGCCGACGAAGCCTGGGGCATCGATTTCGAGTCCGAGGTGGCAGTGATCACTGGCGACGTGCCCATGGGCGCCAGCCCGGCGCAGGCGCTCGACGGCATTCGCCTGTTGATGCTGGCCAACGATGTGTCATTGCGCCACCTGATTCCCGGCGAGCTGGGCAAGGGCTTCGGCTTTGTGCAGAGCAAGCCGGCCACCGCCTTCAGCCCGGTCGCGGTGACGCCAGACGAAGCTGGCGATGCGTGGACGGGCGGGCGGCTTCACCTGACGCTGCAGAGCACCTGGAACGGCCGCAAGGTCGGCATGTGCGAGGCCGGCCCCGAGATGACGTTTTCTTTCGGCCAGCTGATTGCCCACCTGTGCAAGACGCGCAACGTGCGCGCCGGCAGCGTGGTGGGCTCCGGCACGGTGAGCAACAAGGACTGGAGCCACGGCTACAGCTGTATTGCCGAGAAGCGCGCCATCGAGACCATTGAAGACGGCCAGCCCAAGACCGGCTTCATGAAGTTCGGCGACACCATCCGCATCGAGGTCAAGGGCAAGGATGGCCAGTCGCTGTTTGGCGCGATCGACCAGAAGGTCGTTGCCGCGCGCTGAGGAGCCAGGGAAGGCGATCAGCCCGCCGCGCCGATCTGCGTGACGAACACGCGAATGCCGCGCAGGAACATCTCCACCGCAATCGCCACCAGGATCAGGCCCATCAGGCGCTCGAAGGCCATCATCACGCGGTCCCCGGCCAGGCGCTGGATGCGCTCGGACAGCACCAGAATGACGGCGCAGACCGTCATCGTCACGCACAGCGCTGCCACCCACTCCAGCCGCCGCGCCGGCGCCTGCGACACCAGCAGCATCACCGTGGCCAGCGCCGACGGCCCGGCCAGCGCCGGAATCGCCAGCGGCACGATCAGCGGCTCGCCCTGCATCGGTGGGGCGTCTGAAGGCGGCGGCGGAAAGATCATGCGCAGCGCGATCAGGAACATCACCACCGAGCCGGCGATCTGCAGCGACAGCTCGCTCAGGTTCATCAGGTGCAGGAAAGCATCGCCGACGAACATGAAGGACAGCAGCAGCAGGAAGGCGATCAGCACCTCGCGCAGGATGACCCGCATGCGCCGCTCGGGCGCCACGCCCTTGAGGGCGTTGACAAAAATCGGGATGTTGCCGAAAGGGTCGGTGATCAGCAGCAGCAGGATGGTGGCCGAGGCGAAGGTGTAGTTCATGGCGGGATGGGTGTGTCTGGTTCAGCCAAGGCGTCGAGCTTATCAGGGGCGTCAGCGGTCTTTCCGGTGTCAGAAGTGGTACGACAGGTCGCACGATGGCAGCGCAGCCGAAAAAAGCGGTTGACGCGCCCGCGGGGCGCTGCACAATGAACAGGCACTGACATCACCATCGATACCTATACGCCAGGAGACAACCATGAGCGACTCGGACAATCCTTCCTTTGCAGGTTTTGGCAAGCTGGTCCCCGGCTTTGACTTCCTGCAGAACCTGGCCAAGCAGGCGGCCGGCAGTGCCAGCCAGAGCATTCCCCAGATGCCCAACCTGGGCAACTGGGTGGCGCCCACGCTGAATGTGGAAGACCTGGAAAAGCGCATCGACGAGCTCAAGGCGGTGCAGTTCTGGCTCGACCAGAACGCCACCGCCCTCAAGGCCACCATTCAGGCGCTGGAAGTGCAGAAGATGACGCTGGCCACGCTCAAGGGCATGAACTTCAACATGGGCGATGTGGCCAATGCCTTCAAGCTCAAGGTGGCTGACAGCGTGGCCGGTGGCGTGCAGAAGGTGGCCGACAAGGCCCGCACCTTCTCGGGCCTGGAGATTCCACCCTCGGCTTTCGACGCAGCAAAGGCCGAAAGCCATGCCGAAGCGCCAGCCAAGGCACGGGCTCAGGCCAAGCCGAAACCGGCCAGGAGCAGCACCGCGGCCGCGGCACCTTCCGGCGGCGTGGTGGACCCGATGCAGTGGTGGGGGGCGCTGACGCAGCAGTTCCAGACCATCGCTGCCGACGCCATGAAGGACGCCGCCAAAAAAACCGCGATGGACACCACCAAGAGCCTGGCCACCGGGCTGGCCAAGGACGCCATGAAAAGCGCCACGGGCATGGCCACCGGCATGGCCAGGAACATGGCTGAAAGCGCCAGCAAGACCATGGCCGGCGGTGCCCGTGCCGCCATGAACACCGCACTGCGCAGCACCCAGGCCTGGCCCACCCCCGGCAAGGCCATTGCATCCGCCACTTCCAAGGCGGCCGCCAAGACACCCGCCCGCAAGGCGCCTGCCAAGCGGGCTCGTACCACCACCCGCAAATAGCCTCGCCGCGGGCACGGGGCGCAGCGATTTGGGCTGCGTGACCGAGCCGAAATCATTAACATGGGGGCATGAAACTCTTCCCCTACGGCCACGCCACCCATCCGCAGTGGCAGATGGCGGCTGGCCTGGTGTTGGCCCAGTTGCGGGCCTATCTGGCGCTGCCCGACTACGCCCAGTCGCCCACGCTGGCGCTGCTCTACATCACCGACCATTACGCCGCTGATGCGCAGGAAATCCTCGACCACCTGAGCGCCGAGATGCCCGACATCACCGACTGGAGCGGCACGGTGGGCGTCGGCATTGCCTCGAACAATGTGGAGTATTTCGACGAACCCGCCATGGCCGTGATGCTGTGCGAATTGCCGCACGACCAGTACCGCGTGTTTTCCGGTGTGTCGCCGCTGCCCGCCACGGGCACGGGCCGCTTCAAGGCGCATACCGCGCTGGTGCACGCCGATGCAGGCACACCCGATGTGGCCGAACTGATCGACGAGATGGCCCAGCGCACCGACAGCGGCTATGTGTTCGGCGGCCTCGCCTCCAGTCGTTCGCGCACCGTGCAGTTTGCGCTCAGCGGGCATGGCAACGTCAAGGGCCAGGGGGCAGCCGGCGGCGTCTTCAGCGGCGGCCTGAGCGGTGTCGCGTTTGCGCGCGATGCGTCGGGCCGCACGGGCCTGATGTCGCGCGTCACCCAGGGTTGCCGTCCGGTGTCGGCCGACCATGTCATCACCGCCTGCGACGCCAATGTGGTGACCGAACTGGACGGCCAGCCTGCACTGGAGGTGCTGCTGGCGGATCTGCAGGTATCCCTGGACCAGCCCCGCGAGGCGCTGGCCAGGGTGCGCACCACCCTGGTGGGGCTGAGTCGCCCGGGCGAGGGCTTGAACGACGGCTCCCACCGGCACGCGGGCCAGTTCGGCGCCGATGTCTTTGTGCGCCACCTGATCGGGCTGGACCCGTCGCGCAAGGGCATTGCCATTGCCGAAGTGCCCGCGGTAGGCATGACGCTGGCCTTCTGTGAGCGCCACCGCGAAGCCGCCCGGGCCGACCTGATCCGTGTGTGTGCCGAAATCCGCGAGGAGCTCGAACCCGAAGAAGTCACGCTGGAAGTGGCTGGTGCGCTGAATGCGCCGGAGGCGGAGTCCCGTCCCCATGCGGCGCGGCGCATTGCCGGCGCCATATACGTGAGTTGTTCCGGCCGCGGCGGCCCGCACTTTGGTGCGCCCAGTGCGGAACTGCAGATCGTGCGACGGGCCCTGGGCGATGTGCCGCTGGTGGGTTTTTTTGCCGGTGGCGAGATTGCACGCCACCACCTGTATGGCTACACCGGCGTGCTGACGGTGTTCACGTCCACGGAGCAGGCCGCGCGATGACTTTTCCGGGCGCAGCCGTCCGGACGGCCATGTCCTGCGCTGCCGCAGCCAAAGGCCAGTGCGGCGACGCAGTCTGCACGGGTGGGTGCGTCAAGGCCCAGGCCTCGCTGTGTACCGCGCTCACGTGTTGACTTCGACGCTGGTTCGCGCGCTGCCTTGAGGCGTTGGCAGGCCACGGCGACGGGGTGTGATGCGCTCCGCTTTCTCTTCGCAGGGCTTGCCATATAAATCCGGCAGAATCCGCACACCAGCCGAAGAGGCCCGCAGATGCCTCGGCAACGTGTCATGGAAGCTTTCAGAGAGGATGTGTGAATGCGTGTTGATTCAAGCCCTGCAGCGCCCGTGGCTGCTTTCCCGGCTCCTCCGTCCCACGACCACCCCAACCAGTTCGCCCTCTTGAGGCAGCGGCGCTTCGCCCCGTTTTTCTGGACGCAGTTCTCCGGCGCCGCGAACGACAACCTCTTCAAGTTCGCCTTCACCGTGATGGTGACCTACCAGCTCAGCGTGGGCTGGCTGCCGCCGGCGCTGGCCGGGCTGGCCATCGGGGCGCTGTTCATCCTGCCCTTTTTGCTGTTCTCGGCCACCAGCGGCCAGCTCACCGACAAGTTTGAAAAGACCCGTGTGATCCGCTTCGTGAAGAACCTCGAGATCGTGATCATGGGGGTGGCGGCGTTGGGCTTTACCGCGTCTGATGCCAACCTGCAGGCGGTGGTGCTGCTGGCCTGCACCTTCCTGATGGGGCTGCACTCCACCCTGTTCGGTCCGGTCAAGTTTGCCTACCTGCCGCAGGCGCTGAGCGAGCGCGAGCTGACAGGCGGCAACGGCATGGTCGAGATGGGCACCTTTGTTGCCATCCTGATGGGCAATGTCGTGGGCGGCCTGATCGTGGCCATTCCCGGTGTGGGGCCGCACTACGTGGCGCTGGCCTGCGTGCTGCTGGCCCTGGCCGGCCGGGCGGTGGCGCAGTTCATTCCGCTGGCCCCGGCCACCGACCCGGGGTTGAAGATCAACTGGAACCCGGTGACCGAGACCCTGCGCAACCTCCGGCTCGCGCACGGCAACATCGTGGTGTTCCGCTCCATGCTGGGCATCAGCTGGATGTGGTTCTTCGGTGCGGTGTTCCTGAGCCAGTTCCCCAGCTTCGCCAAGGAGGTGCTGCACGGCAACGAGCAGGTCGCCTCGCTGCTGCTGGTGGTGTTTTCCATCGGCATCGGTACCGGCTCGCTGCTGTGCGAAGTGCTGAGCCGCCGCCATGTCGAGATCGGCCTGGTGCCGCTGGGCGCCATCGGCATGAGTGTGTTCGCGGTGGATCTGTACTTCTCGTCGCGCGGTCTGCCGCCGGCGGAGGTGATGAACGCCGCCGCCTTTCTCGCACAAACGGCCCACTGGCGCGTGATGACCGACCTGGCGCTGCTCAGCCTGTTTGCCGGCCTCTACAGCGTGCCCATGTATGCGCTGATCCAGTTGCGCAGCCAGCCCACCCACCGCGCCCGCATCATCGCGGCGAACAACATTCTCAACGCGCTGTTCATGATCGTCAGTGCGATCCTCGCCGGCGCGCTGCTCAAGGCCGATTTCAGTATTCCGCAGATCTTCCTGTTCGTCGGCCTGGCCAATGCCTTGGTGGCGTTCTACATCTTCATGCTGGTGCCCGAGTACCTGCTGCGCTTCATTGCGCTGGTGGCCTCGCGCTGCGTCTACCGCTTCCGGATCCGTGGCGACGAGCACATCCCGACGCAGGGCGCGGCCGTGCTGGTCTGCAACCATGTGAGCTTTGTGGACCCGGTGCTGTTGATGGCGGCCAGCCCGCGCCCGATCTACTTCGTGATGGACCACCGCATCTTCAAAATGCCGGTGCTGGGGGGTCTGTTCAGCCTCGCCAAAGCGATTCCGATTGCACCGCGCAGCGAAGACCCGGTGGCCTATGAAGCCGCCTTCGAAGCGGCCGCCAAAGTATTGCGTGACGGCGATCTGCTGGCGATCTTCCCGGAAGGCGGCATCACCCGAAACGGCGAACTGCAGGCCTTCAAGGGCGGCATCATGAAGATTCTGGAGAACGCCCGGCGCGACGGCGTCACGGCGCCGGTGATTCCGATGGGGTTGACCAACCTGTGGGGCTCGTTCTTCAGCCGGGTGGAGCAGGGCACGGCCATGGTCAAGCCGTTCCGCCGCGGCCTGTGGAGCCGTGTCGGACTGAATGTGGGGGCGCCCGTCACGGCCTTTGAGGTTCAACCCGAGACCTTGCAGGGGAAGGTGGCCGGCTTGCTGCAAGACTGAAGGACTGCCGGGAAGTGCAGCGCGCGCAAGGCTGCCATTGCGCGCTTCTGCCATGCCTGCGGCGCGAATGGCGCCCCGCACGGTGAGGCCGGTGCTGCCGGCAAGCACACATCCCCGGCCGCGTCTGCGCCCTGAGCCTCGCCCGCCTGCCCGTCATCTGAAGCCTTACCCCGCTTCACACTCTTCGCCTACAGACGGGCGTTGATGCCAGGCGCACATTTGGAGACCTAACTTACAGGCCAAACAGGCCAAAGGTCCCATCATGAAATCACTTTTTCGCCACCACGCCGCGGCCCTTTCCTTGTCGTCCTCCCTGGCTGCCTCCTTGCCCGGCTTCCTGCTGCTGCCGGCCGCTGCCGCCTTGCTGGCATCGCCAGTCGGCGCGATGGCGCAGCAGTACAACCCCGAGCTGCGTTCGCTGCAGGTCACTTCTGACGGGGGTTTGACCGCCGGTGCCGACCTGCAGTTCACCGTCGAGGCAACGCCGCGCGCCCAGGTGAGTGTTCGCATCCAGGGTGTTCAGCGCAACATCCCATTGCGGGAAACCGCACGCGGCGTCTACACCGCCGAATACACCATCAAGCGGCAGGACCGCATCACGGGCAGCAGCCAGATCCGCGCCACGGCCAGGCTGCGCAATCGCAGCGCGTCGGACGAATACAGTTTCCCGGCGGCGTTTTCCGGCTCGCCGGTCGCCGCCGCGCCACCTCCTGTGGCCCTGAAGATCGACCGCTTCGCCGTCGCCCCAGTGGACAAGATCGAACCCGGCGCTGAACTGCGCTTCATGCTCAACGGCATGCCTGGCGCGGTTGCGACCTTTGCCATCCCCGGCGTGGTGGACAACGTGCCGATGCGTGAAGTCCGGCCGGGTGTCTATGAGGGCAGCTACACCATCCGCCGCCTCGACAACCTGGCGCCCTCGCGTCCCATCGTGGCCACCTTGCGCATGGGCGACAAGGCGGTGACGTCCAATCTCAGCCAGCCGCTCACGGCCGATGCGAAAGCACCGGTGCTGCGCAACCTCAGCCCGCGTGAAGGCGAACTGGTGCCGGGCAACATGCCCACCTCGGTGTCGGCCTCATTTGACGATGCTGGCGGTGTGGGTGTGGACCCGAAAAGCGTCCGCATCATGCTCGGCGGCCGCAACGTGACGGCCGACAGCAACATCAACGCCCAGTTCTTCAGCTACCGTGCCGATCTGCCGGCAGGCCGCTACACCGTCGATGTGTCGGCCAAAGACATGGTGGGCAATGCCATGAACAAGGTCTGGAACTTTGAAGTCGCCGCTGCCGCTGCCGCGTTGCCGGTCACCGTGCCGCTGCAGGTCACCAGCCACAACAACAACGCCATTGTGGAAGGCAACACCACCACTGTGCGCGGCCGCACCGCACCCGGCGCGGTGGTTGAGGTGAAAGTGCAGGCGATTGCACCACTGGCTGGCCTCTTCGGCGTGACGCAGGAAGTGCTCAACGAGCGCGTTCAGGCCGACGGTGCGGGCAACTTCACCTTCACCTTTTCGCCCAAGCTGCCTTTGCCCGGTACACGCTACGAGGTCGACATGGTGTCGACCAAAGCCCAGCTCAGGACCGAGTCCCGGCTGGTGCTGTTCCAGAAACAGGGTTGAAGCGGCGGGGCGTTGCTTGACAACGCCTCTTCTGGTTCAGACTGGCCGGCCGAAGAACGGGTAGGCCGGGTCGTTGTAGCCGGGGCTGGAGGAATGCCCTGGCACCACCAGCGCGTTGATGAAGGCTTCGTCTTCAGCGTCCAGCGTGAGGTCGGTCGCGCCGTACACGTCTTCCAGGTGCGGTAGCGTGCGCGGCCCGACGATGACCGAGCTGACCAGCGGATTGGCCAACACCCAGGCCGCGGCAAACTGCCCGGGCACCCAGCCTTTGGCTTCGCAGCGGGCCTTGATCTTCTGCGCAATCACCAGCGACTCTTCACGGAATTCGGTTTCCAGAATGCGCTTGTCGCCGCTGCCGGCACGGGTGCCTTCGGCGGGTGGCTGGCCGGGCGGGTATTTGCCGGTGAGCACACCGCGCGCCAGCGGGCTGTAGGGCACCACGCCCAGGCCGTAATGGCCGCAGGCCGGCAGGATGTCGGTCTCGGGTTCACGGTTGAGCAGGTTGTAATAAGGCTGGCACACCACGGGCAGCGGCACGCCGGCTTTTTCGCAGAGGCGCGCCACTTCGGCGATGCGCCAGCCACGGAAGTTCGACAGGCCAAAGCTGCGAATCTTGCCGGCACGGATCAGGTCGCCCACCGCGCGCACGGCTTCGTCCAGATTGGCCTCGTGGTAGTCGCGGTGCAGGTAGAGAATGTCGAGGTAATCCGTCTGCAGCCGCGCCAGGATGGCCTCGGTCTCCTGCATCAGCCAGCGCCGCGAGTAGTGGCCTTCGTTCAGCGCCTCGCTCACCGGGTTGCCCAGCTTGCTGGCCAGCACCCAGTGGTTGCGCTGGCCTTTCAGGATGTTGCCGAGATCAATCTCGGACTGGCCCTTGTTGTACACATCAGCGGTGTCCACGAAGTTGATGCCATGCTCGCGCGCCGAAGCGACGATGCGGCCCGCGTCGTCAAACGGCGTCTGCCGGCCGAACATCATGGTGCCCAGGCACAGGGCCGAGACTTTGAGGTTGCTGCTGCCAAGGCGGCGGTACTGCATGGGAACTCCTTTGAAAAAAATCTCGGCGCAATGCGTTGCTCAGGGCGAGGGACGCTCGACCAGGTATTCCTTGGCAAACCAGAAAGTCTCTGGGGAGCGGAAAGCGCCCAGCGTGCCTTCCTTTTCGTCCTGCCGCGAGCGCAGGTCCCAGCGCTCGTCGATGATGCGGCAGGCCTCGCAGGGCTTCTGGCCAACGCGGCGCTGCACCAGGGCATAGCGGGTGTTCTTGAAGAGTGCGTCCACGTCGGTGTAGTCCACCGGCTGCGCGGCGAAGTAAGGCACCACCTTGGCGCCGGTGATGATGAACTCGTAGCGCTCGAAGTGGCCGTTGAAGTTGCTCGGCACCGACACCTGCTGGCCCTGCAGCAACTGCAGGGTGGTGGGTTTGAATTCACCCAAGCTGCCATTGAAAGGCTGCGTGACCCACGCGAGCAAAAACAGCACCGCAAAGCCGGCCAGCGTGCCCACCGGTTTGGTCAGGGTCTTGCGGACCATGCCGGCCAGGCAGGCCAGGGCCGTGCCCGCGACAAACAGCCAGAACAGCGGCGAATACAGCCACGGGTCTTGCGTGGCACGGATCGCGCCGTAGGCAATCAGCACCATGGCCAGCGTACCGATCAGACAGAACACCAGCGTGATGCCAAACCAGACGCGGCCGATGTGGTGCCAGTACAGCGCAATCAAAATGCCGAGCGCCGGCATGGCCGGGATCAGGTAGCGGGTGGAGCGCTGGTTGGGCAGCATGAAAACCAGCGCCAGCGCCAGCATCCACAGCCACAGCACCTTCTCGGCCGGGCTCACCACCGCCCCCTGGCGATAGCTGCGCCAGGCGGCCCAGAAGCAGCCGACGGATACGGGCAACAACAGGCCGGCATTGGAAAAATAACCGGTCAGGATGACCAGAAAACCGCTGGTACCGCTGAAGGCCACATTGAAGTAGCCCGGTGAGGATTTGAACTTGCCCGCGTTCTCGCCCACCACAAACTCGCGCCACACTTCGCCCGGTTGCGGGTCCACGGCAAACCACAAGCCAAACACGCCAAGCGCCAGCAGGCAGATGGCCGCCACCCTGACGCCGTCGCTCAGGGCGCCGCGACGGAAAATCTGCCACGGCGCCTTGCCGGCGCCCACTGTCTGGTAGCACAGTGCAAGCCCCAGGCCGACCGGCACCACCATGGCAAACGATTTGTAGAGGCAGCCAATGCCGATGGCCAGGCCCGCCAGCAGCGGGAACTTCCAGCGCGAGGCCAGCAGCTTGGCCGGCGACCAGGCGATCGCGAAAAACACGCCGAAGAGCCAGAAGGTCTCGGGCGCGCTGGTCAGGTAGGGCCGGCCATAACGGTAGCTGCTGAAGAAAGACAGGTAGGTGATGGAAGCCACCGCCCCCAGCATGACGGCCTGGTGGGCGTGGTCGGCCGCCGCGGCGCCATTGAAGGCGGAACGGGTGGTCAGCGAATCGCTTTCCCGTACGGTTTTCCAGGTGAGCAGCCCCACCATCGCGGCAATGGCCCACGAATAGAACAGACTGGGCAGCCGCAGGTTGAAGAGCGTCCAGTGGTCGCCCCAGCCGCCCGCCACCATGGCCTGCCAGAACAGCACCGGCGGCTTGGTGTTGCGCATGAAGTCGTAGGAGCTGACCAGCGGCAGCCAGTGGTCGCTCGCGACCGTCAGCCGGGCAATGTGGGCGTACACCAGCTCGTCGCCATTGCGCGGGATGTGGTCGCCGCCCAGGCCGAACAGGTAGCCCAGCGCGACCAGCACAGCGGCCGCCAGCCACAGCAGATGGGCCGGGTAGCGGGACGAAAAGGAATCGGTTTGCGGAGTGGACATCGGTCGGGTTCAGGGTGCTTCGTCCGGCGGCGCGGCCGGTGCGGGCGGAACAGGCGTGATTTTCGCGTGACGGCGCCGGAATGTCATGCGGTCGTTGGCCACGAAGTTGCACACACTGGCCAGCACAATGGCCAGCAGGTTGGCCAGGATGTAGTGCATGTGCAGCGCCAGCCATTTGGTCAGCAGCGACTGCACGGCAATCGACAGGCCGGCCGCCATCACGTACTTGGCGAACAGGTAGAGGGCCGAGTGGTGCACCTCATGCCGGCGGTCGCGCCAGGTGAGGCGCCGGTTCCAGTAGAAATTGCTGATGGTGGCCAGCGTGATGGCGACCGCAATCGAATAGTTGAGGCGGACGTGAAAGTCTTCAATGCCCTTGAGCAGGAACTCCTGCATCAGGTAAAGCACAGCGATGTTGACCACCGTGCCGCTGGCGCCGACGACGCCGAACTTGATGAAGCGCCAGCGCACCATGGGCTGCAGGCGTTCCGGCAGGCGGCGGATCACCGCCTCGGCAAAGGTTCTCAGGGCGGACATCAGCTCGCTTCCGGCGCCGCAAGGCACTCGCGCGCCTTGGCCAGTACGGTGTCCGGTGCGATGACTTTCAGGCACTGGTTGTCGCCGTCGCAGAACGAGGCGCGGTGGTTGTAGGCTGTCAGGCACGGCGAGCAGGGCCACTGGCTGTAGAACGAATGGCAGCGCGGCGTGAGCGGCGCGTAGAGGCTGGGGGTTTCGGGGCCGAACAGCATCAGCGTCCAGATCGGTGTGAGCGCTGCAAACTGGCCGGGACCGCCGTCGTTGGTGACCAGCAGGCGCGCCACATGAAAGAGCGCGAGCAGTTCAGAGATGGAACGCGTGTAGCCAGTTAGATCAATGATGGCCCCCACGCTCCCCACTGCGTGTGGTTCGCTGCCCCCCGAGGGGGCCGTCCGCCTGCGGCCCGGCAAAGCCGGTTCCGCGGCTCCACTGGCCACTGCGCGCTCAACGGCATGTGATTCGCCGTCCCCCGTCTGGACTGCACGGACCAGTTGCTGGGCCAGTTCGCGGTCATCCTTCAGGCCGATCACCGCCACGGCACAGCCGTCGGCCACCAGGCCTTCGCACAGCGCGGTGTAGGAGGCCAGCGGCCAGGCACGGATCGGCAGGATGCCGCCGCCCGGGTACACCAGCACCAGCGGCTTGCCGGCAATCGCGGGGAAGTCTCGCATCAGGCGTTGTTGGATGCCGTCTTTCAGTGCCGGATCGAGCTGCACATGCGGCGGCGGCTTCACCGCGGCCATCACTGGCAGCTTGGATTTGGGCACGGCGGTGGAGTCAATCGCCCGCGCCAGCGTGAGGAACTGGGCGCTGATGTGGTGATAAGGGTTGTAGGGCACCGGCCGGTTGATGTGCGAGCCGCGGTACAGGCCCTCCTGCGTGTGCCGGTGAAAGCCGACACGCACCGAAGCGCCGCTGGCATACGAGAGCAGGCTGCTGATGCGCGAGAAGAGTTCGCAGTCAATGGCGACATCGACTTTGGCGCGCCGCAACTCGCCCATCGCGCGCCACAGGCTGCCGAGCAGGCCGGAGAGCGACTTGTCGTCCACCGTGTGCACATGGGCCGGGTCCATCACCTGCATCAGGTCGAGGATTTCGCGGTTCTTGCCGAACAGCAGGGCGTGCAGCTCGGCCTGCGGGTAGCGTTGCTTGAGGCGCGCAAACATGTCGTGCGCCAGCACCAGGCTGCCCATTTCCGACAGCAGGATCACGACGATGGCGCGGGGCGCCTGGTCTGCCGGCGCCCTGGGGCTGATGCTGCGCATGACCGCGTCGAAGCCCGAGACCGCTGCGCACAGTGGAATACCGACCCAGCGGTCAATCCAGCGTTGAAGGTTGATGTTCATGGCTCAGATGCCCCGCTGCCGGTCGGCGCGGAATTGCGCGGCGAATTCACCGAAACGCCCAGCATCCAGCGCATCGCGGATTTCCTGCATCAGGTTCAGGTAGTAGTGCAGGTTGTGGATGCTGGCCAGCATCGGGCCCAGCATCTCGCCGCAGCGGTCCAGGTGGTGCATGTAGGCGCGGCTGAAGCCACCGGTGGTGCTGCCATCGGCCTGTGCACGGCCGCGGCAGGTGTAGCAGCTGCAGGTCGGGTCTACTGGCAACTCGTCGGTCTTGTAGCGGGCGTTGCGGATTTTCAGGTCGCCAAAGCGGGTGAACATGTGGCCGTTGCGTGCGTTGCGGGTCGGCATCACGCAATCGAACATGTCCACGCCCGAGGCCACGCCTTCGACCAGGTCTTCAGGTGTGCCGACACCCATCAGGTAGCGTGGCTTGTTGGCGGGCAGGCGGTGTGGCGTGTGCGCCATGATGCGCTGCATTTCTTCCTTGGGCTCACCCACGCTGACACCGCCGACGGCGTAACCGGGCAGGTCGAGCGCCACCAGCGCGTCGAGGGATTCCTGGCGCAGGTTTTCAAACATGCCGCCCTGCACAATGCCAAACAGGGCGTTGGGGTTCTGGAGCTTGGTGAACTCGTCGATGCAGCGTTTGGCCCAGCGCAGGCTCAGCGCCATCGAACTGCGGGCTTCGCCTTCGGTGGTGATGTGGCCCTTGGTGTCGTAAGGCGTGCATTCGTCGAACTGCATCACGATGTCGCTATTGAGCACGGTCTGGATCTGCATCGAGATTTCGGGCGTCAAAAACAGCTTGTCGCCATTGACGGGTGAAGCGAACTTCACGCCTTCTTCCGAAATCTTGCGCATCTCACCGAGCGACCAGACCTGGAAGCCGCCGCTGTCGGTGAGGATGGGTTTGTGCCAGTTCTCGAAACCATGCAGGCCACCAAACTGCTGCATCACGTCCAGGCCCGGCCGCATCCACAGGTGGAAGGTGTTGCCCAGGATGATCTGCGCGCCCATGTCGTGCAGCGACTGCGGCATCACGCCCTTCACGGTGCCGTAGGTGCCCACCGGCATGAAGATGGGCGTCTGCACCACGCCGTGGTTCAGGGTCAGCTGGCCGCGCCGGGCATGGCCCTCGGCCTTGAGTAATTCAAATTTCAGCATCAGGTTTTGGCAAAGTACTTCACGCCCGGCAGCCCTTCAAAGTGCTGGTCCTGGGTCCAGAGTGTCGCGCCGTGGGCTTGCGCAGTGGCATAAATCAGGCTGTCCGCCAAAGGCAATGTATGGGTCACGGCAAGACGGCAGAGGGTGAGATCGATGTCGATGACCTGGCCTCGGCACATCACGGCCTCGGCATAAGCGGCGACCTTCGCACTGATTTCACGGCGGAGTTTTTTGGTGACTTCATAGATCGTGACGATGGGCACGATAAGCTGCTCGGGACTCTCCGCCGCGCTGGCAAAGAGCTCGGCCCTTGGCGTGTCTCTAAGGTATTCGATCCAGCAGGATGAGTCCAGCGTCAACCACGCCGGCGTTTCGGCGGCTTTTGCGCGGGTCACCATCAGAGGCGATCAGGCTCGTTGGGAATGTCGCTGTCTTTCAAGGCACGCGCAATGCCGCGGTAGGCGCTGACCGGCTTGAGCGGCACCAGATGTGCCGCCCCGTCGAACTCAATCCAGGTCAGCTTGGCGCCCGGCTTGAGGTTCAGGTGCTCGCGAACCGAACTCGGAACGACGACCTGGTATTTGCTGGACAGCGTCACGGTATTGCTTGCGGTTTTCATATCGATGATTATATCGCTTTACTTGATGTTGTTCGATCAAGCAACATGGCATCGCCATAGCTGAAAAACCGGTAGCGCTGTTCAATCGCGTGCCGGTACAGCGCCATGATGTGCTCGTAACCCGAGAAGGCGCTCACCAGCATCATCAGCGTGCTTTTGGGCAAATGAAAGTTGGTCAGCAGGACATCGACCACTTCGAAGTCGAAGCCAGGCGTGATGAAGATGTTGGTGTCGTTGCAGCCCGGACCGAACTTGGCGCTCGATTCCAGCGCCCGCACGGTGGTGGTGCCCACGGCCACCACCCGGCCGCCCCTGGCCTTGCAGGCGGCAATGGCGTCGTGCGTGGTTTGCGGCACCTCGAAGCGCTCGAAGTGCATGGTGTGCTCGCTGATGCGTTCTGTCTTCACCGGCTGGAAGGTGCCGGCGCCCACATGCAGCGTGACGCTCGCCGTGGCGATGCCGCGCGCGGCCAGTGCGCCCAGCACGGCCTCGTCAAAATGCAATGCGGCCGTAGGGGCCGCTACTGCACCCGGGTGTTTGGCAAACACCGTCTGGTAGCGCTGTTCATCGTCGGCCGAGTCGGTGTGGGTGATGTAGGGCGGCAGCGGCACATGGCCGTGCTGCGCCATCAGCACATACGGGTCGCTGCTGAGCCTGAAGTGGTAGAGCGGCCCGTCTTCGGCCGGCCAGCGGCCCAGCAGGGTGGCGGTGAAGCCGCCGACCATCTGCAGCACCGCGCCCGGCAGCGGTTTCTTGCTGACCTTCATGTGCGCCGCGACCTCATGGCCGGCGTCGGCATGGGGCGACAGCACCCGCTCGATCAGCAGTTCCAGTTGTCCGCCGCTGGCCTTTTTGCCAAAGAGGCGAGCTTTGACCACCTTGGTGTCGTTGAACACCAGCAGATCACCGGGGCTGAGCAAGTCGGGCAGTTCGGCAAAGCGCCGGTCCAGGGCCTGGCCGGCGGTGCGGCCGTCCAGCAGGCGCGAGGCGCTGCGCTGAGGCGCAGGGTGTTGGGCGATGAGTTCTTCGGGGAGCTCGAAGTCAAAATCACTGAGGCTGAAAGACTTGTTCATGGAGGCACAATTGTCCCATGCCCCCTACTGGCGCCTCTCCCCGAAAAAAAGCGGTACCCGCCGCCGGGGCGCAGCCTTCCTCTCCAACAGATGCGTCTGCCAGACCCCCAGCGGTCAAGGCCGAACCCAAGTCGCCAGCCCAGAAAGCGCTGGAAAAGCTCGGCCTGCGCCGCGACATCGATCTGGCCCTGCACCTGCCGCTGCGCTATGAGGACGAAACCCGCATCGTGCGCCTGGCCGACGCGCGCGACGGCGACCTGGTGCAGATCGAAGCCCGGGTGACGCACAGCGACATCACCTTCCGCCCGCGCCGGCAGCTGCGCGTCACGGTGGACGACGGCAGCGACACCTGCGTGCTGCGCTTCATCAACTTCTATCCTTCGCACCAGAAGACCCTGAGTGTCGGAGCCCATGTGCGAGTGCGCGGCGAGATTCGCGGCGGCTCCTTCGCGGGAGGTTTTGGCCGCGAGATGGTGCACCCCAGCTTCAAGCTGGCCGGTGGTGAGCTGCCCGGCGCGTTGACGCCGGTGTATCCCACGGTGGCGGGCCTGCCCCAGGCCTATCTGCGCAAGGCGGTGCTGGGCGGCCTGGCCCGCGCCGACCTGAGCGAAACCATCCCGGGGGGTGCGGGTGGGCAACCGCCGATCTGGAGCCTGCGCGATGCGCTGCAATTCCTGCACCACCCCACACCGGATGTGTCGCTGGCCACGCTGGAGGACCGCAGTCACCCGGCCTGGCAACGCCTGAAGGCCGAAGAACTGCTGGCCCAGCAGTTGTCGCAACTGCAGGCGCGGCGCATCCGCGCGGCCATGCGGGCGCCGTCGCTGTCGGGGCCCGCCCTGCGCGGCACCCAATGCACGCTGCATGAGCAACTGCTCGAACGCCTGCCGTTCCGGCTGACCGCCGCGCAGCAACGGGTGTGCGCCGAGATCGAGGCGGACCTGAAGAAAAACATGCCCATGCACCGCCTGTTGCAGGGCGATGTGGGCGCCGGCAAGACCGTGGTCGCCGCGCTGGCTGCAGCGCGGTGTATCGACGCGGGCTGGCAGTGCGCGCTGATGGCGCCCACCGAGATTCTGGCCGAGCAACATTTCCGCAAGCTCATCAGCTGGCTGGAGCCGCTGGGCATCACCACCGCCTGGCTCACCGGCAGCCAGAAAACCAGAGAGCGGCGCGAAGCCCTGGCCTTGATCGAAAGCGGCGCGGCCGCGCTGGTGGTAGGCACGCATGCCGTCATCCAGGACAAGGTGGTGTTCAAGAATCTGGCGCTGGCCATCATCGACGAGCAGCACCGCTTTGGCGTGGCCCAGCGCCTGGCGCTGCGCAGCAAGATGACAGACGTCGTGGACGCGGGGGAGTTGAACCCCGGACACCGCGGAACCGGTTCCGCCGGGCCGCAGGGTGTCGCCCCCTTGAGGGGGGAGGCGGCTACACGCAGTGAGCCCGCAACGGGGGTGGAACCTCATTTATTGATGATGACTGCCACGCCGATTCCCCGCACCCTGGCGATGAGCTATTACGCCGACCTCGACGTCTCCACCATTGACGAGCTGCCACCCGGGCGCACGCCTATCGTGACCAAGGTGGTCAACGATGCGCGGCGCGATGAAGTGGTGGAGCGCATCCGCGGGCAACTCGCCGAGGGGCGGCAGATTTACTGGGTCTGCCCGCTGATTGAGGAGAGCGAATCCATCGACCTCGTCAACGCCACCCAGACCCATGAAGCCCTGAGCGCCGCGCTGCCGGGCGTGGCGGTGGGCCTGCTGCATTCGCGCATGCCGGTCGCTGAAAAGAAGGCGGTGATGGCCGAGTTCACCAGCGGAAAGATGGGGGTACTGGTCAGCACCACGGTGATCGAGGTCGGTGTGGACGTGCCCAATGCATCGCTGATGGTGATCGAGCACGCCGAGCGATTTGGCCTCAGCCAGCTGCACCAGTTGCGCGGCCGGGTCGGGCGCGGCGCGGCGGCCTCAGCCTGCGTGCTGCTGTATTCCACCGGCGACGCCGCCCGACTGGGCGAGATGGCACGCGAACGCCTCAAGGCCATGGCGCAGACCAACGACGGCTTCGAGATCGCCCGGCGCGATCTGGAGATTCGCGGTCCGGGTGAGTTTCTCGGTGCCCGGCAGTCGGGTGCGCCCTTGCTGCGTTTTGCCGATCTGGCGACCGACACCGACCTGCTGGCTTGGGCGCGCACGCTGGCGCCGGTGATGCTGGATCAGCGGGCGGATCTGGCGCAGCGGCATATTTTGCGGTGGTTGGGGGGAAAGGCGGAGTTTTTGAAGGCTTAGTTTGGGGGGTTCTGTTGACGACTGAGGCCGGGGCGAGTCCCTGCCTCAGGTCTCAGCAAAAACCCAAGACCCAAGACCCAAAACCAAACACCCTCATCCCCCACCTGCCAGCAAAGCCGCATTCCCCCCAGCCGCCGTCGTATTCACCGTCACCGTCTGCTCCGCACAGAAGCGGTACAAATAATGCGGCCCACCCGCCTTCGGTCCCGTGCCCGACAGGCCTTCACCGCCGAAAGGCTGCACACCCACCACGGCGCCGATCATGTTGCGGTTCACGTAAATGTTGCCCACATGCGCCGACGAAGCCAGGGCTTGTGCGCGGGAGTCGATGCGGGTCTGGATGCCCAGCGTCAGGCCGTAGCCCAGGGCGTTGATGTGGGCGATCACGGCGTCGGGCGTCGAGAGCTCGCCGCTGCCCCAGCGCACGATCTGCAGCACCGGACCGAAGATCTCGTCTTTCACCTCGGCCAGGCTCTTCACCTCGAAGGCCGCGGGAGGAATCACATGCGGCAGGGACGCAGCCGCAGCAGGCAGCGGACCCTCCGACGCGCGAAGCACACGGGCCGATGCGCCCAGGCGCTGAAGGTGTTTCTGGATGTTGTCAAACGCCTCGCGGTCGATCACCGGGCCGACGTCTGTCGCCAGGTCGGCGGTGGGGCCCACCACCAGTTCTTTCGCTGCGCCTTCGATCATTTCGATCACGTGGTCGGCAATGCCTTCATGCACGCACAGCAGGCGCAAGGCCGAGCAGCGCTGGCCGGCCGAGCGGAAGGCGCTTTGCACCACCGCGTCGACCACCTGCTCGGGCAGTGCGGTGCTGTCGACCAGCATGGCGTTGATGCCACCGGTCTCGGCAATCAGCGGCACGATGGCACCGTCCTTGGCCGCCAGTGCGCGGTTGATGATTCGTGCGACCTGGGTGGAGCCGGTGAAGACCACGCCCGCCACCTGCGGCGCTGCGACCAGTGCAGCGCCTACGGTTTCACCCGGGCCATGCAGCAACTGCAGCACGCCAGTGGGCACACCGGCGGTATGCATCAAATCCACCGCGGCGGAAGCCACACCTGGCGTCTGCTCGGCCGGCTTGGCCAGCACCGCGTTGCCGGTGGCCAGCGCCGCCGCGACCTGACCCATGAAGATGGCCAGCGGAAAATTCCACGGGCTGATGCAGACCCAGGCGCCGCGCGCTGTGAGCCGCAAGGCATTGGTCTCACCTGTCGGGCCAGGCAAAGCCACCGGCTGCATGATGCGCTCGGCTTCGTTGGCGTAGTAGCGCAGGAAATCAATCGCTTCGCGCACCTCCGACACGGCATCGCCCCAGGTCTTGAAGGCTTCCTTGACCAGCAGGGCGCAGAAGGTGGGCATCTGCTGCTGCAGCGCATCGGCTGCATGCCGCAGCACGGCGGCACGTTCGACCACGGGCAATGCGTTCCACGCGGGCTGGCTGACCACCGCACGCTTCACGGCCTCTGCCGCCTGCGTGTGGTCGAACACCGGTACCACCGGCACTGTGGTGGTGTTCAGCGCCGCCAACAGCGGCGCGCGCATGCCTTGCACCGTGAGGTCCAGGCCCAGGCTGTTGGGGCGGTCAGCACCGTAGAGGGCGGGTGGCAAGGGCAGCGAGGGCTCGGGCTCCAGCCGCAGCGGCGAGGTCAGCAGCTCACCCATGCCGACCGACTCGTCGGCAAGCTGGTGCACAAAGGAGGAGTTGGCGCCGTTCTCCAGCAGGCGGCGCACCAGGTAGGCCAGCAGGTCGCGGTGTGCACCCACTGGCGCATACACACGGCAGCTGATCAGCGGGTTCTTCAGCACCTCGCGGAACACGCCTTCGCCCATGCCGTGCAGGCGCTGCAGTTCGAATCGGGCACGGGGCCGGTCGCCGGGCCGCCCCAAGACCGGCTGCGCCCCCTCGGGGGGCAGGGTCGCAGACCCGTGGGGGCTGGCAATACTACGTGAGGCCATCTGCAGGATCGCGGCAATCGTCGCGGCGTTGTGGCCGGCGAACTGCGGGTAGATGGCGTCGGGTGCGTCCAGCAGCGCCTGCGCGCAGGCGAGGTAGGACACATCGGTGTGGTGCTTGTGCGTGAACACCGGGTAATGCGGCAGACCCATTTCCTGGGCGCGCTTGATTTCGGAATCCCAGTAGGCGCCCTTGACCAGGCGGCACATCAGGCGCAGCCTGTACTTGCGGGCAATGGCCGTGACATGCTCAATGAGGTCCAGCGCACGGGTCTGGTAGGCCTGCATGGCCAGACCAAAACCCTGCCACTGCGGGTGATGCGCTGCAATGCGTGCAGCCAGCGCCTCGAACACGTCGAGCGAGAGCTCCAGCCGGTCCACCTCTTCGGCGTCAATGGTGAGGTTGATGTTGGCCCGTGCCGACAGCTCGCACAGCCCCCAGACCCGCGGCACCAGTTCGGCCATCACGCGCTCGCGCTGCGCGTCTTCATAGCGCGGGTGCAGCGCACTGAGCTTGATCGAGATGCCGTCGTTCTGCTCGGTGGCCACATTGGTCTGCGCGCCTTTGGCAATCGCGGTAATGGCGTCGGTGTAGCTGGCGAGATAGCGCAGAGCGTCCTTGTCGGTGCGGGCGCCCTCGCCCAGCATGTCGTAGCTGAACCGCAAACCGGAAATTTTCTTTCGGGCGTCGTCGGCCTCTCTCATACCCTCGCCAATCGTCTGGCCCAGCACAAACTGCCGGCCCAGCAACTGCACAGCGCGCAGCGTGGCCGCCACTACGGCCCTGGCGCCGAGCTTGCTCATCAGGTTGGGGTGACCGCCATCCGGGAGAAACTTCTTGGACATCGCAATCGCCGACGCCGACAAGCGCGCCATCACGCCGTCGCTGGCACCGTCGAAATCCGCCCGACCCAACTGGTCGGCCGTGAGCGCAATGGCGGTTTCGGCGTCGGGCACGCGCAGCAAGGCCTCGGCCAGACGCATCAGCGCCAGCCCCTCGGCGCTGGAAATCGGGTACTCCTTGAGCAGGCTTTCCATGGCCCAGAACGGCGGCGGGTTGTCGCGCACGGCCTGCACCCAGGGCTGGGCCGAATGGGCAGCGGCAGCCCAGTCCAGTGCGCCGGCCAGCCGCTGCAGGTCAGCGGCAACGATGTCCGACTCTGGACGGTAGGGAGAAGGCAGGCGGGGCGAGGTGGACATGAGAAGCTCCTGAAGAATCATTCGGCGAGATAGCTTGGACAACAGACAATTCACCTATGGTGCTTGCAATAGCGCTGAATTTCACGCTAAATTCAAGCCATTCACCGAATATTTCACTACTCATGTTTGAACCCTCACCCGATATTGACCGCATCGACCTGAAAATCCTGAATGTCCTGCAGCAGGACGGGCGCATCTCCAACCTCAAGCTGGCTGAGAGCGTGGCGCTGTCGCCCACCGCCGTGCTGGCACGGGTGCAGCGGCTCAGCCGCGACGGCTACATCCTGGGCTATGAGGCGCTGCTGAACCCGCTCAAGCTGGGCGCCGGCATGATGGTGTTCGTCGAGGTGCTGCTGGACCGGACCACGCCCAATGTGTTCGAGGCCTTCAAGGCCGCCGTGCAGGTGCGCCACGAGATCATGGAATGCCACATGGTGGCCGGCGGCTTTGACTACCTGCTCAAGACCCGCATGGCCGACATGGCGGCCTACCGCTCCTTTGCAGGCACGGTGCTGTGGCAGCTGCCAGGCGTCAGGGAAACACGCACCTATGCCGTGATGGAAGAGGTCAAAAGTACCAACCGGCTGGCGCTGGGGGTCTGATGTACGCTGCTCAACTCCCTCTTGCATTGCCAATCGCGCCACGGTGCGTTAACTTCGGACAGTTGCGGCCTTGCCCCCGGCAAACAACTATCGAAAGGTCCCCACGATGACGCGTAAACCATGGCCCGCATTGCTCGCAATGACGCTGGGCCTGTTCGTACTGGCCGCGGATGCTGCCGAAACAGGAGTGGCAGACACAGAAATCCGCATCGGTCAGTTTGCCGCGCAGACAGGCCCGGCAGCGGAGCTGGGCAAGCGCATGCAATTAGGCATCCTGGCGCACTTCAACGCCGTCAACGCCGCAGGCGGCATCAATGGCCGCACGCTCAAGCTGATCTCACGCGACGATGGCTACGAGCCGGAAAAGGCGGCGGCGGCGGTCAAGGCCCTGATTGAAGAAGACAAGGTGTTTGCGCTGATCGGCTCGGTCGGCACACCCACCACGCTGGCAGCAGTGCCCGCCATCAACGCCGCCAGCATTCCGCTGATCGGGCCGTTCACCGGCGCACAGGCGCTGCGCGAGCCTTTCAACCGCAACCTGTTCCATGTGCGAGCCAGCTACTTTGACGAAACCGAGCGCATTGTGCAGCACCTGAGCACCGTGGGCATCAAGAAAATTGCCGTGTTCTACCAGAACGACGCCTATGGCAAGGCCGGGCTGGCAGGGGTGGAGAAGGCCCTGGCCAAGCGCAACCTCAAGCCGGCGGCCACCGTGACGGTGGAGCGCAACAGCGTGGACGTCGCCGCACCGCTGGCCGAGATCTTGAAGGCCGCACCGGAGGCGGTGATCCAGATCAGCGCCTACAAGTCCTGCGCGGCGCTGATCAAGCAGGCGCGGGCCAAGTCCTATGGCGGCCAGTTCTTCAATGTGAGCTTTGTCGGCTCCAAGGCCTTGGCCGAGGAGCTGGGTGATGCCGGTGTCGGCGTCACCATCTCGCAGGTGGTGCCCTTCCCGTACACGCCGTCCTCCGTCGTGGTGCGCGAGTACCAGCAGCGCATGACAGAGGCCGGCAGCAAGGAATTCGATTTTTCCAGCATGGAAGGCTTTCTGGCAGCCAAGGTGTTCACCGAAGGGCTGCGCCGCGCCGGAAAATCGCCGACACGTGAAAGCCTGACCACGGCCCTGGAGTCCCTCACCGACCTGAACATGGGCGGCTTCACCGTGAACTACGGCCCGAAAGACCATGAGGGCTCGAACTACACCGACCTGACGATTGTGGGCCGGGGCGGTAAGTTCATGCACTGACGCCGTGACGGCGGGGTGCCTGCCGGGCATTTACAGCAGCCAGGCTGCACACGGATAATCCGGAGCATCACCAACCAACGGGGGGAAGCCATGAATCACCGTGCCTTGCTGTGTGCCATCGCCCTGGCACTGACCGCCGCTTCGGCCGGCGCACAGACCATGAAGCCAGGGCTGTGGGAAGTGAACAACAAGATGGGCAGCAGCCCCGAGATGGACAAGGCCATGGCCCAGATGCAGCAGCAGATGGCCAGCATGTCACCGGCCCAGCGCAAGCAGATGGAAGACATGATGGCCAAGCAGGGCATGGGCATGGCCGGCGCCGCCAACGGCGGCATGGTGATGAAGATGTGCATCACCAAGGAGATGGCCGAGCGCCATCAGGTGCCCATGCAGCAGCAGGGCAACTGCACCAGCACCATCAGCGACAAGACCGCCACCGGGATGAAGATGAAGTTCACCTGCACCAACCCGCCCTCCAGCGGCGAGAGCCAGATGACGTTTTCCGGTGACAGCGCCTACACCATGACGATGAAGATCAACAGCAACGGCCAAGGCGGGCCGAAGACCATGACGATGGACGCTTCGGGCAAATGGCTGGGCAGCGACTGCGGCAGCATCAAGCCGATGCCCCTGGCCAAACCCTGAGCCGCCCTTGCAGGGCGGATTTGCCGGTGGTTGCCTGAAGTGGGTCCCGCCGGCTGCGCTTGTTGTTTACTGCTTGCGCCGCAGCACCGTCGCCCGGGCCGCATCGTCGGCGTACTCATACACGCGCTCACCGCCCCGCCAGGTGCCCAGCCACAGCATGTTGGAGGAGATGGCATCGTGGTCCTTGACGCTGAACGGCTGCTCGTAGGTGGTGACCACGCCGCGATAGGGCTGCTGCAGATTTTCCAGTGCCTTCTTGAGGCCAGGGCCTGAAATATCGCCCTTGGAGACAAACATGGCGCGCAGCAGCAGATGTACGGCATCGTAGGTCTGCGATGCCGACATCATCGAGCCGATGGGCCGCTCGTTCGACAGCTTGGTGTAGCCGCGCAAAAAGGTGCTGTTGCGCTCCAGCGCCGGGTTGGGCAGCACGGTCTGCACCATCATCGCGCCATCGACCGCGCCACCGGAGGCGGCGAATGCCGAGGCATGCGACAACCCCCACGGGCCGAACTGCGGCACTTTCCAGCCGGCAGCAACGCGGGCGGCAGAGATCACCCCCTGCTCTGGCCCCACCGTCCATCCAATCAGCGAATCGGCGCCGGAGTCCTTGAGCTGCTTCATCTCGTCGGCCAGGGTTTTCACGCCGACCTTGAAGCGCACCACGATGTGCGGCTTCAGGCCAGCCCGCTCCAGCGCCGCCTGCAGGTCTTTCAGCCCGCCATCGCCGTAGCCACTGCTGTCGACCAGCAAGGCCACTTTTTTCAGCTTGCGCTTGACCACTTCATCCACCAGGAACTGCGTCTGGAGCTGGTCGCGTGCCGCCGTGCGGAAAATGAAGCTGTCCTGCGCCGGGTATTTGGCGGTGATGGCCGTACCGGTGGCGCAGGTCACCATGAGCAGGTGCTTGTTGGTCTGGAAAACATCCAGCGCCTTCATGGCGTTGCCTGAATTGCAGAACCCAATGGTGGCCGCCACCTTTTCCTTCAGCACCAGGTCTTCAGCCTGCTTGAGCGCGACATCCGGGTTGGCCTCGTCGTCGCGCACCACCAACTGCAATTTGCGTCCCAGGTAACCCCCCACCTCGTTGATTTCATTGACGGCCACCTGCGCACCCACGCGGGCGCTGTTGCCCATGTCGGACGACCCCCCGGTGAGCGGGAAGATCAGGCCGATGCGGATGATCGACTCGCCCCCCGCAGGGGCCGACGGTGCAGGGGCTGGTGTCTGTGCGGCCAGGGGCGCTGACAGGGCCGCCGCGAACAAGGCCGCCGTAAAACAATGGAGATATTTCATGAAAAATCCTGGAAATATATGAATGCTTACGAAACCATTGTCAGCGCAAGTACCATTTGTTTCAACGCATCCGAAAGAATTGCACCCCACGCATGCCGGGGCGCTGAATGGCATGCCTTGTAGTAAGAAAGCTCACGTTCACCGCCATGGCCATTGAAGACGCCGATATTGCGGCCGCCCTGATCGCGCTGGTGCGCCAGCGCGGCGCGCAGTCCAGTGCCTGCCCGTCAGAGCTTGCCAGGCAACTGGCGCCTCGCGATTGGCGCGCACTGATGCCCCGCGTGCGCGCCGTGGCCAGCCGGCTTGCCGCGCAAGGCCGCATTGACATCACCCAGGGTGGTGTGGCCGTGCCGGCACAAGGCCCCTGGAAGGGACCGATACGCCTGCGCTTGCCGGCGCGCCACCCGGGTGGCGGCGACGCTGCCGCACCCGACCAACCATCACCCGCGTGAGGGCGCTGAGCCCCGTCCGCCGAAGATCGCGGTGCCGACGCGCACCATGGTGCTGCCCGCGTGGATGGCCGCCTCCAGGTCGGCGGTCATGCCCATGGACAAGGTGTCCAGCGGGCGCGGCAACACCCCGGCCGCGTTGATGCCGTCAAACACCGCCCTGGTTCTGGCGTGGACGGCACGGGCGGCCTCAAAATCAGCCGTGGGTTCCGGAATGGCCATCAGGCCGCGCAGCACCAGCCGCGGCAGCGCCGCCACCTCCCGCGCCAGCGCCAGGGCTTCATCCGGCGGCACGCCGGACTTGTTGGCGCCCCCATCGATGTTGACCTGCAGGCATATCTGCAGGGGCGGCAAGTCCGCGGGCCGCTGCTCGCTCAGGCGCTGCGCGATCTTCAGGCGGTCCACCGACTGCACCCAGTCAAAGTGCTCGGCCACCGGCCGGGTCTTGTTGCTCTGGATGGGGCCGATGCAATGCCACTCGAGAGGACCGCCTCTCCCACCCCCCTGGGCAGCCTGCCAGGCCCGCAGGGCGAGGATTTTTTCCACCCCTTCCGCGATGTAGTTCTCGCCAAAGGCCCGCTGCCCGTCCGACATGGCGGCCATCACCGCATCGGCCCCAAAGGTTTTGGAGACGGCCAGCAGGCGCACCCCTGACGGGTCACGACCGGCTGCCATGCAGGCGGTCGTGATGCGGTCGCGAACGCCTTGGAGATTACGCACAATCATGGTCATAATCGAACTGTAAACCGGTCTGGACACCGCAGGTCTGGACGCCGCACCCTGGCATGAACACCGAATAGCAAGGACCCCGAGGGATGGACATCACCCAACTGTTGGCCTTTAGCGTCAAGAACAAAGCCTCTGACCTGCACCTGTCTGCGGGGCTGCCGCCGATGATCCGTGTGCACGGGGATGTGCGCCGCATCAACATCGACCCGCTCGACCACAAGCAGGTGCATGCCATGGTGTACGACATCATGAACGACACCCAGCGCAAGACCTACGAAGAGTTTCTGGAGGTGGATTTCTCCTTCGAGATCGATGGCCTGGCGCGCTTCCGGGTCAATGCCTTCAACCACAACCGCGGCGCCGGTGCGGTGTTGCGGACGATTCCGTCCAAGATCCTGACGCTGGAGCAGCTCAACGCCCCAAAGATTTTTGGCGATCTGGCGCTCAAGCCGCGCGGCATGGTGCTGGTGACCGGCCCGACAGGTTCGGGCAAGTCCACCACGCTGGCGGCCATGGTCAACTTCCTCAACGAGACCGAGTACGGCCACATCCTGACGGTGGAAGACCCGATCGAGTTCGTGCACGAGTCCAAGAAGTGCCTGATCAACCAGCGGGAGGTCGGCCCCCACACGCTGAGCTTCAACGCCGCGCTCAAGTCCGCCCTGCGGGAAGACCCGGACGCGATTCTGGTGGGCGAGATGCGTGACCTCGAAACCATCCGCCTCGCGATGTCGGCTGCGGAAACCGGCCACCTGGTGTTCGGCACGCTGCACACGTCGAGTGCCGCCAAGACGGTGGACCGGATCATCGACGTGTTCCCCGCCGAAGAAAAGGAAATGATCCGCGCCATGCTGTCCGAGTCGCTGCAGGCGGTGATTTCCCAGACGCTGTGCAAGACCAAGGACGGCAATGGCCGGGTCGCTGCGCACGAGATCATGCTGGGCACCAGTGCCATCCGCAACCTGATCCGCGAAGCCAAGGTGGCGCAGATGTATTCATCCATCCAGACCGGCAACAGCGTGGGCATGCAGACGCTGGACCAGAACCTGACCGACCTGGTCAAGCGCAACGTGATCTCTGCCGCAGAAGCGCGCGGCAAGGCGAAGATCCCGGAAAACTTCCCAGGCTGAAGATGTTGTCTCCACGGTCGTTCGCTTCGCGTAACTCCCTGCCCCCCGAGCGGGCCGCTCCGCCTGCGGTCTGGCCAAGCCAGTCCCGCGGCTCCTGCTTGACTGAAGAGTTTCCCTCGTCCATGGCCGCGCCTCCAGCGACCGCAGAATCTGTTTGAAAGGAGTCGCACATGGAACGCGACCAGGCCACTAAATTCATCAACGATCTGCTCAAGCTGATGGTCAGCCGCAATGGCAGCGACCTGTTCATCACGGGCGACTTTCCGCCGGCCATGAAGGTCGACGGCAAGGTCACCAAGGTGTCGCCGCAGCCGCTCAATGCCGGGCATACGCTGGCGCTGGCGCGCTCCATCATGAATGACAAGCAGGCCGCGGAGTTCGAGCGCACCAAGGAGTGCAACTTCGCCATCTCGCCACCCGGCGTGGGACGCTTCCGCGTGAACGCTTTCATCCAGCAGGGCAAGGTCGGCATGGTGATGCGGACGATTCCCGCCGTCCTGCCCACCATCGACGGGCTGGGCGTGCCGCAGGTGCTCAAGGAAGTGGTGATGTCCAAGCG
>CBHWCZ010000008.1:0-122698 GCA_966112355.1 uncultured Polaromonas sp.
AATAATCAAGATTTGTGTGGTGAGACAAAAAAGGCTCCATTGGGAGCCTTTTTTTTGACCTATATTTTAAACGCTAAAAATTGAGAAATAACCCAGTTAGTCTCATCGGCCGCACTTGGCTGGTCTTGTGGGCTATTGCGCTGTCAGTTGTATGGTTGTTGCCTAACCATTACCCTCCCTGGTCCTCGTTTCATCTGGAATCGTCTGCGGCCATCATGTTTGCCTTGGTAGCTCTCGTGATTGTTCTCCGGACTTCTGAAGACACGATGGCTTATTCCTCTGGGTTGTTAACGGCGCTCATGCTGCCTGTGCCTTTCGTGCAGTATTTCGTCGGCATGATCGGGCTCGTCGGCAGTGCGTGGATATCCACGTGCTACCTAATCGGTTTTCTGCTGTCAATGATGATTGGGGCTCGTTGGGAAAATCGACAGCCAGGGCAACTCATCGATGGGCTTTTGCTTGCGGTGGGCATTGCGGGGATTTTTTCGGTTGGCTTGCAGTTGCACCAATGGCTTTTATTGGAGCGACTGGATATTTGGTCGATGGGAAACGGACTTGGCCGCCCCTTCGCGAATTTCGGACAACCCAATCAGTTAGGTACTTTTTTAACTTGGTGTTTGTTGAGTATTTTTTGGGGTCTTGAGAGGGGCTACATAAGAGCCGGTATTGCATTTTCGCTCTCTCTCTATTTCCTGTTTGGACTCGCACTGACGCAATCGCGAACTGCCTGGGTTGCAATTGCGTTACTGGTTGCTGCGTCTTGGTTCTGGCGCACTTTTTGGCAACATCGACGGACTCCTTTGCTAGTAACAGCGTTGGGGCTGTATTTTGTCGTCTGCAATCTTTGTCTCAGCTCGTTCAGCCGGGTGTTGCTACTCGACGATGTGGCGTTTAGTGGTAGCGAGCTTGCGCGCCTGTCCGGAGAGTTGCGGCCCGTAGCCTGGAGAATGTTCTTAGATGCCAGCTGGAGAAGCCCGTGGTTCGGCTATGGGTGGGATCAAGTGTCTTATGGTCAATTGGCCGCTTCGTTAGATCACCCAGCTCTCAATACATTATTTTCACATTCTCATAATCTGTTCCTGGACTTGGTGCTGTGGTGCGGAATCCCTTTAGGATTTACTTTCTCTGTGGCTATTATTTGGTGGTTTTGGCGGACCTTCCGGGCAGTAAAAAGTGCAGAAACTGCCCTCATGCTGTTGTTGCTGATCGTTGTCATGAACCATGCGATGCTCGAATTTCCATTGCATTACGCTTACTTCCTTCTGCCTTTTGGATTGGTGATGGGAGCCCTTGACACACGACTGCTTACGCCGCAAGTTCGGTTGGGGGGCAGATGGGTTGTGTCGCTGGTTTGGCTTGGCGCGACGATATTGCTTTCGCTCGTAATTCGTGATTACTACAGGGCAGAAGCAAGTATGCAGGTACTGCGGCTGGAGTCAGCATCGATCCGTATTGCTGGGCCTAAAGGGCCACCTGATGTCTTACTTCTCACGCAACTACGGGACCTCATCGCGTACGCCAGGTTTGAACCGTCTCACAACATGCTGCCGGACACCATCCAGTGGATGAGAAATGTTGTCAGTCGATATCCAAGCGCTGGGTCTATTCATCGATTGGCTGTTGCCCTTGCGTGGAACCAGCAGCCCGAAGAGGCGAAGCTATGGCTGAACAAAATGTGCGGTGTGGGGCCTGTTGCCCAATGCGAGGCGGTAAGAAGAGCCTGGATTCGGCACGCGCTGACTGACCCCCAGATTCAAACTGTTTCTTGGCCAGATGATCTTGGTACGGTTGCAAGTCCCCGTGAATAGGTTTCTCCTCAAAAGTGCGTTCCCTTCTTTCTGGTTTCCGATTCTGGGGATCGTCGCGCCATGGATAAATCCATACGCACCTGGTCCTGCACCTAGCGTCGTTCCCTTGCTCATCTCGTGGGCTTGTGCGGCTGCTCTCCTCGCCATGCACGCCTGTGGCACTCGGCCCCTTGGGACAAGACGTTTAGCGCAAATCGCGGCATGGGCCTGGTTCGCGGCGGGCCTGTTCAGCAGCTTCGCGGGCTTGTTGCAGTACTTCGGGATAGAAGGTGCTTTTTTGCCCTGGATCAATCAGACGCTGCCGGGCGAGGCATTTGCCAATCTCCGCCAGCGCAACCACTTTGCCAGCCTGTGCAATATCGCGCTGGCAGCCGTGCTTTTCATCACGGGGCATCTCGCGTCACCGGAGTGTCCGGAGAAGTCTGCCGACCGCCATGGGTGGTGGCTGGTTTTAGCGGGCGCAGTTCTGGCTGTGGGCAATGCGGCTTCATCGTCCCGCACGGGCACCTTGCAGTTGCTGCTGCTGTGTGGCGTTTTCTGGTGGTGGGGCGGCTTGCGCCACCCTCACGGTCAGCGCGTGCTGCTCAGTGCCGTCCTTGCCTATGCGGCGGCAACGCTGCTGCTGCCATGGCTGGCGGGTTTTGGTCTTCTTGATCATGGCGTGGCAGCGCGATTTCGCGCCGGTGACGAGGTGTTGTGCGCCAGCCGACTGACCCTGTGGTCCAACGTTCTGCATTTGATCGCCCAGAAACCGTGGTGGGGCTGGGGCTGGGGTGAACTGGACTACGCGCACTACATCACGCTGTATCCCGGTCTCCGGTTCTGCGAGATTCTGGACAACGCACACAACCTGCCGCTGCACCTCGCCGTTGAGCTGGGTATCCCTGCTGCCGTGCTGGCTTGTGCCGCAATAGTGTGGTTTGTGTTGCGCTGCCAACCCTGGCGGGAAACGGCGCCAGCGCGTCAAATGGCGTGGGCCGTGCTGGGCATTGTGATGCTGCACAGCTTGCTCGAGTACCCGCTCTGGTACGGCCCGTTCCAGATGGCCGCCGCGTTGTGTCTGCTGCTGCTCTGGCCCCGTGCTGAATCCTTGAAGCCGCCTGTCCATTCCCGCTCTGGCATGGCGGTCCCCTGGTTGCTGCGCGCCTTTCTGCCAGGCGCCGTGCTGATCGCAACGGCCTGTGCCGCGCTGGACTACCACCGCATCAGCCAGATTTATCTGTCGCCACAGGAGCGCGATGCCGCCTACCGCAGCGACACGCTGAACAAAATCCGCAGCTCCTGGCTGTTTCGCCGCCAGGTGCAGTTTGCCGAGTTGAACACCACTGCGTTGACGCGTGACAACGCCGAATGGATGTTCGACACCGCCGTGTCATTGCTGCATTACTCTCCCGAGCCGCGCGTGATTGAAAAACTCATTGAAAGCGCCGTCATGCTCGGGCGCGACGATGTGGCGCTGTCGCATCTGGTGCGCTATCGGGCCGCCTTCCCCGCGGACTACGCCCTGTGGAGGCCAGCGGCCGTCCCGCTGCTGGAAAAACTGCCGCAGTCGCCGTGAGGCTCTTCAGATGCTGGTGAAGCTGCCCGATTTGCCGCCGTGCTTTTCCAGCAACTTGACATCGGTGATGGTCATGCCGCGGTCCACCGCTTTGCACATGTCATAAATGGTGAGCAGTGCGATCTGGACGGCTGTGAGTGCTTCCATCTCGACACCGGTGGGGCCGACGGTTTCCGCCGTGGCGCGGCAGGTGATGGTGGCGCCGGGCTCGTCGATGGTGAAGTCGATGGCCGCCCGCGTCAGCGCCAGCGGGTGGCACAGCGGGATCAGGTCGCTGGTTTTCTTGGTGGCCATGATGCCGGCAATGCGCGCAATGCCCAGCACGTCCCCTTTTTTGGCCGTTCCGCCGAGAATGATGGCCAGCGTTTGCGGGTTCATCAGGATGCGCCCCTGGGCGATGGCAATCCGGTGGGTGGCCGGCTTGGCAGCAACGTCCACCATGTGCGCCAGGCCCTGGCTGTCGAAATGGGTGAGTGGGGAAGAAGAAACCATGCTGTTACAGAACATTTACAACCATCCCTCATCATAAGACCATGTTGACAAGCGACCGGTTATGGGCGGCCCGTCTGCGGGCCTCAGGCATTCACTTGTTGCTCAGCCTTTTCGTGGCCACATTGGCTGCGGCGCTGGTGTTCGGCGTCTGGTATCCCTACCCCTACCGCGAGATTTCCGGTGGGCGTGAGCTGTTCTGGCTGGTCGTCAGCGTGGACGTGGTGATGGGCCCGTTGTTGACCCTGGCCATCTTCGACATCCGCAAGCCAGTCCGCCTCCTGAAGCTGGACCTGACGGTGATTGGCGTGATGCAGCTGTGCGCCCTGTCCTACGGTTTGTGGACTGTGGTCGCCGCCAGGCCGGTGCACCTGGTCTTTGAGCTCGACCGGTTTCGCGTCGTGCATGCGGTGGAAGTGCCGCAGACGCTGATCCTTCAGGCGCCCGAGGGCCTCCGCTCGCTGCCAGTCACGGGCCCCACGCTTTTATCGGTGCGCCCCTTCAAAAACGACCAGGAGAAACTGGACGTCACGATGGCTGCTCTCGGGGGTGTGGACATCGGTAGCCGGCCAGAGTTGTGGCAAAGTTTCGAGGCTGCCAAGCCACAGGTGCTGGCCAGTATCCGGCCACTGGCGGAACTGAAGGCCCGGTTTGCCACTCGAACCACCGACATCGAAGACGCCCTGAAGTTCCGACGCAAAGGCAGGCCCGACACCGCCATCGGCTACATCCCCCTGGCATCCCGGCAGACCTTCTGGACCGTTCTGCTCGACACCCAAACTGCGGAGGTCATCGCTTTTGTACCCATCGACTCCTTCTGACGGGCGCCGCCCGCCTGGCCGCCACCGCCTGCTGGCGTGGGCCGCGCTTTCTGCGATGGTGTGGATGGGCTCCTCCAGCCTGTCGCTGGCCCAGGCGCCGGGCACGAGCAGTGGTGCGCTTCCTTCCCTCGGTGACAACTCGGAGCTGGGTGTCATCAAGGAGCGCCGCATCGGTGACCGCATCGCCGTCAGTGTCTACCGTGATCCAGACTATGTGGATGACCCGGTACTGGTCGACTATGTACAGGGCATTTGGCAGCCGCTGATGGCCGCGGCCAAGGCGCGTGGCGAGCTCAATGCGGAGCTCGATGAGCGCTTTGCCTGGGAGCTGTTTCTGGTGCGCGATCGCAGCGTCAATGCGTTTGCCTTGCCGGGCGGGTATTTCGGAGTGCATCTGGGCCTGATTGGCGCCGTGAGCAATGCCGATGAACTGGCCGCTGTGCTGGGGCACGAGTTGACCCACGTGACCCAGCGGCACATTGCCCGCCTGATGACGCAGCAGTCCCGGCAAACCCCGCTGATGATCGCGGCCATGATCCTGGGCGTGCTGGCCGCCGGCAAGAACGCCGAGATGGGCAATGCCGCCATCGTCGGGGGGCAGGCGATGGCCGCGCAAAGCCAGCTCAACTTTTCGCGCGACATGGAGCGCGAGGCGGACCGCATCGGCTTTGGCGTCATGACGGACGCAGGTTTCGAGAGCCGCGGCGTGGCCACCATGTTTGAAAAACTGCAGCAGGCCGCGCGTCTGAACGACAACGGCGCCTACCCTTATCTGCGCTCGCACCCGCTGACCACGCAGCGCATTGCCGAGGCCCAGTCGCGTGTCCAGCTGGCGGCGTCTGAGGCCCCGCGGCCCACCAGTGACAAGGAAATAGCCCAGGGCAAGGCGCGGGTGCTGCACGCCATGATGGCCGCCCGGGCGCGCATTCTGGCGGCACCGGGGGTGGATGGACTCCGGGCGATGCTGACCGAAGCGCAGCGCCGGCCGATGCCGCTCGCCGCCTTGCAGTCCCCCGCCAGCGCCGACAACCTGCGTGATGCGGGCGTCACCTACGCGGCGGCGCTTGCGGCGGCACAACTGCGTGACTTCGCAGCGGCGCGCAACTTCCTGGCGGCCCTCAAGCCGCTGGCTGCGGGAATTCCGCGCGCGAGCGATGTGGTGGATCTGCTCGCCATCGAGATCGATCTGCTGGCCGGTACACCACCGGGGTCCTTGTCGCCAGCGCGTTTTGCGAATGCCACGAACCGGGCCGATGTGCTGGTGCTGGCCCGCGCGCTGCTGGCTGCGCAGCGCGCGCCCGAGGTGTCCGGCAAGCTGCAGACCTGGGTGACGGTGCACCCCAAGGACGCACAGGCCTGGCAACTGCTGGCCACAGCCTATGGCAACCAGGGCCAGTCCGTCCGGGCCATCCGCGCCGAAGCCGAGAGCCGTGCGGCCCAGCTGGATTACCCGGCGGCACTGGACCGGCTCAAGGCCGCTCAGGGCTTGATGCGCAGCAACCCCGCCAGCGCAGACTTCATGGAAGGTTCCATCATTGACACGCGGACCCGGCAGGTCGAATCACTTGTCAAGGAACAGGCGCTCCAGGAGAAAATCGATCGCTAGCTGCAGCACGGAGTAGATCAGCGAGCCGATCAGTGCGGCGCCAAATCCCGCAACGCTCAGTCCGCTCACGAGGCCAGCCGCAGCCCAGAACATCAGCGCATTGATCACAAACAGGAAAAGCCCCAGCGTGACCACCGTCACGGGCAAGGTCAGCAGCACCAGCAGGGGCCGGACCACCATGTTCAGTGCGCCCAGCACCGCCGCAGCCAGCAGCGCGCCGGTAAAGCTCGTCACGGTGACACCGCTGTACAGGTAAGCCACGGCCAGCAGGGCCGCGGCGCTCAGGAGCCAGGAGACGATGAGTTTCATGGCCGCAGAATACCACCGGCCAGTGACCGGCAGTAACGGCCGGTGGTGGCCTCAGTCGGTTGCCACCAGCAGGCCGGCGCCGGCCAGTGCCGTGGCATAGCCCAGTACGCCGTGGTGTTCCTGGGCTTGCGTGGCCGTCACCGGCTGCAGGTCCTGGCCAAACTTGGGGCGCCGGGCATCCAGCACGCGGGCCACGCCGAACTGCCGGATCAGCGTTTCCGTCTGGCTGGTCAGCATGGTTTGCGCCATCCGGGTCAGCACCTCGTCGCCTTCACGTTCCAGCAGGGGCACGATCTGCGCAAACACTTTTTCAGCCCATTTGCCGCGCCAGCTTTCGCGGGCGCTGTGGGTGACCCATTTGCTGACGCGGTGCGTGACGCGTGGCGCGCAGCCCACCACGATCCAGCGGGTGGCCTGGCGCCCGGTGCCCTCTTGCGGCATGTTCTGCAGCATGGGGGGCAGCAGTTGCTGGGCGTAGGCTGCATCGTCGACGTACACAATGATGTTGTCCATGTAATTCTCCTGTGTTGACCGGTTGTTGATCTCGGGTGTCGTGCCGCTTCAGTGGGGGATGAGGTGCTGGCCGCCTCCTCCTGTGCTGCCCTTGTGCCGCCGCGTGGCCCACCAGCCGGCGCCAAGCACGCCGGCAACCGCCACTGCGTAAGTGGCCCAATGGGCGATGACGTGCATCGTTTGCGCGGAAGGCAGGGATTGCGGGCCGCCGTAGATCGTGTCCAGCAACTGCTCGCTGACGATCATCTTGGCCGCGGTGAAGGCCAGCACGGCCGCACCCAGGTGGATGATCAGGGGGAAGCGCTCCACCAGCTTGAGCACCATGGTGCTGCCGAAGACCACGATCGGAATGCTCACCAGCAGGCCGATGATGACGAGATCAAACGAGCCGTGGGCTGCGCCGGCCACGCCGAGCACGTTGTCGATGCCCATCAGCGCGTCTGCGACCACGATGGTTTTCATCGCACCCCAGAAGGTGCTGGCCACGGGCCCATCGTGCTCGCCGTCGTTCTGGTCCGCGAGCAGTTTGTAGGCAATCCACAGCAGGCCCAGTCCGCCCACCAGCATCAGTCCGGGGATCTTGAGCAGCCAGACCACACCGACGGTCATCGCCGAGCGGACCACGATGGCGCCCACGGTGCCCCAGACGATGGCTTTTTTCTGCAGGTGCGGCGGCAGGCTGCGGGCTGCCAGTGCAATCACGATGGCGTTGTCGCCTGCGAGCACCAGGTCAATGAGGATGATCGCCAGCAAGGCGGACCACCAGGGGGTCGTCAATAGTTCCACGTTCACACTCCAGTTCAGACATCGATCCGGGAATCCGTGAACGGATGTCCCGACAAACGAAACCTGGCAGGTCGTGAGATGAAGCGGTAGGTAGATGCTGCCGCGAACGCCTCGATCAAACCTGTTCAGGTTCCATCGAAGGTCTGGCTCGACATGCAGTGTCGCTGCATGCCCAACAAGCCGGAAGTGTGAACTTCGTAATGACGACTTGTTGAAGCGATTCTGCCGTTGTACTGTTATTGGATAGTGCGGCAGAACGAGGGAGTTACTCCCCTTCGTAAAGCAATTGGACAATAAAACCGGATATTTTGCAAATGGGGCTGTTGAGGGGGTGTTTTTGCCGTGAGCCTGCCGCTGGCCGATAATGGCTGGCCCGGCCTTGCAAGCCATCGCACTTGCCCATCGCCTGCCCGCCATTTCGCGTGGCGGCAGCCCTTCCGGATTCGTTTTCCCATGCCTGGCATCCACATCACCGACATTGAAGCCGCCATCAACTATTGGCGCGACAAAAAGCCGTCGCCCGACGGCGTGACGCTGGCGCCCGAACTGCGCGCGCTGGCCGAGGTGTATGCGCTCCTGGTGTTCTATCACGAGGAGGAGGCGGACGAGAAGAGCTTTCCGCCCAAGGCCATGGCTGCCTGGCGCACCTGGTACGACACCACCGCCGACACGCCCTGCATTGCCATCTGCTCCACCAGCCAGGGGGATGCGATGTGCAAGGGTTGCGGCCGAACCTTTGACGAAGTCCAGCACTGGCCCGAGATGACGCCGGCCGAAAAACGCGGCACCTGGCGGCGCATCACGCAGGAGGCCACGGCCTGGCGCTTCGGCCGCTATGCCGACCGCGCGCTCGAAAAAACCGCCCAGGACCACTGACCGGCTGCTCGATGATCCGGCTCACGCGCGCCCCCAACATCGCCATCGCGGCACTCTGGGCCGACGCGCTCACGCAGGCCGGCATGGCTGCCAGCGTGCAGCGGTATTTTCTCGGCAGTGTGGCCGGCGAGCTGCCGCCTGACCAGTGCCAACCCGAGGTGTGGCTGACCCATCGGGAAGACGAGCCCCAGGCCAAGGCCCTGCTGCATGCATTGCAGAACCGGCCGCAGCGGCGCTGGCATTGCGCCTGCGGAGAACTGGTGGAAGGCGGTTTCGACCAATGCTGGCAGTGCGGCGCCGACATGCCGGCTGATGCCTGACCGCAGGGTGCATCCTTCGACACGCTTGGCGTGCCCTGTCCTGAGGTATCGAAGGGTCAGGACGAACGGAATCGCATCGGGCACACCCTTCGACAAGCTCAGGGCGAACGGATTTGAAAGCGAAGATTGAAGAGGCTGGGTATTCAGACCAGTTGAGCCGTGGAACCGGCTTTGCCGGACCACAGGCGGACGGCCCCCTCGGGGGGGCATCCTTCGACAAGCTCAGGACGAGCGGAATTCAGTGAACGCCCGTGAGGGCTATGTTTTTCCGAAGGGCCGCCCCGAGGAAAAATGCGCCCCCTCGGGGGGCAGCGCAGTACGCGAAGCGACAAGCGTGGGGGCTACATTCACACCCGCCGCGCCAGCGTGGCCGCCAGCCCGGTGTAGCTGGCCGGTGTCATGGCCAGCAGGCGCTCTTTTTCGGCCGCAGGAATTTCCAGCGAGCGGATCAGTGCATGCAGGTCCTCGGCCTTGACGGTCTTGCCGCGCGTGACTTCCTTGAGCTTTTCATACGCGCCCTGCACGCCATAGCGCCGCATCACGGTCTGGATCGGCTCGGCCAGCACTTCCCATGAGGCATTGAGGTCGTCGCTGAGCGCTTCGCGGTTGAGTTCCAGCTTGGCCAGGCCGGTGCCCAGCGAGTGGTAGGCCAGCACGGCGTAGCCCATGGCCACCCCCATGTTGCGCAGCACGGTCGAGTCGGTCAGGTCGCGCTGCCAGCGTGAGATCGGCAGTTTTTCGCTCATGTGCCGCAGCAGCGCATTGGCCAGGCCCAGGTTGCCCTCGGCATTTTCAAAGTCGATCGGGTTGACCTTGTGCGGCATGGTCGAGGAGCCGATTTCGCCTTCTTTCAGGCGCTGCTTGAAGTAGCCCACGCTCACATAGCCCCAGATGTCGCGGGCCAGGTCGATCAGGATGGTGTTGGTGCGCGCCACGGCATCGAACAGCTCGGCCATGTAGTCGTGCGGCTCGATCTGGATGCTGTAGGGCTGGAAGGTCAGGCCCAGGCCCAGCGGCTCCGGTGTCTCGATCACGCTTCGGCTGAAGGTTTCCCAGTCGAAGTCAGGCCAGGCCGACAGGTGGGCGTTGTAGTTGCCCACCGCGCCATTCATCTTGCCCATCAGCTTGATGGCGGCAATCTTGTCGCGTGCGTTGGCCAGCCGCACCACCACGTTGGCGATTTCCTTGCCCACCGTCGTGGGGCTGGCGGTCTGCCCGTGGGTGCGGCTGAGCATGGGTTCGTCCGCGAAGGCGTGGGCCATGTCGCGCAGCTGGCCAATGACCTTGTCCAGTGCCGGCAGCAGCACCAGGTCGCGGCTGCTCTTGAGCTGCAGGGCGTGGCTGGTGTTGTTGATGTCCTCGCTGGTGCAGGCGAAGTGGACGAATTCGCTGGCGGCCTGCAGCTCGGGCCGGGCTTCGAACTTGGACTTGATCCAGTACTCGACCGCCTTCACGTCGTGGTTGGTGGTCTTCTCGATCTCCTTGATGGCGGCGGCGTCTGCCTCCGAGAAATTCTTGACCAGACCCAGCAGGTAGGTGCGCGCCCCCGGGCTCAGCGGCTTGAATTCCGGGAATTTGGCGTCGGACAGGGTGATGAACCAGGCAATTTCGACCTGCACCCGGCGGTGCATGTAGCCCTGTTCGGACATCAGGGGGCGCAACTGGCTGAGTTTGCCCGCGTAGCGGCCGTCCAGCGGCGACAGGGCGTTGATGGTGGAGAAGCTCATGCCTCAATTGTAGGGCGTGCGTCCTGGCGGCCTGTCCGCGGCGGGGGGCGGTGCCGGTGTCAGCCAGCGGCCGGGCTTACTCGATAGAATGTTCCTCATTCGGACCACGATCTCACTACCACCATGAAACTCATCGGATCCGCCACCAGCCCCTATGTGCGCAAAGTGCGCATTGTGATGGCCGAGAAAAAACTCGACTACCAGTTTGTTCTGGAAGACGTCTGGGCTGCCAACACCACCATCAACGCCTCCAATCCGCTCGGCAAGGTGCCGTGCCTGGTCATGGAAGGCGGCGAAGCCGTGTTTGATTCCCGTGTGATCGTCGAATACCTCGACACGCTGTCACCCGTGGGCAAGCTGATTCCCACCCAAGGCCGCGAGCGGGCCGAGGTCAAGACCTGGGAAGCGCTGGCCGATGGCCTGGTGGATGCCGCCATCCTGGCCCGGCTCGAAGCCACCTGGGCCGGCCGCAGCGCCAAGGAGCGCAGCGAAGCCTGGATCGCCCGGCAGATGGCCAAGATTGATGTGTCCCTCAAGGCCATGAGCACCGGTCTGGCTGACAAGCCCTTTTGCAGCGGCATTCACCTGAGCCTGTCGGATGTGGCGGTCGGCTGCGCGCTCGGCTACCTCGACTTGCGTTTTGCGCAGGTCCCCTGGCGCCAGACCTACCCCAACCTGGCCAAACTTCAGGACAAATTGGCGCAACGCCCCAGCTTTGTGGAAACCCATCCGGGTTGAAGTAACCGCTCACAGCCGCTTCGCTTTAGGCGAAGGCTGTCTGGGGAGATCATTTCCTTCGGGCAGGCCGGCGAAAAGCTGTGGATTTGCGATGTCCACCCTACGGGCGGTTCGCTATTGCTGTGCACGTTTTTTCAGCCAGCGCATCAGGCCACCCACCAACGGCAGCTTCTCATACAGCTCCTCGGCCGCGTCCCAGTAGTCACGGTGGTAGTCCACGCGACCCTCGGCGGTGAATTTCAGGTGTGAGGTGCCGCGGATGGTCTGCAGCGTCTGGCGGTCCCAGGCTTTCATGCGGAACTCGAAGTTCCAGGTCACAAAGCACTGGTCGCCCTGTGCGACAGTGTCCGTCACCACAAAACGCGGCCCGTCCAGGGCCACATACATGTGCTCAAAAATCCGCCGGATGTCGTCCAGCCCGCGCACTTCGTTGAACGGGTCCTTGAAATAGGCGTTCGGGGTGTAGAACTGGTCCAGCTCGCCGAGGTGGCCGGGTGACAGGCTTTCAAAGAAGGTGACCAGTCGTGCCACGTGGGCGTCGGCAAGCGACGATATCTCGGCGGGGGTCGGGTCGCTCATGTGGGGCGCTCAAAGTCCGGTGAGCTTGCGGATCACCGGGAAATACAGCGCGCCCGGCAGCAAGGCCAGCGTTTTCATCCACAGCGTGAAGCGCCTGGGGAAATGGATTTCAAACCGGCCCTGCGCCCAGCCCTTGAGGATTGCTTCCGCGGCCTGCGCTGGCTGGATCAGGCCCGGCATGGCGAATTCGTTCTGGGCGGTCAGCGGCGTCTCGACGAAACCGGGGCAGACCAGGCTCACGCCGATGCCGCTGTCCTTCAGGTCCAGGTACAGGGTTTCGGCCAGGTTGATGAGCGCCGCCTTGGTGGGCCCATAGGCCAGGCTCTTGGGCAGGCCGCGGTAGCCCGCCACGCTGCTGATCAGGCTGATGTGGCCCGAGCGCTGCGCCAGAAACGCCGGCAGCACCGCCTGCAGCACATAGAGCGCCCCGTTGTAGTTGACGTCGCTGTGCCGCAGCATGTCGGCCAGGTCGAACTGCGTGGCGCGCTGCTCTTTGTAGTAACCCGCGCAATACAGCACCACGTCCAGCGGGCCACCGCGGCGCAAGGTGTCCGCGGCGGCCTGTACCGCCGCGCAGTCGGTCACGTCCAGCGGCAAGGCCTCGGCACCCGGGTGGGCCAGCACAAAGGCGGCCAGGGCCTCGGCCTTGCGCGCAGACACCACCACGCGGGCGCCCCGCGCATGCAATGCGTGGGCCGTTGCTTCGCCGATGCCGCTGGAGGCGCCGACCAGCCACACGGTCTTGCCGTGCCAGTCTGAAAGAGGGGGGTTGAAGGACATGTCTGGAAGATGGAGGTGGTGCGGTGGGCGGGCCGGTGCTGTGAAGGGTTCTCAGCGCTTCACGAAGGACAGCGTGACCTCGCCCAGCTTGAAGCCGAACTTGCTCATCTCGGCCTTGTTCAGCATGACCTTGTCGCTCATCAGGTACATCCAGTCGTCAAACTGCACCTCGATGATTTTCCCGTCCACTGGCAGCTTGAGCGTGTAACCCCAGCGGAAGGCGTTGCCCTTTTCCTGGCCCGCTGCTTCGCCCAGCACATCGTCAGCGGTTCCGGCGTAGCGGCCATCGGCGCCGCGCTTGAGCGTCCAGACGCGGCGGCCTTTGGTGCCATCGGAATAGGTGAAATCCTCGTCCAGCACACCGGTTTCAGCGCCGGGAGGCCCCTGCCAGCTGCACTTCATCACGACAGTGAAGCGCTTGACCACCTTGCCCGAGCGGTCGGTGAACACACCATACGCATCCAGCGTGCCATTGAAGTACTGGCGCATGTCGAGCACCGGTTTCTCGGCGGCGTAGTCGGTAATCTGGGGGCCGGCGCAACCCGCCAGCAGTGCCGCTGACACCGCCAGCGCCGACGCGACGCGCAACACGTGTTTCAGGGGTTTCAGGGATGGTCTGATGCAGGTCATGGCGAAACACCTTCCGGTTGTTTGATGATGAAGAAATACAGGCCCGCTGCCGCTGCCAGCTTGAGCACGCAGGGCAGCACGCAGTACGCGGCGACCAACGCATCCAGTGCCGATGCATCACGCACGCCCGGCGCGTAGCCGAACAGCCCCAGCATTGGCAGGGCCAGGCCGGCCGCCAGTGCCAGGTTGAGCTTGGTGGCGAAGTTCCACCAGCCGAAGTACGCGCCTTCCGACTGGCCCGACTGGCCATTGGCCTGGATCACGCCGGCGAGCATCGCCCCCGGCAGGGCCAGGTCGGTGCCCAGGGCGATGCCCGAGAGGGCGCACACCACCAGGAAGGCTGTGGTGTCGCCCGCCCCCAGCTGCGTCGCCCAGGCGAACACCGCAATGGCCAGAAACATGCCGGCCAGCCAGGTGCGCGCCAGGCCGATGTGCTTGACGACAGCCAGCCACAGCGGAATCGACAGCGCCGCGCACAGGAAGTAGCTTCCCAGGAACAGCGGCTCCATGGCCGCTGGCGCCTGCAGCCGGTCCTGGATGAAAAACAGGACCAGGGTGGCGGGGACGGCGCTGGCAATGCCATTGAGCATGAATACCGCCAGCAGCCGGCAAAAAACCACCGAACGGAAAGGCAGCCACAGCGCCGAGGGTGTGTGCAGCGCCGCGGCGGAGCGGGCATGGGGCTGGACGGCCTGTGTCCACGCCAGCCAGCCGGCGATCAGCACGACAAAAAAGAGGCCGGTGGTGATGGGCAGGCCCAGCACCACGGGTGTGATGGAGGCCAGCACCACGCCAACGAGGCCCAGGCCCTCGCGCCAGGCGACGATGCGGCTGCGCTGGGCTTCGTTGCCGCCCAGCATGGCGCCCCAGGACTGGTGCGACACACTGAGGGCGCTGTAGCCGGCGTAGGTCAGCATCAGCATCACCGCGGCCCAGGCGGCGAGTGCGCCTGGCGCCCTGACCAGCGGAAAAAACAGCAGGGCAAAACCCAGCGCCAGCGCCAGTGCGGCCACCGCCCCCAGCGCCAGCACGGCGCGCGGAGAGCGTGCGAACAGCCGGTCGCTCAGTCGGCCCAGCAGGGGATCGATGAAGGCATCAAACAGCCGCGCGCCCAGCAAAATGGCACCCAGCGTGGCCAGCGGAACGCCAAACTCACGCGCATAGTGGTTGGGCAGAATGACGTAGAGCGGCAGCGCCACAAAAGCCAGTGGCAAACCCAGCAGACCATAGGCCAGGCCGTTGCGCGCGGTGAAGGCCTGTGGCGTTGCCGTGGACACCGGCGGCGGAGTCACCCGCCGGCTCCTGCCAGCAGGGCTTCGCGCAGCTTGGGCTCAGACGTTTTCGGCGAGAGCCAGATGCCGAAGAACAGCCGCGCGAACTCCGGGTCGCGGATCTCCCCGCTCGGCTTGCCGTTGACCCAGAAGGACGCGCCCACGCCAGGCTGGTGCACGCCCAGGATGCGGTCGCCTTTTTTCACATCGGGAATCACGCGCAGCATCTCGCGTGTCCAGCGCGCAGCCTGCTCCTCGCTGATGGCCGCGCTGCGGCGCATCTCCTGCATGGAGCGCTCGGCCACCGCGGTGGCGTCAAAGGCGCGAAGGTAGTCCAGCTCCAGCGCCAGCGGCTGGCTGCTGTAGCTGGTGGGGCCGAAACCGGCGGGCGCCCACAGGCGTGCGTCATAGACCTGAAGGCCCCAGAAGGTCAGGCGCGATTTGCCAATGAGCCTTGCCTGCGGCAGTGCTTCGCGCACTTCCGGGCGGTCGTCCGGCGCCTGGGCGGTCTGGGCTGTCTGCGCCACGGCGGGCAGGCTCACGCCCGCCGTCGCCGCCAGCACCGCGGCCAGCAGGCAGGCCCCGGCGCAGGCAGAGCGCGTCAACGCTTGCGCAGGGTGAACTGCATCACATTGGTGTTGGCTTGTGCGAAGGCGGCTTCGCAGTAGGCCAGATAGAACTCCCATATGCGTATGAACTTCTTGTCAAACCCGAGTTGGAGCACCCGTGACTCTTGGGCCAGGAAGTCGTCACGCCATAGCTTGAGCGTGTGCGCGTAGTCCTGGCCAAACGAAAATTCATCCACCACATCGAAGCCAGCCGCCGTGGCCTGCGCCCGGAACTGGGTCGGGCTGGGCAGGCAGCCGCCCGGGAAGATGTACTGCTGAATGAAGTCGGTGGAGCTGATGTAACGCTCGAACAGCTCGTCGGCAATCACGATGCTCTGGATGCAGGCATGCCCGCCCGGCTTGAGCAGGCGCGACACGGTCTGGAAGTATTCCGGCCAGTATTCGCGGCCCACGGCCTCGATCATCTCGATGGAGCAGATCGCATCGAACGGCGCATCGACCGTGGTTTTGCCGATGTCGCGGTAGTCTTGAAGCCTCAAATCGGCACTGGCGGCCGAGCCGACACGCTCCATGCGGGCCTGAGCCCAGGCCAGCTGCTCGGTGCTCAGCGTCACACCCACCAGCGAGGCCTTGAACTCGGTCGTGGCCATCTCGGCCAGCGCGCCCCAGCCGCAGCCGATCTCCAGCACGCGGTCGCCCGGCTTCACGCCGGCCATGTTCAGGGCGCGGCGCACCTTGGCGAGTTGCGCGTCTTTCATGGAGGTCTCGGGCGTTTCGAAAATCGCTGACGAATAGTTCATCGTGCCGTCGAGCCACAGCTCGTAGAACGCGTTGCCCAGGTCGTAATGCGCGTGGATGTTCTTCTGGCTGTTGGCTTTGGTGTTGCGGTTCAGCAGGTGCTTGATACGGTAGGCCAGACGGCCCAGCCAGCTGCCGTAGATCACGTCCTCGACTTCCTTGCGATTGACCAGGAACACCTCCAGCAAATCCGTCAGGTGCGGCGTCGTCCAGTCGCCGGCAATATAGCTTTCGGCAAATCCGATGTCACCCGAGCGCAGTGCTGCGCTGCACACGTTCCAGTTGTGCAGGTGCAGGCTGGCCATGGGCGCCTCGCCCGAGCCAAAGCGCTGCAGCGAGCCGTCGGGCAGCTGCACCGTGAGTGTGCCGTGCTTCAGGCGCAGCAACAGCTTGAGGGCGGTGCGGGCGGCGCTGGGTGCGTCGCCGGGAATGGCAAAGCCCTGGGATGCGGAGGAGGTGTTGAAGGTGTTCATCGCGTCACAAAGATTTCAGGGGGCTTGGGTTTACGGACAAAGGGCACACGCTTGCACCACAGCTTGAAGGCTTGCCAGTGGATGCGGCCGATCACACCGAAGGTCATCGCCGGATAGCCCCACAGGGCCTTGCGCAGGCTGGCGGCGGTGACGGGCTCGAGTGTGCCGCTGACGCTGGTTTCCAGCAGCGGTCCTTCGGCGTCGTCGTAGTCGATGCGGGCCACGGTCTTCTTCAGGCCGTCGTTGTCGATGTGCAGAAAGCGGAAGCGGTAGCCGCCTTCCAGCGTGCAGAAGGGCGAGACGTGAAAGACCTTGTTGGCCGTCAGCTCCTGGCCGTAGTGCGGCGCGTCCAGCAGGTAGCAGTGCCGCTCGCCGAAGGTGTTGTTGACCTCCACCACGATGGCGCGCAGGCTGCCGTCCGTGCGGTGGCAGTACCAGAAGCTCACCGGCTTGAAGGTGTAGCCCAGCACGCGCGGGTAGGTGTGCAGCCAGACTTCGCCGGCGGCATCTTCCACACCTTCGCGCCTCAGCAGATGGTCCAGCCAGTGCAGCGCGTTGTCGGTGCCGTCGCCGTGGTCGCGGTCGAAGAAGCTCAGGGCGCCCGGCCGGTTATGGGCCAGCGCGCCACCTGCCCTGCGGCCGGCTGCATCCTGCCGATGCAGGCTGCGCATGGGCAGCATCAGGAAATAGGTCGGGTAGTTGAAGGCGTTGCGGGCGGGCTTCAGGCGCGTGTGGCGCACCTGGCCAAAGCCGATGAGCGGCTGGCTGATCGTGAATGCGCTGCCGGGCGTGGTCATGCGGTGGCCCGGGCGTCCTGGAGCAGCAGGCGCGCCGCCTGCAGGCCGGACTTCAGTCCGTCCTCGTGAAAGCCGTAGCCCGTCCACGCGCCGCAGAAATAGGTGTTTTGGGCACCCTGCAGCTCACCCAGGCGCTGCTGCGCGCGGATGGCGGCCAGGTCAAACACCGGATGTGCGTAGTCGAATTCACCCATGATGTGTTTACGCCCGATCTCGCGCACTGGATTCAGCGACACGACCACCGGCTGGGTAAAGGGCAGTGGCTGCAGCATGTTCAGCAGGTAGTGCAGGCACACCCGGGTCGATTCGCGGCCGGTGTCCTGGGCCCGTTCGTAGTTCCATGCGGCCCAGGCCAGCTTGCGGCTGGGCAGCACCGAGGCGTCGGTGTGCAGCACGGCGCGGTTGGCCTGGTAGCGAATGGCGCCCAGCACGTCTGACTCTGCCTTGCTGGGGACGCGCAGCATCCGGAGCGACTCGTCCGAGTGGGCGGCCATCACGACCTTGTCAAAGCGTTCGGCCCGGCCTTCGGTGACCACACGCACGCCATCGGCGTCACGCTCGATGAGTTGCACCGGTGTGTTCAGGCGCTTGTCGCCGATGTTGGCGATGATTTTCTCGACGTAATGTCTGGCGCCACCCTGCACCGTCCACCACTGCGGCCGATCGGTGATCTGGATCAGGCCATGGTTGTGGCAGAAGCGGATCATGGTGGCCACCGGGAACTGCAGCATCTGGTCGGTCGGGCAGGACCAGATGCAACCCATCATCGGCAGAAAGTACCAGTCCCGGAATTCATCGGAGAACTTGCGTGAACGCAGGAAGTCGCCCAGCGGCTGCATCATGTCGGCGTCGGCACCTTCCCTGGCCAGGCCGGTGGTGATGCGGTTGAAGCGGACGATTTCACCCAGCATGCGCAAGAAGGGCCAGTGGGTCAGGTTGCTGCGCTGGGCAAACACGCTGTTCAGGCTCGAGCCGCTCCACTCCAGTCCCTTGCCGTCCAGCGCGTCGGGTACTTTCACTGAAAACGACATGTCCGACTTGGCCGTTTTCACGTCCAGTTCGGCCAACAGGTTGATCAGGTGGGGATAGGTGCGCTCGTTGAACACCAGAAAACCGGTGTCCACGCCATGGGTGACCACGCCCTGCGCCGAGGGGAGGGTGACGTCGACCGTGTGGGTGTGTCCGCCGAAGTAGTCGCCCGCCTCAAACAGCGTGACGTCGGCCAGACCCTGCAGCGTGTGCGCCGCCGCCAGGCCCGAAATGCCGGAGCCGACCACTGCCACGCGAAGGCCCGTGTGGTTCATGCCGGCACCCTTGCCGTGGCAGGGGCCGACGGGGGCTCACCGGTGCCGAATACAAAGTTGCTGCGAAGCGCCCCGGCGCGAACGAGGGAGGGAGGGAGGAGGAGGAGCGCCCCGGGATTGCATCCAGACCTTGGAGAGCTGGAAGACTTCGCAACAATGAAACTGTGTCTGCATGGCTGCCTGGCATTTTGGCCGCCAGCCCTGACCACTGTTCGAGCACCGCTGTGGCGCAGGAGTTCCCGTTTTCCCCGTTTTGCCGACGGTTGATCCGGTAAATTTTTGTTAACGTTCCCAAAGCACATGCGGCGACCCATGAAAGCAGGGGGCTTTCCCTGCCAAGCGGTGAGATGGATAAATCCTGTCCGGTTGGCCGGACGGGGCGTCAGGGGCTGCGCGTCGGCAATCCGGTTGAACACATGATACGGGAAATATTACCGAAACGTCAATTAGTGACTGATTGGTAATTTCCAGCAGAAGACCGGAAAACCCTAGCGGACAGCCAGCTGTTTTTCGATTTCCGCCAGGAACTGGCGGCTGGTGGGTTCGGCCATGGAATTGAAACTGACCACGCTGCTGCCATCGCGGGCAATCACGTACTTGTAAAAATTCCATTTCGGGCTGGTGCCGGTTTTTTCGGCGAGCTGCCGGAACAACGGGTTGACGTCCTTGCCGGTCACCACGGTCTTGGTGAACATCGGGAATTTCACGCCGAAAGTGTTTTCGCAGAAATCGGCGATGTCCTTGTTGCTGCCGGTTTCCTGGGAGAAGTCATTGGAGGGGAAGCCGAGCACCACCAGGCCGCGGTCCCTGTATTTGGCATACAGGTCTTCCAGGCCCTTGTACTGGGGGGTGAAACCGCAGAAGCTGGCGGTATTGACCACCACCACCACTTTGCCGCTGTACTGGCACAGCGATTGCGGCTTTTCGTCCTGCAAACGGGGAAAGGTCTTCTGGAGCAAACCGGAGCAGGCCTGCGGAGCCGGATCGGCCGTGGCAGGCGCTGCTGCCGGTGTGGCTGCCCAGGCCGGCATCGAGGCGATGCCGCAGCATGCGATGGTGAGCAGCAGGCGCCGGAAGGTGGGCAGTCTCATGGTGTGGTTCTCGCTGGAGTGGTGGATGCCAATTCTGCATTCTGACCGGGTTGCTGAAGGGGCACAGGCAGCAGCCGGCAAAATCAGGGTTGGGCAGTCAGGTGATACGCAGCCCGTCCCCCGACAGATTCGCGGCCACTGGCTCGACCGGCGTATGTGCCGGGCCGCGCGCGGCGAAAGGTGCCGGAAAAAACAGGAACCCGGCCTGAAACGGAACGATTTGTCAGCAAATGGCCCGTAAGTCACCAGTTGTCACATTAGCCGCCTAAAATCGCGGCGTGGCGCTGGCATACCCCGGATAACCCGGCAGACATCCGGGACTGATTGATCTGCGTACCACTGTATGCCAAGGAGTTCATATGCTTTACCCCGAACTGTTCAAACAACTGGAATCTGTGCGCTGGGACATGGACAAAGACATTCCATGGGCCAGTTTTGACGCCTCCAAGCTCACCGACGAGCAGGCCCAGACCATCAAGATGAATGCCATCACCGAGTGGGCAGCCCTGCCGGCCACCGAAATGTTCCTGCGCGACAACAAGGACGACAGCGACTTTTCCGCCTTCATGTCGATCTGGTTTTTTGAAGAGCAGAAGCACTCTCTGGTACTGATGGAGTACCTCAAGCGCTTCCGGCCTGAACTGGCCCCGACCGAGGCCGAACTGCACGAGGTGCGCTTCGAGTTCGAACCGGCCCCGGCGCTGGAAACACTGATGCTGCATTTCTGCGGCGAAATCCGCCTGAACCACTGGTACCGCCGTGCCAGCGAGTGGCACACCGAGCCGGTCATCAAGCAGATCTACACACAGCTGAGCCAGGACGAAGCCCGCCACGGCGGCGCCTACCTGCGCTACATGAAGCGTGCGATCAACAACTTCGGCAACGAGGCCCGGAGCGCCTTCACCAAGGTGGGCGTGCTGATGGCCAGTGCCCGCCGCACGGCCCAGGCCCTGCACCCGACCAACCTGCACGTGAACAAGAACCTGTTTCCCCGCGACACCATCCAGAGCCGCCTGCCCAACCCGGAGTGGCTGGAGCATTGGCTGGACACCCAGATCAAGTTCGACGCGGTCTGGGAGGGCAAGGTGGTCGACCGCATCCTGCACAACCTCAGCCTGCTGCTGAACCAGAGCTTCAAGAGTGTGCAGGAGCTCAACCGCTACCGCAAAGAGCTCAGCAAGGAATTGGCGGCCGCGCTCTCCACCGACGGCAAGCCGCAAGCTGCGTGATGACGCCGGCGCAGCCTGCGTTTTTTGACAAGATCGCCTCCCCTGCGGACGCTGTGGCACGGGTGGCGCAGTTGCCTCGCCCGGTGGTGTTCACCAACGGGGTGTTCGACGTCCTGCACCGCGGCCATGTCACCTACCTGGCCCAGGCGCGTGCGCTGGGCGGCAGCCTGGTGCTGGCGCTCAATACCGACGCGTCCGCCAGACGGCTGGGCAAGGGGCCGGACCGTCCCCTGAACAATGAACAGGACCGCGCCGTGCTGATGGCGGCACTGGACTCGGTGAGCCTGGTGACCTGGTTTGACGAAGACACGCCGCTGGAGCTGATCTCCGCGCTCAAGCCCGACATTCTGGTCAAGGGCGGCGACTACGACATGGACACGCTGGCAGAAACCGCTGTGGTCAAGGCCTATGGAGGCCGGGCCTTGGCGATCCCGTTTGTCGATGGCTACTCGACGACCGCCCTGGTCAAAAAGATACGGGCACCCGGCTGACGCGGCATGCTGCCCGATCGGGCACCGCAGGCTGGTCAGGCGGCCCTGGCGACCAGCACGGCGTTGGAACCACCAAAGGCAAATGAATTGGACATGACGGCGCGCACTCCCTTGACATCGCGTGCCGTGAGCGGGATGTAGTCCAGGTCGCAGCGCGGATCCGGTGTGTGCAGGAAGGCTGTCGGCGGCAGGTGCCCCGAGCGGAGCGCCATCACGCTGGCGATGAACTCCATGGCACCTGCGGCCCCCATGGCGTGGCCATGCGCGCCTTTGCTGGAGCTCACGGAAAGGCGATCGGCGGCCTCGCCGAATGCCAGCCGGATGGCGCTGGTTTCCACCACATCACCCACTTCCGTCGCGGTACCGTGGGCATTCAGGTAGCCCACCTCCGCGGCGTTCAGGCCGGCATCGGCCAGGGCCAGCGTCATGGCGCGCGCCTGCCCTTGTGATTCGGGCTGGGTCAGATGGTGCGCATCGGTGGTGGACGCATAGCCGCACAGCTCGGCAAGGATGTTGGCGCCACGCCGTTGGGCGCATTCCCATTCCTCCAGCACCAGCATGGCTGCGCCTTCGGCCAGCACCAGCCCCGTGCGGTCGACCGAAAACGGCCGGCAGGAGGTTTCGGCGCCATCCGGATGGGGCCTGGCCAGGGTGTGCATGGCCTGCCACGCCTTGATCGTGCCTCGGTTGAGCAGCGCTTCGGCGCCGCCCGCCAGCATGGCGTCGGCATAGCCGTGGCGGATCTGGCGGAAGGCTTCGCCGATGGAGGTGGCCGACGAGGCGCAGGCATTGGAGACGGTGCTGCTCGGACCCTTGAGGCCGAACTCCATCGAGACGTGGGCCGCAATGGCGTTGTTCATGGCCAGCACGACCGTCATCGGCCGAAGGCGCGGGACTTTCTGCTCCAGCAAGGCGGTGTAGGCGGCTTCGGTGGATCCGGCGCCGCCGCTGCCCGTGCCCAGCGAGACACCGAAACGCTCAGGTGCCAGCCCGTTGCCAGGGGTATCGGTGTGGCCCAGCCCGGCCTGGGCCATGGCTTGCCGACCCGCGATCACGGCAAACTGGCTGACCCGATCCATGGTGAGCAGGCGTCCGCGGGGGAAGTGCGGATCCGGATCAAAGTCGATTGCGCCGGCCAGCACGCTTTCGGTGCCGGTGGGAAAGGGGACGTCGATGGCCCGGATGCCGGACGTGGATGACAGGAGGGCGTCAAAAAACCGCGCCGTGCCAGTCCCGATCGGGGAGACGACGCCCAGGCCGGTGATGGCAACGCGACGCATGGACGATATGGGCCCCGGTGATGGGCTCAGGCGGCGGGTTTGGCAGACGGCAGCAGCGGCTCGATCAGCTGCACCATTTCCGCGAGGGTACGGGGTGGGTTGGCCTGGTCGGGGATCTGGATGCTGAACTTGTCTTCGATCTGGAACAGGAATTCAATCACTGCCAGGGAATCCAGGCCCAGGCTCTCCAGCGTCGCATCGGGCAGCAGCTTTTCTTGACTGATGCCAAACGTCTCGGCAAAAAGATGGATCAAATCAGAATTCATTACCGAACCAGTAAATATTAACCAAACGTGTATTGTCCATCATCACTATAGCGGCCGGTGTAAGTGAACCCCACAGGCATTTTAATAGCCGCCAACGAATGCACAAACACACCCAAAATCCCGGCAGCGCATCGCTTCAGGGTGTATACATCTGCCGCACGGCGTCGGACAGGCTGAATGTGCCCAGCAGTTCACCGAGGTAGCTGCTGGGGGCCGGTGCCACGGCCGCCTGGCCAATTTCAGCCCGCAGGCGTGCGTTGCCGAAGACGGCGTCGGCCGTCAGAAACGGCAGGTAGGGCTGCAATGCCTCGAACATCCAGCGCTGGCGGGCGAACTTGGGCTGCGGCACGAAATCCCGGCCGCGCATGTTCAGCTTGCCAATGCCCGGCATGGTCAGCGTCAGTTCGGCGGCCAGTGCCTTGAAGGTCATGGAGTCTTCGCCGGTGGAGACGTGGTAGCAGTCATGCTGCAGGGCGTCCTTCAGCAGCATCTCGGCGAAAGCGCCGGCAATGAAGTCCACCGGCGCGAAATCGAGCCGCGCGTCCGGGTCCAGCGGCACGTCGCCCAGCTCGGCCATCACCGGGATGGACCACAGCATGTTGCGCGCCAGCTTGGCGTCGTCGATCCCGCGGGACAGCACGATGCCGGGGCGCAGGCTGACAAAGGGCGCGCCGGTGGCGCGCAGCAGGGTTTCGGCATCCCGCTTGGATCGGATGTAGTCGTTGGCATAGCCCGCGAACGGCATGTCTTCGGTGATGACGCCGCGCGGCTCGGTGGTGACGGCCGCCGTGCCCACGAAAAAGCCGCGTTGCGACGGTGCCAGGCCCTTCAGGATGCCGGCAAACTGTTCGGCCGCCTGGATGTTGACCGGGTACACCCCTGCGCCCGGCTTGAAGGAAGTGCTGGCGGCGGAGTGCAGGATCACATCGGCCGACTTCAGCACCGCATCGCTCAGGCCGAACTGGGGGTGGATGATGTCACCCGCCTCGGCGGAGACCATCTCTGCGAACTCCGGTTTCCAGAGCACGCTTTTTTGCAGGCGATCCAGCAGGCGCTGGCGCGCCTGGTGGGCGTCGGTGGCACGGACCACAGCGGTGCTGTAGACGCCCTTGGCGGCCAGGAGAAGCATCAACTCGCCGCCAATCAGGCCGGTTGCGCCCGAAAGCAGTACGCGTTTTGACATGTGAAGAAATGTAAAGCCGAAGGCCGGATTATAGGTCGCCCCCGAAGAGGCGGCGTTCAGGCCTTGGAGGGCCGGTCGGGCGCGTCCGTGGCCAGCGGCGCGCGGCCGCGCAGCCGCGCCACCGTGCGCCGCGTCCACTGCTCCAGATCGTCGATGTAGGTGAACACGGCTGGCACCACCAGCAGGCTGAGCACGGTGGAGGTGATCAGCCCGCCAATCACGGCAATCGACATGGGCGAGCGAAAGCTCGGGTCGGCGGCGCCGAAGCCGACGGCGATCGGCATCATGCCCGCGCCCATCGCGAGCGTGGTCATGATGATGGGCCGGGCCCGTTTGTGGCAGGCGTCCAGCAGCGCGTCCCGGCGCGACATCTGGTGGTCGCGCCGCGCCACGATGGCGTATTCCACCAGCAGGATGGAGTTCTTGGTGGCGATGCCCATCAGCATGATCAGGCCGATCAGCGAAGGCATGGAAAAGCTCTTCTGCGCCACCAGCAAGCCCACGAAGGCACCGCCCAGCGACAGTGGCAGCGCCGCCAGAATCGTCACCGGGTGCAGGAAATCCTTGAACAGCAGCACCAGCACGATGTAGATGCACAGCACGCCCGTCAGCATGGCGAGCCCGAAACTGGCAAACAGTTCGCCCATGACTTCGGCGTCGCCGATTTCCACCACCTTCACGCCCGGCGGCAGGGTCTTGACGGAGGGCAGTTCCTTCACTGCTTCGGTGACGTCGCCCAGTGCGCGCCCCGACAGCTCGATCTCGAACTTCACATTGCGCGAGCGGTCGTAGCGGTCGATCACGGCGGGGCCGCTCGCCACCTCCAGGGTGGCGACCTGGCCCAGGATGACCGGCCCGACGCCCGGCTTGGAACTGGGCACGGCCAGCCGCTCCAGCACGCTCAGGTCGCGCCGCGCCGCATCGTCCAGCTTGACCACGATGGGCACCTGCCGCTGCGAGAGGTTGAGCTTGGGAAGCGATTCCTCATAGTCACCTACGGTGGCGATGCGCAGCGTCTCACCCATGGCGGCGCTGGTCACACCCAGGTCCGCCGCGCGGGCAAAGTCGGGGCGGATGGCGATTTCGGGTCGCACCAGACTGGCACTGGACGAGATGTTGCCCAGACCCGGGATGGTGCGCAAATCCTTCTCGACGGCCAGCGCGGCGGTGCGCAGCGCATGGGCGTCTTCGGCCGTCAGCACCAGGATGTAGGCTTCGCCCGATCCGCCCAGACCGACCTTGCTGCGCACACCGGGCAAGGCCTCCAGAGCGCTGCGCATTTTTGCCTCGATGCCCTGCTTGCGCGGCCGCTCGGTGCGCGGGTCCAGCAGCACCGTGAGCGTGGCCTTGCGGGTTTCCGCGGCACCTTGCGGCGCAAACGGGTCGCCGCCAGCGGTGCCGCCGCCGATGGTGGTGTACACGCTGCGCACGTGTTGCACCTGGCCGACCAAAAGGCGCGCCTGCTCTGCGGAGGCCTGGGTCTGCGCCAGCGTGGCGCCCGGGGGCAGTTCCAGGTAGACCTGCGTCTGCGAGTTGTCATCCGGCGGGATGAAGCCGGTGGGCAGCAGCGGAATCAGCAGCACCGAGCCGAAGAAAAAAGCCGTGGCCGCTGCCATGGTGATCACGCGGTGCTTCATGCACCAGGTGGCCCAGCGCATGTAGATCTTCATCCAGCGCGGATCTTCGTGCGCGGTGACGATGGGCTTGAGGATGTAGGCCGACATCATCGGCGTCAGCACGCGCGCCACCACCAGCGAGGCGAAGACGGCCAGCGAGGCCGTCCAGCCGAACTGCTTGAAGAACTTGCCGGCAATGCCGCTCATGAAGGCAGTCGGCAGGAACACGGCAATCAGCGTGAAGGTGGTGGCGACCACGGCCAGGCCAATCTCGTCAGCCGCTTCCATCGCGGCCTCGTAGGGGCTTTTGCCCATGCGCAGGTGGCGCACGATGTTCTCGACCTCGACGATGGCGTCGTCCACCAGGATGCCGATGACCAGTGACAGCGCCAGCAGCGAGATGACGTTGATGGAAAAGCCCAGCAGGTACATGCCGGTGAAGGCCGGGATGACCGACAGCGGCAGGGCCACCGCCGAAACAAAGGTCGCACGCCAGTCGCGCAGGAACAGCCATACCACCAGCACCGCGAGCAGCGCGCCTTCGTACAGCAGGTGCATGGAGCCGTCGTATTCTTCCTGCACCGGCTTGACGAAGTTGAAAGCCTCGGTGATCTCGACATCGGGCCGCTGCAGGCGCAGCTCGGCCAGCGCCTTCTGCACGGCATTTCCGACAGACACTTCACTCTCGCCGCGGCTGCGGGCCACCTCGAAACCGACCACGGGTTTGCCGTTCAGCAGCGCGGCGGAGCGTGCTTCGGCGGTGGTGTCGGTGACTGTGGCCACCTCCTCCAGCTTGATGTGCCGGCCATCGCTCAGCGCCAGCTCCAGTCGCCCGAGTTCCGCCGCCGACTGCACCGTAGCCAGCGTGCGAATCGGCTGCTCGCTGCCGCCGAGGTCGGCGCGGCCACCCGCACTTTCGGTTTGAACCTGGCGCAATTGGCGCGAAATGTCCGAGGCTGTCGCGCCCAGCGCCTGCAGGCGTGAGGGGTCAAGTGCCACCCGCACCTCGCGTGTCACACCGCCAACGCGGTTCACGGCGCCGACGCCCTTGACGGCGAGCAGCTTGCGGGCCACGTCATGGTCCACGAACCACGACAGTGCCTCATCGTCCATGCCGGCCGAGCGGATGGTGAAGGCCAGCACCGGCTGGCCGGCGAGATCCAGCTTGGAGACCACCGGGTCGCGCACATCGGCCGGCAATTCGCTGCGGACCCGGGCCACCGCGGCGCGCACATCGTCCACCGCTTCCTGCACCGGCTTTTCCAGCCGGAACTCCGCCGTGATGCTGGCGCCGCCGTCCTGCACCCGGGTGGTGATGTGCTTGAGGCCCTGCACGGTGGCGATGGCGTTCTCGATCTTTTGCGCGACCTCGGTCTCCAGCTGGGCGGGCGCGGCGCCGGGCAGCGCGGCCGTGACGGTGACCGTCGGCAGGTCGATGTCCGGGAAGTTCTGGACCTTCATGGCCCCGAACGACACGAGTCCGGCAAATGTCAGCAGCACAAACAGCATGACGGCCGGAATCGGGTTCCTGATGGACCAGGCGGAGACATTCATCGAAGGACTCCTTTTTTATTTGGCAGCAGGCTGTGCGGGCTGCGCCTGCGCGGGCGCGTCGTTCACGCGCACCAGGTCGCCGTCATTGAGAAAGCCGGCACCGCTGGCGATCAGGCGGGCATCGGCATTCAGGCCGGCGGTGATCTCCACCCGCTGGCCATTGAGCCGGCCGGTCTGGACCTTGATCTGGCTCACGCGGTTGTCCGGGTTGAGGCGAAACACATAGTTGAAACCGTCACGGATCACCAGCGCCTGCTGCGGCACCGTGAGCCCCGGGGTGGCGCCCAGATCGAACTCGCCGCGGGCAAACATGCCGGCCAGCGCCATGCCGGTGGTGCCTTCGGGTGCCTTGCTGGACGTTGTGAGGCCGGCCGAGACCGGCAGGTCCACGTACACCAGCGCGGTGCGGGTTTGCGGATCCACGCTGGGCGCAATCATGCGCACGCGCCCCTTGATCTGTGCGCCGCTGGCGGCGGTCAGCTGGGCCACCATGCCCGGCCTGAGGCGGCCGACCTCGGTGGACGTGACCTCGGCGCGCCACTCCAGGCGGCCGCCGCGGATCATGCGGAACAGTTCGGTGCCGCTGGCGACCACGGCCCCCAGCGTCGCCGTGCGGGCAGAGATCACGCCGTCCTCCGGTGCCAGCACCTGGGTCTGGCGGCCGCGCAGTTGCTGCGCGTCGAGCGCGGCGCGCGCCGCTTCGGCACGCGCTTTGGCGGTCTGCTCCGTCGTGGCGTACTGGGCCAGTTGCTGGGCGCTCAAGGCGCCCGAGTTCTCCAGGGTACGGGCCCGCGCGGCATTGGCCGCAGCATCGAGGGCATTGGCTTCGGCTTCGGCCAGGTTGGCCCTGGCCTGCGCCACATCGGTCTGCACGCTGTCGCCCGAGAACACCGCCAGCACCTGCCCGGCTTTGACCTTGTCACCGACATTGGTCACGACTTTCACCAGCCGCAGCCCGTTGGATTCGGAGCCAATGATGGCCTCCTGCCATGCGGTGATGTTGCCGTTGGCGCTCAGCCGGACCGGCAGGCTGGAGGCCTGCGGCAGCACGGTGGTGACCGTGAGGGCCGGCTTGCCCGCACCCGCCTTGGGGGTGTCTGCCGGCGCGGGGCGCGAGACCACGAACACGCCCACACCCATGGCCAGCAAAAAGGCTGCAGCCAAGGTGAGCGCAAGAGGTGAGAGTCTGGGAAGTTTCATGGGTGGGGTCCGGCGGTCGTCTGGGCTTGGGCGCATGGGCTTGGAATGTGCAGGCGTTCAGTTCACCGGGTTCGCGCTGCGACCAGGTGTGGGGTCCGTGGCGCTGGTCACGGGGGCATCCGGGCTTTCGGTCGTCCAGCCGCCACCGAGGGCCCGGTACAGGGATACCCACGCCAGGCGGCGCTCCTTCTGCAGGTTCACCACGGCGCTTTGGGCGGCAAGCCATGTGCGCCGTGCGTCTTCCAGCTCGACCAGGCTGGCAAAGCCGCTTTGGTAGCGCGCCTCGGCGCCTGCAAACGACGCGTGGTAACCGCCGGCCGCCACGGCTGCGTCGCGGGTGCGATCCGCCGTGCTCTGCAGGTTGACCAGGGCTTCCTCCACCTCCCGCACCGCCTGCCGCACGCTGCCGCGGTACTGCACCGTGGCATTCTCGTAGCGCGCCTTGGCCGCCTCGACATTGGCTTCGCTGGCGCCGCCGTCAAACAGCGGAATCGTCAGTTGCAGCGGGCCGACCGACCAGGTGTCGTAACGCTGCGACACCCCCCGGGTGATCGTCTTGTTGGTGTTGATCGAGCCGCTCAGCGACAGGCGCGGGTAGCGCTCGGCCCGTGCGCTGCCGACTTCCAGATGGGCGGCATCGACCTCCCGGGCCGCGTTGAAGATATCGGGCCGCTGGGCCAGTACGGCGGCCGGCACGCTGATAACAGGGGCTTCGGTCTCGTCCTGTGCGGTGGCTGTGGCGTCCGGCACCGGTGCCTGTGCCAGCTTGCTGCGCAGGTCGGGTTCTGCCAGCGCCGTCAGCGCCACCAGTGCCTTGATGTGGATGTCGCACTGCGCCGCCTGCGCCGTGGCGCTGGCCCGGCCTTCTGCGGCGCTGGCCTGCGCCAGGGCGGCGGTCGCTGGTGCCTGAAAACCGGCCTTGGCCGCCAGCCCGGTCAGCCGGGCGGTTTCCGCGCGCGAGGTGGCATCGGCCCGGGCGACCGCCAGCAACTGCTCACAGGCACGCAGGCTGTAGTACTGGGTGGCCGCCTCGGCGGCCACCGAGACCCGTGCCGCATGCCACAGCGCCTGCGTGCCGCGCAGCCTTTGCTGGTCGGCATCGTTGCTGGCCGCATTGCCGCCAAAGAGGTCGATCTCCCAGCTGGTTTGCAGACCCAGCTGGCGACTGGTGGTGGGGGGCGGGGTGGTACGGTTGACAGGGGCCGAACGCGCGCGGGTGATGCTGGCGGTGGCATCCAGCGTCGGCAGCAGGGCGGCGCCGGACACCGCCTGCGTTGCACGCGCCTGCTCGATATTGGATTTGGCGCTTGCGACCGAGGTGCTGACGGCCTCGGCCGCCAGGATGAGCTCCACCAGCAGCGGGTCCTGCTGTTGCTGCCACCAGCGGCCAAGTTCCGCCACGCTGCCCTGGTGCGGCAGCGGCGCCTGCCATTGCGGCGGAATGGCCATGGCGACCGGTGCAAAGGGGGCGTCCAGCGCACAGGCTGTCAGCACGAGCGGCAGCAGGGCGCACACCAGTTGCCGCCAGCGTGTCGGCTGCGCGCCGCGGGCGATGCCGGAAGTTCTCATGGGAGGCCTGTCTCCTGGTTTCCAGGGCCGGTGGCAGCCTCGCGGCGCCTGCGCGCAACGTCCACGGCGACCATGGCCTCGGCGTAGTCCACCAGGCTGCTGGCCCAGCGGTCGATGGCGTCGGGGCTGCCAAACAACTGTGGCCGGATGGCGTCGATCACGTCGCGGCCGATGAACATCTGCAGTGCCGGCCCGGTGATCGAAAACGCCAGGCGGTGGACGTGGTCGTCGGCCTGCTGCAGGCCCAGATGGCGGCACAGCACCTCCAGCAGCGCGGCATGCATGGGTTTGATGCCGTTGTTGATTTCCTCGGCCCACAGCCCCGTGGGTTCCAGCATCTCGCGGATGTGCAGCCGGGTGCACAGCTGGACCAGCTCACCCTGGCGCAGCGGCTCCAGGAAGCCGGCAAAAAAAAGCTGTAGCGATTCCCTCAGGCTGAGGTGGGGCTGGTTGTAGAGGGCGATGTCGTCGGCCGGGCTGCCGATGGGCTCGGTGAAGACGGCGCGGTACAGGCCGGCCTTGTCGCCGAAGTAGTAGCTGATGGCCGCCACATTGGCGCCCGCCACGCCGGCGATGTCACGGATGGAGGTTTTGGCGTAGCCTTTTTCCGAGAACAGCCGCAGCGCGGTGTGCAGCAGGTGGGCGCGCGCTTCCACGCCGTCGGAGCGTTGCTTCCTGCCTTCCGTTTCGGGCACATGCGGGAAGGTTGAAGCGGGTGACGGCGGCGGCATCATGTGCCGCATTACAGCATACAAATCAAACAATCGATTGAATTAAATCAATCGATTGACTTGAACGTGGCATCCCAGAGCGCCAGAATGGCCTCGCGCTCTGCCTGCAGCGCCGGCAACAGAACCTGCGTCGGCTCTTCATTCAGGCGTGCCCGGTGCTGGACGCGCCGCAGCTCGCGGTAGGCGCTGGCGGCCCGCTGGCCCACCCCTTCCGGCAGCAGCCCGACGGCTTCGGCCCGCCGCAGCAGGCTGATGTTGCCGACGTTGTCGACCAGTTCCCCGTGCCAGGCTGCCTGCGACAGCACCAGAAACTGGACGGCAAATTCGGCGTCCACCATGCCGCCGGGGCTGTGCTTGATGTCGAAGGCTTCGCCATCCGGGACCGGCGCGGACTGGCCGGCGGCTGCATCGGCAGGCTGCAGCGCGCGCGCGCGCCTGACCGGGTGCGCATGGTGCACCTTCTCGCGCATGGCGACGATCTCCCGGCGCAGGGCGTCCGTGTCGCGGGGCGCAGTGATCACCGATTGCCGCACGCCGTCAAAGCGTTCGCGCAGGGATTCGTCGCCCAGCACAAAGCGGGCGCGTGTCATGGCCTGATGTTCCCAGGTCCACGCCGTGTTGCTGCCGCGTTGCTCCTGGTAGCGCGTGTAGGCGGCGAAACTGGTCACCAGCAGGCCCGAGTTGCCGTTGGGGCGCAGGGCGGTGTCGATCTCGAACAGGTCGCCCTCGCCGGTCTTGATGGTCAGCCAGTTGATGAGCTTGCGGACATAGGCTGCGTAGACCTCGGGCGCGCGCTCGTCCTCGTCTTCGTAGACGAACACGATGTCCAGGTCGCTGCCGTAGCCCAGTTCCTTGCCGCCCAGCTTGCCGTAGGCAATGATGGCGAACTGGGGTGTCTCGCGGTGGGTGTTTTTCAGGCGCTGCCAGCACCAGTCGGCCGTCACGCCCAGGATCGCCTCGGCCAGTGCGCTCAGGTCGTCCGCCACCTGCTCCACCGTCAGTACGCCCTCCACGTCCCGCGCGAGCGTGCGGAACACCTCGGCGTGGTGGGCGCGGCGCAGCAGGTTCAGGCAGGTTTCCTCGTCGTCCTCGCCCGTGCTCCGCAGCGACTGCAGCCGCTGCTGGAGTTCGCCGACAAAGCCTGCGGCGTCGAAGCGCTCGTGCATCAACTCGTCGCTGGCGAGTTCGTCGATCACGCCGGGATGCTGCACCAGGTAGCGGGCCGGCCATTTGGCCGAACCCAGAAGGCGCAGCAGCCGCTCGTGCACCGCAGGGCGCTCGAGCAGCAGCGCGAGGTAGCTTTCCCGCCGCAGCAGCGGTTCGATCCAGTCGATGATGCGCACCGCGGCTTCCTCGGTGACGCTGCCTTCGCGCAGCCACAGTGCCGTGCGCTGCACCAGCCGCACCAGCCGGGCGCGTGAATCCTCCCGCAGCGCCAGCACCCGCGGATGCTCGCGCCACAAGGCCAGCCGCTCGCGGAACAGCGTGGGCCACTGCTCCGAGAGCTGGGCCAGCATGTCGTCAAGCTGTTGCGGCGCTGCGGCAGCGCCGCCCGGTGTTCTGGCGCAGCCCTTGCATTCCTGCTTGCCGCCCAGCAGCGTGTCGAACTCGCCGGCAACCAGCTCGCGGTGCATGTCGAGGTCGCCCAGGAATGCACAGCAGTCGCTGTAGCCCAGGGTGCTGGCGATCCAGCCCAGGTCGTCGTCGCGGGTCGGCAGCACGTGGGTCTGCTGGTCGTCGAGGTACTGGATGCGGTGCTCCACCCGGCGCAGGAAGTCGTAGGCCCGGGCCAGTGCGTCGGCGGTGTCCTGCGGCATCAGGCCGGCGCGCGCCAGCCGCTGCAGCGCATCCAGCGTGGGCCGGGTGCGCAACTCGGGGAACTGCCCGCCGCGCACCACCTGCAGCAGTTGCACGGTGAATTCGATTTCGCGGATGCCGCCGCGCGAGATCTTCACGTCGTTGGCGCGCTCGGGATGGCCGGCGCAGCGCTTGGTGGCGTGCTCGCGGATCTGCCGGTGCAGGTTGCGCAGCGCATCGAACACGTTGTAGTCCAGATAGCGCCGGAACACAAAGGGCAGCACGGCACTGCGCAGGGTCTGGGCCGAGCCGCTGTGCACGCAGGCCAGCGGCGCCACCACCCGGCTCTTGAGCCAGGCAAAGCGCTCCCACTCGCGGCCATGCGCCTGGAAGTATTCTTCCAGCGCACTGAGCGACACCGCAGCCGGGCCGGAATTGCCGTTCGGGCGCAGCGCCAGGTCCACGCGGAACACAAAGCCGTGCTCGGTCGCGTCACCGATCAGGCCGAACACCGCCTTGACCTGCTGGCCGAAATACTCGTGGTTGGAAATGCGTCCCCGGCCATCTGCGCGCCCGGCGGTCTCGCCGTCGTGGTCGTAGACGTAGATCAGGTCGATGTCGCTGGACACATTGAGTTCCCGCGCCCCCAGCTTGCCCATGCCGACCACCCACATGCAGGCGCGTTCGCCGCCGGGTGCCTGCGGTGCGCCGTACTGGGCATCCAGCGCCTGGGCCGAGGCCTTCATCGCAACATCCAGTGCCAGCTCGGCCAGTTCGGTCATGGCGCGCGTGATCACGCCCAGTGGCGCCTGGACGCAGGATGCTCCGCTGGCGGTCACGGCATCGCAATCCATGGCCACCAGACGCTCCATCACCACCTGCCGCAGCACGCGCAGTGCCGCACCCACCTCCAGGCCACGGGCCAGCAGCGCGTCGAGGGTGGACTGCATGGTGGCGCGCACCGGCGCGCCTTCGGGCAGCAGAGGCATTTCCGCGGCATAGCGGCGGCGGATGCGCTGGACAAACCGGGAATAGCCGGAGGCCAGCACGCCGGACGGAGGCGGGCTCAGAAGGCTGTCTGCAGAAGCGGCTGTCATCACACTACTTCACATTACTTCGTGGGGTCATGCCAGGCGAAATTCGGGCCGGCGGTCATAATTCTGGTGTCAATGCTGTCCACCCCACCCAGTAGTCCGTCCGCCGTGTCCGCGAGCCGTCTTTCATGGCTGGCCATGTTCATGCGCCTGATGCTGTGGCTGGTCGGCGCCGCATGGGTGCTGTTCGGCCTCGGCCTGTGGGTGCTGCATGGCTGGATTGTGCCGCGAATCGCAGAATTTCGTCCGCGGCTGGAGCTCGAGGCGAGCCAGGCCCTGGGCGTGCCGGTTCGCATCGGGCAGATCACCGCGCAATCGGACGGCATGATCCCGACCTTCGAGCTGCGCGACGTCACCTTGCTCGATGCCCAGGGCCGAGAAGCCCTGCGCCTTCCGCGGCTGCTCGGCGCGGTGTCGCCGGCGTCGCTGCTGGGCCTGGGGTTTGAGCAGCTCCACATGGACCAGCCCGAGCTGGACATACGCCGCGGTACGGACGGAAAAATCTATGTCGGCGGGCTCGATGTGTCGCAGGACCGCAGCGAAGGCCGCAGCGCTGCCGCAGACTGGTTTTTCTCGCAGACCGAATTCGTGATTCGCGGCGGAACGGTGCGCTGGACCGACGAGCTTCAGAAGGCGCCGCCGCTGGCGCTCACCAACGTGGACTGGGTGGTGCGCAACGGCCACAAGCGCCACGCGATGCGCCTGGATGCCACGCCGCCCGCCGAATGGGGCGATCGCTTTTCGCTCAGGGGCATCTTCCGGCAGTCGCTGCTCATCCGCGGCGCGGGCGATTTCTCGGGTTGGACGGGCCAGATGTTCGGCGACTTCCAGCGCGTGGATCTGTCCCGTGTCCGGCAGTACGCCAACATGGACACGCTGGGGGTGGAACTGCTGCGCGGCCATGGCGCCCTGCGGGCCTGGGTGGATGTGGCGGCGGGCCAGTTCAAGGCCGGCACCGCCGACGTGGCCCTGCAGGACGTCGATGCCCGCATGGGTCTGCGGCTGCAGCCGCTGGCGTTCGACTTTGTGGCCGGACGGGTCGGCGGCGGGCAGCGTGCCGACGGGTTCGACTTCAACACCGAAGCCCTTCGTTTCCGCACCCGGGACGGCCTGCAATGGCCCGGGGGCAATGTGAAGCTGGCGCACACCAGCGAGCAGGGCGGCAGCGCCCAGCACACCGAGCTCAAGGCGGACCGGCTGGATCTGGCCGCGCTCGCGCAGATTGCCAACCGCTTGCCGCTGGATGCCCGCACACATGAATGGATCGCCTCGTTCACGCCCGCAGGGCTGGTCGAGGCGATTGATGCGCGCTGGCAGGGCGCACTCGATGCGCCCGCCTCCTTTGCGGCCAAGGGCCGCGTGACGGGCCTGAGCCTGGCGGCGCTGGCGGCGGCCAGTTCATCTGCCGGACCCCACGCGCCCGGTCGCCCCGGTCTCAGCGGCGCCGCCATCGATTTCGAGATGACGCAGCAAGGGGGGCAGGCCAAGGTCAGCATGGCCCGCGGAACGCTGGATTTCCCGGGAATCTTCGAGGAAGCGCGCATTCCCATGGACCGGCTCTCCGCCGAGGCCCAGTGGAAGCACGCCACCGGCAAAACCGAGGTGCAGCTTCGCAACCTGAAGTTCTCCAACGCAGATGCGGAGGGCGAGGCGCAGGTGACGTGGCGCTCCGACGGCGGCCCGCCTGCGGCGGACGGCGCAAGCTCCCTGGGGGTGCTGGACCTGCAGGGCGTGCTCAGCCGCGGCAATGGCGAACGGGTGCACCGCTACCTGCCGCTGGTGTTGCCCGACACGGTGCGCCACTATGTGCGCGACGCGGTGGTGCACGGGGAGGTGAGCGATGTGAAGTTCCGCGTCAAGGGCGCCGTCGACCAGATTCCTTTCAGCAACCCGGCACAGGGGGAATTCAAGGTCAGCGCGAAAATCCGCAAGGGGCAGCTGGCCTATGTGCCGCCGTCGATCCAGCCGGCCGGTGCCGCGCCATGGCCCGCCCTGACGGACCTGAACGGCGAGCTGGTGTTCCAGCGTGCGGCGCTCCACGTCAATGGCGTCACCGGCAAGGTCGCGGGTTTGCCGGGCTTGCAGGTGGCCAAGGCCGACGCCCGCATCCCCGACCTCATCCACAACGCCACGGTGGAAGTCAATGCGGACATCAAGGGCCTGCTGGCCGACGCGCTCGGATTCGTCAACACCTCGCCCCTGGCAGGCATGACCGGGCAGGTGCTGGCCAAAGCCACCGGCACGGGCAGCGGCGACTACCGCTTCAAGCTCAGCCTGCCGATCCACAACATCGACAAATCGCAGGTCGAGGGCACGGTCACGCTGCCTGGCAACGACCTGCTGTTCTCTGCGGCTGTCCCGCCATTGAGCCGCCTGAAAGCCACCATCGCCATCACCGAAAAAGGCTTTTCGGTGGCCGGCGCACAAGCCCGACTGCTGGGGGGGGATGTGCGCCTGGACGGGGGCATGCGCGCGCCGGCGCTGCCGATCAAGCCCAACCCGGCGGTGCCGGCCACGGTGAGCTTCAAGGCCCAGGGCACGGTCACGGCCGAAGGGCTGCGGCAGGCGCCCGATCTGGGCGTGCTGTCACGCATGGCCCGCAGCGCCACTGGGGCGACCCCGTACACCGCGACACTGTTGTTTCGCCGCGGCGTGCCTGAAGTGGTCGTGTCCACCACGCTGCAGGGCCTGGGGCTGAACCTTCCCGCACCGCTGGGCAAGCCTGCAGACACCGCCCTGCCCTTGCGGTTCGAGAATGCCTTGCTGCCTGCCTCGATGGCCGCCGGGCAGGCACTGCAGGACCAGATGTCGCTCACGCTCGGGCGGGTGGTCACCGTCAACTACATCCGCAGCCTGGAGGGTGAGCAGCCCCGGGTGCTGCGCGGCAGCATCGGCGTGGGACTGGCACCGGGCGAAACGGTGCCCCTGCCGGACGCGGGCGTGGCAGCCAACATCAACCTTGCTCAGGTCGATGTGGACGTCTGGCAGAAACTGCTCGAAGAGCCGGCCGGCGCCGCCATCGGCACACCCGCGGCGCCCTCCCGCGCGGCAGCCGGCGTGGCCCTGAGCTATCTGCCCAACAGCGTGGCGCTACGCGCCCGGGAGCTGGTGGTGGAGGGCCGCAAGCTGAACAACGTGGTGGTGGGCGGATCACGCGAGGGCCTGACCTGGCGCGCCAACGTGGACGCCAGCGAGCTCAACGGCTACCTGGAGTTTCGCCAGCCCGGCGGCCTCGGAGCAGGACGGGTCTATGCCCGCCTGTCGCGCCTCAGCCTGGCACCGGGCACCGCCAGCGATGTGGAGGCCCTGCTCAACGAGCAGCCGACCAGCATCCCGGCCCTCGACATCGTGGTCGAGGATCTGGAACTGCGCGGCAAGAAGCTCGGGCGTGTGGAAATTGATGCGGTCAACCGCGGCGCCTCGGCCGCCGCGCGCGACGGCGTGCGGGAGTGGCGGCTCAACAAGTTCAACATCATCCTGCCGGAAGCGGTGATGACGGCGACCGGCAACTGGGTCGCGGTCAACGCGCAGATTCCTGTGGCCGCCGCGCCGGGGGCTGCGGCGCGCGGCGTCCGGCCAGTCGCGGAGCGCCGCCGCACGGTGATGAACTTTCGCCTGGACATTGCCGACTCGGGCGAACTGCTCAAACGCTTTGGCATGGGCGAGGTGATCCGCCGCGGCAAGGGCCGGCTGGAAGGCCAGATCGCCTGGATCGGCTCGCCGCTCAATATCGACTACCCGACGCTCAGCGGCCAGTTCAACGTGAATGTCGAGTCCGGCCAGTTCGTCAAGGCCGACCCTGGCATCGCCAAGCTGCTGGGCGTGCTGAGCCTGCAGTCCCTGCCCCGGCGCCTGACACTCGATTTCCGCGACGTCTTTTCCGAAGGGTTCGCCTTTGACTTCGTCCGCGGCGACGTCAGCATCAACCAGGGCCTGGCGTTTACCAACAACCTGCAGATGCGGGGGGTGAACGCCGCCGTGCTGATGGAAGGCAGCGCTGACATTGCCAAAGAAACACAGAACATCAAGGCCGTGGTGGTGCCAGAGATCAACGCCGGCACCGCGTCCCTGATTGCCACGGCCATCAACCCCGCCATTGGCCTCGGCACCTTCCTGGCGCAGATGTTTTTGCGCCGGCCCCTGATGCAGGCGGCGACCCAGGAGTTCCAGATTGACGGCACCTGGTCTGACCCGCGGGTGACCAAGGTGGACCGCACGGCAGCAGCCGCCAGCGGCAAGACAGACAACACCTCCGGGGAGACACGCTGATCATGAAAGTCGCTGCCATTCAGATGGTGTCGGGTACCGACGTGCCGCGCAACCTGGCCGTGGCAGGGCAACTGCTGGCGCAAGCTGCGGCGGCCGGGGCCGAGCTGGCGGTGTTGCCCGAATATTTCTGCATCATGGGCCGCAAGGACACGGACAAGCTCCAGTGGCAGGAAATACCGGCGCAGGGCCCCATCCAGGATTTCCTCGGTGACTCCGCCCGGCGCCTCGGGCTGTGGCTGGTGGGCGGCACGCTGCCCATGGCCACCGATGATCCGCAGCGCGCCCGCAACACCTCGCTGGCCTACAACCCGGCGGGGGAATGCGTCGCGCGCTACGACAAGATCCACCTGTTCCGGTTTGCCCAGGGCCGGGAGGATTACGACGAGACGCGTGTGCTGGAGCCCGGCGCCAGCCCGGTCGGCTTCGACCTGCCCTCGCGCGATGGCCAGGTGTACCGGGTCGGCATGAGCATCTGCTACGACCTGCGCTTTCCCGAGCTGTACCGGGCGCTGGCTTCGGACCTTCTGCTGGTGCCCAGCGCGTTCACCCATACCACCGGCCAGGCGCACTGGGAGCTGCTGCTGCGCGCGCGCGCCATTGAAAACCTGGCCTATGTGCTGGCCGCGGCGCAGGGCGGTACCCACGAGAACGGGCGGCGCACCTGGGGCCACAGCCTGGTGGTGGACCCATGGGGCGAGGTGCTGGCGCAGCAGGATGAAGGCGCCGGTGTGGTGCTGGCCGAGGTCTCGAAGGCGCGCCTGCAGGAAACGCGGCAGCGTCTGCCGGCCTTGGGCCACCGCGTCCTGTGAAAGTCTGACATGGGTATGGCCTGGATTCGTGGCATCAACTGGACCAGCCGCCGCTGGGTCTTGTGGGTGCTGCTCGTCGCGCTGGTGGTGGCCTTGCTGGGCATCCTGGTCTGGCTGTCCGGTCGCTATGAGTCGAGCATGGTGCAAAGCCGGCTGGACCACGACGCGGCGGAAACCGTGACGGACATCCGCTCGGGCCTGACGCGCAACGTCCAGAGCTTCCAGGCACTGCAGACGCCGGAGCGCACCCCCGAGACCTGGCACACGGCCGCCGCGGAGATGCTGCGCGAGCACCGTGAAATCATGCGCATCGAATGGCGCAACGAACTGCTGCAGGAGGTGTCGGTGGCGGCCACACCGTACCGCGCACCGGTCTTTGAACGCCTCGCGCGCAGCAGCGTGCTGGCGGATGTCAGCCTCACCTGCACCACCGCCCGCCGCCTGAGCGGTGCGGCCTATTCGACCAGTTATTTCCTGCCGCAGTCCGATGGCCTGGGCATGGAGGTGCTGGACATGTGCCTGCCGGTCATGGTGGCCGGGCGCCTGACGGGCTTCACCGTGGCCACCTATTCGCTGCAGGATGTGCTGGGCGAGATGGTGGGGCGGCAGCTGGCGCGCGGCGTCGGTCTGTCCTTCACCGAAGCCGACGGGACGCGCCTGGCGCTGCACGGCGTGCCGCTGCGGGGCAGCCAGATCTACATCGCCCAGCAACTGCTGGACCTGCCGGGCAACACGCTGATCCTGCGCATGGAAAGCCGGCGCAGCACACCGGCGCTGTTTCCGAATGTGCTGACCGCGCTGGTCACGGCGATGTCGCTGGCGCTGCTGGCGGTGCTGTTCCTGCTGGCCCGCGACATGCGGCGCCGCCAGCGGGTGGAGCATGACCTGGGCGAAGCGCTGGCGTTTCGCAAGGCCATGGAGGACTCGGTGCTCACCGGCCTGCGCGCGCGCGACCTGCAGGGCCGCATCACCTACGTCAACCCGGCCTTCTGCAAGATGGTCGGCGTGGACGCCAAGGACCTGCTCAACCAGAGCTTTCCGGCACCCTACTGGCCGCCCGAGCTGGCGGGCGTCTACCAGCAGCGGCAGGAAATCCGGCTGTCCGGCAGCAGCCCGCCCAGCCCGACACCGCTGCAAGGCCATGAGTCGGTCTTCATGCGCCGCGACGGCACGCGGTTTCCGGTGCTGATCATGGAGGCGCCGCTGATCAACGCCGTGGGCAAGCACACCGGCTGGATGAGCGCCATCCTCGATGTGAGCGAGCAGCGGCGCATCGAGGAGCTGTCCCGCGCCAGCCAGGACCGCCTGCAGGCCACGGCGCGCCTGGCCATGGTGGGCGAGATGGCCTCGCTGCTCAGCCACGAGCTCAACCAGCCGCTGGCTGCCATCTCCAGCTATGCCACCGGCTCGCTCAACCTGCTGCAGGGCGATGGCGACGGCGACAGCGGCTTTGCCCATTCGCGGCCGTTCGGCGGCGGCGCCCGTACGCTGTCACCGCTGTCGGAAGACCTGCAGGTGGCCATGCGCCGCATCGCCGAGCAGGCCGAGCGGGCCGGCAAGGTCATCAAGAGCGTGCACGACTTCGTCCGCCGGCGCGAACAGGTGCGCGAGCCGGTCCAGCCGGCTGCGCTGATCGACGCCATCATGCCGCTGGTGACGCTGCAGGCACGCAAGCTCGGCGTGCGCGTGGTCACGGAAATCGACGCCGCCTGCGAGCCCGTGCTCTGCGACCGGACCATGGTGGAGCAGGTGTTGCTCAACCTGTCCCGCAACGGCATGCAAGCCATGCAGCGCCAGGAGGACGTGGTTGATACCGGCCCCGGGCGCGGCGCGCCGCGGGAGAAAGTCCTTACCCTGCGCATTCGCCCGGCAGCCTCCAACGCCTACAGCCGATGGGTCGAGTTCGCGGTGACGGATTGCGGCGAAGGCATTTCAAGCGAGATCGCCGACCAGCTCTTCACGCCGTTCTTCACGACCAAGCAGGAGGGCATGGGGCTGGGGCTGAGCCTGTGCCGCACCGTGATCGAGCAGCACGGCGGCTTTCTGGGCTTTGAGCCGGCGCAGCCGCAGGGTACGATTTTCAGCTTCACGCTGCCGGTGGCCCTGGCGGGGCACGGCGGCCAGCTCCCAGGCCACTGACACCACGGACGTTTCAAAGCAGGACATCACCATGGAACCCATTCACAACGCCACGGTCTACATCGTGGACGACGATGCCAGCGTGCGCGAGGCGCTGGCCTGGCTGCTGCGTTCGCGGCGCCTGCTCAGCGAAACCTTCGACAGTGGCGAGGCCTTCGACGCGGTGGTGTCGCGGCAATTCCAGGTGCGCTCGCCGTCGTGCGTGCTGCTGGACGTGCGCATGGCCGGCCTCAGCGGCCTGGCCATGTTTGAAAAGCTCATCGGCTACGGGTTGCTGCCGACTTTGCCCGTGATCTTCCTGACGGGCCATGCCGATGTGCCGACCGCCGTCGATGCCGTCAAGCGCGGCGCGTTCGATTTCTGCGAGAAGCCGTTTTCAGACAATGCCCTGGTGGACCGCGTCGAGCAGGCCCTGGCGCAGTCGGCGGCCGCGCTGGCGCAGCACAGCGAGTCCACAGGGCTGCAGGCCCGGCTCGATGGCCTGACGGACCGTGAGCGTGACGTGATGCGGCTGGTGGTGGAGGGCTTGCCGAACAAGCTGGTGGCGGACCAGCTCGACATCAGCGTGCGCACGGTGGAGGTTCACCGCGCCCGGGTGTTTGACAAAATGGGCGTCAAATCAGCCGTCGAGCTGGCGAATCTGCTGCGCAACCTGTAGTGCCGATCACGGCTGGCGGCGGTTGTCGGGACCGTTACCTGTATCCCGCGGCGCATCCTCCGGCATATCGGGGCTCTTCAACTCGCCATTCTTGCGGCCGGAAAACATGGTCCACCACACAATGAACACCAGCAGCAGCAACGCCCCCAGGGCTTCCAGCAAAAGCAAGGCCATGACATTTCCTCAAACGGCAGATCGGACGGTGACGCGTTTTGCGCCGGCTGCGGGGCCGGGCACGCGACTGGCCCTGATTATCGCCAGCGCTGTGCTGCTGGCCTCCTGTGCCACCGGGCCGGCGCCGTCTCCCGCACCCGCTGCGCCTGCGGCTGCCGCCGCGGGCAGCCGGCCGGACGACACCGGCCCCTTGCCTGCGCCGCTGGTGCAGGGTAAGAGCCGCTGGGTGCCGGTGCGCTGGGCGGAACTGCCGGGCTTTGAGGAAGACGCGCTGTTCGAGGCGTGGAATGCCTGGCTCAAGAGTTGCGAGCGGCCCGGTGCGGCGTTGGCGGCCTTGTGCGGCGACGTGCGGCGCCTGAGCATTGCGAGCGGCGAAGAGCAGCGCCGCTGGATGGTGGCGAAGCTGCAGCCTTACCGGGTCGAGGCGCCGGGCGGCGCGGCCGACGGACTGCTCACCAGTTACTACGAGCCGCTGCTCAAGGCCAGCCGCCAGCCCGCACCGGGCTACGAGGTGCCGCTGTACCGGCCACCTGCGTCGCTGGGCAGCCGCAAGCCCTGGTACTCGCGGCAGGAAATCGACACACTGCCTGAAGTCCGGGCTGCACTCAAAGGCCGTGAGATCGCCTGGCTGGCCGACCCGGTGGAGGCCATGTCGCTGCACATCCAGGGCTCGGGCCGCCTGAGCCTGACCGAGCCGGATGGTTCCCAGCGCGTGGTCCGGGTGGCGTATGCCGGCTCCAACGAGCAGCCGTTTCGAAGCGTCACGCAATGGCTGCAGGAGCAGGGCGAGGGGCGCATGACGGCGCCGTGGGTCGAATCGACCAGGGCGTGGGCGGCCAAAAATCCGCAGCGCCTGCAGCAAATGCTGTGGAGCAACCCGCGCTACACGTTTTTCCAGGAGCAGGCGCTCAGTGAACTGGACGCCGCATTCGGCCCCAAGGGCGCGCAGGGCGTGGCCCTCACGGCGGGCCGTTCGATCGCGGTGGACCCGGGAAGCATCCCCTACGGCACACCGGTCTGGCTGGCGTCACGGGGCAATGCGGGCACCCTGCAGAAGCTGGTGTTTGCACAGGACACCGGCAGTGCCATCGTAGGTGCGGTGCGGGCCGACTATTTCGCCGGCACCGGCGCCGAGGCGGGGCTGTTTGCCTCGCGGATGAACCAGCCGCTGCGGCTGTGGGTCTTGTGGCCGAAGCAGTTGAGCGGCGGTGCGCAATGACTGGCCATGGACAAGCTTCAGTCAACTTTCAGGAGTCTTCGATGAATGCACCGCTTGTCTCCAGATCAGCGACTATGGCCTGGGTTGCCGCCGCCGTGGTGGTGGCAGGCCTGGCCGGGTGCGCAGGGGTCGGCCCTTCGGCCACGTCGTCGTATCGCTGTGAACAGGGCTTTGAATTCAGCGTCCGCTTCATCGACGACACGGCGCTGGTCGACGGCGCGCGCGGCCACGATCTGCTGCTTCGCGATGCCGGTGGCCAGGGGCCGCTGCAGACGGTCTACAGCAACCCGCGCATGCGGGCCGAGTTCGGGCTGGGGAGCGGTGGCCGGGAGGCTGTGCTGCGCTACCCCTCGCTGCCCCTGGTGCTGCATTGCGTGCGCGACTGACGGCAGCCGTCAAGCCGCACCGCATTCAGCGCACCGACAGGCGGACTTCGACTTTCAGCGCCTCGCGCAACGTACCTTGCGTCACGCCACCCAGTGAACTGCTGCTTGCCGCAAGCGCATCGTCTGACTGCGCCATCGTCACCCATTCGCCCAGTGGCAGGGACAGCACGGTGTCAGTGGCCGATGACGTGATGGCGCCCGGCACACCGGTGCGGGCACTCTGCACCGCCGCCAGTTCCAGCTCGGCTGTGCTGCCGCCGCGCCAGACGGGCCGCGCTGCAAAGCCGCTGTTTGCCTCCACCAGCACGCTGCCGGCGATGACGCGCAGCACGCCGCCCTGCACCACCGTCTGCACCAGCCGCAGCGGCACCGCATTGCCGAGGCGTATGGCCGCCTGGCGGCCGTTCAGCACCAGCACCCGCTGGACCAGGTCGCGGTTCGAGTTGCGCATGCTGTCCTGCGCATTCACCTGAATATCGGCGCCGGACTGACCAGGGCTCAGGGTGATGCCGCCTTGTGCCCCGAGTTGGCGGCTGCTCTGGCTGCCGTCCCGCACCTGGCGTACCTCGATCTGCAGGTTGCGCATCGGCAGCGACTCGGCGGAGCCGCCGCCGATCGCGCCCTGTGCGGCGGCGATCTGGCTGCCCAGCAGCCAGGCAGCGACAACCATCCGGCGTGGCCACCCTTGCAGGCAGGGCATAGCGACCCTCACAGCGCAGCCCGCGCCAGATGCCCCAGCGGCAAGGCGCTGCTGGCCTTGACCTCGCCCAGCGAAAAGCTGGTGTGCAGGTCTTTCACGTTCGGCAGGTTGATCAGGTTCTGCAGCGCAAACTTGCTGAAGGCCTCCAGGTCCTGCGCCACCACCTGCAGCTCGAAGGTGCCAGTGCCACTGATGTAGTGGCAGGAAACGATTTCCGGCAGCTTCTTGATGGCTTCTTCGAGCCGGCGCGTGGCGTCGCCGTTGTTGCGGTCGGCGTCCAGCCGCACAAAGGCCAGCACCCCGAGGCCGATCTTGTGGCGGTTGATTTCCGCGCGGTAACCGGTGATGAAGCCGGCCTCTTCCAGCGCCCGCACACGGCGCCAGCAGGGGGCGGCCGACAGCCCGACGCGGGAGGCCAGCTCGGTGTTGGTGAGCCGGGCTTCGGTTTGCAGCTCGTTCAGGATGGCGATGTCAAACTTGTCCAGTGTTTCCATTCAAGGCATTTTCTAGCAAGATTCTTTCTTTGTACAGCCAGAAACGGGCATGGAAAGCAAAGACATATCTGGCGCAGCGGCATACACTTTGCATACTCTTAGAGGCTGTTCCCTACCCGGGGCGTGTCTCGATCTGCCCTGCCCACAAGGCCGCCTCACCACCGCCAGGAGACACCGACCATGAATGCGCCGCTTCCCGAGCACATCCGAAAAGCACTCGAGACCGTTAGTCTTGATGAAAACCCGCCAAGCGGGTTTGGCCGAAGGCACAAGTACTCAGACGGCGAAGCCGGCTGTGCTGTATTTGGCGTCGAGCTTGTTGGTGTGGGAGTTGCCCTGTGAACGCCCCACTTCCCGAGCACATCCGCAAGGCCCTGGAAACTGTCACGCTCGATGACAAGTACAGCCTCGGCCATGGCCGCGCCTTCATGAGTGGTGTGCAGGCGCTGGTGCGCTTGCCGATGCTGCAGCGCACGCGCGACGCGATGGCCGGGCTGAACACCGGTGGCTTCATCAGTGGCTACCGCGGTTCGCCCCTGGGCGGCTACGACCAGGCGCTGTGGGCCGCAAAAAAACATCTGGCGGCGCAGAACATCGTGTTCCAGCCCGGCGTCAATGAAGAGCTGGGCGCCACGGCGGTGTGGGGCACGCAGCAGCTCGACCTGTACCCTCAAAGCAAAAAATTTGATGGTGTGTTCGGCATCTGGTACGGCAAGGGCCCGGGCGTGGACCGCTGCTCCGATGTTTTCAAACACGCCAACATGGCGGGCACGGCCAAACATGGCGGCGTCATTGCCATTGCCGGTGACGACCATGTCTCCAAGAGCTCGACGGCGGCGCACCAGAGCGACCACATCTTCAAGGCCTGCGGCCTGCCGGTGTTTTTTCCATCGAATGTGCAGGACATCCTGGACATGGGACTGCATGCCTTTGCCATGAGCCGTTTTTCCGGCGTCTGGTCGGGCATGAAAACCATCCAGGAAGTGGTGGAGTCGTCCAGCTCGGTGTTGGTGGACCCGGACCGCGTGAAGATCGTCATCCCCGAGGACTTCCAGATGCCGCCGGGCGGCCTGCACATCCGCTGGCCCGACCCGCCGCTGGAGCAGGAAGCGCGCCTGATGGACTTCAAATGGTATGCGGCGCTCGCCTACATCCGCGCCAACAAGCTCAACTACAACGTCATCGCCTCACCGAACGACCGCTTCGGCCTGATCGCCAGCGGCAAGGCCTTCAACGACACGCGCCAGGCGCTGGCCGACCTCGGTCTGGACGAAGACACCTGCCACCAGCTGGGCATCCGGCTGCACAAGGTCAATGTGGTGTGGCCGCTGGAGGCCACCATCACACGCGAATTCGCCGAAGGCCTGCAGGAGATCCTGGTGGTTGAGGAAAAGCGCCAGGTCATCGAGTACCAGATCAAGGAAGAGCTCTACAACTGGCGCGCCGACGTGCGGCCCAATGTGCTGGGCAAGTTCGACGAACCCGAGGGCGACCAGTCGGGCGGCGAGTGGGGCCGCTCCAACCCGAGCGACAACTGGCTGCTGCGCGCCAAGGCCGACCTCACGCCGGCCATCATCGCGAAAGCGATTGCGAAGCGGCTGAAAAAACTGGGTGTGCCGGCCGATGTGGCAGCGCGCATGGATGAGCGCCTGGCCATCATCGAGGGCCGCGAGCGGGCCCTGGCCGAAGCCAAGGCCGACACCGGCGAGCGTGCCCCGTGGTTCTGCAGCGGCTGCCCACACAACACCAGCACCCGCGTGCCCGAAGGCTCGCGCGCCGTGGCGGGCATCGGCTGCCACTACATGGCCACCTGGATGGACCGCAGCACCTCGACCTTCACCCAGATGGGCGGCGAGGGCGTGACCTGGGTCGGCCAGGCGGCCTTCACCACCGACTCCCATGTGTTTGCCAATCTGGGCGACGGTACCTACTTCCACAGCGGCCTGCTGGCCATCCGCCAGGCGATTGCGTCCGGGGTGAACATCACCTACAAGATTCTCTACAACGACGCCGTGGCCATGACGGGCGGGCAGCAGGTTGGCGAGCGGCCGGAAGGCCATTCGGTGGCGCAGATTGCACACAGCCTGAGGGCCGAGGGCGTGGCGCGGCTGGTCGTGGTCACCGACGAGCCCGAGAAATACCATGGCCGTACCCATACCGTGGACCGCACCGCGGCGCGTGTCGGACATGCCGAACTGCTCAACGACCTTCCGCCGGGCGTCGAGGTCTTCCACCGCGACGAACTCGACCGCATCCAGTGCGAATTCCGCGAAATCAAGGGCACCACCGCCATCATCTACGACCAGACCTGCGCCACCGAAAAACGCCGCCGCCGCAAGCGCGGCACGATGGTGGACCCGGAAAAGCGGGTCGTCATCAACGAGCTGGTGTGTGAAGGGTGTGGCGACTGCTCGGTGCAGTCCAACTGCCTGTCTGTCGAGCCGCTGGAAACCGAATTCGGCCGCAAGCGCCGCATCAACCAGAACACCTGTAATAAGGATTATTCCTGCGTCAAGGGTTTTTGCCCCAGCTTTGTCACCGTCGAAGGTGGGCAGCTGAAAAAGCCGAAGAAGGAAGCCAGGGGTGGCGCATTGATGCCGCCCGTGCCTGAGCCGGTTCTCCCGGTGGCCGAAAGCGCATGGGGCATTGTGGTGGGTGGCGTCGGCGGTACCGGCGTCATCACCATCGGCCAGTTGCTGGGCATGGCAGCCCACATTGAGGGCAAAGGCGTGGTCACGCAGGACGCTGGCGGTCTGGCCCAAAAAGGCGGCGCGACCTGGAGCCACATCCAGATCGCGAACCGGCCTGATCAGATCTACACAACCAAGGTGGACACGGCCAAGGCCGATCTGGTGATCGGTTGCGACCCCATCGTCACCGCCAGCAAATACACGCTGACCGTGATGCAGCCGGGCCGCACCTATGTGGCGATGAATTCGCACGGCACGCCGACGGCGGCCTTTGTGACCGACCCGGGCTGGCAATTCCCCGGCGGCAACTGCGAGAGCGCCGTCACGGCGACCGTCGGTGCCGGTCTGCTGGGCAGCTTTGACGCCGAGCAGGTGGCGGTGCAACTGGTGGGCGACTCGATCTACACCAACCCGCTGATGCTGGGCTACGCCTGGCAGAAAGGCCGGGTGCCGCTGTCGCATGCGGCGCTGATGCGCGCCATCGAGCTCAACGCCGTGCAGGTCGAGAACAACAAGGCGGCGTTCGAATGGGGCCGCCGCTGCGCCCATGACCTGGCGGCAGTGCAGGCACTGTTCAAGGCCGCGCAGGTGATCGAGTTCGTCAAGCGCCCGTCATTGGCGGACATGCTGGCCAAACGGGTGGACTTCCTCACGGCCTACCAGAACGCCGCCTACGCCCAGGCCTACCAGGCCTTCGTCGAGAAAGTGCGGCTGACAGAGGCGCCGCTGGGCAAGACGGCGCTGACCGAGGCGGTGGCCCGTTACCTCTTCAAACTGATGGCCTACAAGGACGAGTACGAAGTCGCCCGCCTGCACACGGACACCGGCTTCCTGGACAAGGTGGGCGCCATGTTTGAAGGCGACTTCAAGCTCAACTACCACCTGGCACCGCCGCTGATCGCCGCCAAAAACGACAAGGGCGAGCTGCAAAAGCAGCAATTCGGCCCCTGGATGCTGACCGCATTCCGTGTCCTGGCCCGCCTCAAGGGCCTGCGCGGTACGGCATTGGACGTCTTTGGGCGCACGGAAGAGCGCCGCATGGAGCGCGCGCTGATCGACGAGTACCGGGCCAGCCTGGAGGAGGTCATCTCGGGCCTGAATGCTGGCAACCACGGCATCGCACTGGAAATTGCCCGCATTCCCGAGCTCATCAAGGGCTATGGGCACGTCAAGGCGCGCCACCTGGCGTCCGCAAGGCCTCAGTGGGCGGCGCTGATGCAGGCTTGGCGCGGCGCAGCCGGGGCCAGCCAGCAGCGCGCAGCCTGACCGGTGGGCGTGGCGGCGGGTGCGAGAGCCCGTGGCTTGCCTCCCCCGTCAGCCGGCCCTGAACATGGCCCGGCAGGGCCTGTGGTTACACCTGCTTACGATGACCCGCCGCATACAATCACAGGTTGCCCTGTCCCTGCGTCCGCAGGGATGCCAGTCACTGTGTCTAATTGTTGTGGAGCTCGCCGTGTTCATTTCTTCTGCCTTTGCCCAAACCGCCCCTGCCGCTGCTGGCGGCGGCGACATGATGTCCTCGCTCACGGGCATGCTGCCCCTGGTGCTGATGTTTGTGGTGTTGTATTTCGTGATGATCCGTCCCCAGATGAAAAAGCAGAAAGAGCATCGCGCCATGATCGAAGCGCTGGCCAAGGGCGACGAAGTCGCCACGGCCGGCGGCCTGCTTGGCAAGGTGACCAAGCTGGGTGACACCTATCTGTCGCTGGAACTCGCTCCCGGGGTGGAAGTCCAGCTGCAGCGCAGCGCCATCGTCCAGGTGTTGCCCAAGGGTGCCATCGGCTCCGTCAAGTAAGTCAGCCCGGCTGCGTCGCGGCTGCGTGCCGTGCCGCGGCCTGTGGACTTTCTCCCTCACCTGCCACCAGGAACTGTCTCCCCATGAATCGTTATCCGGTCTGGAAGTACGTCGTCATCGTGGCCGCGCTGCTGATTGCGGCGCTCTACACTCTGCCCAATTTTTTCGGTGAAGCACCGGCCGTCCAGGTCTCCAGCGGCAAGTCCACCGTCAAGATCGACACCACCACCATGGCCCGCGTGGAGCAGGCACTGAAGGAGGCCGGGCTGACGGCCGATGCGATCACGCTCGATGGCGCCTCGGTCAAGGCGCGTTTCGGAGACACCGATACCCAGCTCAAGGCCAAGGATGCCGTGCAGAAGGCGCTGTCCCCGGACCCGACCGACCCCGGCTACGTGGTGGCGCTCAACCTGCTGTCGCGCTCCCCCGCGTGGCTGACCTCGCTGAATGCCTTTCCGATGTACCTGGGGCTGGATTTGCGCGGTGGCGTGCACTTCATGCTGCAGGTGGACATGCAGGCGGCGCTGACCAAGCGCGCCGAATCGCAGGCCGGCGATATCCGCCTGGCGCTGCGCGAGAAAAACGTCCGCCATGGCGGCATCGCCCGCAATGGCCAGACCATTGAAATCCGCGTGCGCGACTCTGAAACACTGGTCGCGGCCAAGGCCGTGATCCAGGACCAGTTCGTCGATCTGCAGACCACCGACACCCCCGACGGCACCGAATACAAGCTGACGGCCACCATCAAGCCCGAGGCGGCCCGCCGCGTGCAGGACCAGGCCCTGAAGCAGAACATGGTGACGCTGCACAACCGCATCAACGAACTGGGCGTGGCCGAGCCGGTGATCCAGCAGCAGGGCATCGACCGCATCGTGGTCCAGTTGCCGGGCGTGCAGGACACGGCCAAGGCCAAGGACATCCTCGGGCGCACGGCCACACTGGAAATGCGTCTGGTGGAAGACAGCGCCGAGGCGCGTGCCGCTTCGAACAACACCGGCGCTGTGCCCTTCGGAACCGAGCGCTATTTCGAGCGCAATGGCCAGGCGGTGATTGTCAAGAAGCAGGTGATCCTGACGGGTGAAAACCTCACCGATGCGCAACCCGGTTTTGATTCCCAGAACCAGCAACCCAAGGTGGACCTGACGGTGGACGCCAAGGGCGGCCGCATCATGCGCGACACCAGCCGCGAGAACATCAAGAAGCGCATGGCCATCCTGCTCTTTGAAAAGGGCAAAGGCGAGGTGCTGACCGCGCCGGTGATCCAGAGCGAGCTGGGCAACCGCTTCCAGATCTCGGGCACGATGAGCGTGGGCGAGGCCAACGACCTGGCCTTGCTGCTGCGCGCCGGCTCGCTGGCGGCTCCGATGGAAATCATCGAAGAGCGCACCATCGGCCCCACCCTGGGCGCCGACAACATCGCCAAGGGCTTTCACAGCGTGTCGTGGGGCTTTGTGGTGATCGTCGCCTTCATGGGCGCCTACTACATGCTGTTCGGCCTGTTCTCCGGCCTGGCGCTGGCGGTGAACCTGTTGCTGCTGGTGGCCGTGCTGTCCATGCTGCAGGCCACGCTCACCTTGCCCGGCATGGCGGCCATGGCGCTGGCGCTGGGCATGGCCATTGACTCCAATGTGCTGATCAACGAGCGGGTGCGCGAGGAGCTGCGCAATGGCGCCTCGCCGCAGGCGGCCATCAACGCCGGTTACGAACGCGCCTGGGCGACGATCCTGGACTCGAACATTTCCACCCTGATCGCCGGCCTGGCCTTGCTGGCCTTCGGCTCCGGTCCGGTGCGCGGCTTTGCCGTGGTGCATTGCATCGGCATCCTGACCAGCATGTTCTCGGCGGTGTTTTTCTCGCGCGGCCTGGTCAACCTCTGGTATGGCCGGCAGAAAAAGCTCAAGAGCGTGTCCATCGGAACGGTGTGGCGCCCGGCCGACGCCGGTGCCCTGGCCAAATAGTTGCTTGTGTCCGAGCGACCCTGAGTTTCCCCAAGGATTTCACATGGAATTTTTCAAGATCCGTCGCGACATCCCGTTCATGCGGCATGCGCTGATCTTCAACGGCATCAGTTTTGCCACGTTTGCGCTGGCGGTGTTCTTCCTGTTCTCGCGCGGACTGCACCTGTCGGTCGAGTTCACGGGCGGCACGCTGATGGAGGTCAATTACACCCAGGCGGCCGACGTCGGGAAAATCCGTGACACGGTGGCCGGGTTGGGCCTGGCCGATGTGCAGGTCCAGAACTTCGGTACCTCTCGCGACGTGATGATCCGCCTGCCGGCGCAAAAAGGCGTCAGCACGGCGCAGCAGAGCGACAAGGTGCTGGCTGCCTTGAAGGCCGCGAGCCCGGACGTCACGCTGCGCCGCACGGAATTCGTGGGCCCTCAGGTCGGCGAAGAGCTGGCGCAGGACGGACTCAAGGCGCTGGCCATGGTGGTGTTTGGCATCATGGTGTATCTGGCCTTCCGCTTCGAGTGGAAGTATGCGGTTGCCGCTATCGTCGCCAACCTGCACGACGTGGTGATCATCCTCGGATTCTTCGCATTCTTCCAGTGGGAGTTCTCGCTGGCGGTGCTGGCTGCGGTGCTGGCGGTACTGGGCTACTCGGTGAACGAATCGGTGGTCATCTTCGACCGGATACGTGAAAATTTCCGTCGCTATCGCAAGATGAATACGATAGAGATCATCGACAACGCGATTACCTCCACCATCAGTCGCACCATCATCACCCACGGCTCCACGCAGATCATGGTGCTGTCGATGCTGCTGTTTGGCGGCCCGACGCTGTTCTATTTCGCTCTGGCGCTGACCATCGGCATCCTGTTCGGCATTTACTCCTCGGTGTTCGTGGCTGCGGCCATCGCCATGTGGCTGGGCATCCGGCGCGAGGACCTGATCAAAGGTCCGGGCAAAAAAGAGGAAGACCCCAATGACCCCAATGCAGGGGCAACCGTGTAAGCTTGAGATGAATTAAGCAACCAGGCTGTGGCTCCAAGAACCAAAAATCCCCGCCTTCTGGCCGAACAGGTTCGGGCCTTGTTCGTGGACAACGTTGCCCGCCTTTTGCCGGAACTGGCCAAGAACATCCTCGACTTGCTCCGCGCGGAGGCGGATCAGCTGGGCAACGCCAAGGAAATGCAGGACCGGCGCGAAGCCTGGATGGCGTTCTCCCAGGGTGGGAGCGCCTGGGTTCAAGGCACCACGGCGGCCTGGAACACCGCCCGGTCCGCGGCAGCGCCGACGGCCCTGCCCAAGTTCCTCGACAGTGGCAAGTTCGAACTCATGGGCGATGAGGTCATCGAGAACAAGATCATGGCCTCGAGGCTCGCACTGCGTCTTCTTGACGTGGTCAGCTGGGAGTTCAATGACCTTCGCCTGAGGATGCAGAACCTGGAAGGTATTTCGGATCTGCCCAAACAGGACGTGTTCCGGCCCGAGACGCTGGCGCAGCACATGCTTGAGCAATGGACTGCTGCGGGGCTTTCACGCGAGGTCTGGCAGGCGGTCCAGGATTTGAGCCAGAAAAAGCTGGGCGAGCAGCTCCTCGAGGCTTACCACGCGGCCAATGAGTTTCTGACGCAACAGGGCGTGCTGGCAGACGTGGATCTGCGGCCGCTGGTGAAGCGCACGCCCGTCTCTCCCGGTACGCCGCGCAGTGATGCAGGGGTTGATACACGGGACAAGGCAGCCAATCCAGACGCTGACAGCAGGGTCAGTCAGCACTCTGGAGGGTTTTCCGGTACTGGTAGCGGTGGCGGCTCCGGCAATGCGACCGGAGGTTATGGTCAAGGGCGCTCTGGTTCTTCTTCCTCGCTTTCCGGAGTGGGGGGCGGTAGCGGTGGCGGCCGAGGGGACTTTGACGCCGGATCAGTGGCGACTGGTTTGAAGAATGCGACCGGGCCCGGAGAGGGTCACCCGGGCGCCACCGACCACGGACGCTTTGCGGCTGGGCCAGGCAGTGCCTCCGACGGCAGAAACCAGGGGGCGGGCCATCCGGTCTTTGACGAGACCCGTATGCAGACCGCGACCACGCCTTTGTCGCGGGCTCGCATGAGGGCTCAGGGCGTGATGGGTCACCTCAAGCGGCTGCTGAGCCATCAGGTCGCGGGTTTTGACGACACCCGGCCGAACCGGGCATCGCCCCGTCTGGCCGAAGCCATGGCCAGCGTGATGCAGGCCGAGAGCACCAGCGCCGACAAGACCATGCTGGTGGACTCCTCCGTAGGCCCTGCCGAAGGCGTGGTGTACGGCCAGGCCCATGTCGAGCAGGCTGCGGGCGCCTTGCGGGAACGTACCAGCACCCTCAAAAAGGCGGCGACGACGTCTGCCGAGAAAGCCACGATCGAGATCGTCGCGCTGATGTTCCAGAGCATCCTGGCCGAAGACCGGATTCCGGCGGTTGTCCGCGTCTGGTTTGCCCGGCTGCAGATGCCGGTGCTTCGCGTGGCCATCGCCGAGCCGGAATTTTTCGGCTCGCTGTCGCACCCCGCCAGGCGCCTGATTGACCGCATGGGGTCCTGCGTGCTCGGGTTTGACGTGACCGTCTCCGGCGGCGCGATGGAAATCGAGATCAAGCGTATCGTGCAGGTGATCGAGCAGTACCCGGAGACCGGGCGCCGCGTGTTCCAGCTGGTCTACGACGAATTCGAGAAATTCCTGTCCAAATTCCTGTCGCAGACGGGCAGCGCAGCGCGCGTGGTGAGTGTGGCCCAGCAGGTCGAGCAAAAAGAGACCATGGCCATCCAGTACACCATTGAGATGCGCAAGATGCTCAACGACATGCCGGTGCGCGAGGAAATCCGCGAGTTCCTCTTCAAGGTGTGGGCCGAGGTGCTGGCCATTGCGTCGATGAAAAACGGCCCGCAGCACGAAGAAACCATCCTGCTCAAGCGGGCGGCCACCGACCTGGTGTGGGCAGCGAGCGCCAAACCCAACCGCAATGACCGGGCCCGCGTCATCGCGGATTTGCCCAAGCTGCTGCAACTGCTGCGGCTCGGCATGTCGATGCTGGGCCTGGAGTTGGTTGACCAGGATGCGCACCTGCGCGTGATCAGTGACACCCTGGCCGACGCCTTCATGTCCAAAACCGATGCGATCTCGGCCGAGAAGGTGGATGCCATGGCCAAACGCCTGGCCAATCTGGAGGATTACCTGTCCGACGAAGACATGGGTGATTTGCCGCTCGATACCGACACCCTGGTCACGATGATCGGCATCGATGCGACCGACATCGAGGTCATCACCGATGGCGGCAGCCAGCCCACAGAGGCCATGCGGGCCTGGGCCAAGGAGCTCCAGCTCGGTTCATGGTTCAGCCTGGACCACAACGCCAAGGTGAGCCAGGTCCAGTTCGCCTGGTGCAGCGACCGCAAGCAGCTGCATTTGTTTGCGTCGGCTGATGGCCGCAATTTCCTGATCCAGGGCCGTCGCCTGGCGGCCTACCTGCAGGCCGGCCTGCTGGTCCCGATTGAAGAGGAAACCCTCACGGTGCGCGCCACGCGCGATGCATTGGCCAAGCTGGATGCCAATCCGGAGCGATTGCTCGGCTGACGGGATCAGCTCCCACGGCGGCAGCCGGTGCCGACGGGCGCAGGGCGACAGGGCTGATCAGTTTCTGATGCGTCTAATGGGCGAGCCGGAACTCGGCGTCGTCGCAGAGCTCGTCGAGCACCAGGGCATCGGGCTCTTCCCCAAAACTCCAGTACACCATCAGGACGATGATCTTCAGATCGTCCAGCGTGACCGGGTCACCCGGCGCCGCCATGGCGCGGTCAATCACGATCTCGCGCATGTGCGGCGGCAGCACACCCGAGGACTCGAGAAAACTCACAAAACCCAGGCTTTGCGCGCCCAGATGGGTCTGCTCTGCCACAGAGTAGATGCGAAGGCTGTCCGGTGCCTGCGCCTGAATGCTGGCGGGCCGGCTGATGGCGGTGGGGCGTGCGTCGGGGGCCGGCAGGCTGATCTGCGTGCCCTGGGCGGCGACGTTCAGGCCTTCCAGCCAGATGAGTGCGGCCTGTATTTCATCGGGTTCGAAGCCCGCCGCGGTGAGCTTGCGACTGAGCTGGTTGAGGGCGGGGCAAGCGTCACCTTGCCAATAATTCTCGTAGACGTACACCAGTACTTCGAACATGCACCCAATATATCCCAGATGGGCGGGCTGTCAACCGGTGGCCAGGCGCTGGAACAGCCCGCCGGGCAGGCGGGTGACCACGCCTTCGAGTTCGAGCGCCAGCAACTGCGCCTGCAGCTGTGCGGTGCTGATGCCGGTGCGGGCCTGCAGCGCATCCAGGCTCGTCGCGTCGAAGCCAAGCGCCTGGATCAGTGGATTGTCTGAGGCGGCTGTTTCCGCGGCCTGGGCGGGCCGGGCACTGGCCGCAGGCAGCATTTGCAATTCCTCCAGCACGTCCTGCGCCAGTTCCACCAGCTTGGCGCCCTGCTTGATCAGCGCATGGCATCCGCGGGACTGGGGCGAGTGGATGGACCCCGGAATGGCAAAGACGTCCTTGCCCTGCTCGGCGGCCATCCGGGCCGTGATCAGCGAGCCAGACTGCAGCGCAGCCTCGACCACCAGGGTGCCCCGTGAGAGCCCGGAGATGATGCGGTTGCGTCTGGGGAAGTTCGCCGCCAGCGGTGGGGTTCCCAAAGGGAATTCGCTGATGATCATGCCCTGCGCCGCGATCCGGTGCGCCAGGGCAAGATGCTTTTTCGGGTAGACCCTGTCGAGGCCGGTGCCGACCACCGCGATGGTATCGCCGCCGCCCAGCAGCGCGCCGTCATGCGCCGCGCCGTCCACGCCCAGAGCCAGGCCCGACACCACGCACAGGCCCGCCTGTCCGAAGGCGCGGGCAAACTCGCGCGCATTGCTTTCGCCCTGCGGGGTGGGGTTGCGGCTGCCGACGATGGCGATTCGCACCGCCTCCGGCGGTCGGGCCTTCGTGGCCGGCACAGCCAGGCTGCCCGTCATGTAAAGCATCAGGGGCGGGTCCTCGATGTCCAGCAAGGCGGCGGGGTAGCCGCTGTCGCCCAGCGTCACCACGCAACGGTCGCCAGCGCCTTCCAGCCACTGCTGCGTGGTGGCCAGCTGGTCGGCGAGCGCCGGGGGCTCGTGCAGCAGCGCGTGCGCGAGTTTGTCCGAGCCGAGCTGGCTGAGTGTGGCGAAGTCTTGCGTGAAAATTGCCTGGGGCGCCCCGAAAGTGGCGAGCAGGCGGCGGGCGGCCTCATTGCCGACGCCAGGGGAGAGGCTCAACCGGAGCCAGGCCTTGAGTTCCAGCGTGTCCATGGGAAGGTCAGCCGCCCGAAACCCGGCGGCGCAGGGCAGCGGCCACGCTCAGTTCGGGTTGATGAAACGGTCGCCGACCTTCACGCCGTCGTTGATCTGGAGCACCAGTGCGTACGACAGGTGGTCGAAGGTGCGGAACACCATCATCAGGCCGTTGCGTTCGTTGGGCAGCTTGATCTCGGTCCGTGCGCCGTCGGTCTTGTCCACCAGGCGCTGACCGTCCTTGATGATGGCCACGACATGGCCGCGCTCCATACCGTCGAGTGCGCCGCGGTTGATCACCACGACCTGGTTTTCAGAGGCGAGCGCCACGGCGCTGCCGTAAACGGACACCACCTGCCCGGTGACCGGCGTGGCCGGTGCATGGGGTGTGTAGCTGCGCAGTTCGCGCGCCGGTTCGGGAACCAGGCGGTCACCGGTGCGCATCTCTTCCTTGGCCGCCACGATGTCCAGGGTGGCCGGGATGATCTCGTTTTGCGGTTTGCCGTTCTTGTCATTGATCTGGGCCACCGATTCGCCGCGGACCAGTTCGGCCCGGCCCAGGTACTGGGCTTCATAGCCGAGGATTTTCTGGGTGGTGGGGTCTTTCAGCGGCGTGGCATTGCGGAAGACCCGGAAGTCGCGCGGCTCGCCCTTGGCATCGCTCAGCGGCGTGCCCGTTCCGGCCGTGCTGCCGTACTGCCCGCGTGCGTAAGCGCGGTCTCCCCGGCTCAGGAGCACGCGGCCTTCCTGGGCTGCGACGATGCGCGGTGCCGACGCAAAGGTGGCCTCGTCCACGATCAGCGCTTCGGCCAGGAAGGGCTCGATGGCACTCGGCGACAGGGTCGGGATGGCGGCGTCGGCCAGCGCTTCATAGCGGGTTTGTGGTGAGACGCGCACGGTGTCCGTCGGCGGGCCCTCGTTGCTGGCCTGGCGCGTGCGCAGCATCGCGCGGCCGTTGGACTTTTCAAGGTAGAGCTGCTGGCCCGGGTAGATCCGGTGCGGATTGCGGATGTCCTGCAGGTTCATGCCCCACAGCTCCGGCCAGCGCCAGGGGCTCTTGAGGAACATGCCGGAGATGGCCCACAGCGTGTCGCCGCGCTTGACCGTGTAGTTGTCGGGCGCGTTGGGCGTGAGGTCCGACAGCGGAACGCCGGCCTCGGCAACCTGTGTGGCGGTTGCCCTCTGGCTGGCAGAAATCGGAAAGTTCTGGGCGTGCAGACCAGGTGCTGCACCTGCCAGCGCGAAGCCCAGCAGGGAAGCGGCTATTGAAATGTGACTCAAACGACCAGAAATAGTGTGCATAGAAAAAGCCTTGGGCGCGACGACGGGGCTGGCACGGTCAGAGAAAAGGAAGGTTCAATGCGGTGAAAACCGGGAAAAAGACCGTGCTTCTTCTTGATAATTTACTCGCGATTCTGTACCTAAGCCCTTGATTAGGCAACGATTAGTCGATTTGACGATGACCCTGCCCATGAAAAACCCCTGAAAAGTGGCGAAAATAGCGACAACGCCTGATTTGCCCCATGACCACCCTGACCATCCTCCGCTATCCCGACCCCCGTCTGCACACGATCGCCAAGCCGGTCGCCGCCGTTGACGCACGCCTGCGCCAGCTGGTGAGCGACATGCTCGAAACCATGTATGGCGCCGAAGGCATCGGCCTGGCGGCCACGCAGGTGGATATCCACGAGCGCCTGATCGTCATTGACGTCAGCGAAGGCCGTGACCAGCCGCTGGTCCTGATCAACCCCGAGATCACCTGGGCAAGCGAGGAAAAGCGCGTGGGTGACGAGGGTTGCCTGTCGGTCCCCGGCATTTACGACGGCGTGGAACGGTCCACTTCCATCCGGGTGCGTGCGCTGGACCTCGACGGCAAGCCGCAGGAGCATGCGGCCGAAGGCATGCTGGCTGTCTGCATCCAGCACGAGATGGATCACCTGATGGGCAAGGTGTTTGTGGAATACCTGTCACCACTCAAGCGCAACCGCATCAAGACCAAGATGATCAAGCAGAAAAAGGAAGACGAGCGCGACGCCGTGCGTTGAGCTTTTCCAATGCCTTCGCCTGCCCCAGGTGCTGCCGCAGGGGTCTTTACAATCACGCCAATGCGCGTTGTCTTTGCCGGAACCCCTGAATTTGCCCGAGTCGCGCTGGAAAAACTCCATGCTGCCGGCTTTGAAATCCCCCTGGTTCTGACCCAACCCGACCGGCCGGCTGGTCGCGGCATGCACTTGCAGGCCTCCCCCGTCAAGCAGTGGGCCCAAGCCCATGGCGTCCCGGTGGCCCAGCCGCGCAGTCTGCGGCTGGACGGCAAATACCCTGACGACGCGGCCGCCGCGCAAGAGGCGATCAACGCTGCGCGCGCCGATGTCATGGTGGTGGCCGCCTACGGCCTGATCCTGCCGCAGTGGGTGCTGGATGCACCCTGGAAAGGTTGCCTTAATATTCATGCGTCACTGTTGCCGCGCTGGCGTGGTGCAGCGCCGATTCACCGTGCCATCGAGGCGGGTGACGCGGAAACCGGCGTCACCATCATGCAGATGGATGCGGGGCTGGACACCGGCGACATGCTGCTGGTGGAGAAGATCGCGATCAGTCCGCAGGACACCACCGCTTCGCTGCACGACAAGCTCGCTGCGCTCGGCGGGCGGCTGGTGGTGGAGGCGCTGGAGATGGCTGCCTGCGGTGGATTTCATCCGGTACCTCAACCCCCTGAGGGGCCAGACAGCGGCATCACCTATGCCCACAAGATCGAGAAGTCCGAATCGGTGCTGGACTGGTCCCTGCCTGCTGCCGTGCTGGAGCGGCGCATCCGCGCCTTCAACCCCTTCCCCGGCGCAGCGTCTGAATTGAACGGTGTTGTCATCAAGTGCTGGCGTGCCGAGGTGTTGCCTGGGCGGCCAGCGGAGGCGAAAGCCGGCGAGATCCTGGCCGTGGGCGAGGCGGGCGTGGATATTTGCGCTGCGGATGCGGTGCTGCGCATCAGCCGCTTGCAGAAGCCTGGTGGCAAGCCGCTGGAGGTGGCCGAATTCCTGCGCGGTTTTGCCGTCGCGCCCGGCATGGTGTTCGGCCCGCCGGCCTTGACAGCGTGAGGGTGCTGTGAAGGCATTGTTCAAGCACCCCGAGTTCCGCGTCGGCATCGAGGACATGATCCCGGTGGCGCCGGGCATTGCCGCCTGGGGCCTGATGACGGGCGTGGCCATGGTCAAGTCGGGCATGAGCCTGTTTGAGGCCATCCTGATGGGTGTCGTGGTTTTTGCCGGCAGCTCACAGCTCGCGGCCGTGCCGCTGATTGCAGCGGGCGCGCCGATGTGGGTGATTCTGGCCACTGCGTTTTGTGTGAACCTGCGCTTTGTGGTGTTCAGCGCGCACCTGCGGCCTTACGTGATGCACCAGAGCATCTGGCGGCGCATGGCGAGCGGCTACTTCACGGCCGATCTCAGCTATGTGATGTTCACCCGGCGGTTTCCGCATCCGTCGAGCGACCCGGTGACCCGGCGCGCCGAAGAGGCCTACCTTGCGGGGAACTGTGCGCTGAACTGGGTCAGCTGGGTCGGCGCCAGCATGCTGGGCATTGCGCTGGCCAACGCCATTCCGCTGTCCTGGGGCCTGGGTTTTGCAGGCATCCTGGCGCTGCTGGGCATTCTGTGCTCGCTGGCCACGACCCGCTTGCGGGTGGTGTCGGCAGGCGTGGCGGGTGCCGCAGCGGTGGCAGCTTTTGCGCTGCCGCTCAAGCTCAACATCCTTGTGGCGATTGCCGCGGCGGTGGCGGCCTGTCTGCTGCTCGAGAAGCCTCGTCCACCGGCGGCCGAGGCCTCCAAGGCAGACGCCGCATGAACAAGACCGATCTCTGGACCGTCGCCACCATCGTCGGCATGGCGCTGGTGACTGTGATCACGCGGTCCTTCTTTTTTCTCTCCAGCAAGCCGTGGTCGCTGCCGGGCTGGGCCCAGCGCGGCCTGCATTACGCGCCAATTGCCGCGCTGGCGGCCGTGATCATCCCCGAGATGGTGATGACACAAGGCCACCTGATCCACACCTGGCAAGACGCACGCCTGTTTGCGGTGGTGGCGGGCGTGGCCTGGCACCACTGGCGCCAGGGGGTGCTGGGCACCATCCTGGCGGGCATGGCGGTGTATTTGCCGCTGCATGTCGGTCTTGGGTGGTGAATGTGGCCCCCACGGTCGCTCACTGCGTGTAGCTCCCTGCCCCCGAGGGGGCCGTCCGCCTGTGGCGCGGCAAAGCCGGTTCCACGGCTAATGTTCGGTTGAAGAGTTCCTCACTTTAGCCATCACCCGATTACACGCCAGCGGGGGCCGCGGGACTGGCTTTGCCAGACCGCAGGCGTCGCCCCCTGAGGGGGGAACAGGCTACACGAAGTGAGACTGGACGGGGGCGGGTCTATGCACCCACCTACAATTTAAGGCTTTGGGCTCAGTGCCCCAAGCATTTCATTTTCTTGTGAGCCCCTCATGAACTTCATCCGTTTTTCAGACCTGTGTGCCAGCGGCCAAGTTGCCGGCAAGCGGGTGTTTATCCGTGCCGACCTGAATGTGCCGCAGGACGATGCGGGCCACATCACGGAAGACACGCGCATCCGCGCCTCGATTCCCTGCCTGCAGATGGCCCTGGACGCCGGCGCGGCGGTGATGGTCACCTCGCATCTGGGCCGGCCGGTGGAGGGCGAGTTCAAGCCAGAAGACTCGCTGGCGCCGGTGGCTGCGCGTCTGGGTGAACTGATGCAGCGCGACGTGCCGGTGATTGCCGACTGGGTCGGTGGCGTGGAGGTGAAACCCGGCCAGCTGGTGATGCTGGAAAACTGCCGCCTGAACAAGGGCGAGAAGAAGAACAACGAAGTGCTGGCGCGGCAGATGGCAGCCCTCTGCGACATCTTTGTGCACGATGCCTTCGGCACCTCGCACCGGGCCGAAGCCTCGACCTACGGCATTGCGCAGTACGCGCCGACGGCCAGTGCCGGCCCGCTGCTGGCGGCCGAAATGGACGCGATCTCCAAGGCGCTGTCCAGTCCGCGCCGCCCGCTGGTGGCGATTGTGGCGGGCAGCAAGGTGTCGACCAAGCTCACCATCCTCAAGTCACTGGCCAGCAATGTGGACCAGCTGATCGTCGGCGGCGGCATCGCCAACACCTTCATGCTGGCCATGGGCCTGAAGATCGGCAAGAGCCTGGCCGAGCCCGACCTGCTGGCCGAAGCCAGGGCCGTGATCGATGCGATGAAGGCGCGCGGCGCCGAGGTGCCGATCCCGACCGATGTGGTCACCGCCAAAACCTTTGCCGCCGATGCACCGGCCACCGTCAAAGCTGCCGACCAGGTGGCGGACGACGACCTGATCCTGGACATCGGCCCGCAGACCACGGCGCGCCTGGCCGCGCAGCTCAAGGCCGCGGGCACCATCGTCTGGAATGGGCCGGTGGGCGTGTTTGAATTCGACGCGTTTTCCAAGGGCACCGAAGGCATTGCGCATGCGATTGCCGGCAGCAGCGCCTTTTCCCTCGCCGGCGGCGGCGACACGCTGGCGGCGATTGCCAAGTACGGCATTGAGAAGCAGGTGGACTACATCTCCACCGGCGGTGGCGCATTCCTCGAGGTGCTGGAGGGCAAAACCCTGCCTGCCTTCGAGATCCTGCAAAAGCGCGCGGCGGGTTGATCCCGACGCCGAAATTCGTAACGGGTTGGTAACCAGTTCCGTGTGAAAATGGAAACTAAATTACACGGAGACTGATTCATGGCTCGTCGCGCTACCAAGATTGTTGCCACCCTGGGCCCCGCTTCCAGTGACCCGGCCATGCTGGAGAAAATGATCCGCGCCGGCGTCAATGTGGTGCGCCTGAACTTCAGCCACGGCACCGCGCAGGACCATGTGGACCGTGCCCAGCTGGTGCGCGAAGCCGCCCAGCGCGCCGGTCGCGAGGTCGCCATCATGGCCGACCTGCAGGGCCCGAAAATCCGCGTCGGCAAGTTCGCCGAAGGCAAGGTCCAGCTGGAGCCCGGCCAGAAGTTTGTGCTCGACGCCTCGCGCACCGAGCCGGGCGACCTCAAGGGTGTCGGGCTGGACTACAAGGAGCTGCCGCGCGATGTGAGGTCGGGCGACCTGCTGCTGCTCAACGACGGCCTGATCGTGCTGACGGTGGATGCCGTGCGCGGCGAGGAGGTCCACACCACCGTCAAGCTGGGCGGCGAGCTGTCCAACAACAAGGGCATCAACAAGCAGGGCGGAGGCCTCACTGCCCCGGCCCTCACGGCCAAGGACATGGAAGACATCAAGACCGCGATGAGCTTCCAGGCCGACTATGTGGCGGTGAGCTTTCCCAAAAATGCCACTGACATGGAAATGGCGCGCCAACTCTGCAATGTGGCCGCGGCCCCATACAAGCACAAGCCCGGCCTGATCGCCAAGATCGAGCGCGCGGAAGCCATCCCCAAGCTGGAGGAGATCCTGCGCGTCAGCGACGGCATCATGGTGGCACGCGGCGACCTGGCCGTTGAAGTCGGCAATGCGGCTGTGCCGGCGCTGCAAAAACGCATGATCAAACTGGCCCGGGCCCACGACAAGGTGGTGATCACCGCCACGCAGATGATGGAAAGCATGATCTTCAACCCGGTGCCCACCCGCGCCGAGGTGAGCGACGTGGCCAACGCCGTGCTGGACGGCACCGACGCGGTAATGCTCAGCGCCGAAACCGCCGCCGGCAAGTACCCACTGGAGACGGTCGAGGAAATGGCCAAGATCTGCGAGGAGGCCGAGAAAGCCGAATACAAGGAGCTTGACGCCGACTTCAGCGGCAAGACCTTTGCGCGCATCGACCAGTCGATTGCCATGGGCGCGCTGTTCACCGCCCATCACCTCGGCGCCAAGGCCATTGTGGCGCTGACGGACAGCGGCTCCACGCCCCTGTGGATGAGCCGCCACGATATCCGTGTGCCCATTTACGCGCTGACGCCGCGCCTGGCGACCCAGCGCAAGATGGCGATTTACCGCAATGTGCGCCCGCTGCTGATGGACACCAGTGCTGACCGCGACACCGCGCTCGACCAGGCCGAAGGCCACCTGCTGCGCCGGAACATCGTGCAAAGCGGCGACGTGTATGCCATCACCTGCGGCGAGCCCATGGGCGCGCCGGGGGGGACCAACATGCTCAAGATCTGCAGGGTGGCATAGGCACACCCCTATCGGTTGAATAGGTACACCCCTATCGGGGCTCACTGCGTCAGGGCCTGTTCACGCTATTTTTGTAAGTGCGAATGGGGCGAAAAAGGCGCCAATCAAGGCGCGTGACGAAGGCCAGACCGGGCGTCTGGGCGAGGAGCGCAACGCCGAGTGGCGCCTTTTTCGCCCCATTCCCTCCGGGTTGCGATCAAAAAGGCCCTGCGCGGCGTTGCAAAGCCTTGACGGGGTTCACCCCGCCTGCGTTTTGCGCCTTGCTCATGGCCTTTTTGACTCGCAACGCACCTTACAAAAATAGCGTGAACAGGCCCTACCCCTTTTCCCCTTGCAGGGGGCGGGCGCCCTCGGGCCGGCGAAGCCGGACCCTTGCGCCCACTGGTGGTCCGGCTCGCTGGAGCCGTTGGCCGACTGCTCCTACACAAGGCGCAGCCCAAGGCTGAATCCGGTTTTTGATGTGTCGCGTATAGAAATGGTTGCCATGAACATATCGACCCAATTGCCAAGACGCTCCCTCTTCGCCATGCTGCCCGCGCTGCTCACGGCCTGCTCGGCGGTTGATCTGCTCAATGCGACCGTACCCACGGACACCTACCGGCTGACCGATGGGCTGACCTATGGGGCGCATCCGCGCCAGCGACTGGACGTGTACCAGCCGCCGGGCGAGGTGCGTGGCGCGCCCATGGTGGTGTTTTTCTACGGCGGCAGCTGGTCAAGCGGCGACCGCGCTGACTACCGCTTTGTCGGCGAGGCGCTGGCCACCCAGGGCGTGGTGACCGTGGTGGCCGATTACCGCCTCAGCCCCGAATTTCGTTACCCAGCCTTTGTGCAGGACAGCGCCCGTGCGGTGCGCTGGGCGTTCGAGCATGCCAGCGAGTACGGCGCCGACCCGGCGCGTGTTTTTGTCATGGGGCACAGTGCCGGCGCCTACAACGCGGCGATGGTGGCGCTTGACGCGCGCTGGCTGCAGGCAGAAGGGCTCAGCCCTTCACGGCTGGCAGGTTGGATCGGGCTGGCCGGTCCGTATGACTTCCTGCCGATCGGTGATCGGCAGACCCGGGTGGCTTTCGAGTGGCCTGCCACCCCGCAAGACAGCCAGCCCATGGCGCATGTCTCCGGCCAGTCACCGCCGGCGCTGCTGCTGGCGCCGGCCCAGGACAGCCTGGTCAACACGCAGCGCAGCACCGTGACCATGGCCAGGCGGCTGCAGGCCACGGGGGTGCGGGTGGAATCAGCGCTTTACGACACCGTCAGCCACGTCACGCTGGTGGCTGCCATGGCATCAGTGATGCGGGGCCGGGCACCGGTGCTGGCACGCGTGACCGCTTTTGTGAAATCACCTGCGTGAAGAGGTCGTCCATGACCCCGGCAGCCGTCCAGCACAGCCAGGCCGTCCAGAGGGTGTGGCTGAGGTAGTGGGCGCCGCGCATCTGCTGCGCCAGGCCCAGCACCAGGCCCGCGAGCATTGCACCTGCCAGCCAGCGCCGGGCGGTTTCCGGCAGGGCGTGGCGAAAAGCGAAAAACCCGCCGAGGAAGGCGAAGCCGGCCGAAGCGTGGCCCGCCGGAAAACAGCCGCCGGTGCCGCCGTCGGGAATACCCCAGGACCAGTGGGACACATACCGCGCCACACCGCCGAATTCCTGCAGATCCCAGGGGCAGCTGGTCCGGCTGTGCAGCTTGATCATGGACACAATGATCAGGGCGACGAAGGTGGTCAGCGCCAGCTGCGCGCGCCGCTCGCCGGGCAGTTGCCGGAAGACGCCAAAAGGCCGGAACACGGCCACCAGCAGTGTCAGCTCCACCGTCCAGGGCAGGTACTTGATCCAGTCATGCAGCAGGCCCTGCAGCACCCAGTGGTGCTGTAGCGGAAACCCGGCCACCGATCCGAACCAGCGCGCCAGCCACAGGTCCATGGGCGTATGGTCCAGGGCCAGCAGCAGGGCCAGACTCAGCAAGGTGCACAGGAACAGGGGAAACCGCGCCTCTTCCGGGCGGCGGGAGAAATATGTCATGGGGGTGGGGAGGATGGCGCCGCAGCGCTGTTTGTAACTACTTGTAATGTAGTCTGAATGCCTTAGGTCAGTCTTAAGGCCAGCCCCCGTTCAGGGACTTTCTCCACGGTTCATGCCTCGCTGTAGTCACCGCTACGTGAATGAGTCGCTGGCTCGTGGGCGGCTGACACCTGGCGCACAGAGAAGTTGCCGGTAAACGGTAGAATCAAAGGCTGGGTTACCGGCCGGGTACGGCTTTTCGCGAGTCCGCGCCGCTTGATGCCATCACCTGTTGTTGGCAGCACTTCAACTTTCTGGGGATTTTCACCATGGCACTCGTTTCGATGCGCGAGCTGCTGGACCATGCAGCCGTCAATGGCTATGGCATTCCGGCTTTCAATGTCAACAACCTCGAGCAGGTGCAGGCCGTCATGGAAGCCGCCAGGGAAACCGGCGCACCGGTCATCCTGCAGGCCAGCGCCGGCGCGCGCAAGTATGCCGGTGAACCGTTCATCAAGCACCTGATCGAGGCGGCCATCGAGATGTACCCCCACATCCCCCTGGTGATGCACCAGGACCACGGCCAGAACCCCGACGTGTGCCAGGGTGCCATCGACCTCGGCTTTTCATCGGTGATGATGGACGGTTCGCTCGAAGCCGACGGCAAGACCATCGCCAGCTACGAGTACAACGTCGAGGTGACCAAAAAGGTCTCTCAGCTGGCGCACCGGTACGGCGTGACGGTGGAAGGCGAGCTGGGTTGCCTCGGTTCGCTCGAAACCATGAAGGGCGACAAGGAAGACGGCCATGGCACCGATGCGACCATGACCCGTGAGCAACTGCTGACCGACCCCGAGCAGGCCGCCGATTTCGTCAAGCAGACCCAGATCGACGCGCTGGCGATTGCCATCGGCACCAGCCACGGCGCCTACAAGTTCACGCGCAAGCCCACCGGCGACATCCTGGCGATTGACCGCATCAAGGAAATCCACAAACGCATTCCCAGCACCCACCTGGTGATGCACGGCTCGTCTTCCGTGCCGCAAGACCTGCTGGCCATCATCCGCCAGTACGGCGGCAACATGAAGGAAACCTACGGCGTGCCCGTCGAGGAAATCCAGGAAGCCATCAAGCACGGCGTGCGCAAGATCAACATCGACACCGACATCCGTCTGGCCATGACGGCGGCGGTGCGCAAGTTCCTGGCGGAGAACCCCGAGAAGTTCGATGCCCGCGAATGGCTCAAGCCCGCACGCGAAGCGGCCAAGCAGATCTGCAAGCAGCGCTACATCCAGTTTGGCTGCGAGGGCCAAGGCGCCAAAATCAAAGGCGATACGCTGCAGGTGGTCGCCGCCAAATACGCCAAGGGCGAGCTGGCGCAGGTCGTTCACTGACAGGCGCCTGCCCGCTTGCCGCCACCCGGCCGGCAAGGAACCTTGCGATAATTGAAAGCCCGTGGACTCCCCCGAGTCGCACGGGCTTTTTACTTGATGACCTCACCATGACCCAAGCGCTTCACACCTCCGCCCTCACCTCCCTGCCTCTGCTGGCCCGCGGCAAGGTCCGCGACAACTACGCGGTAGGCAAAGACCGGTTGTTGATGGTGGCCAGTGACCGGCTGAGCGCTTTCGATGTGATTCTGGGCGAGCCGATTCCTGGCAAGGGCGCACTGCTGACGCAGATGGCGCTGTTCTGGTTCGACAAGCTCGGCCACCTCTGCCCCAACCACCTCACCGGCGAAGCGCCCGAGAGCGCGGTCACACCCGCGGAGCTGCCGCAGGTGGTGGGCCGCTCGATGCTGGTCAAGCGGCTCCAGCCGATCCCGGTCGAGGCCGTGGTGCGTGGCTATCTGGCCGGCAGCGGCTGGAAGGAATACCAGGACAGCCAAGCCGTCTGCGGCGTCCCTTTGCCGCCCGGCCTGAAGAACGCCGGCAAGCTGCCCGAGCCCATCTTCACCCCCGCCGCCAAGGCGGAAATGGGCGAGCATGACGAGAACATCAGCTACGAGCAGGTGGTCAAGGTGGTCGGCCCGGAGCTGGCCGCGAAGATCAAGGGCATCAGCATCGCCATCTACAAGGAGGCAGCCGCCTTCGCGCTGACCAAGGGCATCATCATTGCCGACACCAAGTTCGAGTTTGGCCTCGACGAGCACGGCACGCTCACGCTGATGGACGAGGTGCTGACGCCGGATTCGTCACGCTACTGGCCGGTGGAAGGCTATGAAGCCGCTTACGCCGCTGGCGAGAACCCGCCGAGCTACGACAAGCAGTTTGTGCGCGACTGGCTGGAGTCGGTGCGCATCAACGGCAAGCCCTGGGACAAGACGCCGCCGGCACCGCACCTGCCTGCAGAAGTGGTGACCAAGACGGCTGCCAAATACCAGGAAGCCTTGACCCGATTAATGGGTTAAACACCCCTATCGGGTCTCGCTTCGCGTAGCCCCTTTTCCCCTTGCAGGGGACGGGGCCTGCGGCCGGGCGAAGCCCGTTCCGCGGCCCCTGCTGATTGGGGACGCTGACTTCTGGGTTAACTGAGAATGACGCTCGACAGGCGCCGGCGGTAGGTCGCTACCGTTGGGTCTTCCGGGGGAATCTGGCCGTCGGCGACTTTGGGTTTGGGTGCTTCCATGATGTCGAGCACGGCGATGTAGGTCTTGCGGGCCAGATCGTCCGACCAGGCCTTGTCGCGCATCAGGATGTCGAGCAGTTCGTCCAGTGCGTCGGTCCAGCGCTGGGCAGCCACCAGGTATCGGGCCTTGTCAAAGCGGGCTTCGAAGTCCCGTTTGTTGGCGGCAATCCGTGCGTCAAGGCTGGCGATGGCACCCGAGGCGTCCGGGCTGGCCGCTGCAAAATCGATGGCGTTCATCCAGCGCTGCAGCGAATCAAAGCGGCGCACCACGCTGGTCTGCGCAATCACCGGTGCGAAGGCCACCTTGGCGTCATCGAGCCGGCCCAATTGCACCAGCAGCTTCACGTAGTCGAAGCGGGCGTTGTCGTCGGCCGGGTTGGTGGCAACGGCGTGCTGCAGCTTTTCCAGAGCGGCTTCAGGGTCAGCGACAGGATCGGGCAGCGCTTCTTCGGGCTCGGGCAGTTCTTCCGGTGCTGGGGGCAGGTGCTTGTCGAGAAACTCCTTGATCTTGCCCTCGGGCAGCGCACCGGTAAAACCATCGACCGGCTGGCCGTTCATCATCAGGATGCAGGTGGGAATGCTGCGGATGCCGAAGGCCGCCCCCAGCTGCTGCTCCTGGTCGGAGTCGATCTTCACCAGCTTGAAGCGCCCGCCGTAAGCGACCTCCACCTTCTCCAGAATCGGCCCGAGGGACTTGCAGGGCCCGCACCAGGGCGCCCAGAAGTCGATCAGCACGGGCGTGGTCATGGAAGTGGCAACCACTTCCTGTTCAAAATTGGCGAGGGTAACGTCGATCATGGTGGTTCAGAGCTGAGGCTGCAAAAGGGTTTTTCAAGCGCGGCGTTGGGACCGACGCCGCGGGGCCGACGATAGCACGCGCCCAGCCCTTAAAATCAGGGGTACCGCCACATGGCGCGCAACCTGGGCCTCATCGGGCGCAAAGACCTTTATGACGACAAGCAACAATCCGGCCGCACCTCTCGTGGGTGTGGTGATGGGCTCCAGCAGCGACTGGGACACCATGCAGCACGCGGTGCAGATCCTCACCCACTTTGGCGTGGCGCACGAGGCCCGCGTGGTGTCTGCGCACCGCATGCCCGATGCGCTGTTTGCCTATGCCGAGGAGGCTGCGGGCCGTGGCCTGCAGGCCATCATTGCCGGCGCCGGCGGCGCGGCCCACCTGCCCGGCATGCTGGCCGCCAAAACGGCCGTGCCGGTGCTGGGTGTCCCGGTGGCGAGCAAGCATCTGCAAGGCGTGGATTCGCTGCACAGCATCGTGCAGATGCCCAAGGGCATTCCGGTGGCCACCTTTGCCATTGGCCATGCCGGTGCGGCCAACGCCGCGCTGTTTGCGGTCGCCCTGCTGGCCCTGCACGACCAGGCGCTCGCGGCCAGGCTCGATGTTTACCGCGCAGAGCAGACCGCCGCAGCCAGCGCCATGACGCTGCCGCCGGCATGAGCGTTCCTCACGGGTTGCCGATGTTCCCCGGCACGGTGGCGGCCGATGGCCAGGGTGCCACGCTGGGCGTGATGGGTGGCGGTCAGCTGGGCCGCATGTTCGTGCAGGCGGCGCAGCGCCTGGGCTACTTCACCGCCGTGCTGGATCCGGATCCGGAGAGTCCGGCCGGCCGCGTCAGCCACCACCACATCCAGACCGGCTACAGCGATGCCGAGGGGCTGGCGCGGCTTGCCGCGCTGTGCGGCGCCGTGACCACCGAATTCGAGAACGTGCCCGCCGGTGCCTTGCAGACCCTGGCCGCAGGCCTGCCCGTGGCGCCGGGCGCGGCCGCCGTGGCGATTGCGCAGGACCGCATCCAGGAGAAGTTGCACTTCACCGCCACCGCGGCCGAGGCCGGCAGCAGGCCCGGCGCACTGGCTGGTGTGACCTGCGCGCCGTATGCCGTGATTGAGACGGCGGCGCAATTACAGGCCGTGCCCTCCACCCTTTTGCCGGGTATCCTGAAAACCGCCCGCATGGGCTACGACGGCAAAGGCCAGGTGCGCGTGAAGGACGCTGCAGCGCTGGCGGTGGCTTGGGGCCACCTGAAGCAGGTGCCCTGCGTGCTGGAAAAAATGCTGCCACTGAAGGCCGAGTGCTCGGTGATCGTGGCGCGCGGCTGGGATGGGCAGATGGTGAGCTTTGCGCCACAGTTCAACGTGCATGTCGATGGCATTCTGGCCGTCACCGCCGCTTACGCGGGCAACATGCCGCAGGCGCTGGCGGAGCGGGCGAGCGCCGCGACCCGGGCGATTGCCGAGCATGTGGGCTACGTTGGTGTGCTCTGCGTGGAGTTCTTCCTGATCGACGACGGCAGCGCCGACGGAGCGCTCGTCGTCAACGAGATGGCGCCGCGCCCGCACAACAGCGGCCACTACACCATTGACGCCTGCGATGTGTCGCAGTTCGATCTGCAGGTGCACGCGATGGCCGGTCTGCCGCTGCCGCAGCCGCGCCAGCATTCGCCGGCCATCATGCTCAACCTGCTCGGCGATGTCTGGTTCGATCCGCACGGCGCGGCGCGCACGCCCGACTGGCAGGCGGTGCTGGCCTTGCCCGGCGCCCACCTGCACCTTTACGGCAAGACCGAGGCGCGGCGCGGCCGCAAGATGGGCCACCTGAACATCACCGCGGCCGATGTGACCACGGTGAAGGCCACGGCCCGCCGCGCGGCGCAGATTCTGGGCCTGCCCGGCCTGGATGGCCTGTAAACCCCTCACCCATCATGATTCTCCCCGGCAGCGACCCGAACGCCATCGCCGATGCAGCGCGCTGCATCCAGTCCGGCGGCCTGGTCGGCTTTCCGACCGAGACCGTCTATGGCCTGGGCGCCGACGCTTCCAGCGATGCGGCGGTGGCCGGCATCTTTGCCGCCAAGGGGCGGCCGGCCGATCACCCGCTGATCGTGCATGTCGCCAGCGCAGAGCAGGTGGCGGGCTATGCCAGCACGGTTCCGCCCTTCGCTGCGCGTCTGATGCAGGTCTTCTGGCCCGGCCCCCTCACCGTGATCCTGCCGCGCCGCGCGGGTGTCGCCGCCGCGGCCGCCGGAGGCCAGGACTCGATCGGCCTGCGCTGCCCGAACCATCCGGTGGCGCTGGCGTTTCTGAAGGCATGCGGCACGGGCGTGGCCGGGCCCAGCGCCAACCGCTTTGGCCGCGTCAGCCCGACCACCGCGCAGCATGTGCAGCAGGAGTTCGGGGATGGCCTGCTGGTGCTGGACGGCGGCCCCTGCGATGTCGGCATCGAATCGAGCATCGTCGACTGCACCCGCGGCCAGCCGGTGCTGCTGCGCCCGGGTGTGTTGACCCGGGCCCAACTCACCGCTGCCTGCGGCGAGGCCGTGCTGGACAAGGATGAACCCGCGGCGGAGGCCGGCGCCACACCGCGCGCCTCGGGCACGCTGGAAGCGCACTACGCGCCCGAGGCCAAGGTGCGCCTGATGAACGCGGCCGGCATCCAGACGGCGCTGGACCTGCTGGGCCCCGATGCGGCGCACCTGGCCGTCTATGCGCGCAGCATGGTGCGCATCAAGTCGGACAAGGTGCTGTACCGCCGCATGCCCGACGACGCGCTGGCCACCGCACAGCAGTTGTTCGCCGTGTTGCGCGAGTTCGACGCCAAAGGCGTCAAGCTGATCTGGATCGAACCGCCGCCGCCGGAGCCGGCGTGGGACGGTGTGCGCGACCGGCTCGGGCGGGCGGCAGCCAGCTGAGCGTTGGCCGCGGGCGTGAGCGCCTGAGCGTTTCGGCACCTTCGCGTCGCGGCGTCTTAGTGTTTCGGGCCGTACGCCAGCTTCATGCCGAGGATCGCCATGGCCAGCAGCAGCGTGACCGCATTGGCCACCACGATGGGCCAGGCGCCCACCATCCAGCCGTAGACCAGCCACAGCGCCACGCCGAGCGTGAACACGCTGTACATGCCCAGCGAGATGCCGCTGACATCCCGGGTGCGGAAGGTCAGCCAGGCCTGGGGCGCAAAGCTGGCCGTGGTGAGCAGGGCCGCCAGGGAGCCGATGAGGTCTGTCGTGTTCACAGCGGGCTCCTCACGGGCCGCCTTCTTTCACGGCCCAGTCCACCAGCGCCTCCAGTGCCGGGCGTGCGGCCGGGGCATTCGGGTGGTTGACGATGGCCACCACCACCAGGCGGCGGCCACTGGGCGTGTGCACATAGCCGGCCAGCGCCGTGGCGTCGCGCAGCGTGCCGCTCTTGAGATGGGCCCAGCCTTGCGCCGTGCGTGACTTGTTCCGCCTGAGCGTGCCGTCGATGCCGACAATGGGCAGGGAGGACATCAGCTCCGGCATGGCGCCTGACACATAGGCCGCTTGCAGCAGGCGCGCCAGACTTTGCGGGGTGGCCCGCTCGTTGCGCGAAAGCCCCGATCCGTTCTCCAGCAGCGGCGGCTCTGCATCGCCAAAACGCTCCCGCCACCACATGCGCACCACCTCGCGCGAGGCAGCGTAGCTTGCGGCCGTGTCGGCGCCCGCCGCAGTGCGCGGCCCGTTGCGCAGGCTGAGCGTGAGGAACAGCTGCTGCGCCATCACGTTGTTGCTGAACTTGTTGATGTCGCGGATCACCTCGGTCAGCGTGGGAGAGACGACCTCAAAGGCGGGCTTCAGCCCTGGGGCCGCACGCCCCTCACGCACCCGCCCCCCCAGCTTGCCGCCCATTTCAGTCCACATGCCGGCGATGGCACGTTCGGCGTAGCTGGCCGGGTCGGCATAGGCCACAGGCCAGACTTTCTCGCCGCAGCCGACCGGGTAGCTGCCATTGAAGGCAATGCGGAACGGGTCTGAAAAGTCGGCCTTGAGCAGGCCGCGGTAGTCGCCACAGTCGCTGGTGGCGCCGTTTTGGCTTGCGGTCAGCGGCACGCTGGCCTGCATCTGCACATTGGCCAGTGGCGGTTCAAAGTTCACGCTGGCGGTGCCGTTGCCCGGGTTGGGTACAAAAGTCATCACCACCGACTTGTAGTTCAGCAGCAAGGCATCGGGCGAGGCGTTGTAGGGCCGCAGCGGTTCGCCGTCAAAGTCACCCGGATTTGGCGCGCCGAGGGCAAAGGCGCCGCGGTCCAGCAGGATGTCGCCGGTGATGGTCTTGATGCCCAGGCCCTGCACCCGGCGCAGCAGCAGCCAGAGGCGCTCCAGCACCAGCTTGGGATCGCCCCGGCCCTGAATGACCAGGTTGCCCTGCAGCACGCCATTGCTGATGGACCCATCCACATACACCGGTGTGTTCCAGGTGTAGGCCGGGCCCAGCAGTTCCAGCCCGGCGTAAGTGGTCACCAGCTTCATGACCGAGGCCGGGTTCATCGCCGTGCCAGCGCGGTAGCTCAGCAGCGGTGTCTGCTTGCCTGCGAGCAGCGGCGCGGCATCGACCACAATGGCTGCCAGCGCCTCGCGCGGCACCTTGGCCCGTGCCAGCTGGGCCTCGACCTCGGGCGGCAGGGGCTGCGCGCCGGCCCCGGGGCCGTACCCGGCCAGCAGCAGCCCGATCAGGGGCGCTATCAGGGGCGCCGTCAGTGTGGCCTTCAGTGGCGCGAAGGGACCAGCCGGCAGCCGGGCACGGAGCGAGGAAAACATCATGTGGGGATTATCCGTGCAGCGTCTGGCCGGGCCGCCCGGTACGGGTCGCCGTCCGACACGGGATAATCGCTGCGACGCCCTGCGGTTCAGCCGCTGCCCCCGACCGCCTGCCTGATGGATCCCATGCCCGCTTCCCTGAAACTCCTCGCCTTTGACACCAGCACGGATCGCCTGTCGATCGCGCTGGCGGATGGCGACCGCGTGTGGGCGCACAGCGGACCCGGCGGTGCACAGGCCTCGACATCACTGATTCCCGCCATCCTGGCCTTGCTGGGCGAGGCGGGCCTGTCGCTCGATGCGCTGGACGCCATCGTGTTTGGCCGCGGGCCCGGGTCCTTCACCGGTCTGCGCACCGCCTGCGCGGTGGCGCAAGGGCTGGCGTTCGGCGCCCGGCAAGGCGCGGGGGTGCCGGTGCTGCCGGTCGACACGCTGATGGCCGTGGCCGAGGAAGCCCGGTGGCTGGCAGGCCCTGCCGACGCCTTGCCACAGCCCTGGCGCGTGACAGCCCTGCTCGACGCCCGGATGGACGAGATGTATGTGCAGAGCTTCGAGTTCCAGGGCGACAGTTGCCGGCCACTGGCCGCATGCGAACTGGTGCGCCCGGAAGCGCTGCAGCCTGACCCGGCCAGCGACTGCTGGGCCGGCAATGTGTTCACCGTCTATGCGGGTCGCCTGCCCCATGCCTTGCCCGCGGTGCGGCAGCGGGAGGCGCTGCCCACCGCCACCGCACTGCTGCGCCTGGCCCCGGCGATGATCGCGGCCGGCCAATGCGTGGATGCAGCACTCGCCCTGCCGCTTTATGTTCGGGATAAAGTTGCCTTGACGACCGAGGAGCGCGAGCAGGTCAAGGCCACCAAACTTGCCAACGCTGCCTGACGTCCCTACCCCATGAACGCTGTTCTCCAACCGCTCGAAGCCCAGTTCGAACCCATGACGCCTGCTGCGCTGGAGGCGGTGCTGCGCGTGGAGAACAGCGCTTACGAGCACCCGTGGTCGCAGGGCAACTTCACTGATTCACTCCATGCGGGCTACCACGCGCTGCTGCTGTGCGGCGGCGCCATGCCCGAGGCGGAACTGCTGGGCTACTTTGTGGCCATGAAGGGCGTGGACGAAGTGCACCTGCTCAACATCACCGTGGCACCCGTGCACCAGCGCCAGGGCTGGGCCCGCGTGATGCTGGACGCGCTGGCCCTGTGGTCGCGCGGGCAAGGCGCGCAGTGGCTGTGGCTGGAGGTGCGCGTGAGCAACGCCCGCGCCAAGGCAATCTATGAACACTATGGCTTTCGCCATGTCGGCACGCGCCGCAATTACTACCCGGCCGAAGGGTCCCGGCGCGAAGACGCCATCGTCATGAGCCTGGCCCTGTGAACGACCCCCAAAGGACCACACCGTGAGCCTGCTGCTCGACAAGCGCCACCGTGCGATGCTGCGCGAGATGGGCGTGCGCGTCTGGCTGCCCACGGCGCCCGTGTTGCCGGCAGCCGTGCCAGCGCCCGGGCCTGACCGTGCGCCCGATGTTCCTGCGCCGCCGCTCGACGCCATGGGTCCAGTCCCCGCCCGTCCGCTGCTGCCCGAAGGCATCGTGCTGGAGCGGCCCCCAGGCAGCGGTGCGCGGCTGTCGCCTGCCCCTGTGCAGAACCAGGCCGTGCCCGCTTCCCATGCCGCCGCGGCGTGGGCTCTGGGCGCACCCACAGCCCCGTACGCCGGTGCTGCCGCAGCGACGGCCGCCGGCCCGCGCTGGCTGGTGCTGGTGGAGGCGCCGCAGGCCGTGCTGGCACGCACGCCCTTTCAGCCCTTCGAGGGCGATGCCGGCAAATTGCTCGACAACATGCTGCGCGCGATGCGGCTGCACCAGGCGGGCACGGTGCACCTCGCGCCGCTGGCGCGCCTGGGCACGGCCGCAGATGATGCGTCTGCCGCCCTGGGCTTGGCCTTGCCGGCGCTGGTCGCCTCATGGCAGCCCGACGTGGTGCTGGTGATGGGCCGGCTCGCAGGCCAGGCGGTGCTGAACTCCGGCGAGCCTTTCGGCCGCCTGCGCGGCCAGGTGCACACCGTGCATGGCGTGCGCACCGTGCTCACGTACGATGCCACCTATCTGCTGCGCAGTCCCGCCGACAAGGCCCGCGCCTGGGACGACCTGTGCCTGGCCCTCGGCCTGGTCACGGGCCGCTGAGCCAGCAGAGGCTCAAGCCGCTGCGCTGCGGTCTGGCGCCAGCACCGAGCCGATCGCCACCACCATCAGCACCACGGCGGCCCAGTCCTGCCAGTGCAGCACCTCACCCAGCCCCAGCGCGCCGGCGAACACGCCGAGGATGGGAATCATCATCACGCTCAGGGTCGACGCCACCGGCGGCAGGGCACGCGCCAGCGAGAACCAAGCGGCATGGGCAAAGCCGAAGATCAGCACCGCGTTGTAGGCGATGGCGGCCCAGGTCCTGGCCGACGGCGCCTTCCACTGCGAGTACTCGAACACCGCGCCCAGCGCGGTGAGCATGACGGCCGTGAGCACGGTCATCCAGAAGGACAGCGTGAGGGTGGCTGCAGGAATGGTGGTGCGCCGCAGCAGTTGCGTGCCCAGCGCCCACACCGCGGCCGCCGCCAGCGCCAGCAGCACCGCCGCTGGCTGGCCCGACAGATGCGTCAGCTCGAACCACAGCAGCAGCATCACGCCCACGGCCGCTGCTGCCACCCCCAGCCAGTTGCGAAGCTTCAGTTGCGCGCCAAAGAACCAGGCGCCCAGCAGCGCCGAGAAGATCGGCATGGTGTAGCCCAGGATGGCGGCGCGCCCGCTGCTGAGGTGCTTGATGGCCAGGATGATCAGTGCATGCCACACCAGCATGTTCGCCGCCGCCAGCCAGAACAGTTCGCGGTAGCGGTCCCGCGGCACGGCAAAGGGCACCTTCATCAGCACCAGCGCAAGGCCCAGCACCGGCAGGCCCAGCCAGATCGAGATGGCGCGGAAGGTCAGCGGCGGAAAGTCCGCAATGCCCAGCTTCATCACCGGCCAGTTGAGGCCCCACACCAGCGTGAGCAGCACGAGAAGGACGAGTTGGCGGCGGGAGAGTTGCATGGGGCAATTGTGCCCCCACGCTCCCCCACTTCGTGTGGGTCGCTGCCCCCCGAGGGGGCCGTCCGCCTGTGGCCCGGCTAAGCCGGTTCCACGGCTCCGCTGGCAGTGACACAGCCCCCACGACTGTTCGCTTCGCATAACTTCCTGTACGTCCCACGCCTGCTGCCTGGCGAAGCCAGTTCCGCGGCTCCGCTGGGTTAAGGATGAAGGCCGTATTTACAATGGGGGATGACTTTTCTTGACATGCTGGCCGCGGCCGAACGCCAGAACCAATCGATGCTGTGCGTGGGCCTGGACCCGGAGCCCACGAAGTTTCCCGGTGCGTTCAAGGGCGACGCCAACAAGATCTACGACTTCTGCGCGGCCATCGTCGACGCCACGGCCGACCTGGTGATTGCGTTCAAGCCCCAGATTGCCTACTTTGCCGCCCACCGCGCCGAGGGCCAGCTGGAGCGCCTGATGGAGCACATGCGCCGCGTGGCGCCGCAGGTGCCCATCATCCTGGATGCCAAGCGCGGGGACATCGGCAGCACCGCCGAGCAGTACGCCAGGGAGGCGTTCGAGCGCTATGGCGCCGACGCCGTCACGCTCTCGCCCTTCATGGGCTTCGATTCAGTGGCGCCGTACTTGAAGCACCAGGGCAAGGGTGCGTTCCTGTTGTGCCGCACCTCCAACCCCGGCGGTGATGACCTGCAAAACCAGCGACTGGCGTCGGTGGACGGCCAGCCGCTGCTGTATGAGCATGTGGCGCGCCTGGCGCAAGGCCCCTGGAACCTCAACGGCCAGCTCGGCCTGGTGGTGGGGGCCACTTACCCGGCCGAGATCGAACGGGTGCGCAGCGTGGCACCCTCGTTGCCGCTGTTGATTCCGGGCGTCGGTGCGCAGGGCGGTGATGCCGTGGCCACGGTGCGTGCAGGCTGGAAGCCCGGCGCGCCCATCGTCGTCAATTCGTCACGCGCCATTCTGTATGCGTCGTCTGGCGACGACTTCGCGGCTGCGGCGCGGCGGGAGGCGACAAAGACGCGCGACCAGTTGCAGGCGGCACGGCCGGCCCTGTAATCGCCCTCAGAGCGACCGGGCCGAGAACCTTGCCCGGTGGGCGTTGCCAGCGCGCACGACCCAGTCCGCACCGCCGTCGCTGATGGTGACGCTGCCGTCTTCGGTCTTGGGCAGCTCTGCATAGCGTACCTTCGGAAGCAGCCACGCCATTTCACTGAGGCTGCCCGGGTGGCTGGCCTCGAAGCGCGACATGCCGTCGGCACCGCGCTGCTCGCGCCACTGCACCGCCATGCGCGTGGTCATGAAGTCCGCCAGCCGCGGCATGGTGTACCACTGGAAGCGGTCCGGGCCCTGGGCTTTGGCATGTGCCAGAAAATCCTGCAGCACATGCGGCCACACATTGGCGCCGTTGGGGTGCACGTACACCGTGCGTGTGGTGTGGTGGCTCACGGCGAAGTCGACCAGGTCGCGGTACCAGTCCTCCACCTCCTGCTGCGGCACGCGGTTGACCTGGAATTCTTCAAACGTGGCATAGCGGCCTGCAGGCGTCACGGGGAACACCCACAACGATGGATTGCGAAGCTGGCCGTCGCGGTATTGCCGGGTCGGGCCCAGGCCGGTGTGGCCGGCGAAATAGGCCGCCACCACGCCTTGCTGCTCCAGCCAGTCCATGGCCCAGGTCGGGTTGTTGCCGACCGGTGGCGAGTACTCGCGCACCAGGGGGCCGAGCAGCCGGTCGGCGGTGGTCTTGAACGAGCGCACCATGGGCAAAAAGAAGGCCGGTGTGCCCGCAGGGGTTGGGCTGCGCAGCCCCAGCCATTCGCGCATCGGGCTGCCCACGGTCTGCCGTATGGCATTCATGTTGGCTTGCAGGTAGGGCATGTACTGGGGGCTGTTGGCCTCGGTGGCGTGCAGGCCGTAGTCGTCGTGGTTCCAGCCGCCGTGGCTGCCGATGGCATGCCCGCGGGCCGAAAAGCGCTGCAGGATGCCTTGGGCAATCCGGTTGTGGATCAGGTTCCAGCCCTTGCCGTCGCCCGTTGTCACGGCGTCGGGGCCAGCGGTCATGTCGATCGAGAAGGGGCCGTCGTTGAAGATGCCGAGCTTTTCCAGTTGCAGCGTGGGCTGTTGTGCGGCGAATGAGTCGAGGTGCCAGTTCAGCGTCAGGCCGGCGACGCCGTTGGGCACCGCGGACAGGTGTGCCATGTTCAGCACCCGGTTCACGAAGTAGTGCAGGAAGCCATGCAGCGGCAGCGCGTCCGTGCGGGCGACCTTGAGGTAGGTCAGTGGCAGGTTCACGAACAGCACCTCGCCGCGGCCCACCTTGTGCAGGCCAGCGACCAGACCGGCCTCGTGCGACGCCGCGAGCGTGGTGCCATTGAACGCGCCGCGGGTGACAAAGCTGGCATAGACCAGGCCCCCTGTCAGGTAGCCGCTGTAAGTTTCCAGCGTGTCAGCGCCCGTCGCAGGGAGCGTGCTCTGCGGTGTGTAAGGGGGAGGTTCGCTCCGGCTGTCCGCTGTGGCGGTCGCCGCCACAGCACTGGTGTCGGGCTTGGCCGCAGCGATGGATTTGCCCGGCGGGACCTGCAGCTCGCGCAGCGTGCTGCGCATGGCCATGACCTTGCCCACCGTGATGCTCTTTTCCCGCAAGGCATCGTAGAGGCCGTAGTCCACCCCGGCCAGATGGCTCAGCCGCGACCTCGGGATGGGATAGGTGGGTTTCTGGTTGCTGTCCAGCCTGAAGATGCCGAAGTCGTAGGCCAGCAGCGTGTGACCCCCTGACTCGGTGTAACGGGTGATCGCCTGCAGCAGGGCGTCATCGGCAATCGCGTGGATCTGGTCGGGCAGCACCAGACCGGCGTAGCGAAGGGCGCGCGGGCCGAGGGCGCGGAACTCGGTGTCTGTGACCGCCTGCATCCGCACGCCCTCTTCGGACGCCGCGTCCATCCAGGCCGTCACGTGCGGGTGATTCAGCACCTGGCCATCGGGCACCAGAAGCAGCAGGATGCCCGGGTCGACAGGCGTGGTGTCTGCGGTGGCGGCCGCATCCGTTCGGTCCGACATGGCGAAGATGGACGCCGCATCCGCTGACAAGCGACCCTGGCAAGCCGTGAGCGCCAGCACAAACAGCAGGCCGCTGCCAATGGTTCGCCATCGGCGCCGAAGCTGACGTTGCGCACGCATGCTCAGGGAAATGGGTGCTGGATCCTTGGCGCGGCTTGCCATCAATGGGCCAGCTCAGGCGTACGCGCGTCTGCCATCACGGCGCAGCAGTCGTTGGAGCTTCTTGAAAACGGAGCATGCAGAGAATTTAAGCGCTGCTCGCCTGCCTCTGCATGGGCACTCAGGGGGTGAGCGTGTAGGCGGAGGCGCCATCAGGTACAGGTGGGGCTCGGCAGGGTGCGGCAGCGCACAGTGGTACAGGCCATGACGCCCGCCGGTGCACCGGTCAGGGTCGCCGGATCAGGCCGCCGAGCATCACGCAGGCCAGCGCTGCCACTACCAGCGCCACGCCTGCCCATTGCCAGGGCGTGATGACCTCGCCCAGCACCAGCATGCCGGTGGCCAGGCCGACCACCGGCACACCGAGGCTGAAGGGCGCGACGCGGTTGGCGGGGTGGCGCTTGAGCAGACCTGTCCACAGGCTGTAGCCGATGATGGTGGCGACCCAGCCCAGGTAGGCCACGGCCAGCCAGCTCGACCAGCGCGCCTCCAGCCATTGCCAGCGCGTGGGTTCCGGGTCGAAAAGATACGACAGTGCGACGAAGGGCAGCACCGCCACCGAGCTGCTCCACACCACAAACGAAACGGGCGAGTAGTCGACCGCTTCCTGCTGCGCACGCCGCGCGATGATGTTGGACATGGCCCACATCGCGGCAGCGCCCAGCGTCAGCACAAAGCCGAGCGCGGTGGTGCCGCTGGCGTGGCCGGCATCGAGGTAATTGGCCGCAAAACACGCCAGGCCCAGGGCCGCCAGCACCATGCCCGCCTGCAGCGGCCGGCTGGCGCGTTCGCGCAGCAGCACGAAGCCGAAGAGCGCCGTGAAGAACACCTGTGTCTGCAGCAGCACCGAGGCCAGCGCGGCCGTCATGCCGACCTTCAGCGCGACGAACAGGATGCCGAACTGCCCCACGCCCTGAAGCAGGCCGTACAGCAGCAGCCACTTCACGGGCAGCCTGGGCGGGCGGATGATCAGCGCCAGGGGCAGGACGGCGAGCACATAGCGGGCCGCGCCGAGCTGGAAGGGTGTGAAGTCACGCAGCGCGAACTTCATCACGACGAAGTTCACGCCCCACAGCAGCACCACGGTGAGGGCGGCCGCGAGGTCGCGCCCGGTCAAGGCGAGAGGTTTCATGGGGTGGTGAAAGAGCGGGCGCCGGCCGGTTCAGGCAGCGGACTGCTGGGCGCGTGCCAGGTCCAGATGCGCTTTTACCTGCTGTGCCAGTGCCATGTCGCCCGGCGTTTCGGGCAGCCAGGGCTCCACCGCGATGGTGCCGCCGGCCGGGTCGACCGCCACAAACACCACCACGCATTCGGTGATGACCTGCATCTGGCCGGTCTTCATGTCGCCGGCCCGCACTTCCACCGCGATGTTCATGCTGGTGCGGCCGGTGTAGGCCAGCCGCGCCTCGACCTCCACCAGGTCGCCGATCATGATGGGGCGCTGGAAGCGGATGGTGCCCACCGACACGGTGACGCAATAGCGCTTGGCCCAGCGCGTGGCGCAGGCATAGCCGGCCTCGTCGATCCACTTCATCACGGTGCCGCCATGCACCTTGCCGCCAAAGTTGACGGTGCTGGGTTCGGCCAGGAAGCGCAGGGTGATGGAGGACATGGCGGGTGTGGGTGGTTCAGCAGACCGGGCAGGTTGCAGGGAGACATTGTCGCCGAGTTGGCGCCGGGCTGCGAGGGTGGTGCCGCGACTGGCCCCTCAGGCGGAGGTTGGCGGCACGCTGGGCAAGTCCAGCGTGAAGATGTTCTTCCGGTAATCGGGTGCGGCCTCCATCAGCAGCGTGTTCAGGCGCGCCATGGCGTCCTCCGGCGTGGCCGCCTGCAATGGCACCACGACGACCGCGATCTTGGGTTTGAGCACGAGACCCATCGGCATGCCGGCGAAGGGTGCGATGCACCGTGCGAGGATTTTCGTGGCCATGCCGTTGATGCGGTCCACCGGCACCGGCCCCTCCACCAGCACGCCGAAGCGCGAGTCGCCCAGCCGGGCCACCGTGTCGACATCCCGCATGATGGTGGTCAGGCGGCCTGCCAGCCGCAGCGTCACCTTCAGGGAGTTGCGCCGGCCGAAATCCTCGAGAATCTCGGGGCGGTTGGCGATGTCCATCACCACCACGGCGCTTTGCTGGTTCAGCCGGATGGAGCGCTCGATCATGCTGCGCATGCGGTGCATGAACACCAGGTCGTTGATCAGCCCGGTGGCCGGGTCCACCCGGTCGATCTGCGAGATGCGGCGCTGGTAATCCCGCCGCTGCTGGCCGCGCAGCATCAGCATGAAGAAGATCAGCGGGACCGCTGCGCCGACGGCGACGGTGACGGCGTACTCGGTCACCAGGCTCGTGGCCAGCCAGCCCCAGGCGTGCGCCAGCGTCAGCCCCAGGGCCGCGAGCAGTGGCAGGAGGCCGAGCAGCAGCCAACCCGCAAAGCGGTCGCCGATGGACAGCGCCCACACGGCTGTTGCAGTGCACAGGGCCACGCCCGCCGTGCAGGCGCCCAGGGTGACCAGGCTGCGCACCGGAGCGACGGCAAAGTACAGCCCGACGGCGGCACCCAGTGCCAGCACGGCCAGGCCAATGAAGGCCCCGTACAGCCAGGGCTTGCGGGCCTGAAGGGACATCGCATGCGCGGTGAAGACCAGCAGCGGCGCCAGACTGAGCACCGGGACGACGTATTTGGAGGCATCGTTCCAGGCGGCCAGCTGTGGCCACAGGTGCATGCCGCCGACGCCCTGCATGCTGGCAATGGCCAGAGTCACGGTGACCACCCAGGCGCCGAACACGGCATGGGTGAATTCCTGCATCGCCAGGGCGGTGAAGACCGCAAAACCGGCCACCATCATCAGCAGGCCGAAATAAAAACCGTGCACCAGGGAGCGGCGCTGCAGGCTGGTGCTCAGCCCGCTTTCGTTTTCAAAGGCGATGGGCACATCAAAACGCTGGCGGTTTTCAATGCGCAGCGCGTAAAACGTGGGGTCTTCCGCGGACACGCTGAGCGGGAACACCGGGTAAATGTTGGGAAGCGGCCAACTGGCGACCGGCAGCAGGTCACCGGCCTGCTGCGCGCTCCAGTGGTTGTCACTGCCGCGCGTGTACAGGTTCACACGGTCCAGCCCCGGCGTGGTCAGCTTGAGGTACCAGCGCTCCCGGTCCGGCGCCGCCGGAATGCTGAAACGTATCCAGAGCACGGCCCCGGGCGGCAGTTCGTAGGGGCGCCGTACGCCTGTGGGCGTGAATTGCGTCAGCGGCAGGGCGGCCACCTCCCGGATGTCCCGTTGCCCGGTGTCGTCCACCCACGCGTCACCCCAGTCCAGCATCGCCACTGGCTGGCGAAGCTCGTCCAGGTCCAGAATCTGCCGGGCTTGCGCGGTCTGGGCCAGCAGGGCGCTCCACGCCGCCAGCAGCAGCGCCAGCGTCAAAGCCGCCCATGCATTGAAACCTACTCTGCGCCCCATTCCCCGCTCCTGTCCTGCCTGCCCTGCGGCAGTCACGTTTGTCACACCTGGTTACTACGTTACCGCGAGGCTTGCCAAGTATCAACAGGTATGCACAGCTCGCACAGCTGACCAGCGCAATCTGCATAACTGTCCGTGCGCAGCATGTCAAGGATGGGTGAGCCCCCGGCCTTGGCGAGGGACGGCCACGGCACGGGCGCCTGCGCGTCCGGTGCCCGTCCCCGTGCCGGCTCCGGGCCAGGGGTCAGGCCGTGAGCAGCCGGCTCAGGTAGCGCCCGGTATGGCTCGCTGGGTTGGCGGCGATGTCTTCCGGCGTTCCCACACCCACCACGGTGCCGCCGCCGGCGCCGCCTTCCGGACCCATGTCGATCAGCCAGTCGGCGGTCTTGATGACGTCCAGGTTGTGCTCGATCACCACGATGGTGTTGCCGGCGTCGCGCAGCTGGTGCAGCACCTTGAGCAGCAGGTCGATGTCGGCAAAGTGCAGCCCGGTGGTCGGCTCGTCGAGGATGTACAGCGTGCGGCCGGTGTCGCGCTTGCTCAGTTCCAGTGCGAGCTTGACGCGCTGCGCTTCCCCGCCCGAGAGCGTCGTGGCGGCCTGGCCCAGCTTGATGTAGGACAGGCCCACATCCAGCAACGTGTGCAGCTTGCGTGCGATCGTCGGCACGGCCTTGAAGAACTCGGCCGCCACCTCCACCGTGAGGTCGAGAATCTGCGCGATGTTCCTGCCCTTGTACTGGACTTCCAGCGTTTCGCGGTTGTAGCGCATGCCCTTGCAGACGTCGCAGGGCACGTAGACGTCGGGCAAAAAGTGCATCTCGACCTTCACCACGCCGTCGCCCTGGCAGGCCTCGCAGCGGCCACCGGCCACGTTGAAGGAAAAGCGCCCGGCGCCGTAGCCGCGTTCGCGCGCGGTGTTCATCTCGGCCATCAGCTCGCGAATGGGCGTGAAGAGGCCGGTGTAGGTGGCCGGGTTGCTGCGCGGCGTGCGGCCGATCGGCGACTGGTCCACATTGATGACCTTGTCGAAATGCTCGATGCCTTCAATGCTGTCGTGCGCAGCGGGTTCTTCATGCGCGCGGTACAGCGTGCGTGCAACGGCGGCATACAGCGTGTCGTTGACCAGCGTCGACTTGCCGGAGCCCGACACGCCCGTCACGCAGGTCAGCAGGCCGACCGGGAACTCCACGCTCACGCCCTGGAGGTTGTGGCCGGTGGCGTTGATGACGCGCAGCGCCTGCATGTCGCCCAGCGTGGCCTGGTGCACCGCCTCGCGCGCCGCGCGCCGCTCGGCGGCCGGGCTTTGCGGAAAGCGCGAGGCCTTCTTCTCGGCCGCCTGCTGTGCCTTCACTGTGGGCAGCCACGGCGTGCGGCGCTTGGGCACGGCAATCTTCAGCACCTGTGCCAGGTATTGGCCTGTCAGCGAGTCGGGATTGGCCTGCACTTCCTCAAACGTGCCCTGTGCCATCACGCGACCGCCGTGAATGCCAGCGCCCGGCCCCATGTCGATCACGTGGTCGGCGGCGCGGATCATGTCCTCGTCGTGTTCCACCACCAGCACGCTGTTGCCGATGTCGCGCAGGTGCTTGAGCGTGCCGATCAGGCGGTCGTTGTCGCGCTGGTGCAGGCCGATGCTGGGCTCGTCCAGCACATACATCACGCCGGTCAGGCCCGAGCCGATCTGTGACGCCAGGCGGATGCGCTGCGACTCTCCGCCCGACAGGGTTTCCGCGCTGCGGTCCAGGCTCAGGTAATTCAGGCCCACGTCGTTCAAAAACTTCAGGCGCAAGCCGATTTCGCGCACCACCTTGGCCGCGATCTCGGCCTTGGCGCCCTGCATGGTCAGGGTGTTGAAGTAGTCAAAGCATTCGCGCAGGGTGACGCGGCTGATCTCGAAGATCGCCTTGCGGTGGGGCGCAGCCAAACCGTCCTTGTCCGACGACGGTACGCCGACCAGGTACACATGGCGCGCTTCCCGGCGCAGCCGGGTGCCTTGGCAGTCGGGGCAGGGCTGCACGCTGCGGTAGCGCGCCAGCTCCTCGCGTACGGCCGGTGAATCGGTCTCGCGGTAGCGCCGCTCGAAGTTGGTGATCACGCCCTCGAAGGCGTGCTTCTTGCTCACCCGCTTGCCGGCCGAGTTGCCCGAGTCCATCACGTAGCTGAACCTGATTTCTTCCTCGCCCGAGCCATACAGCACCACCTGCCGCACGCTGTCCGGCAGGCCCTCGAACGCGCCTTCGATGTCGAACTGGTAGTGCTTCGCCAGGCTCTCCAGCATCGAGAAGTAGTAGCCGTTGCGCCGGTCCCAGCCCTTGACGGCGCCGCTGGCCAGGCTCAGCGACGGAAACGCCACCACGCGTGACGGATCGAAAAACTCCCGGTGGCCCAGGCCATCGCAGCTCGGGCAGGCGCCCACCGGCGAGTTGAAGGAAAAGAGCCGCGGCTCCATTTCGCTCAGGCTGTAGCTGCACACCGGGCAGGAGAACTTGGCGCTGAAGAGGTGCTCCTGGCCGGTGTCCATCTCCAGCGCAATCGCCTTGCCGTCGGCCAGCCGCAGGGCCGCCTCGAAGCTCTCGGCCAGGCGCTGCTGCATGTCGGTGCGTACCTTGATGCGGTCAATCACGACGTCGATGTCGTGCTTCTCGTTCTTCTTGAGCTTGGGCAGGTCGTCGAACTCATAGGCCGTGCCATTGATGCGAAAACGCACATAGCCATGGGCCTGCATCTCGGCAAACACATCGGCAAACTCGCCCTTGCGGTCGCGCGCCACCGGCGCCAGGATCATCAGCCTGGTGTCTTCGGGCAGGGCCAGCACGGTGTCCACCATCTCGCTCACGCTCTGCGCCTGAAGCGGCAGGTCGTGGTCAGGGCAGTAAGGCGTGCCGGCGCGGGCGAACAGCAGGCGCAGGTAGTCGTGGATCTCCGTCACTGTGCCCACGGTGGAGCGCGGGTTGTGCGAGGTGGCCTTCTGCTCGATCGAAATCGCCGGCGACAGGCCTTCGATCATGTCCACGTCGGGCTTGTCCATCAGCTGCAGAAATTGCCGCGCGTAGGTCGACAGGCTTTCGACATAGCGCCGCTGGCCCTCGGCATAGAGCGTGTCGAAGGCCAGTGAGGACTTGCCCGAACCGCTCAGTCCGGTGATGACCACCAGCTGGTTGCGCGGGATGTCGAGATCGATGTTCTTGAGGTTGTGGGTGCGGGCACCCCTGATGCTTATTCGGTTTGTTGCCCCCACGCTTTTCACTTCGTGTAATACGCTGCCCCCCGAGGGGGCCGTCGCTTGCTCGGGGCGGCCCTTCGCTGCGCGAGGCGCCTCGCCGGGCTCAAGGTATTGGCTGTCGTTGGGGGAGTTCACTGGAAAGGGTGCGCCGCAAAACCTTCCATCATAGAGCGTTGCGGTGTTTCAAGCACAATAGCTGTTCGGGCCCCTCCGGGAGCCGGGGCACCGTGCCCCGCTTTTCTGCTGGCGGCCTCAGGCTGTCTTTTCCCGTTTTCCACTTCATCGCGTCGCTTCATCGCCTTGGCTGCCATTCCCGCCCCTTCCGTTTCTGCGTCCCCGTCCGCCATGACCGCCACCGAGCGCCGTGCGAGCGTCTGGCTGTCGTCGATTTTTGCGCTTCGCATGCTGGGCCTGTTCCTGGTGCTGCCGGTGTTTGCGCTGGAGGCGGCCCGTTACCCCGGCGGCCAGGACCCGGCGCTGGTGGGCCTGACCATGGGCCTGTTCGGCCTCACGCAGGCGCTGCTGCAGATTCCCTTCGGCATGGCGTCCGACGCACTGGGGCGCAAACGCGTCATCGTGGTCGGCCTGCTGGTGTTCGCCACGGGCAGCTTTGTGGCGGCCGCGGCGCAGGATATCCACTGGCTGATGGTCGGCCGGGCGCTGCAGGGCGCAGGTGCCATGTCGGCGGCGGTCACGGCCCTGCTGGCCGATCTGACCCGTGACGAGGTGCGCACCAAGGGCCTGGCGCTGCTGGGCGGCAGCATCGGGCTGATGTTTGCGCTGTCGCTGGTGCTGGCGCCGCTGCTCAATGCCCACATCGGGCTGTCCGGCCTGTTCGCCCTGACGGGGCTGATGGCGCTGGCGGGCATCTTCATCGTGCTGCGGCTGGTGCCGGCCGAACCTCCCCAGCACAAGGACCTGCAGGACGGGCGTTTGTGGGACGTGCTGCGCCACCGCGAACTGCTGGGCCTGAATTTCGGCGTGTTCGCGCTCAATGCCGTCCAGCTCGCGATGTGGGTGGCGGTACCGGCGATGCTGGTGCAGGCGGGGCTGGACAAATCGCTGCACTGGCATGTGTACCTGCCGGCGGTGCTGGCGTCTTTTGTGGTGATGGGGGCGACGCTGTTTCCGCTCGAGCGCCGAGGCTATCTGCGCGCCGTGCTGCTGTCGGCCATTGCCCTCTTGGTGCTGGTGCAACTGGGTTTTCTGCAGGTGGCCGGCGCGCCGACGCTGTGGGCGCTGGCGACGCTGATCCTGCTGTTTTTCTGCAGCTTCAACATCCTCGAGGCCAGCCTGCCCAGCCTGGTGTCGCGCCTCATTCCTGCCTCGGCACGCGGCTCGGCGCTGGGCATTTTCAACACCGCGCAATCGCTGGGGCTGTTCACCGGCGGCGCACTGGGTGGCCTGCTGCTCAAGCGCGGCGGCACCGGCGTGCTGTTTGGCGCCATGGCGGTGCTCTCGCTGCTGTGGCTGGTGCTGGCCTGGTGGCTGATGCCGGCCGTGGCCCGCAAACAAACATCTCACTGATCGCGTTCAGCCTGGCGCCGGGCTTTCTGCAGCTGGTGGAGGCGCAGGCGCTGCGGGGCTTGCGGGCAGGCTGCTCACCAGATGCTGCGCCAGCGTTTCATACAGCGGCCGGCTGAGCAGGCGCGAGACCAGGCTGGCAAGCATCGCCGCCATCATCAGGCTGAGCACCATGGCGCGGCCATCCACCATTTCCATCACGATGATGAAGGCCGTCAGCGGCGCCTGCGTCACTGCGGCCAGAAAAGCCGCCATGCCCATGGCGATCAGTGCGGCGCCCAGTTCGGGGCTGGTCAGCACCGCGACGTTGTGGCCCACGCCCGCACCGATCGACAGCGCCGGCGCGAAAATGCCGCCCGGCACACCGCACCAGGCCGCCAGCCAGGTGGCCACGAACTTCAGCAGCACGTAGAGCGAAGGCACCTCGGTCTGGCCCGCCAGCATCTGCCGCACGGCATTGGAACCGGCGCCAAAAGTCGCCCCCTGGCTGACCAGGCCGATGACGGCGATCACCAGCCCGCCCGCAGTCGCAAAGCGCACCGGATGGCGCTGGCGCCACTGGCTGATGCGGTCGGGCGAGCCCGTGAGCGATGCCGCCAGCAGCCGCGAGAACACCCCGCCCAGCACCCCGCACAGCAGGGCCACCGCCACGCCCGGCAATACCGCCGCCCAGCCCAGCGGGGGCACCTTGATGATGCCGAAGTAAGTCACGTTGCCGAAGACCGACACCCCCATCAGGCCGGACAGCACGATGGCGGTGATGATCAGGCCGCTGCCGCGCGACGCCAGCTTGCGCGACAGCTCCTCAATGGCGAACACCACACCGGCCAGCGGCGCATTGAAGGCGGCCGCGATGCCCGCCGCGCCGCCTGCCACCAGCAGGGCATGCGCATTCATGCCCGAGTCGGGCCGTATCCAGCGGCGTGCATGGTGCATCACGCCCGCGGCCACCTGCACCGACGGCCCCTCGCGGCCGATCGACAGGCCCGCCAGCAGGCCGCCGGCGGCCAGCCCCATCTTGGCCAGCGCCAGCCGCAAGGACACAAAGCGGCTGCGCGATGCCGGTGGGGTGGCGCTGTCCAGCGCCGCCATCACCTGCGGAATGCCCGAGCCGGCCGCGCCGGGGAAATCGCGCCGGGTCAGCCAGACGATGGCGGCCGTCAGCGCGGGCGTCCAGAGCAGGATCAGCCACGGGTGGTGGCCGTACAGCAGCTCGAACAGGCCAAAGCTCCAGTCGCTCAGCAGGGTGAAGGCCACCACCAGCAGCCCGGCCGCGGCGGCGTACAGCAGCACCACGGCGCGGTCGAACCAGAGCCGCCCGTTGGACAACTCGGTCTGGAGGTTTTGCAGAAAGTCAGGTTCGCGGTTCATGGCGGGCTGTATTTGGGCTGGGGGTGTGCAATAGCTGTGCCAGTGCTTGGCCCGGGCCCGGCGAATGCGGCACAATCATCGTTCTGGAGGCCATCCGGGCTGAATCCGGCGGCCCTCCGTATTCCGCATTCCCCAGAATTCCCCACCCCATCAGAGCAAGAGGCGGTACCCCATGGCATCAGTGAACAAAGTCATCATCGTCGGCAACCTGGGCCGCGACCCTGAAATGCGCAGCTTCCCCAGCGGTGACCAGATCGCCAACGTCACCATCGCCACCACCGACAAGTGGAAGGACAAGCAGTCCGGCGAAATGAAGGAAGCGACCGAGTGGCACCGCGTGGTGTTCAACGGCCGCCTGGCCGAGATTGTCGGCCAGTACCTGCGCAAGGGCTCGCAGGTCTATGTTGAAGGCAGCCTGCGCACCCGCAAGTGGACCGACAAGGACGGCGCCGAGAAGTACACCACCGAAATCCGCGCCGACCAGATGCAGATGCTGGGCAGCCGCCAGGGCATGGGCGGCCCGTCCGATGACGGCGGTGGCTACGAGGCTCCTCCGCGCCAGGCGCCTGCCGCGCGTGCACCCGCGGCGGCGGCACCTCGCCCGGCACCGGCAGCCAAGGCCGCCAGCGGGTTTGACGACATGGACGACGACATTCCGTTTTGATCCGACGGGTCTGATTCCAGCCACCCCATCAGCCCGCCGCGTGCGGGCTTTTTTGTGTCTGACGATGAAGTCGCGCCCTCGTCCGGCAACAGGTGTAAGTTTTTACTTACAGATTCAGTCCGGTGCGGACGGCGCCGATGGTTAGTATCAAAAGGTTTTATCGCCCACTTCGGTCCACACCATGCCAACTTCCGCGCCACCATCACGTTTTTCTGCCGCTCCTCGCTTCCAGCCCGGCCGGGCGCGGCCCGCGAGCTGGCGGGCCGTGGTGGCATCGCTCGGCTTCCTGGCTTGCGCCAGCGCGCAGGCGGCCGGCAACACCGAGCCGCTGACCGACATTCTCTCGGCCCCCGGCAGCGCTGGTCTGGGTCTGGTCACGCGGATTGAGGCCTCGCCCTACCGCGACGCCGGCACGCGCTACGACCTGTTGCCGCTGTATCTGTACGAAGGTGAGCGGCTGTTCCTGCATGCCAACCGCGGCGGTGTGAAACTGCTCGACAGTACCGAGCAGCGGCTGGACCTGTTTGTCGAGCAGCGCCTGGAGGGCTACCCGGCCGACCGCTTGCCCGCCAGCCTGCAGGGCATGGCACTGCGCGATTCCGGCATTGATCTGGGTGTGGCCTACCGTTACCGCCAGCCCTGGGGCACGGTGCAGGCCGAACTGGTGCAGGACATTGGCAGCACCTCCAAGGGCAGCGAATTCCGGCTTGGCTACACCTACGACTGGCGCTCCGGCCCATGGCTGCTGCGGCCCAGCATCACGGTCGGCGTGCGCAGTGCGCGGCTGAACAATTACTACTACGGCGTGTCGCCGGGCGAGGCCATGGCCGGCCGGCCGGCTTATGCACCCGGCGCAGGCGTCAACACCTCGGTGGGCCTCTACGGATCCTACGACCTCACGGAGCGCTGGCGACTGCTGGCAGGCGTGTCGGCGACGATGCTGCCCAAGCGTGTGGCCGACAGCCCCATCGTGGGCAAGCGGGTGCTGCCCGCGGTCTACATCGGCGCGGCCTACGATTTCGGCGGCCACAAGCGCGAGTGGGCCGAGAACACCTCGCCCACCTACTTCAAGCTGATGTACGGCAAGTCGACGGAAGACGGCTGCCACCTGCTGAAGATCCTCACCGCCCAGTGCCTGTCCACGGCCAAAGTCAACGGCACCAGCATCACGGCGCTGCAGATCGGCAAGCCCTTCATCCAGAACGTCAACGGCTGGCCGCTCGACTTCATCGGCTACGTGGGCCTGACCCAGCACAACGAACGCGGCCTGCAGGCCAATGGCGCGCAGCTCGACCTGTTCATGAAGGCGGTGTATTCCGGCTTCCCGTGGAGCCATCGCGTCAAGACCCGGCTGGGCCTGGGCGTCGGCGTGTCGATGGCGCAGCGCGTGCCCTACATCGAGGCGGCCAGTGCCGCAGCCGCCGGCAAGACCGGCTCCAAGGTGCTCAATTACCTCGACCCGTCCATCGACGTGAGCCTGGGCGACCTGATCGGCTACCGGCCGCTCAAGGACACCTTCATCGGCTTCGGCGTGTCGCACCGCTCCGGCATTTTTGGGGCCTCGCGCCTGCTGGGCAATGTCAACGGCGGCTCGAACTACATCTACACCTACGTCGAAACCGCCCTGTGAGGCGCGTGCCTCGGGCGCGTCAAGCTGCTGCTTGACGCCCTGTGGAGCCTGGCTTACTCGAGCAGGCCAGCCAGTTCCAGGCCTTTCAGTCCTTCGGGGTGGCGGCAGTCGATGTCCTCGAACTCGTTGATCTTGTCGATCTCGGTGCCCATCGCGATGTTGGTCACTTTCTCGAGGATCACCTCCACCACCACCGGCACGCGAAGCGCGTGCGTCATCCCCTTGGCCTGTACCAGCGCGGCCTCGATCTTTTCGGGATCGGTCACGCGCAGCGCCTTGCAGCCCATGCCCTCGACAACCTTCGCGTGGTCCATGCCGTAGCCCTTCAGCGCCGGGTCGTCGACGTTGATGTTGTCGAAGGCCAGTTGCACGCAGTAGTCCATTTCGAAGCCCCGCTGCGCCTGTCTGATCAGGCCGAGGTAGCTGTTGTTGACCAGCACCACGACGAGCGGCAGGTTGAACTGCGCACCAACCGACAGCTCCTCGATCAGGAACTGGAAGTCGTAGTCGCCACACAGGCCGACGACGGTCTTTGTGGTGTCGCTGGCGGCAACGCCGAGCGCTGCCGGCAGCGTCCAGCCGAGCGGACCAGCCTGACCGCAGTTGATCCACTGGCGTGGCTCGTAGACGTGCAGGAACTGGGCGCCAGCGATCTGCGACAGGCCAATCGTCGTCACGTAGACCGTGTCACGGCCGAAGGCCTTGTTCATCTCCTCGTAGACGCGTTGCGGCTTGATCGGCGTCTGCTCGAAGTGGGTCTTACGGTGCATCAGGCGCTTGCGCTCCTGGCAACGGAAGACCCAGTTGGAACGATCCTTCAGCGTGCCGGCTGCCTTGCGCTCGCGCGCGACGTCGACGAAGAGCTCGAGCGCGACCCTGGCGTCCGAGACGATGCCCAGATCGGGCGTGAAGACGCGGCCAATCTGCGTCGGCTCAATGTCGACATGCACAAAGGTGCGGCCTTTGCAATAGACCTCGGTGGAGCCAGTGTGGCGATTGGCCCAGCGGTTGCCGATGCCGAGCACGAAGTCGCTTGCGAGCATCGTGGCATTGCCGTAGCGGTGGCTGGTTTGCAGCCCGCACATGCCGGCCATCAGCGGGTGGTCGTCGGGGATCGTGCCCCACCCCATCAACGTCGGGATCACCGGCACGCCAGTCAGTTCGGCCAGCTCGACCAGCAACTTCGACGCATCGGCGTTGATGATGCCGCCACCGGCGACGATCAGTGGCTTCTCCGACGCCTGCAGCATGTCGAGCGCTTTCTCGATCTGCTTGCGCGTGGCAGCCGGGCGGTAAACCGGCAGCGGCTCGTAGGTGTCGATGTCGAATTCGATCTCGGCCATCTGCACGTCGAACGGCAGGTCGATCAGCACGGGGCCCGGACGTCCGCTGCGCATCTCATGAAAGGCCTGCTGGAAGACACGCGGGACGAGGCCGGGTTCGCGCACGGTGACGCTCATTTTCGTCACCGGCTTGGCGATGCTCTCGATGTCTACCGCCTGAAAGTCTTCCTTGTACAGCCGGGCGCGCGGCGCCTGGCCGGTGATGCAAAGAATGGGAATGCTGTCGGCGCTGGCCGAGTACATGCCAGTGATCATGTCGGTGCCGGCCGGGCCGCTGGTGCCGATGCAGACGCCGATGTTGCCGGCCCTGGCCCGCGTGTAGCCCTCGGCCATGTGAGAGGCGGCTTCAACGTGGCGCGCCAGGATGTGCGTGATCGACTGGCGCTCGCGCAGCGCGGCATACAGCGGATTGATCGCGGCGCCCGGGACGCCGAAAGCCTGGGTGATGCCTTCTTTCTCCATCACCAGAACGGCCGCCAGCGCGGCTTTCATCTTTGCCATGAATGTCTCCTTGAGGTTGTAGTTGACTGCTGCGTATGGTGTCGGCCCGGGGCGGAAACTGGAATCCGCTGGCGGCGCATTACGGTTATTCCCGCATGGAATAAATAGCCGTTTCGTGCTTCACTGCAGGCATGGACCGCCTTCAAGCCATCCGCCTCTTCATCCGCGTGGTCGACCTCGGCTCTTTCAGCAAGGCTGCGGCCGATGTCGGCATCGGCCAACCGTCTGCGACCAAGCTGGTGGCGGCGCTGGAAAAGCAGCTCGGCTCGCGCCTGCTGCACCGCTCCACCCACGGCGTGACGCCGACCGAGATCGGTCTGCTGTACTACGAGAAGTGCAAGGTCATCACCCACCACATCGACGAGGCCCAATCGGTGGCGGCGCTGTTGCAGTCGCAGGTGCATGGCAGCCTGCGCATCAGCACCTCGGTGGCCTTTGGGCGCCGCGTGCTGGCGCCGCTGGTGATGCGCTTCATGGCGCTGCACCCGCAGCTGCAGGTCGAGCTCAATTTCGAAGACCGCTATGTCGATCTGGTGGAGCAGGGCATTGATGTGGCCGTGCGCATGGGCCGGCTGGCCGACTCCACGCTGGGCGCGCGTTACCTGGGCGTCAACCCCTGGGTGGTGGTGGCCTCGGCCGACTACCTGACGCGGTGCGGCGTGCCGCTGAGCCCGGACGATCTGCCCGGCCACGCCGCGCTGGTCTACAGCTCGGTGCAGGGCGATGCGCGCTGGCAGTTCACTGGCGCCGATGGGCAATCACGTTCGGCGGTGGTCAAGGGGCCGCTGCGGTCCAACAACCTGTCGGCACTGCTGGTGGCGGCGCGCAGTGGCATGGGCCTCGCCGCATTGCCACGCTATGTGGCGCAGGAGTCCATCAAGAGCGGCGTGCTGCAGCCGCTGCTGGCCGGCTGGAACCTGCCCGGGCAGGAAATCAATGCGGTGTACCCGTCGCCGCACATGGTGCCGGCCAAGGTCAACCAGTTTGTGGGCTGGCTGCAGGATCAGTTCGCAGAGAACTGGTGGGCCGGGCCCATCTGAGACAGCGCCCGGAGTTCAAACGTTTCAGGCAGCGGCGGCGCTTGGGCTGGTGCTGTGAAGGGGGCTGTTCTGCACGTTGCTCGCAGCGATCACACCACCGCCCAGACACACCTCACCTTGATACAGCACCGCCGATTGTCCGGGTGTGACCGCCCACTGCGCATCGTCAAACACCAGCTCGCAGCCGTCCATGGTGGGGCGGCGAACGGTGCAGGGCGCATCGGCCTGGCGGTAGCGCGTCTTGGCGGCCAATGGCCCGGCGGCGGGTGGCGCACCGGCCACCCAACTGCAGTCCTGCGCCGTGAGTTCGGTGGAGAGCAGCCAGGGGTGCTCATGGCCCTGCACCACCCACAGCGTGTTGCTGGCCATGTCCTTGCGCGCCACAAACCACGGCTCATGCTCGCCCACGCCGCGCTGGCCGAGGGCCTGCACGGCTTTGAGTTCCGCGCCCCGGGCCTTCACGCCGCCAATGCCCAGGCCCTGGCGCTGGCCGAGGGTGTAGAAAGACAGGCCCACATGTTCGCCCAGCACCCGGCCCTTGTCGTTTTTGATCGGTCCTGGCTCCTTGGCGATGTAGCGGTTCAGGAACTCGCGGAACGGCCGCTCGCCGATGAAGCAGATGCCGGTGGAGTCTTTTTTCTTCGCGTTCGGCAGACCGATCTCGTCAGCAATGCGCCGCACCTCGGTCTTCTTCAGCTCACCCACCGGGAACAGCGTTTTCGACAGTTGCGCCTGGTTCAGGCGGTGCAGAAAGTAGCTCTGGTCCTTGGCCGGGTCCAGGCCTTTGAGCAGTTCGTGCAGGCCGGTGCTCTCATTGAGGCGCACGCGGGCGTAATGACCCGTGGCGATCTTCTCGGCGCCCAGGCGCATCGCGTGGTCGAGAAAGGCTTTGAACTTGATCTCGGCATTGCACAGGATGTCGGGGTTGGGCGTGCGGCCGGCCTGGTATTCGCGCAGGAACTCGGCGAACACGCGGTCCTTGTAATTGGCGGCAAAGTTGACGTGCTCGATCTCGATGCCGATCACGTCGGCCACCGCCGCGGCATCCACAAAGTCGATGTTGGACGAGCAGTACTCGCTGTCGTCGTCATCTTCCCAGTTCTTCATGAAGATGCCGATCACCTCGTGGCCCTGCTGTTTGAGCAGCCACGCCGTCACCGCGGAGTCGACCCCGCCGCTCAGGCCCACCACCACCCGCTGCCTTCCCTGTTGCTTGCTCATAGGTGTGCGATTATCCCAGCCATGAACCTGTCTTGCTTGTCGCCGGTCTTGTCTGCCTTGTCCATCTGATGGAACTGCGGCAACTCCGGTATTTCGTGCGCGTGGTCGAGCTCGGTAGCATGAGCCGCGCCGCGCTCGACCTCAACCTGGTGCAGTCGGCCCTGAGCCAGCAGATCAGCCGGCTCGAGGGCGAGCTGGCCACGCGGCTGCTTCAGCGTAGCAGCAAGGGCGTGGTGCCGACCGAAGCCGGGCTGGCGTTTTTCCGGGAGGCGCAACTCACGCTGCGCCATGCCGAGCATGCGGTGCGTGCGGCCCAGCAGTCGCGCCTGAGCGGCTCCGTCAGCGTCGGGCTGGCGTCCACCACGGCCGGGGTGCTGGGCGTGCCGCTGATGCAGGCCATGCGGGAGCGCTACCCCGATGTGCGCCTGCACCTGGTCGAAAGCATGTCCGGCCATCTGACCAGCATGCTCAATGCGCGCCAGCTCGATCTGGCGGTGCTGTTTGACACCGGCGTGGCCAGGCGCTGGAGCGTGATGCCGCTGCTGGAAGAAAAGCTGTACTTGATGGGCGCGCGCCCTGCGGGCAAGGCGGCTGCCAGTGCGCCCGGCCCGATCGGCATGGCGCAGCTCGCGGGCGTGCCGCTGATCTTGCCAACCGGCGCCCACGGCCTGCGCAGCACGCTGGATGCGGCCTTTGCCCGTGCCGAGATCAAGCCGCAACTGGTGGCCGAGGTGGACTCCCTCACGATGCTGATGGACGCCGTCTGTGCCGGGCTGGGCGCCACGGTGCAGCCCTGGGCGGCGCTCGGGCGGGTACAGGACGCGGCGCAGCGGCTGCAGTGGGCGGAAATCGCCGACCCGGAGGTGCGCCGCAGCAATGCGCTGTGCAGCCTGTCGGATGACGAACTCTCGCCGGCGGCGCTGGCAACCCGCGTGGTGCTGGCCGACTGCGCCCGGGCGCTGGTCGCGTCCGGGCAGTGGGAGGGCTCCCGCCTGCTTCATCCGCAGGGCCATCACGAACCGTGATACCCCCATCGTCGGTGGGGGCTGACGCCGGCGTCCGCGGCGGCCTACAGTCAAGCCTCCAAAGCAGCGAGGTGGCAAGGTGGCGGTGAATGTGGATGTCCTGGTGATTGGTGGCGGCAACGCCGCCCTGTGCGCGGCACTGATGGCGCGCGAGGCGGGCGCCAGCGTGCTGATGCTGGAAGCCGCACCGCGCGAATGGCGCGGCGGCAATTCGGCCCACACCCGCAACCTGCGCTGCATGCACGACGCGCCGCAGGATGTGCTGACCGACGCCTACACCGAAGAAGAGTTCTGGCAGGACCTGCTCAAGGTCACGGGCGGGCAGACCAACGAGGCGCTGGCCCGGCTGACGATACGCGCCTCCAGCGACTGCCGCGACTGGATGCGCCGTCATGGCGTGCACTTTCAGCCCTCGCTCTCGGGCACGCTGCACCTGAGCCGTACCAATGCGTTTTTCATGGGCGGCGGCAAGGCCCTGGTCAATGCCTACTACCGCAGCGCCGAGAAACTGGGCGTGCAGATCCGCTACAACGCGCCGGTGGACCGGCTGGAGTTGCAGGACGGCCGCTTTGTCGCGGCCTTCGTCGGCGCCGAGCGCATCACCGCCCGATCCTGCGTGCTGGCCGCCGGTGGCTTCGAGTCCAACCGCGAGTGGTTGCGCGAAGCCTGGGGCCAGAACGAGCGCGGCGAATGGCCGTCCGACAACTTCGCCATCCGCGGCACGCGCTTCAACCAGGGCGTGCTGCTCAAACATTTGATCGAGGCCGGCGCCGACACCATTGGCGACCCGACCCAGGCCCACATGGTGGCCATCGATGCCCGCGCGCCGCTTTACGACGGCGGCATCTGCACGCGCATCGACTGCGTTTCGCTGGGCGTGGTGGTCAACCGCGAGGCCCAACGGTTTTACGACGAGGGCGAGGATTTCTGGCCCAAGCGCTACGCGATCTGGGGGCGCCTGGTGGCGCAGCAGCCGGGCCAGGTGGCGTATTCCATCATCGACGCCAAGGCCGCCGGCCGCTTCATGCCGCCGGTGTTTCCCGGCACGCGGGCCGACACCCTGCCGGAGCTGGCAGAGCACCTGGGGCTGGACGTGCCCACCTTCATGCAGACCCTGAACGACTACAACGCCGCCTGCCGCGTCGGCACCTTCGACCACACGGTGCTCGACGACTGCCACACCGAGCAACTGATGCCCGCCAAGACCCACTGGGCCCGGCCCGTGGACAAAGGCCCGTTCTACGGCTACGCCCTCAAGCCCGGCGTGACTTTCACCTACCTGGGCCTCCAGACCAATGACACCTCGGCGGTGTTTTTCGGCGGCGTGCCCAGCCCCAACCTGTTTGTGGCCGGCGAGATGATGGCCGGCAACGTGCTGGGCAAGGGCTACACCGCCGGTGTCGGCATGTCCATCGGCACGGCCTTTGGCCGCATCGCCGGTGTGCAGTCCGCGCAAGCAGCGATCAACGCAGGAGCCCGCCATGCAAGCGCCTGAATCTCTGACGGCCCTGACCCGCGACGCCGTCGCCCTGGCGAACGGCGGCATGGCGACCATGGGCGCGCCCGAGACCGAGGTCGCGCGGCAGATGCAGATCTGCAACGCCTGCCGCTATTGCGAAGGATTCTGTGCGGTGTTCCCGGCGATGACGCGCCGGCTGGAGTTCGGCCAGGCCGACATCCATTACCTGGCCAACCTCTGCCACAACTGCGGTGCCTGCCTGCACGCCTGCCAGTACGCGCCGCCGCATGAGTTTGCCGTCAACGTGCCCAAAGCGATGGCACAGGTGCGTGGCCAGACCTACGCCGACTACGCCTGGCCGCCCGCGCTGGGCGCGCTCTATCGGCGCAACGGCCTGACACTGTCGATGGCACTCGCTGCGGGGCTGGCCCTGTTTCTGCTGCTGGCGCTGGCCCTCAAGGGCACGCTGTGGGGCGGTGACCTGCGCGGCAATTTCTACAACCTGTTTCCCCACAACCTGATGGTCGGCCTGTTCGCGCCGATTTTTCTGTGGGCGGTGCTGGCCCTGAGCCTGGGCGTGCGGCGCTTCTGGCGCGACGTGACGCCCGCGGCTTCAGGCCTGGCCGTCAGCGCGCCCGCGGCGGCCGAGGCAGCGCACGATGTGCTGCGGCTCAAGTACCTCGGCGGCGGCCATGGCGAGGGCTGCAACAACGAGGACGATGCCTTCACGCTGTCGCGCAGGCGCGCGCACCACCTGACCTTCTACGGCTTCATGCTCTGCTTCGCCTCCACCAGCGTGGCCACGCTGTACCACTACGTGCTGGGCTGGACCGCGCCCTACGATCTCTACAGCCTGCCCAAGGTACTGGGTGTGGTGGGCGGCGTCGGCCTGCTGCTCGGCACTGCCGGCCTGTGGCGGCTGAACCTCAAGCGCAACCCGCAGCATGGCGACGCGGCCCAGAAACCGATGGACCTCGGCTTCATCGCCCTGCTGTTCTTCACCAGCGCCAGCGGCCTGGCGCTGTGGCTGGCACGCGGCACCGGGGCTCTGCCGGCACTGCTGGCCCTTCACCTGGGGGTGGTGATGGCGCTGTTCGCCACACTGCCCTATGGCAAGTTTGCGCATGGCATCTTCCGCAGCGCGGCACTGCTCAAGTGGGCCATCGAAAAGCGGCAGGCGTCCTCGCTGTCACTTGGCAGCGACTAGGGCCTGTCCCCAGCGCTTGTTTCCTCACGTCCATCGGGAGATCTCCATGACTTATTCAGGCGTACTGCCCATCGCTTCCATGAAAGACCGTTGCAGCGAGGCCGAATGGGGCGCGCGTGTGGACCTGGCGGCCTGTTACCGGCTGGTCGAGCATTACGGCATGGCCGACATGATGGCCAACCACATCTCCATGCGGGTGCCCGACGAAGAGGCTTTCCTGATCAACCCCTACGGCATGATGTACGAGGAAATCACGGCCTCCAGCCTGATCAAGGTGGACCATGCCGGCAACATCCTGCTGGCGCCCGATTTCGGCGAGCTCAATTACGGCATCAACAAGGCCGGCTACGTGATCCACAGCGCGGTGCATGAAGCGCGGCCTGAAGTGGCCTGCGTGATCCACACGCACAGCTGGGCCTCGATGGCGGTGTCCTCGCTGGCGTGCGGGCTGCTGCCCCTGACCCAGACGGCCATGCGCTTCCTGAAGATCGGCTACCACGACTACCAGGGGGTGGTGCTCAATCTCGACGAACAGGCTTCGCTGCTGCGCGACCTCGGGCAGGGTGAAGCTGTCATCTTCCGCAACCACGGCGCGCTCACGGTGGGCCGCACCGTGGGCGAGGCCTTCAACTGGATGCACCGGCTGGAGCTGGCCTGCCGCGCGCAGATTGGCGCCATGTCCTGCCAGACTCCCCTGCAGCAGGTGCCTGCGGCCATCCTGGAGGAAACCTGGAACAACTACCAGCCCGGCACCCGACGCCCCTACGGCGCCATGGAGTGGCCCGCATTGCTGCGCAAGCTCGACCGCATGGACCCGAGCTACCGCACCTGAACATCGCCGACCTTCCCGACACCCAGGAGACATTTGCATGATGAACGCCCAGCCGATCCGAGGAAAAATTCTGGCCACCCTGCTGGCCCCTGCGCTGGCCTGTTGGGCCCTGGCGGCGCCGCTGCCGGCGGCGGCCGAGGACTACCCGTCCAGACCGGTGCGCATCGTGGTGGCCTTCACGGCCGGTGGCACCACCGACATTCTGGCGCGCGCCGTGGCGCAGCAGCTCGCGCAGCAACTCAAGCAACCCTTCGTGATCGACAACCGCGCCGGTGGCGGCGGCAACATCGGCACCGAGTCGGTGGTGCGTGCCGCACCCGATGGCTACACGCTGATCGTCAATTCGGTGGGGCCGATGGCGGTGAACCAGACGCTCTACAAGAACCTGAGCTACGACCCGCTCAAGGACCTGGTGCCGGTGGTGCAGATCGCCGATGTTCCGAATGTGCTGGTCGTGCATCCCTCGGTTCCGGCCACCACCTTCGAGGAGTTCCTGGCCTATGCCAAGGCCAACCCCGGCAAGCTCAGCTATGGCTCCACCGGCATCGGGACGTCGTCGCACCTGTCGAGCTTCATGCTGAGCCAGCGCCTCGGTGTCGATGCCCTGCATGTGCCCTACAAGGGCGCGAACGCGCTGAACGACCTGCTGGCCGGGCGCCTGCAGTTCATGTTCGCCACCATCCCCTCGGTGATCCAGCACATCAAGGCCGGCAAGCTCAAGGCGCTCGCGGTGTCCAGCGCCAAGCCGTCGCGCTCGCTGCCCGGTGTGCCCACGGTGGCGCAAAAAGGGTTCCCCGGGTTTGAAGCCGGGTCCTGGTTTGGTTTCTTCGCACCCAAGGGCACGCCGCCGGCCGTGATCGCCCAGCTCAACCGCGCGGTCAATGCGGCGCTGCCGTCGCTGGAGGCGCAGATGGTCCGTGAAGGGGCCGACCCGGTGGGCGGCACGCCTGAGCAGTTCGGCGCGTTCACGCAGCGGGAATACGAGAAGTGGAAGCTCATCGTCCAGGCCTCGGGCGCTGTCGCGGAATGAATTCCGGCGTCGCCCTGCGCATCCTGCTGTCCGACACGGCGCGCACGGCCCTCGGTGCCAGACTGTCGCAGGTGCTGTCCGGTCGGCCGCATGTGCTGGTGGCGCCCGATCGTCTTGCGGTCGACGCCGACATTGCCTTTGTCTCTCGCGACGTGACCGGGCTTTCCACCAAACATGAGACGCTGCCGGCCACGCGACTGTTTTACGACGCCATGCTGCAGGCGCCCAGCCTGCGGTGGGTGCAAGGGCATGCGGCCGGCGCCGATCGCCCGATCTTCCAGGACCTGATGGCACGCGGCGTGCGGGTGACCACTTCATCCGGCGTCAACGCGGGCGTGGTGGCCCAGACCGCGCTGGCCGGCCTGCTGGCGCTGGCGCGCCGGTTTCCCCAGTTGATGGCCGCGCAGCGTGCGCACACCTGGGCACCGCTGATCAAGACCGGCTTGCCGCGCGATCTGGCGGGCCAGACGGCAGTGATCGTCGGCTGGGGGCCAATTGGCCAGCAGCTGGGGAGCTTGCTGACCGCCCTGGGGCTGCGCGTTGTGGCCGTGCGGCGAGACGCGCAAGCAGCCGGTGCGGCCGTCGAAACTATCGCGTTGGCAGATCTGGCCACCGTGTTGCCGCGTGCCGACTGGCTGGTGCTGGCCTGCCCGTTGACCGACCGCACGCGAGGCCTTGTCGATGCAGAGGCGCTGGCCTGCCTGCCAGAGGGCGCGCATCTGGTGAATGTGGCGCGCGGTGAAGTCGTGGACGAAGCGGCGCTGGTGTCTGCCCTGCAAGGCGGCAAGCTGGCCGGTGCCTACCTCGATGTGTTTGCGCACGAACCGCTGGCGGCAGAGTCGCCCTTGTGGGACATGCCGAATGTGATCGCCACGCCGCACAGTGCCGGTTTTTCAGATGGCAACGCTGCCAAGGTCGAGCAGATGTTCCTGGACAACCTGGCCCGTTGGCTGGCCGGCGAGCCCCTGCACAACATTGCCCACTGAATGGGGTTAGTGCCGATGCCCCCTCCAGTACCGCGTCTTAAGCTGACCGTCAGCGCCTTGACATGCGCGCAGGCCTCTACGCGACGCCCCTGTGCCTTGCTTCAAAAACCATTCGCCGCACCCACTGCATTTCAATCCAATCAGGAACCATGATGAAAACACGCCACTTTCTCCAACTCAGCGCTGCGCTGGCCCTGCTGCCCCTGCTCGCAGGCCAGGCCTCGGCACAGGACTTCCCGCTGAAGAAGACCATCAGCCTCGTGGTGGGCTTTGCACCCGGCGGCGCGGCCGACACGGCGGCCCGGCTGATCGCGAAAAAGCTTGGCGAGAACATCGGCCAGACCGTGATCGTGGACAACAAGCCTGGTGCCGGCGGCAACATCGCCCACCAGTTCGTGGCCAATGGCCCCACTGACGGTTCGGTGATCCTGTTCGGCTCGGTCGGCCCGCTGACGATTGCCCCGCACCTGATGAAACTGCCCTATGACCCGGTGCGCGACCTGGCCCCCATCACCATGGGGGTGAACTTCCCCAACGTGCTGGTGGTGCACAGCGGCGTGGGCGTCAAGACGCTGGCCGAGTATGTGGCGCTGGCCAAGAAAAAACCGGGCAGCCTCGACTTCGCGTCGACCGGCGCAGGCTCCGCCTCGCACCTGGCGGGCGAGCTGTTCAACGACCGCGCCGGCATCAACACGGTGCACATTCCCTACAAGGGCGGTGCACCGGCACTGCAGGACCTGCTGGGCGGACGCGTGGCCTCCTACTACTCCACGCCTGCCACCGCCAGCCCGCACATTGAATCCGGCAAGCTGATCCCGCTGGCCACAACCGGCCTGACGCGTCCGGCCTTCATGTCCAATGTGCCCACCATCGCCGAATCGGGTTACCCCGGTTTCAATGCCACCAACTGGTACGCGTTCGTGGCTTCCAGCAAAACGCCCAAGCCGATGCTGGACCGCTGGAACGTGGAACTGGTGAAAGTGCTCAACGCGCCTGATGTGCGCGAGCAGCTCGACAAGCATGGCCTGACGCCGCAGCCCGGCACCCGTGACGAGCTGGCACGCTACATCGCCAGCGAGACGGCGACCTGGGGCCGCATCATCAAGGAACGCAAGATCACCGCTGAATAAGCTCAGGGCTTCAGGCTGGCCAGCACGCGGTCCACCATCACGCCGGCCTGTCCCAGGTTGTTCATCGGGTCGCAGAAGACCGCGAGCTGCTCGCGCGTGACGTGTTTGTTGATTTCCGGGTGCTCGGCCAGCAAGTCAATCAGCGGGCGTTTCTGCTGCAGCGCCGCGCGGCAGATGTCATAGACCAGGTCGTGCGCATACTCGCGGCCAATGTAGGGCCCCAGGCCCATCATCACCGCCTCGGACATCACCAGGCCGTGCGTCATGTCGATGTTGCGGCGCATCTGCGCGGCATCGACTTCCAGCCCGGCGAGGATGAAGCGGGTCTGCTTCAGCGCACCCGACATCAGGCAGAAGATCTCGGGCATGGCCACCCACTCGATTTCCCACGGGCCGGTGGAGCGTTCGTGGTCGGCCACCATCGCGTCCATCAGTGACGCGGCCAGCTGGCGCACCACCGAAATGTTGGCGTGGATGTAGAGGCAGGAAATCGGGTTGCGCTTTTGCGGCATGGTTGACGACGAACCACGCCCCGGCGCAAAGGGTTCGAACACCTCGCCCACTTCCGTCTGCATCAGGAGCTTCACGTCCATCGCGATCTTGCCGAGCGAGCCGCCGACGATGCCCAGGAACGCACCGACTTCCGCGAAGTTGTCGCGCACGGTGTGCCATGAAATCAGCGGCTGGCCCAGGCCCAGTTCCTTCATCAGGCCGGCCTGGGTCTCCATCGCGCCGGTTTCCAGCGACGACAGGGTGCCCGAGGCGCCGCCGAATTCACCAACCAAGACGCGCGGCTTGAGTTGCTGCAGCCGCTCCCGGTGGCGCTCGATGCCGGCCAGGATGCTGGCCATCTTGTAGCCGAAGGTGATCGGCGTGGCCTGCTGCAGGTTGCTGCGGCCGATGATGGGCGTGTTGCGGTGCTCGCGCGCCAGCCTGGCAAGCGAGGCGGAGATGTCGGCCAGGTCATCCTCCACCAGTGCCAGCGCTTCGCGGATCTGCAGCACCGCCGCGGTGTCGGTGATGTCCTGCGTGGTGGCCCCCCAGTGGCAGTACTCGCCGAGCTTGTCGCGGCAAGCGGCGTTGATCTGGTTTACCACCGCAATGATGGGGTAGCCGATCTGTTCGGTCTTGGCTTTCAGTTTGGCCCAGTCGATCTGGCTGAGCTCGCAGTTCCTGATGATTTCCGCCGCCGCTTCTTTCGGGATGATGCCCAGCTCGCCCTGTACCCTGGCGAGGGCCCGCTCGATGTCGAGGTATTTGGCCGTGCGGTTCTCGTCTGACCAGACCTCGCGCATGCGGGCATCGCTGAACATGTCGCCGAATATTCTGGAATCAATGATGGTTGCTGACATGGGGTTCTCCGTGGGTGTGTTTGAAAATCGTCAGGGTCAGTGGGTGGAGCGGGACAGCGCCGCGATGCGCTGCGCCTTCAGGGCGACGGGGCGGTCCACCATCTTGCCGTCGAGCTGGATGGCGCTGCCGTCCGAGCGCTGCCAGGCCTGCAGCACGCGGTCGGCCCAGGCCTGTTCCGCCGCGCTGGGCATCAGGGCCGCGCGCACTGGCGCGACCTGCGAGGGGTGAATGCACAGCTTGGCGCCAAAGCCGAGGCGGCGGGCGTTCTGCGTGTCGGCACTGACGCGCGCACCCTCAAGCTCAGGCGTCACGCCGGCCACGGGCGGGGGCAGGCCGGCCGCGCGCGAGGCCACCGCGATGTGTGTGGCGGCGATGTCCAGCGCCGGGCTGTCGGCGGGAATGTCCAGGTCGGCCATGTAGTCGAGCGAGCCAAAGGCCAGCCGGTGGACGCGCGGCGCGCCGGCCATGTCCTGGAGGGCCAGCATGCCTCTTGCCGTCTCCACCAGCGGCAGCACGGTGGCGGTGGGCTGCAGCGGCGCCAGCACGGCCGCGATGTGGCTGGCGGCCTCGCATTTGGGCAGCATGATGCAGGCAGCCTGCACCTCGGCCGCGAGCCGCAGGTCTTCGGCATGCCAGGCGGTGGCTGCGTCGTTGATGCGGATCAGCACCCGGGGGCGTTGTTCGCCCGCGCCCTGCATCCACTCGGCGATGGCTTGGCGGGCGCTGGCCTTGTCGGCAGGCGCTACCGCATCTTCCAGGTCGATGATGACGCGGTCAGCCCCCGAGGCCAGTGCCTTGGCAAAGCGCTCGGGACGGTGACCGGGTACGAACAGGTAGGTCAGCGGATCGGGTGCGGACTCGGCCATGCTCACACCACGCCTTCGCTGCGCAGCGCCGCAATGCGTTCTGCGCTGTAGCCGTAGTGGCTGAGGATGGCGTCGGTGTGCTCACCCAGCGCCGGCACGGCGTCCATGCGCGGCGCGCCGTGTTGCCAGGAGCCCGGTGGCAGCAGTGCGGGAATCGGACCGGCGGGCGTGGCCACTTCGCGCCAGCGGTCGCGCGCCTTGAGCTGCGGATGCGCCCACACCTCCTGCATGGTGTTGACCTGTGCGTTGGCAATGCCGGCGTCCTCCAGCCGCTGCGCCACCTGTTCGGCGGTCAGCGTGGAGAAGGCCGCGATGATCAGCGCTGACAGGTCGGCGCGCGCCGCGCTGCGTCTGGCATTGCTGACAAAGCGCTCGTCGCTGCAGAGCGCAGGCTGCAGCAACACCTTGTCGCAGAACACCTTCCACTCGCGTTCGTTCTGCAGGCCCAGCATCACGGTTTTGCCGTCACCGGCCGGGAAGGGGCCATAGGGGTAGATCGTGGCGTGACTGGCACCAGTGCGCGGCGGCGGCGCGGCACCGTCGAAGGCGTAATAGAGCGGGTAGCTCATCCACTCCGACAGTGATTCGAGCATGGACACGTCGATGTGCTGGCCTTCCCCGGTCTGCTGGCGGTGCATCAGCGCGGCCAGGATGTTGGTGTAGGCATACATGCCGGCGGCAATGTCGGCCATGGACGGGCCGGTCTTGCACGGGGTTTCGGGCGTACCGGTGACGGACACCAGCCCGGCCTCGCTCTGGATCAGCAGGTCGTAGGCTTTCTTGTCGCGGTAGGGGCCGTCACCGCCGTAGCCCGAGATGTCGCAGACGATGATGCCGGGTTTTTGCAGCGACAACGCCTCGTACGACACGCCCAGCCGGGCGGCCGCGCCCGGGGCCAGGTTCTGCACCACCACATCGGCCTCTTCGAGGATCAGCCGCATCAGCAGCGCCTGGGCTTCCTCGTGCTTCACGTCCAGCGTCAGGCTTTTCTTGGAGCGGTTGGTCCAGACGAAATGCGAGGCCAGGCCGCGCACGCGTTCGTCATAGGCGCGCGCAAAGTCGCCCACGCCCGGCCGCTCGATCTTGATGACGCGCGCGCCGAGGTCGGCCAGCTGGCGCGTGGCAAAGGGCGCTGCGATGGCGTGCTCCAGCGTGACAACAGTGATGCCTTTAAGGGGTTGCATGAGGTGCTCGTGGTGGGGTTTCAGGCCAGCGTGGCCGTTGCATCCATGGTCAGCCAGCCTTCATGGTCGCGGCCCCACAGGTGAATGGTCTTGCCGTCGGCCGAGGGCTCACCGTGGACGGAGAACGGGTGGGTGTCAAAGGTCGGCCGCACCGCCTTGAACTCGAAGCGCAGCACGTCGGCATCGGGCTGCTGGCGGCGCAGCAGATCCATCAGCAGCGTGGCGATCAGCGGGCCGTGCACGATCAGGCCGGGGTAGCCTTCCACCTGCGTCACGTACTGGCGGTCGTAGTGGATGCGGTGGCCATTGAAGGTCAGCGCCGAATAGCGGAACAACAACACGTCGTCGGGCACGATGCGGCGCTCCCACGCCCACTGGGCTGGTGCGGCCTGTGGTGGCGGGGCGACGTCGCCGGGGGTCGCTGCGGCGCGGTACACGATGTGGTGGTGTTCGGTGAGCGCGACAGCCTCGATACCGTTGCGGCGGATTTCATGTCTTACCTTCACGAAAATCAGGCTGCCGGTACGGCCGGATTTTTCCTTCACGTCGGCAATCGTGGAGGTGCGCTGAAGGCTGTCGCCGATGCACAGCGGCGCGTGGAAGGTAAAGTCACTGCCGGCCCACATGCGGCGCGGCAGCGGCACCGGCGGCATGAAGCCGCCGCGTCTGGCGTGGCCGTCCGGCCCGATGTCCGACTGCGCATGGATGGGCAAAAAATACAGCCAGTGCCACAGGCTGGGCAGTGGGGTGCCGGGGGCGGGCCGCTGGATGTCGCTTTGGTCCAGCGTCGCAGCGAGTGCTGCATACGGTGTGGCAGTGGCGGTGTCGTGCACCGTCTCACTGCGGCCGATCCAGTCTTGAAGGTTCATGGTGTGGGTCTCCGGTCTGGTGGGTGCTGCGTCAGCGTTCATTCCACTTTGATTTTGGCCGCAGCCACCACGCCTTTCCAGCGGGTCACTTCATTTTTCACCAGCGTCTTCAACTGCTCGGGCGTGCTGGTCTCCACCTCGGCGCCCTGGTCCTCGATGCGCTTTTGCACCGCCTTGTCGGCCAGCACCAGGTTCAGTTCCTGGTTCAGCCGGTCGATGATCGCCTTGGGGGTTTTAGCGGGCGCGAAGATGGCGTACCACTGCGACATGCTGACGTTGGCGATGCCCTGTTCCGCCAGGGTGGGCACATCGGGCAGCACCGACGAGCGCTTGTCGCCGGCGATGCCGAGTGCGCGCAGCTTGCCGCTCTTGATCTGCGGGTAGGCCGTGAACAGGCTCGGAAACATGTATTGCGTGTTGCCCCCGATGGTGTCCATCACCGCCGGAGCAGAACCCTTGTAGGGCACATTCACCACCTCCAGCCCGGCAGACAGCTTGAACAGTTCGCCGGCGATGTGGGGTGCGGTGCCGTTGCCCGCGGTGGCATAGCTGAAGGTGCCGGGCTTGGCCTTGATCAGCTGCACCAGTTCTTTGGCGTTCTTGGCGGGCACCGCCATGTTGGCTACCAAGGCTGTAGGCGAGGCAGCCACCATGCCGATGGCCTCGAAGTCGGTGACGGGGTCATAACGCAGCTTTTGCAGTGCCGGGTTGATGCCGTGCGTGGCGATGTAGCCGAACATCAGCGTGTAGCCGTCGGGCGCGGCGCGGGCAACGAATTCACTGGCGATGGCGCCGTTGGCGCCAGCCTTGTTTTCCACCAGGACGGGTTTGCCCAGGCGCACGCTCAGGCCCTGGCCCAGGATGCGGGCCATCGCGTCGTTGGCGCCGCCGGCTGCGGTCGGCACGACGATCGAGATGGGCCTTTCGGGCCAGGTCTGTGCCTGGGCTGCGCCGCACGAGGCGGCCAGTACGGCCAGGCTGGTCATCAGCGCGGTGCGGCGCCGCGGCCGGAACGGTGTGGAAGTCTGCATGGCGTGTCTCCGATCTGTGGGTGGTGAAGGCGAATCATCTGCCTGCATGCACATGCTGTGAAGTGCAACTTTTGCTAGTATTGGTGCATGGCGCGCATCAATTTCGATTTGCAGCAACTCGAGGCCTTCGTCGCGGTGGCCGAGCGTGGCAGCTTCCGGGCGGCGGCCGACCACATCCACCTCTCCGCCCCGGCGCTCAGCCGCCGCATCGACAAGCTCGAGACCATCCTCGGTGCCAGGCTGTTCAATCGCACCACGCGCGATGTCGAACTGACCGCCCTGGGCAGCGTGTTCCTGGAGCGGGCCCGCTCGGCCATGGACGACCTCGAATCGGCGATGCTGGGCATTTCAGACATCGCCGCCAGCCGCAGCGGGCGCGTCACGGTGGCCTGTGTGCCGTCAGCAGCGATTTATTTCCTGCCCTCGGTGGTGCGCTCCTTTTCGGAGCGTTACCCGCTGATCCGCATCCGCGTGATCGATGAGGCCGCCGGCCAGGTGCTGGCCAGCGTGGTCTCGGGCGAGTCTGACTTCGGCATCAGCTTCATGGGCAGCCAGGTGCCCGGGGTGGACTTCGACCCCATCCACACCGATCCCTTTGTGCTGGCCATGCCCCGCGCCCATGCACTGGCCCAGCGAAAAAGCCTGAGCTGGGCGCAACTGCAGGACGAACGGCTGATTGCCGTGGCCCGCTCCAGCGGCAACCGGCAACTGCTGGACGACGCACTGGCCAAGGCTGGCGTCAACCCGTCCTACCGCTTTGAAGTCAGCCACATCGCCACGCTGCTGGGCATGGTGGAGGCCGGGCTGGGTCTGGCGGCGGTGCCGCGCCTGACGCTGCCGCCCGGTCACGCCAGCCTGGTGGGCGTGGCGCTGGTCAAGCCGGCGGTCTCACGGGTGCTGGGCCTGGCCACCCGCCGGGGCGCAGCGCTGCGCGCGCCGGCCCGGATGTTTCACGACCACCTGCGGTCGGCGCTGAAGGCGCGACCGTGACGGGGCCGCGCAGGGCTCACAGGAACACGGAAGGGTCCGTGGTGATCAGCTCGACCGGGTAGCGCTTGCCCGCCAAGTAGTCTTCCATACAGGTCAGCAGCAGCGGGCTGCGGTGCATGGCAGTGCTGGCCCGGATCTCGTCGGCGGTGAGCCAGACGGTGCGCACAATGCCGTGGTCCAGGGCCTGCCCGGTCACATGCGCACCCAGCTCGCCGCTGAAGGCAAAGCGCAGGTAGGTGATGTCCATGGGCTCGTCTTCGCCGGGCACGGCCCGCTCGAAGCGCGACATGTACACGCCCACCACAGCGGTCGGGGTGAAGTGCCAGGCGGTTTCTTCCAGCGTCTCGCGGGCGCAGCCCTGGATCGGGCTTTCGCCCGGGTCCAGGTGGCCGGCAGGGTTGTTCAGCTTGAGGCCGTCGCGGGTTTCTTCCTCCACCAGGAGGAATTTCTGCACGCCGTCAAAGTCTTTTGCAATCACCGCAGCGACGGTGACGCTGGGTTTCCATCGGTTCATCATGCGGGGGATTATGCGTGCGCCGGGTGACTCGCGCCGGACTCTTGCGCTCCCGCACCCTTGGTGGCGTGAAAACCGGTGGAAAAGTGCTCCCGCAGGTGGCCGACCAGGCACTCCACCGCCTTGGGCACCTGGGGCGACCAGGGCCGCAGCGCGTAGATGCGCTCGCCGAAAAACCCCTGCACCTGCCAGTCGGCCAGCACCGGCACCAGCGCCGGGGCCGTGCCCGGGGTGGGGGCCGGCAGGCTGAAGTCGGGCAGGAGGCCGATGCCCAGCCCGGCCAGCAGGGCATCGCGCAGCACCTCGCTGTTGTTGGCCTTGAGCTTGCCGTCGATCGTCACGCCGACGCGCTCGCCGGCCTTGCGCCGGCTTTTCTTCACAAAGGTCCAGTTCGCCGAATGGCTGCCGCCAAGATACAGCAGGCAGTCATGTGCGGTGAGCTCCGAAGGATGCTGCGGCGCGCCGCGCTCGGCCAGGTACTGCGGGCTGGCCACCAGCGCGGAGGTGGTGTCGCACAGCACCCAGGCCACATGGGTTTCGGGCGGCGTGCTGGTATGGCGTATGGCCAGGTCGAAGCCCTCCTGGGTCAGGTTCACGAAGCGGTCGGTCAGCTCCAGCTCGACATGGATGTCGGGGTAGCGCTTGAGAAACGCCGCGATGCAGGGCGCCAGGTGCTGGCGGCCCAGCGCCACCGGCGCCGTCACGCGCACCAGGCCGCGCGGCGTGCCCACCAGGTCGCGCACCGCGGTGTAGCTGTCGCTGATGCGGCTGAACGCCGGCTGCATCTCGTTGACCAGTTGCTGGCCGGCTTCCGTGAGGCCCACCGAGCGCGTGGTGCGCCGCACCAGCGTGACGCCGGCGGCGCGTTCGAGCTCGCTGATGCGCATGCTGGCCGAGGCCTTGGACAGGCCCAGGCGCCGCGCGGTTTCGGTGAAGCTGCGGGTGGTGGCCAGGATGGTCAGCAGGTGCAGATCGGCCACCAGCGGGGAGAGTTGGTCAGAGGACATGAGGGTGCTGCGGCAGTGGCGCAGGCAAGGGTAAGCCCGCGGGATTGTTCAAATATATGAACAATGTAATCAAATTTAACCCCATTATCAAATCGGGTGGTGAGGCCTAGACTGCAGTCATCTTCAAAGGAACCACCATGTCGTCCATCCCCGTCATCGCCCATTACGTCCACGGCAAGCACACCACGCCGACCTCCGGCCGCCAGCAGAACGTGTTCAACCCGGCCACGGGTGCCGTCACCGGTCATGTGGCGCTGGCCAGTGCCGCTGAAGTGGATGCCGCCGTGGCCTCGGCCCAGGCGGCTTTCCCGGCCTGGTCTGACACGCCGCCGCTGCGCCGTGCCCGCGTGATGTTCAAGTTCCTCGAACTGCTCAATGCCCACAAGGACGACCTGGCCCGCATGATCACCGCCGAACACGGCAAGGTTTTCACCGACGCGCAGGGTGAGGTCTCGCGCGGCATCGACATCGTTGAATTCGCCTGCGGCATTCCGCAACTGCTCAAGGGCGACTTCACCGACCAGGTCTCCACCGGCATGGACAACTGGACGCTGCGCCAGCCGCTGGGCGTGGTGGCCGGCATCACGCCGTTCAACTTCCCGGTGATGGTGCCGATGTGGATGTTCCCGGTGGCGATTGCGGCCGGCAACACCTTTGTGCTCAAGCCGAGCCCGATCGATCCGTCGCCGTCGCTGTTCATGGCCGACCTGCTGAAGAAAGCCGGCCTGCCCGATGGCGTGTTCAACGTGGTGCAGGGCGACAAGGAAGCCGTGGATGCGCTGCTGGTCCACCCCGATGTGCGCGCGGTCAGCTTTGTCGGCTCCACGCCGATTGCCAACTACATCTACGAAACCGGCGCCCACCACGGCAAGCGCGTGCAGGCCCTGGGCGGTGCGAAGAACCACATGGTGGTCATGCCCGATGCCGACATCGACCAGTCGGTCGACGCGCTGATCGGTGCGGCCTACGGCTCGGCCGGCGAGCGCTGCATGGCGATCTCGGTGGCAGTGCTGGTGGGTGACGCGGCCGACAAAGTCATGCCCAAGCTGCTGGAGCGCACCAGGACGCTGAAGGTGCTCAACGGCACCAACCTGGCCGCCGAGATGGGCCCCATCGTCACGCAGGCGGCGCATGACCGCATCACCGGCTACATCGACGTGGGCATCAAGGAAGGCGCCCAGCTGCTGGCCGATGGCCGCCAGTTCAACGGCGCTGCAGCTGGCGCGGGCTGCGAGGCCGGCTTCTGGATGGGCGGCACGCTGTTTGACCACGTGACCACCGACATGCGCATCTACAAGGAAGAAATCTTCGGCCCGGTGCTGGCCTGCGTGCGCGTGCCCGACTTCGCCACGGCGCTGAAGATCATCAACGACCACGAGTTCGGCAACGGCGTGTCGTGCTTCACACGCGACGGCAACGTGGCGCGCGAATTCGGCCGCCGTGTGCAGGTCGGCATGGTCGGCATCAACGTGCCGATTCCCGTGCCCATGGCCTGGCACGGCTTCGGCGGCTGGAAGCGCAGCCTGTTCGGCGACATGCACGCCTACGGCGAAGAGGGCGTTCGCTTCTACACGAAGCAGAAGTCCATCATGCAGCGCTGGCCGGAGAGCATTGGCAAGGGTGCTGAATTCGTGATGCCAACAGCCAAATAGGGGCCCCCACGCTCCCCACTTCGTGTGGTTCGCTGGACGTGCCCACGCCAGAGGCGTAGGCCCTTCCTCCCGTCCAAACCTGCGCAGGCAGGTTTGGAGCCGCGGTCGTCAGCCCCTCGGGGGCCGTCCGCCTGTGGCCCGGCTAAGCCGGTTCCACGGCTCCGCTGGTGAAGGCGGCTCGCCTCTACGGTCGCTGACTTCACTCCGTTCGTCCTGAGCTTGTCGAAGGATGGTTCCCGCGCGGGGGGGGGCTCTGCGGCTACCCTAGGGTCGGGTGCCTATTTGCTGGAAAACTATGGCGTACCCGCTCGTGGCTGGTAAAAAAGTCATGTAAGCTCCACGACAGCTCAAAACCGTCCTGGTGCCCATGCCAGGCTGATACACAACGATTGCATTGAGGAGAGACCCATGCTGATTGGGGTACCCGCCGAAATCACGGCCGGAGAAACGCGCGTCGCCATCACACCGGAGACAGCCAAAAAGCTCAAGGCGCAGGGCCATACGGTCCGTGTGCAGTCGGGCGCCGGTGTCGCCGCCAGCGTGACGGACGAGGCCTATGTGGCAGCTGGTGCCGAGATCACCGATGCGCCAGGCGCCTATGCCGCCGACATCGTGCTCAAGGTTCGTTGCCCGCTCGACGCCGAAGTGCCGCACCTCAAGGCCGGCGGCGTGATGGTCGGCATGCTCAACCCCTTCGATGCCACCGGCCTGCAGCGTCTGGCGGCTGCGCAGGTCACGTCCTTCGCGCTGGAGGCGGCGCCCCGCACCAGCCGCGCGCAGAGCATGGACGTGCTCTCGTCCCAGGCCAATATCGCCGGCTACAAGGCCGTCATGATGGCTGCCGAGCAATACCAGCGTTTCTTCCCGATGCTGATGACGGCAGCCGGCACGGTCAAGGCCGCCCGCGTTGTGATCCTGGGCGTCGGCGTGGCCGGCCTGCAGGCCATTGCGACCGCCAAGCGGCTGGGCGCCGTCATTGAAGCGAGTGATGTGCGACCCAGCGTCAAGGAACAGGTCGAGTCGCTGGGTGCCAAGTTCATTGACGTGCCCTACGAGACCGACGAAGAGCGCGAAGCCGCTGTGGGCGTGGGCGGTTACGCCAGGCCCATGCCGCAAAGTTGGCTGGACCGCCAGAAGGCCGAGGTCGCCAAGCGCGTCGCCCAGGCCGACGTGGTGATCACCACGGCGCTGATTCCCGGCCGCCCGGCCCCGGTGCTGGTCACCGAAGACATGGTCAAGGCCATGAAGCCCGGCAGCGTGATTGTCGATCTGGCCGCACCGCAAGGCGGCAACTGCCCGCTGACCGAGCCCGGCCAGAACGTCATCAAGCATGGCGTCACCCTGATCGGCCAGACCAATGTGCCCGCCCTGGTGGCAGCGGACGCCAGTGCGCTCTATGCCCGCAACCTGCTGGACTTCCTCAAGCTGATCATCAGCAAGGAAGGCGCACTCACCATTGACATGGCCGACGACATCGTGGCCGCCTGCCTGATGACGCAAGGCGGTGAGGTCAAGCGCAAATAAAGAGTCCGGGGCCCGGGTGGCCCCCTTCGAACCCAGGAAAAAGACCATGGATGCAGTCTCCCCCACCATCATCAACCTGATCATTTTCGTCCTCGCCATCTACGTGGGCTACCACGTGGTGTGGACCGTGACGCCTGCGCTGCACACGCCGCTGATGGCGGTGACCAACGCGATTTCGGCCATCGTCATCGTCGGTGCCATGCTGGCCGCCGCGATGACCGAAACGACGCTGGGCAAGACCATGGGCGTGCTGGCCGTGGCGCTGGCCGCGGTCAACATCTTCGGCGGCTTCCTCGTGACGCGCCGAATGCTGGAGATGTTCCGCAAGAAGGAAAAGAAAGTGGCCGCCCCCGCTGAAGGAGCTGCGAAATGAGCATGAACCTCGTCACTTTGCTGTATCTGGTGGCATCCATCTGCTTCATCCAGGCCCTCAAGGGCCTGTCGCATCCCACCACCTCGATCCGCGGCAACCTGTTCGGCATGATCGGCATGGCGATCGCCGTGGTCACCACCGGCGCCCTGATCGTCAAGCTGGCGCAGGGCAACCTGGGCGGCATGGCGTATGTGCTGGTCGGCCTGCTGGTGGGCGGAGCCTATGGTGCCTGGCGCGCCAAGACGGTCGAGATGACCAAGATGCCCGAGTTGGTGGCTTTCTTTCACAGCATGATCGGCCTGGCCGCGGTGTTCATCGCCGTGGCCGCCGTGGCCGAGCCCCATGCCTTCGGCATCGCGCCCAGGGGCGAACCGATCCCGACCGGCAACCGGCTGGAGCTGTTCCTGGGCGCCGCCATCGGCGCCATCACCTTCAGCGGTTCGGTGATCGCCTTCGGCAAGCTCTCGGGCACCTACAAGTTCCGCCTCTTCAAGGGCGCGCCTGTGGTGTTCGCCGGCCAGCACATGCTCAATCTGGTGCTGGGTCTGGCCACGGTGGGCCTGGGGCTGGTGTTCATGTTCACGGGTAGCTGGCCAGCCTTCTTCGGCATGCTGGCGCTGAGCTTCGTGATGGGCGTGCTCATCATCATCCCGATCGGCGGCGCCGACATGCCGGTGGTGGTGTCCATGCTCAACAGCTATTCGGGCTGGGCCGCGGCCGGCATCGGTTTCTCGCTCAACAACAGCATGCTGATCATTGCCGGCTCGCTGGTCGGCTCCTCCGGCGCCATCCTGTCCTACATCATGTGCAAGGCGATGAACCGCTCGTTCTTCAACGTGATTCTGGGCGGCTTCGGTGGCGAGGCGGGGACCGCCGTGGCCGGCGCGACGGAGCAGCGCCCGGTCAAGTCGGGCTCTGCCGACGACGCCGCCTACGTGCTCAGCAATGCCGAGACCGTGATCATCGTGCCGGGCTACGGTCTGGCGGTGGCGCGCGCGCAGCATGCCGTCAATGAACTGGCCGAGAAGCTCATTCACCGGGGCGTGAACGTCAAGTACGCGATTCACCCGGTGGCCGGCCGCATGCCGGGCCACATGAACGTGCTGCTGGCCGAGGCCGAGGTGCCCTACGACCAGGTCTTCGAGATGGAAGACATCAACGGCGAGTTCGGCCAGGCCGACGTGGCCATCATCCTGGGCGCCAACGATGTGGTGAACCCGGCGGCCCATGTGAAGGGCAGCGCCATCTACGGCATGCCGATCCTGGAGGCCTACAAGGCCAAGACGGTGATCGTGAACAAGCGTTCCATGGCGGCCGGCTATGCCGGCCTGGACAACGAACTGTTCTACATGGACAAGACCATGATGGTGTTCGGCGATGCCAAGAAGGTCATTGAGGACATGGGCAAGGCTATTGAGTAGTTGGTACACCCCTGTCGGCGCTCACTGCGTGTAGCGCCATCTCCCCTTGCAGGGGACGGTGCCTGCGGCCCGGCGAAGCCGGTTCCGCGGCACCCGTTTGCTAAGAACCTCTGGTTGGAGGTTGTCAGGATTAGGGAGGCGTCCCTTCTGATTTCCCGGGTTTCCTAGGGAAAACGCAATAGCCACGAAGAGGGCGCGCCACGAGAATCCGTGGCAGTAAGAAAACAGTCATGGAGAAGACAGCATGAATGCACCGATGAGCGCTGCGATCCTCGAGCGCCCCTGGCTCAAGGCCTACCCACCCGGCGTGCCGACCGATGTCGATGTGTCGCAATACCCATCGCTGGTTGCGCTCATGGACGAGAGCTTCGGCAAGTACGCCAGCCGCGTTGCCTACAGCTTCATGGGCAAGGACATCACCTTCGCCCAGACCGACAGCCTCTCGATGGCGTTCGGCGCCTACCTGCAGGGCCTGGGGCTGGCCAAGGGCGACCGCATCGCCATCATGATGCCCAATGTGCCGCAGTACCCTGTGGCCGTTGCCGCCATCCTGCGCGCTGGCTATGTGGTGGTCAACGTCAACCCGCTCTACACGCCGCGTGAACTGGAGCACCAGCTCAAGGACTCGGGTGCCAAGGCGATCGTCATCATCGAGAACTTCGCCAACACCCTGGAGCAGTGCATCGCCAACACGCCCGTCAAGCACGTGGTGCTGTGTGCCATGGGCGACCAGCTCGGGCTGCTCAAGGGCACGCTGGTCAACTACGTGGTGCGCAACGTCAAGAAAATGGTGCCGGCCTTCAACCTGCCGTCGGCCGTGCGCTTCAATGACGCCGTGGCCCGCGGCACGCGCGCCACGCTCAAAAAGCCCGACATCAAGCCCGACGACGTGGCCGTGCTGCAGTACACCGGTGGCACCACCGGCGTTTCCAAGGGCGCCGTGCTGCTGCACCGGAACATCATTGCCAATCTGCTGCAGTCCGAGGCCTGGAACGGCCCGGCCATGGCCAGCATGCCGGCTGGCGAGCAGCCCACCTATGTGTGCGCCTTGCCGCTGTATCACATCTTCGCGTTCACGGTGAACATGATGCTGGGCTTGCGCACCGGCGCCAAGAACATCCTGATTCCCAATCCACGGGACCTGCCGGCTGTGCTCAAGGAACTCTCCAAGCACCGCATCCACAGCTTCCCGGCGGTCAACACCCTGTTCAACGGCCTGGCCAACCACCCCGACTTCAACACCGTGGACTGGTCGCACCTGAAGGTGTCGCTCGGTGGCGGCATGGCAGTCCAGAGCGCCGTGGCCAAGCTGTGGCTCGAGAAAACCGGCTGTCCGGTCTGCGAAGGTTACGGCCTGTCGGAGACCTCACCCTCGGCGAGCTGCAACCCGACCAACAGCAAGGCCTTCACCGGCACCATTGGCGTGCCGATTCCTGGCACCTGGTTCAAGCTGCTGGACGACGACGGCAACGAAGTGCCGCAAGGCCAGCCGGGCGAGATCGCCATCAAGGGCCCGCAGGTGATGGCGGGCTACTGGCAGCGGCCCGATGAAACCGCCAAGGTCATGACGCCCGACGGCTACTTCAAGTCCGGCGACATCGGCGTGCTGGACGACCACGGCTTCTTCAAGATCGTCGACCGCAAGAAAGACATGATTCTCGTCAGCGGCTTCAATGTCTACCCGAACGAAATCGAGGACGTGGTCGCCAAGCTCGACGGCGTGATGGAATGCGCCTGCGTCGGCGTGGCCGATGAGAAATCCGGCGAGGCCGTCAAGCTCGTCATCGTCAAGAAAAACCCCGACCTCACCGAAGCCCAGGTGCGCGAGTTCTGCAAGGCCAACCTGACCGGCTACAAGCAGCCCAAGGTGGTGGAGTTCCGCACCGATCTGCCCAAGACGCCGGTCGGCAAGATCCTTCGCCGCGAACTGCGCGACAAGAAATAAGCCGCTCAGGTCGGCCAATAATTTTTCCGGGCGGCGCAAGTCGCCCTTTTTTTCGCCTGTGCCTTCATCTGCGCTCAGTGCTGTTGCGGATCCGTGCATTGGCCCGGTGGCGCGCACTGGTTTACCGGCAAAATCCTGCCATGTCCTCCACCTCCATGCCCGACCGTTCCACCACTGCACCGACGGCGATTCTCAGCGCGCTGGCGCAGGAGCAGCGCGGCCTGGTGGAGCTGCTGCAGGCGCCGTCGCGCGTGGTGCATGCGGGCAGGGAGTTCTGGCTCGGCCACCTGCACGGCCATCCGGTGGTGCTGGCCCTGTCGAAGATCGGCAAGGTCGCCGCTGCCACCACCGCCACCGCGCTGATCGAGCGGTTCGGCGTCGGCCGCATCGTGTTCACCGGCGTCGCCGGCGGCCTGGGGCCTGCGGTGAACGTCGGCGACGTGGTGGTCGCCACCGATTTCGTGCAGCACGATCTGGATGCGTCGCCGCTGTTCCCGCGCTTCGAAGTACCTCTCTACGGCAAGACCCGGTTTCAGGCGGATGAGCCCCTGGCTGAACTGGTGTGGGCTGCCGCCACGGCCGTGCTCGCACGCCGGAGTGATGGCGACGAATTTGCCGGTGCCCGCGTGCACCGCGGCCTGATTGCCAGCGGCGACCGCTTTGTCTCGGGCATGGGCGAGTCGCGCGCGCTGCATGGTGCGCTCCACGACGCTGGCCACGTGGTACTGGCCGTCGAGATGGAAGGCGCCGCCGTCGCGCAGGTGTGCCATGACTACGGCATTCCTTTCGCGGCGATGCGGACCATTTCCGACCGCGCCGATGACACCGCCCATGTGGATTTCCCGCATTTTGTCGAGCATGTGGCCAGCCGCTATGCCCGGGACATCGTGGGGGATTTGCTGGTCCTGCTGCCCCGTCAGCCGTAGCTTACAAATCGTCGCAAATCCGTGGGCTGCTCCGCCCGGTGAGGCGCTGCGCAGATGGCGCGAGCGGCGGCGATGCCGGCCGGCATGACCCGCTATCATTGCCACATGCTCGAACAACGAATTGAACAGCACTTCATTGACAGTGCGGACCTGAAGTACCAGGCCGCCCAGGTACTTTCCAAGCCGATCGCGGCGGCGGTTCAGGCCATCCTCGCCAGCGTCACCAGCGGCGGCAAGGTGCTGGCGTGCGGCAACGGGGGCTCGGCAGCCGACGCCCAGCATTTCGCGGCGGAGTTTGTCGGCCGCTATGAGCGCGAGCGGCCCGAACTGGGCGCGATTGCGCTCACGACGGACAGCTCCATCCTCACGGCGATTGCCAACGACTACGACTTCAGCGTGATTTTTTCCAAGCAGGTGCGTGCCCTCGGCGGTGCCGGCGACGTGCTGCTGGCCATGAGCACCAGTGGCAATTCCGCCAACGTGCTGGCGGCCATCGAGGCGGCGCATGAGCGCGAGATGACCGTCGTCGCGCTCACAGGCCGGGGCGGCGGCAAGATGACGCAGGCGCTGCGCGAAACCGATGTGCACATCTGCGTGCCGCATGAGCGCACCGCCCGCATCCAGGAAGTGCACCTTCTCGTCCTGCATTGCATCTGCGATGGCGTGGACACCCAGTTACTTGGTGATCAGGAGTCTCAGGCATGAAAGTGATCAAGATCCAGCGTCTGGCCATGGCGGCCCTGGCAGCGACGGCCTTCTCGGTGGTGCTGACGGGGTGCTTCCCCATCATCGCCGGCGGCGTGGCCGGTGGTGCACTGGTGGCCACGGACCGGCGCACCTCCGGGGCCCAGCTCGAGGACGAAGGCATCGAGCTGCGTGCCGGCAGCCGTGTCCGCAGCAATGTGGGTGACCGCGTCCATGTGAACATCACCAGCTACAACCGCCAGGTCCTGCTGACGGGCGAAGTGCCCAACGAGCAGGACAAGCAGCTGGTCGAGCAGATCGTGACCCGCGTTGAAAACGTCAACGCCGTGGTCAATGAACTGGTCATCAGCGGCCAGTCCTCGCTGACCCAGCGCTCTTCCGACGCGCTGATCACAGGCCGCGTGAAGGCAATGCTGCTGGATGCGAAAGACCTGTTTTCCAACGCCTTCAAGGTGGTCACCGAGCGCGGCACCACCTACCTGATGGGCCGCGTCACGCAGCGTGAGGCCGACCGCGCCACTGCGGTGGTGCGCTCCACCCCGGGTGTGCAGAAGGTGGTCCGCATTTTTGAAATCATCAGCGAAGAGGAACTGGCGCGCATGCTGCCCACGCCGGACAAACCCCAGCCGGCCGCCGCCAGGCCTGCCAGCAACTGAGCCGGGCGCGCCGCGCAGGCCGTTTCACCGGCAGACGAAAAAAGGGCCCTCACGGGCCCTTTTTCCTGGCGGGTTGAAAGCCCTGCCGCTTACTTTAGGCGCCGGATCAGGCTGGAGGTGTCCCAGCGCTGCCCCCCCATGGCCTGCACGTCGGCATAGAACTGGTCGACCAGCGCCGTGACCGGCAGGCGTGCCCCGTTGCGCTTGGACTCGTCGAGCACCAGGCCCAGGTCCTTGCGCATCCAGTCCACCGCGAAGCCGAAGTCGAACTTGTCGGCCACCATGGTCTTGCCCCGGTTGTCGAGCTGCCAGCTCTGGGCTGCGCCCTTGCCGATCACGTCCAGCACCAGGTTCACGTCCAGCCCGGCTTTCTGGCCGAAAGCCACGGCCTCGCTCAAACCCTGCACCAGGCCTGCGATGCAGATCTGGTTGACCATCTTGGTCAGCTGCCCGGCGCCGCTGTCGCCCATCAGGGTGAAAGCCTTGGAGAACGCCATGCCGGCGGGCCTGACGGCGTCAAAAGCCGCCTTGTCACCGCCGCACATCACCGTCAGGGCGCCATTTTGCGCACCGGCCTGGCCACCCGACACGGGCGCATCGACAAAGTGCAGGCCCAGTTTTTTGGCGGCGGCGTAGAGCTCGCGGGCCACGCTGGCCGAGGCCGTGGTGTGGTCCACCAGCACCGCGCCGGGTTTCATGCCGGCCAAGGCGCCGTCGGCGCCCAGCACCACGCCGCGCAGGTCATCGTCGTTGCCGACGCAGCAAAAGACGATGTCGGCGCCCGCTGCTGCTTCGCGCGGTGTGGCGGCCGAGCTGCCCTTGAATTCAGCGGCCCAGGCCTGCGCCTTGGCGGCGCTGCGGTTGTACACGGTGACCTGGTGGCCGGCCAGCGCCAGATGGCCAGCCATGGGCAGGCCCATGACGCCCAGGCCCAGGAAGGCGACTTGGCAGGGGGTGGAGGGTTCGTAGGTTTTGGGGTTGGTGCTGGACATGGTGTGGTGCGTTTACGTGATTGGCTTGAGGCCTGCACGGCCACGGGCCATGCAGGTGGAAGGGTGTGTGACAGCGAAAGCGGGCGTGATTCTGGCAGGCACGGGTCGTGGCCCGTGCTTCAGGGTTCTTCAAACGATGGCGAAATTCTCGGTGCCGGCGGCCAGGTCGCTGGACTTGGCGCGCTGGGAATTGAGCTTGATCTGCAGGCGCAGATCGTTCACCGAGTCGGCATTGCGCAGTGCGTCTTCGTAGGTGATGTGGCTGCTTTCAAAGGCATCGAACAGCGCCTGGTCGAAGGTCTGCATGCCCAGGTTGCGGCTCTTCTTCATGATTTCCTTGATCTCGGAGACCTCGCCCTTGAAGATCAGGTCGGAAATCAGCGGCGAGTTGAGCATCACCTCCACGGCCGCGAAACGGCCTTTGCCATCCTGCTTGGGCACCAGCCGCTGCGAGATCATCGCCTTGAGGTTGAGCGACAGGTCCATCAGCAGCTGGGCGCGGCGCTCTTCCGGGAAGAAGTTGATCACGCGGTCGAGTGCCTGGTTGGCACTGTTGGCATGCAGCGTGGCCAGGCACAGGTGGCCGGTCTCGGCGAAGGCAATCGCATGCTCCATGGTTTCGCGGTCGCGGATCTCGCCCATCAGGATGACGTCGGGCGCCTGGCGCAGCGTGTTTTTCAGGGCGGCTTCCCAGCTGTCGGTGTCCAGCCCGACTTCGCGCTGCGTGATCACGCAGTTCTTGTGGGCATGCACAAACTCCACCGGGTCTTCGATGGTGATGATGTGGCCGTAGGACTGCTCGTTGCGCCAGTCCACCATGGCCGCCAGCGTGGTGGATTTGCCGGAACCGGTGGCACCGACCAGAATCGTCAGGCCCCGCTTGGACATCACCACTTCCTTGAGCACCTGCGGCACGCCCAGCCCGTCGATGG
>CBHWCZ010000009.1:0-101958 GCA_966112355.1 uncultured Polaromonas sp.
AGCCGCAGGCGAGTTGTGCGGACCGCCGCCGTAATCGAGCAGCGCAGGTTGCCCGTAGCGCAAGCGGAGGGACCCAGACTTCGGGTCGCCTTCTCTTTGCTTACTTTCTCTTGGCGAAGCAAGAGAAAGTGAGTCGCCCGCCGGGGCGAGTCCCGGCCTCAGGACTCAGTAAAGCACACGGCAGGCAACTTCAGCCCCCGCCCCAAAGACGAGTCAGGTAAGCGACCCCCTCAGGACGGCACATTCACCACCCGTTCATCATCATCCGGAATCAACGGCGTTCCTTCATCCGGCTCGATCGGCAGGTCCAGCGGGTCGCCATCGTCAGACGGCTCCTCCACCGGAATGCGGTGGGGTTTGTGGGCCGTGCGGGTTGTGCGCGATGGCTTGGTTCTTGAGCTAGACATGGACTTTCTCCTTGGGCCCTTGATGTTCGTGGACAGGCCCGGACCTGTGCCCGGGCGTTCGGTGCATCTTGCTGTCAGCAGATGCCGATGGCGTGCGCTTTCTTGCTGCCACGCCAGCAGAAGATGGCGGGTCAATCGCGCCACCTGCCGCCTTGTCCTACATGCAGGCAGTGCGGTGGCGCACAGCGCCGAGCCGGTCTGACTTCTACAGTGGGAACAGGTCTGAACAGGCCCTCGTCGCCATCGCTTTTCGCCATGAATATCTCGAGGGTTTAGCCCTTATTCAGCGCGAACGCAAGCATGGCGTTTCTCAAAGTTACAACAGGACTTCTCATGGAAAAATTTTCTACCGACAGCAACGCCAGGCATGTCGATGGCGCCCTTCAGCGCGGCGTCGACTCTGCTGGGGTCAGCCTGCATGACACCATCGAAAAAGTGGCCGATCCCGCACGTGCGGCGGTGGACCGTGCCTCCACCGCGGCGCACCAGACGGTGGACAAACTGGCCATGGGCGCGACCCGCGCGGCCGACCGCTGGTCTGACCAGACGCGCTGGGCCATGGAGGCGCCAGCCAAAGCGCTGGACACTTCCCGCTCCTGGGTGCAGGACAAGCCGCTGGAGGCGGTGGGCATTGCGCTGGCGCTGGGCTTTGTACTGGGGCGTCTGACGGGTCGTTGAGGCTTCGCGCATTTCGGCCGTGGCGCGGGGGCGAGCCATTCCGATTGGGTACAGTCAAAGGCTTTCTCGCCCGACGAACGGATAAGCCCCATGGCCAGCAGCCTGCTCGCACTCATTGACGACATTGCCACGGTGCTGGACGACGTGGCCGTGCTGTCCAAGGTCGCGGTGCAGAAAACCGCCGGCGTGCTGGGCGATGACCTGGCGCTCAACGCCCAGCAGGTGGCCGGTGTCCATGCCGACCGCGAACTGCCGGTGGTGTGGGCCGTGGCCAGGGGGTCCTTCATCAACAAGGCGATCCTGGTGCCGGCGGCGCTGCTCGTCAGCGCGTTCGTGCCGTGGGCGGTGACGCCGCTGCTGATGGTGGGCGGCGCCTTCCTGTGCTTTGAGGGCTTTGAAAAACTGGCACACCGCTTCATGCACAGCCCCGCAGAACGGGCCGTCGAACATGAGGCCCTGACCCGGGCATTGGCCGACCCCTCTGTCGACCTGGTAGCCCTGGAGAAAGACAAGATCAAGGGTGCCGTGCGCACCGACTTCATCCTCTCGGCAGAAATCATCGCCATCACGCTCGGCACGGTGCAGGCCAGCCCGCTGGTCACGCAGACTGTTGTGCTGTGCGGTATTGCCGTGCTGATGACGGTGGGTGTGTACGGGCTGGTGGCGGGCATCGTCAAGCTTGACGACGCTGGCCTCTACCTGAGCGAGCGCACGGGCGGCAGCGGCTTCCAGGCGTTCCAGCAGGGGCTGGGCCGCGCCATCCTGTGGATCGCACCGTGGCTCATGAAGGCTTTGTCGGTGGTCGGGACCGCCGCGATGTTTCTGGTGGGGGGCGGCATCATCACCCATGGTGCACCGCTTCTGCACCATGCCATGGAGGCGCTGGCTTCCCGTGCCGGCGACCTTGCCTTGGTCGGGCCCCTGCTCGCTGTGTTGCTGCCCTTGCTGATGGACGCAGTGGTGGGTGTGGCAACCGGTGCGCTGGTGCTGCTGGCGGTGGAGATCGGCAAGAAACTCTGGCGCCGCGACTGAAGCGGCCGACCCGCTTATTTCTCAGGTTTGCGGGTATATCAACGCTGGACGCCAAGGAGGCATCATGACAGTCATGCGTATGGACAACGTCGGCATCGTGGTGGAAGACCTCGATGCCGCTGTGGCGTTCTTCACCGAGCTGGGTCTCGATCTCGAGGGGCGTGCGACAGTTGCCGGAGACTGGGCAGATGGCGTCACCGGATTGCGCAACATGCGCGTCGAGATCGCCATGATGCGTACACCGGACGGTCACAGCCGGCTCGAGCTGTCCCGCTTTCTCGCGCCGCCTGTGGTTGCCGATCACCGCGGCGCCCCCGTGAACGCTCTCGGTTACCTGCGCGTCATGTTCACCGTGGAGGACATCGACGATACGCTCGCCCGGCTCGGCAAGCGCGGGGCGAAGCTCGTCGGTGAAGTAGCTCAGTATGAAAACATGTATCGGCTCTGCTACATCCGGGGTCCCGAAGGAATCCTCATCGGGCTCGCCCAACAGCTCGGGCAGCAGGCTTCCCGGGAGAATCCCATCAGGCCCAGCCGTTGAGGACTTGAGAAGTGGCGTCTAATGAGCGGTTGCAGCGGTCGGCGCTGAACCGTCGCGTGGGTGGTCGAACCCTTCAACTCTGACGATCGGAGCAACACGAATGCCACTGCTCGGCCAGGCCGCGATGCTGCTGTCCTTCGACATCGTCCCCGAGGCGATCCCGGATCACGACGACTGGCACACGCACGAGCATCTGCCCGAGAGGCTGTCCATCCCGGGGTTTCTCCGCGGATCGCGCTGGGTGGCGCTGCACGGGCAGCCCAGGTACTTCGTGATGTACGAGGTCGAGAACCTGGAAACGCTGGTCTCGGGCGCTTACCTGCAGCGCCTGAACAACCCGACGCCGTGGACGTCGAAAATCATGCCGGCTTACCGGGGCATGGTCAGAGGGCTGTGCGCCGTCGAGGCCAGCTACGGCGTCGGTATGGGCCACACCGGCCTGCTGATCCGTTTCGACGCCGACGCTGACGCCAAGGCCGGCCTTGACCCGTGGCTCAACAGGGAAGTCCTTGCGCCGCTCCCCACGCAGCCGGGACTGGGTGGCGCTCACCGGCTGCAAGCCGCCGCAGCGCCTCCCATGACCCGCGAGCAACGCATTCGCGGCGCCGATGCGAGCTTTGGCTCTGCCGTGCTGGTCACCGGGTACAGCCAGAGCAGTCTCGAGGCCCTGGCCGAAGGTGCCCTGAGCCAAAGCCTGCTGCAGGCGCATGGCGCCCGGAACGTCACGCATGCGGTCTACCGGACGGAATACACGCTCACGGCGCGTGAGCTGGAGGCCTGACGGGGGCGTATCTGTTAAAACAGTCGGTTTTCTTCCTTGTGTTTGCCCTTCATGACTGTTTCACCTGCCACTCCCGCCCCGTCATCCCCCGCGCCTGCCATGCTGCACTGGGAGGAGGGCGGCGAGGCGCGTTCTGCCCGCTGGCGCTCCGAGCGCGGGGCGGCACCGCCCCGGCGCGTGGTGATCGCCGACGACAGCATGGCGGCCGACACCGCCTACCGGCTGGCCTGCGAAGGCACCGGGCTGCTGTGGCGCGGTGACTTCCAGAACGCACGTCTCCTGCTGCAGGCGCTGGCCCGCCGGGTCGACAAGCCGGCCAAGCCCAAGCGTGACAAGCGCGTGAAGGACACGAAAGCGGGCGAGGCCAGTACGGCCCCCGCTGCACCGGCACCCGTTTTCCCCGAGGCCTTTCACCTGCATCGCCAGGCCCAGGCGCAGCGCGCCCGGGTGCTGGGCATGGTGCTCATTCCATTTGATGCGGACTACAGCATTCCGCTGCGACGTGCGCCCGATGCCAAGAAGGCCTGCGCGGAAGCTTGGGGATCGGTCAAAAGCGAGAGCGACAGCGCAGGCCCCTCGGTGGCCTCGCTGCGCGAACTGATGGGCTTCATCAGCGCGCATGAATGGCGCCGCAAGGGTGTGCCGATTCCTGCGCTGGGCGAAGACGGGCCGCACAACCGCATCCACCCGCATTACGGCGTGTTCTCGCCGGTGCGGGGTGAATACATCGACCTGGTGGCCCAGGCGCCGGTGCCTGAGGGCCAGACGGACATGACGGGTTTTGACATTGGCACCGGCACCGGCGTGCTGGCCGCCGTGCTGGCCCTGCGCGGCGGCGTGCAGCGCGTGGTGGCCACCGACCAGGACCCGCGCGCACTGGCCTGTGCGCGCGACAACCTCAAGCGCCTCGGCTTTCCGCAGGTCGAGGTGCGCGAGGCCAACCTGTTCCCGGACGGCAAGGCACACATCATCGTCTGCAACCCGCCGTGGCTGCCGGCGCGCCCTGGCTCGCCGCTGGAGCATGCGGTGTACGACGAAGACAGCCGCATGCTGCTGGGTTTCCTCAACGGCCTGGCCGCGCATCTGGAGCCCCAGGGCGAGGGCTGGCTGATCCTGTCGGACTTTGCCGAGCACCTGGGCCTGCGCACGCGGGCGTGGCTGATGGCGGCCATCGACGCGGCAGGGCTGCGTGTGGTGGACCGGCTGGACGCGCAACCCCATCACCCCAAGGTGACTGATGCAAGCGATGCCCTGCATGCAGCGCGTGCGGCCGAGGTGACTTCGCTCTGGCGGCTGGCTGCGGTTTAGTTGTTGATGGAACCTCTTACCGTTCGCCCTGAGCTTGTCGAAGGGTTCCGCGTATTCCTTGTTAAAGAGCCCTTCATTCGTGCTCGGGATAGGCTTCGACAGGCTCAGCCCGAGCGGTGTTTTACGCGATGAAAACCGAACTATGCGCCACTGTACTGCTCGCCCCGATGGAGGGCCTGCTCGATTTTGTGCTGCGCGACATCCTCACGCGGGTCGGCGGTATCGACCGCTGCGTCTCCGAGTTCATCCGCATCACCAACCAGTTGCTGCCCGACCGGGTGTTCACCCGCATCGTCCCCGAGTTGCGCAACGGCGGTCGTACCTTCTCGGGTGTGCCGGTGCGTGCGCAACTGCTGGGGTCTGATCCGGTGTGCATGGCCGAGAACGCGGCGCGGCTGGCGGCGCTGGGGCCTGCGGGCATTGACCTCAACTTCGGCTGCCCGGCGGCGGTGGTCAACCGGCACGGTGGTGGCGCGATGCTGCTGGACTACCCCGACACCATTGCCGCCATCGTGAGCGCAGTGCGCCGTGCCGTGCCTGCGCATCTGCCGGTGTCGGCCAAGATGCGCCTGGGCTACCACGACGATTCACGCGCAGAGGAATGCGCGCTGGCCATTGCCGGTGGCGGTGCCGATGAACTGGTGGTGCACGCCCGCACCAAGGCGCAGGCCTACCGCCCGCCCGCGTACTGGGAGCGCATTGCCGATATCCGCGCGGTGGTGCGCATTCCGGTGGTGGCCAACGGCGAGATCTGGACGGTCGATGACGCCCGCCGCTGCCGCGAGGCGTCGGGCTGCGACATGCTGATGGTGGGCCGTGGGGCGGTGATGAACCCGGGGCTGGCGCAGGCGATTCAGGCCGACATGCGTGGGGACGTCGTTCTCTCCAATACAGGCATCACCTGGGCGCAGCTGCTGCCGCTGATCGCTGACTTCTGGCACATCGTCTGTAACCGGCTCGACGCCCGCTCACGCGCCGGGCGGCTCAAGCAATGGCTCAATTTTCTGCGGCGCCATTTCCCTGAGGCCGAGGTGGCTTACCAGCGGCTCAAGACCATCAACAGCCCGGTCCTGATCGATGAATGGCTGGCGCAGTCGCTGGCCAATGCCGCAACCTGCGGCACTGCGATGGGGCAGAGGGCAAAATGGGCGCATGAAACCACCGCACAGACTGCAGACGCTGATTGAAGAAGGCCTGATCGACACCGTCGTGCGGCAGCTGATGAGCGGCAAGGAAGCCACGGTGTATGTGGTGCGCTGCGGCGATGACACCCGCTGCGCCAAGGTCTACAAGGACGCCACCGAACGCAGCTTTCGCCAGGCGGTGGACTACACCGAGAACCGCAAGGTCAAGAACAGCCGGCAGGCCCGTGCCATGGCCAAGGGCACACGCTTTGGCCGGCAGGCAGCGGAAGCCGCGTGGCAGAACGCCGAGGTCGATGCGCTCTACCGCCTTGCTGCTGCGGGCGTTCGCGTGCCCAAGCCGCACAACTTTCACGAAGGCGTGTTGCTGATGGAGCTGGTGACCGACGCGCATGGCGACGCCGCGCCCCGCCTCAACGATGTGGACTTCACCCCCGAGGACGCACGCCGCCACCATGCGGCCCTGATCACCGAAGTGGTTCGCATGCTGTGTGCAGGCGTGGTGCATGGCGACCTCTCGGAGTTCAACATCCTGCTCGGCCATGCAGACGATATTGACAGCCCGGTGATCATTGACTTGCCGCAGGCGGTGGATGCCGCCGGCAACAACCACGCCCAGCGCATGCTGCTGCGCGATGTGGGCAACCTGCGCGACTTCTTCGGCCGCTTTGCGCCCGATCTTCTGCAGACCGATTACGGCCATGAAATCTGGGCGCTGTACCAGCGCGGCATCCTCAGCCCCGAAACGGCGCTGACGGGCCGCCACACCCACCAGAGCGGCCCGGTGGATGTGGGTGCGGTGATGGGCGAGATCGACGACGCGCGGGCTGAAGAGTCAGCGCGCCGCCTGCGGATGCAGGTGGTCCGTTGAAGCGTATCTGGCGGATTCGAATTTAGCGGTGGCTGACCGCTCGCGGCTGTGCCGCGCCCAGCGTCAGCCGCGCCATCAGCAGCGACAGCAGTGCGCAGCCGGCAATACCTGCCACCATGGGGCGCGCCGTGCCATCGACAAACAGGCCCACCAGCGCCATCGCCAGCGCGCCGGTGACAAACTGCAGTGTGCCCATCAGTGCCGAGGCGGTACCGGCAATGCTGCCGTGCGCTTCCAGCGCCAGCACGGCGGTGGTGGGCACCACCAGACCCAGGAAACCGTAGCCGACCAGCAGCAGGGCGATCATCACGTCCAGCCGCTCCACGCCGGCGAGGTTGAGCACGAGCAGCAGCGCCATGACAGCGGCATAACCCATCACCGCCACCCGCACTACGGCGACCAGGCCGAAGCGTGCCGACAGCTTGCCGGTGAACTGCGAGGCACCAATGAAGGAGGCCGCGTTGACTGCAAAGGCGATGCTGTATTCGCGCGGACTGAGGCCGTAGTGGTTGATCAGCACAAAAGAAGAGTTGGCCAGGTAGGAGAAAAAGCTGGCAATGCCGAAGGAGCCGGTGAACACCAGACCGAGGAAGTGCCTGTCGCGCAGCAGCACGCCATAGGCGGTGAGGGCACTGCCGACGCTGCTGTCCACCCGCTCTTCAGGTGGCCGCGTTTCCGGCAGGCTGAAGGCCACCAGCGCCAGCCCAAGCATGGCGGCCACGGTGACGGCCCAGAACACGCTGCGCCAGCCCAGTGACTCGATCAGGAAGCTGCCTGTCAGCGGGGCCAGGATGGGCGACACGCTGAACACCAGCATCAGCAGCGACATCAGCCGCGCGGCGTCGTGGCCCGTGTGCAGGTCGCGTACGATGGCACGCGGCACCACCATGCCGGCGCAGGCGCCCAGGCCCTGCACAAAGCGCAGCACCACCAGCGTGTGGATGTCCGGTGCCAGCGCGCAGCCGATGCTGCCCACGCCAAACAGCAGCAGGCCGAAATACAGCGGTGGCTTGCGGCCCACCATGTCGGACACCGGGCCGTAGATGAGCTGCCCGATGCCCAGCGAGATGAAAAACGCCATCAAGCTGGCCTGCACGGCGCCCATGGAGGCGTTCAGGCTCTGGCCGATCGAGGGCAGGGCCGGCAGATACATGTCGATGGCAAACGGGCCAATGGCCGACAGCAGGCCCAGCATCAGGGCCATGCGCAAAAAAGGACGGGTCATGGTTTGATTGTCGCGTCGGGCGTGACGCGTGCCTGTCGGTCAGCGCCGACAGCGGGAGGAGATAGTGCAGGGTCAGTAATGCGGCGGCAGGTCGTCCCCCGGCCGGCTGAATCGGGTCGGGCCGCCTTCGGCCGATTGCTGGTCCAGTTGCTGGCGCAGTTGCGTGACCTCGCGCACCAGCAGGTCGATTTGCTGCTGCTGGCGCACCACCACCTGGTTCAGTTCGTCGAGCAGGTCTTCCTGGAAGCTGGCCTTGATTTCCAGCGCGGTCAGGCGGCTGTCGGTTGCGGGTTCGTCGGAAGGCGTGTCTTGCGGATCGGGCATGCCGCTATTGGACACGACTTTCACACGACCTTCTGCAACGCGCGATCACCCGGCAGCCTTACCAGGCGGCAATAGCGCCATCGGTACGCGGCTCGGTACCGCCGCACAGCACACCGGCGGCATTGCGCCAGATGATCTGCCCGCGGCCAAAGCCGATGCGGTTGTTTGACCACGAGACTTCGTGCCCCAACCGGGCCAGGCCGTGGTACAGGTGCTCGGGCGTGCTGCGCTCCAGGCTCACGCGCTTGCCGCTTTCCCATTCCCAGCGCGGTGCGTCCAGCGTGGCCTGCGGGTTGAGGCCGAAGTCCACCGTGTTCATCACCACCTGCACATGGCCTTGCGGCTGCATGAAGCCGCCCATCACGCCGAACGGCCCGACCGCCTGGCCGCCCTTGGTGAGGAAGCCCGGAATGATGGTGTGGTACGGCCGCTTGCCCGGGGCCACGCAGTTGGGGTGGCCAGCCTCGACCGAGAAGTTGTTGCCGCGGTTGTGCAGCGAGATGCCGGTGCCGGGGACCACCATGCCGGAGCCAAAGCCCATGTAATTGCTCTGGATCATCGAGACCATGTTGCCTTCGCCGTCGGCCGTGCTGAGGTAGACCGTGCCGCCGCGTGAGGGCTCGCCCGGCATGGGCTGCAGGGCCTCCTGGCCGATCAGTGCGCGGCGCTCGTCGGCATAGGCGTCCGACAGCATGTCGGCCACCGACACCTTCATGTAAGCCGGGTCGGCGATGTAGGCCTTGCCGTCGGCGTAGGCCAGTTTCATGGCTTCGATCTGGCGGTGGTAGGTGGTGAGCGTGTCGCGGTCGCTGAAGTCAAAACCCTTGAGGATGTTGAGCGCCATCAGCGCGACCATGCCGTGGCCGTTGGGAGGGATCTCCCAGACGTCGTAGCCACGGTAGTTCACGCTGATGGGCTGGCACCAGTCGACCTTGTAGTCGGCCAGGTCCTGCGCCGTGAGGTGGCCGCCCGCCGACTGCATGAAGGCGCCGATTTTGTCAGCCAGATGGCCGCGGTAAAAGCTCTCTGCGCGGGTCTCGGCAATCGACTGCAGCGTGTCGGCATGGCCCGCCGAGCGGAACATCTCGCCCGCGTCGGGTGCGCGTTCCGGCGAGAAGGTGTCGAACCAGTGGCGGAAGTAGTCTTCCTTGAATTGCGCGCGGAACAGCTTGGTGGCCTGCTGCCAGGCAAAGGCGACGGTGGGGGACACCGGGTAGCCCTCGCGCGCCAGTTCCACGGCACGCGCCATCGAGGTGGTCAGCGGCAGGCGCCCGAAGCGCTCGGCCATCGCCGCCCAGGCCGCGGGCGTGCCGGGCACGGTCACCGGCAAGGGGCCGAATTTGGGAATCTCCGTCAGGCCCATGGCCTGGACCTTGTCCAGCGTCAGGCTGCGTGGTGCCGGGCCGCTGGCGTTCAGGCCGTGCATCTGGCCCTTGTGCCAGACCAGCGCAAACACATCGCCGCCGATGCCATTGGCATTGGGCTCCACCACGGTCAGTGCCGCGGCGGTGGCGATGGCGGCGTCAATGGCATTGCCACCGGCCTGCAGCACCTGCAGGCCGGCCTGGGCCGCCAGGGGCTGCGAGGTGGCGACCATGCCGCGGTGGCCGTACACCACGTTGCGGCGGGAAGCGTAGGGGTAGTTCAGTGAATCGAATGACAGCATGGTGAACCTGTGCGAAAAGTGGCGGCAGGTGTGTGCGACACCTGCCCGGTGATGAAAGTTACTTGTGTTTGGGGTCCAGCGCATCGCGCAGGCCGTCGCCCAGAAGATTGAAGGAGAGTACCAGCAGGAAGATCGACAGGCCCGGCCACACGGCCATCCAGGGGGCGTTGTCGACGTAGTTCTTGGCGGTGTTGAGCATGCTGCCCCAGCTCGGCGCCGGTGGCTGCTGGCCGAGACCGAGGAAGGACAGGCTGGCCTCGGCAATGATGGCCGCAGCAATGGCGAGCGACGCCTGCACGATCAGTGGCGGCAGCACATTGGGCAGGATGTGCCGCAGCGCAATCCGCCAGTGCGGGTTCCCGACGGCGCGTGCCGCCTCGACAAAATCCTCCACCTTCACCGCCAGCACCTGCGCCCGCGTGAGGCGGATGAATACCGGCGTGGCCGATACGCCGATGGCAATCATGGCGTTGCTCAGCGAGGGGCCGAGGAAGGCGGCCAGCGCAATCGCCAGAATCAGAAAGGGCACGGCGAGCATGGAATCGGTGAAGCGGGAAATCAGGCTGTCGGTCCAGCCGCCGACATAGGCTGCCAGCAGGCCCACCGGCACACCCAGCGCCATCGAGATGCAGACCGACACCAGACCCGCCATCAGCGAGGCGCGCGCACCCCACACCACGCGCGAGAGCACGTCGCGGCCGATCTCGTCGGTGCCGAACCAGTACTCCGCGCTCGGCGGCTTGCGCACCGCGCTCCAGCTGGTGGCAATCGGGTCATGCGGTGCAATCCACGGCGCAAACACGGCCAGCAGCACAAAGATCAGCACGATGGCAAGGCCCAGCATGGCACCGCGGCGGCGCATCAGGCGGCGCAGGGCGCGGCGGGCCGGCGTGGCCTCACGCGGGACGATGGCAGGAAGCACGGGAAGAACGGCGCTCATGTTTCAACCCCTCAGGCGTGGGTTGACCACAAAGTAGGCCAGGTCGGCCAGCAGGTTGAGCAGGATATAGACGCTGGACGTGAACAGCACCACGCCCTGCACCACGGCGTAATCGCGGTTGAAGACGGCGTCCACAATCAGCTTGCCGAAGCCCGGAATGGAAAACACCTGCTCGGTCAGCACCGCACCCGACAGCAGCGTGCCGAACTCCAGCGCGCCCAGCGTGATGATGGGCGTCAGCGCATTGCGCAGCCCGTGCTTGAGCACCACCGTGCGTTCCTTCAGGCCCTTGGCCCGTGCCGTGCGCACGTAATCGGCATTGAGCACCTGCAGCATCGCGCTGCGGGTGTGACGCATCAGCACGGCGGCAATCGCGTTGCCCAGCACAAAAGCCGGCATGATCATCGCCGCCAGATTGGCCTTGAGGTCTTCAAAAGGGCTGACATAGCCCGACGCCGGCAGCCAGCCGAGCTGCACCGAAAACACCAGGATCATCAAGATGCCCAGCCAAAAGTTGGGCGTTGACAGCCCCCACAGCGCCACCACATTGGCCACGTAGTCCCACACCGTGTCCTTGCCCACGGCCGACACGATGCCGGCCGGAATGCCGATCAGCAGCGCGATCACCATCGCCATGCCGGCCAGCTGCAGCGTGACCGGCAGCTTCTCCTGGATCAGGCCCAGCACCGGTTGCTGGATGCGCAGCGACTCGCCCAGGTCACCGTGGGCCACGCCTGAAATCCAGTAGGCGTAGCGCACGGGCAGGGGCTCGTCGAGGTGCATCTTTTTCTGCAGGTAGGCGATCACGTCCGGGTCCTGGTTTTCACCCGCCAGGATCACCGCCGGATCGCCAGGCAGCAGTTGCTGCAGCCCGAAGATGATGATCGTGACGAAGAAAACCGTCGGAATGATGGCGGCTAGCCGCTTGAGCAGGTACTGGAGCATGGGGCGTGGGGTGCTGGATGCGCTGGTAGCGGTCCTTACATCTTCAGGCCCTGGACCCGCACCAGACCGTCAGGAATGGTGCGCATGCCCTTGAGCTTGTTGGTGTAGGCCCACAGCCAGTTGCGGTGGTAGAGGTAGACAATCGGTTTGGCCTTGTCGGCCTCCGCGGCCAGCGTGGCAAAGATCTTGATGCGGCCCGGGGTGTCGAGCGTGTTGCGCGAACGGTTCAGCAGCTCGTCCCACTGCGGGCGGCACTCGCCGCTGTAGTTCAGCGGCTGCTTGCAGCCGTAGAAGCTGAAGAGGTTGCCGTCCGGGTCGGCGCGGCCGCTCCAGGCCAGCACGTAGGCGTCGAACTGACCCTTGTCGGCCAGGTTCAGCGAGGTCGCGAACTCGGTGGACTGGATCTTCACGTCAAAGCCGGCTTCTTTCGCCATGGCCTGCACCACCTGGGCCACGCGCTGGCCGTCCGAGGTGGTGGGCGTCATCAGCGTGAAGGTCGGGTTGGGCACACCGGCTTCCTTCAGCAGTTGCTTGGCACGTGCAATGTCGCGCTTCGGGATGGGCACGTTCTTGGCATAGAAGCTGTTGCTCGGCGGAACCCACTGGTTGCCAGCGGTGGCTTCGCCATCCATCGCGACCTGCACGATGCCGGCACGGTCGAGCGACAGTTCAAACGCCTCGCGCACGCGCGGGTCGCGGCCCAGCGGATTCTTCTGCGCGAAATCGCTCTTGCCGGTGTTGATGGTGATGCCCTGGTAGCCCAGCTCGGTGATGCGCGACAGCCCCAGCTTCTTGTCGGCCTTGATGGAAGCGATGTCCGAAGGCGCGACACGCTCGATGAAGTCGAGCTGGCCGGAGCGCAGGTTGGCCAGGCGCACGGTGGCGTCCACGATGGGCAGGAACACGACCTTGTCGAAGTGGATGTTGGCCTTGTCCCAGTAGTTGGTGTAGCGCTCCAGCACGATGCGGTCCTGTGCCAGTCGCTCGGTGAACTTGAAGGGACCGGAGCACACCGGCTTGGTGCCGAAGTTGGTCGGCATGGCCTGCGCCGCCTTGGGCGAGACCATCATGCCGGCGCGGTCGGCCAGCACGGTGAGCAGCGGCGAGAAAGGGGCGCTGAGGTTGAGCCTGACCGTCAGGTCGTCCACCACGTCCACGGTGGTCACGGGCAGCAACTCGCCGCGGCGGTTGGAGCCGGCGAGGTTCTTGTGGCGCTCGATGTTGAACTTCACCGCGGCGGCGTCCAGTTTTTCGCCGTCGTGGAAGGTGACGCCTGGGCGCAGCTTCATCGTCAGCGCCTTGTTGTCGGGCGACCACTGCCACGAGGTGGCCAGTTGCGGCACGATGTTGAGCTTCTCGTCGATGTCGACCAGCTTGTCGCACAGCGACGAGAACACGATGCGGCCCACAAAGCTGCGTGCCAGCGTCGGATCCAGGATGTCCGGGTCCTCGGCCAGGCCGATACGCAGGGTCTGTGCCTGTGCAACACAGGCGGTGAGGGCCAGCGCCAGTGCCAGCAGTGTTTTCTTGCTCATCGCTTGTTTCCTTTACGGTTGTCCATGAATCAAATTACCCAAAAATGCCCAACAAAAATCAGAGCCCTCAGGCCGGGCGGAACGCTGCCTGCAGCCGCATCAGCCGCGCATTGACGGCCCCCTCGCTGACCACGGCTGACGGGGCCTCGATGCTTTCCCAGAAGTGGCAGGCCACGGAATGCCCATCGACGGTACGCAAGGCCGGCACTTCGGCGGCACAGCGGTCTTGCGCATGCGGGCAGCGCGTGCGAAAGCGGCAACCCGACGGCGGGTTGATCGGGTTGGGCACGTCGCCCTGCAGCAGCACGCGCGCCCGGCGCAGGCCCGGCTCCGGAATCGGGATGGCCGACAGCAGCGCCTGGGTGTAGGGGTGGCGCGGGTTGGCGAACAGGCTGCGCTTGTCGGCGTACTCGACGATCTGCCCGAGATACATCACCGCCACATGGGAGGCAATGTGCTTGACGACCGCCAGGTCGTGCGCAATGAACACATAGGCCAGGCCAAGGCGTTTCTGCAAGTCCTGCAGCAGGTTGACCACCTGCGCCTGGATGGAGACGTCGAGTGCCGACACCGCTTCGTCACAGACGATCAGCCGCGGTTCGACCGCGAGTGCGCGCGCAATGCCGATGCGCTGGCGCTGGCCGCCCGAAAATTCATGCGGGTAGCGCTGCAGGTACTGCGGTGCCAGCCCGACCAGCTCCAGCAATTCGGCAGCGCGCTCGCGCCTGCGACCCACGGCGAGGCCGTGCAGGGCCAGCGGCTCGACCAGCGTCTGCTCCACCGTCATGCGCGGGTTGAGCGAGGAATACGGGTCCTGGAAAATCATCTGCAGCTCGCGCCGCTTGGCGCGCAGACGCTCGGGCGTGAGCTGCATCAGTTCCTCGCCGTCAAACCACACCTTGCCAGAGGTTGCCTCCAGCAGCCGCAGCACCAGCCGGCCCACAGTGGACTTGCCGCAGCCGGATTCGCCGACCAGTGCCATGGTGTCGCCGGCGTGCAGCTCGAAACTCACGCCATCGACGGCATGGACGACGGCCGTCTGCCGGCCGAAGATGTGCTGGCGCACCGGGAAGTGCTTGACGAGGTTCTCGACCTTGAGCAGTGCGGTGGTCATGCGGCTTGCGCCTCGAGCAGGGCGGGCATTTCGGATATGTCCAGTGGCGCGCGCCAGCAGGCGGCTTCGTGGCCGTCGCCCAGATCGCGCAGCGGCGGCACTTCCTCCCGGCACTGCTGCTGCGCAAAGGGGCAGCGCGGCGCGAAGCGGCAGCCGGCCAGCACGGTCATCGGTGTGGGCACCTGGCCTTCAATCGCATTGAGCCGGGTTTGCTCCAGGTGCAGTTTGGGAATGGAGCCGAGCAGGCCGATGGTGTACGGGTGGTGCGGGTGGGCGAACAGCCGGCTGACGCTGGCGCGCTCCACGATCTTGCCCGAGTACATCACCACCACGTCGTCGGCCAGTTCGGCAATCACGCCGAGGTCGTGGGTGATCAGCACAATCGCGGCGCCGGTTTCCTCACGCAGCGTGCGCATCAGGTCCAGCACCTGTGCCTGGATGGTCACGTCCAGCGCGGTGGTGGGCTCGTCGGCGATCAGCAACTGGGGCTCGCACGAGAGCGCCATGGCGATCATCACGCGCTGGCGCATGCCGCCCGAAAGCTTGTGCGGATACTCGTCGATGCGCCGCTCGGGCGAAGGAATGCGCACGCGGCGCAGCATCTCGATGGCGTGTTCGCGCGCGGCCTCGGGCGTGATGTCGCGGTGGCAGCGAATGCCTTCGATCAGCTGGTCACCAATCGTGAAGGCTGGGTTCAGCGAGGTCATCGGCTCCTGGAAGATCATCGCCATGCGGTTGCCGCGCAGCGTGCGCATTTCTTCGGGCGATACGGTGGCCAGGTCCTTGCCTTCGAAGCGGACGGAACCACCCGAGATACGGCCCTGGCCCTTGGGCAGCAGGCCCATGATGGACAGCGAGGTCACGCTCTTGCCGCAACCGGATTCGCCGACGATCCCCAGCGTGCGGCCGGACGCCACCGAAAAACTGATGCCGTCCACCGCGGTGAATTCGCCGCCGCCTTCCAGCTTGAAGCTGGTGCGCAGGTCCTTGACTTCGAGCAATGCGGTCACGCAGTGGCTCCCTGGCGGGCGGCGTGAAAGCGCTCCACTTCGGCTTCAATGATGGCGCGGTCGGTGATGCCGGCCGACCGGGCTTTCGAGGGCAGGCAGGTGCTGAAGGGCTGGTAGCGCTCCAGGCTCTTGGCGTAGAGGCGTTGCAGCTCCGCGATCGGCTCGGGGTGGTCGTCCACCCGGATGTCGAGCGCGGGATAGTCTTCGGTGGTGTAGGTGAGCAGGGCGGCGGCCTGCTTGCCGCGCTTGTCGCCGCCAGCCGCCTCGCCGGCGGCCAGCGCCCGCAGCAGGCGCTCGGCAAACGGCAGGCCGGCGTTCGCTTCGTAAGCGGCAGCAGTCGCTGCAATCACTTCGGGGCCCGTCAGCATGTTGCCGGCCACCGAGTAGCCCGGGCCTGCGGTGTGTCCGCACCAGTCGATGCAGGCGCTGCCGGTGTGGCCGGCCGTGATGCCGTCGGCGTTGATCAGGTGGAGCTGACGGTGGTCGCGGCCGCCGTCTGCAGCCGTGAGTTGTTCAATGATCTGTGCCGGCGCGGTGCCGCGCGCCATCGCGTCGAGCGCGGGTGCTGCGTAGAGGGGGTTGACCAGGGCCTGCGTGGCCAGTGCACCGATGCCGCTGCGCGCGTGGGGGCACAGCGCACCCACGGCAAAAAATCGACTGGCAACTGCCACGCCAAACGCGCCGGAGGGATCCCGCGCGATGATGGACCACGTCATGAAGTGCTTTCATCAGCAAACGCGCCCTGTCCGCTTTTTTCGATCTCTTGCGAGACGGGCGTCTTCTATGCTCCCCGAAACAACCGGTGCCTCAGGCACGCCGGTGGTGATAGCCACTCATTCAGCATGAACCATGCCAAAAAGCGGCAAAATTCTTAAGTTCCTAAGTTTATTCCACTTTGGCGCCCGAGGCCTTCACGACGCGCGCCATTCTCTCGTAATCCACGGCGAGTAGCCTGGCGAAATCCGTGTTGTTCATGGCCAGCGGCTCGATGCCCTGCTTGTCGAGGCGATCCAGGATCACCGGATCCTTGAGCAATTTGGCCATGGCGGCATTGACGCGGGCCACTTCGGCAGAAGGCATGGCCACGGGTCCGAGCAGGCCGAACCAGGAATCGAACTGGTAGCCAGGCAGTCCGCTTTCGGCAATCGTCGGCACCTCGGGCAGGTAGCGCGAGCGCTTGGGGGAGGTCACGCCAATCAGGCGCACGCGGTTGTCCTTGGCGAAGGGGAGCGCGCCGATGCTGGCAGCAATCATGGCCTGGGCGCGGCCGGAGATCACTTCGTTGATGGCCTCGCCGGTAGCCTTCAGCGGGACGTGGACCACGTCAATGCCGGCTAGGCCATTGAAGTAGGCCATCGACAGGTGCGTGGCACTGCCAATGCCTGCCGTGGCGTAGTTCAGCTTGCCGGGGTTGGCCTTGGCGTAGCGGATGAACTCCGCCGCGGTTTTGGCGGGTACATCGGGGTGGACCATCAGCACGTAATCGGCCGTGCCGATGTGCGCCACCGGCGTGAAGTCCTTTTGGGGGTCGTAGTTCAGCTTGGTGTAGAGCGAGCCGGCGATGTTGTGGCTGGCGGCGGCCATCACCATGGTGTTGCTGTCGGGTGCAGAGCGGGCCACCACCGAGGTACCCAGCGTGCCGCCGGCCCCCGGGCGGTTTTCCACGAGCACGGTCTGGCCCAGTGCCAGGCCCAGCTCGGTGGACATGGAGCGCGCCAGGATGTCCTGGACCCCACCGGGTGCAAAGGGCACGATGATGCGTGTGACCTTGCCATTGAGTTGGGCCAGTGCGGAACCGGTGGCCAGTGCCAGGGTGCTGCCGATGAAATCTCTGCGTTGCATGCTGTGGTGACTTTCTTGGTTTGTCCGGGACGGCGGTGGGAAGGGGTGGATCAGTTCACGCAGATTTCATCGGCCAGACGGCGCATGAAGCGCTCGCACCAGGCCAGTTGCTCCAGCGTGACCCATTCGTTGGGCTGGTGGGCCTGCGCGATGTGGCCGGGGCCGCAGACAATCGTCGGCACACCGGCCTGATGGAACAATGCAGCTTCCGTGCCAAAGGACACCTTGCCGGCGCCAGAGTCGGCGTCTGCCCCGGCGCAGGTGAAGCAAAGCCGCGCGATGTCGCTGTCGGCGTCGGTGGCAAAGCCAGGCAGCACCGAGTTCAGCTTGTGGGTGATGCCGGTGTCTGGTGCCACCGCCTGCATGGCGGGCAGCAGGCTGTCGGCGAACGCCTTGGCTTCGTTGAACAGCAGCTCGGGCGAGTTCATGTGGTGGTGGCGGATTTCCCAGGTCACATCGCAATCGCGGGGAATGATGTTGAGCGCGGTGCCGCCGGCAATCACGCCGGTGTGGATGGTGGTGTGCGGCACGTCGTAGATCGGGTCGAACGGGCCTTGCTTGACCAGCCGGCGGTGCATGGACTTGAGATGGGCCACGAACTCGCAGGCGATTTCCACCGCGTTCACGCCCAGGGGCGTGAGCGAGGAGTGCGCCTCGAATCCGCGCACCGAGGTCTTGTAGGCGTGCTTGCCCTTGTGCGCGATCACCACCTGCATGCCGGTGGGTTCACCCACGATGCAGCCCGCGGGTTGGTAGCCCTGTGCCACCATGTCGGCGATCAGGCGGCGCACGCCGATGCAGCCGACCTCTTCGTCATAGCTGAAGGCCAGATGCACCGGCCGCTTCAGTTTGCGCTTGAGCAGTTCCGGCACCATCATCAGCGCGGTGGCGCCGTAGCTCTTCATGTCGGTCACGCCGCGGCCATAGAGCCTGTCGCCGATGACCTGGGCCACGAAGGGGTCGGTGTTCCAGGGCTGGCCGTCTACCGGCACCACATCGGTGTGGCCCGACAGCACCAGGCCGCCCAATCTGGTTTCGCCGTTGTCAGCGGGCAGTGTGGCCCACAGGTTGGCCTTCTTGCCGCTGTCGTCGTAGGTGAGGTGCGACTCGATGCCGTAGGACGCGAGCAGTTCGCGCGTCCACTCGATGATGGGCAGATTGCTGTCGCGCGACACGGACGCGAACGACACCCATTTTTCAATCAGAGGCAGGGCGGCCAGGTCGGCGGCAAGGACGGACTGGAGGGCGGCGGTGTGAAGGGGTGCGTTCATGGTGTGCCTTGTCGTGGGTGGGCCGGGCGGATGAAAAAGGATGCAGCGGGTGGTTGCTTGCCGGGCAACTGTCTGCAAATTGTAGGCTCGCTCCCTGATTGGCGTGGTCATGCCTCACGGATACGGCTGGTGAGGCGCTCATGAAAAAGCCACCTGGACGTTCATGTCCAGGTGGCTTTGCGGGAGGGGCGCCACTGCGAAGGCGCCGGTGAAGGGGGGCGCGTTCTTGTTGCCGCCGCCGCCGCCGCCACCGCCCCCGCCACCGCCACCGCCGTTACCACCACCGCCGCCATGGCCACCACCATTGCCGCCAGCGCGGCCGCCACTGCCGCTACCGGTTCCGCTGCCTTTTCCGTTGGCGCTGGCGTTATCGCTCGCCTTGCCAGCTTTGGCCATACCGACCGCATTGGCTGACGCTTTGGCGTCCTTGGCGTCCTTGGCATCTTTGGCTTTTGCAGAGGCTGCCGTCGCTGTGGCGTTCTTGTGGGCCGCACTCATCACGGCGCCCAATTTCACCCCCATGCTCTTGGCGATCTGCCCCCAGCCCAGGCCGCTGGCGCGCGCTCCGAGCACACTGCTGAGCGCGCTGGCCAGCTGCGCGGGTGTGGGATTGGTGATGTTCTGTTGGGCCAATGCGGTCTGGGTGAGTGCCAGCGCGATGTTCACATTGCCCCAGCCCATTTTGCTGGTGGCCGGGGAAACGCTGGCCGACGGTGCCGTCGCATTGGGGCCGGTCGGGCTTGCGGCGAGGTTGATGGTGGAACTGGTGCGCAGACCGCTGACCAGCGCGCTGGCATTTTGAGGCGAGCCCGCCATGGCGCTGTAGTTGGAGGCCAGCCGCGCGCCTTCCTTGCTGGTGGTCGTGCTGCTGGTGCTGGTTGTGCTGGTGGTACCCGTGGTCGTACCGGTCGTGGTACCCGTGGTGGTCGTACCGGTTGCCGTGGTGCCTGTCGTGGTTTGTGCCCATGTCAGCCCACCGAATGCGAGGGCGCTGACGGCAAGGGCCGTGATGGCAAGTTTGTATTTTGGAGTCGACATGGTCGTAGCCTCAATCGGAAGTTGAAAAATGCCGCACGGACAGATTTCCGGAGCGGTCTTATCATGATGAACGCATTTGCCAAGCCGAACTTCAAGTTTGGAAATCGTCCTACACCCAAGCAGCATAAAAGCGACGGCCGGCACTTCGATGTAAAAAATTGCAAGCGGCGCAGTCTGTCAAATGGGCAGACAATACCCTGCGCCGCGACGCGTCGGGATCCCGCGGCAGCAAGGCGGTGGCATCCTGCACGCCGTATGCCATCCCTGTTCAGCCCTTCACCTCTTCATCCCGAAAGACATCCATGAGCGTTTCGATCTACACCGCCTCCATCCCCGTGTTCACGCAAATGCTGGGCGGCCTTCAGGGGGTGCTGGGCAAGGCCGAGGCGCATGTGGCCGCGAAAAAAATCGATCCGAATGCGCTGCTTCAGGCGCGGCTCTACCCCGACATGTTTCCGCTGCTGCGCCAGGTGCAGGTGGCGAGCGACTTCGCCAAAAGCGTGTCTGCCCGGCTGGCGGATGTGGCGGTGCCACAGCTTGAGGACAAGGAGCAGACCTTTGCCGACCTGCAGGCACGCATCGTGACGGTCCTGGCGTTTCTGCGGGGGCTGGATCCGGCGAGGTTCGAGAGTGCCGACACGCGCGAGATCGTGACGCAGGCTGGCACGCCCAAGGAAAAGCGCTTCACCGGCAGCAGCTACCTGCTCAATTACGGGCTGCCGCATTTCTTTTTTCATACCACCACGGTGTATGCCATCCTGCGCCACAGCGGCGTGGAGGTGGGCAAGAAGGATTACATCGGGACGTATTGACCCTGCGTGCCCCTGTGGAGCGAGCCACCGGCGGCCCGGGCTTTCCCCGTGTCTGCCGGATCAGCGGCGGTTCAGCGTTTGTGGCTCGGTGGCGGCGTAGGCGCTCCTGGAGCGGTTTGCCGAGGCCTCCCCGCGCAGCAGCATGTCGGAGTCGCGCACGGCAAACATGCGTTCCAGGTCCTGCTTCAAGGCACCTTCGGCATTGATTTTTTTCGGCCTTTCGGTCCAGACCGAAGCATCCGGCAGTTCGGTGTAGGGGCAACTGCTGCCTGTGTCGAACTGCCACGATACGCCATAGAGCCAGTCCTTGGCATGCGGCTCGAAGCGCAGGATGTCGTTCATCAGGGACTTCTCGAACGCCAGCGCATAGGACAGCAGGCGCAGATCCCAGTGCTTCATGATGATCCGCAGGTACATGCCTTCGCCGCGGCTGCGGCTGGAGACCAGCAGCATCTGGCAGTCAAGCCAGCCCGCCGGAATGCCGTGGCGGCGCACCGAGTCGCGCAGCAGCACCTGCACCAGCTGCCGGCGCAGCGAATTGGGCGAGCCGTCTTCAATGGTTGGTGGGCCTTCGGCCTGGCTGGCTTTCGGGTTGGCCAGCGCTTGCTTGGGCTGGCCTCGGAGGCCGAACAATTGGCGCAGTTTCATGTCATACCTCTCATGGCCGGGGTACCCGGGTACACGTTCAGCGAAAGCAGGCCTTTTGGTTACAGCTTACTTTCTTATGTTACTAATGATTCACTGGATTCGATGATCCGCCTGCGCCGGAGCGGCGTCAACCTCCGGGGCGAGGAAAATCGTGTAAATATTGACAATTCGCAGGTAAGCCGTAAGTACTCTAAAAAGTCTTTCGCGGGGTGGCCCGTCACACCATCCGGCCCCTGTTTTCCACCACGGCGCAACCGGTGATGCGCCAGGCCTTGTTCTTTTGCCGGGCCAGGCTGTACACCGCCAGCCACGCATTGCCCTCCGAATCGGTCATCTGCACGCGCTGGATGGCCTGGTCATCCTGGCCCTCCGGCTTGAGGAAGGCCACCGAGGCGGGGCGGTACACGACCGGATAGTCCCGACGCACCATGGCCAGAAACCCGGACGCAGAACCCACTGCAGCCCGCACATTTGGCGCCGCATAGGAATAGGCCTTTTCGGCGTCGTCCCGCGAGAACGCCTTCAGTTGTGCTTCGACGACCTCGCGCAGGTGCTTTTCATCGGCTGCTGTCAAAGCTGCCGCCTGCACGGGGGCTGGCAGCAGGCCTGCCAGGACGACGCCGCAAGCCATGACGAGCACGGCGGCACGGAGTTGCCAGGCCCGCAGGGCCCGCCGGCAGGCGCGCGCCAGGACGGACGTGGAGTGGGTGAGGGCGATAGCTGCCAAAGTCGTCATGGGTTGCCTCCTGTTGCAATGCGGTGCGTCAAGGCATGTTGCCTGAATCCCTGAAAGTACGCAGCCCGTGACCGGATGGATGCCCGCGCCGGAACTGCCCGCCTAGAATCAGTGAGCCCTCGGGTCTTTGCGTTTTTCTATCCCATCTTTCAGCCACCCCATGTCCCAATCCCTGCAGGTCATTGAAGCCCAGACCGGCGAGCAGCCCGTCGCCACCATCCTCATCATGCATGGCCTCGGTGCCGACGGGCGCGATTTCGTGCCGATTGCCGAGCAGCTCGATCTCACGGCCGTGGGGCCGGTGCGCTTCCTGTTCCCCAGCGCCCCCAGCATCCCGGTCACCATCAACGGCGGCTATGTGATGCCGGCCTGGTACGACCTGATGGGCGTCGATCTGGTGAGCCGCCAGGACGAAGCCGGGCTGCGGCGTTCGCAGGCATCGATCGAGGCGCTCATCGCGCGTGAAAAGGCCCGCGGCATCGCGGCCAGCCGCATCGTGGTGGCCGGTTTCTCGCAGGGCTGCGCCATGGCCTTGATGACGGGCTTGCGCCATACCGAGCGTCTGGCGGGCATTGCCGGCTTGTCAGGTTACCTGCCGCTGGCCGACAAGACCGCGGCCGAACGCAGTGCCGCCAGCCAGGCGACGCCCATCTTCCTGGCCCATGGCACGCACGACGCCGTGGTGGCCCTGCCGCGCGCCACGGCCTCACGCGATGCGCTCACCGCCCTGGGCTACCAGGTCGACTGGCATGCCTATCCGATGGAGCATTCGGTCTGCCCGCAGGAAGTGGTGGATCTGCAGGACTGGCTGCTGCGCGTGCTGGCCTGAGCCTGCCCACCGGCCGACTTGTCAGGCCGGCAGGGCCTGCCGCCCGTCACCGCGTAACCGGTAAAGCAGGAACGCGGCGATGCTCAGGTTCAGCAGGTTCCACGCGATGCCGTTCAGAAAGGCCGCGTGGTAGGAGCCTGTGAGGTCAAACACCTTGCCCGACATCCAGCCGCCCAGCGCCATGCCCACCATGGTGGCCATGATCACGGTGCCCACCCGGGCGCCGGCCTCGGAGGGCAGAAAGTACTCGCGCACGATGATGGCGTAGGACGGCACGATGCCGCCCTGGAACAGGCCGAACATGGCGGCAATCAGGTAGAGCGACACCAGGCCGTTGAAGGGCAGGAACATCAGCAGCGCGATGCCCTGCAGGGCCGAGCCCAGCAGCAGCGTGCGCAGCCCGCCGATGCGGTCGCAAATCACGCCGGACACCAGGCGGCTCACCACACCGCAGGCCAGCATCAGGGACAGCATCTCCGCGCCGCGCGCCGCGCCGTAGCCCAGATCGGTGCAGTAGGACACGATGTGCACCTGCGGCATGGCCATGGCCACGCAGCACGCCGCGCCCGCCACGCACAGCAGCGTCTGCGCCCTGCCGGGTGAGAGTCCGAACGGCAGCCTGCTGGGCACGGCCGACGAATGCGCATTGGGGGCTGCCGCCACGGCCATCGGGGGGTGTTTCTTCATCAGCAGCGCCAGTGCCGTCACGCTGACCACGCTGAACAGCCCCAGCCCCATGTAGGTGTGGCGCCAGCCCTCGGTCTCGACAAAGTGCTGCACGATGGGTGGCCAGATGGCGCCGCCCAGGTAGTTGCCGCTGGCGCAGACCGCCACGGCAATGCCGCGGCGCCGCACAAACCACAAGGAGGTATCGGCCAGCAGCGGCGCGAAGGTGGTGGAAATTCCCAGCAGGCCGATGAGGAGTCCGTGTGCCAGCGTGAAGGTCCAGATGCTCCCCGACAGTGCGGCCGCCAAGTACCCGAGGCCGAGCCCGAAGGCGCCAATCAGCAGCGGCAGCATCACGCCAAAACGGTCAGCCAGACGCCCCATCAGCATGCCGCCCACGCCAAACCCGATCATCATCAGGGTGTAGGGCAGCGACGCATCGGCGCGCGCCACGCCAAACTCGGCCTGCACCGCTGGCAGCACCACGGCCACCACATACATGCCGCTGGCGCCCACCGTCATCAGCGCCAGGGTCACCATCAGGCGCATCACGGCATAGCGGGAGTCGGCGAGGGGCGCATCAGTCATGGAGAGGGCGTGGGGGCGTCCATGCCAGCGGAGCCTGGCGCCTCTGACAAGAAACAGTTGTTACCGGCCCGTCAGCCCTGACGACGCGGTCGGCGGGGAGGGGCGGTGCAGGTGCGGTCAGGACTTGCCCGACGAATAGGGTGCTGGCTGCGTGGCCTCGAAGTCCGGGCGGGGCATTCCGCTGTCGCTGTCGCGGTTGATTTCCTGGTCGCGAATCATGAACAGGCGTTCCAGATCTTTCAGGGTGTCGGTGTCCTCCTGCGGCTTGGCCGCTGGCGGGCTCGCCGGGGCGACCGGCGCGGCGGGGATGGACGAGCGCGCGACCGCGTCAACCGGTGCCACACGGCCCGCGGGCAGGGACGACTGCCTGGGTTTGTCTGCATCGGCCCAGAACAGTTTGTCCGGAAGTGTGGGAAAGGGGCAGGTGTCCGCCACCTCCAACTGCCATGACATGCCGTGCAGCCATTCCGTTGCCTTGGGCTCGAAGCGGGTGATGTCGGTCAGCAGGGTCTGCTGGAAGGCGTACAGGTGATTGATCAGGCGCTGATCCCAGTGCCGCACGACCAGGCGCACAAACAGTCCTTGACCTTTGCTGCGGCTGGCGACGATCAGCAACTGTCCCTCGATCCATTGCGAGGGAATGCCGTGGCGGCGCATCACGTCACGCATCAGCACCTGGACGAGTTGCCGCCGGGTGGCGTTGTCCGATCCGTCCTCGATCGTGACAGGGTTATCGCGCGGATCGCGCGGCTGGCCGCTGGCCGCGAACCCGGACGCCGGGACGCTTTTTGGAAAGGTGCTGGATGGTGAGCGGCCCAGCAGCTTGCTGATCAGATTTTTCATTCGATACCAATTTCAACGCAGTTCAGTGCCTGGTCTGGCGTTTTGGAGACGGTTACCGCCAGCTGGGCGTGCCAAGTGTAGTTTCATCGTCGTTGAGCTGCCGCCGCAAGTCAAGCACCCCGGGCTCAGGCTGCGCCGTGCCGTGGCGTGAGGCCGACACCGTCCGGGAGGTGTCCATCCGCCACCTCCGCCATGCCCCGACCCACCATACATCCCGCGGTGGCAGATAGCGCCAGCCCAGCCGCCCCCTGGCCAGTGCAGGAAAGCCGACGCTGCCAGCGCGAAAGGCTGGCCTGTGATAACTTCCACACCCGACCGTCACAAGGGGAGGCATAAAAACCATGAACACGCCACACACATCATCGGCCTCGGCAACCGTCGGTATCGGGAGCCGGCTGAAGACGCTTACCCCTGCACAACTCAAGGGCATGCGGCGTGGCCTGGAAAAGGAAAGCCTGCGCGCGCAGCCCGGCGGCGGTCTGGCCCTCACGCCTCATCCGGCGGCCCTGGGCTCGGCGCTCACGCACCCCGGCATCACCACCGATTTCAGCGAGTCCCAGGTCGAACTGGTCACCGGCGCCCATCTCAGCGCAGAGGCCACCTTGCAGGAGCTGACCGAGCTGCACCAGTTCACCTACCAGGCCATGCAGGGCATGGGCAACGAAATGCTCTGGGTCTCCAGCATGCCCTGCGGCCTGCCAACGGATGAAACCATTCCGATTGCCCGCTTCGGATCGTCCAACGTCGGGCGCGCCAAGAGCGTCTACCGCATGGGGCTGTCGCACCGCTACGGGCGGCGCATGCAAACCATTTCGGGCATTCACTACAACTGGTCGCTGCCGGAGGTGACGAGCGAGCAGTACTTTGCGCTGATCCGCAACTTCCGCCGCCACGCCTTTTTGCTGCTGTACCTCTTCGGCGCCTCGCCTGCCGTGTGCTCCACCTTCGTCGCCGGGCGCCAGCATGAGCTGCAAAAGCTCAGCGACAGCACCATGTACATGCCCCATGGCACCTCGCTGCGCATGGGGCGGCTGGGCTACCAGAGCGACGCCCAGGCTTCGCTGGCCGTCAGCTACAACAGCCTGGAGGGCTACGGTGCCTCGCTGCAGGACGCCCTCACGCGGCCTTACCCGGCCTACGAGGCCGTGGGCATCCAGAACCCCGGGGGCGACTACAACCAGCTCGCCACCACGTTGCTGCAGATCGAGAACGAGTTCTACGGCACCATCCGCCCGAAGCGCGTGATCTTCCCCGGCGAGCGGCCCCTGCACGCCTTGCGCGAGCGCGGCGTCGAGTACATCGAAGTGCGCCTGATGGACCTGGACCCCTTCGAGACCGTGGGCATCAACGCGCAGACCATGCGCTTTCTCGATGTGTTCCTGCTGCACTGCCTGCTCTCGCCCAGCCCCAACGACACCCCGCAGGAAATTGCCGAGCTCAAGCACAACCAGCACCAGACGGCTGCGCGCGGCCGCGAACCCGGCCTGCTGCTCAAGCGGGGCGGGCGCGACGTGCCGCTCACCGAATGGGGCGCCGAGGTGGTGGCCCAGTGCGCGCCGATTGCTGCGGCGCTGGATGACGCGCACGGCGTCAGCCACTACAGCCAGTCACTGGTGTCTGCCGAGGCGGCGCTGCTCAATCCGGCGAGCCTGCCGTCGGCGCGTGTGTTGGCCGCCATGGCCGCTGACCACGACAATTCCTTTGTGCGGTTTGTGCGCGCCCAGTCCGAGAAAACCCAGCGGGCCCTGCGCGACCTGCCATTGGCCGCCGCTGCGCGCGACCGGCTGGTGGCGCTCACCGAGGAGTCGGTGCGCGAGCAGAAAAAGATCGAGGCTGCCGACACCCTGCCGTTCGAGCAGTACCGCCAGCAGTATGTGTCGGCCGACCGGCTGGGCATTCCCCGGCGCGAAGTAGCTCACGCCTGACCACGCCTGGCGCTTCATCACCCGTGCAGCACCTCAGGGCGTGCGGGTGTTGATCAGTCCTTCAGATTCCTCCCGCCACCAGGCCACGGCGCCGTAGTAGCCCTCCCAGACGCAACCGTTGCAGCCCCGGCCACAGCAGGTGGTGGGTTCTGCCGGCGGTGCGCGCAGCGTGATGCCGGCTGCTGCAGCGCGCTGCTGAAGCGTGGTGAACAGGGTCCGTGCGGCCTCGCGGTCCGGGCAGGCGGCCATGGTGCGGGTGCGCTGCTGGCGGTGTCGTCAGCTTTTTTGCCTGGCCGTCATGCGCCGGCGCACATAAAGGCCCACGAAGGCGCAGCCCAGGACCAGCGCAAACCAGCCCACCACGGACGACTTGGCCACAATGCCCTGCATGCCGGGGGAGGTGATGAAGTAGGGCGACACCAGCACACCCAGGCCGATCAGGGTGCACAGGATGCCCTTGAGCAGCAGCTCGTTGCTGGCCTTGGTGTGGGCTTGCCGGTTCACTTCGGTGTTGGGGCGTTGGGTGGGTGCGTTGGGAAGCGGCATCGGGTACTCGGGTTGGGGAGGCGCCGGCAAATGCGGGCCTCAACCACCTATTTTCGCTGATTGGTCGACCGTGCACGGTCTGCCGGCGCCAGACGGGCGACAATTCAGCCCTCAGCCGCTTCACCAGAGAAAGAACGATCCCGATGGCCATCCAGTGGTTTCCCGGTCACATGCACCTGACCAAAAAAGCCATCAGTGAGCGCATCAAGGAAATTGATGTCGTCATTGAGCTGCTCGACGCGCGCCTGCCCGGGTCGAGTGCCAATCCGATGCTGGCTGAACTCACCAGCGCCAAACCCGCGCTCAAGGTGCTCAACAAACGCGATCTGGCCGATCCGGCCTGCACGCCGCTCTGGCTGGCGCACTACAACAGCCTGCCCAACACCCGTGCCATCGAGCTCGACGCCAGCGAAACCACACCGGCCCGGCGGCTGATCGACGCCTGCCATGCGCTGGCGCCCACGCGCGGCAGCATGGTCAAGCCCATGCGCGTGCTGATCTGCGGCATTCCCAACGTGGGCAAGTCCACGCTGATCAACACCCTCACCGGCAAACGCGCCACCAAGACGGGCGACGAAGCCGGCATCACCAAGCTGGAGCAGCGCATTGTGCTGGCCGATGGTTTTTATCTGTGGGACACCCCCGGCATGCTGTGGCCGCGCATCATCGTGGCCAAGAGCGGCTACAACCTGGCCGCCAGCGGCGCCATTGGCCGCAATGCCTTCGACGAGGAAGAGGTGGCGCTGGAACTGCTCGACTACCTCATCAAGCATTACCCTGCGCTGCTGCAGGCCCGCTACAAGGTGGACGTGCCGCCCGAAGTGACCGACGAACAGTTGCTTGAAGCCATCGGCCGCAAGCGCGGTGCGGTGCTGCCGGGCTCCCGGATCAACCTGCAGAAGGCGGCCGAAATCGTGATCCACGAATTCCGCGCTGCCACGCTGGGCCGCATCACCCTGGAAACGCCGGAAGAATTCGCCGAGTGGCTGACCGCCGGACGCCTGCTGGACGCCGAGCGGCAGTTGAAAAAAGACAAGATCGAGACCGCGCGGCTGATCAAGTTCAAGAAGATCCCGCGACCTGATCGCGGCCGGGAACAAGGCCAGGAGCCTTAGACCTGCAGGCCCTCAGGCAGGGCGAAGCACCAGCACCGGTTTTTTGCAGTGCGTCAGCACTTTCTGTGTTTCGCTGCCGAGCAGAAATCCTCGGGCGCCCTTGTGACCGTGCGAAGCCATGGTGATCAGGTCGCAACCCTTCTCGTCGGCGGTCTCAATGATGGCCTCATAGGGGTAGTCGCTGGTCACGCTGGTGGTGTCGCAGGGCACGCCGTTTTCCTGAGCCGCTTTCGTGATCACGGACAGGAATCTTTCCGTCTGCTCCTGCACATCCTTGGCGTACTGCTCCGGCGTATCTTCCAGCATCTGCGTGCGATAGGTGAGCACGTGGAAAGTCGGCTTCACATAGAGGCCGGTGACTCGGGCCTTGTGCTCCCTGGCCAGCGAAATGCCCTGGAGAATCGCGCTTTCGGAGGCGGCTGAGCCGTCCGTCGGTAACAAAATATGTTTGAACATACGGATCTCCTTGCACGCCATGAACAGGAACCTCGGGCGTCGGGGCGGTGCACAAGCCGGCTGTGCCCTCAGGCCTTTCCAGTCTAGTATTCCCCTCCGGATCGGGGCTTGACGCACGTCAAGTCCGGCAGAGTCCTTGCCCCCATGACGGGGCCACCGCCTGGCCGGGTATGCCCCGTGCGCCACATGCGTATTCGCCCGGGCGTGCAGCGATGGTTTTCCGCCCAGGGCCGTCCGGCAGACATCTGTACACCATTGCAATCGCGAGGTAATTACCCGGTAAAGCTCTGTTTAGCTTACACGTGGTTTCAAAGCCCGGGCTAACAATGCATTCACCGGGATCACACAAACGCCTTTAGAAAGCGGTGCCCCGGGAGCCGCCTGACACACGGCCCGCCAGGCCCGGAAATTGTTCCAGCCTTCGCAGGCCATGACCCGGGTGGTTGGTCAGTCCATCCACACGCAGGAGAACCTCATGACATCGAAACTTTTCAAAGCCACCTTGCTGGCATCCGCCTTGTTCACGGGACTCGGGTTGGCCCCGGTCATGGCACAGAACACCTACACGCCGCAGATCGACCAGACGCAGCAGAACATCAGTGCCCGTATCCAGCAGGGCATGCAGTCCGGCCGTATCACGCCGGCTGAAGCGCAGGCCCTGTACCGCCGCGACCGCGAAATCACGGCCCGTGAAAACCAGTACAAGGGCAACGGCGACATGTCGCCGCAGGAGCGCCAGCAGATCCGCGCCGACCTCGCTGCCCTGAGCGGCGAAGTCGAACGCATGATCGCCAACGGCGACAACCGCGACAACCGTGGCAATGGCAACTATGGTGGCAATGGCAACTACGGCGGTAATGGCAGCAACACCCCCGGCATTGACAACGCCCAATACAACATCAGCCAGCGCATCGACGAAGGCCTGCGCATGGGACGCATCAGCCAGCGCGAAGCCTACAAGCTGCACAACCGCGAGCGCCAGATCCAGCGCCATGAAGCCAGCTTCAAGGCCGACGGTGTGGTGACCCAGCAGGAGCGCCGCCAGCTGCGCAATGAAGTGTCTGCGCTGCGCGACCAGGTCGAACGCATGATCCAGGAAGATCGCCGCAACCGCGGTTGAGCCCTGACCCCTCACGAAAGACACACATGAAAACCAGAACCCTGATGACCGCCCTGACGGTGGCTTCTTTGGCATTCGGCGGCCTCGCCCTCGCAAAGGACAAGGACCACGACGGGCGTGGAGATGACAAAGACAACCGGAAACATCAAAAAGCCCATGGCAAGCACCGCGGCGATCACGATGAGCAAGGTGACAACGGGCGTCGCGGCCCGCCCGCGTTTTCGCACGCTGGTGGACGCGGTGCTGGCCCTGACCATGACTTCTACAAAGGCCAGCGCCTGCCGGTGCAGTACCGCGACCGCGGCTACTGGGTGGATGACTGGCGTGGCCATCGCCTGAGCGCACCGCCCGCGGGCTACCACTGGGTGCAGACCGGCAACGACTATGTGCTGGTGGCCAACAACACCGGGCTGATCTTCCAGATCTTCCTCGGCCAGTGAACTGCCTTCCGGCACCATGACGAGCCGCCCCACGGGGCGGTTTTTTACGGGTGTTCCTGGCTGCGGGCGGCAAGCAGCCGCGTTCCGGTGGTGGGTCCCGGCAGGCTCCTCCGGGTTGTAGTTCTAAAGAATGCGTTTAAGGACTTGTTTGCATCGCCATCACGCTGGCTGAAAACCAATGTGCTATGGGCTTATAAAAATGAATAGACCTTGACGCAAATCCGTCTTATCGTAAATATCAGGCGCTAAACTGGTACTGCGCGTGACGTCATTCGATCGGGTCCATGCGCTTCTGCAGGGGTCTGGATATCGGCCCACGCAGGCTGCTGCAGGACCGCTGGTGCGCATCATGAGCGGAAAGAAACATACATGCAGGTCAGCTGGCAGGGAGCTTTGCGGAGGGAGCAGGATGGGGTTGAGGGGCTCGGCCCCAAATGGCAACACGCCTGCACGCCGCCGCGAATGTGCCCGCAAAGGTGCGCAGCGTGACGGAAGCGCAGATCGAAATGCTGACAGACGCCATGCCGCACATCGTGTGGGTGGCGCGGACCGATGGCTCCTGCACCTACTTCAACCAGAAGTGGCTCGACTACACCGGCCTGTCGGCCGAAGACAGCATTGCCCAGGGCTGGGGTGCCCTGGTTCATCCCGACGACAGTGCACGTGTGGCAAGCTTGTGGGCGCATGCGGTGGCACACGGCGAGCCCTGCGAAAAAGAGTGCCGCCTGCGCCGTGCCGATGGCGCCTACCGATGGATGCTGGGCCGCGCCGTGCCCCAGACCGACGCCGCCGGCCACGTGACCCAGTGGGTCGGCACCTTCACCGATGTGGACGACCTGAAGCGGGCCACCGAGCAACTGGAAAAAAACCTCTCGATGAACCGCATCGCCGGCCGGGTTGCGCATCTGGGCGGCTGGACGATCGACCTGCCCGAGCGCAAGCTGACATGGTCCGACGAAAACTGTGCCATCCATGACGTGCCGCCGGGCTATGTGCCGACGCTGGAGGAGGGCATCAACTACTTTCTGCCTGAACACCGTGCCATCGTGATCCGCCATGTGGAGGCCTGCGCGCAGCACGGAACGCCCTACGAGTTTGTGCTGCCCAAGCTCACCGCCAAGGGCCGGCAGATCTGGGTGCGCTCCATTGGCGAGGCCGAGCGCGACGCGGACGGGAAAATCATCCGCCTGCAGGGGGCCTTCCAGGACATCACCGAGCAGAAAATGGCAGAGGCCCGCATGCGCGCGCTCGAGGTGCAGCTCACGGACACGCTCGAGAGCATCACCGACGGCTTCCTGCTGATGGACAAGGACTGGAACTTCCGCTTCGTCAACGGCCATGCCGAGCACATGCTCAATTGCAGCCGGCACGACCTGCTGGGGAAAAACTTCTGGGAGGTGTTCCCGCTCACCCTGGGCACGATTGTGGAAACCGAATTCCACCGGGCCATGGCCACCCGGCGCACCGCCCAGTTCGACAATTTCTACGAGCCGCTCGATTCCTGGTTCAGCATCCATGCCTACCCCACCGGAGCCGGGCTGGCGGTGTACTTCCAGAACGTGACGGAGCTGCGCGCCCAGCAGGACCAGTTGCGCCTGCTGGAGACAGCTGTTTCGCGCCTCAACGACATCGTGGTCATCATGGAAGCCCAGGACGATGAGGAGTCCGCCCCACGCATCGTCTTCGTGAACGACGCCTTCGAGCGCCACACCGGCTATACCCGCGAGGAGGCCGTGGGCAACACGCCCGGTTTTGTCTGGGCGCCCAAGAGCCACCGGGCGGAGCTGGAACGCATCCGCCACGCCATGAAGAAGTGGCAGGCAGTGCGCGGTGAGGTGGTCATCCAGACCAAGTCGGGGCAGGGGCTGTGGCTGGAGATCGATGTGACGCCGATCGCCGACCCCACAGGCCGCTACACCCACTGGGTGGCGGTGGAGCGCGACGTGACCGAGCGCCGCCAGCAGCAGCAGGAAATCCTCAGCCTTAACAGCGACCTAGAAGAACGTGTGCAGTTGCGCACCGCACAACTGGCTGCCGCCAACAAGGAGCTGGAGTCGTTTGCCTATTCCGTCTCGCATGACCTGCGCTCGCCCCTGAACACCGTCGATGGCTTCAGCCAGCTCCTGCTCAAGCTGGAGTCTGAAAAAATCAGCGACAAGGGCAAGCACTACCTCAACCGCATCGGCGTGGGCGTCAAGCACATGGGGGAGCTGATCGAAGGGCTGCTCACGCTGGCCCACCTGTCGCAGGAGCAGATCCGCTCGGAGCTGGTGGACCTGTCGGCGCTGGCCCGCCGCATTGAAACCAGTTGCCGCGACCGCGAGCCCAGGCGCGAAGCGCAGGTCCAGGTGCATGTGCATGACAACCTGCAGGCCTACGGCGACCCCCGGCTGCTGGCAGCAGTGCTCCAGAACCTGATCGACAACGCCTGGAAGTTCACGTCCCGCCACGCGGCGCCCCGCATCGAGGTCGGCAGTGAACGCGGCAGCGACGGCGCGCCGGTGTTTTTTGTCAAGGACAACGGCGCCGGTTTTGACATGGCGTTCGGCAGCAAGCTCTTCGGTACCTTCGAGCGCCTGCATTCCCCGGGCGATTTCCCCGGCACCGGCATCGGCCTGGCCACCGTGAAGCGGGTCATCGAGCGGCATGGCGGCCGGGTGTGGGCCGAGAGCCGGGTCAACGAAGGCGCCACCTTCTATTTCACGCTGAAACCGTCGCGCCGCTGAATGCGGCGTGCCTTCGCTGGCGATCCGTCTTTTGATGGTGCAGGTGCGCAAGGCCCTCTGGCCTTTCAGGTTGAACAGCATCCCGGTGGCTGATCCGGCCGATGAAAGCCACAATCAAGGCCTTGCCGGCAATTGGCTGGCAGCCCACCTGACCGAGACCCCATTTTCGTGATCGACCTCTTTCCCCTGGCGGTGCTGGCCGCCATTGTCTTCTTCGTCTTTCGCAAACGCGAGCATGCCCGCCGCGTGGTGCTGCTGGGCCGGCATCTCGCGCGTTTCCAGATTGAAAAACTCATGGAAACCGTGGCCGATGGTTACCTGCGCGCGCTCGGCGAGCCTGACCCGATGCGCCGTGAACAGGTCTGGCGCTATCTGGATGCCAACGAAACCCAGCTCTGCGAACAGTTCAACCGCTTCTGCGCCGACTTTGCCACCCTGGGCGAGATGGAAACACGCGTGAGCAAGCTGCCCATGGGCTTTCCATGGGCCACGCAGATTTTTCCGCAGGCCACCTTTGACCTGCGCAAGGCGCTGTCCATTCATGCCCAGGGCTTGGCGCAGGCGGCCACCAATGCCATGCAGCGCTCGCCGCGCGACAAGGCCTTCACCATGTCGGCCGAGCTGTTCCTGATGCAGCACACCTGCCACTGGTTCTGCAACTCCCGGGCGGTGGCCGACGCACGCCTGCTGGCGCGCCACAAGACCAGCCATGCCCAGGTGCTGGCGGCTGTGGGCGCGGACACGCGCGAGGCGTATCGGGCCCTCACTGGCGTGGGGTAGGCCGCTCTGCATCGCCCGTGAAAAGGCTTATTTCTTGCCGAGCGTCACCAGCGCAATGCCGCCGAGAACCGCCAGCGACGCCAGCACCATGGGCAGTGAGAGCGACTCGCCCAGCAGCACGACGCCGCCCAGCGCGGCAATCACCGGAACGCTGAGCTGCACCACAGCCGCCTGGGTGGCCTTCAGTGCCGGCAGGGCGTGGTACCAGATGGCGTAACCCAGGCCGGAAGTGATGGCGCCCGACAGGAAGGCCAGCCACAGCCCGCTGCCGTCGGGCGTCAGCTGGTGACGCATGAACAGCCCCCACAGCAGCGCCATCGGCACCGCACGCACAAAGTTGCCTGCGGTGGCGCGTGTCGGGTCTGGCGCCGATGCGTTGGGCACGGGCATGCGCTTGCCGCGCAGGGAGTAAATGCCCCACGACACGCCCGCACTGATCATCAACACGGCGCTGAGCACCGAGGGGGCCGCCAGCCCCGGCAGCATCAGTGCCACCAGCCCGGCCAGGGCCAGCGCCAGTCCAGCCAGTTGACGCGCGCCCAGGCGTTCCCCCTGCCAGAGGCCATAGCCCGTCATCGTGGCCTGCACCGCGCCGAACAGGAGCAGTGCGCCCGTGGCCGCCGGCATGCTGACATAGGCCAGCGAAAAGCACATGGCATACGCAAACAAGGCTGCCGCGGACAGCCAGTTGCCGCCAAGAGCCTGTGCGGTTGGCGACGCTGTGCTGGCGTGCAATGCGCCACGCCGCAGTTGCACCAGCAGCCACAGCACACACGCCCCGGATGCGATCCGCATCATCGTGAAGCTCGCGGCGTCAATGCCTGTGTCGCCCACGCCCGTGTGTTTGAGCGCCATGCGGCACAGCAGCGAATTGCCCGCAAAAGCCAGCATGGCCAACGTCACCAGCAGGGCGAGGCGAAGCGGGGGCATGGTGGTTCAGCCCTGTTCTAGCCCTTGGCCCACACCAGCAGCAGGTTGTTGGCTGGCATCGCATGCCGCGCTGCCAGCTTGAGCCCCGCCTTGGCAGCTTCTTCGGCCACCGCCTCGCGCTGGCGAATGCCCCAGGCTGCATCGCGCGCACGCAGGCTCTGGTCAAAAGACAGATTGCCTTCGGATGTAGGCACGTCATGCTCCAGAAACGGCCCGTAGGTGATGAGCATGCCGCCCGGCGCCAGGTGGCGCACGCTGCCATGCATCAGCGCCGCGCAGGTGGCCCACGGCGCGATGTGCAGCATGTTGGCGCAATAGATCGCGTCGAAGTGCTCGGTGGCTGGCAACCACGCCGGTGCCATCACGTCCAGCCGCAGGGGTGGGCGCACGTTCTTGAGGCCTTGCGCTGTGGTGAGGGCCGCAATCGAGGCCAATGCCTCGGGCTGTGGGTCGCTCGGCTGCCAGGTCCACTGCGGCAGGTGAGCCGCAAACCACGCCACATGCTGGCCGGTGCCCGAGGCGATCTCCAGCGCGCGCCCGCCGGGGGCAAGCACCTCGCGCAATTTGGCAAGGATGTCCTGCTTGTTGCGCTCCGCTGCGGGGCTGAACATCGCCGGGCCCGCAGCAGGGACAACGCCGCCCAGGGGGTTGGGCTGCGGCTTGGTGGGCTTCGGACTGGCGTTCAGCATGCGCAGCGCCGTCAGGGCAGGATCACGATGGCGCCCGTCGTCTGGCGGGCTTCGGCCGCGCGGTGGGCTTCGGGCAACTGCTCCAGCGAGAAGCGCGCGCCCACCGTGGCGCGCACGGCGCCGCTGGCCATGGCGGCAAACACATCGGCCGCGTTCGCGCGGAAGGTGGCCGGGTCGGCGTTGTGCGGAAAGACCGACGGGCGCGTGAGGAAGAGGCAACCCTTCTTGTTCAGCAGCTCCGGCTCAATCGCGGGTGCCGGGCCCGAGGCGGCGCCGTACAGCACCACCATGCCAAAAGGCGCTGCGCAGTCCAGCGAGCCCATGAAGGTATGCTGCGCCACCGAGTCATACACCACGCGGGCCTTGCGGCCGCCACTGGCGGCGATCACCTGTGCCACCCAGTCGGGCTGGGTGTAGTCAATGCACGCATCGGCGCCTTCGGCCACCGCCAGCGCGCATTTGGCGGCAGAGCCTGCGGTGCCGATCACCGTAGCGCCCAACGCCTTGGCCCAGCGGCACAGGATCAGGCCCACACCGCCGGCGGCGGCATGCACCAGCACCACATCGCCCGGCTGCACCGGGTGGGTTTTCTTCACCAGGTACTGCGCCGTCATGGCCTTGAAGAACACCGCCGCCGCGGCCTCGTCGCTGATGCCGGCTGGAATCTTCACCAGCTTGGCGGCGGGCACATTGCGCCGGTCGGCATAGGCACCGACGCCGGCGTTCATGTACACCGCGTGGTCGCCCACTTTCAGGTCGGTCACGCCCTCACCGACAGCTTCCACAACGCCAGCGGCCTCATGCCCCAGGCCGGTGGGTGTGGGCAGCGGGTACTTGCCTGCGCGCTGGTAGATGTCGATGAAGTTGAAACCGATGGCGGTCTGGCGCAACTGCACTTCGCCGGCGGCAGGTGCAGGCAAGTCCAGCGTGGCCAGGCGCATCACCTCGGGGGCGCCAAATTCGGTGAGCTGGATGGAACGGGCTGGGGTCATGGGGCTTGTCTCGGTGGAGTTATTGGGATGAGGCTCGATTGTCTCCCGGGTCCGCCGTTCGTGCTCGCGTCGCCATGCGGTGGTAGGACGGCGATGGCAAGCCCCAGGTCACAGCCCTGATGGTCATCCACTCGCAGTGTGGCTCCATCGGAACCTCACCTGACTTACCCGGCGGGTTGCGCTTTCACCGTTGCGGCCAGCAGGGTGATCTGCCCCTTCTTCACGTAGTCGTCAAACTGGATACGCGGAATCGCGGTGAGGCCAGCCACGCCGTCGCCGGCATCCCAGCTGAGGGTGGCACTGTCGGGTGCCAGATCAATCTCCACCGGCCCGCGGGGGATGTCAATGGGGGCACCGTCGCCCGGGGTGAAGGTCACGTGACCGGTGATCATGGCGAATTGGGGCATGGCAATCTCCTGGGGTGATGCGCACCCGAGGATCGGGCACTTGAACACCATTGGACATCGGGAGCAAGCCCCTTGTCTGTCGGAGAAGATCGGTGTTGCGCGCGTAGCGCATCTACATCTCAGCGTTCAGGATTGCTACGTTTATATCGTCCGCTCGTCAGCCAAGTCCTTAAACACCTGTTGCAGCATCTTTGGCCTCAACTCGGCAATGGTGATTAAAGTACGCGCTGCCCCTGATGGCTGGCGGCGGCCTTGTTCCCAGTCTTGCAGCGTTCGAATGGAAACGCCAAGCAGTTCGGCAAATTGAGCCTGAGACAGTCCAGACTTCATACGTGCGTGAGTTACGGCGGGTACCTCAACCCGTGCCGTGACCTTCCCTTTTCCTGACTTCATCTCACGCACGGACTGCAGCAGTTCTGCGCCGAGGTTGCGTTTGGCGTCGCGGGCTGCCAGTTGCTTATCGGTCATCGGCATTTTCAATCTCCTGTTTCAAAGTCCGCAGCACGCCTGCGGGAATGTTGTCTTGCACGCTTTTGGCGTAAATCAGAAGTAGCCAGATTTCTCCGTTAGCGATGCGGTTGAAATACACCACCCGCACACCACCACGTTTACCCGCCCCTTTGCGAGACCACCGCACCTTTCTCACACCTCCGGAGCCGGGGACCACATCGCCCGCATCGGGTGTCCACGCAAGCCAGGTGGCAAACTCACCCCGCTCTTCTTCTGTCCAGTAATCTGGCCATAGCCGTTGGAATGTCGGCGTTTCTATGACTGTCAGCATTGCTGACTCTCCCTTTATTGTTTTACGTCAGTATACGGCATTGCCGTATTTTTATGAATGCTCTATACGAAGAGGTGAAGGTCGCATCAATAAAAAAGCGGCTACACGAGCCGCTTTTGATGTGGTGAGGGAGTCCTTACTTGCCCCAACTGTCCTTCATCCCCGTCACCCGATTGAACACCGCCTTACCTGGTTGATGGTTCTGCATGTCCGTCACAAAGTACCCATGCCGCTCAAACTGAAACCGCTGCCCTGCAGGAGCCGTAGCGGCTGATGGCTCCACATAGGCTGTCACCACGGTCAGGCTGCCCGGATTCAGCTCTTCCAGAAAATCGTTGTCGCCGGCGCCAGGGTGTTCGGTCTTGAACAGGCGGTCATAGAGGCGCACCTCGGCCTGTGCCGCATCGCTCACACCCACCCAGGTGATCACGCCCTTGACCTTGACGGCGTCCGAGCCGGGCGTGCCGCTCTTGGTGTCGGGGATCAGGGTGGCGTGCACTTCGGTGACGTTGCCCGCTGCGTCTTTGGCGGCGCCTGTGCATTCGATGACATGGCCGTACTTCAGGCGCACCTTGTTGCCCGGGAACAAACGGAAGAAGCCCTTGGGCGGTGTTTCTTCGTAGTCGGTGCGTTCAATCCACACCTCCTTGCCAATCTTGAAGCTGCGTTTGCCCTGCTCGGGGTGGTGGGGGTGCACCGGGGCAGAGCAGTCATCCAGATTGCCTGCGCCCATCATGTCGTCCCAATTGGTCAGCACCAGCTTCACCGGATCCAGCACGGCCATGGCACGGGGCGCGATCGGGTCCAGCGTGTCGCGCAGCGCGCCTTCGAGTGTGCTGTAGTCGATCCAGCTGTCGCTCTTGCTGACGCCAATGCGCTCGGCAAATAGTTGAATGGCCTCGGGCGTGTAGCCGCGGCGGCGCAGGCCGACGATGGTGGGCATGCGCGGGTCGTCCCAACCGCTGACGCGCTTTTCATTCACCAACTGGGCCAGCTTGCGTTTGCTGGTCAGCACATAGGTGAGGTTCAGGCGTGCAAACTCGTACTGGTGGGGGTGCGGCGATTCGATCAACCCGCCTTCGGCCAGGCGGTCCAGCAGCCAGTCGTAAAACGGGCGCTGGTCTTCAAACTCCAGCGTGCAGATGCTGTGGGTGATCTGCTCCAGCGCGTCTTCAATCGGGTGGGCAAAGGTGTACATCGGGTAGATGCACCATTTGTCGCCGGTGTTGTGGTGGTGCGCGCGGCGGATGCGGTAGATGGCCGGGTCGCGCAGGTTGATGTTGGGGCTGGCCATGTCGATTTTTGCGCGCAGCACGGCGGCGCCGTCGGGCAGCGTGCCGTCACGCATCTCGCGAAAGCGCGCCAGGTTCTCGGCCGGGGTGCGGTTGCGAAACGGGCTGTTGGTGCCGGGGTGACCGAAGTCGCCGCGGTTGTGGCGCATCTCTTCGGCGCTTTGCTCATCGACATAGGCGTTGCCCGATTCGACGAGGTATTCGGCCGCGCGGTACATGAAGTCGAAGTAGTCACTGGCCTGGTAGGGCTTGGCGCTGCCGGCGGGTTGGCCCAATTGGGCCCAATCAAAGCCCAGCCACTTCACGGCCTCGATGATGCTGTCGACGTATTCGGTGTCTTCCTTTTCGGGGTTGGTGTCGTCAAAGCGCAGGTGGCAGACGCCGCCGTAGTCGCGCGCCAGGCCGAAGTTCAGGCAGATGCTTTTGGCGTGGCCCACGTGCAGGTAGCCGTTGGGCTCAGGCGGAAAGCGCAGGCGCACCCTGGCCGGGTCGGGCTGGCCGGCCGCGTGGTGGGCGGCGTCGCCAGGGCTGCCGCCCCAGTGGCGGCCGGTGTAGGTGCCTTCTGCCAGGTCTTTTTCGATGATCTGGCGCAAAAAGTTGCTGGGCTTGTGGCCGTCTTTAGGGCCGTCTTGATGGGCGTCTTTGTCGGTGGCGGCAGGGGCGGGGGCAGCAGGGGTGGGGGAGCTCATTGGATGATTTTAGGGCTATGGGCCACTCGTTACGTTTGGCTACTGTCTTCACTGTGCATCCGGTACGCCGTTACGGCCGTGGCGCGTTTAATCTGCATGTGGGCACTTCCTGCCTGCACAAGGAGAACCTTATGAACCTGTCCCTCAAAGCAAACCGCTCCCGCGCCATTGCCGGTACAGCGGCCGTCCTGGCCGTTGCCGCCATGGGCTTTGCAGGAGCCGCCCAGGCCCGCGACAACGTGACCTTCTCGGTCGGTGTGGGCCTGCCTGGCGTTGCCGTTGGCGTGACCAACGCCTATCCTGTGTACACCCAGCCGGTCTATGTGCAGCCCGCTCCGGTTTATGTGGAGCCGGCGCCGGTGTACTACCAGCCCCAGCCGGTGTACGTGCAGCCGCGGGTCTATTACGGCGCCCCGCCGGTGGTGTATGTGCCGCCAGGCCGCCGCTATGGCTGGTACAAGCACCATGGGCATGGTCACGGCGATCGTGACGACGACCGCGACGGGCGGTTCTACCCCCGTTCGTATGCCCCGGTGTACTACCAGCGCTGATCCTGCTTGAGCGCCGTCGCCCCCTGACTTGACGGCGCCCAACAAAAAGCCCGCTTCGTGCGGGCTTTTTGTTGGGCGTTGAGGGTGCCGAGTGCAAGGCTCAGCTGCTGGCTGCCGGGCGCCAGAAGATGTAATCGGCCTCGTAAGGCACCGTCATGCGCATGCCCAGCGTGCCGGCCGTGCAGGGTTTGCTGGACACCACACCGCCCTGGTTGCGCAGGTTCTGCACGTAGCTGATGTTTTCCAGCGCGCCGCGTCCTTCGGTGGAATCGGCCTTGGCGCGCAGCAGCGGCAGGTTGCTGCTGCTGGTGGAAACCTCCACAAATTCGCGGGCAACCACTTCGGAGCCGTCGCTGTGCACCCAGCGTGAGCGGGTGCCTGGGTAATAGGTGACGACATTGCCGCGCGCGTCTTCCAGCTTGAGGCTGGGGTTGCGCAGCAGCCAAGTGTATTCATAGGGTGCGCGGCGAATGGCCTGGCATTCGTAATGCAGATCGCCCCGGCCTTGCGCATGCAGCACCACCACATTGCCGGCCGGCACACGAATGTCCGCCGGCAGCGAGGTCTGGTCGGTGGTCACCAGTGGTCCGACCAGGCTGCAGGCCCCGAGCAAGCCAAGCGTGCCTGCGGCTGCAAGACCCCGGAACGCACGGTACGCCCAGGGCGCCGGTTTTGCCGACGCTGCAGGCGGGGTGGTCTGATGGGTCATGAATGCTCCGGTGGGTTCCGGCTGGCCAGGCTGCCCGCCGGAACGGGACATCAACCGACTCAAGCGGCTTTCCAGAAGATGTAGTCGGCCTGGTAAGGCAGGGTCAGCTTGCTGCCCATTTCGGTCTGGGTGCAGGCCTTGCTCAGGTCCTGGCCGCCCTTGGTGTTGATGCGCTGGATGTAGGTGATGTTCTGCATCGCGCCCATGGCCGGGCCGGGTGCGCCCCTGGAAAGCTGATTGGGAATGTTGGTGGCGCCTGCCCGCGGGGCAATCGCGATCTGGGTACCGACCACGCTGGAGCCGTCAATATGCGTCCAGGTGGCAGGCGGGCCGACATACTGGGCGACGACCTTGCCGGTGCGGTCACGCAATTCGGCCTCTGGACGCATCAGCACCCAGCCGATGGCGCCGGCGTTGACCGGGTTGGGCCGGCATTCGTAATTGAGCAGGCCGGTGGCGGTGGTTTCCAGCGCCACCACGTTGCCGGAAGGCACCAGCATCTGGTTGTCCAGGCGGTCCTGGCTGTATTCCTTGGGGGGCGCCTTCACGCTGGAGCAGGCGACCATCAGCAGGGCCGTGCCGGTGACCATGGCGGCGCTGACGGCAGTGCTCTTGGTCCAGGCCAGAAGTACGTTGTGGGTGGTTTTCATGTGTCTCCTCGAAATCAGTGGAATGGATAACCTCCAGTAAAACCCCTGGAATGCACCCGCGCTGTAGGACGCCTTACCCGGGGCGTGCGGGCGCAGGGCGGGTCTGCGGCGCTGAGCGCGGCAGACGGGACGACAGAACCCCCCCCGGTAAGGCGCTGGCGGTCATGTCTGTGGCCTGAAAACGCAGCCGTGCCCGCTGTCAGGGCTGGCCGGCTTATTGCCCGAAGCGGGGGCCAGTGCGAAGAAAGTCTTCTTCCTGCGGCGTACTGGCGCGGGCCAGCACGGCATTGCGGTGCGGAAAGCGGCCGAATCGGGCCACGATGTCGCGGTGCTGGATGGCGTAGTCCAGATGCCCCTGAAGCGACCTGGCGAGCGCCTCCGGGCCTTCCTCGAGCAACTGGGTGAAAGCGTTCACGCAGCGCTCCTGCCCGGCCAGGCCTTCGGTGTGCATCAGCGGCATGTACATGAAGACGCGGGCCACCCAGGGCAACTGCCGGTCTTCGCCGGCCTGCAGCGCAGCCTCGGCCAGGCGCAGGGCTCGCCCGTCGCCCGCAAACGCCTGGGCGCTGCCGCGGAATACATTGCGCGAGAACTGGTCCAGCAGGATCACCAGTGCCAGGCGGCTCCATGGCGAAGCTTCCCAATCCTGCAGCCCGCCGGAGGCAGCTTCGCGAACCAGATCACCGAAGCGGGCCTCGATCTCGGCGTCCAGTGCCGCGCCACCGCCAAACCAGCGCTTGCCCATGTCCACCGTGGGCCAGCCGGACTGCAGCCCATCGGCGAACCAGAACGCCAGCACCTCGCGCGCAGCGGCGGGCAATGCTGCCAGGCCCTCCGTGGAGAGCGGCGAGCTGGAGGAGGGTGGGGCGGGAGGGTGGGACATGGCTTGAAAATCTTACCAGCGCCCTGACGGTGGCCGCAGTGAGTGCGCGGGCAGCGACAGCGATAATCCACAGGCATCAAAGAAGGAGCACCCGTTGGACACCGTATTGCTGATCAAAGCCGCCATCATGGGCATCGTCGAAGGCCTGACGGAGTTTCTTCCCATCTCGTCGACAGGGCACCTCATCCTCGCGGGCTCGCTGCTCGGGTTTGACGACGACAAGGCCAAGGTGTTCGACATCGCCATCCAGACCGGCGCCATCTTTGCGGTGATCCTGGTGTACTGGCAAAAAATCCGTGCAACGCTGGTGGCTCTGCCCACCGAGAAAAAAGCGCAGCAGTTCTCGCTCAATGTGCTGGTGGCCTTCTTTCCGGCGGTGGTGCTGGGGCTGCTGCTGGGCAAGGCCATCAAGGCCCACCTGTTCACGCCCGTGGTGGTGGCCAGCACCTTCATCATCGGCGGCTTCATCATCCTGTGGGCCGAGCGCCGGCAACAAAACAACCCGGCTGCCGCGCGGGTCCAGGAAGTCGATGACATGAGCGCCATGGACGCGCTGAAAGTCGGGCTGATGCAGTGCCTGGCGCTGGTGCCCGGCACCAGCCGCAGCGGCGCGACGATCATTGGCGGCATGCTGATCGGCCTGTCGCGCAAGGCGGCAACCGATTTCTCGTTCTTCCTGGCCATGCCGACGCTGATCGGTGCCGGCGTGTACAGCCTCTACAAGGAGCGCGCGCTGCTGTCGGTGGCCGATGTGCCGTTGTTCCTGGTCGGCCTGGTGTTCTCTTTTGTCAGTGCTTGGCTGTGCGTGCGCTGGCTGCTGCGCTATATCTCGGGGCACAGCTTCGTGCCTTTTGCCTGGTACCGCATTGCCTTTGGCATCGTGGTGCTGGCCACGGCGTGGACCGGGCTGGTGACCTGGGCTGCCTGAGGTTTTGTCCGGCGGTGCGGCGCGTGGTGGCTGCGGCGCTCCTGCGGTTGGCGCGCCGTCTGACAGGGTACGGCACATGCGGCTGTTAGGCTGGGTTTTTCAACTCTGTCCTCAGGCCCGCCATGAGCATTCTCGGCAAAATTTTCGGCAAGATCTTTCCCTCGCTCCAAACCCCTGATGCCGCATCCCCAGTGCCTGCCGGCCCGGCTGCTGCCCCAGCGGCCACCACGCCGCCCATGCAGCAGGTGGACGTCGAAGCACTGCTCAACGACATGGCCGCCAAGCACCCGGAAAAGCTCAACTGGCGGACGTCCATCGTCGATCTGATGAAGCTGCTGCACCTGGACAGCAGCCTGACCGAACGCAAGGATCTGGCCAAGGAGCTGGGCTACACCGGCGACATGAACGACAGTGCAAGCATGAACATCTGGCTGCACAAGCAGGTCATGAACAAGCTGGCCGCCAACGGTGGCAAGGTGCCGGCCGATTTGATGGACTGAGCTTCGCGCTGACGTGCGCGGTTGCACCAGCAGCGCGCCGGATTTTTATCGCACCGTGTGGTCAGGAGCGCTGGCGGCCGACAGGTTGAGCAGCGAGGCTTCGATGGCAGCGGCCGTCACCTCGGGTCTTTCCATTGGGAACAGGTGGCTGCCGTCCAGCATGGCGATGCGGCCGTGGGTGACCTTTTCAGTCAGGGCGAGGCCGACCTGTTTCAGCTCTGCCGACTGGCAGCCACCAATGAACGCGGCCGGGCACTGCAGCGGGTGCTGGCGCAGCAGGCGTTCGAGGTTGTCGGGCAGCGTGTTGTAGATGGCGGTTTCAACTTCGCGGTCAAAGCTCAACTGGCGTTGAGCTTCAGGTGCATCCCCACCGGCCGCGTGGGTGCCGTGGTCGATGTAGTCGCGCAGCACCTGATCGTCCCATCGCGCAAACGCCTTCTTGCTGCGGAAATGTGCCAGCACCTCATCGCGGTTGAGCCACTGCTGCTTGCGCCTTTTGCTCACGGCGCCGGGCGAGACCGAGCCCACCAGTTGCGCGCGTTTGGCCACGCTGAGCGCCGTGGCGCGCCAGCCACCAACGAGCGGCGAGTCCAGCATCAGCACGCCGCGTACCGGCAGCTCGCCCAGCACCGGGTGGCGTGCGGCGCACATCAGGCTCAAAAATCCGCCCAATGAATGCCCGACCAGAAAGACCGGCTGGCCGGATGCGCGCACCGCGTCGTCGGTGAAGTCGGCCAGTTGCTGCACCAGGTGCGGCCAGTTGCTGGTGACGGGGTAGCGCGGGTCATGGCCGAACTTCTCGATCGCGCGGACCTGAAAGCCACGCGATTCGAGATGGCGAAACAGCACGCTGTAGGTGCTGGCAGGGAAGCTGTTGCCGTGGGAGAAGACGACCAGCGGCCGTGGACGGGAAGGCACGTGCGGGGCAGTCTTCAGATCAGCTTGTCGTCCGGGGTGCTGATTTTCTTCAGGGCGGCGTGACGGGTGTTGGGCATCTTCAGCGGGATGTCGGTGTGCGCGTCGTCCCAGACCGGGTCCTCGATGCTGTCGAACACCTCGCGCAGCTTCTGGCCCCAGTTGTTGTGCATCATGCGGTAGTAGGGGTTCTCGCTGTCGATGCAGACGATCTTGTTGCTCTGGAAAGTGTCGGCCTCATAGACCACCAGGTCCAGCGGCAGGCCCACCGAGAGGTTGGACTTCATCGTCGAGTCCATCGACACCAGCACGCACTTGGCCGCTTCTGCCAACGGTGTTTCGGGGGTGAGCACGCGGTCGAGCACCGGCTTGCCGTATTTGTATTCACCGACCTGGAAATAGGGCGTTTCTTCGGTGGCTTCAATGAAGTTGCCGGCGGAATACACCTGGAACAGGCGCATTTTCTCGCCGCGGATCTGGCCACCAAAAATCAGCGAGACATTGAAGTCGAGATCAGCGTTCTTCAGCGCCTCGCCGTCGCGCTGGTGCACGTGGCGGATGGCCGAACCCAGCACCCGCGCAGCGTCGAACATGCTTTTCGCATTCCAGATCGTCAGCGCTTCGCCTCCCTCGGCGTCCTTGAGATGCTCGACCTGCAGGATTTCGCGCACCGACTGCGAAATGGACAGATTGCCCGCCGACAGCAGCACCATGAAGCGGTCGCCTGCCTTTTCATAGACGATCATCTTGCGGAAGGTGCTGATGTTGTCCAGCCCGGCGTTGGTCCGCGAGTCAGAGAGGAACACCAGTCCGGCATTGAGTTTGGCAGCGACGCAGTAAGTCATGAGGGGCTCTGTGTGAGTGGCTGGGTGCTTGGGCAGGTAGGCAGACGGTGTCATGAAGCGGCTGACAGTTTCTTGAGCTGGTACAGCGCCTCCAGTGCTTCGCGCGGGCTGAGCGCGTCAGGGTCTATGGTACCCAATGCCTTCATGGCTGGGTGCGGCTCTGCGGCCATGACCGGCGGCGGCGGGGCAAACAGGTCCACCTGGGCGCGGGTTTCGTGCTGCTGGGTTTCCAGGGCGGTCAGAGCGTGGCGGGCATGGGTGACCACTGCCGCCGGCACGCCAGCCAGCCGCGCCACCGCAATGCCATAGCTCTTGCTGGCCGGGCCCGGCTCGATGTGGTGCATGAACACGATGTCGGCGCCCGATTCCACCGCGCTCACATGCACGTTGATGGCGCCATGGTGCTGCGCCGGAAACTCCGTCAGCTCGAAGTAGTGCGTGGCAAACAGCGTGAAGGCCTGTGTCTTGTTGTGCAGGTAGGCTGCAATGCCGCCTGCCAGCGCCAGGCCGTCGAAGGTCGAGGTGCCGCGGCCGATCTCGTCCATCAGCACCAGCGAATGCGGCGTGGCGGCGTGCAGGATCTGCGCCGCCTCTGTCATCTCCAGCATGAAGGTCGACTGCGCATTGGCCACGTCATCGGCCGCGCCGATGCGTGTGTGGATGGCATCGATGGGCCCCAGCCGGCAGGCGGCCGCAGGCACATAGGAGCCGACGCTGGCCAGCAGAACGATCAGCGCCACCTGGCGCATATAGGTCGATTTGCCGCCCATGTTGGGGCCGGTGATGACCTGCATGCGCTGCTTGCCGCTCATGCTGCAGTCGTTGGCGATGAAGCTGCCGCCGCTGGTTTCAGCCAGCCGCGCCTCCACCACCGGATGCCGGCCCGCCGTGATGGCAATGCAGGGCTCCTTCACGAACACGGGCGCCGCCCATTGGAGCGTCAGCGAACGCTCGGCCAGCGCGCACAGCGCGTCGAGCGACGCCAGTGCACGCGCCAGCCGCGTGAGCGCCGGCACATGGGCCTGCAACTCGTCCAGCAATTGTTCGTAAAGCCATTTCTCGCGGGCCAGGGCACGCTCCTGTGCCGACAGGGCCTTGTCTTCAAAGGCCTTGAGCTCGGGCGTGATGTAGCGCTCGGCGTTCTTCAGCGTCTGGCGGCGGCGGTAGTCGTCGGGCACCTTGTCGAGTTGCCCCTGCGTGACTTCGATGTAGAAGCCGTGCACCTTGTTGAACTGCACCCGCAGGTTGGCAATGCCGGTGCGGGCTTTCTCGCGCACTTCGAGGTCGAGCAGGAAGCCGTCGCAGTTGGTCTGGATGGCGCGCAGCTCGTCCAGGTCGGCGTCGCAGCCGTGGTTGATGACGCCGCCGTCGCGTATCAGCGCGGCCGGTTCATCCAGCACATAGCGGCCCAGCAGCGCGGCGCAGCCGGGCGGCGGCTGCAGGTCGGCAAAGACCTGGGCCAGCAGCGCTGGCAGGCCGCTGCTGCCCGGGGTCAGGCCGCCGGCTTTTTGCAGGGTGTCGCGCAGCGCCACCAGTTCGCGCGGCCGCACCTGGCGCAGCGCGATGCGTGCCGTGATGCGCTCCACATCGCTGCAGCCCTTGAGCTGCTGGCGCAGCGTCTGCTGCAGGCCGCCCCGCAGATGGGTGATGGCTTCCAGCCGGCCGGTGGCCTCGGTGCGGTCGCGCCGAGGGCTGAGCAGCCAACTCTTGAGCGCGCGGCTGCCCATGCCGGTGGTGCAGGTGTCCATCAGCGAAAACAGCGTGGGCGAGGTTTCGCCGCGCAGCGTGTGCGTGAGTTCCAGGTTGCGGCGGGTACTGGGCGGCAGGTCGATCAGTTCGCCGGAGCGCACCACTTTCAGCCCCTGGATGTGCGACAGCGCGCGGCCCTGCGTGTGCTCCGCATAGCCCAGCAGTGCGGAAGCGGCGGCATGGGCGTCGCCCAGGTCTTCGGCGTTCCAGGACGCGAGCGAGGCGACCTGGAGCTGGTCCAGCAGGCGGCGCGCACCCAGCGCACCGTCGAACTGCCAGGCGGGCCGGGCCGAGGTGGCGCAGCGCGCCGATTTCAGGCGCTGTTCAAACGCCGGGGTGACGTCGATGTTGTAGAGCAGCTCGCTGGGGCCGATGCGGTCCAGCCAGGCCTCGAGTGCATCGGGCGTGCAATGGGCCAGGTGGATGTCGCCCTGCGTCACGCTCAGCCAGGCCAGCCCGCAGTTGTGGCGTGCACCCTGGTGCACTGCGAGCAGGACCGATTCCGATTTGTCGTCCAGCAGTTCAGCGTCCAGCAGCGTGCCGGGCGTCACCACCCGCACCACCTTGCGCTCGACCGGGCCCTTGCTGGTGGCCACATCGCCGACCTGCTCGCAGATGGCCACGGATTCGCCGAGCTTGATCAGCTTGGCCAGGTAAGACTCCAGCGCGTGGAAGGGCACGCCCGCCATCACCACCGGCTCGCCCGCCGACTGGCCGCGCCGCGTCAGCGTGATGTCGAGCAGGCGTGCGGCCTTTTCAGCGTCGCCGAAAAAGACCTCGTAAAAGTCGCCCATGCGGTAGAACACCAGCGTGTCGGGATACCCGGCCTTGATGCCTAGGTACTGCTGCATCATGGGGGTGTGCCGATCCAGCAGCGGGCCGGCAGTGTCGGGTTCGGGCTTGAGCCGGGCTGTGTCACGCATGCTGGGTAGGGGGTCGGGTGCGGCGGTCGTCAAAACAGCATTATCAATGCGTGGCGTGCCGGGGCTTGGCCCCCCTCGCGGGCCGCTCCTGCCGACGGGCTGCGGCACCGGGAACTGGCCGCCATGGCCGCCATGGAGGGCCAGGGATGCGTGGTAAATTCCTCTGGAGCTCCCATGACCACCCCCACCCAGCCAAGACCTCCTTGTGGCCCAGTCGCACCCGCCTGATGTGCCGACCAGAAATGGCCGTCTGATGCGGCCTGTCTGGCGGAAAGCCTGCGATGCGCGGGGGACAGCCTGGCGGTGAAAGCATCCATGGAAAGCAAGTCCGACACCCGTCTTGGCGAGCCCTCCCGCGCGACCACGGGCCGCGGGGATTGGCGCGACACCGCCAGGCTCTGCCTGGGTTATGCGGTGCTGGTGGCGTTGTGCCTGTTCTTCTCGCTGCTGGCTGTGCCGATGCGTGCGCTGCTGCCCCGGCTGCTCAGCAAGCGTCTGGGGCGTCGGGTGGCCGTGGCCGGGTTCCGGACTTATTTGCGTCTACTGGTGCTGATGGGCGCCTGCCGCTTTGACTTGACCGCGCTGGACGCCCTGAAGGACGGACCGCCAGTGATCATCGCGCCCAACCATCCTTCGCTGCTCGATGCCATCCTGATCCTGTCGTGCCTGCCCAATGCGACCTGCGTCATGAAGGCCGACATCGTCAACAACGTGTTCTTCGGCACGGGCGCGCGGCTGGTGGGCTACATCCGCAACACGCCGCTGCGCACCATGGTGCAACTGGCCGTGACGGACCTGCGCCAGGGCAGCCATCTGCTGCTGTTTCCGGAAGGCACCCGCACCGCACGCTTTCCTGTGGGGCGCATCCAGGGCACGACCGGCCTGATTTCCAAACATGCCTCTGCCCCGGTACAAACAGTCTTCATCGAAACGGATTCGGATTTTCTCGGCAAAGGCTGGTCGCTCCTCTGGACGCCCCAAATGCCGGTGACCTACACCGTCCGCCTGGGCCGCCGTTTTGACGCGGCGCTGGACACCGCGCAGTTCACCCGCGAACTGGCGCAGTACTTCCAGGCCGAGCTGACACGGTCCCGCTTGCCATGACCGAAGTTGCACCCGGGGTCTCCCGCAGCCATCTTGTGCTGATCCCCAGCTTCAATCCGGGCGTCAAGGTGGATGAGACGGTGCGTGGCGCACTGGCGCAGTGGGCACCGGTCTGGGTGGTGGTCGATGGCAGTACCGATGGCAGCACGGCCCGCCTGCAGGCCATGGCGGCGCAGGACGAGCGCCTGCGTGTGCTGGTGCTGCCGCGCAATGTGGGCAAGGGCGCTGCCGTGCTGCACGGTCTCGACCTCGCTGCGGCGCAGGGTTTCACGCATGCGCTCACCATGGATTCGGACGGCCAGCACCCGGCCCACCTGATCCCCTCCTTCATGGCAGCTTCTGCCGCACAGCCCGCGGCGATGATCCTGGGGGTTCCCGTGTTCGCAGCCGACGCACCGCGCCTGCGCGTCAATGGCCGCAAGGTGTCCAACGGCTGGGCCGATCTGGAAACCCTGTGGTCCGGCATTGGCGATTCGCTGTTCGGTTTCCGCGTCTACCCGATCGAGCCGCTGCGGGCGGTGATGGCCGGGCAGCGCTGGATGCGCCGCTTCGACTTCGACCCCGAAGCGGTGGTGCGCATGTGCTGGCGCGGCGTGCGGCCGGTCAACCTGCCGGCCACCGTCCGCTATTTCCGCCCGGAAGAAGGCGGCGTGTCGCACTTCAACTACCTGCGCGACAACCTGCTGCTGACCTGGATGCACAGCCGCCTGCTGGTGGGTTTCCTGCTGCGCCTGCCGCTGCTGATCTTCCGGCGGATCAGGAACGTCTGAAAAAATACCTTGCCCTTTTCCGCAGGCGCAGCGCATGACACGAAGTGCAAAGCGTGGGGGCAACCGTGCCGCGAAGGGCCGCCCCGAGCAAGCGACGGCCCCCTCGGGGGGCAGCGCATGACACGAAGTGCAAAGCGTGGGGGCAACCGCGCCGCGAAGGGCCGCCCCGAGCAAGCGACGGCCCCCTCGGGGGGCAGCGCATGACACGAAGTGCAAAGCGTGGGGGCTCTATATCATTCCGCCGTTGATGGAAATCACTTGGCCGCTGATGTAGGCTGCGCGCTCCGAGGCCAGAAAGCTCACGAGATCGGCGACTTCTTCCGGTCGCCCCGCACGTTTCATCGGCACCAGGTTCGCGATGGCCGTTGCATCAAAACTGCCCTGGCTCATGGGGGTGGCGATGATGCCTGGCGCCACCGCATTGACGGTGATGCCGCGGCTGGCGACTTCGAGTGCCAGTGACTTGGTGGCCGAATGCAGGGCGCCCTTGGCGGCAGAGTAGTTCACTTGGCCGCGGTTGCCGGCGACAGCTGCCACCGACGTGATGTTGATGATGCGTCCCCAGCGGGTGCGGATCATCGGCATCATCAAGGGCTGGGTGACATGGAAGAAGCCGTTGAGCGACACGTCAATGACCTGTTGCCATTGCCGCAGCCGCATGCCGGGGAACACCGCGTCGTCATGGATGCCCGCGTTGTTCACGATCACCTGCACCGGCCCCTCCAGCAGCAGCGCCGCCAGCGCGCTGGCGGTCGCAGCGGCGTCGGTCACGTCGAAGGCGACGGCCTGTGCCTGCCCCCCGGTGGCGTGGATGGACGTTGCCAGCGCCGACGCGGCTTCCAGCTGGCTGTTGGCATGCACGATGACATGAAAACCATCCGCTGCCAGTTGCCGGCAGATGGCCGAACCGATGGCCCCGCTGCCGCCGGTGACCAGCGCGCGCCGTGCAGGGCTTGTGCCGGTCGGGTGACCGGTGGCGTTGTCGGCAGCGTTGTCTTCAGAGTGCGGGGTCATGGGGCGCCTGTGAGGTGGGAGGTGGCCGCCGGGGTGGCATTGAGCACCACGGCTGCGCGCCCTGACAGCAGCAGGGCCGGGCCCGCGTGCACCGTGAAGCCATAAAGAATGGTAGCGGCATCACCGCTGGTGCGCTCGGCGCGGATGGTCAGTGCCGCTTCAATGTTGTCCAGCCTTTCCACATGCAGCGTGACGCCGCGAACGCTGACCAGGTAGCCGACGTTGGGCACTGTGCTTGCAGCGCCGGCCGCGGCACCGGCCTCCGCGATCAGCGCGCCGTGCACGGCCATGGCCTGGGCGGCGTATTCGATGCCGCAGGCGGCGCCCAGCCTGCCGTGGGCACGCAGCGGGTTGCCGGCTGCGCGGTGGCTGACGGCTTCGCAGGCAATCTGTCGGGGGTCCCATGCGGTGACCCGGTCGAGCAGGCACATGCTGCCCTGGTGGGGAATGCGCTGCGCAATGTCGCCGTGCTGCAGGGTGCCGGGCGTATGCGGGGCCATCGGTGTGGGTGTCATGGCTGCCGGGCTATGGGCAAGGTGCCACCTGCAAGGCCAGTTGCAGGCCGTCCAGGTAGTCCAGCACGATCTGGCCGGACGCCTGCCGCGCTGTGCTGTCGAGCAAGGGCAGGCAGCGCGCCGCCGGAATGGCGGTGCGCATCTGCTCAAGCGCGGCGTCATCGAGCCGGCTGGCGGCCAGGGGGCTCAGGCAGGCCGTGGGGTCCAGCGTCCATTGCGCCTGGCTGCGCGCGCTGCGGCCGGGTGCCAGCACCAGCGCCACGCCAAAGGTGTCGGGCAAGGGGCGCACGCTGTACAGCGGCTCCGGGTAATCGGTGTCGTAGGCCACCAGCAGCACCGGCGTCTGGTCGACTGCCACCTGGGTCATGGCTTCGAGCAGGCCTGCGGCAAAACTGCCATCGCGCGCGCACAGCACCGAGGACGAGGCCATGGAGCCGCTCGAAATGCTCCAGTAACCCGACGCCGCGTTGTGCACCGAATTGTGAAAGCGCGTGGGCGACAGCAGTCTGTCGCTGGAGGCCAGGGCGCTGCAGATTTCATGGCAATTGATGCCGTCGCCGCTGGATGACGAAAAGACCGATGCCAGCGTGGCCGCCTGCAGGCCTGACGCCGCCACCGCTTCCCCGCCAACGGCCAGCGACACCTTGACCACCATGCCGGCCCGGCGCCGCTCTGCCGAGGGCAGGGCCATGGGCAGCGGCAGCACGCAGCGGGCGGGCTGGTAGGGCAGGCTGCCGTCCAGGTGCCGGCGCCCGGCGTCCCAGCTGGACAGCCCCGGGCCCAGCAGCCCGATGCCTTCGACAAAGACGGTCAGCGCGGCCGCCGGAACTGACGCTGAAACTGGCGCTGCAGACACGTGCGGCGTGTTCATGCGGTGGCCCCGCCCGCTGCAACAGCCAGTTCATGGGCTAGGCCAAAAATCAGGCTGCAGTTGGTGCCGCCGAATCCGAAGGAATTGCTCAGCACGCGCGTGATGGGCTCTTCGCGGTTGTCCATCAGGTAGGCAACCGGCAAGGCCGGGTCCAGCTGGCCAGTGTTCAGCCCGCCGGGCAGCAGGCCATTTTGCAGCGCCAGCGCACAGATCACGGCCTCCAGGCCGCCCGCTGCGCCCAGGGTGTGCCCGGTGGCGCCTTTGGTGGAACTGCAGGGTGTGCCCGCTCCGAACAGGGCCGACACCGCCTTGGCTTCGGCCGCGTCGTTGCTCGGGGTGGCTGTGCCGTGCAGGTTGATGTAGTCGATGTCTGCCGGTGCCAGGCCCGCCGTCTGCAGGGCTTGCTGCATGGCCATGCGGGCGCCCAGGCCGTCGGGGTGGGGCGACGACATGTGGTGGGCGTCGCTGGACTCGCCGACGCCCAGCAGCAGCACGGCGTCCTGCGCCAGCGGACCGGTGGCGCGCTCGAGCAGCGCAAAGGCGGCCGCCTCGCCGATGGAGATGCCGTTGCGCGCGGCATCGAAGGGGCGGCAGGCCTGCGGCGACATCAGGCCCAGGGCGTTGAAGCCGTAGAGGGTGGTGAGGCACAGCGAATCGACGCCGCCCACCACGGCAGCGTCGATCAGCCCCGCCGCCATCATGCGGCGCGCCGACGCAAACACCTTGGCGCTCGAGGAGCAGGCCGACGACACCACCACGGCCGGACCGGCCAGCCCCAGGCACTCGCGGGTGAAGTCCGCGACCGAAAACGTGTTGTGCGTGCTGCCGTAGCGGAAGTCCGGGGGAAGGGCGCCGGTGGCCGGGTCGCGCCGGCGGTAGGCCAGCTCGGTCTGCAGGATGCCCGAGGTACTGGTGCCGATCAGCACGCCCACCCGGTGTGGGCCGTATTTTCGGCTGGCAGCCGCCACGGCCTCTGAAAAACCGTCCTGCTGCAGCCCCAGCAGGGCCAGCCGGTTGTTGCGGCAGTCAAAGCCTCCCAGCGGCGGCGGCAGCTGTACCTCATCGGTGCCCGCGACCTCGCCAATGAAGGTGGGCAGATCCACCGTGTCGAAGCGGCACGGCGCCAGACCACCCCGGTGGTCGCGCAGTGCCTCAAGGGTTTGTTGCCGGCCGCGACCCATGCAGCTGGTCGCGGTGAAGTGGGAGAGCCAAAGCGGGTACAGAAAGAACAGCCGATCTGAAGAAAAAGCTACTTTAGCAAATCATGGAAAAAAACGTGCCCACCGGCTGCTCAGGCGCGCGGCTGTTACGCCTCGTCACGTTGATCCCTGCGCTGGCGCCCGGCGTTGCCGGTGAATGTGCAGGTGCAGGGACAGGCCGGCTGCCAGCCCGCCGAGCACGATACCTGCCGCCGCATCGACCGCCACATGCTGGCGCGTGGCCAGTGTGGCGATGGTGATGCCCGCACACCACGCGGCGTTCAGCACCAGCAGCCAGGCGGGGGTGCCCAAGCCGCGCAGCAGGTGGTGAAGCCAGAGGCCCGAAAAGACAGCTGTTGCCACATGCAGCGACGGGCAGGCGTTGCCGGAGGCATCCATGTTCTTCAGGAACAGCATGTCGGGATAACGCGTCCAGTCGATGTCTGCCACCGGTGCCGCCGTGGGCCAGACATAAAAGACCAGCAGTCCGGCGATGCAGGTGATGGCGATGGCCGCGCCGTAGGCAAACAGTTCACGCCGCTCTGCCAGCAGCGCGGGCGGCAGGGACACATACACCCACAGCGACAGGTAGACCGGCAGCGCCAGCGGGTGAAAGCCGATCAGCTGATCCGGCCAGGTGAGCGGCATCACCGTGATGGGGTAGGCCGGGTGTTTGAGCAGGTAGAAGTAGGCAAGGAAAAACAGGCTGATGAAGGCGGTGGTCCCGATGACCTTCAAGGCCAGGTGCTGCCGGATGACCCGGGCGATTTGCCGGAACCACGCGCCCTGGCCATGTGCTGCGCCCGTCATGCCAGAGCCTGGCGCAGGGTCACGGTGTGCAGCCGGGCGGCGGCGATGGCGTCCAGCAGCGGCGGCAGCACCTCGAGGATGACCGGGTCGCCCTGGGCCGTGCGCGCCGAGTTGCCGTCGTGCAGCAACACGATGCTGCCGGCCCGCAGCCCACGCAGCAGCTTGCGCCTGACGCGCCCGGCGTCGCCCACCCGGGTGTCAAAGCCGCGCACCGACCAGCTCGCCAGCCGCAGCCCGAGCCGCGTCAGGACCGGGTCGAGAAACGGGTTGCGCAGCCCGGCGGGCGCGCGGAAGAACAGCGGGCGCTCGCCGGTGATCCGGCCCAGCGTGTCCTGGGCCGCCTGCACCTCGCGCGCCATGCCGCCCGGCCCCATCAGCGAGAAGTTGTGGCGGTGGTGCTGGCTGTGGTTCTCCACGGCGTGGCCGCGGCGCACGATCTCCTGGCACAACGCCGGATGGCGCAGCGCCTTGTCGCCGACGCAGAAAAAAGTCGCACGGGCGCCATGGCGCTCCAGCAGTTCCAGCACCCGCGGTGTCACCTCGGGGTCGGGGCCGTCGTCGATGGTCAGCGCGACTTCGTGCCGTGCCGCAGCGGCCGCCGGCAGCCGGGTCCAGTTCGGCCCCAGCCAGTGGCTGCGCGGCCACAGGCCGACCGCCGCGATCAGCAGGTGGTTGAGGACCACTGCGGCGAGCGCCCAGCGCCACTGGCCGGGGGCGGCGATCACCGCCACCAGCGCCAGGCCGTGCAGAACCACACTGGCGCGCACCAGTGGGGTGGGTTTCCAGGATGCGTCAGCCATGGGGCTTCCTCGCGAAAATGGCCGCATACACCAGCGCCAGGATGACGCCGGGCGCCACGGTCACGCCCATGGCCTGCAGGATGGAGACCTTGGAAAACGCCAGCAGCCCGAACCCGGCGACGGTGGTGAGATTGGCCAGCAGCATGGACGCCAGTGTGCGGGGCGAGACCGGTTCACTGGCATCGGGCCGGTCGAAGAACAGCGCGTAGTTGGACCCGACCGCCACCACCAGCAACAGGCCCACCAGGTGCAGGATGATCAGTTGCTGGCCCCACAGGGCCAGGCCTGCAGTGACGGTAATGACCGCGGCGGCCAGCGGCGCGGTGATCCGCGCCACGCGCGCCGGCGAGCGAAACACCCCCAGCAGCAGCGCGACGATGGCCACCAGCCCGCCCAGCGACAGCCAGACGGCCTCGTGCAGGTAGCCTGCATAGAGCCGGTCCGATTCGGCTTTCATGTCGACAAACAGCGCCCCGGGCACGCGGCCGGCATTCAGCGCCGCCCGGATGCCGTCGGCCTGGATGCTGCCGCCTTGCGGTGCGGTCAGCGGCAGCAGCGCAGTCCAGCGCTGGCCTTGCTCCAGCAGCAGGGCCGACAGCGCCATGGCCATCGAGGTGCGGTCGAGATCGGCCGGTTGCAGCAGGGCCTGGCTGCGGGCCGCGGCCACATCGGTGAGGAAGGGCGCGAACACCTGTGCCCGCACCGGCAGCCCCTCGGTGGCCTGGCCGAGCTGCGCCTGCAGCCGGTCGGTGGGTGGCAGGCTGGCCTGGCGGGCACGCTGCATGGCCACGCTCGGCAGGTAGCGGCTGGGGCTTTCAAAGCCGGCCAGCTCACCGCGATCGACCTGCGCCTGCAGCAGTGCGGAGGCCTGCTCGGCCGCCTGCAGCACGGCTTCGCGGCTGGTGCCGGACACCACCACCACGTAACGCACATCGGCGGCGCCCAGGTCGGCACGCAGGCTCTCGTCCAGTGCCACGTCAGCCTGCGACACCGGACTCAACGATGAGATCCTGTCGTTGAAGAGGCTGGCGCGCTGGGTGGCCAGGACGGCGCAGGCCGCCAGCAGCAGGGCCACCGCAGGCCAGCGCCAGGCCGGGGCGTGCTGCACACCGCGCGCCAGCAAGCGGCCGATGGCCGACACATCATGGATGCGGAAGTTGCCGGGCAGCAGGTGCGGCAGCACATGGCGTGTCACGGCCGCAGCGGTGACCAGGCCGGCGATCGCATAGAGGCCGAGCTGCGCCAGGCCTGGAAACCCTGACAGCAGCAGTGAGGCAAAGCCCGCCACGGAGGTCAGCACGCCGAGCCGCACCGTGGGCCAGAAGCGCTGCACCCAGTGCTTTGGCGCTTCGGCGGCGTCCTCGGACTGCACAAACAGGTAGATGGAGTAATCGACCGCCTCTCCGATCAGCGCGGTGCCAAACCCCAGCGTGATGCCGTGCACCGAGCCGAAGCCCAGGCTGACCGCCGCAATGCCGGCGAGCGCGCCACTGAGGACTGGCAAAAACCCGAGCGCCAGCGCACTGACGGAGCGGTAGACCAGCAGCAGCAACGCGGCGATCAGCACCACGCTGATGAGCGACAGCCGGCTCACCTGGCTTTTGATGGTGTCGCGTGAATTCACCGAGAACACGCCTGGCCCGCTCATCAGCAGCCGGGCCGCGGGCGCTGCGCCGGCGGCCTGGTCGAAGGCCTGGCGGATGCTGGCCATGGCCTGCTGCTGGGCATCGGTGTCGGAACCGCTGGCGCGTGTCTGCACCAGCATCAGCGCCCGCGCGCCACCGCGCGAGACCCACACGCCATCGGCCTGCTGTGGCTGGCTGCCGCTGTTGAACTGGGCGAGCAATTGCACCATTTCACCGGTCGGGTCGCGCGGCAGCAGCGACTTCACCATCAGCCCGGCCGGGGACGCGAGCAGTTCGATGCTCTCGCTCAGGGCCGCGTGCAGGCCCTCGGTGCTGAAGCGCTCGGGTGTCACCGCCGGGCTGAGCAGGTAACGGTGGTCCAGCAAAAACGTGCGGTCGCGTTCGGTGTTGACCGGCTCACCGTTGTTGACGGTGACGAATGCCGGGTCGGCGCGCAGTTGCTGCGCGACATCCCGGGAGAGCCGGTGGCGGGCAGGGGCATCGGCGCCTTCAATGCCCACCAGGATCAGGCGGGAGGCCAGGCCGTCACGCAACTGGTCCATGAGCAATTGCTGCTCGACCGTAGGCTTGCGCGGCAGGAACGCGGACAGGTCCGTGGTGAAGTGGGTGCGGCCCATGATGGCGCCGCAGCCCAGCAGAAAAACCAGCCACAGTGCGATGGCCGCCATGCTGCGGCGGCGCAATCCGCGCGTCACGTTGGCGCCGGCTTTCACGGCGCGGCCAGCTTCTCGATGGTCATCACGGAGCGGTCGCCATCGGACTGGAGGATCTCCACGCTGTGCAACTGGTCACCCAGGCCGGTGATGCGGATGCGCTGGACCAGGGCCTTCATTTTTTCGTTGAGCGGCTGCAGTTGTAGCGTCCAGCGTTCGGCGTTGCCGTCCAGGCTGAGCCGGTAATTGCGCTCCAGCGCCTGGCGGTCACCCGCCAGGGTGCCGCGGATGCTGTCGATGAAAGCCGCCAGTTCGGGGTAGGCCTGCAACTGCAACTGGTACTTCTGGCGGCCGCGTTCGATGAGCAACTCGCCGCCCTGGACCACCATCAACTCGGGCCTGGGCTTGAGCGTGCGCTTTTCGAGCCGGTCGGGTGCGGTGTAGCGCAGCTCTCCGGACGACTCCACCGGCTTGTCCAGCAGGGCGATGTGCTTTTTCTCGACGAAGGTGGCACTGCCCGATCGGCTCTGCGCCAGCGTGTCCATCAGTTGCTGCAGATCCCAGGCCGCCAGGGCCGCCGGGCTCAGCCCGGCCAGCAACACGCCCATGAAGCCGATGACCCAGGCGTGCAGCATGGGCGGCCGCGCGCGCTGGCGGGCGGGGGCCGGAGGTGCGGTGCGGGTGGTGGCAGAAGAGATCGGGGCGCAGGACATGGTGGGGTGCTCAGTGGGGGTCGGCAGCGTGTCGGTTCCGCCGGGGCGCCGGGACGCGCCAGAAGTCGAAAAAATTGAACCAGTTGTAAGGCGCGCTGCGGCAGTACTGCGCCAGCAGCTCCGCATAGCGCGCCATGGCAGCCTGCACGGCCGGTGCGCGGCCGCGTGACGGCAGCACGGAAAAGTCGGCCAGGGTCTCGAAGTGCACGTCGTAGCGGTTGCCGCCGCGGTACAGCCCGGTCATGAACAGCACCGGCCGCTTGAGGATGGCGGCCATGCGGAACGGCCCGAGCGGGAATTCGGCGGCGTCCCCCAGAAAGTCGACGGGGTGTGTGTCGTCCCGGCCCAGTGCGCGGTCGCCCAGCATGCCCACCACGGTGCCCTGGTCCAGCAGCTCGTGCACCCTGATCATGGAGTCGATGTGGCCCAGTGCCACGATGTCCATCGTGGCCTTGGGGTTGATGGCGGTGAGTGCGGCATTGATCTTGTGCGCATTGTCCTCGTACATCACCATGGCCACGCGCAGGTCCGGCTGCTGCCGCCCAATGGCGCGCAGGACTTCGAAGCTGCCCAGGTGCGCCCCGATCAGGAACACCCCCTTGCCCTGGGCGATCACGCCGTCGATGAGCTGCTGGTTGTGGACGCGGATGTCAAAGAGGTCGAAGCGGTCATTGAGCAGGTAGATGCGGTCATGAATCGCCGACGCGAAGGCCAGGAAATGCCGGAACTGGTGCCGCCAGAGGGCTGGCCCGGACGGCTGGGGCTGCAGGACCCGCCGCAGGTACTGGCGCGACATGCGGCGTGCCGCGGGCGCAAAGGCCAGGAAGTAAACGGCGATTCCGTGGAGCACGATACGGCTGGCGCGGCGGCCCAGCGTCAGCGACAGCCAGGTCATGACGCGCAGCATGAACACGCTGCTGCGCTCCGGCTGCTGCTGCCAGTCGGCGCGTCCGGTCGCCGCGGTGTCGGGCGATGGCTTCATGGCAGCGGCCACACCAGGGTGCCAGTGGCCACCTTGCCGCTGCCACCAGAAATGTCGAATTGGATGCTGCCGGAAGCCGTGGTGCCCCAGGCGATGGTGAGCGTTTCGCCCGGCCCGACGGTGCGCAGGAATTTGGCCGAGCTGATCTGGCAGGTCATGGGGCCGGGGCTCGCGGCACTGCCGTCTGCAGCGCACGCCCTGCCTTGCTGCACCGCGTGGACCACGGCGTCGAGCAGCACGACGCCGGGCACGATGGGTTGGCCCGCAAAGTGGCCGGCGAAGGCCGGGTGGTCGTGCGGCATGAACAGCGTGGTTTCATTCTGCACAGAATGCCCCTTTGCTGGCGTGCTCGCGCGCCAGCGCCTCCAGTGCGTGGCGCGGGAGCTTGCCCGTGCTGTTGCGGGGCAGCGCGTCCAGCAGCACCAGCGGCCGCGGCATGAAGATCGCGTCGATGCGTTCCCGCAGGGCGGCCGTGAGCGCGTGGGCCGTCATCCCCGGCGCCACCACAAAGGCCATCAGGCGGACCACCCGATCGCTGTCCTTGCCTTCGGGCATGAAGAAGGCGCCGTCCACCACACCCGCAATCGCCTGCAACTGGTGGTTCAGGTAGCCGAGGGAGCTGCGCTTGCCGGCAATGTTGATCAGGTCGGCGGTGCGGCCGTGCAGCAGAAAGCGCGCATCCGGCAGTTGCTCGAGTTCGTCCGCCAGAAGCGTCGGCACGTCGATGTGTCCCCCGGCGGCCGAGGTCTGGCCATGTTCTTGACGGAGCGTGATGCCGGGGTACAGCGTCCAGCGGTCCGTCCCGACTGTGTGCCGGGTGGCGATCTGACCGGTCTCGGTCGAGCCGTAGATCTCGAGCAGCGTGGCCGTCAGGCGGGCTTCGGCGGCCTGCGCCAGCGTGGCCGGCAGCGGAGCGGTTGCCGTCAGCAACAGGTCGACCGGGGGAATGTCCAGGCCCGCGTCGAGCAATGCTTTGAGATGCACCGGCGTCGTCACCAGCATGCGGGGCCGGGTGGCCGCGGCCAGGGCCGCGCAGATGTCGGCGGGGTAGAACGGATGGGCCGCGCTCATGACGGCACCGCATTGCAGCGGCAGCAGCACGGTGGATTCCAGGCCAAACATGTGCTGCGGCGGCACGGTGGCCACGATGCTGTGCTGCCGCCCGTCGAGCAGGCCCAGGCGGTCTGCTTCGGCACGCGCAGCGTGCACCAGGGCGCCCCAGCTTTTGCGGTGCGCGATGGGCGCGCCGGTGGAGCCGGAGGTGAACATGATGGTGGCTGTGCGCGCGGCCGGAATGGCCGGTACCTCCGCTGTGCCGACGGGTGCGACGGGCGCCGTCGGCAGCCCGTGCGCGCGTGCGTCCATCGCATCGGCCCACAGCAGCGTGGGCAGCGCAACGGCCTGGGGCTGGTCCGTGAGGCAAAACACATCGGGCGCAAAGTGCCGGACCTGCCGCACCATCTCGGGCGTGAGCGTCGGGGGCAGCAGGCTGATCCTGTCGGCCAGCAGGGCGGCGGCCAGACCCACGGAGAACCGGTAGCGGTCGCTGCAGGTGTTGAGGATGTGTGCACCCGCCGGCAAAGCGGCTGCCAGATGCCGGACATCCGCCAGAAAAGTCGCCAGGGTGATGGACCGGCCATGGTGCAAGGCCACCACGTCGTCCGTGCGGGTGTGCGTGCAGAGCGGGAAGCTGCTGGTCATGGTGCGCGGGACGCGTCCTCTGCCGACGCCTGGCGGTAGGCGCGGATCGCCTCCAGCGGGCCGGCCCGGTCAGCCGGCGGCAGCACGTAGCAGCGCGCAGCGTACTCGCCAACAAACATCAGGGCGAGCAGGGGAATGCCCAGCAAGTTGGCAAAAGTGGACCAGATGGCCATGGACGCCACGGCGAAAAGCAGCAGCGACATCAGCGCCACTGCACCGAAATAAATCGTCCAGGCCCAGGTGGCCGAGCGCGTGTAGCGCACCACCGCCGGAGACAGCTCGCCGTGCACGATGCGGGCAAAGCGCGAAATCATGGGCGTGCGGCCCGCCATCAGCGTTTGCCCGAAGGTGGCGCACAGCAGCGAATAGGTGCTGGCATGCTCGAGCACGAAGATCCAGTCGTAGTGGGCAATCAGCCAGTCCTTGAGCGCGTAGAGGCTGAGGCAGACCATGCCGAGAACTGTCAGCATCACCGCACGCTGCGGCGAGCGCCAGGCCAGCACGGTTGCCAGCAGGAGCAGCGGCGCCATGGCCACCAGGGCGCTGGTCAGTCCGGGCGTGGGTGAGGCTGCGGCCAGATGGGCGATGACGGCATAGCCCATGCCCAGGGCGATGATGCCGCCCCAGCGACACGCCTGCAGGAGCCGTGTCGCGAGGCCGGGTTTCACTGGGTTCGCCAGGCGGCTATGTAGTCGCCCAGGCTTCGTAGCGAGTGGAAGATGGCGTGGTTGTCTTCGTGGTCTGCCCGAAGCTGCAGGCCGTAACGTTTGGAAACCACCAGCGCGATTTCAAGAATGTCGATGGAGTCCAGTCCCAGCCCGTCGCCATACAGCGGCTCATCGGGCTGCACATCCGCGACGGCGACTTCGAGATTCAGGGCGTTCACCACCAGCTCAGCGATCTCCCGCAGCAAGGCGGCGTCGGCCGGTGGGGAAGTGGGATTGGCGGTGGTTTCGTTCATGTTGGTGGTCAGGGTACGCCCTCAGTGGGAAAAGGGCCTGCGGGCACGCGCTCATGTCGCCCCGCGCAGCCCCTGATTTTAGCCGAGGTGCCGGAAATCACCCCTTGCCAGGGTGCGGTCGCCCCATGGGCCGTGCGAGCTAGAAGGGGGCGTCCGGCGCGGCGTCTGGCTGCGCTGCTGTCGCCTTGATCTTTCGCGCCTTCAGGGTCTTTTTGTCGGCGGGCTGCTCCGCGGTGTCTGCATCGGGTGCGGCGGCGCCGTCCTGCAGTGCCTGGCGCACCACAGCCTTGTCGCCCGCGCCGGCGAATTTGCTGTACTTGCCGAGGCTGGCCACCATCTGGCCATAGATGCGCGGATTGCCGGCCAGGCATTCGCCGTGGTCCATGAAGTCCGCTTCGCCGGTGAAGTTGCCGATCAGGCCACCGGCTTCGGTGACCAGCAGCGAGCCGGCGGCCACGTCCCAGGGCTTGAGGCCGGTTTCAAAAAAGCCGTCGCTGTAGCCGGCGGCCACGTAGGCCAGGTCCAGCGCAGCCGCGCCAGGGCGACGAACGCCGGCACACTGGCTCATCACCTCGCCCAGCATGTTCAGGTAGGTCTTGAGCTTGTCGCCGGGGCGGTAGGGAAAGCCGGTGGAGATCAGGCATTCCTGCAGGCGCGTGCGCTTGGCCACGCGGATGCGGCGGTCGTTCAGGTAGGCGCCGCGCCCTTTGGTGGCGCAGAAGAGGTCGTTGCGGGTGGGGTCGTACACCACGGCCTGCTCGATCTTGCCCTTGACGCTCAGCGCGATGCTGACGCAATAGACCGGAAAGCCGTGGATGAAGTTGGTGGTGCCGTCCAGCGGGTCGATGATCCATACGAAGTCGGAGTCCTTGGCGCCGTGCTCGCTGCCGGATTCCTCCGCCAGGATGCCGTGGCCCGGGTAGGCGGTGAGCAGGGTCTCGATGATGGCGGCTTCGGCGGCCTGGTCGATCTCGGTGACGAAATCGTTGGTCTGCTTGACCGAGATGCGGACCGATTCCACATCCAGCGCAGCGCGGTTGATGATGGCGCCGGCGGCGCGCGCAGCCTTGATGGCCACGTTGAGCATGGGGTGGAGATTGCTGGACATAAAAGGTAAGAAAGAGCGGGCAGAAGCTGCGGGGCCGCTCAATAGCGGGGCAGGACGGGTCAAGCGACAATAACGCCATTTTACCGGCTCCGCCGCTGTGCGCCGCCCGCGCAGTCGTTCAGGCCACGAATCCCGCATGAAAACCCGTTTTGTCCTGATCCACACCAGCCACGCCGGCAATGTGGGCGCCGCCGCCCGCGCCATGAAAGTCATGGGTTTTGACGACCTGCTGCTGGTGGCGCCGCGCTGGGCCAATGTGCTCAACCGCGAGGAAACCATCCAGCGCGCCAGCGGCGCACTCGATGTGCTGAAAAACGCCCGCATCGTGTCCACGCTGGACGAGGCGCTGGACGGCATGACGCACCTCTGCGCCACCGCCATGACGCCGCGCGACTTCGGCCCGCCCACCCGCGCGCCGCGGGATCACTTCGCGCAGTTGCTGTCTGCGCCGGCAGGCCCCGGGCAGGCCGCCGTCCGGCCGGAAGGCGTGGCCTTCCTGTTCGGTTCCGAGCGGTTCGGCATGCAGAACGAGGATGTCTACCGTTGCCATGTGGCGCTCAGCATTCCGACGAATCCGGGTTTCGGCTCGCTCAATCTGGCGGCCGCCGTGCAGCTGATTGCCTATGACTGGCGGGAAGCCCTGGGCGGCTTTGCCGTGCAGCCGGCGACGGCGGCACCGGCACAGGCTGACGCCGCTGCGGTGGCGGCCATGCTGCGCCACTGGGAAGAGGCGCTGGTGGCAGTGGATTTCCTGGATCCGGCAGCGCCCAAGAAACTGATGCCGCGGTTGAACCAGCTGTTCAACCGCGCCAGCCTCAGCCCCGAGGAAATCCACATCCTGCGGGGTGTGGCCAAGGCCATGCTCCAGACGGCCGGGGGAAACCGCCGCACGCCGCCGGCTTGACGGCACGCCAGGCCGGCGGTACGCGTCAGAACATCAGCGGGTTGTCGGGCATCGCCAGCGCAGCGGGCGGTGCTTTTTTGTCTGGCGACAGACCGAGCTCTTCTTCCAGCTTGAGGTTCACCTGGGCCATCAGCCGCAGTTTCCGGTTGCTGGCCCGCAGCCGGCGCGAGGTGCGCTGTAGCAGGGTCACCAGCAGCTTGCAGGCTGCTGCAGGCTCCTGGACGATCAATTGGGTCAAGGCTTCCTTGTCGAGAACCGCCACATCCATGGGAGTGGAGGCCGTCACAGTGGCCGAGCGCATTTCGCCGTCGAGAAGACCCATCTCGCCGATGATCTGGCCTGGAGAGACCACGCCAAACACCAGGGCATCGGCGCGTTTGAGGCCTTCGCTGTGCACCACGCCCTCGCCGCGCAGCACCAGCAGCATGTAGTTGCTGTTGGACGCGCCCTCCTGGACCAGCACGGCGTCGCGGTTGACCGACACGGTGTGCATGCGCCTCACGATGATGAGCGCATCGTCCAGCCCCAGTTCGGCCAGCCCGTTGTGGGACACCAGCAGTTTGGCCACATCCATGTGGCTCCAGTGGGCTTGGTCAGTGGCTCGGCTATCCATCATGGTTCCTTTTTATGGGGTTCGACATTCGCGATGGCTTTGTTATAGCCCAAAAGCGGCGCCGATACCGTCAGCCCTGGCTGACTTGCGGATATGTCAACGCGGCTGTCAGACTGGCGCCGGCAAAAGAGTTCGCCTGCCGGTAGACTCTGCGCATGTTTTCCCGACTCCGCTCCGACATCCAGTGCATTCTTGACCGGGACCCGGCCGCGCGTACCGCGTGGGAAGTGCTGACCTGCTACCCCGGCCTGCATGCGGTGGTGCTGCACCGCCGCGCCCACTGGTGCTGGAACCACGGCTTCAAGTGGCTGGGCCGCTTCATCTCGCACATCACGCGCGGATTGACTGGCATCGAGATCCACCCCGGCGCGAAGATCGGCGAGCGCGTGTTTTTTGACCATGCCATGGGTGTGGTGGTCGGTGAAACCGCCGAGGTCGGCGACGGCTGCACGATTTACCAGGGCGTGACCCTGGGCGGTACCTCGCTCTACAAGGGCGCCAAGCGCCATCCGACGCTGGGCCGCGATGTGGTGGTGGGGGCGGGGGCGCAGGTGCTTGGCGGCTTCACGGTGGGTGATGGCGCGCGGGTGGGGTCGAACGCGGTGGTGGTCAAGCCGGTGCCTGCGGGGGCCACGGCGGTGGGCAATCCGGCGCGCATCATCCAGGCCGAAGCCGATGTGAAGCGCGAAGAGGCCGCCAGCCAGATGGGGTTCTCCGCCTATGGTGTCACCCAGAACGACGACCCGCTGTCGCAGGCCCTGCGCGGCCTCATTGACAACGCGTCCGGGCAGGAGCACCAGATTTCGCTGCTCTGGCAGGCGATTGAAAAGCTCTCCGGCCCGCAAGCCCACAGCACCCGGGACTGCGTGCCCACCGATGCAGCCCTGACCGAGACCTTCGAGGCCGACAAGCTCAATCAGCTGATCGGCAAATAGGCCGCCGGGTCAGTGCGCGGTCAGCGCGGCTTCCAGGAAGGCGGCAGTTTCCAGGCAGGCGGCGTCAGTGCGCGGCCCCGTGATGATCTGCAGCCCCATGGGCCAGCCGTTGACACCCACGGCACCCGGCACATTCACGCACGGCGTGCCCAGCAGTGTCCAGGCGCGGTTGAAGCTCGATACCCCGGTGCTGGTGTAGCCCGCGGGCGCTTCGTCGGGGGCGCTGGGCGTCATCAGGGCATCCCAGGGCTGCATCCATGCCACCAGATCCTGCCGTGCTTGGGCAGCGATGTCCTGCGCGGCTTCGTAGGCCGGTGCGGTGATGTGACGCGCACCGAGCAGGTAGTCCCGCAGGATGGGCGACAGCGCCTCGGCGTGGTCGTCGACCTCGCGTGACAGCGCGCGCCAGGCCTCGTAGCCCTGGATCACGTCCTGCGCGTCAAACACGTCCTTCATCCAGCCCGGCAGGGCAATGCGCTGCACCTCGGCGCCCGCGGCCTGCAGCGCGCGGCTGCCGTCGTCAAGCGCCTTGCGCGCGCTGGCTGTGAGCTCGCCCCACGGGTAAACGTCGGGAACGGCTATGACCCATGGCATGTTTCGTTCGGTGGCCTTGCCGAGGGCCAGGGCATGACCACTCACGGCGTCGGCAAACCAGGCGACGTCGTCCACGCTGTTGGCAAAGAGGCCCACGGTGTCGAGCGACCACGAAAAGCATTTGAGGCCGGCCGTCGGCAACAGGCCAAAGCTGGGCTTGAAGCCGACGACACCGCAATACGATGCCGGTCGGACGATGGAGCCACCGGTTTGCGTGCCAATGGCCAGCGGCACCAGCCCGGCTGCGACGGCGGCAGCCGACCCCGCCGACGAGCCACCCGGTGTGCGGCCCGGCGCACGCGGGTTGTGCGTGGCGGTGGGGTTCAGAAATGCGAATTCGGTGGTGGTCGTCTTGCCCACGACCAGGCCGCCCGCGCGGCGGATGGCGCTGACCATCGCGGCGTCAGCGCGCGCAGGCCCGGCATACAGGGCCGAACCGTAGGCGGTGGGCAGGTCGCGGGTGTCAAAGATGTCCTTGACGCCGACCGCCACACCCTGCAGCGGGCCCATGCCTGCGCCCTGCAGGGCAGTGAGCCCGGCCAGCGCCTGGGGCAGCGTCAGCCGCGCAGTGAAGGCCCCCACGGCGGGCTCGCCAGCGTCGATGCCTGCCAGGGTGCGCGTGAGCGCCTGCATGGCGTCCAGCGTTCCTGCGGCGGTCTGTGCGGCCTGTGCTCTGGCCGATCGGCGGGCGGCGCTCATGCCGTGAACGTGCGGATGGCCGTCTTGGGCCGGAAGGCCTTGCACACGGCGGCATCGGTCTCCAGGTACGGCCCGCCAATCAGGTCGATGCAATAAGGCACGGCCGCAAAGATGCCGGGCACCACGGCTTCACCGGCGTCGTTCCTCAGGCCTTCCAGTGTTTCGGCAATCGATTTCGGCTGACCAGGCAGGTTGAGGATCAGGCTGTTGCTCCTGATGACGGCGCACTGGCGCGAGAGGATGGCGGTGGGCACAAACTTCAGGCTGATCTGCCGCATCTGCTCGCCGAAGCCAGGCATTTCCTTGTGTGCCACGGCCAGTGTGGCTTCTGGCGTCACGTCGCGCAGCGCCGGGCCGGTGCCACCGGTGGTGAGCACCAGCGAACAGCCCGCATCCACCAGCTCGATCAGCGTGGCGCTGATACGCGCCTGTTCGTCCGGAATCAGACGTTCCTCAAAGGTGATGGGGTTGCGCAATGCGCGGCCCAGCCATTCCTTGAGCGCGGGCAGGCCTTTGTCGACATAGACGCCGGTGGAGGCACGGTCGCTCACCGAGACGATGCCGACCTTCACCGGGTCGAAAGGGTTGGCGTCCATCGCGGCGCTCATGCCGGGTCGGCGTCCTGCAGCGCGTGCCGCACGAGCTGGAAGATCTCGCGGTAGGACTTGCCGTGGCGCGGGGCTTCGCCCGGTTTTTCGGGCTTGGCGTCCTTGCGGGCCTGGCGGATCAGTGCGCGCAGCTGTTGCGAATCGGTGTCCGGGTGCTCCCCCAGCCACGCGCCCAGGGCGTCGTCGTCGGCAATCAGCCTGTCGCGCCACTGCTCGGCCAGGTGCAGGGCCAGCGTCAGCTCGGCCGAGCCATTGAGCTGCTCGTTGATGGCGTCGCGGATGGGCTCCGGGTCCAGCGGGCGCATCAGCTTGCCGATGTACTGCATCTGGCGGCGCTTGCCCTCGAAGTTGGTGATGCGTTTGGCATCGGCAATGGCGTCACGCAGCTTTTCAGGCAACTCCAGGCGCGCCATCAGGTCGGCGCGCAAGGTGAGCAGGGCTTCGCCCAAGGCCTGCTTTTCGTCGGCCTCGGCCTTGAGCTGGGTCTTGCTGGGCGGGCCCACTTCCTCCAGCGCGATTTCCTCGGGTTTGACGAAGCGGCCGTTGGACCAGTAGCCCTTGATGGCCTTGGGAGTCTTGTTGTTCATGGCAGTCAGTATCATAGCTACCCATATGACTTCCAAAGCGACATCCCCAGAGACATCCCGAGTTTCCCCGCATCCGGCGGGCACGGCGCGGGCGTCACGCCAGCCGGAGTCCGGCTTCAGCTACCACCGCGATTTCTTTGAGGACCTGGTCGACACCGCACTGGGCCATGCGAAGAAGCTGGGCGCCACCGATGCGGCCGCTGAAGCCTCCGAAGGCTGCGGCCTGTCGGTGAGCGTGCGCAAGGGCGAGCTGGAGAATGTGGAACGCAACCGCGACAAGTCGCTGGGCATCACGGTGTACATCGGCAAGAAGCGCGGCAATGCCGCCACCAGCGATTTCTCCAGGGCTGCCATTGAGCAAACCGTCCAGGCCGCCTACGACATCGCCCGCTTCACCGCCGATGACGAAACCTCCGGTCTGCCGGATGACCGTGACATCGCCCGCCACCACCCGGCGCTGGACCTGTTTCACCCCTGGGCCATCACCTCGGAAGAAGCTGCCCATCTGGCCCTGCAGTGCGAGTCTGCCGCGCTGGGCACCAGCCGCCTGATCACCAACAGCGAAGGTGCGGGTGTGTCGGCCCAGCAAAGCCACTTTTTCAGTGCCCACACCAAGGGCTTTCGCGGCGGCTACGCCAGCTCGCGCCACAGCATCTCGGTGGCACCGATTGCCGGCAAGGGCGACCAGATGCAGCGGGACGCCTGGTACAGCTCCATGCGCGATGCGACCGAACTGGCGCGGCCCGAGGCCGTGGGTCGTTACGCAGCCGAGCGCGCACTGGCCCGGCTCAAGAGCCGCAAGATTCCCACGACCGAATGCCCGGTGCTGTTCGAGTCGCCGCTGGCCGCCGGCCTGCTCGGCGGCTTTGTGCAGGCCGTGAGCGGTGGCGCGCTGTATCGCAAGAGCACGTTTTTGCTCAACAGCCTGGGCAAGCCGGCGTTTCCCAAACACATCGACATCGTGGAAGACCCGCACCTGCGCAAAGGCAAGGGCAGCGCACCGTTTGACGAGGAGGGTGTGAAGACCCAGGCCCGCAAGGTGGTGGATGCCGGCCGCGTGGCGGGCTATTTCCTCAGCACCTATTCGGCCCGCAAGCTGGGCATGCGCACCACCGGCAATGCCGGCGGCTCGCACAACCTCACCCTCACCAGCCGGCACACCCGCGCGGGGGATGACCTCGAAGCCATGCTGCGCAAGCTGGGACGGGGCCTCTTCGTGACCGAGCTGATGGGCCAGGGCGTGAACTACGTGACCGGTGACTATTCCCGCGGCGCCTCCGGCTTCTGGGTCGAGAACGGCCGTATCGCCTTTCCGGTGGAAGAGATCACGATTGCCGGCAACCTCAAGGACATGCTGATGGGCATCGAGGCGGTGGGCGCCGATGCGTACAACTACGGTGCGAAGACCGTCGGTTCCATCCTGGTGAACCGGATGAAGGTGGCCGGGTCTTAAAAGCCCCCACGGTCGCTCACCGGATTCCGTTCATTCTGAGCTTGTCGAAGGATGCCCGAGGAGACGGAGGCACGTGATGCCCGCCTGACCTGATTCCGAGGCTGGGTTTTGCTGCACTTTACGAAGGAACTGCCCAGGGGTTGACGATGCGTAGCCCGTCGATATGTTCAAAATCCGCGGTGTTTCTGGTCACCAGTATTTTTTGATTGGCCATACAGATGGCTGCGATTTGCGCATCCTCCACGGATATCGGATGGCCTTGACGGGTTCGTGAGGCGATCAGCCCACCGTAGATCGGTGCACAGCGCTCGTCAAATGGCAGGCAGCGCCCGGAAAAATCTTCTTCAAACATGGCCCCGGACTGCACTGCCAGCGCCTTCTGACGCTTGCCCGGTGGCAACAGCGCGATGCCCAGTTCGATCTCTGCGCGGGTGATGGCGCTGGTGTACAGGTTTGGCGCGGCTTGTGCGTCCATCCATTGCATCACTTGCGGCGAAGGCGTCGGACGCATAAGTTCCGACAGCACATTGGTATCGAGCAGGTACACGGTGAATGTCAGAGCTTGGGTGGCGTACGCGGAAGGCTTCGGGCCGGAATTTCCAAGCCATTCAACTGCTTGAACCGCGCGTGAATACGGCTGCCCAAAGCGATGTCCTGTTCCAATCCCAGCGTGGCTTGCGACAGGATTCGGCGTACCTCTTCCTCCATCGCCCAGCCGTGCTTGGCGGCCTGAATGCGAAGCCTGGTCTTCACGGATTCATCCAGGTTGCGGACGGTGAGCGTTCCCATGGCAAACTCCTTGCTGATGCATCCATTGTAGTCATTGACTGCAATGCAGTCAATTTGACCGGACTGGCGAATCAGCTGGCCAGGGCCGCCTTGACGGCAGCCGACACCTGCCCCATGTCGGCCTTGCCAGCCAGTTTGGCCTTGACGGCGCCCATCACCTTGCCCATGTCACCGGGGCCGCTGGCGCCCAGCTCTGCGACGATGGCCTTGACGGCGGCGGTGACTTCCTCGGCGCTCAGGCGCGCTGGCAGGTAGGCCTGCAGCACCACCATCTCGGCCGCTTCCTTGTCGGCCAGGTCCTTGCGCTCGGCCTTCTGGAAGGCTTCCAGCGAGTCCTTGCGCTGTTTGATCAGCTTGTCGACGATGGCGACCACGGCGGCGTCGTCCAGCACCACGCGCTCATCGACCTCTTTCTGCTTCAGGGCCGCCAGCAGCAGGCGGATGGTGCCCAGGCGTTCGGAGTCCTTGGCGCGCATGGCGGTTTTCATGTCTTCGGTGATCTGGTCTTTGAGGGACATTGCGGGCTCCTGGGGCGGTGGATGGGTGTGAAAAAAGAGGGCCTGAAAAGTGAAAAAGCCCGCAGAGCGTCCTCGTGCGGGCTTTTTGTTGCCGTGAGGCAGGACTGAAGGTCAGTACAGCTTCTTGGGCAACTGCATCGAGCGGATACGCTTGTAATTGCGCTTGACGGCGGCTGCCTTCTTGCGCTTGCGCTCGGCCGTTGGTTTTTCGTAAAACTCGCGGGCGCGCAGGTCGGTCAGCAGACCGAGTTTTTCGATGGTGCGCTTGAAGCGGCGCAAAGCCACATCAAATGGCTCGTTGTCTTTTACACGGATGGTGGTCATTGATGAATTGATCCAAAAGGTGCGCCGTTGATGATCTGATCAGGATCAGGCCAGGCGCGGGTTTGCTAGCAAAGCCTTGGAGTATACCACCCCCACGGATGTCCGCTTCGCTCCCGTGGGGCTCCTGCGGCCTTGCAGGCCCTGGTTCACCCGATCCCAACGGTCGATGCTTGCGGTGCATTGGCAGGCGCTGTGTGATCTTATCCTGGCTGGAGAGCCCCCCTGGAGCGCTTGAAATGAATGTCTTCCCCGATTCAGCCGGTTGCATTCGGTTTCAGTCGGCGTAGACGCCGGCCTTCTTGATGACCGGATCCCATTTTTTGATTTCAGCTTCCAGATGGCTCTTCAGGCCGGCCGGAGTGATCTTGTCCAACGACACAATGTCCGAGCTCAGGTCACTCAGACGCTGCTTGACCATAGCGTCCTGCATGGCCGTCCGCAGCGAAACGTTGAGCTTTTCAAGCACCGGTGCTGGCGTGCCTTTGGGCGCATACATGCCATGCCAGACCTTGACTTCAAAGCCCTTGAGGCCTTGCTCGTCCAGCGTCGGCACATTGGGCAGCGCCGCCAGGCGCTTGAGCGAGGTCACGCCGAAGACCTTGACGCGGCCGTCCTTGATCATGGGGACGGTTTGCGTGGTCTGGTCGCACAGCAGATCAATCTGGCCGCCCAGCAGATCATTGATCGCGGGGCCGGTCCCCTTGTAGGGAATGGTGTTGAGTTCGACGCCGATCTGGCTCATGAACAGCAGGCCGCACAGGTGCGACACCGCGCCCAGGCCAGCGTTGGCCAGCGATACCTTCTCCTTGTTGGCCTTGACGTAGGTCAGCATTTCGCTGAAGGTATTGGCGGGAAAGTCCTTGCGCGCCAGCAGTGTCATTGGCACGTCCACCACCTGGCCGATGTAATCGAAATCTTTCAGCGGGTCAAAGCCGAGTTTGCGGTACAGCGCCGGTGCGGTCGCCATGCCCATATGATGGATGAGGATGGTGTAGCCGTTCGGTGCGGCACGCGCCACCCGGCTGGCGGCGATCGTGCCGCCGGCGCCCACGGTGTTTTCCACGATCACCGTCTGGCCCAGGGACTTGCCCATGGGGAGGGCGATCATGCGGGCCACCACGTCAGTCGGGCCGCCTGCGGCGAACGGCACCACCAGGGTGATGGGTTTTTCCGGGAAGACGACCTGGCTGAACGCTGGCGTGTTGGTGGCCATCGCCAGCGCTGCTACACAGGCTGTGAGCACGGTTTTGGCGGCATGGAGTTGGATCATGGTGTGTCTTCCTTGCTGTGGATGTTGATGGCCGGAGTGGCTGGAAAAGGCAGGCACCGTTCACGTTCACCTGCGTATCCTGAATGCTGAACTTTTCCCTCGCAATCGGAAAAATCCCTTGTGCAGCAAACGCTCGACGAGAGGTGCGTGACGCGCAGTGATCTGGACGGAGGCGTCATGGCGCCGTCATTCGCCACGCGGCGCCCGTGCGAGCAACTGGCGAGCCCGAAGTACCACCGGCGCATCGACCATGCGGCCGTCCAGCACAAATACGCCGCCCCCCTCGCGCATACCGCCCTGAATGACGCGGTGTGCCCAGTCCAGCTCGGTCGCGCTGGGAGCCAGCACTGCATTGACCGTGGCGACCTGGGCCGGATGAATGCAGAGCTTGGCCCCGAAGCCGCCGCGGCGGCTTCGGGCTGCGTCGGTTTGCAGCCGCGCCATGTCGTTGATGTCGGGGGTGACCCCGTCAACCGGTGCTGCCAGCCCTGCCAGGCGAGAGGCGAGCACCAGCGCCAGTCGAACGGGCGCCAGTTCAGCCTCGTCAGGGCCGCAGGCCAGCCCCAGATCAGCCTGGAAATCGAGGTTGCCAAAGGCCAGCCGGACCACTTGGGGAGTGACTGCCAGCGTCTCCACCGCGGCCAGCCCGGTGGCTGATTCGACCAGCGGCAGCAAGGCGCACGCGGCGCCAGCAGCACGGGCTACTTCTGCCAGTTTGGCGGCCGATTCAGCCTTGGGGACCATCAAGGCCACCAGGCCCTGTGCGGCAAGCTGGTGCGTCAGTACCAGGTCGCCGGCATGCCAGGGCGTGCCACTGGCATTGATGCGTACCAGCAGGCGGGCGCGCTCAGCTGCGTTCAAGGCCGGGAAAGCCATCGCCAGCTGATCGCGGGCGGTTGCCTTGGCATCCGGCGGCACGGCGTCTTCCAGGTCGACAATCACCGCACCAGCGCCACTGGCCAGTGCCTTGGCGATGCGCTCGGGCCGGTTGGCGGGGACAAACAAAAAGGACAAGGCGCGCGTCACTGCGGGCGCGAAGGCGGGTGCCGTGGGCGTTGTCATGCTGTGCCCCGGAGCAGCGGCCCGAGCCGCGTGCACTGCGCCACCGCCCACAAGCGGTCGATCGCCGTCTGCATCTCGGCCGGTGTGGCGCCGCCGCTGTAAGCCGCCAGGCGCAGGGCCTTGGCGGTGATTTCGTCTCGGCTCAGGGTGTTGCCAGGGTCGCCTTTGGGTTCGTCGACGCGGCCCTGGAGCACGCGGCCATCCGTGGTGGTCACGCTGACCTTGCCGATCCAGCGCTGCGGGTAGGCGCTGTCGACTTCGGCGTCAAGCGCCATGCGCACACGGTTTGCCAGGGTCTGTGTGGTGGCATCCTTGAAGTGCTGGTCGAACTCGGTCAGACCCGCATGGCCAAAGCGCGCTGCCAGCGCCAGCACAGTGCCCATGGAGAATTTGCTCTGGTGCACGGTGGCGGGATCGGTCACCGGCCCGAGCACGTCAATCGCGCCCTGATGCACATGGGCGACCACACCGGCCAGATCGTGAGGCGCCAGACCGTAGGTCTGCATCACCTGCAGCAGTGCATCGGCGGCCGGGTGCGTGTGGCGGCAGGACGCGTGGTACTTGAACGAGGTTTCGGCGGTGGCCCAGCGGCTGCCGAGACCGGCCGTGAGGCGGGCCGGGTCCGCGTCGCTTGACATGCCTGCCGCCATGCCCTGGGGGCCTTCGAGAATCTGCGCCGCACCGGTAAAGGCGTCTTTGGCCAGATACGCCGACATCAACCCGGCTGCCGCCGCGTGAGCGGTATGCAGCTGCTTGGAATCGGAAGCGGTACGCAGAAATTCCCACAGCCCTGCCGACTGCGTACCCGCCGAACCCAAGGCATGCTGCATCTGCCGCGCATCGAGCCCGAGCAGCTTGCCAGCGGCCGCCGCCGCCGCCAGCGTGCCGGCCGTGCCAGTGGTGTGGAACACCTTGTAGTGCGAGCGGCCCAGGAACTCGCCGACACGGATGCCGACCTCATAGCCTGCCACCGACGCGGTCAGCAGTTGCCTGCCGCTGGCTCCCAGCGCCTGCGCTACCGCCAGCGCCGCTGGAAAGACCACGGTGGCCGGGTGAAACACCGAGCCGTTGTGCACGTCGTCCTGCTCGACCACATGCGAGGCGGCGGCATTGGTCATCGCTGCCAGGTAGGGGCTGCTCGTGCTGCGGTTGATCAGCACCTCGGATGGTCCGGCGACTGGTCCCATGCTTGCAGCAAAGCGGGCGATGGTTTCCACCGGGCGTGCACCCTTGCCGGCCAGGGCCGAGCCGAACCAGTCGACCAGCAAGTCCTCTGTCTTGCGCACCACTGGTGCGGGAATGGCATCGAAAGTCAGTGTGGCAGCAAACGCGGCCAGCTCGGCGGTGGGAGAACGCATGGATATCAACCTTGTGAATCGGATGGGCAGGCAGCCCTTGGATCAAGTGGGTAATCGATGGCGGGTGCGGCGCAGTTCGGCAGGTCTCAAATGGCCTCGACGGAGCGCAGCGCCGCGATGGTGGCGTCATCGCGACCCAGCTCGCGCAGGATGGCCTCGGTGTGCTGCCCCACCGCTGGCACGGCGTCCATGCGGTAGTCAAAGCTGCTGTTGCGGCCCGGCGGCAACAGCGCCGGAATATCGCCTGCCGGCGAGCCGACCTTGTGCCAGCGCCGGCGGGCCTTGAGCTGTGGATGCGCCCAGACATCAGCCATGTTGTTCATTCGGGCGTTGGCGATCTGTGCTTTGTCCAGCCGATCCACCACCTCGGAAGTGCTGAACTGGCCAAAGGTGGAAAGGATGATGGCCTTGAGTGCCTCGCGGTTCTCGTTGCGGCGGGCGTTGCTGTCAAAGCGCGGATCGGCGGCCAGGGCCGCGTTTTTCAGCACGATCTCGCAAAACACCTTCCACTCCCGTTCGTTTTGCAGACCCAGCATCACGGTGCCGCCATCACCGGCCTGGAAGGGTCCATAGGGGTAGATGCTGGCATGGGAAGCGGCGGTGCGCGGTGGCGGTGGCGCGCCGTCGAAGGCGTAGTACAGCGGATAGCCCATCCATTCGGTCAGTGACTCGAGCATGGACACGTCGATGTGCGAGCCCTTGCCGGTCCCACCCCTTTTATCTCGCTGCAGCAGCGCGGCCAGCACGCCGGTGTAGGCATACATGCCGGCGGCAATGTCAGCCATCGAGTTGCCCGCCTTGGACGGCGCCTCGGGGGTTCCGGTGATCGACAGCAGGCCGGCCTCGCTCTGGATCAGCAAGTCGTAGGCCTTCTTGTCGCGGTAGGGACCGTTGTCACCGTAGCCTGAGATGTCGCAGACGATCAGGCCGGGATACGCCTTGCTGAGCGCGTCATAGCCCAACCCCATGCGCGCCGTGGCGCCGGGGGCGAGGTTTTGCACCAGCACGTCGGCCTTGGCCAGCAGCGCCTTGAGTATCGCCAGCGCTTCCGGTTGCTTGAGGTCCAGCGTCAGGCTTTCCTTGGAGCGGTTGGTCCAGACAAAGTGAGAGGCCTGTCCGCGCACCCGCTGGTCATAGGCGCGCGCGAAGTCCCCGGCGCCGGGGCGTTCGATCTTGATCACGCGGGCGCCGAGGTCGGCCAGCTGGCGGGTGCAGAACGGTGCGGCGATCGCGTGTTCGAGGGAAACGACAGTGATGCCATCAAGCGGTCGGGTCATGGGTGTCTCCGGGAGATCGGCAAGCTCGGAAGCGGGGTCAGAAGGAGCGCGGCATGTCGAGCAGGTGTTCAGCCACGTAGCTCAGGATCAGGTTGGTGGAGATGGGGGCCACCTGGTACAGGCGGGTTTCGCGGAATTTGCGTTCCACGTCGTATTCATTGGCAAAGCCGAAACCACCGTGGAACTGGATGCAGGCATTGGCCGCCTCCCAGCTCGCCTTGGCTGCGAGGTATTTGGACATGTTGGCCTCGGCGCCGCAGGGCTGGCCCGCGTCGAACAGTGCGCAGGCCTTGTAGCGCATCAGGTTGGCGGCCTCGACCTCGATGTAAGCCTCGGCGATCGGGAACTGCACGCCCTGGTTCTGTCCGATCGGGCGGCCGAACACCACGCGTTCGCTCACATACCTGGTCACCCGGTCGAGGAACCAGTAGCCGTCGCCGATGCATTCGGCGGCGATCAGCGTACGCTCGGCATTCAGGCCGTCCAGGATGTATTTGAAGCCCATCCCCTCCTGGCCGATCAGGTTTTCTTCGGGGATTTCCAGGTTCTCGAAAAACAGTTCGTTGGTCTCGTGGTTCACCATGTTGGGAATCGGCCGCACCGTCATGCCGGTCTTCTCGGCCTGGCGCAAATCGACCATGAAGATCGACATGCCCTCGGATTTCTTCCTCACCTCGGCCAGCGGGGTGGTGCGCGCCAGCAGGATCATCCAGTCGGAGTGCTGCACGCGCGAGATCCAGACCTTCTGGCCATTGATGACGTAGCGGTCGCCCTTCCTGATGGCCGTGGTCTTGATCCTGGTGGTGTCGGTGCCGGTGCTGGGCTCCGTCACACCCATCGACTGCAGTCGCCATTCGCCGCTGGCGATCTTGGGCAGATACAGCGCCTTCTGCGCCGCGGATCCGTGGCGCAGCAGCGTGCCCATGTTGTACATCTGGCCGTGGCAGGCGCCGGAGTTGCCGCCACTGCGGTTGATCTCTTCCATGATCACCGAGGCTTCAGCCAGGCCCAGCCCGGAGCCGCCATACTCGGTGGGGATCAGCGCTGCCAGCCAGCCGGCCCTGGTGAGCGCATCGACGAAGGCCTCGGGATAGGCGCGCTGCTCGTCAATCTTGCGGTGGTAGTCGTCCGGGAACTCGGCGCACAGCGCACGCACGGCGTCGCGAATGTCCTGGTACTGGTCGGGGGCGGTCTTGATCATGGTGTTGCTTGTTGTGGCAGGGGCTGCTCAGGCGAGTTCAGCCGTGCCTTGCATGGTGAGCCAGCCTTCGTGGTCGGCGGCCCAGAGTTTCACGGTTTGGCCATCGGCCGACGGTTGGCCGTGAAGGCGGAACGGGTGCAGGTCAAAGGTCGGTCGCACCGCCTTGAAGCTGAAGCTTTTCACGAAGGCGCCTGTGGCGTGGCGGCGCACCAGGTCCACCAGCAGCGTGGCAATCAGCGGGCCGTGCACGATCAGGCCGGGGTAGCCCTCGACTTCGGTCGCATAGCGGCGGTCGTAGTGGATGCGGTGGCCGTTGAAGGTCAGCGCGGAATAGCGGAACAGCAGCACGTCGTCGGGCGCGATCTCGCGCTGCCAGGCGGCACCCGGTTCTGCGGCGGTCGGCATTGGCACCGGATCGCCGGGTAGGGGGGCCTGTGGTGCCGCGCGATAGACGATGTCGTGCTCTTCGGTCAGCGCCCGGCCGCGTGCGTTCAGGACCTCATGCTTCACGAGCACGAACACCAGGTCGCCGGTGCGGCCGGCCTTGTGGGTCACGGACGCGATGCGCGAGACGCGCCGGACCGCATCGCCGATGACCAACGGATTGCCTGGCTCCCAGTGGAGGCGGCCGCCGGCCCACATGCGGCGCGGCAGCGGCACCGGCGGCAGGAAACCGCCGCGCCTGGCATGGCCGTCGGGGCCCAGGTTCGACTGGCGCGACTGCGGGACAAAGTAAAGCCAGTGCCACAGCGGCGGCAGCGCGCTGCCGGGCAGCGGCGTGGGGTCGTCGCGGTCCAGCGTGGCCGAGAGGCCGCGCACTGGCGCAGCCGTGATCTCGTCCGTCAGGGTTTCGGTCTGGCCGACCCAGCCTTGCCAATGGGCCAGGGTGGCGGCGTCGACGGTGCGGGTGTCAGTGCACATGATCAGGCGGAGCGGCGGTGGATGGGGTGACTCACGGCTGGATCAGTCGACCGAGGCGCCAGAGGATTTGACGATGCGTGCCCACTTGGCGATGTCGTCGTTGAGCACCGCGGCGAACTGCTCCGGCGTCACCGGTCGCTCGGGCGGGGCCGCCAGTTCCACGCCCTGCTGCTCCAGCTTGTCGCGCAGGTCCCTGGCGGCCAGCGTCCTGGCCATGCCGTCCTGCAGCCGGGCCAGCACCTCGGGCGGTACACCAGCCGGGGCGAACAGGCCAATCCACAACGTGCCGTTGTAGCCGGGCACGGTTTCGGCCATGGTTGGCACCTCGGGCAGCACCGGCGAGCGGGTGGCGCCGCTGACAGCCAAGGGGCGCAGCTTGCCCGCCTTGATGTGCGACAGCGCCGACGGCAGGCTGGCAAACAGCATGGGCAGTTGCCCGCCCAGCACGTCGTTCAGCGCCGGGGCCACGCCCTTGTAGGGCACATGCTGCAGGTTGATGCCGGCCATGCTGCCCAGCATTTCACCGAGCAGGTGGTTCAGTGTGCCGTTGCCGGCCGAGGCGTACTGGTATTGGCCCGGCCTGGTTCTGGCCAGCGCAACCAGTTCAGCGACCGACGTCGCCGGGAATGAGGGGTGCACCAGCAGCACGTTGGGTACGGCACCGATCAGACTGACGGGCTTGAAATCGCGGACCGGATCGAAGCCGGCATTCTTGTAAAGCGCCGGATTGATGGCCTGGCTGCTGCTGATTGTCATGAGCAGGGTGTAGCCGTCTTTTGGCGCCCTGGCCGCAGCCTGGGTGCCGATGTTGCCACCAGCACCCGGGCGGTTTTCAACCACAGTCGAGGCGTTCAATACCTCCCCCAGCTTCTGGGTCACCAGGCGACCCACGATGTCGTTGGTGCCGCCAGCGGCCTGGGGCACGATCATGACGATCGGCCGGTTCGGATAAGCCGGCTGGGCGAACACAGCACTCGCGACAGTCCAGACGCCCACGAGCACGGCAACCATGACAAGCCGGCGACCTGATCCCCGGTGACAGACCTCACTGCACATTCTTTCTCCTTGGTGGTTCCCGATGGTCGCCGCAGCCACCGATGAAGGCAATCATTGAATTCAGAACTTGTGCTTCAGTTTTTTGGAAGGGTGGGCGAGGGTGCTCACGTGTTTCGCGGGGCAGTCCCCGGTCCCTTCATCACTTGTTCGCAGCAAGGGCCGGTTTGAAGTCCACTGACGGGATGCGCGACACACGGCGCGCTCCCGGGCCTGCCGATCGGGCGATGTGGTGCAGACCCGTGGTTCGCCAGTGGTCGGTACGTCCATGGACGTACCGACGAACACCCATGCACGGCGTTGCACTGAACCCGGCTCCGCGCTGCGGCTGCGTCGCAGAGCCTTGGTGGAAACAGGGTCAAACCGTGCGTGCGCCGTCGACCGGGAACTCGACACCGCTGATGAACTCGGCATCGTCGCTGCCGAGATAGACGGCGGCGCGGGCAATGTCCTTGGGCTCCGACAGGCGCCCCAGTGGAATGGTGGCGATGAATCGCTGGCGGTTTTCCGGCGTATCCGGCATGCCCATGAACGATTCCAGCAAACCGGTGGCGCCCATCACCGGGCAGATGGCATTGACGCGAATCTTGTCCGGACCGAGCTCCACAGCCATCGATTTCGACAGAAGATTCACAGCGCCCTTGGAACTGTTGTACCAGGTCAGGCCTGGGCGTGGCCGGATGCCCGCGGTGGATCCGATGTTCAGGATCACGCCGCCGCCCTGCTTGCGCATCAGCGGCACTACCGCATGGGTCATGTGGAAGATGGATTTCACGTTGATGTTGTAGACGCGGTCGAAGGTGGCCTCGTCCACCTCCAGCAAGGGCTGGTTCCTGTGGGTCCAGCCCGCGTTGTTGATGACGATGTCAAGGCGGCCGAATTGCTCGACCGTCTTTTTCACCAGAGCATCGATGGCAGCGCGCTGGGTCACGTCACAGGCGACAGCGATGGCATTGGCGCCCAGCGTGTCGGCCACCGCCTTCGCGCCGGCCTCGTTGATGTCGGCAACGGCGACCCTGGCCCCTTCGGCCACGTACTGGCGTGCAATTTCGGCGCCAAATCCGCTGGCCGCACCGGTCACGATCGCCACCTTGTCTTTCAGTCTCATCTTGGACTCGCTTTCATTCATGGGTATGGACAATTACTGGCCGTGGAACTGCACCACGGTCTTGACATTGCAGAACTCTTCCAGCGCAAGAAAGCCTTTTTCACGGCCATGGCCGCTGCGCTTGACACCGCCAAACGGCAGTTCCACGCCGCCGCCTGCGCCATAGCAATTGATGTAAACCTGACCGCAGTGCATGCGCTTGGCCATGCGCGTCTGGCGTCCGCCGTCGCGGGTCCAGATGCCGGCGAGCAAGCCGAAGTCGGTGGCGTTGGCCAGCGCCACTGCATCGTCCTCGTCGTCAAACGGAATGGCGGCCAGCACAGGCCCAAACACCTCCTCGCAGGCCAGACGGTGCTCGCGCGGCACTGGTCCGAACAGCGTGGGCGCCACATAAAAGCCGCCGGGCGGAACACCGTCGGCGACCCGGCCCTGGGCCAGCACCGGAATGCCGCTGTCGATGGCCTGCCGGATGAAACCCTCCACCCGCTGCTTCTGGCTGGCATTGATCAGCGGACCGCAATCGCGGTCCATGGCTGGTGTGCCGGCAGAAGACCGGGCAAAGCGCTCCACCACCATGCCAACGAAGCGTTCATAGATCGAGCGCTGCACCAGCAAGCGGCTGCCTGCCGAGCAGGTCTGTCCCCCGTTCTGTGTGATGGCCTTCAGCACGATGGTGGCGGCACGGTCCAGGTCGGCATCCTCGAACACGATCTGGGGCGATTTGCCACCAAGCTCAAGCACGCACTTGAGGGTGCGGTCGGCGGCGGCTTTTTGCACCAGCGTGCCGACCTCGGGGGAGCCGGTGAAGGTCACAAAATCGATGTCGTGATGGGCTGTGAGGGCGGCACCCGCTTCCTCGCCCAGGCCCGTCACAATATTGAGCGCCCCGTCGGGCAAACCGGCTTCCCGGGCGATGTCGCAGAAAGCCAGCGGCGTCAGGCAGGCGTCTTCGGAGGGTTTGAGCACGGCGGCATTGCCCATGGCCAGCGCGGGAACCACGGAGCGACCGAACATCTGCGCAGGGTAGTTCCACGGCAGGATATGGGCCGTCACTCCATAGGGTTCGCGCATCACCACCACATGGTGGTCGGCCAGATAGGGAATCTGCTGGCCATGCACCTTGTCAGCCGCCCCTCCGTAAAACTCGCAGTAGCGAGCGGCCACCACAATGTCATTGCGGGCCTGCGACAGCGGTTTGCCGGTATCGCGCGCCTCCAGCCGGGCCAAGGGCTCGACTTGCTCAAGCATGCGCTGGGACATCCTCATCAGGATTCGTCCGCGCTCGGTGGCGGTCATCCGGCTCCAGGGGCCAGACAGCGCCGCCCGCGCTGCCGCCACGGCCTGGTCAATATCGGCAGCGTTGCCGCGGGCCAGCTGGTCAAAGACTTCGCCGGTGCTGGGGTCAATGACGGGCAGGGTCTGGCCATTGCTGGCAGCCACCCATTGGCCATTGATGAAATGCTGAGCCATGAAAACTCCCGTGATGAAAAAATGAAATGAATGGAGGTTCAGTGCCCCATGACCGAAGCGGCCTCGCTGGCCTGCAGCTCACCGCGTTCCAGAACCAGTGTGCGAGTCGGGATGTCCCTGAGCAGGCTGCGGTTGGACTCGGTGATCACCACACACAGCTCGGGACGCGCGTGACGCAGTCGCTCGAGTGACGCTGAATATTGCTGTGCCAGCACTGGCGCCAGACCCTGAAAGGGCTCGTCGAGCAGCACCAGCCGCTCGCCTGCCATGATGGCGCGGCCCAGCGCCACCATCTTGCCCTGGCCGCCCGACAGGGCGGCACCGGAGCGCGGCAGCATGGCTTTCAATTCGGGGACGATCCCCAGTGTCTCGGCGAGGCGCTGATCCACGGCGCGGCGCGGCATGCCAATGACTTCGCACGGAAAGCGCATGTTTTCCTCTACGCTGAACGTCGGGAACAGCACCCGGTCTTCCGGCGCATAGCCGATGCCTCGACGTGCACGGTCGCGCGCAGGCACCAGAGACAGGTCCTGGCCATCGAGCAGGACGCGGCCCGCATGCTGCGGCAGGAAGCCCATGACCAGGCGCAGCAGGGTGGTTTTTCCGGCGCCATTGCGCCCAACGACGGCGACGATGGCGCCGCGCGACAGCTGGGTCGAAATGCCGCGCAGCACCGAAATGCCGGCAATCGTGACAGAGATGTTTTCAAGGGTCAGCATGTCATTCGCCGATCACGTTCCTGACCACCACCGGATCCCGCAGAACGTCTTCAGGCGGACCGTCGGCTGCGATCCGGCCGGCGATCCACGCACACAGCCGGGTGGCATAACGCCGCACGATGTCGATGTCGTGCTCGACAAAAATGCTGGTGACCTGGCGCTCGTCCAGCGCCCGCATCAGAACCGCCATCAGACCGTGTTTCTCGTCGGTGGAAACGCCGCTGGTCGGCTCGTCCATGATCATCAGCTGGGGCCTCAGCACCAGCGCCATGGCGACGTCGAGCAATTTGCGCTGTCCCTCGGGCAAGGAGCCCGCCAGATCGTGGGCACGTGGCATCAGCTGCAGCAGGTCCAGCGTTTCATCCACCTCGGCCGTATCGAAGGCCCGGCTCAGTGGCAGCATGAAGCCACGTCGTTGCTGCACCGCAGAAGCTGCCAGCATCAGGCATTCACGCACCGTGTGTTCCGTGAAAACCTGCGGCAACTGGAAGGAGCGCCCGATACCGCGCCGCGTGATCGCACGCGGACTCTGACCGGTGATGTCGGCGCCGCTGAAGAACACCTGGCCGGCCGTGGGTTTCAGGTAGCCGGTGCAGATGTTGATGAAAGTGGTTTTGCCGGCGCCGTTTTGTCCCACCACTGCCAGGCGTTCACCCGGCATGAGGTTGAAATCAATGGCGTCAGCGGCCACCACACCACCGAAAGACAGTGACAGGCCGCGCGTCGACAGCAGTGCACGATCGCTCATGGGCGGTTCCCCGTGCGCAGGCGCCGCGCCATCATGCCGAACAGGCCGCTCGGGGCCACGAACACCATGGCAATCAGCACCAGCCCCATCACCAGTTGCCACGCCCCTGTCAGCAACGCCGCCGCGTAGAGCTTCATGAACTCGAAGACAAAAGCGCCCATGAAGGCCCCGAGAACGTGGCCAGAGCCGCCGAGAATGGCGATGAACACAAGCTCGCCCGAACGAACCCAATAGCCCATTTCCGGGGTGACCAGGCCTTGTGTCAGGGCGAACAGGCTGCCGCCCAGGCCGCACAGGCTGGCTGCCAGCACGTAACCACCCCAGAAAACCCGTCTGGCCGAGATGCCCAGATACTCCAGCCGCGTCTCGTTGGTCTTGATGGCCGCCAGCGCCTGTCCCGAGACACTGGCGAAGTAGCGTTGCACCACCCAGCCGGCCAGCAGTGCCAGCCCCAGCGCCAGCACCAGCAGCGCGGTCTCGAAGCCCTCCCGCTCGAGGTGGACGAAGCCCAGTGTGGGCCGGTCAAAGCGCAGTCCGTCGGTACCGCCAGTGACACCGCCAAATTTGCCCAGTACCGAAAAGAGCACCATGGACAACGCCAGGTTCAGCATGCCGAAGAAGATGCCGCGGTAGCGCACGATGAAAAGGCCGATCACCGCGCCAGCCAGTGCTGCGAGGAGGCAACTCAGCACCATCAGGATCACGGCATCAAGCTGCCAGGCGCGTGCCAGGAAGGCCGCGGCGTAACCCGCCAGGCAGGTGAACATCGCGTTGCCGAAGGACACCTGGCCGGCGCGGATCAGCACAATCACGCCCGAAACCGCCAGGCCATTGGCCAATGCCAGAAGCAGGGGTGTCTTGAGCCATGGAAAGCCCAGACCCACTGCCATCACGGCCGCCACCAGCAACCACACCAACCCGCGCAAGTGCATCAGATTCTCCTGGCTGCGACGGTGGAAAAAAGGCCTTCAGGCCGGATCAGCAGCACACCGACCATGATCAGGTAGGGCACCAGCACCTCAAGCTCGGGCATCAGGTACACCGCGAAGGAACGCGACAGACCGATCATCAATGCCGCCAGCGCCGCCCCGCCGATCTGCCCCAGGCCGGCGGTGGCGACCACGGCAAAAGACAGCACCATCATTTCGGCGCCTATGCCCGGCGTGAAGGAGGTCGTCGGCGACGCCAGCGCGCCGCCCAGCGCCCCGAGCCCTGCGCCGACAGATATGGTGAGCCAGGTCACCCGGCCGGTGTTGACGCCCATGGCGGTTGCCACTTCGCGGTGATGGGTGACGGCGGTGACCTGGCGACCCAGCGCTGTACGCTCCAGAAACCACCGCAAACCGAAAAATGCCAGGACCGCGATGCCAGGCAACACCAGCAACTGGTAACGGGTGTAGGTCACGCCGGCCACACTGATCGTGCCGAGCTGTGTGACCACCTCAGACACAAAAACCGGCTGTACGCCCCAGATCATCCGCTGCAGGTCTTCGAGCACCATGAAGGCGGCGAATGTGACCAGCAACTGGAGAATGGGATCCTTGTCGAGGATGCGTCGCAGCAGCGCGTATTCCAGAACCGTTCCCAGCAGCCCCCCAATCACCAGCGCCGCCACAAGCAGGGCGGGCAACCCCAGCCATGGCGACAGGCCGAACTTGCCGATGGCCAGGCCGAGCGTGGCCGCGAAGTAGCCGCCCCAGGCATACAGGCTGCCATGCGCGATGTTGAGAATGCGCATGACGCCAAAAATCAGCGTCAGCCCCAGCGCCACGAGAAACAGCAGCGCGGCGTAGGATACGCCGTCCATCACTGCGAGGGCAAACAGGCTGGCATTCATGAGGAGCGGGTCAGTCTTGAAATGACGGGGGGTGCAAAGTGGAGCCCCGACAGGGGCAACACCAGGAAGGAAGGGGCAGAAGAGGGCGCTGGCTCACCGCCCTGCAGTGAGCTCACGCCGGATCACGTCACTGGAAGCTGTAGCTTTTCAAGCGGTCGCTCTGCAGCACATCTGACCTGATCAACTTCACCCACGCGGTTGACTTCTGGCCCACCGGCGTACTGACCAGATCAGCCGGTATCAGCATCATCTTGTCCATCACGGCGAACGGGTACTGGGGAACCCGCTTGGTGATGCCGAGCAACTGGGCCTCCTGGCCCTGGCCGTCTTCGCGCATGCTGATCGGGCGGCCATAGGCCCTGAATTCCATCTTGCGCATGGCTTCAGCCACCTGTTCGGTCGTCGGCCATTTCCCTCCGTTGGCTTTGATGGCGTTCTCGTAACCATTTTTCAAACCCTCGAGAGCCTGCGCCATGTGATAGGTCGGATAGATCGGATAGGCGCCGGTTTTTGCACGGAACTTGGCGACAAACTCCTTGTGCCTGGGTTCGTCTCTGGTTTCCGGATGCAGGAAATAATGGTCACCGCGCGCGCCGACGATCACGCCTTCGGGCATGGTTGTGCCCAGTCGCTCCAGCGAGCTTTCGGCCAGCGGCAGCACCATGGTGGCCCCCTGGTTGAACAATCCGCGCTGCGCTGCCTGGCGCACGAATGTGTCCAGGTCGCCGCCCCACGACGTGTTCAGCACCACATCCGGACGAAGCGCCTGCAGGCGGCTGATTTCGGTGGAGAAGTCCGATGCACCCAGTTTCGGGAACATCTCGGCCACCACTTTGACGTCAGGCTTGAACGCCTTGAGCGTGTTGAGGAAAATCTCCCACGAATCGCGGCCCCAGGCGTAGTCCTGGTTGACGACTGCAATGGTTGAGAAATTGGGCCGGGTCTTGAGCAGGTAAATCACCGTCGCCACCATCTCGGTGGTGGCATTGGCCTGCGTGCGCACCACGTACTTGTAGCGCCTGTCCTCCAGCACTTTTTCGGTGCCGCAGTCCCACATCACATTCAGGACTTTCAGGTCCTCCGCGACGGGTGCCACAACGTTGCAGTTGCCGCTGGAGATGGCCGACAGCATGGTGCGAACGCCCTGTTCCTGCACCAGCCGCCGGTATTCGCTGAGCAGCTTGTCACCGCCAATGCCCTCGTCGATGAAGGTGGCCGACAGCTTGACGCCACCGACACCGCCCTTGGCGTTGATGTCCTCAATCAGCAGCTCGGCTGCCGCCTTGGCTGGCACCCCAAACACGGACGCTGCACCCGAGGTGAACGTGGTGATGCCGATTTTCAGTTCTGCCGGTTTCTCTTGCGCCATGGCCAGACCGGTACTCAGGGCCATGACCGCCAGCGCTGCCAGTGATTTCAGTCGTGTCATGTTGTCTCCTCGTTGGAATCAGGCCGTGATGGTCGCCCCTCCCAACGGCCAGCACAATCACTCATTTCAAAACCAGGGCTTCGGAAATTTCGAAGGATTTACAGGGTTTACGCTAGGATGGAACGATGAAACTGGATCTCACGGATTTGAGACTTTTCGTTCTGACGGCCGATGAGGGCAGTCTGACGCGTGCCGCGCAGCGACAGCATCTTTCGCTGGCGGCGGCCAGCGCGCGGATCAAATCGCTTGAAGTCCAGTCAGGCCAGCCCCTGCTTTACAGGGAGGCCCGCGGCGTGCGCCTGACGCCGCCCGGTGAGGCGTTTTTGCATCACGCGCGCGGCGTCCTGCGCCAGATGGACCAGTTGCGCTTCGACCTGCAGGAATATGGCGGGGGCCTGCGGGGCCATGTGCGGGTTTTCGCCAATACCACGGCTGTCACGGATTTCCTGCCGGAAATCCTCCCCGGCTTCCTGGCGGACAACCCCCGGGTGAATATAGACCTTCAGGAAAAACCAAACGCCGAGATCGCCCGAGGCGTGCTGGATGGCCGCGCTGACATCGGCATTGTGGCCGGCCAGGTCGACACGCTGGGGCTGCATGCGATTCATTTCAGCACCGACCGTCTGGTGCTGGTGACCTCACGCCAGCATCGCCTGGCGGCGCGCGAGACCATCGCCTTTGCCGAAACTCTGGACGAGGATGCTGTGGGCATGCACCATGGCAGCACGCTACAGAACTTTCTGACCACGGTGACCGAGTCGCTTGGTAAACCGCTGAAGCTGCGCATCCAGCTTGCCAGTTTTGATGCAATGTGCCGCATGATAGGCAGTGGTGTAGGGGTCGGCATCGTGCCGGAATCAGCCGCCCGGCGCAACCGCGAGACCATGAATCTGGCGCTGGTCGAACTCACCGACGAATGGAGCGTGCGCGAGCGCTATATCCTGGTGCGTGACCGGGTTGCCCTGCCAGCCTATGCACAGGCGCTGATTGAAACCCTGTGCGCTCATTACCAGTCCTGATGAAATCCCGGTCGGTGCTGGTGCCTGCACCTGGTCGGATGCGTTTGCACCCGAATGCTTGCAGGGTTGAAACGTCACTGCCAGGCCAGTTCCGCGGCCCTGCTGGATGGCGGGCTCAGGCGGCTGCCGTGGCTTTTGCAGTGGCAAGCGCCATGGCGCAGGCGTGGGCCGAGGCCCACGCCCACTGGAAGTTGTAACCGCCCAGCCAGCCGGTCACATCCACCACTTCGCCGATGAAATAGAGGCCCGGCTGCTTCGATTCCATCGTTTGGGACGACAGATCACGCGTGTCGACCCCTCCCACCGTGACCTCGGCCTTGCGGTAGCCTTCGGAGCCGTTGGGCAGCAGCGCCCAGTCGGCCAGTTGCTCGGCCAGGCTTTGCAGGGATTTGTCGGTGGCGTCGCAGATGGGGCGTTGCAGGGCCGGGTTCTGCGCTGTCCAGGTGTCGGCCAGCCGGTTGGGCACCAGGCTGGCCAGTTCGTTGGCAATCAGCTTTTTCGAGGTGGTCTTGGCCCGCAGCAGCAGGGTGGGCAGGTCCACCCCCGGCGCCAGATTGATGTGGATGGGCTGGCCTTCCTGCCAGAAGCTGGAAATCTGCAGCACGGCGGGCCCGCTCAGGCCGCGGTGGGTGAACAGCAGGTCTTCGGCGAACACCACGGCCTTTTTGCGCTGTTTGGGCGTGGCATCTGGCGGGCTGGTGTCGATCAGCACGGGTAGCGCGAGCCCTGCCAGTTGCGCATAGGGCAGCCAGGCGTCGGCGTCGAAGGTCAGCGGCACCAGGGCCGGGCGGGGCGTGACCAGGCGCAACCCGAACTGACGGGCGATGCGGTAGCCGAAGTCGGTGGCGCCGATCTTGGGAATCGACAGGCCGCCGGTGGCGATCACCACCTGGGATGTGGTGATGAGCCCGCGGTCACTGTGGATGTCATAGCGCGGCGCCTCGGCGTCGCCGGTGCTGGAGACGCCTTGCACCTGGCAAGGCTGCCAGCGCGTGACCTGCCCGGCATCGCATTCGGCCAGCAGCAGGTTGATGACGTCTTCCGCGGAGCGGTCGCAAAAGAGCTGTCCCTTGTGCTTTTCGTGGAAGGGGATCTGGTGCCGCTGCAGCAGCGCGATGAAGTCCTGCGGCGTGTAGCGTGACAGCGCCGAGCGGCAAAAGTGCGGGTTCTCGCCGAGGAAGTTGGCCGGGCTGGTGCCGATGTTGGTGAAGTTGCAGCGGCCGCCCCCCGAGATGCGGATTTTCTCGGCCACCTTCTCGCTGTGGTCGATCAGCAGCACCTTCAGCCCGCGCTGGCCCGCCTGCGCGGCACAGAACAGGCCGGCCGCCCCCGCGCCGATCACGACGGCGTCAAAGTGGTGGGTCAAGCGGGGCTCCCCGTGGGCGTCGGGGGGTCAGGGGCGTGCATGGCGGCAGGGTGTCTTGGTCGGTGCAAAGCCGAAAGTGTAGCTTTGCCTCCTGCCGCACGGGTAGCACCGTACAGGCCGGCGCGCCGGCTGCCTACGGCTTGACCATCACCGGGTGAACGGTGAACACATTCGGGTCCCGGGCATTGACGGTGACACGCACCCAGTGCAGCACCGGGCTGCCAAAGGTCTGCAGCCGCGTGAGGTTGGGCAGCACGCGGGTGGGGCTGTACAGGGGCTTGTCCATCTTGAAGAAGTGCGTGTCCCCGTGCACATAGAGCACCTGCCCCTTGAACTGCTCGGTCTCGGCGACCACCTGGTCGATGAAATGGCGGTAGCCGCTGAAGCGCGGCGCCTGGCTTTCATCGACATCTTCCGTCTCGGGCAGGTCAAAGCCCGGGTCGGCCTGCGTGACCAGCACGATGCCCACGGCCTTTTGGTCCTTTGCCGCCTGGAAGGCCTGCTGCAGCCAAAGCACATTGGCGGCGTCGCGCTCCAGGTATTCCGCGTTGCTGGCTTCGCACTGCGCGGCTGTGCGGGCGCTCTTGTAGGTGCAATCCTTGTCGTCGAGGATTTTGTTGTTGTTGCTGCCGGGCATGTTCAGCCCCACAAACACCACGCGGCCTCGGCTGAAGCGGGTGTTCTCGTAGAACTTCTCGCCGGGCCTGCCCTGGTGCAGCAGCGGCATCTGCCGCTGACCCAGGCTGCTGGCCGTGGGAAACATGGTCTTGCGCAGGTAGGCCAGACGCTCCAGTGCATCGTAGCCGCCGTTGTTGAGGCGGTGGCAGTCGGTCCACTCGTTGTCGCCGGGCACATAGACCACGGGTTTCCTCAACTGCCCGAACATGGCCAGCGCCTGGGCGTAGAGCGCGTCCGTGCATTCCGAGCTGCCGTCCTTGATGTCGCCGTCGTAGATGGAAAAAGCGATGTCCGACTGGTTGATGCTGTGCAGCACCGCAGGGAGTCTGGCGTCGTCGCCGGCTTTTTTGTAGGGCATGTCGCCCCACAGGCCGAAGGAGAAAGTCTGGGCCTGTGCGCCGCCCAGGCCCATGGTGAGGCCGAGCGCGAGCAGCGCCCGAAAGAGAAAACGTGTGACCATGCAGGATCCCGGTGAAACAAAACTTCCGAGATTATTGACGGTGCGTGACCGAGCAATGACAGCGCAGGGCAGAAGCCCCTGTTTCGACCGTTGGCTGGCAGGCACGCCAGCGTTGCCGCTCAGGCGACCCGGACGTCTGCAGCGGTGCCTGGATGCGACGCAGCGAGCGCCACACCACTGATGACATCGCCCACCACAATCACCGACGGGCTGGCCAGGCCGGCCTCGGCAATGGCGCTTGCCAGCTCGCCCAGCGTGGTGGTGATGTGGCGCTGGGACGGCAGAGAGGCACTCTGGATCACCGCCACCGGTGTTGCCGCCGGCAAGCCGGTGAGCAGCTCGGCCTGGATGCGCTCGGCACCGCTCACGCCCATGTAGATCACCAGCGTCAACCGGGCGCTGTGCGCCGTGGCGGCGAGCGCCCGCCAGTCCGTGCCCTCGTCGCCGGGTTTGGCGTGTCCGGTGACAAAGACCACACCGTGCGCATGTTCGCGGTGGGTGAGCGGCACACCCAGTGAGGTGACCGCCGCCAGGCCTGACGTGATGCCGTTGATGACTTCCACCGCGATGCCCGCTGCGCGCAGGTGCTCGACTTCCTCGCCGCCCCGGCCGAAGATGAAGGGGTCGCCACCCTTGAGGCGCACCACGGATTCGCCCTCGCGCGCAGCCATCAGCATGAGTTTTTCGATGAAGGCCTGCGGCGTGGACTTGCAGCCGCCGCGCTTGCCCACGTGCACGATGCGTGCGTCTGCCGGTGCGAAGGCCACGATCTCGTCGCTCACCAGGTCGTCGACCAGCAACACCGAGGCGCCCTGGATCGCCTTGAGCGCCTTGAGTGTGAGCAGTTCCGGGTCGCCGGGACCTGCGCCTACGAGAGTGACTTTTCCGTGGTTCATGATGGGTGTGTGATCTGCGAAACCAGATGCAAGATGTGTTCCACCTGCCTGGCGATGGGGGCAGGTACGGGCTGCCGATGGGCCAGCACATCCTGAATGTATTCCGCGGTGAGGGCCGCGTCTACTGTCTTGGGCAGGTCCGGCACCGAGGCCAGGCTGCCGGGCTGAGCCTCCTGCAGCCGTGTGCGCTGACCGGCCAGAAAACCGTCCATCTGCGGCATGCGGCGCGGGTCGGCCACGACCTCGCCCTCGGTGCCGCGCAGCAGCAGGGCGTCGGCGCCCACCTGTTCAAAGGTCTGCGCCATCGACACCGCGTATTCCGGGTGGGTGTAGCTGCTGACGATCAGGCTGCGGCCGGCGCAGGGGTTCATGATCTTCACCAAACTGTGCGCCGGATTGCGCAGACCCACGGCACGGCGCACGTCCAGCAGGCGCTTCAGGGCAGGCAGCATGACCTCGGTGGGGACAAACTGCACCGTGCCCGGCGCGATGGCCTGCACCGTGGTTTGCGCCGGAATGCCCAGAGCCAGCAGCACCTCGGAGGCAAACACCCGCTTGGACTCGGTGGGTGTGCCATGCACCAGCACCGGCACCCCCTCACGGGCCAGCAGCAGTGCCAGCAGAGGTGTGAGGACGGGAAGCTTGCGCGCGCCGTTGTAGGTGGGCAGCACCACGGTCGGCGCGTCTCCCGCTGGCAGTTTGTGCAGACGCTGATGGACTGCATCCAGAAAGCCGGCCATTTCATGGGGCGTTTCGCCCTTGATGCGCATGGCGAGGCAAAAGCCCCCGATTTCGAGGTCGGTGACCTGGCCGTCGAGCACCTGGCCGAGGAGGTCGGTGGCCTGCTCGCGTGACAGGGCACGTGCGCCGTCCTTGCCGCGGCCGATTTCCTTGATGTATTGACTAATCCCCATGACCAATTATCGCCCCGAGGTAGTGAGCCCCCACGGTCGTTCGCTTCGCGTAACTCCCTGCCCCCCGAGGGGGCCGTCCGCCTGTGGCCCGGCTAAGCCGGTTCCACGGCCACGGATTGAGCCCCCACGGTCGTTCGCTTCGCGTAACTCCCTGCCCCCCGAGGGGGCCGCTGCGCCTGCGGTCTGGCGGAGCCAGTCCCGCGGCCCCTGCTGGTATGAATACCTGCCCTCCCCTATCTTTCCTTTGGTTAATTCCGTTCGTCCTGAGCTTGTCGAAGGACAGGTTTGAAGAGAGACGCCTCATTGGGCTTCACGCCAGTTGCTTGATGGGAATCACCATCCGCTCAGGTGTACCAGGCGTCTGCCCGGACGCGCTGTGTGCGGAGCGGATGCGGCGTTTGAGTTCGGGCACGCAGGAGCCGCAGTTGGTGCCGCATTTGAGCGTGCCTTGCAACGAGGCGAGCCGCTCTTCGTCGGTGCCCAGGTAGCCGGCGCCACCACCGCCGGCATTCACCAGCGCGAGGTGGGCGTCGATGGCGGTGTCGCTGACGTTGAAGCAGGTGCACACCAGCTTGCCGCGCCCCTTCATGGAATCGGTCACGGCCGCGGGCGGTTTGGCGCCCGGCAGCAACAGCAGGCGGCCGTAGGCCTGGGCAGGCAATTCGTCCTGCAGCAGGGTCTTGATCCAGGCCTGCGCGCTGGTGTCGCCCGCCAGCACGAAGCCGGCCAGCCGCGCCTGGTCACCGTCGCGTACCAGTCGCACGGTGCGCCGCTGGCCTTTCTTGTGGTCGACATAGCGCAATGCATCGGCCCCGTCCAGACCGAGCACCTTCTCCAGCGACTGCAGCACGGCATCGGCGGGGGCGTCATGCGATGCCGCCCGGAACAGCACGCCGGTCCGTTCGCGGTTGTGGTCGCTCAAGGCGGTTTGGCTGGAAAACGGCACACAGCTGGTGAACGGAAAAGCGGCCATCAGCGCCTTGAGCTGCTCGCGTGCGGCCAGGGCATCGCTGCCCGGCAGCCAGGCCATGGCCATCAGGGTCCAGGGCATCTCGGCCTTGAGGATCTTCACGGCCGCATGCTTGAGTTCGGGCTGCTTCGACGTGGGGCAGTAGGCGGAGGTGGTGAGGGCATTCACGCCGGCCAGCGGCAGGCGGTTGCTGGACTGCCCGCTCAGGTATTCGGCGCCCCAGTGCATGGCGATGAAGGCCTGGCTGGGCGCCACTTCCGCCGACGACTGGACCGGCACCACGATGGAGCCGCGTTTGGACGTGACGTGCACCAGGTCGCCGTCCTTGAGCAGCCGGCGCGCCATGTCCTGTTCGTTCATCTGCACCGAAGGCTCGGGCACATGACCGAACAGGCGGCCCAGCGTGCCGGTGCGGCTCATGCCATGCCACTGGTCGCGCAGCCGGCCCGTGGTGAGCGAGAACGGGAAACGGGATTCGCGTGCCTCGGCCACGGGCTTGTACACCGTGTTGGCGAAGCGGGCCTTGCCGTCGGCGGTGGGGAAGATACCGTCTTCGTACAGCCGGACCTTGCCCACCGTGTCGCCGGATTTCAGCGGCCACTGCAGCGGCGCCTGCTCCAGCAGGGCATAGCTCATGCCGGTGATGTCAAGGTCGCGCCCGCGGGTGGATTCGCGGTGCTCGTTCCAGATCGCCTCGACGCCCGCGGCTTCGTCGTCGACAGGGTAGGGGAAGAGGCTCTGGCCCGCCGTGCTGCGGGGCGGCAGCCGCTTTTCCAGCCGCAGGGCGAAGTCCATCGCAATCGACCAGTCGTGGCGTGTGGCGCCGGGGGCCGCGACGGCCGGGCGAACCCGGCTGATGCGGCGTTCGCTGTTGGTCACGGTGCCGGTTTTCTCGCCCCAGGTGGTGGCGGGCAGCAGCAGATCGGCGTAGTCGCAACTGGAGGTGGTGGCAAAGGCTTCCTGCACGATGACCAGTTCGGCGCGTTCCATCGCACGGCGCACCGTGGCCTGGTCGGGCATCGATTGGGCCGGGTTGGTGCAGGCAATCCACAGTGCCTTGATCTCGCCGTCGGCGGCGGCCTGGAACATCTCCACCGCTGTTTTGCCTGGCTTCTCCGGCACCGAGGTGACGCCCCAGAGCGCGGCGATTTCTGCGCGGTGGTCCGGGTTGGCCAGGTCGCGGTGCGCGCTCAACAGGTTGGCCAGGCCGCCGACTTCGCGGCCGCCCATGGCATTGGGCTGACCGGTCAGCGAGAACGGACCCGCGCCAGGTTTGCCAATCTGCGCCGTGGCCAGATGCAGGTTGATCAGCGCCGCGTTCTTGGCAGTGCCGCTGCTCGACTGGTTCAGGCCCTGGCAATACAGGCTGAGCGTGGCCTTGGAGGTGGCAAACATTCTGGCGGCGGCGAAGAGGTCGTCCTTTTTGATGCCGCAGGTCTCGGCCACCAGGTCGGGCGTGTAGTCGCGCACCGTGGCCTTGAGCGCCTCAAAGCCAGTGGTATGGGCGGCAATCCAGGCGTTGTCGGTCCAGCCTTCCCACAGCATGATGTGCAGCAGGCCGTTGAAGAGCGACACATCGGTGCCGGGCTGGATGGGCAGGTAGAGGTCGGCAATCTCGGCCGTGTCGGTGCGGCGCGGGTCGCAGAAGATGATTTTGAGTGCCGGGTTGGCCGTCTTGGCGTCTTCAATGCGGCGGAACAGCACCGGGTGGGCATAGGCTGTGTTGCTGCCGACGATGAAGATGCACTGCGCGTGGTTGACGTCGTCATAGCAGCTCGGCGGCGCATCGGCGCCCAGTGTCTGCTTGTAGCCTGCCACGGCGCTGCTCATGCACAGGCGTGAGTTGGTGTCGACGTTGTTGGTGCCAATCAGCCCCTTGGCGAGCTTGTTGAAGACGTAATAGTCTTCGGTCAGCAACTGGCCGGAAATATAAAAGCCCACCGCATCGGGCCCATGCTCGGTGATGATGCGGGCAAAACGTTCGCTGGCAAAGCCCAGCGCGTGGTCCCAGCTGACCGGTCTTGGCGCCTCATGACGATTCATGCGCTGCATCGGCTGCAGCAGCCGGGTGTGGCGCGTGACCTCAGCCGACGCCGTGAGCGCCAGCGTCGAGCCCTTGGTGCACAACCGGCCGAAGTTGGCCGGGTGGTCCGGGTCGCCGCGCACGCCGGTGATCTGGTCTCCCTGCGATTCGATGATCACGCCACAGCCCACACCGCAGTAGGGGCAGGTCGATCGCGTTTCGCGCGTCATGTGTTGCCCCTGCTGCGGTGTTTCAACGCTATCGCCAGGCGATCAGCAGCGCCAGCTGCAAGATCGCAGCAGGGGCAAGCGGACCGGGTTTCTGAGCGCGTTTCGCGTGCTGAAAACCGTTCGGGCTGAGCTTGTCGAAGCCTGTCCCGAGCCTGGACGAAGGACGCTTCGACAGGCTCAGGGCGAACGGGGTAGGTGGTCATGCAGTGTGCGGCGTCTGCACGTCGAAGGTCTGGTCACCCAGCGCACCATGGGTGGCGCCGGGGCCGGCGCGCGGCCGGGTCAGGTCCAGCGCCAGCGTGTCCAGTTCGGCGGCATCGAGAAACACCTGTCCGGCTTCCACCTTGCAGGTGAATTTCGGTGTGCAACCCTCGTCCGGCGCCTTGGCGCAGCCGCCCTCCAGGTCAATGGTCCAGTTGTGCAACGGGCAGGCCACGCTGGTGCCGAACACAATGCCCTGGCTGAGCGGTCCGCCCTTGTGCGGGCAACGGTCGAGCAGTGCGAACACGCCGTCCTGGTCGTTGCGGAACACCGCCACATCCAGGCCCTGGGGCCGTGCCACGCGGCGGGAGCCGAGCACCGGAATGTCGGTCACCAGGCAGATTTTTTTCCATTCAGTCATGTCAGGTTCCTGCAAGTGGTCAGGCCGGGAGTTTTTCAAACTGGCGGGTGTCGACGGACGCTTCCTTGAGCTCGAACCAGGGATCCGGCTCGCCATCGAGCGCGAACTGCAGGCGTTCCCACAGCGCCTTTCGGCCTTCGTGGTCTTCCAGGATGCGCTTTTTCACATAGTCGAGGCCGACGCGGTTCACATAGTGCACCGTGCGCTCGAGGTACCAGCCTTCCTGGCGATAGAGCTCGCAGAAGGCGCCGGTGTACTCCAGCACTTCCGCCGCTGTTTTCAGCTTGGTCAGGAAGTGGGCCACCTCGGTCTTGATGCCGCCGTTGCCGGCGATGTACATCTCCCAGCCCGAATCGACGCCGATGATGCCCACGTCCTTGATGCCGGACTCGGCGCAGTTGCGCGGGCAGCCGCTGACGGCGAACTTCACCTTGTGCGGGGCGTACATGCGCCACATCGCGCGCTCCAGGTCCTTGCCCATTTGCGTGCTGTCCTGGGTGCCCATGCGGCACCACTCGCTGCCCACGCAGGTCTTCACCGTGCGCAGCGCCTTGGCGTAGGCGTGGCCGGAGGGCATGCCGATGTCTTTCCAGACGTTCTGCAGGTCTTCCTTCTTCACGCCCAACAGATCGATGCGCTGGCCGCCAGTGACCTTGACGGTCGGAATCTTGTACTTGTCGACCGCGTCGGCAATGCGGCGCAGTTCGCTGGCCGTGGTCTCGCCACCCCACATGCGCGGAATCACGCTGTAGGTGCCGTCTTTCTGGATATTCGCGTGGCTGCGTTCGTTGATGAAGCGGCTTTGCGGGTCGTCCTTGGCTTCTTTCGGCCAGGTGCTGATGAGGTAGTAGTTGACGGCCGGTCGGCAGCTTGCGCAGCCGTTGGGCGTGCGCCACTCCAGGAACTTGTAGACGTCGGCAATGGTGAGCAGCTTGTTGGCGCGGATCGCGTCGCGCACGGCCTGGTGGCCGTGGTCGGTGCAGCCGCACATGGCTTTCAACTTGGGCGTGGCGGAGTAGTCGCCGCCGGCGGTGAACATCAGGATCTGTTCGACCAGGCCGGTGCAGGAGCCGCACGATGCGCTGGCCTTGGTGTGCTTGCGCACTTCGTCCAGCGTGAACAGGCCTTTTTCCTTGATGGCCTTGCAGATGGTGCCCTTGTTCACGCCGTTGCAGCCGCAGACTTCTGCGGTGTCGGGCATGCCCGCTGCCTTGTTGTGGCCTTCGTGGCCGGCGTCGCCGATGTTGGACTCGCCGAACATCAGCTTGTCGCGGATGTCGGCCACGCTGCGGCCGTCGCGCAGCAGCTTGAAGTAGTAGCTGCCGTCAACCGTGTCGCCGTAGAGGCAGGCGCCCACCAGTTTGTCGTCCTTGATGACCAGCTTCTTGTAGACACCGCCAAACGGGTCGCTCATCACGATTTCTTCGGCGCCTTCGCTGCCCATGAAGTCGCCGGCGCTGAAGAGGTCGATGCCCGTCACTTTGAGCTTGGTCGAGGTCAGCGAGCCGCTGTAGCGGCCAATGCCGAACTGCGCCAGATGGTTGGCCGCCACCTTGGCCTGCTCGAACAGCGGCGCCACCAGACCATAGGCAATGCCGCGGTGCGCTGCGCATTCGCCCACGCTGTAGATGCGGGCGTCGGTCACGGTCTGCATGGTGTCGTTGACCACGATGCCCTTGTTGCAATGCAGGCGCATGGCTTCGGCCAGCTGCGTGTTGGGGCGGATGCCGACGGCCATCACCACCAGGTCTGCAGGCAGCTCGGTGCCGTCCTTGAACTTGATGGCGGTGACGCGGCCGTCCTGGCCGCCAACGAGCTCCTGCGTCTGCGCGCCCATCAGGAACTTCAGGCCGCGGTCTTCCAGCGACTTCTGCAGCAGTTTGCCGGCGACGCTGTCGAGTTGGCGTTCCATCAGTGTGGGCATCACGTGCACCACGCTGACCTCCATGCCGCGCAGCATCAGGCCGTTGGCCGCTTCGAGGCCGAGCAGACCGCCGCCGATGACCACGGCTTTCTTGTATTTTTTCGCCGTCTCGATCATCTCGTTGGTGTCGGCGATGTCTCGGTAGGCGATCACGCCCTTCAGGTCCTTGCCCGGAATCGGCAGGATGAAGGGGTTGGAGCCGGTGCACATCAGCAGGCGGTCGTATTCCGCTTCGGTGACGGCGCCTTCCGCATCGACGGCGCGCACGATGCGCTTGATGCGGTCCACCTCCACCACCTTCTTGCCTGCGTGCAGCGTGATGTGGTTGTCTTTGTACCAGTCCCAACTGTTGAGCACGATCTCGTCGAGCGTCTGCTCGCCGGCGAGCACCGGCGACAGCAGGATGCGGTTGTAGTTGGGGTGTGGCTCGGCGCCAAACACCGTGATGTCGTACAGCTCGGGCGCAACCTTCAGCAGCTCCTCGATGGTGCGCACACCCGCCATGCCGTTACCGATCATTACCAGTCGTGATTTTTTCATGGGGCTGCTCCAGGGAGGTTCGAAGTCGTGTTGGAAGTCATGGGTGCAAACGTCATGCCACGGCCGGCGCGAAGCTGCGGCCGCTCGTGCGCAAGGCGCGGTGATTCAGACGGGTGGCCGCGGCCTGGTTCGCCGGGCGGCTTGAAAGGGTGTTGAAAATCATGATGCTCTCTCCCGGTTGTCAGGGACCCGGGCTGTCAGCCCGGTGTGAGGCACACCATTGCGCACGTCGTTGTGCGCAGAACCCGCAGTGCTTTCGCTAAGTTGGAGCGCTTCGTTACGCCCGCAGGAGTCAATGCAAAACTTGTGCCATATCATTGAGCTGTTGCTGCCCGGGTGCTGGCGTGGCGCGCGACTTGCGTGCTGTCCAGCCTGTTTTTCCCTCTGAATTCCCCGATTTACATGACGTCCGCCTTGCTCCACGTGAACGGCCCTGCCGGCCCCCAGTCCCTGGTATCCGACCTCGAAGCGGCGGGTATCGAGGTGCTCGGCCCGGTCAGCGAGCGCAGCAAAGTGGTGCAGGAAGTACTGCGCCAGTCGCCGGGCGTGGTGATGTGCCACGACCCGGCGCCGGGAGAAGAGCTTTTCAAGATGCTGCAGACCCTTGCCGAGACGGCGCCTTGCCCCGTCATCGTGTTCACCAGCGACGTGGACGCCGGGAAAATCACGCGTGCGCTGGAAGCCGGTGTGCACGCCTATGTGGTCCATGGCTATGCGCAGCAGCGCCTGCGGCCGCTGATCCACCTGGCGCAGGCGCGGTTTGCCCGCGAACAGGCCTTGCGTGCGCAGCTGCAGGACGTCTCCAGTCGGCTGGAAGAGCGCAAGGTGGTGGACCGCGCCAAGGGCATCCTGATGCATGCCCGGCAACTGTCGGATGACGAGGCTTTCCAGATCCTGCGGACCGCTTCCATGCACACCAACCAGCGCCTGGGGCAGGTTTCCCGGCACATCATCCACTCGGCCCGCTTTGCCGAGGACGTCAACCGCTCCGGCCAGTTGCGCATGCTGTCGCAGCGCTTGGTGAAGCTGGCGTTGCTGCGGCTGGCCGGTGTCCAGACCCTGCGCGTTCCCGAATTGCTGGAGGAGTCGGTGCTGCGTGTGGATGCCAACATTGCCGCCTTGGGTAAAAGCCTGTCGCAGCCGACTTTTGGCGACCTGCTGGGGCAGGTTTCCGTGACCTGGGCCCGCCTCAAGGCCGCCCTGCAGGAGGCGCCGCAACCTGTCGACGTGGCGCATCTGGACGAATTGGCCGAGCGGCTGCTCCAGGAGGCCGAGCGAATGACCAGCAGCCTGGAAAGCGCCGCTGCCATGCCGCCGCTGCAGGTGCTGAACGTGGCCGGCCGCCAGCGCATGCTGAGCCAGCGCTTTGCCAAATATGCCCTGCTGCAGGTCGTGGGCGACCGGCTCAGCCTGGCGCGCAGCGAGGCCGGGCGCGCTGAATGCATCGTCGCTTTCGAGCAGGCTTTGCACTACCTGAACGGGATTCCCCTCACCAGCCCGGACATCCGCCGGTCACTCGAGCGCGCGGCTGCCGGTTGGGCGCAAATGCGCGCCGGTGCTGCGGCCCTGGGCAGCGCAGCGGATGCCCGGCGGCTGGAGAGCCTGGCCAGCGCCAGCGAGGACCTGCTCGATGTGTTTGAAAACCTGTCGGCACAGTACGAGCACAGCATGCAGATGCTGGTGGGGTAGAGCCCGTCATACGTGCTTTGTTGCATTGCACCAAAAACGGGCATTGAACTTGCTTATATTGGTGCATGGCATTTGACCTCGACATTGGCTTTGCCACGCTGGCAGGCCGTAAAAGCAGCAACGAAGACTTTTGTGCCGCCATGCTGCCCGAGCCCGGGCGCGAGACCATGGGATCCATCGTGGCGATCGCCGACGGCGTCACCACCGGCGGCATGGGCCGGGAGGCAGCCCAGACCACGGTGACCAGCGTGGTCCGCGACTACTACGGCACGCCCGAAACCTGGGACACCACCGTCGCGCTGGACCGCATCATCGGCGCGCAAAACGCCTGGCTGGCCGGCATCAACCAGCGCCGCAAGCCCGTGGTCGGGCTGACCACCCTCACGGCGCTGGTGCTGCGGGGGCAGTCGTACACGCTGGCCCATGTGGGCGATTCGCGGGCCTATCTGCTGCGCGGCGGTGTGCTCCAGCAACTCACGCACGACCATGTGGTCGACCACCCCGATTTCCGCCACCAGCTGCTGCGATCGGTGGGTGCGGAAGACCATGTGGTGGTGGATTACATGCAGGGCGACCTGCAGGTGGGCGATGTGTTCGTGCTGCTCACAGACGGTGTGCACGGCGTGGTGCGCGACGCGCAGCTGCAGGGCTTTGCCGGCGCCCGTGAACCGGACGGCGCGCAGATTGCCAGCCAGGCCCTGGTCGATGCGGCCCTGGCAGCCGGCAGCGACGACAACGTCACGGCGGTGGTGGTGCATGTGCGCGGCCTGCTCGACGCGACACTGCAGGACTTCAACCGCATGGCCCGTGCCTTGCCCGTCCCGCCCCGCCTGAAAGTGGGGGACGCGATGGACGGCCTCACGGTGACGGCCCCCGTGGCCGACAACGGCATCCACGTGCTCTACCAGATGCGCGACCCCCACACGCGCGCGCTGTATGCCCTCAAGACGCTGAACCCGGCCCGTGCCCATGACGAAGAGGAGTGCGCCATGCTGGCGCACGAAGCGTGGCTCGCCATGCGCATGCAGTCAGGCCGGGCTGCCCCGCACCTGGTCAACCTGCACGAGCGGCTGCCAACGGGGCAGGAGCGCAGTGCCTTCTACCTGCTCTACGACTGGCACAGCGGCGAGACGCTGCAGCAGCAACTCGACACCGGCTACAAGTTCAGCATCGCGCAGGTGCTGGGCGTGGCCACGCAGACAGCGCGCGCGCTGGGCCAGCTGCACCGGCAGTGCGTGATCCACCGCGACATCAAACCCGGCAACCTGCACCAGGGCGAAGACGGGGTGTTGCGGCTGTTGGACCTGGGCGTGGCCCTGAGCGGCCGCGAGCCCGATGCCGTGCGCAAACTGCATGCGGGCACGCCCAGCTTCATCAATCCCGAGCAGTGGGGTTTCAGCAGCACCGGTGTGGACGCTGCCGAGGAACTGCCCGACGCGCAAAGCGACCTGTTTGCACTGGGCGTGACGCTGTACCAGCTGCTGACCCACCGGCTGCCGTATGGGGAGGTTCTGCCTTACCAGGCCGGCCGCTATTACCGCGATCCGGTCGCGCCCAGCCGCATCAACCCGGAAGTGCCCATCTGGCTCGACCACGTCGTGCTCAAGGCCGTGGCACGCGACAAGCGGCAGCGCTTTGAAACGGCCGAGGAACTGCTGCTGGTGCTGGAGCGCGGCGCCTCGCGGCCGTTGACGGCACCGCATGCCACGCCGCTGATCCAGCGGGATCCGGTGGTGTTGTGGAAGTTGTTGCTGGGGGTGAGTGTGTTGGTGAATTGTTTGCTGGTTTATTGGTTGTTGTTTTTGCCGCGGTAGTTTTTTTGAGTTCCTTGGCTTTTTGCTGAGACCTGAGGCCGGGACTCGCCCCGGCGGGCGAGGCACTTTTCTTTGCTTCGCCAAAGAAAAGTACCCAAAAGAAAGGCGACCCGAAGTCTGGGTCCCTTCGCTGCGCTACGGGCAACCTGCGCTGCT
>CBHWCZ010000010.1:0-99327 GCA_966112355.1 uncultured Polaromonas sp.
ACACAGCGGCCCACGTGCCGCTGTGTGCTCAGGCCACGGCCAGGTGCACGTCCCGGGCAATCCGGAAAGTGGTGGCGCCGCCGGGAGTCGAGTCCGCCCAGATGCGCCAGCCGTGTCGACCCACAATCAGGCGCACCTGCGCCAGGCTGATGCCGGCGGTCTGAAGCTCGGTCTTGGTATTGATGATCTGGAACACGTCAAACAGCTTGCTGGCCGCACTGGTATCAAAACCAAAACCATTGTTGGCCACGAAGAAAACGGTCTCGCCGTTGTCACCCGCCTCCGCACCGACCTGAATCTCCGCACCGGCCTTGCCTGCCGTCTGCTTCCAGCAGATGTCCAGCAGGTTTTCCATCACCAGCGCCATCAGGCGCTTGTCACCCTGGAACGGCAAGGGCTTCTGCACGGAAGTCTGAACCGCCCTGGAAGGCTCCCGCCGCCGCAGGAGCGCCAGGGTCCTGTCGGCCAGTTCCGAAAGATCGAGCGGCTCGATCTTCAGGGTGGCGCGCGAATACTGGGCGTAATCGAGCAGGGCGTCGATCATTGACGACATGCGCATGGCGCCGGCGCGGATGCGTTTGAGGTAGTGCCGCTGCTTGTCGTCCATGGACTCGCCAGTGCTCCGCTCCAGCAGGTTGGTGAAGCCTTCAATGGCCACAAGGGGTGATCGCAGGTCATGGGCGATGGCGTGAGCAAAACGCTCCAGGTCCTCGTTCACCGCCTCGATCTGGGTGGTGCGGTCGCGCACCCGCTGCTCCAGCGTCGAGTTGAGCTCGAGGATGTCCGATTCCGCTTTTTTCCGGACGGTGATGTCCCGCACAAAAGTGCTGGTCGTGCGGCGGCCTTTCCCGTCAGTGAACACCGCTGATGAGATTTCCGCTTCAAAACGGGTGCCATCGGCGCGCTGCATCGTCAGCTCCCCGCGGGCCCGGCCGGTGTTGTGGCGCAATGCCAGCAGGGCATGCAAGCGCGGATCGTCTGCCACGGTGACCGCTGCCCGGCCACCTCGAATGAACTGCTCCTCGGTGAGGCCGAACAGGGTGCAGGCCGCGGGATTGGCTGCATACACCGAGCCGTCCACATTGGTCAGCATGTAGGCGTCCAGGCTGTTCTCGAAGAGAAGACGGTACTTTTCCTCGTTCTCGGCCAGCTCGCTGCGTGCGAGTTCCAGTTCCCGGTAAGGCGCCTCCAGCATGGAGATGACGATGGCCCGGTAGACGTAGACATAGGCCATCACCTTCAGCACATGGCCGTAGTTGATGTACTGGTCTTCAAATGAGGCATACAGCGTGAAGCACAGTTCCGACAACGCCATCAGACACGCGGCGGTGAACAGTTGCACCACGGGATAGGGCTGCGGCTTGCGCATGCGCAGGTAAAAGCCCGCTGCGGCCAGAAGATTCAGCACGATCAACCCGTATTCGAGGCCGAGCTTGAAAGCCGTCAAGCCGCGGCCAGGGATAAAGAGGTAAGGAATCAGCGCGGGCTCGACCATGGCAAAGGCAGAAAACGCCACCGCAAAAACCAAGCTGAAGGCCAGCAGGGCGTTGTGCACACGCCGCTCGACGCGCTGGTACCACGGCATGCAGGCGATCGCCACAATGGCCACCGCAACCATCACACGTGCGGCCAAAAACGTTGCAATGGGTTTTCCGGCGCCGCTGGGCGTGATGAAGTCCGGCATGCCATCGAACGACAGCAGGTGGGCAAAGTCAAGAATCGCCACGCCCAGAAACGCACTGCACACCAGTGCCACGTTGTTGGTGTTCTGCCGGGAGAAGGTGTGCCAGCCGACGGAAAAGACCAGTGCCGAGACGACCACCGACACCGTCTCGAAGGTCGTGTGCAGCGTGACATTGACGGAAACCGGCACCTCGAAATGCAGCCAGGGCACGAACGCGATCGCCAGAAGCCCCGCAATGCTGGCCAACAGCACGCGCGCCGAAGCCTTCAAGGAAGGATGGTAGTCAGCGTAGACAGTCACATCAAGCAGGCCGTACGGGCATCTCCATTGGATAAGGTTTGTTACATACGGTACCACGCTGGCGACCACGGACGGCCACCCCTGCCCCGGCAAACCCTAGTGGCAGGCAATACGCGGACCCGTTAACGTCAGCTCCAGCCCGTGTCCCCTGCCCACCCCGAACGGAAACCGCCGCCCATGAAGTCATTGACCGGCCTTGACGCCACGTTTCTCTACCTCGAAACCCCGGAGATGCCCATGCATGTGGGCTCGCTCAACCTGTGCGAGCTGCCGGCCGGCTTCCGGGGCAGTTTTCACAAGGCGGTGAAGGCGCACATCAGCAGGCGCATGCACCTGGCGCCGGTGTTCAGCCGCAAGCTGATGTCCATGCCGCTCGAACTCGGGCATCCGCTGTGGGTCGAGGCCGATGCGGTGGACATCGACTTCCACATTCGCCGGGCCGACGCCCCGCAGGCAGGCGTCGCGCGTGCGACTTCACCCCTCACGCTGGCGGAGGTGCACAAGCGCTGCGCCAAACTGCACAGCGAAGTGATCGACCGCCATTTTCCCCTGTGGGAGTTCCATGTGTTTGACCGCATCCAGCTGCCGGCCTCGCAGGGCAGCAGGGTGGTGGCAGGCTTTTTCTCGAAGATTCACCATGCGGCGCTCGACGGCAAGGGAGGCGTGATGCTGGCCAATGCCATGCTCGATGTGGGCCCCACGCCGCGCGAGGTGGCGCCGCCCGACCCGACCCGGCGCCGCAGGCTGGAGGCCGACCTCCAGCTCGGCAAAATGATCGGTTCGGTGTTTTCCAGCTCGCTCGGGCAACTGGTGAAGGCGGCGAAGTCCCTGCCGGCAGCCGCCAGCGCCGTCGGCAATGCGCTGGCCAGGCCGTCGCCGGCGAGTGCAGCCGGCGGGGCCAAAACCCGGATGCCGATGAAGCTGGCGCCGAAGACGCCGTTCAACGCGGGCATCAGCTCCAGCCGGGTGTTCGTCACCGCCACCATTCCGTTGGCAGACACCAAGGCCATGGGCAAGGCCGTCGGCGGCACCTTCAACGACATGGTGCTGTGGATCTGCGCCACGGCACTGCGCAACTACCTGACCCGGCACCACAGCCTGCCGCGGAAATCGCTGGTGGCGGCCATGCCGGTGTCGCTGCGCGAGGCGGGCGCAAGCGATGCCACCCAGTTGGGCAACCAGGTCAGCATGACGCTGGTGGAACTGGGCACGCACCTGGCGCATCCGCTCAAGCGCATGAATGCCATCATGGCGTCCACCGGCAGGGTCAAGTCGTCGATGCAAAGCCTCAAGGGCCTGCTGCCCACCGACTACCCTTCCCTGCTGGCGCCCTGGCTGGTGGGCGGTGCGGCGAAACTGGCACTCAATGCCTACGGCAAAAGTGGCATCGCCAGCCGGCTGCCCATGGTCGCCAACCTGGCCATCTCGAATGTGCCCGGGCCACCGGTGCCGCTGTACCTCGCCGGCGCACGCTTTCTCACCTTCCATCCACTGTCCATCATCATGCACGGCCTGGCGCTGAACATCACCATCCAGACGTATGCAGGCCAGGTGGACTTTGGCATCGTGGCTGACAAGAAAGCGCTGCCACATGCACAGGATCTGGCCCGCGCCATCGAAGCAGCCTTCGCCGAGGCAAAAAGCCTTCTGATGCCCGCCGCCCTGCCGGTGAAAACCCCTGCCCGGGCTGTCCCCCGGGCGACGACAGCCACGAAGTTAGAGGCACCTCCCTCGGGAAAACAGTCCCAGCGCGCCGATACTGTTCGTTCGAGACAAGCACACGTCACCTCCGATGACGCAATCAATGACGCAATCCATGGCAAGACAGTCACCCCCGCGCCCCGCAAGCAGAAAAAACCCGCCCCCCGACGCAGCACCGCTGCACGAAGCACCGCCTAGCCGCTGGCTGCTGGCGCTGGAGCTGCGCGCCTTCTGGGAGTTCGGCGCCCTGCTTCCCGCCTGGCCGCTGCTGAGCCGGGCCCCGCGAGGCGATGGCCATGCGGTCATGGTGTTTCCAGGCCTGTCGGCCAACGACGTCACCACGGTCCCGCTGCGCCAGTACCTGCAGTCGCTGAACTACCAGCCCTGGGGCTGGGAACTGGGCTTCAACTTCGGCCCGCGCGCCGGCGTGCTGGAGGAAGCCAAGGACAACCTCGCCCGCACCTTCGATGCCACGGGCGGCAAGGTCAGCCTGATCGGCTGGAGCCTGGGCGGCGTGTATGCGCGCGAGCTCGCCAAGGAACTGCCGCACATGGTGCGCAGCGTGATCACGCTCGGCACCCCCTTTGCAGGCTCGCACAAGGCGACCAACGCCTGGCGCATCTACGAGATGGCCAGCGGCCGCAGCATCGAGCGGGAAGCTGAAAACTACGATCTGCCCGCAGCGCCGCCGGTGCCGACCACCAGCATTTACTCGCGCTCCGATGGGGTGGTGGCGTGGCAGGCCAGCATCCAGGCGCCATGCCCGCTCAACCCGCAGACCGAAAACGTGGAAGTGCCGGCCAGCCACCTGGGCCTGGGCTTCAACCCCAGCGCCTGGTGGGCCATCGCCGACCGGCTGGCCCAGGCCGAGGGCAGCTGGCAGCCCTTCGCGGAAACAACCCGCGACGGCAAGGGCCGACTGCACGGGCTGATCTACCCGGATCCCACCCGCGCCTGAGTGGCTTGCCGGGCCGCACAAACATGAAAAAAAGCGCCCCATGGGCGCTCTGCTTGCCGGATGAACCGCAGCTAGAACTCAGGCCTTGTTCGCCTGGTTGTAGTTGGCGATGCCGTCGGTAATTTCCTTCTTGGCGGCGTCAGGGCCTTCCCAGCCCAGCACCTTGACCCACTTGCCTTCTTCCAGGTCCTTGTAGTGCTCGAAGAAGTGCGAGATGGTCCTCAGGCGCAGCGGGTTCATGTCTTCCGGCTTTTGCCACTGGGTGTAGAGCGAGCATTTCTTGTCGATCGGCACCGCCAGCACCTTGCCGTCTTCGCCGGCCTCGTCCTGCATCTTCAGGATGCCGATGGCGCGGCAGGTCACCACCACGCCGGGAATCAGCGGCACCGGCGTGATGACCAGCACATCGACCGGGTCGCCGTCGCCGCTGATGGTCTTGGGCACGTAACCGTAGTTGGTCGGGTAGTGCATGGACGTGCTCATGAAGCGGTCCACAAAAATGGCGCCGGACTCCTTGTCCACCTCGTATTTCACCGGGTCCGCGTTCATGGGGATTTCGATGATCACATTGAAGGATTCGGGCACGTTCTTGCCGGGGGAGACTTTATCGAGGGACATGGTCGCTTCGCTGGAATGGGAAAGGTTGAGGGAATCGGGATGACGAAGAAGGTGCACAAGGCACCGCGCTTGTGCATGTCTTCGTACGGTCGGTATTTACCCTCATTTTACTGATTCGGACCTGACGAGCCACGAAGTCGTCATGTTTTGGCGTTAAATTTCAAAGGTTGGCCAATCGTCTTGTCTCTCTACGTGACACAAGCGACGAGGAAGCAACGCAGCGGGGGCACCGCTAGCGTGGTGCCCCCTCCAAGCGAAAAACGATGTAGGAGATTTCTATGACAGGCAACTCGGCGCTGATTCTTGCGCTCGTGTGTGGACTCATTGCCGTAGGTTACGGCTTCTGGGCCCGCAGTTGGATTCTTTCCCAGGATGCAGGCAATGCCCGCATGCAGGAAATCGCAGCAGCCATCCAGACCGGCGCTGCGGCCTACCTGGCCCGGCAGTACAAAACCATCGCCATCGTCGGCGTGATCCTGGCGATACTCATCGGCTTTTTTCTCGACGGCAAGACGGCCATCGGCTTTGTGGTCGGGGCGGTGCTTTCCGGCGCCTGCGGCTTCATCGGCATGAACGTGTCTGTGCGTGCCAATGTGCGCACCGCGCAGGCCGCGACCCGCGGCATCGGCCCCGCCCTGGACGTCGCGTTCCGCGGCGGCGCCATCACCGGCATGCTGGTGGTCGGCCTGGGCCTGCTGGGCGTGACCGGCTTTTACTGGTTCCTCGTCGGCAACGGCAACTACACGCCGGACGTGAAGCTGGCCAATCTGCTCAACCCGCTGATCGGTTTTGCCTTCGGCTCCTCGCTGATCTCCATCTTTGCCCGTCTGGGCGGCGGCATCTTCACCAAGGGCGCTGACGTCGGCGCCGACCTGGTGGGCAAGGTCGAGGCCGGCATCCCGGAAGACGACCCGCGCAACCCGGCCGTGATTGCCGACAACGTCGGCGACAACGTCGGCGACTGCGCCGGCATGGCCGCCGACCTGTTCGAGACCTATGCGGTCACCCTGATCGCCACCATGGTGCTGGGCGCCCTGCTGGTGTCTGCCGCACCGGTGAATGCAGTGCTCTATCCGCTGGCACTCGGTGCCGTATCCATCGTGGCCTCCATCATCGGCTGCTTCTTCGTCAAGGCCTCGCCCGGCATGAAGAACGTGATGCCCGCGCTCTACAAGGGCCTGGCGATTGCCGGTGTGCTGTCGCTGATCGCCTTCTACTTCGTCACGATGTGGCTGATCCCCGACAACGCGATTGCTGCCAGCGGCAGCCAGATGAAGCTGTTCGGTGCCTGCGCCGTCGGCCTGGTGCTCACCGCCGCCCTCGTCTGGGTGACCGAGTACTACACCGGCACCCAATACAAGCCGGTGCAGCACATTGCCCAGGCATCGACCACCGGCCACGGCACCAACATCATTGCTGGTTTGGGTGTGTCCATGCGCTCCACCGCCTGGCCGGTGATGTTCGTGTGTATCGCCATCCTGGTGTCGTACAAGCTCGCCGGCCTCTTCGGCATCGCGATTGCCGCGACCTCCATGCTGAGCATGGCCGGTATCGTGGTGGCGCTCGACGCTTATGGCCCCATCACCGACAACGCCGGCGGCATTGCCGAGATGGCCGAGCTGCCCAGCAGCGTGCGTGACATCACCGACCCGCTGGACGCCGTGGGCAACACCACCAAAGCCGTGACCAAAGGCTACGCCATCGGTTCGGCCGGCCTGGCAGCGTTGGTGCTGTTTGCCGACTACACCCACAAGCTCGAAAGCTACGGCAACGCCATCAGCTTTGACCTGAGCGACCCCCTGGTCATCGTCGGCCTCTTCATCGGCGGCCTGATTCCCTACCTGTTCGGCGCGATGGCGATGGAGGCCGTCGGCCGCGCTGCCGGCTCGGTGGTGGTTGAAGTGCGTCGCCAGTTCGCCGATGGCCTGATCATGGCTGGCAAACGCAAGCCTGATTACAGCGCTGCCGTTGACATGCTGACCACCTCGGCGATCAAGGAAATGATCATCCCGTCGCTGCTGCCTGTGGTGGTGCCGATCCTGGTGGGCCTGATCCTCGGGCCCAAGGCCCTGGGCGGCCTGCTGATGGGCACCATCGTGACCGGCCTCTTTGTGGCCATCTCGATGTGCACCGGCGGCGGCGCCTGGGACAACGCCAAGAAATACATCGAGGACGGCCACCACGGTGGCAAGGGCTCCGAGGCGCACAAGGCCGCCGTGACCGGCGACACCGTGGGCGACCCCTACAAGGACACCGCCGGCCCGGCCATCAACCCGCTGATCAAGATCATCAACATCGTGGCCCTGCTCATCGTGCCGCTGATGGTGAAGTTCCACGGCGGTGCTGCCGCACCTGCCGCGCCGATAGCCGCGCCTGCTGCCATGAGCGCACCGGCAGCCACGCCGATGGCACCTGCCATGCCCACCCCGGCCCCCCAGCAGGCCGCCGATGCAGCGGCCACGCCGACGCCGGCAGCCTCCAAATAAGGCGCTGGCGGCTCTCTACCAAAGCCCGCTTCGGCGGGCTTTTTTCATGGCTGAACCGTTAGGGTACCCACGGTGCTGCAGGGAACGCGGAGGATGACACCGCACGCGTGCACCAGACCGCGCACAACCCGCCGCCTGTCAGCCTGCTCGCCCGTTCACCTGCTGGCCGCCAAGGATGATCCACTCCGGGAAACGGCGCTTGATGTCGTCCACAAAAGACAGGGTTCCTGCCAGATGCTGGCGCAAGGCTTTTTCTGCGCCCCCAGCGTCCTTGCGCGCAACCGCCTCCACGATGGCACGGTGATCCCGCACGATGGCCTGGGGCTTGCCTTCGTCCGGCAGGTTCAGCCGGCGCAGTCGGTCCACATGCCCGCTCTGCTTGCGCACCAGCGTCCAGAGCGGGCCGACATGGGCCGCCTCGTACATCTCGCGGTGAAAGGCCTGGTCGGACAGCGCCAGCTTCGGAACATCCAGCGGCTGCAGGGCCGCCTCCTGCAACACCAGTTGGGCCTCGAGGCGCTGCATCAGGTCGCGGTGCCTCGCATCCGGCAGCGCGCACAGGGTCTTCAGAATCTCCAGTTCAATGGCCAGGCGCAGGAAATGGGCCTGCAATGCCGCAGACAGATCGATGCGGCTCACCACCGTCGCATGCTGCGGAAAGATATCCACCAACTGTTCCTCACCCAGGCGCATCAAGGCATCACGGATGGGGGTCTGGCTGATGCCGAAGTGCTCGGCCAGTTCGGCGCGCTGTAGCACCGTGCCCGGCTGCAATTCGACCGACACGATCATTTCCCGCAAAGCTTCGAAAACCTGGGGGGCGGACTGGCGCGTTCGGTCCAGTCGGGGCGGCACAGCGTTCACAAGGGCGTTCATGCGTGGGCGGAATGGGTGGGGTGGTACAGGGCAGGATGGCCTGTCCGTCAGGGTAAATCATAGCATTGACATACTAATATATTAGAGTTTTAATTCACGCCACGGTTTGTCAAAGTCGCCCAGCCCCGTGGACGGGGGACAGCCGCCCACCCTGCTGACGCCATGCCACTCGCCGCGCCGGACCCATCGCCCGCCGAAGCTGGTCATCTCAAGCGGCTTTGCGCCAGTGTTTCAGCCATCCTTCCAGGAGACGCATTTTGTTCACAGCCCCACACACCCATTGGCGCCAGCGCCTGCTGAGCCTGATGGTTCCGCCGCTGCTCCTGTGCACCGCAGCCCAGGCACATGCCCAGGCCGCCTGGCCCGCCAAACCGGTCACCATCATTGTTCCGTTCGTTGCGGGCGGCGGCACCGACATCGGCGCACGCATCCTGGCGCAGCGCCTGTCGCAGACCTGGGGACAGGCCGTGGTGATTGACAACAAGGGCGGCGCCGGCGGCAACGTCGGGCTGGAACTGGTCTCGCGCGCCCGGCCCGACGGCTACACCCTGCTGGTCGGCAACGTCGGCACGCAGTCGATCAACCCGACGCTCTACAAAAAGCTCAGCTACAACCCCGACAGCTCGTTTGTGCCCATCGGCCAGTTTGCCGAGCTGCCGTTCGTGCTGGCGGTCACGCCCTCACTGCCGGTCAGGAACGTGAAGGAACTGGTCGAGCTGAGCAAGGCGCAGCCCGACAAGCTGACGTATGCCAGTTCGGGCAACGGCGGCTCGCCTCACCTGTCTGGAGAAACCTTCAAGATCGCCACCGGCGTCAGGATGCTCCACGTTCCCTACAAGGGCGGTGGCGCGGCCATGACCGACCTGATGGCCGGCAACGTCGACATGATTTTTGCCTCGGTGCTGGAAACCTCGGGCTTCATCAAGTCCGGCAAGCTCAAGGCCCTGGCCATCACCAGCAAGTCGCGCGTCTCGGCCATGCCCGATGTACCCACTCTGGAAGAAAGCGGCGTCAATGGCGCTGAATCCGGTTCCTGGATTGGCCTGCTGGCGCCTGCGGGCACGCCCCAGGACATCATCGACAAGGTGTCGCAAAGCCTGCGGCAGGCTGTGGCGACGCCAGAAATCCAGCAGCAATTGCTGGCGCAGGGCGCCATCGCCAAAAGCGGCACGCCGGCCGAGTTCGCGCAGCTCATCGCAGCCGACCGCAAGCGCTACGCGCGCATCATCATCGACAACAAACTCACCGTTGACTGAGCCGCACCATGCACAATCGCCGCCTTCTCCTCAACTCGTCGGCCCTGCTCGCACTGGGCGCATGGAGCCTGCCGGCGCCTGCCGCTGCATGGCCCAACCAGCCGCTGCGCATCGTCGTGCCCTTTGCGCCCGGGGGCACCTCGGACGTGATCGCCCGGCTGATCAGCAAACCGCTGTCGGACACACTGGGCGTGCCGGTGCTGGTTGAAAACCGGACCGGTGCGGCAGGCAATATCGGCGCAGCCTTTGTGGCCGGCGCCACCGACCACCACACCGTCCTGCTGTCGGACCTGGGTTCGCTGGCCATCAGCCCGCTGGTCAGCAAGGACCTTCCGTTCAAACCCACCGACCTCCAGGGCGTGGCCATGCTGGCGTACTCGCCCCACCTGCTGGTGGTGCACCCTTCGGTGGCGGCCTCCAACCTCAAGGAGCTGGTGGCGCTGTCGCAGACCACCAAGCTCAATGTGGCGTCCGCCGGCTCGGGCACACCCAACCACCTGGGCGTGGTTGAAATCGCCCTGGACACTGGCATGAAGTGGCAACACGTGCCCTACCGTGGCGGTGCCCAGGCCCTGAACGACACCGCAGCCGGCACCACCCAGATCCTGCTCAACGGCATGCTGGCCACCATGCCGCTGGTGCAAGGCGGACGGCTGAAGATCATCGGCATCTCCAAACGCACCCGCATGCCCCTGATGGCGAATGTGCCCACCATTGCCGAACAGGGTTTGCCCAAATTTGAATCCGGCACTTACCAGGGTGTGACCGCCTCGGCCAGAATGCCCAGGTCCGCGCTGGAACGCCTCAATGCCGAGATGATCCGCATCGTCAGGTCGCCCGAGCTGCGGGCCCGGCTGCTGGAGGCGGGCGCGGAGGTGATGACCTCCACGCCGGCAGAGACCACCGAGTTCATTGCCAAGGACCGCGAGCGCTGGGCCAGTGTGATCCAGCGGGCCGGCAAGCAGCTCGAGGGAACCACCTGAGATGGAAGCCGCAGCGATCGGGCCGCCTGCGTTTTACCGGCTGGCCAGCCTGGAGCAATTCGCATCGGCCCTGTTCTGCAAGGTCGGCATGGACGAGGAGAAGGCCAGCGCGCTGGGCCGGCTGCTGGTGCTGACCGATGCGATGGGCCGGCGCACGCACGGCCTGGCCATGGCCTGCCTGTACCTGGCCGACATTGAAAAAGGCGGCATGGCGCTCACCGGCGAGCCCACGGTCATCAAGGACAACGGTGTGAGCGCTGTCTGGGACGGCGGCTACCTGCCCGGTCTGTGGCTGGTGAACCAGGCCATCGAGCAGGCCATGCCGCGCGCAGCCCGGCACGGCATCGCCGCGATCGCCATCCGCCGGAGCCACCACATCGGGTGCCTCGCCGCGCTCGTCAAGCAGGCCGCCGACCAGGGCTTCGTGGCGCAGATCTCCAACTCCGATCCGGCCGGTGCGCGCGTGGCGCCCTACGGTGGCACCGAGGCTCTCTTCACGCCCAATCCGTTTGCCATGGGCTACCCGGGTGCCGGGCATCCGGTGCTCATCGACATCTGCGCCTCCATCACCACCACCTCGATGACGCGCCAGAAGTTGGCGGCCGGCGAGCAGTTCGAGCATCCCTGGCTGCTGGACGCACAGGGCCAGCCCACACGCGATCCGGCCGTGCTGGAACACAGCGTTCCCAGAGGCTCGCTGCAGTTGCTCGGCGGGCAGGAATACGGCCACAAGGGCTTCGGGCTGGCACTGGGTATTGAGGCGCTGTCGCAAGGACTGTCCGGCCATGGCCGCAAGGATGACCCGAAGCGCTGGGGCGGCAATGTGTTCCTGCAGATCATGGACCCGGAAATGTTTGCCGGACGCGAAGCTTTTGCGGACCAGATGAACCACCTGTCGCAGCGCTGCCGCGACAACCGTCCTATCCACGCAGATCAACCCGTGCGGATGCCAGGCGACCAGGCGGCACGCGGCGTGCGCGAGGCGCAGCAACAAGGCATCCGCTACGACCCGACGACGTGGGCAGGCCTGAGCCAATGGGCCACCCGGCTGGGTGTACCCACCCCGGAACAGAGCTGACACGGCGTCTCCCCAAGGCATGTCCAATTTCCCTTTCCATCACTCACCATGACCTCTAAAACCTACAAGGACTTGCGCAGCGCGCGCTGGTTCGCACCGGACGACGTCCGCTCCTTCGGCCACCGCTCGCGTGTGATGCAGCTGGGCTACGGCCCCGAGGACTGGGAGGGCAAACCCGTCATCGCCATCATCAACACCTGGAGCGACATCGGCACCTGCCACGGCCACTTCAAGCAGCGTGTGGAAGACGTCAAGCGCGGCGTGCTGCAGGCTGGCGGCTTTCCGCTGGAGCTGCCCGCCCTCTCACTGTCGGAATCGCTGGTCAAGCCCACCACCATGCTCTACCGCAACATGCTGGCGATGGAGACAGAGGAGTTGCTGCGCAGCCACCCAATTGACGGTGCAGTGCTGATGGGCGGCTGCGACAAGACCACGCCCGGTCTGGTGCTGGGCGCGCTGAGCGCCGGCCTGCCCTTTATCTATATGCCCGCCGGTCCCATGCTGCGCGGCAATGTCAAGGGCAAGGTGCTGGGCTCCGGTTCCGACACCTGGAAGTACTGGGACGAGCGGCGCGCCGGCAAGATCAACCAGACCCAGTGGCTGGAAGTGGAAGGCGGCATCGCCCGCAGCCACGGCCACTGCATGACCATGGGCACGGCCAGCACCATGACGGGCATTGCCGAGGCCTGCGGCTTCACCCTGCCCGGCGCCTCGTCCATCCCGGCAGTGGACTCCAACCACATCCGCATGGCCACCGAATGTGGACGCCGCATCGTCGACATGGTCTGGGAAGACCTCACGCCCGCCAGAATGCTGTCGCGCGCCTCGTTCGAAAATGCCATCACCGTGGCCATGGCCATGGGCTGCTCGACCAACGCCATCATCCATCTGGTGGCCATGTCGCGCCGCGCCGGCGAGCACTGTGCGATCGGCCTGGACGACTTCGACGCGGCCAGCCGCCGGGTGCCGGTGATCGCCAACATCCGGCCCAGCGGCGATACCTACCTGATGGAAGACTTCTACTACGCCGGCGGCATGCTGGCCATGATGAGCGTGCTGAAAGACCACCTCAAGCTGGAGGCGTTGACCGTCACCGGCAAGCCACTGGGTGACAACCTGGTGGGGGCCGAGGTCTACAACCACGACGTGATCCGCCCGCTCGACAACCCGATCTATGCCGAGGGCGCACTGGCCGTGCTGCGCGGCAACCTGGCGCCAGACGGCTGCGTCATCAAGCCCAGCGCCTGCGCGCCGCGGTACCTGAAGCACACCGGCCCGGCGCTGGTGTTTGACAGCTACCCGGAAATGAAAGCAGCCGTCGACGACGAGAACCTCGACGTCACGGCGGACCACGTCATGGTGCTGCGCAACGCCGGCCCGCAGGGCGGCCCGGGCATGCCCGAGTGGGGCATGCTGCCCATCCCGCTGAAGCTCGTCAAACAGGGCGTCAAGGACATGGTGCGCATCTCCGATGCCCGCATGAGCGGCACCAGCTACGGCGCCTGCATCCTGCATGTGGCACCGGAGGCCTACATCGGCGGGCCGCTGGCGCTGGTGAAGACCGGTGACCTGATCACCGTGGACGTGCCGGGCCGGCGCATTCAGCTGGAAGTCAGCGACACAGAACTGGCACAGCGCAAGGCGGCCTGGACGCCACTGCCCAAGCGCTTTGAACGCGGCTACGGCTGGATGAGCGCCCGCCACATCCAGCAGGCCGACACCGGCTGTGACTTTGATTTCCTGGAAACCTCGTTCGGCGCGCCGGTGGGCGAGCCCGACATCTACTGACCCGAAAGCAGAAAGACATTCATGACGCTCAAGACCGAAACCCGCGACAAGCTCAAGACCGTGAGCACCGCCACGCTGTGCACTGCGCTCTTCAAGCGCGGCCTGCGCAACCAGTTCATGCAGGACGTGCACCCGCTCAATGCCAGCCTGCCCAACATGGTGGGTGAAGCCTTCACGCTGCGCTACATCCCGGCACGCGAAGACCTGAACCCCATCACCGTGTTCCAGAACCCCCAACACCCGCAGCGCGTCGCCGTGGAGCAATGCCCCGAAGGCGCGGTGCTGGTGATCGACAGCCGCAAGGACGCGCGTGCGGCTTCGGCCGGCTCCATCCTGGTCTCCCGCCTGATGGTGCGCGGCGCTGCCGGCATCGTCACCGATGGCGGCTTCCGCGACTCACCCGAGATCGCTGACATGCCTTTTGCAACCTACCACCAGCGCCCTTCCGCACCCACAAACCTGACGCTGCACCAGGCACTTGACATCAACGTCCCGATCGGTTGCGGCGATGTGGCGGTGTTTCCCGGCGACATCATCGTCGGCGACAAGGAAGGTGTGTTTGTCATTCCCGCGCACCTGGCCGACGAGGTGGCCGACGAGGCGGTGGAGATGACGGCGTTCGAGGACTTCGTGACCGAAGAGGTCCTCAAGGGCCGTTCCATCATCGGGCTGTACCCGCCGACGGAGCAGCAATCGAAGGACGACTTTGCAGCGTGGCGCAAGGGCAATGGCCGCTGATCAGCACGCCCGGCCCCACACATTCCAGCCAACGAACAGGAGATGAATTCATGTCAACCCAACGCTTAACACTTGTCAGGATGGCATGCACCGCCATCGCCACCATGGCTCTGGCCGCCACAGGATCCGCCTGGGCCCAGACGGACTACCCCAACAAGCCCGTCCGCATCATCGTGCCCTTCCCGGCCGGTGGCACCAGCGACGTGATGGCCCGCCTGATGGCCGACGAGCTCGGAAAAATCCTCAAGCAACCTTTCGTCGTCGACAACGTGGGTGGTGCCGGTGGCGTGATCGGCACCGAGCGCGGCGCCAAGTCCCCACCCGACGGCTACACGATCACGCAGACCGGCGTGGGCCAGAGCGCCGTGGCGCACGGGTTGGACCCGAACCTGAAGTACAACTCCAACACCGACTTCATCCATATTTCGCAGATCAACTCAGGTCCCAACGTGCTGGTGGTGCATCCGAGCGTTCCCTTCAAGACCCTGAAGGAACTGGTGGACTATGCCAAGGTCAACCCGGGCAAGCTGGACTACGGCTACACGCCGGCGGCTTCGGGCCACATGGCCATGGAGCAGTTCAAGCAGACCGCCGGCATCTTCATGCTGGGCATTCCCTACCGCGGTGGCGGCCCGATGATGACCGACATCCTCGGCGGCACGATCAAGCTCATGTTCATCAACCAGGACGTGGCCCTGCAGCACGTGAAGGCCGGCAAGCTGCGGCCTCTGGCGGTCACCAGCGCACAGCGCAATCCGCTCTACCCTGACGTGCCGACAGTGGCTGAATCCGGCTACAAGGGCTTCGAGGCGCTGTCGTGGTCCGGCCTGTCAGTGCCCAAGGGAACGCCCCAGCCCATTGTCGACAAGCTCGAAGCCGCCATGGTGCAGGCGCTGCAGTCGGCGACGGTCAAGCAGCGGCTGGAGTCGCAGGGCTTCGTGGTGCCACCACTGGGCTCCAAGGCCTACACCGCCTTCGTCAAGAGCGAAGAGGCGCGCTGGACCCGTGTGATCAAGACAGCGGGCATCAAGGCGGAATAAACTGATCCTGGTTTGTGCGCCGCAGCAGGATCGCTGCCCCGGAACGGGCCATGGCCCACCACGGCCGTTCAGCGACCTCATCGGTTCCGGACTGCTCCAGTGGGCCAAGCTCGCCAGGGGTGCGATCATCCAGCCTGAACGGGGTGGATGAAAAAGCAGCCCCACCCCCTCGACTTCATTCCTCACCACCTTCGACACCATGAAACCCAGACTTCTCCAGCACGCCGACATGCCGCCTTTGCTCGCCACCGGGCTCAACGCCCGCTACGACGTGCACCCGCTCTGGAAAGAAGCCGACCCGCAGGCTTTCCTGGCGGCGCACGGCCATGAGTTCGTCGGCTATGTGACCAGCGCACGTTTCGGGGCCTCCGAGGCCACGCTGTCGGCCATGCCCCAGCTCAAAGTGATTTCCAGCTTTGGCGTGGGCACGGAAACCCTGCCGCTGGCGGTTGCCGCTGCCCGCGGCATCGCTGTGGGTTACACGCCGGAAGTGCTCAACGACTGCGTGGCCGACACCGCGTTCGGCCTCGTGATCGACGTGGCCCGCCGCTTCAGCGCCGCGGACCGTTTTGTGCGCTGCGGCGACTGGCTCAAGGGCCAGTACCCGTTGGCCACCCGCGTCAGCGGCAAACGCCTGGGCATTCTGGGGCTGGGCCGCATCGGGCAGGTGGTGGCCAGGCGCGCCAGCGGCTTTGACATGGAGGTGCGCTATCACAACCGCCGGCCCAACCCGACCGTTCCCTATGCCTACGAAGCCTCGCTGGAGTCGCTGGCCCAGTGGGCCGACTTTCTGGTGGTGGTGAGCGCGGGCGGCCCCGAAACCCGCCACCTGGTGTCGGCCAGCGTGCTGCGGGCGCTGGGTCCGCAGGGCTACCTTGTCAATGTGTCGCGCGGCTCCGTGATCGACGAGGAAGCGCTGGTGCAGGCGCTGGAGGACGGCACCATCGCCGGCGCCGGGCTGGATGTGTACGAAGACGAACCGCAGGTCCCGGCGCGTCTGCTGACCATGGAGCAGGTGGTGCTGCTGCCCCACATGGCCAGCGCCACCCACGAGACGCGCCAGGCCATGGCCGACCGCGTGGTCGAGAACCTGGACGCCTATTTCGCTACCGGCCAGGTCAGGACGGGCGTGCCCCTGCCCGCCTGAAACCGGCCTGGACGGATCGAGCCGCGGAAGTCATCCGGAGAGCAGCATGAACAACGACAAACGATTCCAGACCTTTGCCGACTTCTACCCGTTTTACCTGAGCGAGCACTCGAACCGCGTGTCGCGGCGGCTGCACTTCACAGGCACCAGCATCGCGCTCGCCCTGCTGGTCATCGCGGTGCTCACCCAACTGTGGTGGCTGGTGGCTGCAGCACTGGCTCAAGGCTACGCATTCGCGTGGGTGGGGCATTTCTTCTTCGAGCACAACCGGCCCGCCACCTTCCAATACCCGGGGTTCAGCTTCATGGGCGACTGGCGCATGTGGTGGGACATGGCCACCGGAAAGATTCCGTTCTAGGGCTGTGCGCCACGGCCGTCAGACGTCCGCTGCCGCACGCACTCAAGGCTTCTTGCCAAACGCCACCTTGTCGGCGGTCCAGGCCTTCGCCTGATCGCTCAATGAAAAGCCCAGCCCCGGCCGGGTCGGCACGTGCATGCGCCCGCCCTTGAGTTCCAGCCGCTCATTGAACATCGGCTCCAGCCATTCGAAGTGTTCCAGCCACGGCTCCTCCGGGTAAGCCGCCGCCAGGTGCAGGTGGATTTCCATTGCGAAGTGCGGCGCCAGCTTGCGGCCCTTGAAGGATGCCAGGTTCATGATCTGCAGAAACGGTGTGATGCCGCCCACGCGGGGGGCATCTGGCTGCACGAAGTCGCTGCAGTTTCCCATGATGAGCTGCGCATGCTCGCCAAAGCTGGTGAGCATTTCGCCGGTGGCAATCGGCGTGTCCAGGCTGGCAGCCAGTGCGGCGTGGCCTTCGAAGTCGTAGGCGTCCAGCGGCTCCTCGATCCAGGTCAGGTCAAAGGCTTCGAAGGCGCGGCAGGCGCGCTGGGCCTTGGGCCGGTCCCATTGCTGGTTGGCGTCGACCATCAGCGGGAAGCCTTCGCCCAACAGTTCGCGCACCGCTTTCACGCGCTGCAGGTCAGTGGGCAGGTCCGGCTGGCCGACCTTGATCTTGATGCCGCCGATGCCGCTGGCCCGCGAGGCCTCGACGTTCCTGAGCACCTGATCGAGCGGCATCGAGAGGAAGCCGCCCGAGGTGTTGTAGCACTGCACGCTGTCGCGGTGCGCGCCCAGCAGCTTGGCCAGCGGCAGGCCGGCACGCTTGGCCTTCAGGTCCCACAGCGCAATGTCAAACGGCGCGATCGCCTGCGAGGTCATCCCGCTGCGGCCCATGGAGGCACCGGCCCACATCAGCTTGTCCCACAGCCTGGCGATGTCGTTCGGGTCTTCGCCCAGCAGGTTGGGGGCGATCTCCCTGGCATGCGCGTACATGCCAGCACCACCGGCGCGCTTGGAGTAGCCAAAGCCGATGCCGTCCACGCCGCCGCGTGTACGGATCTCGGCAAAGATGAAGGCGATTTCAGTCAGCGGCTTCTGGCGGCCCGTCAGGACCTTGGCATCGCTGATGGGCACGGCCAACGGCAGGTAGACAAGAGAGACCTCGATCCATTCGATGCGGTCGGCGCCGGCGGCGGTTTCGGTGGTCACGATGAATTCCTTTTCATGGTCAGGTGTCTGGTGTAGACGGGTGGCTCGCCGACAAGCAGACGGCCGCCCTTGGACTGGCTGGGGTCTGGCAACCGCCAGGTGGCGCCTGGATTGCCGCGCACGCCCCTACCCCGGTGGACACCTTTCCATTGTCGGCCAGGGACCCGACGGACATCAAGAGTACTTATCCTCGCCGGGCGGCCGGGTGATCATGAGGTGGACGTCCAGGTTTGGCGCAAAATCCAGTGCATGCAACTCAATTACATTGCCAACATTTCCCTGCCCTCGTCTTCCGGCAAGACCCTCCCGGTGATTGATCCGTCGGACGGTCTGGCCTTTGACGACATCCAGCGCAGCAACGCCCACGACATCGACCATGCAGTGCAAAGCGCCCGCGGCTGCCTGAACCTGGTGTGGAGCCGGCTCACCGCTGCCGAGCGCGGCCGGTTGCTGATGCGCCTGTCGGCCAAGGTGGCCGAGCATGCCGAAGAGCTCGCCATGATCGAGCAGCGCGACTGCGGCAAGCCGACCCGGCAGGCGCGCGCCGATGCGGCGGCGCTGGCCCGCTATTTCGAGTTCTATGCCGGCGCCTGCGACAAGCTGCATGGCGACACCCTGCCCTACCTCGACGGCTACAGCGTGATGACCTGGCGCGAGCCGCACGGCGTCACCGGCCACGTGATCCCGTGGAACTACCCGATGCAGATCTTCGGCCGCAGCGTGGGCGGTGCACTGGCAGCGGGCAACGTCTGCGTGGTCAAGCCGGCCGAAGACGCCTGCCTGTCGCTGATCCGCGTGGCGCAACTGGCGGCCGAAGTCGGCTTTCCGGCAGGCGCCATCAACATCGTCACCGGCTACGGCCATGAGGTGGGCGACGCGCTGGCGCGCCATCCGGGCATCGACCACATCAGCTTCACCGGCAGTCCCACGGTGGGCACGCTGATCCAGCAGGTGGCCGCCGTGCGGCATTGCCCGGTGACGCTGGAGCTGGGCGGCAAAAGCCCGCAGATCGTGTTTGCCGATGCCGACCTCGACGCCGTCATTCCCGCCGTCATCAACGCCATTGTGCAGAACGCCGGGCAGACCTGTTCGGCAGGTTCGCGCCTGCTGGTCGAGCGATCGATGTACGAACCGCTGCTGGAGCGCCTCGGACAGGCCTTCGAGAACCTGCGCGTGGGACCGGCGACGATGGACCTGGACGTCGGCCCGCTGATCCGGCAGAGCCAGCAGCAACGCGTGTGGGACTTCCTCAGCGATGCGCAGGTGGCCGGCATCCCGATGGTGGCGCAGGGCCAGATTGTGGACGAGGCCCCGGATACCGGTTTCTACCAGGCCCCCACCCTGCTGCGCGATGTGCCGGTGATGCACCGCCTGGCGCAGGACGAGGTCTTCGGCCCGGTGCTGTGCGCGATGAGTTTCACCGACGAAGACCACGCCACCGAACTGGCCAACGCCACGCAATTTGGTCTTGTCGCCGGCATCTGGACGCGCGACGGCGCCCGTCAGTTCCGCATGGCCAAGCGCGTGCGAAGCGGCCAGGTCTTCATCAACAACTACGGTGCCGGTGGCGGCGTGGAGCTGCCTTTCGGCGGCGTGAAGTCCTCAGGTTATGGCCGCGAGAAGGGGTTTGAGGCGCTGTACGGCTTCACCACCCTCAAGACGGTCGCCGTGCGGCATGGTTAGCACCTGCACGGCCGTGACATGGCACAAAAGCCGCCTGTCCGGATGTAATAAGCTCACGTATTGATCACAACCCCTGTACAACGGAGACCAGCCCATGCGCGTCCAGAACAAATCCATCATCGTGACCGGCGCAGGCGGCGGCATTGGCGAGGGCATTGCCCGGCGGCTGGCGGCCGAAGGGGCCCGGGTGATCGTCAACGACATCAACCTTGATCTGGGCGAAAAGGTGGTGGCAGCCATCGTCAAGGCGGGCGGCGTGGCCTCCTTCTTTGCGGCCGACGTGACCCAATCAGCCCAGGTCAAGGCGCTGGTGGAGGCTGCCGTGGCGCGCCACGGCAAGCTGGACGTGATGGTCAACAACGCCGGCTGGACCCACCGCAACCAGCCCGCGCTGGAGGTGAGCGAAGACGACTTCGACAAGTGCTACGCCATCAACGTCAAAAGCATTTACCTGGCCACCATCCATGCCACGCCGGTGTTCCGCGCCAACGGCGGCGGCAGCTTCATCAACATTGCGTCCACCGCCGGCGTGCGGCCGCGCCCGGGCCTGACCTGGTACAACGGCTCCAAGGGGGCGGTCATCACCACCTCGAAATCGCTCGCGGCCGAACTGGGGCCGGACAACATCCGGGTGAACTGCATTAACCCGGTGTTCAACCCGGATACGGGCTTGTCGGCAGAATTCGCAGGCGGGCCGCTGGACGAGGAGCGCAAGGCGCGCTTTCGGGCCAGCATCCCGCTGGGCCGTTTCTCCACGGCGCTGGACGTGGCCAACGCGGCCCTGTACCTGGCCAGCGACGAGGCCGACTTCATCAGCGGCATCTGCCTGGAAGTGGACGGCGCACGCTGCGTGTGATTTTTCAAAGGTTTTATGCTGATTCAACTGACTTACGCGAGCCGCTCGACGGACACCCTGGGCGCCACCGACATCAAGGACATACTGCACAGTTCCCAGCGCAACAATGCGGCCGATGGCGTCACCGGTGCCCTCTGCCTGTCCAACGGCATCTTCCTGCAGCAGCTCGAAGGTGACCGGCAGGTGGTGAACCGTGTCTACCACCGCATCCTGAAAGATGCGCGGCACAAGGACACCGAAATCCTCGACTTCAGCGAGATCACGGCAAGGCGCTTCGGCACCTGGTCCATGGGTCTGCTGTCGTCGGTGGCCGACAACCGCCAGATGTTCCTCAAGTACGCCAGCAGCGCGGACTTCGATCCCTACAGCATGAGCCCGGCCACCTTGCGTGCCTTTTTCGATGAAGTGGTGCAAAACGCCCGCTGGTTGAGCTGATGGAACTGATTCATCGGGGCAAGCGGTCGTGAAACACAGCGTCTCCCGGAAATCCAGGCCAAGCAAGTCAGGCGGCATTTGCTGATATTTTCCTGGTTCTCGACACCACACCGTTCGGGCTGAGCCTGTCGAAGCCCTTCGACCGGCTCAGGGCGAACGGGGTCAGTGGGCCGCCATGGCTGATCGAAATTCCACGGGTGACGCTGATAGGCGGCATTCCCATCACCGCACGCAAAACAGTGCCTTTGCGGCTGTGCCTGCCCAATGGGGCAAAATTCCCCTTTCAGACCCTCCACCATGACCGACAAAATCATCCCTGTCGCCGACATCCGCTACGCCAGCCGCGTGCCGCTTATCCCTGCCCGGATCACCGCGCCCACCGGGCTGCTGAGTGACACGCTGGGCCGACCCCTACGCGACCTGCGCATCAGCGTCACCGACCGCTGCAACTTCCGCTGCAGCTACTGCATGCCGCGCGAGGTGTTCGACAAGGACTATGCCTTCCTGCCCCAGACCTCGCTGCTGAGCTTCGAGGAAATCACGCGCCTGGCCAGGATTTTTGTGGCGCACGGCGTGCAGAAAATCCGCCTCACCGGCGGCGAGCCACTGCTGCGCAAGCACCTCGAAGTGCTGGTCGAGATGCTGGCCAAACTGCAGACGCCCGAAGGCCAGCCGCTGGACATCACGCTGACCACCAACGCCTCGCTGCTCGCCAAGAAGGCCCAGTCGCTGAAAGACGCCGGCTTGCAACGCGTCACCGTGAGCCTGGACGCGCTGGACGACGCGATCTTCCGGCGCATGAACGATGTGGATTTTCCGGTGGCAGATGTGCTCAACGGCATCGAGGTCGCGCACAAGGTGGGGCTGGCGCCGATCAAGGTCAACATGGTGGTCAAGCGCGGCACCAACGAAGGCGAGATCCTGCCGATGGCGCGCCACTTCCGCCACAGCGGCGCCGTGCTGCGCTTCATTGAATACATGGACGTGGGCGCCACCAACCGCTGGCGCATGGACGAGGTGTTGCCTTCTGCCGAAGTGATCAAGCGCATCCATGCCGAGTTTCCGGTGGCACCGGTCGATGCCAACTACACCGGCGAAACCGCCGAGCGCTGGAAGTACCTGGACGGCGCCGGTGAAGTCGGCGTGATCAGCAGCGTGACGCAGGCTTTCTGCAGCGACTGCAACCGCGCCCGGCTGTCCACCGAAGGCAAATTGTTCCTGTGCCTGTTTGCCAGCCAGGGGCATGACCTGCGCGCCCTGCTGCGCGGCAACCATGCCGATGACCAGATCTCCTCCGCCATCGGCCACATCTGGCAGGCGCGGGACGACCGTTATTCCGAGTTGCGCGCCGCGCTGCCACCCGACACCAGTCCCGCCGACAGCACGCACAAGCGTGTGGAGATGAGTTACATCGGGGGCTAGTAGGGAACGCCTCATTCGCTGGTCGCCGGCAGGCGAACCCGCCCTGTGCTTTCACTTTCCGGAGAACGGCTTGACCGACACACAACACATCAACCCGCCGCTGCACATCGAGGCGATCACCGGCGTGATTTTGGCCGGTGGCCGTGGTGCCCGCATGGGCGGCGCCGACAAGGGCCTGCAAAACTTCAACGGCGTGCCGCTGGCCTTGCACACACTGATGCGCCTGTCGCCGCAAGTGGGCGACATCATGATCAACGCCAACCGCAACCTCGCCGCGTACGAATCGTTCGGCGTCCCCGTCTGGCCCGACAGCACCGGCCTGGGCGACTTCGCCGGGCCGCTGGCGGGCTTCCTCACGGGCCTGGAGCGCTGCGAAACGCCCTACCTGCTCACCGTGCCCTGCGACACGCCCCTGTTTCCCGAAGACCTGGTGGCGCGGCTGGCTGACGCCATGGCGCGCGAAGAGGCCGACTTTGCCGTGGCCGCAGCCCCCGAGAAGGACGACGACGGCGAGGTGTCCATCCGCCCGCAACCGGTGTTCTGCCTGATGGCGACCCGCATGCTGGAGAGCCTGGTGCAGTTCACCCACGGTGGCGGCCGCAAGATCGACGCCTGGACGGCGCAGCACAAGACCGTCATGGTGCCGTTTGACCAGCCGGGCGACGCCCCCGACGCTTTCTTCAACGCCAACACGCTGGCCGAGCTGCACCAGCTCGAAGCGCGGAGGGATTGATGGCACCGCAGGTTCAAACGCTGGACGAGATTGCCGCCAGCCTGCAGGGCTACGACCCGAAGGCCTTGTCGGCCGATGCGGTGCTGGCGTTTCTGGCACGGCTCGTCACGCCCGTCACCGAGATGGTGGAGCTGCCGCTGTTTGACGCGCTGGGCCGGGTGCTGGCGGAAGATGTGGTTTCGCCTTTCGACGTGCCGCCACACGACAACTCGGCGATGGATGGTTACGCGTTTGACGGCGCACAGCTTGACGCAGGCCAGGCACTCGAACTGGAGGTGGTCGGCACGGCACTGGCGGGCAAGGCCTGGCAAGGCAGCGTAGGCCGCGGCCAGTGCCTGAAGATCATGACGGGTGCCATCATGCCCCCCGGGCTGGACACGGTGGTGCCGCAGGAGTTCACCCAGGCTGCGGGGCACAGTGGCACGCGCATCAGCATCCCGGCCGGGCTGCTCACCGCCGGCGACAACCGCCGGCTGCGCGGAGAAGACCTGGCCCAGGGCAAACCAGCCCTGCGGCAAGGCGAACGGCTGACCCCGGCCCGCCTCGGGCTGGCGGCCTCGCTGGGCCTCAAGACCCTGAAGACATGGCGCCCCTTGCGTGTGGCCTACTTCTCCACCGGCGACGAAATTCTTTCACTGGGCGAGGCACCGCGCGAAGGCGCTGTGTACGACAGCAACCGCTACACCGTGTTCGGCATGCTCACCAGCCTGGGCTGCGAGGTGATCGACATGGGCGTGGTGCGCGACGACCCGGCCTTGCTGGAAGCCGCGTTCACCGACGCCGCAAAACGCGCAGACGCCATCATCACCTCGGGCGGTGTGAGCGTGGGCGAGGCCGACTTCACCAAGGCCATAATGAAAAAGCTCGGCGATGTCGCGTTCTGGCGCATTGCCATGCGGCCTGGGCGTCCGATGGCTGTGGGCCGCATTGCACCCGGCAACGGAACCAGCCCCCACGGTGCTGTCCTGTTTGGATTACCGGGCAATCCGGTGGCCGTGATGGTCACCTTCCTCGCCTTTGTGCGCCCTGCCCTGCAACAGATGATGGGCATGGCCAACGAGAAGGCGCCGCTGCTCAAGGCCTGCAGCGCCGAAGCCATCCGCAAGAAGCCGGGCCGCACCGAATACCAGCGCGGCCGGGTCTGGACGGCCGCCGACGGCAGCCTGCACGTCAAGACCACCGGCAACCAGGGCTCGGGCGTGCTGCGCTCCATGGCCGAAGCCAACGGCCTCATCGTGCTGCACCATGCACAGGGCAACGTGGCGGTGGGCGACGAGGTGGATGTGCTGATGTTTGACGGCGTGATGTAAACCGCGCGCCACCTCAGCCCGCAGCCTTGGGGCTGCGCCACTGGTTGGCGCGGATGTTGTCATTGGCCAGACGCGCGGTTTCATCGATTCTGGCCGCGCGCGTCTCCGCCTTTTTGGCAATCAATATCCATTCCAGAATGGCGCGTTTCACAGAGCGCGGAAAGGCGTCGAAGTTCTCGGTAGCCGCCGAATAACCTGCCAGCGCTGCGCGAAGATCTGACGGAATCGTCAGTGCCTCTACTGTGTCCAGCGAAGTCCACGAACCATCGGCCTTGGCCTGCTTGACCTTGGCCACGCCGGCGGGATGCATCAGCCCGGCGGCCAATAGTTTTTCAACACGCGCCTTGTTCGGCCCTGACCAGCCTGTTCGCGGCTTGCGCGGGGCAAACCACAGCATGACGCGCTCATCGTCCAGCTTGCCCGGCTTGCTGTCGACCCAACCAAAGCACAGCGCCTCTTCGACCGCTTCTTCGTAGTCCATGCGGGCTTTGCCAGTGGCCTTCTTGTAGCTGACCAGCCAGACGCCAGTGGATTGCTCATGGTGAGCCTCCAGCCAGGCGCGCCAGGCCTTGCGGGTTTTGGAGTGTGTGGCGTTGGGTGGCAGTGTGGCCATGCGTGTTGTGCGGCTTGAAAGCTGGGTCGGTCAGCAGGGAGCCATGAAGTTACCCGATGTGGTGTACCTCAGCGGCAAGCCGGTCCAGATTTTGTTCATTGGCCGCGAGCACGATATCCGCAACTCGCTCACGATGGGCCGCTGTATCGAACACCTGACGCCACACGACCAGGGTCTGGTCGCCTTGCGTCGCCAGGGTGATGGTCATGAAAAAGTGGTGGCTCCCGGAAAGGTACGCGAAGGCAATGCGCTCCGGCACCACGATGTCGCGGAACACACTCTCGTTCGGGTAGTTCACGCCATCGGGCCAGGTGGATGGGGTCAGCGAATGCACGGAACACGCGGTCCCGGGGTGCATGGATGAGACGCGAATGGATGCACTCGCGATCAGCCGTGGAACCGGCGGAGATCGAGATGAGATGGCTCATGCGCGCAACTCCTGACTTGGACGGAAGGCCTGCTGCCGGACGCTGGACCGGGGTTGCCGCCGCAGGCCGGGCCACCCCCGTCAATGACTGGCGATCAGCCGCCATTGTCGCCAATCACCAGGCGCATGGGAAGAAAGCTCCCACCGTTTTTTCGACAATCGAGTCGTCCGGAATGAAACCGCAGCGCGTGTGAACAGGCACCGCGTTCAGGCTCGCATTGGCAGTGGGTTGCCTATCATGGCCGCGTTGGCAGGCCATGAGCATGGCGATGATGGATGGTCAATCACTGCAGCGGGTAGTACGATCCATGCCATTCAACTTTTTTCAGAGCGGAGATTTTTATGCGTCAAGTCCTACTGGGTCTGTCGTTCGCACTCGCAGCAGCACTGCCTGCCGAAGCCGCCGAAATAAAAGTTCTCTCGACGACCGCAGTCAAGGAAGCGCTGACCGAACTCACGCCTCAATTTGAAAAGACAAGCGGCCACCAGCTCACCGTCACCTGGTCGAGTTCTTCAATCATTCGCAAGCAGATTCCTGAAGGCGGCAAGTTTGACCTGGTGATCACGAGCGCCCCGGATATCGAGAAGTTCGTCGTGGAGCAATCTGTCATGCCGGGTTCACAGCTTAGTTTCGGCAAGACGGGTGTTGCGATAGCCAACAAGAGCACTGCGCCGAAGCTGGATGTCAGCACCTCGGAAAAGGTCAGGCAGGCGATTCTCGAAGCAAAGGGGATTGTCTACTCCACCGGGCCCAGTGGGATCTACGTCGAGCAAATGATCCGCAACATGGGGATTCTTGACAGGGTGAAACCCCATCTCAAGCAGGCTCCGCCCGGGGTGCGTAGCTCAACATTGCTCGTGAGCGGTGAAGCCGACCTTGGATTCCAGCAGATGAGCGAATTCGTTCACGAGAGCGGCATCAACATCCTGGGATATCTCCCATCAGACATCCAGAATTGGACAACTTGGTCGACTGGAATACCGAAGGTGGCAGAGCACATCGAGCCGGCCAGATCACTACAGCAATTTCTCGCCAGCTCAGGGGCGGTCTGGAAATCAAACGGCATCGAGCCACTGCCGAAGTGAGCCATGGTGTCCACAGCGGCCCGCGCGTCGTATCAGGAAAAACACCCCCGAAAACTTGATTCATGGCAATCCATTGCGCGAATCAGCTCGTTGCCGCGCCCGGCGCTCATTCACTTCGCCACATAATCCGGCTGCACCACGTTGTCGCCGTGGAACTCGGGCTCTTCTTTGGCCACCGCGGTGTTGGCGCCCGGCACTGCGCTGCGGGCAAAGAGGGTGTACATGGTGGGCACCACGAACACGGTGAGCAGCGTGCCGAGCGACATGCCGCCCACAATCACCCAGCCGATCTGTGTGCGGCTCTCGGCGCCTGCGCCGTGCGCCAGCGCCAGCGGCACCGCCCCCAGCACCATGGCGCCGGTGGTCATCATGATGGGGCGCAGCCGCTGCGAGGAGGCCTTGACCAGGGCATCGATCATCTCCATGCCGTCGCCGCGGAGCTGGTTGGTGAACTCCACAATCAAAATGCCGTGCTTGGTGATCAGGCCCACCAGTGTAATGAGGCCGATCTGCGAATACACATTGAGCGAGCCGCCCGACCACTTCAGGGCCAGCAGCGCGCCTATCATCGACAGCGGCACCGACAGCATGATCACCAGCGGATCGATGAAGCTTTCAAACTGGGCTGCGAGCACCAGGAAAATGAACAGCAGGGCCAGCACAAACACAATGGCCAGAGCCCCCTGGGAACTCTTGAACTCGCGCGAGGTGCCATTGAGGTCGGTGCTGTAGCCAGGCTTGAGCACCTTGGCCGCCGTCTGGTCCATGAAGCGGATCGCCTCGCCCAGCGAGTAGTCGGCCGACAGGCTGGCCGTGATGGACACGGACCGCCGCTGGCCGAAGTGGTTGAGCTCGCGGGGAGACACGCTCTCGCGCACCTTCACCAGGGCTGACAGGGGAATCACCGTGTCATTGCGGCCGCGGACATAGATGCGGTCGATGTCTTCCGGTGTCGTGCGTCCGCTGCTCTGCGTCTGCACGATCACGTCGTACTGCTCGGCGTCGCGTTTGTAGCGCGTCACGTTGCGGCCTCCCAGCAGGGTTTCAATCGCCTTGGCGACCACCTCCACGCTCACGCCCAGGTCAGCGGCCTTGTCGCGCTCCACCTCGATGCGCAGCTCGGGCTTGTTCAGCCGCAAGTCCAGGTCGGGCGACACGATGCCGGGGTTCTTGGCGATTTCCTCCATCATCTGGCGCACCACGGTGTTCAGGTTCTGGTAGCTGTCGGAGGTCTGGATCACGAAGTTGAGCGGGCGCTCGCGAAAGCCCTGCCCGAGCGAAGGCGGCGTGATCGGGAAGGCTGTCACACCCGGCAGCGCATTGAACTTGGGCTGGAGCTCGCGCGCCATGTCCAGCGTGGACCGCTTGCGTTCATCCCAGTCCACCGTGCGGTACACCACGCTGGCCTGGGCCACCGTGGGATTGCCGACGTTGGCAAAAATGCGGTCAAACTCCTTGAAGGGTTCACCCATTTTCTCCAGCGCCTTGGCATAGCGATTGGTGTACTCCAGCGTGGCGCCGTCGGGGGCATTGACGTTGGCGAGGATCACGCCCCGGTCTTCCAGCGGCGACAGCTCCTGCTTCATGGTCGGGAACACCAGCGCAATCGCCAGCGCGCTGATCAGCATGACACCCACCACAATCCAGCGGGCCTGCAGTACCCAACCCCTGACGCGTGATGCGGTGGTGTGGTCACCGGCACCGGGCCGGTAGCGGAACGTCACGACCCAGCGCAGCAGGTCGGCATAGCGGTCAGAGATGCTGGTCAGCACCCGCTCCATGGTGCGGTCAAAACGATTGGGCTTGGGGTTGTGCTTGAGGAGCTGCGTGCACATCATTGGCGTGAGCGTCAGCGCCACAAAGCCCGACACCACCACCGCACCTGCCAGCGCCAGCGCAAACTCCACGAACAGCCGGCCGGTACGGCCCGGCGTGAACGCCAGGGGCGCATACACCGCCACCAGCGTGGCCGTCATCGTGACGACGGCGAAACCGATTTCCCGCGCACCCTTGATGCCGGCAGAAAACGGGTCCATGCCTTCTTCAATGTGGCGGAAGATGTTCTCCAGCATCACGATGGCGTCGTCCACCACCAGGCCAATGGCCAGCACCAGCGCCAGCAGCGTGAGGGTGTTGATCGTGAAGCCCGCCAGTGCCATCAGCGCGAAGGTGCCGATCAGGCTCACGGGAATCGTGACGATGGGAATGATGGACGCACGCATCGTGCGCAGGAACACGAAGATCACCAGTGCCACCAGAATGATGGCCTCAACAATCGTGCGGTACACGTTCTTGACCGAGCGATCAATGAACACCGAGTTGTCGTTCGCGATCTCGATCTTCACGTCCGGCGGAAGGTCGGCGCGCAGCTTGGGCAGCACATCCCGCACCCCCTTGGACAGCTCCAGCGGATTGGCCGTTGCCTGGCGCACCACACCCACTGCCACGGCGGGTCGGCCATTGAGCCGCACGGCGGTCCGCTCGTCGGCAGCGCCCTCTTCCACACGAGCGACATCACGCACCTTGACCGAGAAACCGTTGACGTTCTTGATCACGATCTCGCCAAACTGCCCGGGGCGGACCAGATCCGTCTGGGAGGTGACGCTGAACTCGCGCTGCTGCGACTCAATGCGGCCGGCCGGCAGTTCGAGGTTGCTGCGGCGGATGGCGTCTTCCACATCCTGCGTGGTCAGGCGGTAGGCGGCAAGCTTGTCGGTGTCCAGCCAGACGCGCATGGCGTACTTGCGCTCACCGAAAATCCGCACGTCAGCCACGCCGGTCACGGTCTGCAGCCGGGGTTTGACAATGCGGTTGACCAGGTCGTTGATCTGCAGCGGCGTGAGGGAATCGCTGGAAAAACCGATCTGCACCACCGGGAAGGCGTCCGCCTCCACCTTGGCGATGACGGGCTCCTCAATGGCCTGCGGCAGCCGGTTGCGCACGCGCGAGGTGCGGTCACGCACCTCGGCCGCAGCCGAATCGGCGTCCTTTTCGAGCCGGAAGCGCACGCTGATCTGCGCCTGGTCGGCACGGCTGATGGAGGTGATGACATCCACCGCGTCGATGCCCGCAATGGAGTCTTCCAGCGGCTTGGTGACCTGGGACTCGATCACCTCGGCGGAAGCGCCGGCATAGCGCACGCTGACGGTGACCACCGGCTCGTCGATCTTCGGGTACTCGCGCACGGCCAGCCGGTTGAAGCTCACGGCACCCACCAGCACGATCAGCAGCGACAGCACGGTGGCGAACACCGGGCGGCGGATGGAAATTTCAGCGAGTTGCATGGTGGGCGGTCAGTTCGGGAAGCGTGGATTCGCCGGTGCGGTCGCAGGCACTCAGGCGGGGTTGCGCACCGCGGCCGCGGGACGGCTGTCAGGCGCGCTGCTGCGCGAAGGTGACGCAGACGAAGGCGCCTCGGCCAGGCTCACACCGCAGGGGTTGGGGCCGGACAGCGCGGTGGTGGCGGACGGTGGCGTGGCCGCTTTCTCGGGAGGGCGCGGGGCTGCGGCCATGGGCGCCGATGCCGCAGGCGCGGACGCCGAAGCACTGGCCGCCGCGGCAGGCCGGTCAGCCGCCGGCTTGTCCCCGGTGGCCTTGTCCGCTGCCGGGCGGGCAGTGCGGCTGGCCGACAGGTCGACCACAGTCACGGCGGTGCCGTCCTTGGTCACGCGCTGCTGGCCCGCCGTGATGACCTGATCGCCAGGCTCCAGTCCCGCCAGGATCTCGACCTTGCCGGGGCTGCGCAAACCGACCTTGACTTCGACCCGCTGGCTGATGCGGGTGTCGTTGGGGCCATCGATCAGCTTGATGACAAACTGGCGGCCCCCTTGCGGCACGATGGCCTCTTCCGGAATCACCCGGGCGTTGTCCCGCACGCTGAACACGGTGTTGACCCGCGCGAACATGCCCGGACGCAGTTGCAGCTGGCGGTTGTCAATGCAGCCGCGAATGCCGACCGAACGCCCGTTGGCGTCGATCAGCGGATCGATGGCCTGGATCTGCGCGGCGTACTTGCGGCCGGGCAGCGCGTCGATGTCCAGGGTGGCCGTCTGGCCGCGCCTGACCTTGCTCTGGAAACGCTCGGGCAGGCGGAAGTCCACAAAGATGGCCTCAATGTCCTCGATGTTGACGATGTCGGCGCCGTCCTTGAGGTAGTCGCCCACGCTGACCTGGCGAATCCCCACGATGCCATCGAACGGGGCCAGGATCTTCAGGCGCGCGGCCGTCGCCCTGGCCAGGGCCAGCTTGGCCTGTGCCACCTGCAGATTGGCCGCGCTCTCATCGAGCGAGCGCTGGCTGATGAAGTTCTGTGCCACCAACTCCTGGTTGCGTTTCTGGTTAGCCTGGGCAATGGACAGCTCGGCCATGCTCTGCTGCACCTGGGCCAGGGGCAACTGGTCGTCGAACTGCACCAGCAACTGCCCTTTGCGCACGCGCTGCCCGTCGGTGAAATTGAGCTGGGTGATGCGGCCGCCCACCTCGGGACGCAACACCACGCCGCGGCGGGAGCGCAGGCTGCCGACCGCCTGCGTGTCATCGGTGAGGCGGGCCAACTCCACCCGGCCGGCTTCCACGGAAGGCGGTTTGCCCGGCGCAGCAGCGCCGCCGCCTGCAGCGGGCGCAGCGCCACCGGAAGACGCCGCCGCCGGGTTGCCGGATGCAGGCTGCTGGAACCACCAGGCCGCACCCGAGGCTGCGGCGATGCCCGCAACGGCTACCACTGTGTATATCGTTTTTGAGGCCATGTCATCCGGGAAAAATGAGGGTGCTTGTTGTAATTGGAAACAATTTACCAATGTAGCAGGACACCACCGCCCGTGCAGGGACAACCGGGTAATCCGGGGAGAACACCGGGTAGCTTTACAACAGATTTACCGAATCGCGCCGAGGTGCCGCCCGTCGATGCTATGCATACTTATGGTGCATGCTGCCCGGCATCCGTTGGAACGGCCGCTGGAGCACTCAAAGACGGCCCAGCGCGCGCTCCACACCCTTGTTGGCCAGCGCGTCGGCACGCTCGTTGCCCGGATCGCCAGCATGACCCTTTACCCAGCGCCAGTCAATGCGGTGGCCGCTGGTGCTGACCAGCGCGTCGAGGCGCTGCCACAGGTCCACGTTCTTGACCGGTGCCTTGGCCGCCGTGCGCCAGCCGCGCGCCTTCCAGCCCTGGATCCATTCGGTGATGCCCTTGCGCACGTATTCGCTGTCCAGGTAGAGGGTGACGCTGCAGGGACGCTTCAGGGCCGACAGCGCCTCGATGACCGCCATCATCTCCATGCGGTTGTTGGTGGTGCCCAGTTCGCCGCCAAAGAGTTCTTTTTCGGTGCCCCCCATGGACAGCAGCGCCCCCCACCCGCCCGGCCCCGGGTTGCCCTTGCAGGCGCCGTCGGTGTAGATCACCACGCGCTGGGCGGTGGCGGGGGATGAGGAAGCGTGCGGATGCGCCGCTGCAGAGATATCGGTCATGGAATCAGGCCTGTGGAATGCGAATCGACCGCCGGCGGATCAGCGCATGCGGGCCGGGAAGGAGTTCCGGGATTATCAGTGCACCGAATCGTGCAGAGAGTGCTCGGAATGCAAGGTGCCTGAACGCACGGCAGGCTCCCGGTTGGCGACAGCCGTCGCCGGCGCACCGGTCGGCCTGCGTGCCCTCCAGCTGGGTTCGAGCAGGCGCAGCCCCCGCACACGCTTGACGGCCGAGACAAAGTACACCGCGCCAAAGATCGTCCACCACCGCTCGCCCACGCGGTCCATCCAGGCAAACCGGTTCAGCCAGGGCTGGCTGGTGAGTGCCGGGCGGTAGCAGCCAAAGTGGCCCGACTCGACTTCGAAGTCCAGCAGGCGCAGCCAGTCGCGCAAGCGCCAATAACCGATGAATTCGCCGGTGGGCGGCAGAAAAAGGCTGTCGTATCCCCAGCGCTGGTACAGGTGCCCGCGCCGCTGCCGCAGGCCCCACAGGCTCGCGGGGTTCAGCCCGCTGATCACCACCCGCCCCTCCGGCACCAGCACCCGCGCAACTTCACGCAGGGTGGCGTGGGGGTCCAGGCTCAACTCCACCGTGTGCGGCAGCACCACCAGGTCCAGGCTGTTTTCCGGAAACGGCAGTGCGGCAGAATGCGTCATCAAGGCGGCGCGGCGGGAACTTCCCCGGCGTGCCGCAGTCGTAACGGCAGTGCTGGCGGCTTCGGGGGAAGGCTCCACATCTCCCGCCTCGAGGGCCAGCCAGCGGTGGGGCATGCGGTTGGCATGGAGGGCGTCGAGCGCCGGCAGGCCGAGCTGCAGTGCGTGATAGCCGAAAATATTGCCCACGGCCTCGTCAAAATGCGCGCGCTCCCAGTCGAGCAGATAGGCGCCCGGCGGTGTGTTCAGCCAGTCTGTCAAACCTATAATTTCAGAGCTCATCGAGACCACTGCATGTATTTGATTCCAATTCCCGCATTCGCCGACAACTACCTCTGGCTGCTGCACGACGGCCACAAGGCGCTGGTGGTTGACCCGGGCGATGCCGGACCGGTTGAGCGCGTGCTCGCGCAGCACGGGCTCCAGCTGGAATCGATTCTAGTCACCCACCACCATGCCGACCACACCGGCGGTGTGGATGCCCTGCGCAACGAAACCGGTGCCACCGTGTACGGGCCGGCGGCAGAAAACATTCCGCGGCCCTACACGCCACTGGCGGGGGGTGACAGCATCAGCGTGGTCGGCACCCGTTTTGACGTCATCGACGTGCCCGGCCACACGGCGGGGCACATTGCGTTTTACGCGCCCGAGGTCGACGGCAAGCCGCTGCTCTTTTGCGGCGACACCCTGTTCTCAGGCGGCTGTGGGCGTCTTTTTGAGGGGACGCCGGCCCAGATGCTGGCGTCGCTGGACAAACTGGCCGCACTGCCCGCCAGCACCGTGGTGTGCTGCACGCACGAATACACGCTCAGCAACCTGCGATTCGCACGGGCGGTCGAGCCTGACAACCCCGAACTCAGCGCCTACCAGGCCCACTGTATGGCCCTGCGGGAGCAGCAGCAGCCCACGCTGCCGACCAGTATTGCGCAGGAATTGCAAATCAATCCCTTCCTGCGGACCCGACAAGCCACTATCATGGCAGCTGCCCGCCGCTTCGACGCGTCGGCCCGGAATGACGAGACGGTCTTTGCCGCCATCAGGCAGTGGAAAAACGAATTCAAATGACGCCTCACGACCGAACCACTGCTGACACCCTGCCCCGCCGGCCTTCTTCAACGCATTTCCCCTTTCGCTCCCCGACCCGCTTCATCGGCGCCACGCTGCTGCTGGCTGCCGCCCTGCTGACGGGCTGTGCCTCCAAACTCGGCCTGCCGGACGATCCCGTGCTGAACACCGGCGCGGAGGCGACGAAACCGGTGCTCCCCGCCGGCCCCCTGCAGGCCATCACGCCGGGCCGCGTCGGCTCGCACCAGATCGCCTCCACCGAACCGCCGAAAGAGCTGTGGGACCGCATTCGCCGCGGCTTTGCCATGCCGGATCTGCAGAACGAGCTCGTGACAGACCGCGAGCAGTGGTATGCCAGCCGGCCGGATTACATCCAGCGCATGACCGAGCGCTCCAGCAAGTACCTGTTCCACATTGTTGAAGAACTCGAACGCCGGCAGATGCCGACCGAGCTGGCGCTGCTGCCCTTCATCGAAAGCGCATTCAACCCGCAGGCCGTCTCCAGCGCGAAAGCAGCCGGCATGTGGCAGTTCATGCCATCGACCGGCAAATACTTCGACCTCAAGCAGAACGCCTTCCGCGATGACCGCCGCGACGTGCTGGCCTCCACCCGCGCGGCCCTGGACTACCTGCAAAAGCTCTACGGCATGTTCGGTGACTGGCACCTCGCGCTGGCAGCCTACAACTGGGGCGAAGGCAGCGTCGGCCGGGCCATCGCCAAAAACCAGAAGCTGGGCCTGGGCACCAGCTACACCGACCTCAACATGCCGGCGGAAACGCGGCTTTACGTCCCCAAGCTGCAGGCCGTGAAGAACATCGTGGCCAACCCGCAGAACTTCCGCGCGGAATTGCCGCTGATCGAAAACCACCCCTACTTCCAGCAGGTTCGCATCTCGCGCGACATCGACGTGGCGCTCGCAGCACGTCTGGCCGACGTCAAGATCGAGGACTTCAAGGCGCTCAACCCCTCGGCCCACCGGCCCGTGATCATTGCCGCCGGCACGCCGCAGATCCTGCTGCCCTGGGACAACGCCAAGGTGTTCCAGCGCAACTTCGAGGCCTACGACCAGGGCCAGTACGCCAGCTGGACGGCCTGGACAGCCCCCAGCACCATGGCCACGGCCGAGGCCGCCCGCCGCACCGGCATGAGTGAAGTCGACCTGCGCGGCGTGAACAACATTCCGCCCAAGATGCTGATCAAGGCGGGCTCGACGCTGCTGATCCCGCGGACCGCCAAGGTCGATGCCGATGTGCCGGTGCAGGTGGCAGACACCGCACAGGTGTCGCTGGCGCCGGAGATCGTCACGCGGCGCACCACCGTCAAGGCCCGCAAGGGCGAGTCGGTGGCCACCATCGCCAGGCGTTATGCGGTGACCGCGGCGAACGTGGCGGAGTGGAACAGCGTCAGCGCCTCTGCCGGCTTCAAGCCGGGCCAGCCCGTGATTCTTTTCCTGCCCATCAAGGCGCGTGCGGCAAGCCCTGCACACAGTGCCGGCAAGACGGGCAAACGCCCTGCGGCGAAAACCATCGTCAAATCAAAAAGGCGTTGAGTCGCCCGCTGTTGAACCGGTGAGCCACTGAATCCGTGGCCATCTGCCGCCGCCGTGCGAGTGCGCCGGCAGATGCGCTCAGGCGCTGACCTGGTGCAGGTCCACCGCAGCCGACCGCAGCGAAGCATCCTCACGGAGCTTGAATTTGGCCACCCGGTGCGTGGGGGTGTGCGGCAGCGAATCCACGAAAGCCACATAGCGCGGCACCTTGATGGCAGCCAGCCGCTCCCGGCACCACTGGGCAATCTCTTCAGCCTCGACATGCATGCCCGGGCGCACCATCACCGCCACCAGGATCTCGTCCTCGCCCAGCTCAGAGGGTACGGGAATCGCAGCCGCTTCCAGCACGGCCGGATGGTTGCCGATCACGCGGTCCAGTTCTGCGCCGGAAATGTTTTCTCCACGTTTGCGGATGATGTCTTTCTTGCGGGCCACAAACCAGAAGTAGTTGTCTTCGTCGACATAGGCCAGGTCGCCGGTGAGGAACCAGCCATCGCGGAAAGCGGCGCGCGTCTGCGCTTCGTCCTTGAAGTAGCCCTGCATGACGATGGGGGTGCGCACCACCAGCTCACCCACCTGCCCCGCGGGCAGAAAGTGCCCCGCATCGTCGGCAATGCGCAACTCCGCCAGCGACACCGACGGGTCCGGATGCCGGCTGGGGCGTCCCATGCTGCGCACCTTGTGCGGCCCGGGAAACGGGTTGCTGAGCGCACCCGGAATCTCCGACATGCCGTAGCCCTCAATCAGTGTAGGCACATGGAACTCCTGCTGGAAAACGCGGAAAGTCTCCTCATCAAATGGTGCGCCGTACATCTTCTGCAGACGGTGCCCGGCCACGTATTCGCTGCGGGGACGCCGCATCAGGATGCTGCTGGCTGCCGCAATGGTGTTGACTTCGGTGGCACCGGTTTCCTTGACCACGCTCCAGAATTTCGACGCTGAAAAGCGCGGCTCCAGAATCAGGGTGGCCCCCGCCGCCAGGGACCCGGCCAGGGAGTAAAAAATCGCATTGATGTGAAAGAGCGGCAGCACGCACAGCAGCCGGTCGTCAGGCTGCAGGTGCATGCGCTCGACAAAGCCCTCGCCTGCCGTCAGCAGGCTGCGCTGGCCATGCATGACGCCCTTGGGAAAGCCGGTGGTGCCGGAGGTGTAGATGAAGACACAGGTGGCGTCTGCATCTTCCACGGTTGGTGGCGCCGCGTGCGTGCAGGCCTGCGCCTCCACGGACATCACCGGCAGCGGCAGGTGACCGGGCGCAGCCACCACGCCGGGTAGCGCATTGAGCATCAGCCACGGCATGGCCTCGAGACCGGCGCATGCCGCCTGCACCGTGGGCAGCGCCAACGGCGAGCAGATCACCCCCGCAACTTCGGCATGTGCCAGCACATAGCGGGTTTCTTCGACACCGTAGTCAGGATTGACCGGCACCATGGTGGCACCCAGGCGCGCCAGTGCAAAGAACACAAACACGGTGGACGGATGGTTGAGCGACATCACGCCCACCCGGTCGCTGGCCTGCACGCCCCGCCCTGCCAGCACGGCGGCCGTGCGAGCGACCTCTTCCTCGACCTGCGCATAGGTGAACGTGCACCCCTGGTAGACGATGAAATCTCGCTCGCCAGCCACCTCGACGCGGCTGCGCAAGGCCGAGGCCAAAGTACCCCGGTGCGGCGGATACTGCCGCAGGACATCAAGTGGTGACAGCATGGCTCACACCACTTTTTTTCGCAGCGTGCCGCGGGAATGGGCCGTCGCCTCCTCCTCGGCCCGGTGCCACAACTCCATGGCCATGGGGTGCTCGGCTTCTTCCAGCACATGGCCGACCAGACCCACGGCACGGGCCATCACGCCCAGGCCGTGCGAGACCTTCCACGACAGACCCATTTCACAGCACAGCGCACCGATGGCACCGGTGGCATTGATGGGCAGCGGCTTTCCGTAGGAAGCACTGGCCGCCTCGGCCACGCACTCCATCAGCGCCACATACTGTCCATGGAACCCGGTCTGACGCGCAATCTCGAACAGGCGCGGGGTGCGCGGGTCGATGGGCTTGTGAATCGGGTGCCCGAGTCCTGGAATGATTTTTTTCTGTTCGCGATGACTTTTCACAATCCCTTCGGCCAGCGCCTTCAGCGACGGCCCGCTCCCGCTCCCGCTGGCCTGGCCGGCCGGCAAGGCTGCGGCCAGCATGCGCGCCGAGCCCTCGGTGGAGCCCACAAACACGCTGCCCAGCCCCAGCAAACCCGCTGCCACGGCTGCCTGCAAGGCCTCCGGCGCACCTGCATAGGTCATGCGCGCCGCCAGCGTCGAAGGCACGATGCCGTGCTCGACCAGGGTCACCAGAATGGCGTTGAAGAGGCGCGACTCCTTGGCGTTGGGCAGACGCCCCGTCACCGACAGAAACGCCATGTCGCCGAGATTGATTTCCCCCATCAGGTCGTTGCACAGGTCGTAGCCGCGCACACCAATGGCCTCGGGAGTGCTCCAGGCAATGTCTGAGCGCAGGTTCTTTTTGGAAGTCATGTCGTCACCATCAGTTTGAAGGCAGCACGCTCCAGGCGGGCCGCCAGGACACCATCAGTTCAGGCAGCCCGGGCAGGTGCGCCCGGGACCGCCTCGCAAGGGTTGAAAGGCAGAGCCTTACTCGAGTTTGGCGCCCGACACCTTGACCTTCTGGGCACCCAGCTCGCGGTCGGTTTTCAGGAAATTCGCAAACTGCTCCGGCGTGTCGCCCACGGCCTCGAAGCCGAGTGGCTGCAGGTATTTGGCCTTGAACTCGGGGTCGTTGACGATCTTGCTCATGTCGCGGGCAAAGCGGTTGGCAATCTCCACGGGTGTGCCCCTGGGTGCCACCACGCCGAAATAATAGGAAGCGTCGAACGACGGATAACCCACTTCGGCAAATGTCGGCACGTTAGGCGCCGCCGGCTGACGGTTACGCCCCGACACCGCCAGCGCCTTCACCTTGCCCGATTCGAGGAAAGGTGCCACACCGCCGGTCACGGCGAACATGGCGTCGATGCGGCTGGCCATCAGTTCCTGAACCGCCGGCGGCAGGCCCTTGAAAGCCACGTGCTCCATCTGCAGCCCGTTGATGCTGTTGAACCATGCGGAAGCCAGATGGTTCACGCCACCTGCGCCGATGGAGCCGTAGTTGAGCTTGCCCGGGTTGCGCTTGACGAACTCGATGAACTCCTTGACGTTGCTGGCCGGGAAGTCCGGACGGGTCACCAGCATCAGGTTGCCGACGGCCAGTTTCGCCACAGGCACGAAGTCGCGAACCGGGTCGTAGGGAATCTTGGGGTACAGGTTCTGGTTCAGGCTGTAGGCACCGTCGGACGCGACCAGGAAGGTGTAGCCATCGCCCGGGCTTTTGGCCACGAAATCGGCGGCAATGATTTCATTGGCACCCGGCTTGTTCTCGACGATGAAGGGCTGACCCCAGCTGTCGCCCAGCTTCTGGCTGATGGCGCGCACCATGACGTCGGCGGGGCCGCCGGCGCTGTAGGGCAGCACAATGCGGATGGGTTTGCTGGGGTAGCTCTGTGCATGGGCTGTGCCCATGAGGGCAGCACTGGCCAGCGCGCCCAACACGATCAATCGGCGTCCAAAAATCATCTGATGTCTCCTGTTTTGACTGAATTCGTTTCGGCAACAAGAAAATAAGTCCTGAATGTGAACTTATTTTTCTTCTCAAATTTTAAGAATTTCAGCTGTTTTTTAGAAATAAATAGTTTTTTAAATCATCTTTTTTCTCGAGTATTACAATTTGAGTCCTATATTTGGACTTTTTTGAAATCCCGCTTATGCTGAAGCCATGACCCTCCATTCCGACACCGACGCGCCCACAGGCGCACAGACCGTCGACCGGTCCTGCGAGTTGTTGCGGCACATCGCCCGCACGGGCGTGCACGGCGCGCGCCTGCTGGACCTGTGCAGGACCACCGGCCTCAGCCGGCCCACGGCACATCGCATCCTGCGTTCACTTCAGGCGGCAGGGCTGGTGCGGCAAAGCACAGACAACCGGCGCTATGCGCTGGGCAGTGGTCTGTTCGAGCTGGGCATGGCGGCACCGAATCCGGTGGCGGCGTTTCCACACGTGCGCAGCGTGGTGGAAGAGCTGGCCGCCAGCACCGACGACACGGTATATCTGATGCTGCGCAGCTATGAGGATGTGCTGTGCATGTGGCGGGCACAGGGCGCCTACCCCATCAAGGCCAACGTGGTAGCCCTTGGCGACCGTCGTCCTTTGGGGGCCAGCGTGGCGGGTCTGTGCATCCTCGCCAGTTTGCCGGAGGCGGAAGCCGCGGGCTTGATCGAGGACAACCGCACGCACCTGGCTGCTTTTTGCCGCATGACGTCCGTGGACGTCCACAGGCATGTGAAGGAGGCCCGGACGAACGGCTACTCCGTGGGCGTCAATGCGGTGATGGAGGGCGTGACGGCTGTCGGCATGGCCGTGCCCGGAAGTTATCAGCGGCCCTGCATGGCGCTGAGTGTGTCGGCCATTTCCTCGCGCATTCCCGCCACACGGATTGCCGAACTGGTCAGCCAGCTCAGGCACAGCGCCGCGAAAATTGCGGCCATCACCGGCAGCAACGTGGCGGCGCAACAAGTCACTTCATTGGCAACCTGATGGCCGCGTGGCAGGGCTTGCCTGGCTATTTCACTCTCAGAGCTTGAAAGAGCCGTGGCCGAACAGGCCAATGAGGCCGATCACGATCAGGTAGATCGCCACGATGTAGTTCAAAAGGCGTGGCATCAGCAGGATCAGGATGCCTGCAATCAGGGAAACAATGGGGCCGATGCTGAGGGAGAGGTTCATGGAATGTCCTTGGGTTCAATGTTGAACCCACTGTAGCGGCAGCCTGAACCCGCCCCTGTAGGACGACAGGAAAACATGCAGTGCCAGGCGCCGCTGATGGTGCGCTGGCGAACCCTGTCGCGCCCTGCCCCCTGCAGGCTCCACCGCTTACTCCGCCGTGATGCCCGCCTGCTTGATCAGGGTGCCGTAGCGCGTGAGCTGCGCCCGCATCGCCTTGCCCAGCTCGTCGGGCGAGGTGCCGCGCGGTGTCAGCCCCTGGGCAATCAGCTTCTCGCGCACCTCCGGGTCGGCCAGTGCCTTGGTGATTTCAGCGGACAGCGTCTGCACGATGGGCTTGGGGGTGCCGGCCGGCACCATCAGCGCAAACCAGGAGTTGAATTCAAACCCGGCCAGCCCCGACTCCGCCACAGTGGGCACATCGGCAAACTGCGGCAGGCGGCGCGGCGTGGTCACACCGATCAGGCGCACCTTGCCGGCACGCACCAGCGAATTGACGGTGGCGATGCCCTGGAAGGCCGTCAGCACTTCATTGCCCGCCACACCCATGGCGGCCTGGGTCGCACCCTTGTAGGGCACATGCGTCATCGACACGCCGGCCTGTGAGGCAAACAAGGCCATGGCGATGTGCTGCGGGCTGCCGTTGCCACCCGAGCCGTAGTTGATCTGGCCCGGCGCCTTGCGCGCGCTGGCGATCAGGTCGGCCGCGGTGCGCTGCGGTGCATCGGCACCGACCACCAGGCCCCACTCCACCGTGGCCACCAGCGAGACCGGCTCAAAGTCCTTCAGGATGTCCCAAGGCATCTTGGGCTGCAGGTTGGGCAGCATGGTCATGATGCTGTCGTTGAAGCCGCCCAGGGTGTAGCCGTCCGGCGCGGCCTTGGCCACGTTGCCAGCGCCGATCAGCCCTGCCGCACCGGGCTGGTTTTCAATCACGAAGGGTTGCCCCATGCTCTGTCCCATCTTCTGGGCCACGATGCGTGCAGCATTGTCGACGGCGCTGCCTGCCGCCAACGGAATGATCATGCGGATCGGCTTGTTCGGATAAGGCGCGGGCGATTGCGCCATGGCCAGGCTGGCGAAAAGCCAACCGAGCGCCAGAACGCCTGTACGGCGAAGATGGCGATTCTGCAGGGAGGGTGAAGTCATGGTGTTGTCTCTCTAGGTCATTGTTGTGGAAGGCCCGGTTGCGGGTCAGGTGGCCTGCAGTGTCGGCATGCCCATCTCCAGGGCGAAGGCATCGAGCTGTTGGCGCAGCGCAGCCGGCAAGGCCATGCCATCGCGCTCGTTGGCGGCCCGCTTGGCATGGCTTTGCTCGCCGGGCAGCCAGATGCGCTCGACATCGGGCATGCGCTCGCTGCTGCGCAGATCGCGCACCAGCTGGTCGACGCGGGCCTTGAAACCCGCCACATCGCCGAAGGCACTGAGGTCAATCGCCATGATGGCCTGGCCGGTGTTGGTGGTGGTGGTGTCGTCGTGGTTGAAGTCAATCACATCCTTGCCCATCGCCGCGCCATTGAGCGTGCCGGCCAGCAGGCCGACGATCAGCGACAGGCCATAGCCCTTGTAGCCGCCGATCGGCATCAGGAAGCCCTCTTCCGACCGCTTGGGATCGGTCAGCGGCTGGCCCAGCCGGTCGATCATCCAGCCCACCGGCATCATCTCGCCGCGCTGCGCCTTGGCCTTGACCTTGCCGTAGGCGGCCACGGTGGTGGCCATGTCGAGCACCACGGGCGGCTCCTCACCGGCAGGCACCGCCACAGAAATCGGGTTAGTGGACAGCAGCATGTCCAGACCACCCCATGGCGGCAGGTGGTTGGCATTGCCGACCGCGAAATACAGGCCGATCATGTCCTGGGCCATCGGCATGCGCGCATAGAGCGAAGCGGGACCAGCGTGGTTGCTGAACTGAGAGCCCACCCACGCCACGCCGCAATGACGCGCTTTTTCAATCGCGATCTCGGCCGCGCGCTGCATGACCAGATGCCCCATGCCGTTGTCGCCGTCCAGCAAGGCCATGCCGGGGCGCTCCTGGATGATCCTGATGTTGGGCCGCAGGTTGAGCCCGCCGGCGCGGATGCGCCGCGCATAGGGCAGCAAACGGATCACGCCGTGGCCGTCGGAGCCCTGCAGCTCGGCCTCGGCCATCAGGCGGCCCACGATGGCCGCATCGGCCTCGGGCAAACCGAGGCGGGTCATCGCCACAGTGATGAACTGGCGCAGCTGGTCAAAGGAAATTCGGTTGTCGGTCATGCGGTAGCTTGAAGTTTCATTCGTTTCTGGATCGCGAGCACCGCACAGTCGGGGCTGCTCAAGACGGGGCATGGCAGTTCGGCCTGCACCAGCGGCTGCGCGGCAGCCATCGAGAACTGCGCCAGCATGACCACGTCGCAATCGCGGAGGCTGCGCGCTGCCTCGGCAATCTTGCGGTGATGGTCAGCGGGCCGGCCTTGCGCCAGGTCCTGCATGGCCTCGGGGACGAAGCGGGTGCGCAAGTCAATCTCGCGGCCGTCATCTTTCGCCATCTGCAGCAGCTCGGCCGACATGGAGGGAATCGACGCCTCGAAGGTGGCGATCAGGCCCAGCTTCGCGCCCACCAGCGGGCTGCCAGCCAGTGCATCTTCGAACATGGCTTCATTGGGCTTGAGCGTCGGCAGACCGGTGGCTGCGGCGGCTGCCTCAATGGCCAGGCCAAAAGCCGAACAAGTGAACAGGATGCCGGTGCAACCCGTGCGATGGGCGTAGTGAGCCAGATCAACAAAGCGCTGCACCATCGAGGGCGTGAGGCTGCCGGCTTCGGCAAGGTCCACCGACAGGCTGTCGTCGAGCAGGTTCATCCGCCGCGCATCGGCCCAGTGGCGGGCGAAGGCCGCCTGGATGGGCTCCACGGCCAGGGCGGTCGCATGGATCAGCGCAATGCGCGGGGAGGACATTGCCTGGATGGGCGTGGCGGTCATAGTTTTTCGGTTTCACCGGTGCGTGGCTGCCACTTCATCAGGTGCTTTTCAAGGCGTCCCACCATACCATCAAGCACCAGGGCAAAGGCGGTGAGCACCACAATGCCCGCGAACACCGTGTTGACGTCAAAGGTGCCCTCTGCCTGCAGGATGAGGTAGCCAACCCCGCGGGCGGAGCCGAGGTATTCGCCCACCACGGCGCCAACAAAGGCCAGGCCCACCGAGGTGTGCAGGCTGGAAAACACCCAGCTGGTGGCACTTGGCAAATACACCGTGCGCAGCAGCTGGCGCTGGTTGGCGCCCAGCATGCGGGCATTGGCCAGCACCACCGGGCTGACCTCCTTGACGCCCTGGTAGACGTTGAAGAACACAATGAAAAACACCAGCGTCACCGCCAGCGCCACCTTGCTCCAGATGCCCAGGCCGAACCACAGCGCAAAGATGGGCGCAAGAATCACGCGCGGCATGGAGTTCGCCGCCTTGATGTACGGGTCCAGGATCGCACTGGCCAGCGGTGCCAGCGCCAGCCACAGGCCGCACACCAGGCCCAGCGCGGTGCCCAGGCCAAAGGCCAGCACGGTTTCCAGCAGCGTGGTGCCAAGGTGGAGGTAGATGTCGGCATTGCCCGGCAGGCCCTCCGGGAACAGGCGGCTCTCGCCAAAGCCGAACGGCATGAACCAGCTCCAGACCCGTCCTGCGACCTTGACGGGCTCGCCCAGGAAGAAAGCGATCTGCTGATCCCGCGAGATCAGTTGCCACAGCGCGAGCATGATCACCAGCAGACCGATTTGCCAGACGCGTAAATATTTTTCAGCAGTTTTCAAGGCGTTTCACCTAGGCTGCTTTCCGGAGTTGCTGGGCATAGCCCTTGAGCACCTCATCGCGCAGCACGTTCCATATCTGCGTGTGCAGTTCCACAAAACGCGGCTGGTTTCTCACCTCCGCCACATCGCGCGGCCTGGGCAGGTCAATGCTGAACTCGCCCATGGGGTGGGTCCCCGGCCCCGCCGACAGCACCACCACGCGATCGCTCATGGCAATCGCTTCATCCAGGTCGTGCGTGATGAACAGCACCGCTTTCTTCTTGGCCGCCCAAAGGGCGAGCACTTCGTTTTCCATCAGCTGGCGTGTCTGGACGTCGAGGGCGCTGAAAGGTTCGTCCATCAGGATGATGTCCGGGTCCAGCGCGAGGACTTGCGCGAGAGCGGTCCGCTTGCGCATGCCACCCGAGAGCTGGTGCGGGTAGCGGTCGCCAAAGCCGCTCAGGCCGACACGGTCCAGCCAGCCCAGGGCCAGGGCGCGGGCCTCGTCGTCAGGCACACCGCGGTATTGCAGCCCGACCATCACGTTGTCGAGGGCGCTGCGCCAGGGCATCAGCGCTTCGCTCTGGAACATGTAGCCGGCCCGGGTGTTGATACCCTGCAACGGCTGCCCGAACACCTTCACCTGGCCAGACGATGCCTCCAGCAGGCCAGCGCCGATGTTGAGCAGCGTGGACTTGCCGCAGCCCGTCGGGCCCACAACCGACACGAACTCCCCCGCCCGGATGCGCAGGGTGGTGTTGCTGACGGCCGTGTAGCGCTGGCCGGCGGCGTCCTGCGAGCGGAAGGTGCAGGTGATGTCCAGGAACTCCAGCGCGTGCGGTTCCTGCCCGGAATCTGCAGTGTCTGGCATGGAAGGGCTCATGGCAAAAGGCCTGCCGCAAGGGGCAGGCCATTGGAACAGGGTACGCGCGGCATCCTGGTTCAGGCCTTGAAGCGCTCCTTGGCACGGCGCGAAAACTCGTTGGTGTAGGTCTTGCCGAGGTCGATCTTGTCGGCTTTCACGCTCGGGTCGAAACTGGCCAGCGCCTTCAGCGCCGTCCGTGCGCCCTCCTCGGGAATGATGCCGTCGATCGAGATGGACTCATGGACCTTGTTGAACGACGCCAGGTACAGGGCCCGGTCACCCAGCAGGTAGCTGTCGGGCACGGTCTTGATGATGTCGCCCGGGCCTGCCGTTTGCAGCCACTTGAGCCCATGCACGATGGCGTTGGCGAGCGCCTGGCAGGTGTTGGGGTTCTTCTGCACGAATTCCAGCGGTGCGTACAGGCAGGCCGCCGGCATCACGCCACCGAACACCTCGACGGTGCCCTTCAGCGTGCGTGTGTCGCTGATGATTTTCACGTCACCCTTTTGCTCCAGCATGGTCATGACCGGATCGATATTGCTGATCGCGTCGATCTGGCCGGAGCGCAGCGCCGTCAACGCGCCGGCTGCCGTGCCGACACCGATGAAACTCACATCACCGGGCTTGAGCCCGGCCCGCGACAGCACCAGGTTGGCCATCATGTTGGTGGACGACCCGGGGGCCGACACGCCGATTTTCTTGCCCTTGAGATCCGCGACCGACTTGTAGCCGGGCATGTTCCTGGTGGACACGCCAAACGCGATTTGCGGCGCGCGTCCCTGCAGCACGAAGGCCTGGAACATCTGGTTCTTCGACTGCAGGTTGATGGTGTGCTCGAAGGCACCGGAGCAAACGTCTGCCGAGCCCCCGACCACGGCCTGCAAGGCTCGCGAGCCGCCGGCGAAGTCGCTGATCTCGACGTCCAGCCCTTCGGCCTTGAAGTAACCCAGCTGCTCGGAAATGGTCAGCGGAAGGTAATAGAAAGAGGCCTTGCCGCCCACCGAGAGCGCAATTTTTGTTTTCTCGAGCTTGGGCTGCGCGCGCAGGGCCGGCACGGCCAGGGCTGCGGCCGCCATCGTCACGCCGCTGGCAAAACGGCGGCGGGACAGGGTGCGGGGATCGGTGGCGGCGGCGTTCATGAAGGCATCCTCTTGGTGTTTCGGTGACTGAAGCCAAGCTTATCCGGGCGAAGAAAAACCCGCATCGGGGTCATCCCGTGCGGGTTTTTACGGAAAAAGTTGATGCAGTGACAGGGCCTTACTGCAACTTGCGCACCACGACCTCAGCGATAGCCGGAAAAAAGGATGCAGATGTTGATGAAGAACGCCAAAGCCCACACCGCTGACCGCACCTTCGCCAGATCGGCCACATACATCATGATGTAAGCGATGCGCAAGAACACAAACATCAGGGCCAGGATGTCCAGGCGTGTCTGCCCGGCCTGCAGCGAGTGTGCGATGACGACAGCCACAAAGAAAAACGGCAGCGCCTCAAAGGTGTTGGCCTGCGCTGCGTTGGCGCGTGCCCGCCAGTCGGTCTGCCGCGCCAGCCAGCTGCGCGGGTTGTTGTTGTCGTAACCGCCTTCACGCGGATGCGTATTGAACATCCCCGATTTGGCAATGCCCGCACACACGATGGGCAGCAAGGCCGCCACCAGAACACACCAGTAGGCAATGGTGAAGCGTGCGTAAGTCATGGCAAATCCTTTTCCTCGGTTCTTCTGATGAATGGGGTGATGCGGGGCCGGGGTGCAAGCACTGTCACCGGCGGTCTACCAGCGCGTGGGCAATGGTGCCGAGGTCGACGTATTCCAGCTCGCTGCCCACCGGTACGCCGCGTGCCAGCCGCGTGACTTGCACACTGCGGCTTTTGAGGGCCTGGGCGATCACATGCGCGGTGGCCTCGCCTTCGGCGGTGAAGTTGGTGGCCAGGATGACTTCCTGGACCTCGCGCCCGGCAACCGGCAGCGGCTCGCCCTGCGCGTCGCGTGGCACCACACGGTCGAACAGCTTTTGCAGGCCGATGTCGTTGGGCCCGATGCCGTCCAGGGGGCTGAGCTTGCCCATCAGCACGAAGTAAAGCCCGCGGTAGGCCAGCGTGCGCTCCAGCGCCGCCTGGTCGGCTGGTGTTTCGACCACGCACAGCTTGCTGCGGTCGCGTTGCGGGTTGGCGCAGGTGGCGCAGACGGCCTGCTCGGTCAGCGTGTTGCACAGCGTGCAATGCCGCACGCTGGCCACCGCATGCTCCAGCGCACGCGCGATCTGCAGCGCACCGGGTTTGTCATGCTGCAGCAGGTGAAAGGCCATGCGTGCCGCCGACTTGGCGCCCACGCCGGGCAGGCGGCGCAAGGCTTCGGTCAACCCGTCGAGCGCGTTGGAGTCAGCCATGGTGGAAGCCAGTCGGCGCGAGCGTGGGGACGCTCCAGTTCAGCCGGGGCCGCGGAACCGGCTTTGCCGGGCCGCAGGCGCAGCGTCCCCTCGGGGGGCAGGGAGCTGCACGCAGTGAGCGACCGTGGGGGCTCACAGCTCTAGAAGGGCAGCTTCATGCCGCCAGGCAGACCGGGCATGCCGGCTGTGAGCTTGCCCATTTTTTCCTGGCTGACTTCCTCGGCCTTGCGCACGGCGGCATTGAAGGCCGCTGCGACCAGGTCTTCGAGCATGTCCTTGTCCTCGGCCAGCAGGCTGGGATCAATCTCGATGCGCTTGACGTCATGCTTGCAGGTCATGGTGACCTTCACCAGGCCAGCGCCGGCTTCGGCCGTGACTTCCACAAACGCAAGCTCTTCCTGCGCTTTCTTGAGGTTGTCCTGCATGGCCTGCGCCTGCTTCATCAGGCCGGCGAGTTGTCCTTTGTTAAACATCTTTTTTCCTTTGGAAGTGTGGCGTCAGGCGCCAGGGAATCTGGCCTTGATCATATCGGCTTGGCCGCCAGTGGCTTGATGGACCCGGGCACGATCCTGGCGCCCCAGTCGCGCATCAGGTCCTGCACCAGCGGGTCGTTCTGGATGAGTTCTTCGGCGGCACGCTGCCGCTCGGCCGCCGCCGCGGCATTGCGTCGGGCAGGGGTATCGGTCACCGGCCCCTGCTCGACCGTGATCACCAGACCTGGCTGGCCTGTGGCCTGCTGCAGGGCAGCCTGCAGCTTGTCGCGGGCAGCCGGCTGGTTGAGCGATTCACGCTCCACCCGCAGCACCCAGGCCTCAGCGTCCTGGCTGCGCAGCTCGGATTGCAGCGCAAGTTCGCGCGTCAGCGCCGCAACGGCTTCCGCAGCCACCAGCTGGTTGACCGTCAGGCACCAGCTGTCCCCCAGCGGAGTCAGTTCCAGTGCGGCGGTGATGGCGGAGGCAGGAGCCGCCGCAGTGGAAGCGGTGGGGACTGGCAGCGGCGCGGGTGCGGGCCTGGCCGGAGCGGCCGGACGCGCAGGGGGGGCGTCGGTTGGCTGATGGACGGCAGGGGGGGCCGGGACGGACGGTGCCCGCGCCTGGGGTTGCGGGGCTGGCGCTGGAGGTGCTGACATCAGCGCCGCCGGGCGTGCGCCTGCCGGCGCGGTATCAGGCACCCGGCGTGGAGGTGCCTCGGGTTCAGGCGATGGCTTTTTTCCCGGCTCGGCGGCGCTCCTCAAGGGGGAGGTCTGGGCGGGCTCGGCGGCGGAATGGCTGGCCGGCTTGAACGCCAACAGCCGCAGCAGCACCATGGTGAGTGCAGCGTATTCATCCGGCGCCAGACCCAGCTCGCCGCGGCCATGCAGGCAGAGGCTGTAGAGCAGTTGCGTCTCGTCCGCCGGCAGGGTGCGCGCCAGGCGCGCCGTCTCGGCGATGTCGGGATCGGCATCGTCGCCGTCCGCCCCCATGTCGGGCACCGCCTGGAGCACTGCCATGCGCTGCAGCACCGTGGTCATTTCCTCCAGCGTGGAGGCGGCACTCAGCCCGTTCAGGCGCAGCACCTCGGAGGTTTCGACAACGGAGCGGCCATCACCCCGGGCCAATGCATCCAGCAAGGCAAATACGTAGCTGCGGTCGACACTGCCTAGCATGGTGCGCACGCTCGCCTCCTGCAACTGGCCGGAGCCGAACGCGATGGCCTGGTCGGTCAGCGACAGTGCGTCGCGCATCGAGCCCCGTGCCGCGCGCGCCAGCAGACGCAAGGCCTGTTGCTCGGCCGGTATGTTCTCGGCGGCCAGCACCTGCGTGAGGTGCTCCAGCACCGTCTCGGGCGCCATGGGCCGCAGGTTGAACTGCAGGCAGCGCGACAGCACCGTGGCAGGGACTTTCTGCGGATCGGTCGTGGCCAGCACGAACTTGAGGTATTCCGGCGGCTCTTCCAGCGTCTTGAGCATGGCGTTGAACGCCGTGTTCGTGAGCATGTGCACCTCGTCGATCATGAACACCTTGAAGCGCCCGACGACCGGCTTGTACACCGCCTGCTCCAGCAACTGCGCGATCTCATCGACGCCGCGGTTGGAAGCAGCGTCCAGTTCCGTGTAGTCCACGAAGCGTCCGCTGTCGATGTCGGTACACGCCTGGCAGACGCCGCAGGGCTGGGCCGTGATGCCGCCCTGCCCGTCCACACCGGTGCAATTGAGCGATTTGGCCAGGATACGCGACACCGTGGTCTTGCCCACACCTCGCGTGCCGGTGAACAGATAGGCATGGTGCAGACGCCCGGTCCCGAGCGCATTGCCCAGTGCCTGCACCACATGTGCCTGCCCCACCATTTCAGAGAAATTCCGGGGGCGGTATTTGCGGGCAAGGACGAGATACGACATGCGTGCATTCTAATTTGCCGGCGGTTGCCTGATTCCATGCCCTTCACGCCGCCTGCGGCAGCCGTCGCCGGGAACGGCACGCCTGGCTTTCGATGTCCTTTCACCAGGTCCGCACGATGTGGCCAGCCAAATTACAGCGCAAAATGCGGACTATTTCCGGCAGGGGCATGACCGGGGAACGTACAATATGAGGTGACGGGCCTTCCCGCATGGTGAAGCGGCCAACCGGGTCAGGTGGGGAACCAAGCAGCCCTAACTGTGGAGCCAGTGCCGGGGTCGAGGCTCGTCACCTTATTCATTCGCACCCAATGCGGCTCTGACCAACGAGATCGGCGCCAGTACATGGAATCACCATGGGAACCAGCCTGAGCTGACTCACGTCATTGCCATGACTTCACCTGATTGCCTACCCGCTTCTGCCCTGATTGTTGAGGACGACGAGCACATCGCGCACCTGCTTCAGTTCATTCTGGAGCGTGAGCGTTTTTCGGTGCATGTGGCGCGCGATGGACGCAGCGCCAAGGAATTCATCGAGAACCAGCCGCCGCCGGCTATTGTGCTGCTCGATGTCATGCTGCCTTTTTTTGACGGCTTCGCGCTGATCCACCTGCTGCGGGCCCAGCCTGGCTGGCAAGCCACCCCGGTGATCATGCTGACAGCCAAAACCCAGGAAAAAGACATTGTGAGGGCACTGGATGCCGGTGCCAACGACTACATCGTCAAACCCTTCCAGCCCGCCGAGTTGCTGGCGCGCATCAAGCGGCTGTCGCTGCGAAAGGACTGACTCTTGATCCCATACATCACCCGACGCCTTGGCGTCAGCCTGTGGCCACTGGCCCTTGCGGCCCCGGCATGGGCCCAAACACCACCGGCACCCACCACGGCGATCAGCCTGGAGACCGAGTCCAGCCAATTGAGCAACGGCAGCCCTGACTGGCGGGAGACATCGCTGCGCCTGACCCGCAAGCTGGGGCAACGTGACGTGACCTCGATGGCAGTGAAGCAGACCAACCGCTTTGGTCTCGACGACCACGAGATCAGCGGCCTGATCTCCCGTCCGCTGTCCGACCGCCTCACGCTCGCGGCCAGCGCAAACATCAGCCCGACGCACCGTGTGCTGGCCAAAAACGGCGCGGATGCGTCCCTGCAATACGAATTTGCGCCGGCCTGGTTGATTCAAGGCGGCCTGGGTACCAGGCACTACGACAGCACCCGGGTGAACAGCGGCACGGTGATGCTAGAGCACTATTTTTCAGACTTCAGTGCCTCCGTGGCATGGAAGCCGGTGCGTTCCACCGGCGTCAGCGCCAGCAGCGCGGAACTCAGGCTGGCCTATTACTACAGCGACACCAACTCCGTCGGGCTGATCTACAGCACCGGCAAGGAAGCCACCACGATCGCGCCGGGCAACGTGGTCCTCGCGGATGTGCGGTCCACAGCACTGCTGGGACGCCACTGGCTGACGCCGAAATGGGCGGTGAACTACGCGCTGACGCACACGCGGCAAGGCACTTTCTACAACCGACGCAGCGCCCGGCTTGGTGTTGAATACGTTTTCTGATCCCTACCTGCAGTTCGCCTTCCTGGCGGGGGCAACAGCCATCGGGTTGACGCTGCTGCTGGTTGCCCTGATCGTCACCCTTCGTCTGAGGCTGCGCGCCGGCGCGCGGCGCGAGGCCGCTTTCGTCGTGCGGTGGCGCCCCTTGATGCTGGAAGTCATCAGCAATGGTTCACCGGCCGTGCCGCGCCGCGTGAGTCCGCGCGAACAGATTTATTTTCTCAAGCTGTGGAACTACCTGCAGGAGTCGCTGCGCGGCAGCGCCAGCGACCGTCTCAATGCCCTCGCCCGCCACGTGCATGCAGACGAGATCGCACGCAAGCTGCTCAGGAAAGGCAACCGTGCCGAACGCCTGCTGGCCACACTGACACTGGGGCATCTGCGCGACGAGGCCTCATGGGACGATCTGGCAGCGCAGGCTGATGCGGCCGACAGCCTGGCATCGATGCACGCAGCACGCGCGCTGCTCAAGATCAATCCCCTGAAAGGCACGGAGCTGCTGCTGCCACTGATCCTCTCGCGCAAGGACTGGGACATCACCCAGATCGCCAACTTCCTGGCCGAGGCCAAGCAGGCGTTCTGGCTGCTGTTGTCCAAAAAGATCCTTCACATCAGCCGAAGCCGATGGGCGCGCGCCTTGCAGCTCGCCGACGCGCTGCACCTGCAACTGCCGCCCGCCTCCATGCGCTACATCCTGGGCAACTGCCGCTCCGTCAACACTTTGGTGGTAGCCCTGCAAACAGCCACCGGCGAACAGCTGTTGCCGCTGATCCGCCACTTCATGAACCATGCAGACGGCCGGGTGCGGGCGGAGGTAGCCACGTTTCTCGGGCGGTTTGGCAATGCGGGTGATTCAAGGCTGCTGCAGACACTGCTGGAGGACTCCGAGTGGTGGGTGCGCTACCGGGCAGCGCAGGCACTGGCAGCCCTGCCGTATTTCGGCGTTCCTCGCCTGGAGGCGCTGCGGCAACAGGCGACTGAAGCAACGGTCGTGAGCATCCTGGATCACGTGCTGGCCGAGCACAGGACCAGCCTGCCGGCCGGTGCCTGAGGAGCATGCCATGACCGTGTGGACAACCTGGTTCGTCTTTGCCTATTTCATCCTACTCAACGGCTGCTATCTGGCGCTGAACCTGCTGTCCATTTTCGCCCTCCAGCGCAACAAGGAAGAAAAACTGCTGGACGCCTTGCCGCAGGTCTTCACCGGCCTGGAGCCGGGCATCAGCCTGCTGGTGCCGGCCTACAACGAGGAAGCCACCATCACGGCGTCGGTGCGGTCGATGTTCCAGCTCACCTACTCGGACTTCGAAATCATCGTCATCAATGACGGCTCCCGCGACAACACACTGGAGGTAATGAAGCGCGAGTTTTCCCTGCTGCCCTTCCCCGAAGCGCCGCGCGACGGCCTGCCCACGAAGCCGGTACGGGCGATTTACCGCTCACTGGACTACCCCAACCTGCGCGTGATCGACAAGGAAAACGGCGGCAAGGCCGATTCGCTCAATGCGGGCATCAACGCGGCACGGCACCCGCTGTTTTGCGGTGTCGACGCCGACTCCATCCTGGCCCGCAACAGCCTCCAGCTGGTGGCCAAGCCGTTTTTGAACCACCCGGAAACGGTGGCCACCGGCGGCACGGTGCGTGTGGCAAACGGCTGCGAAGTCGCGGACGGCTTTCTCACCAAGGTGGGGCTTCCCACCAACCTCTGGGCCCTGTTCCAGGTGGTGGAGTACCTGCGGGCCTTCCTGTTTGGGCGTCTCGGCTGGTCCAAGCTCAATGCCATGCTGATCATCTCGGGCGCCTTCGGGCTGTTCAAAACCGATGTCGTGATTGCCGCGGGCGGCTACCGGGCCAACACGATTGGTGAAGACATGGAGCTGGTGGTACGCATTCACCGCATGCTCAGGCAGCAGGGCAAACACTACCGCATCGAGTTCGTGCCGGAACCTGTTTGCTGGACGGAAGCACCTGAAGACCTCAAGACCCTGAAGAACCAGAGGGTTCGCTGGCAGCGCGGGCTGTCGGAAAGCCTGACCAGCAACTGGGGCCTGATGTTCAGCCGCAATGGCGGGGCACCCGGCTGGCTGGCCTTTCCGTTCATGGTGCTGTTCGAGTGGCTGGGCCCCCTCGTCGAACTGGGCGGCTACCTGTTCATGATCTACGCCTACGCGTTTGGCCTGATCTCGTGGCAGGCTTTTTTTGTTTTCCTGTTCATGGCCCTCGGGCTGGGCATCCTGCTGTCGGTGTCCGGCCTGCTACTCGAGGAGATCTCGTTTCACATCTATCCCAAGTTCCGCCACCTGGCCCTGCTCTCGCTGGTGGTGGTGCTGGAAAACTTCGGCTACCGCCAGCTCAACAGCTGGTGGCGCCTGCTGGGCCTTTACCGCTGGGCTGCCCAGCGCGAATCCAGCTGGGGTGAAATGAAGCGCAAGGGTGTCGGCACTCAGCCGAAATAAACCGGTTTCACCTGCGGGAACGAGCTGTCCGGTTGGGCCCGCAGCCGAGGGTCAACGCAGCAGTTCCTGCACAGCCGCTGTCGTGTTGATCGCATGTTCGGCGATCTGGGCCGACATCAGCGCCAACGAGGCAAGCGGATAGGTGCCACTAACGATGCCACCATAAGCCACCTCTGCTGCCACCGCATCCTGGCCCAGACCATCGACCGCCGCAGCGATGCACTGCTCGACACTCTGCAGGCCTTCATCGCCGAACAGTTCCTCGCCTTCGTAGCTCACCTGGTAGTCGTAAGCGCCGGCTGCGGACTGGATGGAAAACCGCACGATCATCGGCCGGCTCCTGCATCTTCCCGCGAAGGCTGCATCATTGCGCGTCGGGTATGACCACCACCGTCAGCCAATAACCAGCCAACTGGCCAATGGCCTTGACGAAGCTATCGAAGTCGACCGGCTTGGTGATGTAGGAACTGCAGCGAAGCCCGTACATCCTGCGAATGTCTTCGGCTTCGTAGGAAGTGGTGAGCACCACCACCGGAAAGTGACGAAGATTCTCATCCTTGACGATCTCGGACAGCACCTCGTAGCCATCCATCACCGGCATGTGCATGTCCAGCAGGATCAGGTCCGGGCTGACGGCGTCGGCATAAGGGCCTTGTTTGCGCAGGAACTGCAGGCACTTTTCACCGTTGTCGACATGGTGCAGGTTGACACGCAGACTGGCGGCCTCGAAGGCCTCGCGGGTCAGGAAAACATCGTCGTCGTTATCCTCGACCAGCAGGATTTCCGCAACACGGCTCTTGGCCAGCGGTTCAATTTTCATCGGGATTTCCGGGGAAGTAGTCAGGCAGTGTAAAGCTGAAAGTGGTTCCTTGCCCAACATGGGAACTCACCCAAATCTTGCCGCCATGGCCTTCCACCACGCGGCGGCATACCGCCAGACCGATGCCCGTTCCCGGAAACTCGTTCTGGTTGTGCAGGCGTTTGAAGATCTCGAACACCTTGTCATGGTGCCTGGCGTCGATGCCAATGCCGTTGTCTTTCACCGAGAACACCCACTCACGATCCTGCTTGGCCGCCATCACCTCGACCATGGGCTCGCGATCACGGCAGTATTTGACGCTGTTGCCCACCAGGTTGAGCACCAATTGCACCAGCTGGGCACGGTCACCTCGGATGGTGGGCATCTCGCTGACCGACACCTTGGCGCCGGCCGTCTGCAGGGCGGCATCCAGCAAGGAGAGCGCATCCTTGATCACCTCGCCCATGTCGACCGGTGCGAACGGCTTGGCCTCGGCCTCGATCCGGGCAAAGGAGAGCAGGTCTTCCGTCAGTTGCTCCAGCCGTTTCGCGGCATTGGCAGTACGGTGAATCAGCGCGATGGCCTTGTCATCGAGCTTGTCGGCGTAGTCACGCTCCAGCAGTTGCACAAAGCCACCGATGGAGCGCAGGGGTGTCTTCAGATCGTGCGAAGCCACATAGGCAAACTGCTGCAGATCCAAATTACTGCGCTCCAGGGCCTTGTAGGCCTGGACCCGGCTGGTCACATCGCGAATGATGAAGGTGTTGAGGATGGAACCCAGCGCGACCACACTGGAGAGGGACACCTCGGCAGGAAACTCCTCACCGTTCATGCGCAGGCCGACGGTGACGCTGCTCAGCCCCTCACTCTCGCCGTCTTCCGGATAGCAGTTCTTTTTTTGCTGCTTTCGCACAAATTCCGCATGGTGCACGTGAAAACGGGCGGGCACAAAGCGTGTCACCGGCAAGCCCATGGCCTGCTCCGCCGGACACGCAAACATGCTGGCGGCGGCGGCATTGAACATCACGATCACCCCCTTTTCATTTGCGGTGATGATGGCGTCCATCGCCGACTCGACCACGCCACGAAACCGGGCCTCATTCTCCGCCAGCGACTGGATCGACTCCTGCAGCAGGACCGACGCTTTCCCGATGGCCTCGCCGACTTCGTCGACCTCGTGAATGTCCTGCGGAGGAACCTGCGCGGGCGTGCCGTAACCCAGGCCCAGCGCCGGTTCGCGCAAGGCGCCCACAGCACGGGCAATGCGCCCGGCCATGGTCAGCGCCATCAGCAGACTCACCCCGAAAAGCAGGGCCGTCAGGCTGATCAGTATCCACATGGAGCGGCGCAGGTCCGCCGTCAGCACATGCTCCGGAATGCCGATGGCCACACCCCATCCGGAGATGGAGGACCGGTAAAAAGCGCTCACCACATGCGTGCCGTCCAGCGTGACCGTGTCAAAGGCTTCCTCATTCGTCTGCTTGAGGCGGTCCACCAGGCCGCTCGCCACACTCCGACCAAAAAAACGCTCGACCTCGTGCGAGCGCGCCACCACCGTGGCCGAGGGATCAAAGACGACCGTCAGCCGGTCATCGGGCAAGCCGTAGCTGACCAGCAGCTTCTGGAAATGGCTGGGCAGGATGACACCCGACAGCGAATGCGTAGCCCTGGCCCCCGAAAAAACGGGCACCGCCACATTCGACAGCGGCCGCTTGAGGGCCGCGCCCATCTGCAGCCCGGAAATATCGGCTTTTCCGGTCTGCAACACACGCTGTGTCTGGGCCATCACACCGGTCTGCGGCAAGGGCTGGCCAAAGGGAATGGCGGTGTTGACCAGTTGCTGACCGCTGGGCGCAATCAGAGCCACATTGTTGATGAAACTGCGCCGCACGACCTGCTCGGCCTGCGACTGGAAGGCGGCGTAATCGCCAGAAAGGATGGACGGCGAGGTGGCGAGTGCGCTCAGCGACACCTCCACGGTGACAAACTCCCGGTCGATGAGGCGGGACAGCGTCCTGGCGCTTTCCACCGCATCCTTGATGAGTGCGGTGCGCTGCTGCTGGTAGTTGTAGTACAGCACGATGGCGGCCATCAGAAAGGCCGGCGCCATGCAGACGATTGTCAGCAGGACGAGTCGGGAACGAATGGTGGGTAGGCGGCGTGACGTCAAGAAGGGGGCGGCGTGCTTCAAAATGGTGCGTGCTAGCCGCCCGGATTTTAAGGGCTATTTGAAACAAATATTTACACATGACAGTGTCAAGCCGGGGATATGAGCAGGAAATCACGCAAAACAGACAAACTCTGGACGCATCCCGCACAGGGTCCGCTTCCGTGATCGCCCTCCGCCCTGCGGGCCCGTGGGCGGCTACAAACCCCGAAGATTCAGCACACCGTCCGCCGCTGCTTTTCCACTGGCAAAACAGGCTGTCAGAAGGTAGCCGCCCGTCGGCGCCTCCCAGTCCAGCATCTCGCCGGCGCAGAAAACAGGCTGCGGGAACGAAGCCGTCCCGGCGGCCGCCAGCAACTGCAAATGGGGTGTCAGCCCCTCCCACATCACCCCACCGGCGCTGCTGATGGCCTCGTCCAGCGGACGTGTGACTATTACCCGGACTGGCAGCGCCTTGATGCCCGCCGCCAGGCGAACCGGGTCGGCCATGATGTCCTTGCCCAGCACCTCGTGCAGCATGGCCGCCTTGATGCCTTCCAGCCCCAGGCGGCTCTTGAGGTGGCTGGACAGCGAGCGCGAGCCGCGGGGATGGCGCACCTCCACCAGCACCTGCTCATGGGATTTGTCGGGCAACAGATCCAGTGAGAAGGTAGCGCTGCCATGCGCTTCGATCTCATCGCGCAGAAGGTGGGACACGGCGTAAATCAGGCTGCCCTCCACCCCGGTGGCCGTGGCCACAAACTCGCCCTTGCGGCTGAAGCTGCGGCCTTGCGAATCGGTGAACCGGATCGCCACCGACTTGAAGGCCTGGCCGGCAAAACGGCTGGCGAAGTGCTCCGTCCACCCTGTACTGCCGCGCGCAGAGCGACCGGCCAGTTCGCGAAAAAACTCGCGGCGGGTTTCGCCCTCCACCGCAGCGGCCTGTGCGGCCGCATGGTCATTCCAGCCCACGTCAAATCCGCAGTTGGCGGGCCGCAGCGGCGCCACGGCAGCGCCGCGCGCCTTGAGCAGCGGCACCCATGCGCCGTCAGACCCGAGGCGGGCCCAACTGCCGCCGCCCAGAGCCAGAATGACGGCATCGGCCTCCACGCGCTGCTCACCGGCCGGTGTGGAGAACACCAGGGTGCCATCGTCAGCCCAGCCCCGCCAGCAGTGGCGCATCGAAAACTGCACGCCGGCGGCGCGCAGCCGGTGCAGCCAGGCCCGCAGCAGCGGAGCGGCCTTCATGTCTTTGGGGAAAATGCGGCCGGAGCTGCCGACGAAGGTTTCCACGCCCAGCCCCTCGGCCCAGGCGCACAGCTGTGCCGGTCCGAACGCGGCCAGCAAAGGCTGCAGCGCTGCACCCCGCTCACCATAGCGACCGATGAAAGGCTCCAGCGGTTCGGAATGCGTGAGGTTGAGCCCGCCAATGCCCGCCAGCAAAAACTTGCGCCCCACCGACGGCATGGCGTCATACACCCGGACGGCTACCGCCGCACCAGCACGCGCCACCCCCTCGGCGGCCATCAACCCGGCGGGGCCGCCCCCGATGATGGCGACGCGCAGGGGACCCGCAGAGGGAACAGGTGAGTGAAAGTCGGTCAAGGCAAGTCCAGGGAAATGAAGGGGCCGCGGGAAGGACGCCACAGGTCCTGACACACCGAAGATGGTGGGCAGGTCACCGGAAAGGCGCGAAGACGCCACCGGCCGGGGAGAAACCCGCCTGCACCTGCCGATTATTGCAGGTGAGCGTCCAATCGCCGTTCATTGGCGCTCAAGGACGCTCCATCAAATTCCTCGTGCACTTGCCTGCACTGACGCCAGCGGACTCAGTTCGGCGGCGCAAAGCCGTTGCGTCCCACCTGCACACGCAACGCGGTCGGCTGGCCGTTTTTCTCCTGGGCTGTGACGACCACCCTGGCACCCGGCACCAGCAGCTTGCTCTCTTCGCCCGCGGCGGACTTGAAGCTCACCACGGGTGTGCCGGGCGGCACGATCACAACCTTCTCGCCGCCGTTGTACTTGAGCGTGAGTTTCTGACCGCCCGGCACGCTGGCAGACGCTGCTGCCAGATCAGCCACGGTGGCATTGGTCATGGTGCTTTGCGGCAGCAGGTCGTAGGGACGGTGCCCCTCGCCCGTGCCGCGCGAGGCCTCCGGGAACACCAGCACCGTCAGCGCCGTCTGGGTGCCGTCGGCCTGCGGCATGGCCGCTGTTCCGATGTAGCTTCCCGCCCTGATGTCTGACAGCGCGATGGGGTACACCTCGGACACGCTCATGTCGGCAGGCCGCACCAGCGTGATGACTTCGCCGCTGCGTTCCTTGATGGTCATGCTGGTGGCATCGATCTTTTCGATGGTCGCGCGCAGCCGCAGCACGGGGTTGGCGGGTGGCGTCTGGGCCATGGCGCCGGTGCCGAGCACTGCAGCGGTCAGGGCCAGCGTGGTCATCGAAGAAACAAGGGACTTGAGCATGGGGGTGCCTTTGGTGGATGGGTGTGTCTCGGGATCGGTGCGGGCTCCAGGCAATCCGCCGGGAGGCTCGCCGCCCGATTGTGGGGGAACGGCGATTTGTTTGCTGGGCAGCCGCTCACCGCCCTTTCATCGGCCCCCGGTTGGCAGATCAGTCCAGCGCGACCAGCGTGCCCTGGCCTGTCAGAAAGGCCGCATGCACCGGTGCGCCGGGATGGATCAACCTGACGGCGGCCCGGTAGGCCTGGAGCTGGGCCACCAGCGATGGTTGCCGCTCGGGGGCCACCGCCGACTTGTAGTCCAGCACCCACCAATGGCCTTCGTGGCCGGGGTCCTGGCGCTGCACCAGCCGGTCCAGCCGCAGCGCTTTGCCCGCGTGCACCAGGTCCACCTCATTGCCTTGCCAGGCCAGCCGGTGCGGCTGCCAGGCCCAGGCGCCCTGCCCGGCCAGGATACGGCCGGCCAGTGCGGCGGCATCGCCCGCCTGCCGGGGGCTGAGGCGGAATTCGCGGGCCACGGCGGCGACAGGAGGGCCTGACAAGTCACCACCCCACTCCAGCAGACGATGCATGGCCTTGCCGATGCGGGCACTCAGGGAATCGTCGTCATCCCCGCCCAAAGCCGGCTCGGCAGGAAGCTGACGTGCGGCAGGCAACGCAGGCAGGCAGGCCAACGCGAAACTGCCCGGCTCTTCTGATGCCAGGAGGGTCACCGATCCGGAGGGAGACACAGGTGCCGGCAAAGCAGGCGCCACCGCCACGAGGCGCTGCCACCAGCTACCGGTGGTAGCCCGGTGCGGCTCCACCGAAGAGATCACCAGCGTGCTTCGGGCACGCGTCAGGGCCACATACAGCGCATTGAGCTCCTCCCGCTGGCGGGCAGCCAGCTCGGTCGCGAGCAGGTCGGCGGCACAGGCCGGCGGGCAGCTTTCACTCACCAGAAAAACCAGCCTTTCCGGCGCTGGCGACCGGCCCGGCCAGTCCAGCAGCACCCCCATGCTGTCGGCGTTGCGCTCTGCGGTGTCGGTGTCCAGCAGCAGCACGGCGCTGGCCTCCAGCCCCTTGGCGCCGTGGATGGTGAGCAGCCGCACGGCGTCGGTGCTGGCCGTGGGCGGCGCCTGCGTACCGCCCGCCTTCAGGGCACGGACAAAACCGTAGGGTGTCGTGTAGCGCCCACCATCCAGCGCCAGCGAGACACCCAGCAAGGCCCGCAAATTGGCCAGCACCGCCTTGCGCTGTACAGCCGGCGCAGCCGCTGCAAAGCGTGCCAGCACGTCGCCATCGTCGTAGATGGCCTGCAGGGCATCATGCGGCGGCAGGGCATCCAGCCAGCCTTTCCAGCGCTTCAAAAAAGGGCCGGCAGCCTGCAGATCCGGCACGAGCAGTTCACTTTTCTGCAGCAATTCATACCAGCACAGCGTGTGCTCGCGTTGCAGCAGGGCCAGTTGCACCAGGCTGCTGTCGGACATGCCGAACAGCGGCGAGCGCAGCGCCCGGGCCAGCGACAAATCGTGTTGCGGCGACACCAGCACGTCCAGCAGGGCCACGATGTCCTGCACCTCGCAGCATTCGATCAACTCGGTTTTTTCACCGATCTGCGCTGGCACATGCAGGGCGCGCAGTTCGTCCTGCAGCGGCAGCAAGCCTGCCCGCTTGCGCGACAGCACCATGATGTCCGATGGCTGCAAGCCGCGCGCCACCTGCACGGCGACCCAGGCTGCAGCCTGCCGGGCTTCGAGGGTGCGCAGGGTCTCCTCGGGTACTTCCCGCGGGGTGGTCAGGCTGTCACGCCAGGCCGCGGGCTGATCGTCATCGGGTGCCAAACCGGCCCCTGCGCCGGATGCCAAGGTCCGGGCAATCGCCGGCAACCGGCCCACCGCGCCCGGGTCTTTCGACGCCGTGGAGTGCTGGCGAAAGCCTTCATAGCCGTCCGAGCCGCTGGCCGCGGTCATCACCGTGTTGACCGCCGCGATGACCGACAGCGCATTGCGCCGGGTGTGGTCACAACTGAGAAGGTCGCCGCCCAGGTCCTCGCGGACAAAACGCTGTGCATCGCGGAACACCTGCGGCTCGGCGCGCCGGAAGCGGTAGATGCTCTGCTTCGGGTCGCCGACAAGGAACACGCTGGGTGCCTGCCCGGCGCCGGCATAGCTGGACAGCCAGGCACTCAGCGCCTGCCACTGCAGCGGGTTGGTGTCCTGGAACTCGTCGATCATCAGATGCTTGATGCGCGCGTCCAGCCGCTCCTGCACCCAGCCTGACAGCACCGGATCGGACAGCATGCGCTGAGCTGCGCGCTCCACATCGTTCATGTCGACCCAGCCGCGCTCGCGCTTGAGCGCGGCGAACTGGGCGATCAGCGCACGGGCCAGCCGCGCCGTGCGCTGCTGATGCAACCAGGCCTCATGCTGCGCGCTGGCCTCGCACAGCAGGCGCAGCTCGGGTTCGGCCTCCTGCGCGGCAGGGTACTTCAGCAGGTGCTGGGTCAGCCGGTCTTCGTCCGCCACAAAAAAAGCCTTGCGCAGCACGGCCAGCCGGACGGCAGCATCCCCGCTTTCAAAAGCCAGCACCACCGCTTCGGCGGCTTTTTGCGGGGTCTTGTTTTTTTCCAGCCCCAGCGCGCGCGCGCGGGCCAGCCAGCGCTCGCGCGTGGCGGCCTCCAGCAGCGCCGACTCGGGGGCCTCCTGCCCCGCCAGCATCGGAAACCGCTGCTGGAAATGCGCGACCGATGCATCCACCACACCGCGGGCATCGGCCAGGGTGAACTCGGTGCGCTTGTCGAGCGCCGCCCGCAAGGCCTTGTCGGCCTGGAACCGCCCATGCGCACGCACCAGCGCATCGAAGTCTGCGTGCAGCGCGGCGTCAGCGGCCACTGCGGCGTAAAAGCGCCGCCAGACCAAAGCGCGGGCGGGCGCATCGTCTTCAAGCAGCTCGTAGTTGACCGGCAAGCCCAACTGCTGCAATACCGCGACCGGCGCATGGCGCAGCAAGGCAGCGAACCAGCCGTGGAAGGTGCGGATCTGCACCGACCGGCCCTGGGCCAGAACCGCCCGGTACAAGCCGGACAGCGCCTTGCATGCCTCGGCCGGGGATGCAGAACCGATAGGACCCGACACACCGCGCATCGCCAGCGCATGCCGCAAGGTGTCGTCGTCGGCGCTGTCGAATGCCGTCAGCCATTCCTCCAGCCGTTCGCGCATCTCGCCGGCGGCCTTTTTGGTGAAGGTGATGGCCAGGATTTCCTGCGGCCTGACCATGCCGTCCGGCGAATGCAGTGCGGTGTCGAGCAAGGCACGCAGGATGCGCGAGACCAGCATCCAGGTCTTGCCGGCACCGGCGCAGGCCTCCACCGCCACGTGCCGCCGCGGGTCGCAGGCCATCGCATAGAAAGTCTCTGCAGAGACGGGCTTGCCGTTGCACTCGTAGGCGGCAGGGGCTGTAGTCATTGCCCAAGGCCTCCCGACAAAGCAGATGTCTTGTTCAAGCAGGAGCCGCGGGACTGGCTTTGCCAGACCGCAGGCGCAGCGGCCCCCTCGGGGGGCAGCGCAGTACGCGAAGCGACAAGCGTGGGGGCTCTGCTACTCATTCCAGAAATCCCTCCGGCACAACCCGCGCGCGGCACAGTAATCACAGGCCTTGCCCTCGCCAAGCGCCGGCAGTGCCGCACCGCCAGCGATGCGCCCCATGTCAGCCAGGATGCCTTCGATCAGCACGTCACGCAACTCGACGATGGCGGGCTGCTCGTAGGTTTTGCTGGCTTCCTTTTCACCCAGGTTGACGTAGGCGGCAGCCACCGTGTCGTCCGGCAGCAGCGCTGCGTAAAACGCCAGCTGCGTGTCTTCTTCGGCGTCCTTGATGCGTGCCACGGTGGTGGTGCGCGGCTCGGTCTTGTAGTCCATCACCAGCGCATGCCCGTCGGCGCTGCGGTCCATGCGGTCGAGCTTGCCGAACAGGGTCAGCGCGCCCAGCGGCATCTCGCGCCAGACTTCGGCCTCCTCAAACACGGCGCCGGTGGCCTCGTGCTCATGCAGCCAGGCGAGGTAACCTTCCCGGACACCGGGCCAGGCGGCGGCAAAGGGAAGGAACTCGCTCGCGCCGAGCGCCAGTTCCTGCCTGGTGCGCTCGGCTGCGGCGTCCAGCATTGCCGACCGCGTCTGCGCGTCACTGGTGGGCGCTGCTTTCAGGGCCTCATGGAAATGCCGCAGCAGGCTGTGCAGCCAGTTGCCGAAGTCGCGCTTGCCCAGTTCGCTTTCCAGCTCCTTGGGTGCCTGCAACTGGAGCTGGCGCAGCGCAAAGAAACGGTAGGGGCAGCGCCGCAGATCATCGTAGGCACTGGCGGACAGCCGGCTCACCGGCAGCGCGTCGCCGTGCGGAAGCGGCCGGGCCGTGGGCGTCAGCACAACCTGCCGCAAGGAGCGGGGGTCAGCGCTGGTCGTCTGCTGCGCTTGCGGTTTTCGCTGCTCCCCCTGCTTTCCGGCTTTCACCTCATCCAGCAGCAAGGCCTGCACGAAGCCACTGGGCATCAGGTGCTCACCGGCTTCGCTGCGGCGCCAGAGTACATCGAGATGGGGAAGCTGCAGCGCGTGGTGCCAAGCCTCGCGGGCCGTCCTGGCCAGGACATCGCGCGATGGCAGCCCGAGCAAATCCCGCTGCGCAGAAGTCCAGGGGCCTGACGGTTCAGGCGACACCGGCAACCGGACTTCGTCACAGCCGGGCAAGACCACCGCCTGCAGGCTACGCCCCAGCAATTGCGCCAGAGGCAGGATGACCACCTGCTCAACCGCCGGATGTGGCGGTGAGAACTTGCCGGCCTCCAGTGCCTGATTCACCCAGCCGGTGAACTCGTGCAGCGCCATGGGCGGTGCGCGCGCCATCTCGCCATCCGCGCCCTCGTGCAACCTGAGCACCTCGAGCACGGTCTGTCCGGCGCCATCCAGCGCGAGGCCGTCCCACTGCCCTGCAGCCTGCAGGGCCGAGCGCAACGCCTGCAGCCACAGCACCAGCGGGCGCGAACGGACCCAGGCGCCGCGCAAGGGAGCCACTCTTTGTGCCAGCGGTGCAACCGCCTCCAGCCCGGTGACCGGCGCGCCGTCTGCGGTGCTGAGGTCGGGCAATTCACGCCACAAGCGCACGCCGAGCCGGCGCAGTTGTGCCTCGGCCGCCGTGACCTCCGGCGCCGCAAAGGCCGGGGCATTCTTGAGCCAGTCCAGCACGGCATCGGTGGAGGCGTCCCAGGGCATGGCGCGCAGCAGGCCCATCAGCGCAGCCGCAGCGCGCGTGGTGGAGAGCTTCCAGCCGGTTTCATCACGCATGGCAATGCCGCGGCCGGCCAGCATGGCGCCGACCCGGCGCGTCAACTGCCGGTCCTGCGCGATCAGCGCCACCGGGCTGCGGCCTTGTGCCAGATGCTGCAGCACGCAGGCCGCCGCCCGCTCGGCTTCGTCCTCTGCATCCTCGGCCGCATGGAGCGCAGGGCATGGTGGCGGCGCGTGGCTGCGCAGAGGCTCCGCCAATGCGATCGACAGGGTGCGTTCCGGCCAGTGCGCCTGCAGGGCTTGTGCCAGCGGATCCTGCTGAAAGCCCTCCATTACCACCAGCAACAACGGGTTCGCACCAAAGAGCCGATCCGTGGCGTAGGCTGAATTGGCGGCCCAGGCCAGCGCGATCCGTGCGATGGCGGCCTCGAAGGCCAGCACCGGGCTTTCAATGTCGGCCTCCAGCAGGCGGACCATCCGCTCACCCCACGCCGGCCGTTCGGTGGGCACCACTGCGGCCGCCACACCTGCCAGGCTCCAGGCCGCCTCCACCAGGCGGCTCGCCAGCACGTCCTGGTGACGTGCCAGGCCAGCGCGCTCCAGCAGCGAGGCTGCGGTCAGGCTGTCGATCGCCATGTCCATGCGCACATCATCCGGGCCGGGCACGAAGACGCCCTGCGCGCCGCCCAGGCTGTCCGCCCAATTCAGGGTGCTTTCAAAACGGGGCACGAAGGAGGTCTGTCCCACATGCGCAGCCCAGGCGTGGCGAGCCTGCTGCATCAGCTGCGCGTAGGGCAACAGCACCACTGCCTGCGAAGGGTGAACAGCCCTGCTTTCCAGCACGGCGGCCAACTGCGCCATCGCCGCCGCCCAGCACGCGGCCGACGGGGATGCGCCAGGAGCGGTAGTCGCGGCAGGAGCCGGCGTGGCGACAGAATCAGCGGTAGGCATCATGAGCGGCGGATGATTCGAGCGACGGATGGTTCAAGGCTTTCAAGGACCCGGGCACTTGGACCTTGCCTATCGGGGCGATAGCCGCGAAGCCACCGGCGGCAGCACTTGCTTTCTGCCACAATGACTGCAACTTCAGCCCGGTACCCAATAGTAACCATCCACCAGACACCAAGGAGCCCCCATGGCCAGCGACCTGATCAAACACACCACCGATGCCACTTTTGAAGCCGATGTGCTGCAATCTTCCAAGCCGGTGCTGGTGGACTACTGGGCTGAGTGGTGCGGCCCCTGCAAGATGATTGCACCGATTCTGGACGAGGTTGCCACCGGTTACGACGGCAAGCTGCAGATCGCCAAGATGAACGTCGACGAAAACCGCGACATCCCGGCCAAGTTCGGCATCCGCGGCATTCCCACCCTGATGCTGTTCAAGGACGGCCAGCTCGCCGCAACGAAAGTGGGCGCCATGAGCAAGGCACAACTGACAGCCTTCATCGACCAGCAACTGGCCTGAACATTTGCATCAGCCCGGCCGGGGCCTCACAACCGCACCTGGCCGGCTTTTGATGCACCCCAGCCCCGCACTTGCCGGCCCCGGCAACGTGGCTCGCTGATGCCGGCAGGCCGCCTCGGCAGCCTCACCTTCCCATCGCACCCCGTCACGTTTCACACGGTTCCCGCCACAGTTTTCCTGTCATAATGCCAACTATTCACCCGCAGGCGCATTCCGCGGGTTCGAGTTACCGGTTTGTAAGCCTTCCCTCTGAAGCGGCTTTCGTTCAAACCTCCCCCATTTCCCTCACTGAACTCCGCAAGGAGTAATTCCATGCACCTCAACGAACTCAAGGCACTGCACGTGTCTGAAGTCCTCAAGCAGGCTGAAGCGCTTGAGATTGAAAACGTCGGCCGGATGCGCAAGCAGGAGCTGATGTTCGCCATCATCAAGAAGCGCGCCAAGACCGGTGAAACCATCGTGGCCGACGGCGTGCTGGAAGTGCTGCCCGACGGATTCGGATTCCTGCGCGCCCCGGACTCGAGCTACACCGCCAGCACCGACGACATCTACATCAGCCCCAGCCAGATCCGCCGCTTCAACCTGCACACCGGCGACATGATTGAAGGCGAGGTGCGCACCCCCAAGGATGGGGAACGTTACTTCGCACTGAACAAGCTCGACAAAGTCAACGACGGCCTGCCCGAGGCGAACAAGCACAAGGTGATGTTCGAGAACCTGACGCCGCTGTTCCCGCGCGAGCAGTTCAAGCTCGAGCGCGACATCAAGGGCGAGGAAAACCTCACCAGCCGCATCATCGACATCGTCGCCCCCATCGGAAAGGGCCAGCGCGCCCTGCTGGTGGCTCCGCCGAAATCCGGCAAGACGGTGATGATGCAGAACATCGCCCACGCCATCACCGCCAACTACCCCGAAGTGGTGATGATGGTGTTGCTGGTCGACGAGCGCCCCGAAGAGGTGACCGAGATGCAGCGCAGTGTGCGCGGCGAAGTCATTTCATCGACGTTTGACGAGCCCGCCGCCCGCCACGTGCATGTGGCCGAAATGGTGATCGAGCGCGCCAAGCGCCTGGTCGAGCTCGGCAAGGACGTGGTGATCCTGCTGGACTCCATCACCCGCCTGGCCCGTGCCTACAACAACGTGCTGCCCTCCTCGGGCAAGGTGCTGACCGGCGGCGTGGACGCCAATGCCCTGCAGCGCCCCAAGCGCTTCTTCGGCGCTGCACGCAAGATCGAGGAAGGCGGCAGCCTGACCATCATCGGCACCGCGCTGGTCGACACCGGCAGCCGCATGGACGAGGTGATCTTCGAGGAATTCAAGGGCACCGGCAACTGCGAGATCCACCTGGACCGCCGCCTGTACGAAAAGCGCGTGTTCCCGGCCATCCACCTGAACCGCAGCGGCACCCGCAAGGAAGAACTGCTGCTGGCCCCGGAAATCCTGCAGAAGTCGCGGATTCTGCGTCAATTCATGTACAACATGGACGAAATCGAGTCCATGGAACTGATGCTCAAGAACATGAAGGCGACCAAGAACAACCACGAGTTCTTCGACATGATGCGGCGGGGTGGCTGATATAGCCCCCACGGTCGCTCACTTCGTGTAGCTCCCTGGACGTGCCCACGCCTGAGGCGTAGGCCCTTCCTCCCGTCCAAACCTGCGCAGGCAGGTTTGGAGCCGCGGTCGTCAGCCCCTTGGGGGCAGCCCGCCTGCGGTCTGGCAAAGCCAGTCCCGCGGCTCAGGCCAGGTTGAAGAGTCCTGCTCGCGCGGCCAATGATTGAGGTATTTCACCAGTGGGGGCCGCGGGTCCGGCTTCGCCGGCCCTAGGTGCCGCCCCCTTGAGGGGGGAGCAAGCTACACGCAGTGAGCTTGGACGGGGGTGCTATAATCTTTGGCTTAGCGGAAAGTGCCTGGAACGGTTTCACGTGGCTCCCGCAACGAACAAGGAAAGACCATGAAAGAAGGCATTCACCCCAATTACCGCGAAGTTTGTTTCCTCGACCTGTCGAACAACTTCAAGTTTGTGACCCGCTCCTGCGTCAACACCAAGGAAATGGTGAAGATGGACGATGGCCGCGAACTGCCTCTGTACAAGCTGGATACCTCCAGCGAGTCGCACCCCTTCTACACGGGTACACAGAAATCCGTGGACAACATGGGTGGCCGCGTGGAGAAGTTCCGCAACCGTTTCGGCAAGACCCCCGCCAAAGACGCTGCAGCCGAAGCCACCAAGTAAGCTGCACCCGACCCGGCGAACCGCCGCGAACGACCCGTTCGCGAGCCGCCCCCAAAGCAGCCTGAGATTCAGGCTGCTTTTTTTTCGGGGAAAAAGTCCCTCATGCGCGCTCGGGCCCCACCCGGCTTCACGCGACAATCACGGTTGACCGGCGAACCCCGCCGTACTGCCCCACACCCGACCCGCTTTGAACAAACCTTCACCCGCCATCATTGCCCAGTCCGCTGTGCGGCGCCTGCCGCGGCTGGCGCTGCTGCTGTTTTGCCTGGCCTACGTGCTGCCGGGCTTCCTGGGGCGCGGCCCCTGGAAGAATGAGGACATTGCGGCGTTTGGTGTCATGCAGGAGCTGGCACAGCCCGGCGGGCACTGGCTGCAGCCGCAACTGCTGGGCAAGGTGACCGGCTTTGATGCGCTGATCCCCTACTGGCTGGGCGCTGCCGCCATCAAGACCCTGCCCTTCCTCGACACCGCACTGGCCGCACGCATTCCCTTCGTGGCCTTGCTGGTGCTCACCCTGCTGGCGACCTGGTACGCCATCTATTACCTGGCCCGCAGCCCGCAGGCGCAGCCCGTGGCTTTTGCATTTGGCGGAGAAGCCAGTCCGGTGGACTATGCCCGCACCATTGCCGATGCCGGACTGCTGGCCCTGATCGCCAGCCTGGGGCTGGCGCAGTTGTCGCACGAGACAACGCCAGCCCTGGCACAACTGGGTTTCACCGCGCTGGCGTTTTATGCGATGGCTGCCAGCCCCTACCGCCGGGCGACCCAGTTGGTCGGCCCCGCACTGGGGCTGCTGACAGGTCTGGCCGGATTGACCCTCAGCGGCGCCCCCACCCTGGCCGTCCTGCTCGGTGCCGGCGGGGCGCTGGTGGAATGGACCCACATGCGTTGGGGCCAGAGTGCCGACCACACCGAACTGGCCTCCGACAGCCGCCGGCAATCGTGGCACTGGGTGCTGCTGATCGCCAGCGTCACCCTGGTGATCAGCCTGCTGGCGCACTGGCTGGACTTGTGGCGCTGGCGCATCTCGCTGCCGGGCGCTGGCGGCCAGTCGACCCTGAAAGACTGGCGCAGCCTGGGGCGCCTGCTGCTCTGGTTCACCTGGCCGGCCTGGCCCCTGGCCTTGTGGACGCTCTGGCGCTGGCGCCGGCAACTGGCCAGCCGCCACGTGGCCTTGCCCTTGTGGTTTGCCGGCATGGCGATTGCAGCCACACTGACCACCACGGCTTCGGACCGCAGCCTTCTGCTCAGCCTGCCGCCGCTGGCAGCACTGGCCGCATTTGCACTGCCCACGCTCCAGCGCAGCGTGGCCTCGCTGATCGACTGGTTCACGCTGCTGTTCTTCACCGGCTGCGGCATCATCATCTGGGTGGTGTGGATTGCCATGCAGACCGGCGTTCCCCGCCAACCCGCGGCCAACGTGGCCAAGCTGGCACCCGGCTTCGAGCCCAGTTTCTCCTGGGTGGCCTTCCTGGCTGCCGTGGCCGCCACGCTGGCCTGGACCTGGCTGGTGAAATGGCGCGCTGCCGGCCACCGCGCCGCCATCTGGAAATCCCTCGTGCTGCCCGCCGGTGGGGCCACGCTGTGCTGGCTGCTGCTGATGACCTTGTGGCTGCCCCTGCTGGACTACGCCCGCAGCTACGCACCGACATCCCGGCAGATTGCCGCGCTGGTCGATCCCAGGGCCTGCGTCGAGATCCACGGCGTGTCCAGCGGCCAGGCGGCGGCGCTGCAGTACCACGGCAAGCTGCAACTGCGCCAGGCCGGGCGGCAAGCGGCCTGCCCTTACCTGATTGTGGATGTGGAAGCGCAGTCCACCCTGAGTTCAGTGGTCAATCTGCCGGACTGGGCTTTTCAGGCCACGGTGCGCCGTCCGACCGACAGGAACGAGAACGTGCTGGTGTTCAAGCGCGTCGGCATCACACCTGCGGCCAAAAAACCTGCGGCTTCTGCCTCTACTCCTGCATCAGCGCCGCGCCAGCCGTGAGCGAGCTGAAGGTCATCGGTCGACACGCGGCGACCGTGCTGGTCGGCCAGCTCGCGGTGATGGCCTTCGGCGTGGCCGATACCGTGATTGCGGGCCGCTTCAGCGACGAAGCCCTGGCCGCGCTGTCGGTGGGTTCGGCGCTCTACATCAGCGTCTATGTGGGCCTGATCGGCATCGTGCAGGCGCTGCTGCCCATCTGGGCTGAAATGCGCGGCGGCAGGCAGCATCTGGCACTGGGCCGGTCGCTGCGCCAAAGCCTTTACCTGTGCGCATTCATCACTGCTGCGGGTATGACCGCCCTGCTGTTTCCGGGCGCCTTGCTGCGCTGGGCGGACGTGCCGCAGTCCATGCAGGCGGAGGTACAGCGCTACCTGGCGATTCTGGCCTTCGGCTTCGCGCCGTCGCTGCTGTTCCGGATCTACAGCACCTTCAACCAGTCGCTGGGCAAACCCCTGCTGGTCACCTGGCTGCAGGTGGGCGCACTGGCGGTGAAGATTCCGCTGTCAGTCTGGCTGGTGGCTGGCGGCGCCGGTATCGCCCCGATGGGCGCCGCGGGCTGCGCATGGGCCACGCTGATCGTCAACTACCTGTTGCTGCTGGTGGCCTTCCTGATGCTGCGCCGTGAAAGCCTGTACCAGCCCTTTGGCCTCTGGCACCGCATGGAGCCGCCCGACTGGCGGCAGATCGGCCAGTTCGCGCGCCTGGGCATTCCCGGCGGCATGGCCTACCTCGTGGAAGTCACGTCGTTCACCTTGATGGCACTCTTCATCGCCAGGCTGGGCACCATCGCCTCAGCCAGCCACCAGATTGCCGCCAGCATGGCCGCCGTGCTCTACATGATGCCGCTGTCGATGGCGATTGCCGGCAGCGCCCGCGTGTCGTTCTGGCTGGGCGCCGGGCACCCCGACAAGGCGCGGCGCGTGGTGGGCCTGCTGCTGGTGATGACCGGGCTGATGGCGCTGGCACTGGCCGCGCTGGTCGGGCTGGCCGGTCCGGTTCTCGCGGGCTGGTACTCCAGCAGTCCGCCCATCGTCAGTCTCGCGTCGTCCTTGCTGGTGTGGGTGGCTCTTTATCACCTAGCCGATGCGACGCAGGCGCTGTGCGCCTTCCTGCTGCGCTGCTACCGCATCACCCTGCTGCCGCTGGCCCTGTACGGGGTGCTGCTGTGGGGCCTGGGGCTGTATGGTGGTTACCAGCTGACCTACGCCGGCGCGGCAGGCCATGCCGCCACGCAGTCGGCCGGCAGCTTCTGGCTGGCCAGCACCGTGGCGCTCTGGGTCGTGGCCGCGTGCTTTCTGGCCCTGCTGGTCTACGCCGTGCGCCGCCACGTGCGGGCGCCCGAGGTGTCCTCTCAGGCGGTTTGAACGGCGTGCATGGAAGGGGCCGGCTGCACTGGCTGCACGGCGCGCACCCGCAGCGCGGGAAACACGATCGCGAACGAGGCGCCGTGACCCAACTGGCTGTCGATGGTCAATTCACCGCCGTGCCGCTGGACCACATGCTTGACGATGGCCAGACCCAGCCCGGTGCCACCGGTCTCGCGGGAGCGGCTTCGGTCAATGCGGTAGAAACGTTCCGTCAGGCGCGGCAAATGCTCGGGGGCAATACCGGGCCCGCTGTCGGTGACCCGGAATTCGCCGCGTCCGTCGTCCATCAGCCGCCAGCTCGTACGGATCGAACCGCCCTCGGGGGTGTAGCGCACCGCATTCGTGACGAGGTTGGACAGCGCACTGTGAAGCTCTGTCTGCACCCCCGCAATCTCGCACGCAGGCCCGGCATCGAACTCCAGCCGATGCCCACCCTGGGTCATCACCTGCGACAGCGCCCTCGCCTCCTGCTCGCATTGGGCCATCAAGGCGCTCACCGTCATCCACTCCCCCGTGCCGGGCGACGGGCTGCCTTCCAGCCGAGACAGCGTGAGCAGGTCATTGACAAGCGTCTGCATGCGCTGCGATTGCTGCGACATCAGGCCGAGGTAACGCGTGCGCTCTGCCTCCTGCAGCGGCAAGGTCTGCAGGGTTTCGATGAACCCGGCGAGCACGGTCAGCGGCGTGCGGATTTCGTGCGAGACGTTGGCGACAAAATCGCGCCGCATCGCTTCGGCCAGTTCCACGGCAGTGATGTCCCGCGACAGGACCAGCTTGCGGTTCTTGCCATAGGAGTGGACGTGCACCGAGAGCTTGACTGGCCGCGCCGGTGTGCTGACGCTGCCCGGAATCACCACATCATGGGAGAAGTTTCCCGTAGCCATGTAGCCCTTGAAGGCCGGGTCGCGCACAAGATTGGTGATGTGCTGCATCAGGTCGCGCTGGGCATCAAAGCCAAAATGCAGCGTCGCCATCTGGTTGCACCACTCGATGCGGTCCTGCGCATCCAGCAGCACCACACCGCTCGGCGACGCCTGCATGGCCGCCAGGAACTCATCCAGGCGCGCCTGGATGTCCTGGTACTGCTGGTCACGGTTCTTCAGCAGCCTGCGGGTCCGGTCGGCCACCTCACCCCAGACGCCCGGCAATTGCGGCGCCTGCCCGGCCAGCACCGCCGGCAACTCGTTGCTCTGCTCGGCGCGCAACCAGCCCAGAAGACGCCCGACGTGAAAGCTGTCGATCACCAGCCAGACCAGGGCACCGACCGCCAGACCGATGCCCAGCCCGAACGTCAATCCGTTCGCGGTCCTCATCCAGAAGCCCAGCCCGCCTCCCACCAGAAGGCAGGCCGCAAAAATGATCCAGCGATTGATCATGTACCGGATTGTGCTCCGGCAGTGGCCGTGGCCACCGAACCCAGTGCAGTCAACCGGTAGCCGGAGCCGCGCACCGTCTCCACCATGGTGCCTGCCGAGCCCAGGGCCTCGCGAAGGCGCTTCACATGCACGTCCACCGTGCGCTCCTCGATGAACACATGGTCACCCCAGACCTTGTCCAGCAAGGCGCTGCGGCTGTGCACGCGCTCGGCGTGCTTCATCAGGTAATGCAGCAACTTGAATTCGGTTGGACCCACTTTCAGCTCGCGCCCCTGGTAGGAAATGCGGTGCGTGCCAGCATCCAGCACCAGGGCACCCACGGTCACGCTGTCGTTGACGGATTCCGGCGCACGGCGGCGCAACACGGCACGGATACGCGCCAGCAACTCCTGTGTCGAGAAGGGCTTGGTGATGTAGTCGTCAGCGCCCGCATCCAGACCGGCCACCTTGTCGGGCTCATCACCCCGCGCTGTCAGCATCAGGATGGGAATGCCCTTGGTACGCGGCTGTTTGCGCCAGTGGCGGGCGAGTGCCAGGCCGCTCTGGCCCGGCAGCATCCAGTCCAGCAGGATCACGTCAGGCAGCACGGCGTCCAGCTCGCGCTGGGCCGCCACGCTGTCGTCGGCCACCACCGGGTCGAACCCGCCGTGCCGCAGGTTGACGGCGATCAATTCGGCAATGGCAGGCTCATCTTCCACCACCAGAACGCGCGGCAAGTGCTTCATGGCTCAGCGCACCGCCGATTCGACCTGGTCCATGGGACTGTGCCGAACGTCTGCGCCCTTGACGATATAGATGATGAATTCGGCAATGTTCTTGGCGTGGTCACCTACCCGCTCGATCGCCTTGGCCACGAAGAGCAGGTCCAGGCTCGCCGAGATGGTGCGCGGGTCTTCCATCATGTAGGTGATGAGCTTGCGCACGAAGCCGTCGAACTCCTGGTCGATCTGGTCGTCCTCTTTCAGGATGGACACGGCGACGGCGGTATCCAGCCGGGCAAACGCGTCCAGCGCCTTGCGCAGCAGGCCGGAAGCGAGTTCCGCCGCCACGCGCAGGTCGGACGAGGGCAAGGTGCGGGCCGCACCGCTTTCGATGATGGACTTGACCATGCGTGCAATTTTTTCTGCCTCGTCGCCGGCGCGCTCGAGGTTGGCGGTGGTCTTGGAAATCGCGATCAGCAGTCGCAGGTCGCGGGCCGTCGGCTGGCGGCGGGCGATGATGGACGACAGCTCGCGGTCGATGTCGATTTCCATCGCGTTGACGCGTGCCTCGGTCTCGATCACCTGGTTGGCGCTGTCGGCGTTGAACTGGGACAGCGCATAAATCGCCAGGCGAATCTGCGCCTCGACCAGGCCGCCGAGCTCCATCACACGCGAGGAGACGCCGTTGAGCTCGCTGTCGAACTGGGTGGATAGGTGTTTATCAGGCATGTTGTTCCCTTCGATTTGGTTCGCCGTTGCAATCGCTGCTGCAACGCATCAGTCGTTCAGCGCCTGCCCCCGGAAGGGGATTCCGGCTGCACGCAGTGCGCCGGGACAGGGGCCACCTTGCTCATCCAAAACGCCCCGTTATGTAGTCTTCGGTTTCCTTGCGCCTGGGCTTGAAGAACAGGTCTTCGGTCGCGCCAAACTCCACCAGATCGCCCAGATACATGTAGGCGGTGTAATCGCTGCAGCGGGCGGCCTGCTGCATGTTGTGCGTGACGATGAGCACGGTGTAATCGTTCTTCAGCTCGCTGATGAGCTCTTCCACCTTGGCGGTGGAAATCGGGTCCAGCGCCGAACAGGGCTCGTCCAGCAGCAGCACCTCGGGCTTGATGGCGATGCCGCGCGCAATGCACAGCCGCTGCTGCTGGCCACCGGACAGGCTGGAGCCGTTCTGGTTCAGCTTGTCCTTGACTTCCGTCCACAAGGCCGCCTTGCGCAGTGCCCACTCGACGCGCTCGTCCATGTCTGCGGAGCTCAGGTTCTCGAAAAGCTTCACCCCGAAGGCGATGTTGTCGTAGATCGACATCGGAAACGGTGTCGGCTTCTGGAACACCATGCCGACCTTGGCACGTATCAGTGCAACGTCTTTCTTCGAGGTGAGCAGGTTCTCGCCGTCAAACATGATTTCGCCTTCGGCGCGCTGCTCGGGGTAGAGCTCGTACATGCGGTTGAAAATCCGCAGCAGCGTCGACTTGCCGCAGCCTGAAGGCCCGATGAAGGCCGTGACCTTCTTTTCCGGAATCTCGAGGTTGATGCCCTTGAGCGCGTGGAACTTGCCGTAATAGAAATCGAGATTCTTCACGGAGATCTTCGATTTTTCGCGTGTTGGCGTGAGGGTGTCCATCATGGAATTTCTTTGTGTGTCTTGTGAGTGAGACCGTCGCTGTGGTCAACCTCTGCTGCGCGTCAGCACGCGCGCGAGGATGTTCAGGCTGAGCACCGCCAGCGTGATCAGGAACACGCCGGCCCAGGCAAGCTTTTGCCAGTTCTCGTAGGGGCTCATGGCGAACTTGAAGATGGTCACCGGCAGGCTGGCCATCGGCTCCGTGAGACTGGAAGTCCAGAACTGGTTGCTGAGCGCGGTGAAAAGCAGCGGTGCCGTTTCGCCCGCCACCCGTGCCACCGCCAGCATCACGCCGGTCACCACGCCCGCGCGGGCCGCCTTGAGCGTGATGCTGAGGATGACCTTCCACTTCGGCGCACCCAGGGCATACGCCGCCTCGCGCAGACCGGCCGGTACCAGATGCAGCATGTTCTCCGTGGTGCGGATCACCACCGGAATCACGATCAGCGACAGCGCCACCACTCCGGCCCAGCCCGAGAACGACTTGAAGCGCGACACCACCACCGCATAGACAAAGAGGCCGATGACGATGGAGGGCGCGGACAGCAGGATGTCGTTGACGAAGCGCGTGACGGTGGCCAGCCAGCCCCGGGTGTCGAACTCCGCGAGGTAAATGCCGGCCATGACGCCGATGGGCGTGCCCACACAGGTGGCCAGCATGACCATCAGGAAGGAGCCGTAAATGGCGTTGGCCAGGCCGCCTTCCTCGTTCGGCGGCGGCGTCATCTGCGTCAGCGTGGCCATGGTCAGGCCGCCGATGCCGAGCCGCACCGTTTCAAACAGGATCCAAAACAGCCAGAACAGGCCGAACACCATCGCCGCCATCGACAGCGCAATGGAGATGCGGTTGACGAGCTTGCGCCGGGCGTACTTGGCCTCGCGCGCGTCAGTGGTTGCCGGACTCATGTTCTGGTCCCTTCGTTTTTCTGCAGTTGAGCCAGCAGCAGCTTGGACAAGGCCAGCACCACAAAGGTGATGAAGAACAGCACCAGGCCCAGGTACATCAGCGCGCCCTGGTGCAGGCCCTCGCCCGCTTCGGCAAACTCATTGGCCAGCGCGGACGTGATGCTGTTGGCGGCCTCGAACAGGCTCAGCGAATTGAGCTGGTTGAAGTTGCCGATGACGAAGGTGATCGCCATGGTCTCGCCAATGGCGCGCCCGAGGCCCAGCATGATGCCGCCGACCACACCGGCCCGCGTGTAGGGCAGCACCACCTTGGACACCACTTCCCAGGTCGTCGCACCCAGGCCGTAAGCGGATTCCTTGAGCAGTGTGGGCGTGACTTCGAAGACGTCACGCATCACCGAGGCGATGAAGGGAATGATCATGATGGCCAGGATGATGCCCGCCGACAAAATGCCGATGCCCACCGGCGCACCGGAAAACAGCGTGCCCACGAAAGGCACATTTCCGAAGGCGCTCTGCAACGGCTGCTGGACATAGGTGGACAGCACCGGGCTGAACACCAGCAGGCCCCACATGCCGTAGACGATGGAGGGCACGGCCGCCAGCAGTTCAATGGCGGTGCCCAGCGGGCGCTTGAGCCATGCCGGCGACAACTCGGTCAGGAACAGCGCAATGCCGAAGCTGACAGGCACGGCAATCAGCAAGGCGATGAGCGAGGTCATCACGGTGCCGTAAATCATCACCAGCCCACCGAATTCCTCTTTCACCGGATCCCAGTGGGTGCTGGTGAGAAATCCGAATCCGAATTTCTCGATGGCCGGCCAGGCGCTGAGGGTCAGCGTCACCAGGATGGAAACCAGGACCACCAGCGTGAACAGGGCGGCCGCCTTGGCCGCCAGTCCAAACAGCCGGTCGGCCAGCGGCCCGGATCGGGCCCTTTTGCGCGGGGGAGGATTTGTCATGACACGTCCGGAAAACTCGGCAGACTGATGGAGAGAAGTCTCCTTGACCGGAAGTGTAGTGGACACAGATGGACTCCTGGGCGCTGGCGGCTGCCTGGTGAAGCGCGAGCGGCTTCGGGTTTTACTTGATGGCGACTGGCTTGCCGGACGCGTCGGTCACCTTGGACCAAGCCTTCTCGATGGTGCCCACCACGGCGTCGGGGATCGGCACATAGTCGAGTGCGGCCGCGGTCTGGTCGCCGTTTTTGTAAGCCCAGTTGAAGAACTTGAACACCTCGGTCGCATTGGCGGGCTTGTCCTGCTTGAGCTGCATCAGGATGAAGGTGGCCGTGGAGATGGGCCAGGCGTTCTTGCCGGGCTGGTCGGTGATCAGCTGGTAGAACGACTTGTTCCAGTCGGCACCGGCTGCAGCCGCCGCGAATGCAGCCTGGTCCGGGGCCACAAACACGCCATCGCGGTTCTTGAGCAGCGTGTAGGTCATCTTGTTCTGCTTGACGTAGGCGTACTCGACGTAGCCGATCGAGTTGGGCAGGCGGTTGACAAACGCCGCCACGCCCTCGTTGCCCTTGCCACCCGCACCCACCGGCCAGTTCACGGCGGTGCCCTCACCAACCTTGGCCTTCCACTCGGGGTGGACGCGGCTCAGGTAGTTAGTGAAGTTGAAGGTGGTGCCGGAGCCGTCCGCGCGGCGCACGGGTGCGATGGCCGCGTCAGGCAAGGGCAGCGTCGGGTTCAGCGCCTTGATGGCGGGATCGTTCCACTTGGTGATCTTGCCGAGGTAGATGTCACCCAGGGTCTGGCCGTCCAGCTTCATCTGGCCGGGCGCAATGCCCTTGATGTTGACGACCGGCACGGTGCCGCCGATCACGGCGGGGAACTGCATCTGGCCCTTCTTGGCCAGTACTTCGTCGGTCTGGGGCATGTCGGACGCACCGAAATCCACCGTCTTGGAGTCGATCTGCTTGATGCCGGCACCCGAACCCACCGACTGGTAGTTCACCTTGACGCCGGTGGCCTTGTTGTAGTCAGAGGCCCATTTGGAATACACCGGTGCGGGGAAAGTGGCGCCTGCACCCGTGATCTCCTGCGCGATCGACAGGGCCGAGAAAGACAGGGCGGCCACACCCACGGTGCTGCCCAGGACCAATTTGAAGCTCAGTTTCATGAAAACACCCCTTGGGTTGGTAGAACGGATGGTATGACTGTAAAAACCAAGTGTGACAAGCCCATGACAAAGCCCTCCCCCATTCGCGCGGCAGCAGTCTTTTCCCTGAATGTCACGAAACCTTCAAGCAATCGTCACGGATTTGTCATTGAACCCTCCTAACCTCGCGTCATTCACCAACAGGAGAACCCCATGTCGATTCCGAACCGCCGAATTCTGATCCTTGCCGCTGCTGCCACCCTCGCACTGGCCGGCTGCGCCACCTCTTCCGCCCCCGTGTCAGTGGCCAGCACCATCGCCAGCCAGCCGCAACTGAGCACGCTCAGCAGTCTGGTGGGCAAAGCCGGCCTGACCGACACCCTGAACACCGCTGGCCCGTTCACCGTGTTTGCGCCGACCAATGAAGCGTTCAGCAAGGTTTCTGCCAAAACCATGGATGAGCTCGCCAGGGATCCGGCCAAGCTCAAGGCTGTTCTGGCCTACCACGTCGTGCCCGGCAAGGTCATGGCGGCTGACGTCAGGAACGGCAGCAGCAAGACCGTCAACGGTGCCAGCCTGGCACTCTCCAAAGCCGGTGACTTCGTCACGGTCGAGGACGCCGTGGTCCAGATGGCCGACCTCAGCGCCACCAACGGCGTCGTTCACATCGTGGACAGCGTCCTGATCCCGCCGGCGAAATAAGCGCCGGCAGGCATCACGGACCAGACCGTCAGGCCTGGCCCGGCATCATGAGTGCCCCGCTTCGGGGCCCCTTGCTTCATCAACACACGGACGGCACGACCACGAATTGCGCCGCTCCCGGGGGGAAAACCATGTCTGTTCCTTTTTCAACTTTGCATCGCCGGCGCCTGCTGCAGGGGGCTGGCCTGCTGACCGCAGCAGCCGTCGGGACGGCATGGGCGCAACCTGGCAAGACGCCTGTACGCAACAACCGCCTGGGCATCGCCCAGATCGTTGATTTCTCGCAGGGCCAGCAGGACGTGTCCAAGGATTTCCTGATCGGCACCCGTGCCGCCTGGCAGGAGATCAATGTGCGGGGCGGCGTGCGCGGCAGGCCGGTCCAGCACATCACGCTGGAAACGGACGGCAGCGCCGGCAGCCTGCGCACGGCGCTCGACGCCGCGCGGGACAACCCGGTGTGCGTGGCCTTGTCGGGCACGGTGGGCGACCAGATCGCCAGCCAGCTGGTGGCGATGTCGCGCCAGAGCAGCCTGCACATGGCCCATGTGGCGCCCTGGCTGCAGAACTCCAGCCTGGAGATCAACGACCAGACCTTTCCGATCTTTGCCGCCCGCCAGGAGCAGATCGGCTACGCCCTGAAAACCCTGGCGGTGATGGGCCTGAAGGAGCTGGGCGCCGTGTACGCCACCGCCGGCGACTACAACGCCTACCAGCTCGATGTGGAGCGCGTGGCCGCCGGCATGCAGCTCAAGCTGCAGTCCTTCCGCGCCGGCGACGACCTGCGCGCGCTGGGCCAGCGGCTGACGCCCGCCACGCCCGCGGTTCTGCTGTTCATCGGCGGCACGCCCGAACTGGCCGAATTCACGCAGGGGCTGGCCAGGCAGGCGCGGCAGCGCTACATCGTCGCGCTGGCCGACGTGAACCTGCAGACCCTGCAGCAAATGGGTGCGGCACGCAACGCACCGGTGATTGCGACGCAGCCGGTGCCGCTGGTCAATGCCAGCCTGCCCGTGGTGCGAACCTACCGCGAGACGCTGGCCAAATTCTTTGACGAGCCGCCCACGCCGCTCAGCCTGGCCGGCTTCATCGCCGCACGCTACACCTATGAGGTCCTGAGCGAGATCGACGGCACGGTCACGCGGGCGTCGGCACTGGCGGCATTCCAGAAGCGCACCGCCATGGATCTGGGTGGTTTTCGCGTCAGTTTCAGCGCCCAGAACAGGAGCGGCGCCTACGTCACGCAAAGCATGATGGCGGCCGACGGACGGATGATTGGCTGAACCACCGTGTGGATGCGACGTGAATGCTATGCTGGACCTCCAACCAAACTCCAGACATGCAAAACGGAATGCTGCTCGCGGCTGTGGACCTGGGGTCCAACAGCTTTCGCCTTGAAATCGGCCGCTTCGACCACGGCCGCATCCACCGCACGGAATACCTCAAGGAAACCGTCCGCCAGGGCAACGGCCTGGACGCCGACCGCAACCTGACGGCTGAGGCCATGCAGCGCGGCTGGGACTGCCTGGCGCGGTTCGGCGAGCGCCTGGCAGGCTTCAAGCGGACACAGGTTCGCGCTGTGGCCACGCAGACCCTGCGCGAGGCACGCAACCGGGATGAATTCCTGTCCCGGGCGTCAAAAATCCTCGGCTTCGCGATTGACGTCATCTCCGGCCGCGAAGAAGCGCGCCTGATCTACCAGGGCGTGGCCCATCTACTGCCGCAGTCCGACGAGCACCGGCTGGTGGTGGACATCGGTGGCCGCTCCACCGAGATGATTCTCGGCCAGGGGCTGGAGGCGCGCACCATGGAGTCCTACCGGGTCGGCAGCGTCGCCTGGTCGATGAAGTATTTTCCGCAGGGCCTGTTCACGCCACGTGCCTTCGAGATGGCCGAGATTGCTGCCAAAGCCGTGCTGGAAGAGGCCACAGAGGTCTATCACCCGGGCACCTGGGACATTGCTTACGGCTCGTCCGGCACCATTGGCGCGGTCAGCGATGCGCTCACCGCATCGGGCTGGCCAGCGGGCATGGTCACGCGCGAAGGACTGGATTGGCTGCTGGACCGGCTGCTCAAGGCGCAGAGCGCCGACAAGCTGCGGCTCGAGGGCATGAAAGACGACCGGCGGGCGGTGATCGGCGGCGGCATCAGCGTGCTGCGCGCCGTCTTCGGACAACTGGGCATCGAGCAGATGCACACCGCCCAGGGCGCGCTGCGCCACGGCGTGCTGTATGACCTGCTCGACCGCGAGCAGGACCAGACCGATCTCCGCTCCACCACCGTGCAGCGACTGTCCAGCAAATTCAACGCCGACGCGGCGCAAGCCCAGCGGGTCAGCCGGGTCGCACTGCAGCTCTTTCGCACGATGGCATCGGGTCACCCGGCGGCCGAATCAGTGCGTTTCCAGCGCAAGCTGCAATGGGCCGCCCAGTTGCATGAAATCGGCAGCCAGATCTCGCACAGCGACTACCACAAGCATGGCGCCTACATCCTGGACAACGCCGATGCACCGGGCTTCGCATTGTCGGAACTGCACCGCCTGAGCCTGCTGGTGCTGGGCCACCGCGGCAAGCTGCGCAAGCTGGAGGTGAACTTCGAAGACCGCGGCTTCATCCAGCAACTGATGTGCCTGCGGCTCGCTGTCATCCTGTGCCACGCGCGCCGCGACCCCGATCTCAAGGGGCTGCAGTTCGACTGCGGTGCCGAGCCTGGACGGATTTTTGTGTTGACTACGCGCGCGGGCTGGGCCGAAGCCTTCCCGCAATCGGCACACCTGCTGCGCGAAGAAATCGTCGCCTGGCAGAAGACGCCCTGGACACTGATCGCGCCCGGGCTCTGAGCAGCTACCCGGTCCTCGGCGTCCGCTACATCACCTCGGGAGACTGCACCGTCACCACCACCGTCTGGTGGGCGCCCTCCCGGTCCCGGTCACGAAGCCACCACACCGCCCCTTTTCTCACGGTGCACTCGCCCTCCTGGAGACCCATCAGGCGTGAAATCGTCTGTCCCAGTGTGGGCTGATGGCCGATCACCAGAATTGGAGCCCTGCACAGCGGCCATTGCACCAGCTGCAGCAGCTGATCCGGTGTGGCGTCGGGTGCCAGTTCGGCACGTACCTTGTATTTGCGGCCCAGCGCCAGCGCGGTCTGCTCGCAGCGCCGCGCCGGGCTGACAAAGATGCGCGCGCCATCGGGCAACTGGCGGTCCAGCCAGGCGGCCATGCGGGCGGCCTGCTTCTCGCCGCGGGGCGTCAAGGAGCGCTCCAGGTCGCGTGCACCCTGCGGATCACCCTCGGGCCAGTCCTCGGCCTCTGCGTGGCGCCACAGGATCAGGTCCACCTTATTTCTCCTGGTGACGGGGTGCCGTGTAGCGGGACATCAGCGCCGCCTGCACGCCGTGCTGGCGGCTGGCACTGTGGTGCGCGTGCGGCTTGACGCGCAGGTAGGTGCCATCGGGCTGCAGGTCCCAGGCATCCTGCCCGTCATGCAGGTAGGCCACCAGGCATTCATCGATGATGCGCTGGCGAATCACCGGATCGGTCACGGGCCAGGCCAGCTCGATGCGCCTGAGCATGTTGCGGTTCATCCAGTCGGCGCTGGACAGGTACAGGGTCTCCTCGCCGTCACAGCGGAAATAGAACACCCGCGAGTGCTCCAGAAAACGCCCGATCACCGAGCGCACGCGGATGTTGTCCGTCACGCCGGGCACCTGGGCCGGCAGCATGCACGCGCCGCGCACGATCAGGTCGATCTTCACGCCCTGCTGTCCGGCCCGGACCAGTGCCAGCATCAGGTCTTCGTCGGTCAGGGCATTCATCTTGATCACCATGCGCGCTTCCTTGCCGCGGCTGGCAGCGTCCGTCAACGCATCGATACGCTCGATCAGTTTGCGGTGCAGCTGAAAAGGTGCCAGCAGCACGTGGTGCAGCTTCGGCAGGCGGCTCTGGCTGGCCAGATGAACGAAGACGTTGTCGATGTCTTCCGTCATCTTTGCATCGGCCGTGAGGTAGCTGATGTCGGTGTAGAGTTTGGCGGTGCGTGGGTTGTAGTTGCCGGTGGACAGGTGCGCATAGCGCACCAGGTGCTTGCCCTCGCGGCGCGTCACCAGCAGCATCTTGGCGTGGGTTTTCAGGCCCACCACGCCGTACACCACCTGCGCGCCTATCGACTCCAGCATTTCGGCCCAGTTGATGTTGGCTTCTTCGTCAAAGCGCGCCTTGAGCTCCACCACCACCGTCACTTCCTTGCCGCGCCGAACGGCTTCGCGCAGCAGCACCATCAGCTCCGAATCGGCACCGGTGCGGTAAATGGTTTGCCGAATGGCGAGCACCTGGGGGTCGTTCACGGCCTCGCGCAGAAAGGCCAGCACCCCTTCAAAACTCTCGAAGGGCTGGTGAATCGACACATCGCCCTGTTTCAGGCGCTCAAAGAAGGACTGGCCCGCCTGCAGCTGGATGGGGTAGCAGGCACGGTAGTGCGGGAACAGCAGGCGCGGGTCGTTCACCAAGTCCACCAGCTGTGTCAGGCGTACCAGGTTCACCGGGCCGTGCACCCGGTAGAGCGACAGGGTGGGCAGGTTGAACTGCTTGAGCAGAAAGGCCGAGAGATGGTCGGAACAACCTGCCGACACCTCCAGCCGCACCGCCTGACCGTAGTGGCGCTGCTCCAACCCCTGGCGCAAGGCGGTGCGCAGGTTTTTCACATCGTCCTCGTCCACGGCCAGATCGGAGTGGCGCGTGACGCGGAACTGCGAGAACTGGCCCACCTCGCGGCCGGCAAAGAGCTCGTGCAGGTGCGCGCGGATGACGCTGGACAGCGATACAAACAGCTTGCTTTTGCCCTTGGCATGGCCGCCGCTACCGGCCGTCATGTGGATCAGGCGCGGCAGCACCCGGGGCACCTTGACGATGGCGATGTCGTTCTCGCGGCCGAAAGCGTCATGCCCGCCCAGGCGAACGATGAAATTGAGCGACTTGTTGGCGACCTGCGGAAAGGGGTGGGAGGGATCCAGCCCGACCGGAATCAGCAGCGGCCGCACCTCGCGGTCAAAGTAGTTCTTGACCCAGCGCCGCTGCGATGCGTTGCGCTCACCATGAGAAACGATGCGGATCCCCTCGCGCTCGAAGGCCGGCAACAGGTCGTCGTTGTAGACCGCGTACTGCCGCGCCACCATGTCGTGGGCCACGGACGACAGCGCCTGGAAGGTCTGCGCGGTGTACAGCCCCTTGGGCTCGTTGGCCTGGGCCGCCGTCAGGTGGGGCGCAGCGCGCACCTCGAAGAACTCGTCCAGGTTCGACGAGACGATGCACAGGAAGCGCAAACGTTCGAGCAGGGGCACATCGGGTCGCCTCGCCCAGTCCAGCACCCGCTCATTGAAGGCGAGGATGCTGTGGTCGCGGTCCAGAAACCGGACCGGCGTGGGGCCACAGGCCGGGTGGGCCGCGGCGGGGGGCGTAGCGCTGGAATGAGACATCAACAGGGGAAACTCCGTCATCGGTGGCGTGAACGCCCGTTCCAGGGAAGTGTTCACTGGTTTGATGACAACGGCGTGACAGTCCTTTGAGGCGATGGTGCACCCGCCTGCAGAGGCTGGCAAGCCCCCGCCGCTGCAGCCCCCGCGGATACCGGCACCAGGTGCGACTCGAACAGCCGCGCGGCATGCGCCCAGCTGAAGTCCTGTGCCCGCTGGCGGGCCTCGTGGCGCGGCACGGCCAGGGCGCTGTAACAGGCCTGTTTCAAATCCTCGTCCATGACACCGCCATGACAAACCTTGCCGCCTTCATGACGGGTGCTGCCCAGCACCTCCAGCGGCCCGTCGACAGGAAACGCTGCCACGGGCGTGCCGCAAGCCATCGCCTCCAACATCACCAGCCCGAAAGTCTCGGACCGGCTGGGAAAGACAAACACATCGGCCGCCGCATACACCTTGGCCAGTTCCGGTCGGGCCAGCACACCCATCCAGCGGACCTGCGGGTAGCGTTCTTTCAGCGACGCCTCCAGCGGCCCGACGCCGCACACGACCTTGGTGCCGGGAATGTCCATCTTCAGGAAGGCATCGATGTTTTTCTCATACGACACACGGCCGACAAACAGCGACACGGGGCGCACCAGCATGCCCATGGGTGGATAAGGCTGCACCTGCGGCTGGTAGGCAAACAGGTCCGTGTCCACCCCGTGCGTCCAGCCGCGCAGGTTGCGAAAACCCCGCTGCGCCAGCATGCGCAGAACGCCGTGTGTGGGCACCATCACTCCGGATGAGTGCTTGTGGAAATGGCGGAACAGCGCATAGCCCCAGGACAGCGGAATGCGCAGCGCAGCATGGAGGATCTCGGGGAACTTGGTGTGGAACGCTGTGGTAAAGGCCAGGCGGTGCTGGAGGCAGTAGCTGCGTGCAGCCCAACCCAGCGGGCCTTCGGTGGCAATGTGAATGGCCTCGGGCGTCAGGGCGTCCAGGCGTGCCTTCAGGGCCGCCCTGGGCCGGATGGCCAGGTCGATGCCCGCATAACCGGGGCACGGCCGCGTCTTGAACAGGCCCGGGTGAATCACCTCGACGCGGTGGCCCAGGGCCTGCAGCTCGCGCACCAGTTCCACCAGGGTCGTGACCACGCCATTGACCTGCGGCTGCCAGGCGTCGGTGACCAGGGCGATCCTCATGCGACCGCCGCGCCGGCGTAGTGGCCCCGGCCTTGCGTCTCATGGGCCGGTGCCCAGTGCACCAGCTCCAGGGAGCCGTCAAAGTTTTCAACCAGGGCGGTGCGGCTTTCGACCCAGTCGCCATCGTTGCAGTACAACACGCCGTCAATGGTGCGCATTTCGGCCCGGTGGATGTGTCCGCAGACCACGCCCTGGTGCCCACGGCGGCGCGCTTCTGTCGCCACCGCGGCTTCGAAGTCCGTCACGTAATTCAGCGCGCTCTTGACCTTGTGCTTCAGGTAGGCCGACAGCGACCAGTACGGCAGGCCCATGCGTGCCCGCAGGCGGTTGAGATGGCGGTTGAGCTTGAGCGTGAATTCATAGAGGTTGTCGCCCACATAGGCGAGCCACCGGGCGCACTGGACCACGGCGTCGAAATAATCGCCATGGATGACCCACAGGGCGCGGCCATCGGCTGTGGTGTGCACGGCCTCGTCGATGACTTCAATACCGCCGAACTGGTGGCCGATGAATCCCCGCGCAAACTCATCATGGTTGCCGGGCACGTAAACGACGCGGCAGCCCTTGCGTGCGCGGCGCAGCAGCTTCTGCACCACATCGTTGTGGGACTGCGGCCAGTACCACTTGCGGCGCAACTGCCAGCCGTCGACGATGTCTCCCACCAGGTACAGGTTGTCGCTGGGATGGGCTTTGAGGAAATCCAGCAGGGCCGCCGCCTGACAGCCGGGCGTGCCCAGGTGGATGTCGGAGATGAAGATCGTGCGGTAGCGTTTTCGCAGCGCGTCATCGCGGTCATCGTCATGGTCGTCACTGCCCGGCCCCGAGCCCATGCCGTGGCCCACCGCGCCGATGGCATCGAACAGGCTGCGCATTACGCCGTCCCCACACCGCTTGCCGCTGGCTTGCCGGAAAAATGCTTCAGGTAACGCGGCGGCAGATCGGCGATCCGCATCATCATCGGCAGGTCGGCCGAGTTGAAGTCCGGGTCCCAGGCCGGCGCGCCCAGCACCTTGGCACCCAGGCGCAGGTAGCCCTTGATGAGTGCGGGCGGCTCCACGTCCAGCGTGTCGTCGAGCTTCTCGACCGGCAGGGCCAGGCGCGGCGTGACGCGGTAGTCAATCGCCGCCAGGTGCGTCTGCCGCACCTGCCGCCAGATGCTGGCCGCCGCATGGCCGCTGGAGACCCCGTTGTGCTGCATCGGGATGCTGGCGCAGCCGATCATGGTGTCGAGCTGGTTGCGCGCCATGAACTCGGCCAGCGCGCCCCACAGCGCCAGGATGACGCCGCCGTGGCGATGGTCTGCGTGCACGCAGCTGCGGCCCAGCTCCACCATGCGCTCGCGCAGGCTGCGCAGGCGGGTCAGATCGAACTCGGTGTCGCTGTAGGTGCTGCCCACGCGCTTGGCCTGCGTTGGCGTCAGCACCCGGTAGGTGCCGATGACGTCCTGCGTGTCCACCTCGCGCACCAGCAGGTGCTCGCAGTAGTCATCAAACAGGTCCACATCATGGCCAGGAATGGACTTGGCCAGGTTGGCCCCCATCTCGAGCGCAAACACCTGGTACCTCAGGCGCTGCGCCTGCCGAACGTCGTCCTGGTGCCGGGCCCAGCTGACCGAGATTTTCCCCACGGCAGGTTTCTGAGCCCCTGGAGCATCGGGCTGGCGGACATCATGACCGCTTTGATGAAGTGACCCCCGTGGCATTGCGACTGGCGACAATGCAAAAGTGGGGTTGGGCAGTTCTTTCATGGTTGACTCCTTGTGTCTTGTGTCCTGTGTGCCTGCTGGCCGGCCTGACTCTTGATTCGCGCTTCCCCTGACGGGCTGCATGCTCTCGGGCCTGCGCTTGCTGTTGCTGTCTCCTCTTCCCCATCCGCCCCCAACGCCGCCGGAAAAAAGCCCCTGGGAAGGGGCTCGGTCGCTGGGTTGCTCAATCGATGGCTGCCGGCACGGCGCCAGCCTGGTGCACCGCCCACTGAACCTGCCCCCAGCGCACACCGCACAGGCCTTCCAGCCATGGCCGCGTTCCCGGCTTGAAGCGCAAGCCCCCCGGGCTGTTGGCCATGGCCTGTGCCGTGCAGCGCAGGATGCGCAGGCGCTGCAGGTTCAGGTCATGACCGTCGTCACCCGGCCCACGTTGCGGCCCTGCGCCGCTGGATGAGCAGATGCCGCTGAGGCGTTCGGTGATGGGGTCTGGCGTGCAGTGCATGCCGTGATTCTGTTGAGGGGCAGTGACGCGCTCATGTCAGTTCCATGGCAGTTGCATGACAGCGGTGGCATGGGTCTTTGCCAGAATGGCGGGTCTGTTGCACTGCCTGGGCATTCAGCTGTCTTGCCAGAAATCTATATTTCAAATATATTTGAAATATGAAAACGATTCACCCCTCACCAGCGCCGGCCAGCACCCGCTCTCTGGACGAAGCCGCCGCCGTCAAGGCGCTGGCGGCCCTGGCGCAGGCCCAGCGGCTGCGGGCCTTTCGCGCACTGGTGGTGGCAGGCCCGGAAGGCCTCACGCCCGGCGCGATGGCGGTGCAGCTTGGCATGGCGCCCAGCGGCCTGTCTTTTCACCTCAAGGAGTTGAGCCACGCGGGGCTCATCAGCAGCGAGGCGCGCGGGCGCAACCTGATCTACCGCGCAAGCTTTCACCACATGAACGCCCTGCTCGGCTACCTCACCGAGCAATGCTGCGAAGGTCGGGGGTGCAGCGTCACCCCGGATGCCGCCTGTGCGGCCTGACCCTTGTTTTTTTGACCGCCTCTTTTCGAACCCCTCCCGACACTGACGCCACACCATGAGTCCCATCCCCCTGAATGTCCTGTTCCTCTGCACCCACAACTCGGCCCGCAGCATCCTGGCAGAGGCCACGCTGAACCACATCGGCCAGGGCCGCTTCAAGGCCTGGTCGGCCGGCAGCAGCCCACGCGAAAACCAGCAACCCCATCCACTGGGCCTGCAGGTGCTGCGCGCGGCGGGCATCGCCACCGATGGCCTCTACAGCAAGAGTTGGGACGAATTTGCCAGGCCCGGCGCGCCCGCCATGGACCTGATCATCACGGTCTGCGACAACGCCGCCGGTGAGGTCTGCCCGATCTGGCCCGGCCACCCCGCCACTGCGCACTGGGGCTACCCGGACCCGTCGGCCACCACCGGCGCGGAAGCACACCAGCTGGAAGCCTTCCGGCAGACCCTGCATGCCATTCACCACCGGCTGGAGCTGCTGGTGAACCTGCCGCCGGCCAGCCTCGACAAGCTGGCACTGCAGAGCGCGGCCAGAACACTGTCCGACAGCGCGGCGCACGCATGAGCGCGCCACCCCAAGCCCTGGCGCGCCAGCTGCTGGCCGAGTTCGCAGGCACGGCTGCACTGCTGTGCGCGGTGATTGGCTCGGGCATCATGGCCGAGCGCCTGAGTGGCGGCAACAACGGCGTTGCGCTGCTTGCCAACACGCTGGCCACGGTGTTCGCGCTCTTTGTCCTCATCGAACTGCTGGGGCCGGTGAGCGGCGCGCACTTCAACCCCGCCGTCACCGTGGTGCTCTGGTCCAGGGGGCTGCTGGCCCAGCCGCGCCCCGGGCGCGCCGTGATGCTCTTCGTCGCCGTGCAACTGCTGGGAGCCGTGGCGGGCGCCTGGCTGGCCCACGCGATGTTCGACATGAGCGTGTTGCAACTCAGTGCCAAGTTGAGAGCCGGCCCGGGCCAGTGGCTGGCCGAAGCGGTCGCCACGGCGGGCCTGATCCTGGTGGTGCTGCGCGCGCCTGCCGGCAAGGCCGCTGCGCTGGTGGCCTGCTACATCGGTGCGGCCTACTGGTTCACCGCCAGTACCTCGTTTGCCAACCCCGCGGCGGTGCTGGGCCGCATGCTGTCGGACAGCTTTGCCGGCATCGCGCCCGCCAGTGCACCCGGCTTCGTGCTGTCGCAGATCGCGGGGGCTGCGGTCGGGGTGGGCCTGCATGCGGGCCTCGGTCCTCTGGCCACCCGTGCGGCCGACTGATCATTGGCCGCGTGGTGTGGCCACCCTTCGCATGATGACTTCACGCACCCCCGTGGTGCTGGGCCTCGGCACGGCGCAAACACTGGCCTGGGCCTCCAGCTATTACCTGCCGGCGATTCTGGCGGTGCCGATGGCGCGCGATCTCGGGGTGAGCACACCCACGGTGTTTGCCGCCTTCTCGGTGGCACTGGTGGTGTCTGCGCTGCTCGGCCCTGCTGCCGGCCAGGCGATTGACCGCTGGGGCGGACGGCCCGTGCTGGCGGCCAACAGCCTGGTGTTTGCGCTGGGCCTGCTCACACTCGCACTGGCGCAGGGCCCGGTGGGCCTGTTTGCCGGGTGGGTCATCCTCGGCCTGGCCATGGCCGCAGGCCTCTATGAAGCCGCCTTTGCCACGCTGGTGCGCCTCTACGGCAAGGACGCACGCAGTGCCATCACCGGCATCACGCTGCTGGCCGGTTTTGCCAGCACCGTCGGCTGGCCGCTCAGCGCGTGGCTGGAATTGCAGTGGGGCTGGCGCACAGCCTGCATGGTCTGGGCGGCCCTGCACCTGGTGGTGGCCCTGCCACTCAACGGGTTGCTGCCGTCGGCACCTCCCCTTCCCAATGCGCTGGCTACCCCGCCAGCGCCCGTGCATGCCGGCGCTACACCGCGCGCGCGCAGTGCCTCCGCGCAAGCGCCCGGCAAGCGCACGGCCTTCCTGCTGGCCCTGGTATTCGCCGTCACCTGGTTCATCAGCACGGCCATGGCCGCCCACCTGCCGCGGCTGCTGCAGGCGCACAGCGTCACACTGACCAGCGCCCTGCTGTTCGCCGGTCTGGTCGGCCCGGCCCAGGTGGCCGGACGGCTGCTGGAGTACGGCCTGCTGCGCAATGTGCACCCGCTGATCTCGGCGCGGGTGGCCGGCATCACCCACACCCTGGGCGCTGGCCTCTTTTTGCTGCTGGGTGCGCCCCTGGGCGCCGTGTTCACGCTGCTGCATGGGGCTGGCAACGGCATCCTGACCATTGCCAAAGGCACGCTGCCGCTGGTGCTGTTCGGCCCGCGTGACTACGGTGCACGGCAAGGCCTGCTGATGGTGCCCGCGCGGTTTGCGCAAGCCAGCGCGCCCTGGCTGTTCGGCCTTGCGCTGGACCGCTTCGGCAGCGCCGCCTTGTGGTTTTCAGCCGCACTGGGGCTGGTGGGCTTCACCGCGCTGATGCTGCTGCGCGATCCCCACGTGGCACGGCAACACGCCGCCTGAGATCGCTACGGCCTCAGCGCAGGTTCAACTGAGCCATTTCTGGAAAAACTGCGCCTGACCCATGGCCGGGTCCAGCTGGTAGGCCGCAAAGCCCATGCGCTCGTAGAGTGTGATGGCGCTGCGGTTGCCCTGCAGCACCTCCAGCGTCAGCTTGCAGGCGCCGCGCTCGCGCGAAATGGCCTCCACCAGCGCCAGCATCTTCTCGCCCACACGCTGGCCGCGGTGCGTCGCCAGCACAGCGACGTCATGCACGTTCACCAGGGGCCGGCAGGCAAATGTGGAAAAGCCTTCGATGCAGTTGACCAGACCCACCGGCTGCTCGCCGTCAAACGCCAGCACACTGAAGGCATGCGGTCGCGCTGCGAGCTCGGGCACCAGACGGCGCCTGGCAAAGTCGCTGAGCCCTTCCCCGCCGCCAGCCGGGTCCTGGGCATAGGCATCGAGCAGCATCACCACGGCGTCAGCGTGCAGAGGGTTGTGGTAATCCGCACGGCAAACGTGCAGCGTGGTCAAGGCGGTTGGAGAGAGGGTCATGGAAAGCTTGCGGATCGGCACGCGGCGAAGCGCCGGCAGCGACAGGACACTAGCAAAACACAATGGCCAGCACCGCCGGGTCTTCGGTCAGGTTCATCAGCACATACGCGCCAAGGCGGTAGCTGTGGAAGATGGCCTGCTCCAGCAGTTGCTCAAAGGTCATGGTGTCAGGTGGGTCTGTGGGTGCGGTGGTGTGGGCTGATTGTACAAGTTGGAGTCACCCGGATGACCCGTGAGATGCCCTCAAAAGCTCCTGATTTCATAGCGCCAGACGACCGCAGCCCGTTCAGTCCGGCACAAACCGCGCGTTGAAGGTGACTTCATCTTCCGGCAGCTCCAGCGTCACCAGTTGCCCCATCTTCATGTCGGCCAGGCGGCAGGCGCCAAACAGGCTGTACTTGCCCTTCAGGCCATAGCTTTCCATGTCGATCAGCATGTAGGGGTGCGGCAGGAACACGCGGTACAGGAAAATCGTGCGGTGCCGGTTGCGCGGCGACGGGAACAGCTTGTATTCGTCGTTGGTGATGCCTTGGGCTGCCATCGGTGTGCTTTCGGAAAAATCAGGCCGTGCGCACAGGGCGGCGCAGGAACCAGTCCCTGACTGTAAGCTCTGGGGCTGCGTGAACGCATCGACCCCCATCAAACCCTGCCCGAGACCCCCGCCCATGACCGAGCGCCACCCCACTCCCGGCAAAGAAGAAATCGCCCTGCTGGAGCCTTTTGACCGCCTGGGCCTCAACCAGATCGAGGTCGTCTCCACGCCTGCACAGGCTGCCAGCGCCCTGCAAGCCCTGGCAGGAACTGCCGTGCTGGGTTTTGACACCGAGTCCAAACCCACCTTCGCCGTGAACGAACTGTCAGAGGGGCCGCACATCGTGCAGCTCTCGACCCTGCACAAGGCCTGGATCTTCCAGCTCGAGGACGCCGACTGCCGCCGCGCCGTGGCGCAGTTGCTGGAGTCTCCCGCCATCACCAAGGCCGGTTTCGGTTTGGGCGACGACCGCCGCCGCATCATCCACAAGCTGGGCGTGGACCTGCAGGGCGTGCTGGAACTCAACACCGTGTTCCGCGAGCGCGGTTACCGCAAGGACATGGGCGTGCGTGGTGCGGTGGCCGTGCTCTTCAACAAGCGCTTCATCAAGTCCAAGAAGGCCGCCACCTCCAACTGGGCCAACCGGCAGCTGACCGAAGCCCAGATCGTCTACGCGGCCAACGATGCCTATGCCGCACTGCGCGTGTTCCACGCCCTGGGGCTGGGCTGACGCGCCAGCACGGCCACGCCCTGCTCACTTATCATCGGCGCACCCCGACAACGCCACGACCACCTGAGGATCTCCATGAAACAACTGTTGCTGCTGGTTTGCGTACTGATGAGCGGCTGCGCCGCCGAGCTGGTGAGCGCCAACGACAAGCTGATCATCGTCAAGGCGCGCGCCTCACAGCGGGGCGAAGCACAGGACGTCGCCGAGAACGAATGCCTCAAGCGCGGCCTGCATGCGCGGCTGACCACCCGGCCCGCGGAGGGGCAGCTTGGGTTTGACTGCGTGCGCTAAACGCAGGCCGTGAAGGTTGTTGTAATTTAAGGCGACTTCCCACGACCAACCGTCTTTACCCCGGGGGAAAGACATCATGAAAAAAGCTTTGGGCTGGATGTGGCTGCTGGTCATGACAGGCCTTGCCCACGCCATGCCGGTCGCGCTGACCGCTGCGGATGGTGTGAAGGTGTATGGCGACTTCTCGCCCGCAGCGGCTGCCGGTGCCTCCGCGAAAGCACCTGTCATCGTCGCCTTCCACCAGGCGGGTGCCAGCAAGGCTGAATACACGCCCCTGGTGCCGCGCCTGAACCAGGCCGGGTTCAGCGTCTTGACCATCGACCAGCGCTCTGGCGGCGACGAGTTTGGCGACGACAACCAGACCGTGGCCGCACTGGGCCGCTCCACCGGGTATGACGCCGCATTCCAGGATCTGGAGGCTGCGCTGGCCTGGGGCCGGAGCAAGGCCAACGGCGCCCCGGTACTGGTCTGGGGATCAAGCTATTCCGCGGCGCTGGTCTTTTTGCTGACGGCGAAACATCCGGCCGAGGTACAGGGCCTGCTGGCGTTTTCGCCCGGTGAATACCTCAACGCGCCCCATGCCGTGCGCACGGCGGCCAGGAAGGTCACCGTGCCGGTGTTTGTGACGCAAGCCAGCGACAAGGAAGAGACCGAGCAGTCGCGCCGCATTTTTCAGGCGGTGGCCACGCCGACTGCCCGGGACAAGGTGCTGTTCATCCCGCGCAGGCAGGGTGTTCACGGCTCGTCCACGCTGCGGGTCGATCGCAATGCCAGGGGCGCAGAAGAAAACTGGCAAGCCGTGCTGGGGTTTCTCGGTCAGTTCAAGACCACGCCATGAGACCAGCCTGATCACCCGTGCCTTAACGGCGCCGTTGCCTAGAAATCGCCGCTGCTGTGCGCCAGGCTCTCGAACTTGGTGATGCGGTTGATGAAGGCGAGCTTGACCGTGCCCGTGGGGCCGTTACGCTGCTTGCTGATGATGACCTCGGCCACACCGGGTTCCTTGCAGGCTTCCTTGGTGTAGTACTCATCACGGTAGATGAACATGATGATGTCGGCGTCCTGCTCGATGGCGCCAGACTCGCGCAGGTCGCTCATCATCGGGCGCTTGTCGGTGCGCGACTCCACACCCCGGCTGAGCTGCGACAGCGCGATCACCGGGCACTGCAGTTCCTTGGCGAGCATCTTGAGACCGCGTGAAATCTCGCCCACCGCAGTCGCGCGGTTTTCGTCGTTCATGCTGGTCGAGACGCTCATCAGCTGCAGGTAGTCCACCACGATCAGGCCCAACTTGCCGCATTGCCGGGCCAGCCGGCGGGCATTGGCGCGCAGTTCGCTCACCGTGAGGCCGGCGGTCTCGTCGATGTGCAGCGAGATGTTGCGCAGCTTCTCGATGGCCTCGGTCAACCGTGGCCATTCCTCGTCGGTCAGCGCGCCGGTGCGCAGGTGGGTCTGGTCGATGCGGCCGATGGAGCCGACGATACGCACGGCGAGTTGCGAAGCGCCCATCTCCATCGAGAACACGGCCACCGGCAGGCCTTCGTTCAGCGCCACATGCTCGGCGATGTTGATGGCGAGCGCGGTCTTTCCCATTGACGGTCGTGCCGCCAGAATCACCAGATCGCCGGCCTGGAAGCCTGAGGTCATCCTGTCCAGATCGTAGAAGCCCGTGGGCACGCCGGTGACGTCCTGCGGGTTCTCCGACATCTCGGTGACGCGGTCGAGCAGGCTCACGACCAGCGTGTCCATGCTCTGGAAGCCCTGCTTCATGCGCGAGCCCTGCTCGCCGATGTTAAATATCTTCTGCTCGGCTTCGTCCAGAATCGCCGCGACGGCCTTGCCCTGCGGATTGAAAGCATTGGTGGCGATCTCGTCGCTGGCAGACACCAGCTTGCGGAGGATGGAGCGCTCGCGCACGATCTCGGCATAGCGGCGCACATTGCTGGCGCTGGGCACATACTGGGCCAGCGCATTGAGGTAGCTCAGGCCGCCAACCTCATCGGCTTTGCCCAGGTTCTGCAGATGCTCATACACCGTGATGATGTCGGCCGGCTTGGAAGCGTTGATGAGCGCGCCCACCGCCGCATAAATGAGCTGGTGCTCGCGGCGGTAGAAGTCCTGGTCGGTCAGCAGGTCGCCCACGCGGTCCCAGGCGCCGTTGTCCAGCAGCAGGCCACCCAGCACGCTGGATTCGCCCTCGATGGAGTGCGGCGGAATGCGCAGTTGCGCGATCTGCGGGTCGGGGCTGTAGCCGGGGTCGTTATAGGCGGAAAGTACGGCGGACATTGGGAAAACCTTGGTAGCTCTGCATGCTAGCGCGTACGCTGCGCCTCGTCACGAAAACAAAAAAAGCGGTGTGGATAACCCGGGGGATAACCCGGTGGATGAGTGGTGGGACAAGCTTGTAAAAGGTGTGCACCAAAAATAAAAAAGCCGCTCAGCGAGCGGCCTTTTCGGGTGTCGCGAAAACTTAAGCGGTTTCGCCGTACACCGTCACGGTGATGTCCACCGTCACGTCGGTGTGCAGGGCCACGCTCACCGCGTGGTCGCCCACGACCTTCAGAGGGCCGTTCGGCATGCGGATCTGCGACTTGGCAACGGCAAAGCCCTGCTTGGTCAGTTCGCCAGCGATGTCGAAGTTGGTGACAGAGCCGAACAGGCGGCCGTCCACGCCGGCTTTTTGCGTCAGCTTGACGGTGGTGCCGCCCAGCTTTTCGCCCAGTGCCTGCATTTCGGCAAGCTTGGCAGCGGCGGCTTTTTCGAGCTCGGCGCGCTTGACTTCGAATTCCTTGATGGCCGCTGCGGTGGCGCGACGGGCGCGGCCGGAGGGGATCAGGAAGTTGCGTGCGTAGCCGTCTTTGACCTTGACGACTTCGCCCAGGTTGCCGAGGTTCACGACTTTGTCGAGCAGAATGATTTGCATGGTCGTGCTCCTTACAGGGTACGGTGTTGGTCGCTGTACGGCAGCATCGCCAGGAAGCGTGCGCGCTTGACGGCGGTGTTGATCTGGCGCTGGAAGATCGCGCGCGTGCCGGTCAGGCGTGCGGGGATGATCTTGCCGTTTTCAGCCACAAAGTCACGCAGGGTGTCGATGTCCTTGTAGTCGATTTCTTCGACGCCGGCAGCGGTGAAACGGCAAAAGCGCTTGCGCTTGAACAGCAGGGATTGTGTGTTGCGCTTGGGGCGCTTGTCTTTGTTGAAACGTTTTGGTCCGGGCATGATGGACTCCTTAAATCGGGGTGATCGGGTTTACAGATTGAATGTGTAAAACAATGCTTTTGCTGGTACGTGCGTTGATCATGAACCCGGTGAACAGATGGGGTTTGCCTAATTCGAGCCGGCCGGCGGTTTCTGCCAGCGATCCGAAGGCTACTGCCCTGACTGTCAACTTGACCTGCCTGGTGACCCCTGCCTCGGCAACTTCGGACTCGTGTTCGAGTACAAGATTGAGGGCCGGGATGCCGGCTGGCGTGTAGCGAAGAGGACTTGCCTCGGCGATGCACGCGGTCAGTCTGACCTGGTTCAATGAATGATCAGTTGGCGGCGTACTCAGCCTGCTGGGTCTTGCGCGCTTCTTCGCGTTCGACGTTGCGCATCATCAGCGAAGGGCCGGTTTCGGCTTTCTTCTTGACGACGGTCAGGTGGCGCAGCACCGCATCGTTGAACTTGAACGCGTGTTCAATTTCTTCCATCACGGCCTGGCTGGCTTCGATGTTGATGCAGAGGTAGTGGGCTTTGGCCAGTTTCTGGATCAGGTACACCAGTTGACGGCGGCCCCAATCTTCAACACGGTGCACCTTGCCACCGCCAGCGGTGATCATGCCCTTGTAACGTTCCAGCATGGCTGGGACTTGCTCGCTTTGATCCGGATGGATCAGCAAGACGATCTCGTAGTGACGCATAAACTCTCCTTGTGGTTGATAAAGCTGCCCCAGCGTCGTGAAGGGTGCAGCAAGGCGAAGCCAAACATTATAGCACCCCCACGGTTGCTCACTGCGTGTAGCGCCCTGCCCCCCGAGGGGGCCGCCCGCCTGTGGCCCGGCGAAGCCGGTTCCACGGCTCAGCTGGCAGGTGCTTCGGTAGGGGCTCGATGGGCGCTACAGGGACTTGAGGTCAGGGTAGCGGATGTACTCGACCAGGTCCTGTACCTTCTGGCTGGGGGGTTTGGTCACCAGGCTCACCAGGATGATCACGGCGAAACCGACGGGAACCCCGAACAGCCCGGCCGAGATCGGCTCTATGCCCCACCACAGCCGCACCGGGGACGTGATGCCCAGCATGGCGCGCAGCCAGGGCTGGGTGGTGACCATGTAATAGGTGGTGACCGCGAGTCCCGCCGTCATGCCCAGCACGGCGGCCGTGCCGGTGGCGCGCTTCCAGAAAATGCCCAGGCTGAGCGCCGGAAAAAACGAGGCCGCTGCAAAGGAAAACGCCGCCGACACCAGAAACAGGATGTCCGCCGGCTTTTGCGCCGCCACATAGGCGGCCAGCAGCGCCACGATGAGCAGCAGGATTTTCGACACCGTGACGCGGCTCACCGTCGACGCGTTCGGGTCGATCATCTTGTAATAAAGGTCATGGCCCAGGGCATTGGCGATGGTGAGCAGCAGGCCGTCGGCCGTTGACAGCGCCGCCGCCAACCCGCCCGCCGCCACCAGCCCCGACACCACATAGGGCAAGCCGGCCAGCTCCGGGGTCAGCAACACGATGATGTCGCCGCCAATCGTCATTTCGTTGAGCTGGAGAATCCGGTCGCCGTTGACGTCTGCCACCGACAGCAGCGAAGGCTCGATGCGGCTCCAGTAATTCACCCAGGCGGGCAACTGGTCAAACCGCAGCCCCACCACCGAGTTGAAGATTTCGTATTTCACCAGCACCGCCAGCGCCGGTGCCGTGCAGTACAGCAGGAAAATGAAGAACAGCGACCAGGTCACCGATTGCCGGGCCTCCTGCACGCTGGGCACGGTGTAGTAGCGCATCAGGATGTGCGGCAGTGCGGCCGTGCCGACCATCAGGCAGAACATCAAGGCCAGGAAGTTGCGGCGGGAGGTGTCGTACTGCGCCTGCTGCTGCGGCGTGCCGTCCGGGTCGCCCGCGAACTGGGCCGCATGCGGCGGCATGCCGTTGAGCGGCTCGCTCCTGACCTCGGCCGCAGCGCGCGCGGCCGTCCAATACTTGATGGCGCCCGCCTCGTCTTTGGGCATGCTGCCCAGGGCCCGCGCCGCTGCGGACACATCGATCACCGCAGCATTGCTGGCTTTCAGCGCCTCCAGCAGCTTGCCGGCGGCTTCCCGGTCCGCCGCCAGGGATTGCGCCGGATGCTGCAGCTTGTCGCCCAGCGCCTGGGCGCGTTGCCTGAAAAGGGCCTGCACCTCCCGCTCGCCCGGGTCGGCCGCCAGCGCCTTCTCCTTGGCCGTGACCTTTTCAAGCTGCATGCCGTACACCAGTTGCGGCACCGGCACGCCGGTCTGCTTGACCGACAGCCACACCACCGGAATCAGGTAGGCGGCCACGAGGATGATGTACTGCGCCACCTGCGTCCAGGTCACCGCCCGCATGCCGCCCAGGAAGGAGCACACCAGAATGCCGCCCAGCCCCAGGAAAATGCCCAGTTCAAAGGCAATGCCAGTGAGATAGGACGTGATGAGGCCCACGCCGTAAATCTGCGCGACCAGGTAGGTGAAAGAGCACAGGATGGCCGCGCCCACCCCGATGAGCCGCGGCAGGCGCCCGCCATAGCGCTCACCCAGAAAGTCGGGGATGGTGAACTGGCCAAACTTGCGCAGGTAAGGCGCCAGCACCAGCGCGACCAGGCAGTACCCGCCGGTCCAGCCCATGATGAAGGCCAGGCCGTTGTAGCCCGTGAGATAGAGGGTGCCCGCCAGCCCGATGAAGGAGGCGGCAGACATCCAGTCGGCGCCTGTAGCCATGCCGTTGTAGACCGCTGGCACCCGGCGGCCTGCCACGTAGTATTCCGAAGCATCAGTGGTACGGCTCATCACGCCTATGCCGGCATACAGGCCAATGGTGGCCAGCAGGAAGGCCGTGCCGATCCAGAGGCGGGGCAAGCCCAGCCGCTCCAGGCCTGCGAGGATCAGCACGAACAGCACCACGCCCAGCGTGTACCAGCTGTAGACACGGTTGAGCTGCGACTTGAATTGCCGCGCAGACAGCTGCACGCCGTCCCGGGAGCCGAAAAACCCGCCCATGCTCAGCGCTCTCCATCCGACACGCCGTGCTCGACGTCCAGGCGGTTCATGTACCAGGCGTAGAAACCGACGATCAGGCAGTAGATGACCAGTGCACCCTGCGCCCCCATCCAGAAGCTGAAGGGCCAGCCAAAGACGGTGAAGCTCAAGGCCCGCGCAAAGTAGCTGACACCGAAGGTGACGGCAAACCACACGAGCAGCAGCGCCGCTGTCACGCCAAGGTTCTTGCGCCAGTAGCGGCGGTGGTTGTCAGTGGGCTGCATGGGGTGGGGGTGGG
>CBHWCZ010000011.1:0-70444 GCA_966112355.1 uncultured Polaromonas sp.
AGGTGCAGCAGCGCGTAGATCAGCATCGAGCCGTGGCCGTTGGACAGCACGAAGCGGTCGCGGTCCAGCCAGTGCGGGTTGTGCGGGCTGTGTTTGAGGTGACGACCCCACAGCGCGACGGCCATGTCGGCCATGCCCATCGGGGCACCGGGGTGGCCGGAATTGGCCTGTTGAACAGCATCCATGGCCAGCGCGCGGATGGAATTGGCCATGAGGGATGGGGTGGTGTCAGCCATTGATCGGGTCCAGGGTGGGTGAGGGTCGCAGCGCCCGGGGCCAGGACAGCACCACGACATCCTTGGGAGCGTGTGGCGGCCTGCACGGGGAGACCCGCGATTTTAAGGGATGAGGCCCGGACCGGTCCGGCAGGGTGCCCGGGCCGCCCCACCCATGGCGAAACGCTATGAAATCAGGAGCTTGCCATGCACGCCACCCGTGGGTCAACGGACATCACGCCGTCAGGCCCGAACAGGGCGGCGATAATCACGAACCCATGAGCACCCAAGCCCTGATCCTCGCCGCCGGCCGCGGCGAGCGCATGCGCCCCCTGACCGACGCCTGCCCCAAACCGCTGCTGGCGGTGCAGGGCCAAGCGCTGATCGTCTGGCATCTGCACAGCCTGGCCCGCGCCGGCGTGCGCGATGTGGTCATCAACACCGCGTGGCTGGAAGACCGGTTTGAGCCCGCGCTGGGCGATGGCGCCGCTTTCGGCCTGCGCATCCGCTACTCCCACGAAGGCGCCCGCTTCGGCGGCGCGCTGGAAACCGCCGGCGGCATTGCCACCGCACTGCCGCTGCTGCGCAACGAGCCCTTCTGGCTGGTGGCCGGCGATGTGTACATGCCGGGCTTTTCTTTCCCCGCGGCTGACGCGGCTGGGTTCGCAGCCTCCAGCGCGCTCGCGCACATTTACCTGGTGCCCAACCCGCCGCACAACCCCCAGGGCGACTTTGGCCTCTCGGCCGATGGGCTGGCGCTCAACGATGCCGCCGTCAAATACACCTACAGCACCGTGGGCCTGTACCGCCCGGCGCTGTTTGCGCACACGCCAGTCGGCCAGAAAGCCGCACTGGCGCCGCTGCTGCGCACGGCCATGCAGCACGGGCAGGTGACGGCGGCGCTATATTCAGGCGCATGGACCGACGTCGGCACGCCCGAACGCCTGGCCGAGTTGAATGCCTGAACTTGAATGCCTGAACTGACGACACAAGTTGAACGACTGACCGCGCACTGCGGGAACACGGAAGCGACATGACCACCTCTGTTTACGCCAAACGCCGCGCTGTCATTGCCAAAGCCCTGAAGGCCGCCGGCGGCGGCATCGCCCTGCTGCCCACTGCGCCTGAATACCCGCGCAACCGCGACAGCGACTTTCCCTACCGGCACGACAGCTACTTCTATTACCTGACCGGCTTCACCGAACCCGAGGGCTGGCTGGTCATTGAGTCCACGGGCAAGACCACGCTGTTCTGCCGGCCCAAGGACCTGGAGCGCGAGATCTGGGACGGCATTCGCCTGGGCCCCAAGGCCGCTGTCGCCGCACTCGGCGTGGACGCCGCCTGTGCCGTGGACACGCTGGACGACAGGATGCCGCAGTTGCTGGCCAACCAGCCCGCGGTGTGGTTTCCGTTTGCCACGCACAAGGGACTGGAGACGCAGGTCGATGGCTGGCTGAACAAGGTGCGCGCCCGCGTGCGCTTCGGCGCCGAATGCCCGCAGAGCCAGCACGACCTGTGCAAGCTGCTTGACGAGATGCGGCTCGTCAAAGACAGCCAGGAAATCGCCATCCTGCGCCGCGCCGGGCAGATCTCGGCCGGTGCCCATGTGCGGGCCATGATGACCTCGGCCGCCATGCTGCGCACAGGCATCAAAGGCGGTCTGCGCGAGTACCACCTGGAAGCCGAACTGCTGCACGAGTTCCGCCGCCACGGCTCGCAGTTCCCTGCTTACGGCAGTATCGTGGCGGCGGGGGCCAACGCCTGCATCCTGCATTACCGCGCCGGCGACACCGAGCTCAAGCCGGGCCAGTTGTGCCTGATCGACGCGGGCTGCGAGCTCGATGGCTATGCCAGCGACATCACCCGCACCTTTCCGGCCGACGGCCAATTCACGCCAGCGCAGCGGACGCTGTACGACATCGTGCTGGCGGCGCAGGACGCTGCAGTGAAAGTCACCAAACCGGGCAAGCGCTTTCTGGACCCGCACGAAGCGGCCACGCGGGTGCTGGTGCAAGGCATGCTGGACACCGGCCTCTTGCCCAAAACCAAACACGGCAAGGTCGATGACGTGCTGGAGTCGGGCGCCTACCGGCAGTTCTACATGCACCGCACCGGCCACTGGATGGGCATGGACGTGCACGACTGCGGCGACTACACCGAGCCGGGCAGCAAGCCGCGCGAAGAGAAAGACGCACTGGGCCAGACCGTGATGCGCAAGCCTTCACGCATCCTGAAACCCGGCATGGTGCTGACCATCGAGCCGGGCATTTACGTGCGGCCGGCCAAGGGTGTGCCCAAGGAGTTCTGGAACATCGGTATCCGTATCGAGGACGACGCACTGGTCACCGCCAAGGGCTGCGAGTTGATGACGCGCGGCGTGCCGGTGAAGGCCGACGAGATCGAGGCACTGATGCGCGGCTGAGCGCGCGCATCGCCCCGTGGCGTCAGCCGTCAGTCACCGGGCTCTCCGGCGGCCACGGCTCTTTCAGCGTCGCCACAACTCTCGAAACAATAGGCACTATCGATCGATTAGTCAGAATCGATTGGCTTTTTCAATTGATAATTTCTATCATCTAACTCATCACAATATTTTTTGTCTATCAACCAAGGAGCCCCTGATGAGCACCCCACAACAGCGCCCCGAGATCAAGACCCTGGCCAACCTCGAAGCTGCCTTCGCCGGCGAGTCCATGGCCCACATCAAATACCGCTACTTCGCCAAACTGGCCCGCGAGGCTGGCGACGAAGACACTGCGCGCACCTTTGAAGAGACCGCCGACCAGGAAGTCATGCATGCCTTCGGCCACCTCGACCTGCTCTACCCCAAGGCCACGATGACGCCGGCCAGGGCGCTGCAGATCGCCATTGACGGCGAGACCTATGAGTACACCGAGATGTACCCGGGCTTTCGCGCCACCGCCGAAGCCGAGGGTAACGCGGCCGCCGTCGCCGAGATGAACGAGCAGATCGCCGAGTCGAAGGTGCACGCGGCCCAGTTCAAGGCCACGCTGGAGAAAGCGCAGAAGCGTTTTGCCGCCCTGGCGAGGGTGGAAGAGCGCCACGCCAACCACTACAAGGCCCAGCTCGCCAAAATCGCCGCCTGAGGGCGAGTCCACAGCCTGTAAGAAGCGCCGGCGCATGCCGACTGACTTGCAGGTAACGGGCCTTTCCGCTCCAGCATCACGCTTTTCCCGCCGCGCCGACCCCCTGGGACGCGCGGCATGTCAACACCCTCACATTCAAGGAACCCTCATGAAAACCTATCTCTGCATCGTTTGCGGCTTTGTGTACGACGAAGCGGCCGGCCGGCCCGAAGACGGCATCGCTGCCGGCACGCGCTGGGCCGACGTGCCCGAGAGCTGGGCCTGCCCGGACTGCGGCGTGGCCAAGGCTGACTTTGAAGTCGTTGAAATCTGACATCGGCACTCGCCGCCCCTGCGAACGCAGGGTCGCATGCCGCTTTTTTGACATTTGACAGCAGCGGGGCGCAGCCCCGACATCAGGCAGACCATGCATCCCCTCCTCGTCATTGGCGGCGGTCTCGCCGGCTGGACCACGGTTCGCGAATTCCGCAAGCTGGACACCACCACGCCCGTGGCGATGATCACCGCCGACAGCGGCGACTTCTATGCCAAGCCGTCGCTGTCCAATGCCTTTGCGCAGGGCAAGTCGGCCGAGGACCTGGTGACCACGCCCGCCGCCCGGATGGCGGAAACACTGGCTGTGGCGCTGATGCCGCGCACCCGGGTGCTGGCCATCGACACCCGCTCGAAGCAGGTCGCCACCACCGCCGGTGAAGTGGCCTACGGCCGTCTGGTGCTGGCCACTGGCGCGCAACCCATCCGCATTCCCGTCGGCGGCAGCGCGGCGGGCGAGATCGTCAGCGTCAACTCGCTCGAGGACTTCGCCGTCTTCCACGCCCGCCTGCGGGCAGGCAAGCGCCATGTCCTGATCATGGGTGCCGGTCTGATCGGCTGTGAATTTGCCAATGACCTGGCGCAGGCTGGTCACCGCGTCAGCGTAGTCGATCCCAGCCCGCGCCCCCTGGCGGCGCTGCTGCCGGAAGCGGCCAGCCAGGCACTGCAGCGTGCGCTGGAGGCCATCGGCGTGCAGTTTTACCTCGGCACGACCGTGGGCACGGTGGATGCGGGCACCCACGGCCTGGACATCGGACTCGCGAACCACCAGCGACTGGCCGCCGACAGCGTGCTCAGCGCGGTCGGCCTGAAAGCCGATACCGCCCTGGCACAGGCGGCAGGCCTTGTGGTGGACCGCGGCATGGTGGTCGATGCCCGGCTGCAGACGAGTGCACCGGACGTGTATGCACTGGGCGACGGGGCGCAGTATGCGAGCGCTGTCACGCCGCAGTCGGCGCACGGCATGACGCTGCCCTATGTGATGCCCATCATGAGCGCCGCGAAGGTGCTTGCCGCCAATCTGGCCGGCACACCCACCGAGCTGGCGTTTCCGCTGATGCCGGTGGCGGTGAAGACTCCGGCTCTTCCGCTGGTGATTGCGTCGCCGCGGCCGGGCCTGGCGGGCCAGTGGCGCGAGGCGGAGGAGGGTGTGTGGCAATGGCTCGACGACAGCGGCCGCCACCGCGGGTTTGCGCTGTGGGGCAAGCAGACCTCCCAGCGCATGGCACAGGGAAGGCTCGTGACCCTGTGAGCTGAAGAAGCGGCCTGCCGGCAAGACCGGAAGAGCCGCTTTTCCAGCCGGCTTTCACACCGGAAAAGTCACAGGCAGAGCACCTGTTTTGGCCGGATTCTGCGGCTGGGTTTCTCTTGCCTAAACGCCTACAATCGCAGACCTTACACGAAATTGACGGCCACACCGGCCGCGCCTGCAGGAGATCCACTGAATGCCGACCACAACCGCTGCCACACCCGCCAATGGTGCGAGCCAACGTGAAGAAAAACGTGCCGAGCTGCGCCTTGCGGCGCTGGAGTACCACGAGTTTCCGACACCCGGCAAGGTGGCGATTGCAGCAACCAAGCAGCTGACCAACCAGCGCGATCTGGCCTTGGCCTATTCGCCCGGCGTGGCAGCGCCCTGCGAGGAAATCGTCAAGGACCCAAACAACGCCTTCAAGTACACCAGCCGGGGCAACCTGGTGGCCGTGGTCACCAACGGCACCGCGGTGCTGGGCCTGGGGGACATCGGCCCGCTGGCCTCCAAGCCGGTGATGGAAGGCAAGGGCGTGCTGTTCAAGAAGTTCGCCGGTGTGGACGTGTTCGACATCGAGATCGACGAAAAGGACCCGGCGAAGCTGGTGGACATCATTGCGTCGCTGGAGCCCACCTTCGGCGCCATCAACCTCGAGGACATCAAGGCGCCGGACTGCTTCTATGTGGAGCGCGAACTGCGCAAGCGCATGAAGATTCCGGTGTTCCACGACGACCAGCACGGCACCGCCATCACGGTGGGCGCCGCGGTGCTCAACGCGCTCAAGGTGGTGGGAAAAAAGCCCGCCGATGTGAAGCTGGTGACGTCCGGCGCAGGCGCCGCAGCGCTGGCCTGCCTGGGCCTGCTGCTCAAGCTCGGCATTGAGCGCAAGAATGTGTACGTGACGGACCTGGCCGGCGTGGTCTATGAAGGCCGCACCGAGCTGATGGACGAGGACAAGATCCAGTTCGCCCAGAAGACGGCAGCGCGCACCCTGGGTGAAATCATCGAAGGCGCTGACATTTTCCTCGGCCTGTCTGCGGGCGGCGTGCTCAAGAAGGAAATGGTCGCGAAGATGGCGGCCAAGCCCATCATCCTGGCGCTAGCCAACCCGAATCCGGAGATCTCACCGGAAGAGGTGAAGTCCGTCCGCGACGACGCCATCATGGCCACCGGCCGCACCGACTACCCGAACCAGGTCAACAACGTCCTGTGCTTCCCCTACATCTTCCGTGGCGCGCTGGATGCCGGCGCCTCCACCATCACGGTCGAGATGGAAATCGCGGCCGTGCATGCGATTGCCGAGCTGGCCCAGGCCGAGCAGAGCGAGGTGGTGGCTGCGGCCTATGTGGGTGAAAAACTCGCCTTCGGACCCGAGTACCTGATTCCCAAGCCGTTTGACCCGCGGCTGATGATGAAGATTGCACCGGCGGTGGCCCAGGCAGCGGCCGACAGCGGCGTGGCGCTGCGGCCCATCAAGGACATGGTCGCCTACCGGGAAAAGCTGCAGAGCTTTGTGTATGCCTCCGGCACGGTGATGAAGCCGATCTTCACCGCCGCCAAGAACGCCCAGCGCAAGCGCGTAGCCTATGCGGAAGGCGAGGAAGAGCGCGTGCTGCGCGCCTGCCAGATCGTGGTGGACGAAGGCCTGGCACGGCCGACCCTGGTGGGGCGCCCGGCGGTAATTGCCCAGCGCATCGAGAAGTTCGGCCTGCGCCTGAAGGAGGAGCTGGACTACGACGTCGTCAACGTCGAGCAGGACCACCGCTACCGCGACTTCTGGCAGACCTACCACCGCATCATGGAGCGCCGCGGCGTGACCGTGCAGATGGCCAAGATCGAGATGCGGCGCCGCCTGACGCTGATTTCCGGCATGCTGCTGCACAAGGGCGACGTGGACGGCCTGATCTGCGGCACCTGGGGCACCACGTCGCACCACCTCAATTACCTGGACCAGGTCATCGGCAAGCGCGAAGGCGTGAACACCTATGCCTGCATGAACGGGCTGATGCTGCCCGGCCGGCAGGTGTTCCTGCTGGACACGCACGTCAACTACGACCCGACAGCCGAGCAGCTGACCGAGATCACCACCATGGCGGCCGAGGAAATGATGCGTTTTGGCATCAAGCCCAAGGCGGCGCTGCTGTCGCATTCGAACTTCGGCTCCTCGGACCTGCCCAGCGCGCTGAAGATGCGCCGCACCCTGGAGCTGCTGCGCGAGAAGGCCCCGTGGCTCGAAGTCGATGGCGAAATGCACGGCGACGTCGCACTGGACGCCAGCGCCCGTGCGCTGATCATGCCCAACAGCACGCTGTCCGGCGAAGCCAACCTGCTGGTCCTGCCCAATATTGATGCCGCCAACATCGCCTACAACCTGCTGAAAACGGCGGCCGGCGGCAATATCGCCATCGGCCCGGTGCTGCTGGGGGCCGCCAAGCCCATGCACATCCTCACACCCACCGCTACCGTGCGCCGTATCGTCAACATGACGGCCCTGACCGTGGCCGATGCCAACGCGGCCAGATAAAGCACTGACGGTTAGCAAGTACATACTTTTTCCACCTTCAACTGGTGAGTGGCCTGCTTAAATTTTCAGCATCCACTTGCCTTTTCCAGCGACTTGCGGCAAACTATCATTCTTGAAATTTCAGGGTTAACCCGGAACTGATCGGGGTAAATCTGAAGTCAAGAAAGGGTTTTTTCATGTTGCGCAAGGGGTGGGGACGATGGCGGCAGGCCAATGCAGCCGTGTTGGTGGCCCTGCTGACCTTCATTGGCGGCTTGCTGGGCGTATGCCCCAGCGTGGTGCACGCCAAGAGCCCTCCCGGGCTGGTGCAGACCGAGACCGTCGCAGTGGCCCAGTTGCCACCCCAAGGTCGCGACATGATGGCGCTCATTTACCGAGGCGGCCCCTTCCGGCATGACAAGGATGGCGTCGTCTTTGGCAACAGGGAGCGGTTTCTTCCGGTCAAAAGTCGCGGGTATTACCGCGAATACACCGTCAGAACGCCAGGTGAGCGAAGCCGGGGTGCCCGGCGAATTGTGTGTGGCGGCGAGAAGCCGGCCGCACCCGATGCCTGTTATTACACCGACGATCACTATGCGAGTTTTCGCAGAATCGTTCAGTAAGCTGAACCGTGACCGTCACTTTAGTTGTTGACCTAAGAGAAAGAGTAGCGGAGATGGATACACCACTTCGTCGTGACACCGACGCACCTGTGCGCAAGGACCACGAAACGCCTTTGCGTGGCGTGCGTCCGAACATTGTGCAGTCCATTCGCGCTTTCCGCGTGCAGGACCTGCAGGATGCCGCGACGCACCTGAACCAGCATTTCCTGTATGCCAACCTGTGCAGCGCACAGAGCAAGCAGGACGTGCTGGACATGATTGCCGCCCAGTACACCTTTCCGGCCCATTTCGGGAAGAACTTCGATGCGCTGTACGACTGCATGACCGACCTGGTTCACAAGTCCGGTCCGCAGCCTGGCTTCATCGTCGTGCTGGAACAGATTCCTGCACACGCCAAGTTCGACAAGGAAGCGCGCGAGCAGCTGCTCGACATCTTCAGGGATGCCGCGGACTACTGGGCGGATCGAAAGATCCCGTTCAGATGCTTCTATTCTTTTCTGTAGCCCGCTCCCCAGACATCGGCCAAGGGGATCGGGCGAATGAGGCCCAGCAAGCAGTTGCAGAAGGTGAAGAACCCATGCCTACCGACAAACTGGTAGACGTGTCGCCACTGGCTCTGCGCATGAGCAGTCCGTTCAACGCGGGTTACTGGCTCGCCGCTGCCTGAAGTCGCAGCGCCAGTCAGTCACAAAAAAGCCCGCAATTGCGGGCTTTTTTCATGGGCAGTCGGTTGCGGAATCAGCGTCGTCGCGGCGGCAGCTGCAACAGACATCACCCCAGGTAATAGGAGAGACGGTAAACGTACTTTTTGAGGTCTATGGGGATGCGCACCAGCATCAGGCGAAAGCGTGCGCTCCACCGCAGCGGCGGGCGTGCCCGGTCCCCGATCTGGGTGTCGGTGCCCGCCTGTTTCACCGGGTAGGGCAACAGGGCGTAGGTGTGCAGGCCATGCAGGTAGCGGGCCTCCATGAAGTCGTCTACGGGCATGTAAAAGCGCTCCGACTTCTGAAGCAGCCGCGCAGCCTCGCGGGGCCCCAGCACATACGCGGCGGCACCCGACGGGTCGCCCCAGTATTTGGCAATGGCGCTCTGGCCGATGAACTTGTGTTTTTTCTCGAACACGCCGGCCAGCCGGACCAGCGGATACGGCGTCTCCCCGAGCTGCTCCAGCAGGGCGGGAGTGAGGCCCGCGACCACGGCGTCATCCTCCAGCACCAGACATTTCCCGGGTTCGTCACGCACGGCACGCCATGCCGCGCGGTGCGCCAGAAAACACCCCACCTCGCCCACTGACATGCCATAGGCATACCGCAGCAGCCGGGAGGGCTCGTCATAGCCGCGTGCCGCAAGTTCCTCCGCGCCGATCCGGACACCGTCAATGAAAGAGAAGGGCAGACCCAGGTGCGCCATCTGCCGGGCAATCGACGCCCGCCGCTGCAGTGCGTCGGGCAGCGAGATCACGAAGATCGTCATCGGCCGCTTCATGGGCCGCAACGCCCGTCATGGGCCTCTTCGTGGAGCGCTGGTGGTGCGGACTGGACACGCTGCGCCAGCAACACGTACTCGGCCACCGGCACTTCTTCGGCACGGCGCTGGACGTCGAACACCCCCCCGTAGGCACGCTGCTCCAGCCATTTGCCCAAGGTATGGCGCAGCAACTTGCGCCGCTGGCTGAAGGCCACCTGCACCAGCTCGCTGAGGGCGGCGACCTGGAGCGGCACAAACGCTGCGTGCGGCACCATGCGCACCACCGCACTGTCCACGCGAGGCGGCGGATCAAAGCTTTCCGGCGGCACGAACAGCACGTTCTCCATCGCATAGCGCCACTGCAGCATGACGCTGAGCCGGCCGTAGTCGCTGGTGGCCGGTGAGGCCACCATGCGGTCAATCACCTCTTTTTGCAGCATGAAGTGCTGGTCTTCAATGATGTCCACCGCATCGAGCAGGTGGAAAAGAATGGGGGTGGAGATGTTGTAGGGCAGGTTGCCCACGACCCGGAGCTTGCCCGGACCGGCCACGGCGCCAGCCTCATCCGGCGACGCCAGCGCCAGCCGCACAAAGTCGACCTTGAGCACGTCCGACTCCACCACATGAAGCTGTGGATGCCCGCGCAGCTGCTGCGCCAGGTCCCTGTCCAGCTCGATCACGGTGAGGCGGCCCAGGCGCTCCACCAGCGGCTGCGTCAGCGCGGCCAGACCCGGGCCGATTTCGACCATCCGCTGACCGGACTGGGGCGCAATGGCACGCACAATCCCGTCAATGATCCCCTGATCGGTGAGGAAATGCTGCCCGAAGCGTTTGCGGGGGATGTGCTTCATGATGGACTACGCCCGCAAAAAGTTAACGCCGCATGCGAATGAGTCAGGCAATTTTCCGCCGGGCCGCCCCAAAGAAAATCAGCCCCCGCGTTCAATGACAGGGGCAGCGCATCGCCATCGGCGTGCAAAGCGACCAGCGTGGGAGCCACATTTTCACTGCGGCGCTTCCCGGAACTCCACATAGGCCTTGCCCCGGACCTCCTGCGCCCACAGGGCGGTCGCCTCGCCGAGCTTTTTCTCGCGCAGCGCGTTTCGCGCCAGCTCACGCTGTTCGCGCGGGGAGAGTTGCGTGTCACGGCGCTCCAGCACCTGGATGAGGTGAACGCCAAAGCGCGACACCAGCGGCTCCGAGATCTGGTTCGGCGCCAGCCCGTTCATGGTTTTCTCGAATTCAGGCACAAAGAGGCCTGGGCCAGCCCATCCCAGGTCGCCCCCCTCCTTGGCGGAAGCGTCTTCGCTGTTTTCCTTCGCGAGGACGGCAAAGTCGGCCTTCCCCGCCAGGATCTGCTGGCGGAAGCCCGCGAGCTTTTCAATGGCAGCCGCCTCGCTCAGCCGTGCATTGGGCCTGAGCAGGATGTGCCGCGCGCGGGTCTGTGTGATCGCCACGCTGGGCATGCCGCCCTGGCGTTTCTCGATCACCTTGAGGATGTGGAAACCGGCGCCGCTTCTCACCGGGCCCGCCAGGCCACCGACCGCCAGCTTCTGGGTCGCCTCGAGGAAGAGTGGCGGGTAACGGTCTGCGCTGCGCAGACCCATCTGGCCGCCATTGTTGCGGGTGGGCGAGGCCGACACTTCGGTCGCCAGGGCGGCAAAGTCAGCCCCGCCCCTGGCCCGCTCCATCACCTGCTGGGCTTTCGCCTGCAGCGCTGCAATCTGCTCGGCCGTCGCGTTCTCGGGCACCGGCACCAGGATTTCAGCCAGGTTCAGCGCCTGGGAGGACGCATCTGCCGCGCCACCCTGGCCCTGCTCGGCCAGAAACTGGTCGATGTCCTGCTCGCTCACCACCACCCGCGGCTCCACTTCGCGCTGACGCAGGCGATTGACCAGGAGTTCGTCGCGGATCTCGGAGCGGAACTGGTTGTAATCGATGCCTTCGGCTTTCAGGCGGCGTCGCATTTCCTCGACGGTGAGCTGGTTCTGCCGCGCAACGGTTTCCACCGCCGCCTCCACGGCGCTGTCTTCCAGCCGGATGCCCGAGGTCTTGGCCATCTGGAGCTGTGCCTTGTCCGAGATCATTCGCTCCAGGACCTGGGCCGCCAGTTCCCTGCGCGGGGGCATGGTGTAGCCCTGCTGTGCAATCTGCTGCTCGGTGCGCAGCAGCTTGATCCGGACCTCGGTGTTGGTGATCGGCTCGGAGTTCACCACGGCCACAATGAAGTCGGCCTGCTGCGTTGACGCGCCGGACACGGGCGCACCACCCGGGACAGCCAGGCGCTGAGGGGCGCCCAGGGGCCTGAGCCCCTGCGCCTGGACGGCCAGCGCCGGCAGCAGGGCACACACCAGCGCAGTCAGCGTGCTCATCAGAGGGCGTTGTTTGAAAGGTCGGTGATTAGTCATAAGTGGTGAAGCGGCTCGGAGCCTCGATTTTCTCACGCAAGTACTCGTACCGCGGAACATTTGACTTGAGGGTTTGGAGCGTGTTCGCACCAATGCGTGAAAACCCGACCAGCTCCAGCTGGAACAGGATGCGGGTGTTGGAGTTGCTGATGCTGTTGGACGAGCGCTGGAAGACCAGACGGGCGATCCAGCAGCAGCCGTCATATTCGAACCCGATGACCGAGTCCACCAGCTTTTTTTCCAGTGTGCTGTAGTTCAGGCGTCCGACGCTGTACAACCGCCCGCCACCCTGACCCTGTCCGGCGCCCAGGTCCTTGCCCTTGTCTCCCCACAGGTCATTGACAGGCCACTGCCAGCCCACATCGACTTGCTGGCTGACATTGCGTTGCCGCCGGAACGCAGCGCTGATCACCCGGTACGGGCTGGGGTTGTACCGCACGCCGATGGAGGCACGTTCGGACTGATTGATTTTCTGGTTGTACTGCACCGTGGTGTCAAACGACCATTGGGGTACCCAGTTGATCGAGGCACCGGCCAGCAGGTCGCTGATGCGATCAGTGACCGGCAGGCCGCCAGGCAAGGTCACGCGCTGGTCCTCAAAACGCAAGCGCTGCGCAATGCCCATCCGCACCACCTCCGCGCCGGTTTTGGGTTCCAGCAGGCGCGACGTGACCCCGACGGTTAGCAGGTTCGCATCCGAAATGCGGTCGTTGCCGCCAAATGCGTTTTCGCTGAAGACCGTCGCAAAATTGAAATCGTTGAGACCCGAGTCGTAGTTCGGCAGCTTGCTCTGGTCGCGGAAGGGCGTGCGCACGTAAAAGGCCCGCGGCTCCAGCGTCTGCGTGAAGCTGCGTCCGAAATAGTCGGCACTCCGCTCGAACTGCAGGCCGCTGTCCAGGCTGAAGGTCGGCACCACGCGCGAAGCCGTGGTCGCGCCATTGGTGAGCGCCGAGTCGAACTGATAGCTCGTGGCATGCAGCTGGATCTTGGGGGTGATGTAGCCCGCCACGCCCAGCAAGGGGTAGCTGGCCTGCAAGCGGGTGACCGCACGGTTGGCATTCGGCTGCTTTGTGAAGCCGCGGTCTGCGGAAAAACGCGTGAGATCGCCCTGGACGGACCAGTCAAACCCGCTGCCCATGCCGAGCAGGGGCGCATCCACGCGGGTGTAGCTGGCCGTGATCTGCGGCAACAGGTCATACGGCGGCGTGATGGGCGAGGTCGCATCCTGCAGCGTCTGCCACTTGAGGGCGCGAAAGGTGGAGGAGAAAAATCCCCGTGACCAGCTCAGCCCGACATCGCTGGACAGCAGGCGCTGCGAGGTCGTGGCGCCCGGAGTCTGGAAATCGCGCCAGTAGTCGTTGTCGCTGACCCGGTTCAGGTTGACCGACAGGCCCAGCGCGCCAATGGCGGGAATGCGGGAATTGATCGAGCCGAGGTGCTGGAGGCTGTAGGACCACCGGTCGCGGTTGCGCAGCTTATCGCCGGGCAGGATATTGGCCTGGAGTTTCCCCGAGTAACCCGGCTCCAGGTAGCGGTACTCGCCGGCCAGATCCACACCGCGCTTGCTGATGTAGGCCGGCGACAAGGTGGCATCGCGGTTGGGTGCGATGTCGAAGTAATAGGGCTGCCGGTATTCGAAGCCGCTGACGGAGCTGGTGGTGAGTGTCGGCGGCAGCAAACCTGATTTGCGCTTGTCGCTGAGCGGAAAACTCACCGACGGAAACGCCAGGATGGGCACCTTCTTGAACCGGATCACCGCCCCGGTGGCCACACCGATGTCGGTCTCGAGGTCAAACTCGAAACTGTCCGCGGTCAGCACCCAGGCCGGCTCCCATGTGGCCTCGTTGTCACGCTCGCAGGTGGTGTAGCTTGCGCGTCGTGCGGTCAGGTGCTTGTCGTCGAGAAAGTCAATGCGCTCGGCCCGGCCGTTGCCGCCATTGCTGAGGAAGCGGTAGCCGGGCGAGGTGAAGAAGCCCTCGAAGCGGTCGAGCTTGATCTCCAGCTCGGGGCCTTCAAAGCGGTTGCCGGCACGGTTGATGCGCACGTTGCCGCGGCTTTTGACCTGGTCGTCGGGCTGGTAGTACTCGATGCGGTCGGCGCGCATCGAGGTCGCGCCGCGCCGCAGTTCGGCATGGCCGTCGATGACGGTTTCGAGGTCGGGCCGCCCGGAGACACGGTCGCCAAACACGAAGGTGGGGCCTTTGTCCTCCGGGTTGTTGGAGACCTCCTCGGCCAGCATGGGTGTGCTCTTGAGCTTGAGCCCTTCCCCCGCGACCTCATCCTTTGCGGCGTTCCCGGCTGCCGGCGCAACAGTGGGCGCCGGCGGTGTCTGCGTCTGGCCATGCGCCTGTCCCGCCGCACACCAGATGGCGCCCAGCACCAGCCAGGAGACCGCATGCGCTACCGGGGAGAGAATAAAAGGCGAGGGAGATGCCGGACGCATCGTGGATGTGAGATAAACCCATTTGTAAAATCAGGCCCGATTATCCATGACCCACCATCCCGCACCCTTTACACACCACCGGGTGCCGGGCCTGCCCATGCGTGCCCACGCCGGAACCGCCACTGAATGACCACTTCCCCGATCGCCTGGACCGACGCGACGCGCGCCAGCGCCTTTTCCCAATGGCTGCACACGGTGGCGCCGCAGCACGCGCTGCTGCCGGACACCGTGCGCCTGGCGTCTGCCGATGCCAGCTTTCGCCGCTACTTCCGCGTCGATGCACAGCCTGGCAACACGCTGGGCGCGAACAGCTGCATCATCATGGACGCGCCCCCGGCCCAGGAAAATTGCCGCCCCTTCGTCGATGTCGCCCGCCTGATGCAGGAGGCAGGGCTGTCCGCGCCGCAGGTGCTGGCCTGGGACGAGCCGCAGGGCTTCATGCTGCTCAGCGATCTGGGTAGCCAGACCATGCTGGATGTCATCGCACCCGCGGAAGGGCCGGACGCGGTGACGGTGGCAACGCCAGCCCACCACGCGCTGTTCATGGCGGCGATTGACGCGCTGATAGTCTGGCAGCTGGCCTCGCGGCCTGGCGTGCTGCCGCCCTATGGCGATGCGCTGCTGTCCCGGGAACTGGCGCTGTTCCCCGAGTGGTATGTCGCCAGGCACCGCGGCATTGCCGTGGATGCCGGCTTGCAGGGCAAGCTGGACGGCCTGTTCGACCAGATCAAGGCCAGCAACCTGACTGCGCTCGGCGGCGCACGCGTGTTCGTCCACCGCGACTTCATGCCGCGGAACTTGATGGTGACTGATGCAGCCCCCGCCAAAGCACAACTAGGAATTCTGGACTTCCAGGACGCCGTTTATGGCCCCATCACCTACGACATCGCCAGCCTGCTGCGCGACGCCTTCCTGAGCTGGGAAGAAGACTTCATCCTCGACGTCACCGTGCGCTACTGGCAGAAAGCACGCGCGGCCGGCCTGCCGGTGGGCGATGACTTCGGAGAGTTCTACCGCGCGGTGGAATGGATGGGGCTGCAACGCCACCTCAAGGTGCTGGGCATTTTTGCGCGCCTGACCTTGCGCGATGGCAAACCCAAATACCTGGCCGACACACCGCGTTTCATCCGTTACGTGCGCAACACCGCCGCCCGCTACCGGCAGCTCGGGCCGTTGATGGTGCTGCTCGACGATATCGAAGGCAACGAGACCCGCATCGGGTACACCTTTTGATGACGACCGGTTGTTTTCCGTGAGCGCCCGCTTTTTCGCCGACGTCGTCCTGTCGCAAGGGCTGGCCGTGCGCCTGCCTGACCAGGCAGCCCGCCATGTGCAGGTGCTTCGCCTGCAGCCGGGCGACACCATCACACTGTTCAACGGGCAGGGCGATGGCAGTCCCGGCAGCGAAGGCGAGTTCATGGCCACGGTGGACCGCATGGGGCGCAGCGATGTCGACGTGACGGTGGGCGCCTACCGGGCCACCGACCGCGAGTTGCCACGCGCCATCCATCTGGCCATGGGCATGCCCGCCAACGAACGCATGGACTGGCTGGTGGAAAAGGCCACCGAGCTGGGCGCCACCAGCATCCAGCCGCTCATCTGTGAACGCAGCGTGCTGCGCCTGAAGGGCGAGCGGGCCGACAAGAAACTGGCGCACTGGCGCGCGGTGGCCGCCGCAGCCAGCGAGCAGTGCGGCCGCAACCGCTTGCCCGTGATCCATGACGTGCTCCATCTCAGCGACTGGCTTCAGGCCGGCCCGGCCCCTGCCCGGTTGCTGCTGTCGCTGCAGCCCCAGTCGGTGCCGCTTCTGCGCGGTGCCCCGGCATCGGGCGCGCTGACTTTCCTCAGCGGCCCCGAGGGCGGTTTGAGCCCTGCCGAAGAAGCCGCTGCGGTGGCGGCAGGTTTTGTGGCCGTCACGCTGGGACCCCGCGTGCTGCGCGCGGAAACCGCTCCGCTGGCCTGCCTGGCCGCGCTGGGCAGCGCCCCATGAACCGCAACCTCTGGCTGCTGGTGGTCTGTCAGGGCCTGTTCCTGACCAACAACGTCACCTTCATCGCCATCAACGGCCTGGTCGGCCTCAACCTGGCGCCGCTCGGCTGGATGGCCACCCTGCCGGTGATGGGCTACGTGGTGGGCGGCGCGCTGGCCACCAGCCCGGTGGCGTTCACCCAGCGCCGCTTTGGCCGCCAGGTCTCGTTCCAGCTCGGTCTGGCCGTCGCGGTGGCCTCGGCACTGCTGTGCTGCTACGCCGCCTACAGCCGCAATTTCTGGCTGCTGGTGGTGGCCACCGTGGTGGCCGGCTACTACAACGCCAACGCGCAGTTGTACCGCTTCGCGGCGGCGGAACTGGCACTGCCCGCCTTCCGCGAAAAGGCCGTATCGCTGGTGATGGCCGGTGGCCTGCTGGGCGCGGTGGCCGGTCCCAACCTCGCGGCGCAGACGCGCAGCCTCACCGCCGTGCCATTCGCCGGTGCCTACCTGGCACTGGCCGGTGTGGCGCTGCTGGCCATGCTGCTGCTCAGCCAGATCCGGTTTCCGCCGGTCACGGTGGCGAGTGCCGCACGCGGTGGCCGCCCCCTGGGTGAAATTGTTCGCCAGCCGGTCTTCCTCGTGGCCGCGGCCTGCGGCGCGCTCGGCTACGGCGTGATGAACCTGCTGATGGCGGCCACGCCGATCGCCATGCAGACTTGCGGCCTGCCGTTTTCCAGTGTCGCCACCGTGCTGGAGTGGCATGTGATCGGCATGTTCGCGCCGGGCTTCTTCACCGGCCACCTGATCAAGCGCTACGGCACCCTGCCCATCATGGCCATTGGTCTCGCGCTCAATGCGCTGTGCGTGCTGATCGCGCTGTCGGGGGTGGATTTCACCCAGTTCCTGGCGGCCCTGTTTCTGCTGGGGCTGGGCTGGAACTTCCTCTTCACCGGCGCCACCACGCTGGCCTTGACGACCTACCGGCCGGAGGAAAAGGACAAGGCCCAGGGCGCGCTCAACTTCTGCGTGTTCACCGTGCTGGCGCTGTCATCGCTGTCGTCCGGGGTGCTGGTCACGACCCAGGGCTGGGCGCTGCTGAACCTCGGTTCGTTGCTGCCGCTGGGCCTCACCGGCCTCGCGCTCGGCTGGCTTGCGCTGCGCCGCCGCAAAGTCCAGAATCGCTGACCCATCCGGTCGTTCTTCAAGGAGCATGTCATGGGTTTACTGGACTCGGTTTTGGGCGCCGTGCAGGGCGCCACACAGTCGCCCGTCGGCGCGTCATCCAACGGGGGGCTGGGTGGCCTGTTGCAGGCCATCGCCGCCCGCCCCGAGCTGCTGCAGGCTGCGACCGACCTGCTGGGCAACCAGGGCAGCACCGGGGGCCTGGGCGGCCTGATCGGGCGCTTCCAGCAGGCCGGTCTCGGCGACGTGATCGGCTCGTGGGTCGGGACCGGGCAGAACCAGCCGGTTTCGGCCGATCAGCTCACCGAGGTGCTGGGTGCAGACAGGCTGTCGGAACTGGCCGCCAAGGTCGGCATGGACCCGGACCAGGTGGCAGGCCAGCTGTCAGATGTGCTGCCGGGGCTGGTCGACCACCTCACCCCGCATGGCACCGCCTCCTCGGGTGGTCTGGGCAATGCTGACGATTTGATGGGCATGCTGGGCGGGCTGTTCCAGCGCCGCTGACGCCCGGCTTGGGGCTGGCATGGCCGGCGTCAGAACCGCGCGTCCAGCCAGGTTTTCAGCGCCTCGAACACCGGCATTGAAAACCGCTCGTTGAAGACCTCGTGGTAGAGGTCGTCAAAGCACCGGCTGGTCACCACGCCTGGCTTGACGTGCACCGATTCGGCCGCCGCCCTGGCAAACGCGCGGCTGCCTTCAGGGCACACCAGCCGGTCCGCACCGGCATACAGCAGCAGGGTGGGCGTGGACCACTGTGCCGCCGCCACGATCGTCGGCGGACCGCTGTCGGCAATGAAACGGCCCAGCCGGGGCGAGATGCGGTTGTGCACCAGTCGGTCGGCGCGGTAGGCCTTCACGACCCGCGGGTCGTGCGAGAGGTAGCGTTCGTTCAGCCCATTGCCGACCGTGAGATTGGGTGCCACCCGGGGCAACACCGCCAACAGCAGTTTTTGCAGCGGGTTGAGCCCGACGTCCAGCGCGGGGGACGACAGCACCAGCCCGTCCACCGGCCGCAGGCCCAGCGACACAAAGCGGCTCACCAGCAAACCGCCCAGGCTGTGGCCGAGCAGGATCAGCGGCAAAGGGGCGGCCGCGCCTTCGGGCTGCAGGCTGTGCAGGCGCGTGTCGTCCACGATCTCGGTCAGGTCTTCCAGCAGCGCATCGTCACTGGGCAGCACCCCACGCGCACCGCCCGATTCGCCATGGCCGCGCTGGTCGTAGGCCCGCACCGCAAAACCCCACTCCATCAGTTTGTGCGCCACATGCGTGTAGCGGCCTGCATGCTCACCCAGGCCATGCACCAGCAGCACCAGGGCCCGCGGTGACACGGGCTCCATGCCCATGCCGAGCGTCCACTCGTCCAGTGGCCACTCGTACAGCGCCAGGTTTTCCCCGTCGCGCGCGGTGAAGGGCGCGAGAACGGTCGCCTGGATGCGAAAAGCGGGCTCAGTCACCGTGCGCGCGGCGCCTTAACCTGGCACGCGGGCCATCACGTGGGCCACCGCGGCGGTCAGCTTCTTGGCATAGGGCACGTGCAGGAACTCATTGGGCCCGTGGGCGTTGCTCTTGGGGCCGAGCACGCCGCAGACCATCATCTGGGCTTTCGGGAAACCCTTGCTCAGCATGTTCATCAGCGGTATGGTGCCGCCCTGCCCAATGGTGCCGCAGGGTGCACCGAAGAAGCTTTGCGACGCATCGTTGAGCGCGTTCTCGAACCACGGCACGGTGCCGGGCGCGTTCCAGCCTGTCGCGCCGCCGTTGCTCTCAAACGTGACCTTGGCCTGGTAGGGCGCGTTGTCTTCCAGCAGGGTCTTGAGTTCCTGCACCGCTGCCGCCGCATCGATCAAGGGCGGAAAGCGCAGCGACAGCTTGAACGCGGTATAGGGCCGCAGCACATTGCCCGCGTCCTTGAGCGCCGGAAAACCTTCGGCACCCGTCACGCTCAGCGTGGGCCGCCAGGTGCGGTTGAGCAGGGCTTCGACCGGGTCGGTCGTGGTCGGCAGGGCAAAGGTGCTGGAGCCTTCGCAGTCGTAGTGCGCCCACGGAAAGCGTTTGTAGATCTCATCGCCCAGGATTTGCGCCGTGGCCTTGGCCTGCGCCAGCCGGTCGGCCGGAATCTCGCAGTGAAAACTTTGCGGCAACAAGCGCCCGGTCTTGCTGTCTTCCAGCCGGTCCAGCACCTGGCGCAGGATGCGAAAGCTCGATGGCACCAGGCCGCTGGCGTCACCGGAGTGCACGCCCTCGGTCAGCACCTCGACCTTCAGCACGCCGGCCGCATTGCCGCGCAGGCTGGTGGTGAGCCAGAGCTGGTCGTAGTTGCCGGCACCGGAATCCAGGCAGACCACCAGCGCCACTTCGCCCAGGCGCGAACGCAGGGCATCCACATACGGCAGCAGGTCGTAGGAGCCGCTTTCCTCGCAGGTTTCGATCAGGCCAACGATGCGCGGGTGCGGCACCTTCTGGGCCTTGAGCGCCTGGATGGCCGCGATGCTGGCGTACACCGCGTAGCCGTCGTCAGCAGCGCCGCGGCCGTAGAGCTTGCCGTCTTCGTACTTGGCGGTCCACGGGCTCAGGTCCTTGCGCCAGCCGTTGAACTCGGGCTGTTTGTCGAGGTGGCCGTACATCAACACAGTTTGTGTGGATTCGGCGCGCGTAGCTGGAATTTCGAAGAACAGCACCGGCGTGCGGCCTTCGAGGCGTACCACCTCCAGCGTCAGGCCTTCCACTTTTTGCGCCTCCACCCACGCCGCAGCATTGCGCATCACGGTGTCGATATGGCCGTGCTTTGCCCACTCGCTGTCAAAGGTGGGCGACTTCGCCGGGATGGCGATGTAGTCGGTGATCTGCCGGAGGATGTCGCCATCCCATTGGGCACTGACCTGATTGAGTGCCTCGGCGGCGTTGAGGATGCTGGCGGGAATTTCGCGGTGCAGGGGGGCGTTCATGCGGGCTCCAGAAGGCGGTCGTCCGGCAATCACCGGCCCGACGCCAGCTCCTTACTTTACGCCTCCCGGCAAAACCCTGCTACCGCTTGCGGGACAACCCCCTGGACGGTCACTTCAAGCGCCGCAGGAGGCCATTGCCTCGCCCAGCTGGACGGCGCGCCCCGGCGCCCAGGCCGGGTTGAACGCCACAGGGCCCTCGCCAAAGCGGGGCGGAAACAGCATCACCACCGTGGAGCCCAGCAGGAAGCGGCCCATTTCCTCGCCTTGTCGAAGCTCGGGCGCGGGCTGGTCGCCAGCCGGATAGTCCCATTGCCGCAGATGCCCGGGGCGCGGCGGGTTCACCACGCCATGCCAGACGGTGGCCATGCTGCCGACAATGGTGGCGCCCACCAGCACCAGTACAAAGGGCCCGAGCGCCGACTCGAACACGCACACCACCCGCTCGTTGCGGGCGAACAGGCCAGGCACGCCGCGCGCGGTGGTCGGGTTCACCGAGAACAGGTCGCCCGGCACATGGACCATGCGCGTCAATCGCCCGTCACAGGGCATGTGGATGCGGTGGTAGTCGCGCGGGCTGAGGTAGAGCGTGGCAAAGCTGCCGTTGTCAAAGCGCGCGGCGAGGGCCGCATCACCGCCCACCAGCGCGGTGGTGGAGTAGCGGTGGCCCTTGGCCTGGAAGATCTGGTCGCGTTCGATGGCGCCGAACTGGCTGATGGCGCCGTCGACCGGACAAATCAGGTCGGCGCTGGCCAGCGGACGCGCATCCGGCCGCAACGCGCGGGTGAAGAAAGCGTTGAAGCTCGGGTAGCTGGCGATGTCCGGATTGACCGCCTCGGCCATGTTGACCTGGTATTTCGCCACAAAGCGCCGGATGATTTCTGTGGTGACCCAGCCCCGCTCGTGCGAGGCCACAAAGCCGGCAAAAGCCGTGATGGCTTGCTTGGGCAATAGGTACTGGAGCCAGACAGCGGAGCGTTCAGACACAAAAAAGGGCGGTAGTCGAAGACCGCCCGATTCTATCGGGGCACCACCGGGGGTTTGCCCGCGCCTGCCGCCCCTGCAGGCAGGGCCATGCGCGCCGCCATTGCGGAGTCAATGCGTGGGGTACCCAGCCTCTGCCAGCGTGGCCAGCACCGTCTGCCGGTCCGCGCTGGATTCGACCGTGACTTTCTTCGCCGGCAGGTCCACCGCCACTTCGGCCTTGGGATCCAGCGCCTGGACTGCTTCGGTGATGGCTTGGACGCAATGGCCGCAGCTCATGTTGGGCACAACGAATTCCATGAAGACTCCTTGGGAAACCAATGAACGATCCCTCGCTTGAGCGACGGGAGAGGAGGAAGTCTGAACCTTGCCACAGTGGCAAGCTCAAGCAGGTGCGCCATTGCCCCGACAGTGAAAGGGGACATTGCGCCACACCCGCTTGACCTTGCCATCATGAGAGAGTTCACACTCTTATCCATGAGCACAAATACTTTTTCCACTGCCCCGGTGAGCCCATCGTCCTCGCTGGCGCCCTGGCAGTTCCCCGTGGAGGGCATGACCTGCGCGTCTTGCGCCAGCCGGGTCGAGCGCGCGCTGTCCGGCGTGGCCGGTGTCACCGCAGCCAGCATCAACCTCGCCACCGAACAAGCCAGCGTCACTGCACAAGCCGGCGTGTCGATGGCCACGCTGACACGCGCGGTGGAAAAAGCCGGCTACCGCGTCGGCCGGCAGACGCTGCGGCTCCAGATCGGCGGCATGACCTGCGCGTCCTGCGTGGGCCGGGTTGAAAAGGCGTTGCGCCAGGTGCCAGGTGTGCTGTCGGCCGAAGTGAACCTGGCCACCGAAACGGCCGAGGTGCAGGTCGCGGGCACCGCCGGGTCCGCCCCCTTGATCGCGGCGGTCATCAAGGCCGGCTATGCGGCCAGCGAACTCGCACAAGACGCCAGCGCCACGGCCCCGAAAGGCGTCGCCTGGTGGCCCATCGCACTGGCGGCCGTGCTGTCGGCGCCGCTGACGCTGCCGATGCTCGGCATGCTGTTCGGCCGCGAGTGGATGCTGCCGGGTGGGTGGCAACTGGCGCTGGCCACGCCGGTGCAGTTCTGGCTGGGCTGGCGGTTTTATGTGGCCGGCTTCAAGGCGGTGCGCGCGGGCACCGGCAACATGGACCTTCTGGTGGCCATCGGCACCTCGGCTGCCTACGGCCTGAGCCTCTACCAATGGCTGCAGCACGGCATGGCACACCTGTATTTCGAGGCATCGGCGGTCGTCATCACGCTGGTGCTGCTGGGCAAATGGCTGGAGGCGCGCGCCAAGCGCCAGACCACCGAAGCGATACGCGCACTGAACGCACTGCGCCCCGACACCGCGCGGGTGCGGCAAGGCGGTGAAGACCGCGAGCTGCCGGTGGCGCAGGTACGGCTCGGCGACCTGGTGGTGGTGCGCCCTGGCGAGCGGCTGCCGGTGGACGGCGACATCGTCGAGGGCGCGACGCAGGTCGACGAGTCGCTGATCACCGGCGAAAGCCTGCCCGTCAACAAGCACGCCGGCGACCATGTGACCGGCGGAGCGATCAACGGCGAAGGGTTGATTCTGGTGAAGACCACCGCCATCGGCGCTGAATCGACTCTGGCCCGTATCGTGCGGCTGGTGGAGTCGGCGCAAGCGAAGAAGGCGCCCATCCAGCGGCTGGTGGACCAGGTCAGTGCGGTGTTTGTTCCGGTGGTGCTGGTGATTGCCCTGCTCACGCTGATGGGCTGGGGGCTCACCACCGGCCACTGGGAAACAGCCATCCTCAACGCCGTTGCGGTGCTGGTGATTGCCTGTCCGTGTGCGCTGGGTCTGGCGACGCCCACCGCCATCATGGCCGGCACCGGCGTGGCCGCGCGCCATGGCATCCTGATCAAGGACGCAGAGGCGCTGGAAATCGCCCACCAGGTGCGCATGGTGGCCTTCGACAAGACCGGCACACTCACCCAGGGCCATCCGGAACTGGTCGTGCTCGAACCGTTTGGTGAGACACGCGAGACAGTGCTGGCACTGAGCGCCGCGATTCAATCTGGCAGCGAGCACCCGTTGGCCCGCGCCGTGACCCGCCGCGCGCAGGAAGAGGCGAGCCCGGTATGGACAGCCACAGAAGTGCGCGCAGTGGCAGGGCGCGGCATGTCGGCGGTGGTGCAGGGCCGCCAGCTGCGCCTGGGCAGCCCGCGCTTCATGCAGGAGCTGGGCGTGGACCTGTCGCCGATGACAGCGCGCGCCCAGGCGCTGGAGGCCGAGGGCCGCACCGTCTCGTGGCTGGCTGATGTAAGCGCGCAGGTGGGCACGCAGGTGAGTGCCCAGCCGCGCCTGCTCGGTCTGCTGGCGTTTGGCGACACGCTCAAGCCCAGCGCCGCTGCCGCAGTGGCCCGACTGCATGCGCTGGGCATTGGCAGCGCCTTGCTGACCGGCGACAACGCCGGCAGTGCGAAGGCGGTGGCGCGGCAACTGGGCATCGACATCGTGCACTCCCAGGTGCTGCCTGAAGACAAGGCCCGCCTGATCGCGGAGCTCGGGCAAAACCCGAAGACGCATGGCGGGCGCGTCGCCATGGTCGGCGACGGCATCAACGACGCGCCGGCGCTGGCCGCTGCCGATGTGGGCATTGCCATGTCCACCGGTACCGATGTGGCCATGCATGCGGCAGGCATCACGCTGATGCGGGGCGACCCGGCGCTGGTGGCCGACGCCATCGACATTTCGCGCCGCACCTACGCCAAAATCCGCCAGAACCTGTTCTGGGCTTTTGTCTACAACGTGGTTGGCATTCCGCTGGCCGCACTCGGCCTGCTGAACCCGGTGATCGCTGGTGCCGCCATGGCTTTCAGCAGTGTCAGCGTGGTGTCGAACGCGCTGTTGCTGCGCCGTTGGAAAGGACAGTCGAAATGAAAAAACAGATGTCTGCCGGCCCGCTCAACATCGGCGAGGCGGCGACGCGCTCCGGCGTCTCGGCCAAGATGGTCCGTCACTACGAATCGCTGGGCCTGCTGCCCACGGTGCACCGCACCGACGCCGGCTACCGGCAGTATGGCGAGAAGGAAGTGCACACGCTGCGCTTCATCCGCCGTGCACGGACGCTGGGCTTCAGCATGGTCGAGATCGCCGAGCTGCTCAAGCTCTGGCAGAACACCCGCCGCAACAGTGCCGACGTCAAACGCATTGCGCTCGCGCATGTGGCCGACCTGGAGCGGCGCATCGCTGAAATGGAGGCGATGAAAGGCACGCTCAAGCATCTGGCGCACTGCTGCCACGGCGACAGCCGGCCCGAATGCCCGATCCTCACCGAACTGGCGGCCTGACCTGACACCGGCATGCAGGACGAACTGTTCCCCGATGACAGCGCGCAGCGCGATGCAAAGCAGCTTCTGGCGCGCGGCGCGTGGCTGCTGCCGGGCAGGGGCCTCGCGGTGGAAGCGGAATTGCTGTCGTCGCTGGCTGCGGTGATGGCCGCCGCACCACCGCAGCCGATGACCACGCCGGGCGGCCAGCCCATGTCGGTGGCGCTGACCCACTGCGGCCAGCTCGGCTGGTGGACCGACAGGCGCGGCTACCGCTATGAGCCCGCCAACCCGGTGACGGGAGCGCCATGGCCTGCCATGCCTGCCTGCTTCGCGGCGCTGGCCCGCCATGCAGCCGCCGAGGCGGGCTTTGCCGGCTTCGAGCCGGACGCCTGCCTGATCAACCGCTACGTGCCTGGCGCTCGCATGTCGCTGCACCAGGACAAGGACGAAGAAGACTTCACGGCGCCTATCGTGTCGGTGTCGCTGGGTCTGCCGGCCGTGTTCCTGTTCGGCGGGCTGCAGCGCAGTGACCGCCCCCGGCGCATTCCCCTGCACCATGGCGATGTGGTGGTGTGGGGCGGCCCGTCGCGTCTGGCCTATCACGGCGTGGCGCCGCTGGCCACCGGCCATCACCCGCTGCTGGGGCTGCAGCGCATCAACCTGACGTTCCGGCGGGCGGGCTAGGGTCGGTCGCACCTGCCGGCGTGTCGGGCCCGGGGGCCGTCTTGCACTCCCAGAACACACGGGCGGTGCAGTGGCGGCAGATCTCCGGGTCGAGTTTGCTGAAGATGGTGGAGATCGCGGTGAACTTGTCGGGGAACTGGTGCGCAGGCCCCAGCAGCGTGGTGAAGCCGGTCTTGCGCCACATGCGGATCACTTCCGGCCGCGGGCGGTGGAAGTACAGGTCGCCGCCCATCGCACGGCGCGCGGCCAGTTCGGCCTCCCACAGTTCCGCGCCGGCGAGATCAATGAAGTTCATGCTCTTGCCCATCACCAGCAGATGCTTTTGCGGATGGGGCTGGCTGCGCAGCTCATGCAGGATGTCGGCCACGTGCTGCGTCGCGCCAAAGTAAACCTCGCCCTCCATCCGAAGTAATTTGAGCTGAGGGCATTCCGGGAGTGGATGGTGCGATCCATCGTCGGATTCAACACCGCGGTGCACGCGGGCGGTGTCGGCCGTCTCCAGCGCCGCATCGAGCGAAGGGTCAATCACCACAAATTGCCGGTCTGCTCCGGTGCTGTCAAAGCCCATGGTGCGCATCGCCGGCCGCGAGGTGCGGTAGAGAAACGACATCAGCGACAAGATCATGCCCAGCAGGATGGCGATTTCCAGCCGGATGGTCAGCGTCGCGGCCATGGTGGCGAGCGCCACGCCGAAGTCGGTACGGCTCAGCCTGAACAGTTGCCGCCAGCGCGCCATGTCCAGCAGGGCCAGCGCCACCAGCACCAGCAGCGCGGACAGCGCCGCCATCGGAATGCGCGCCAGCAGCGACGCACTCACGGCCACCAGCAGCAGCAGCAGCAGCGCGGAAAACACCGACGACAACGGCGTGCGCGCACCGGCTTCCAGATTCGGCATGGAGCGGTTCATCGAGCCGCAGGACACATAACAGGAGAAAAAACCACCGACGATGTTGGACAGGCCCTGCCCGCGGAACTCGCGGTTGGCATCGATGCGCTGGCCCGAGCGCGCGGCCACGGTCTTGGCGATCGAGATGGCCTGGCCCAGCGCGACGATGGTGAGTGCAAACGCCAGCCCGATCAGTTCCGGCACCTGCGCCCACGCGATGCTCGGCACCTGGAAGTGCGGCCAGGGCGGCGGTATCGCGCCCACCAGCCGCAAGGGCGTCGATGGCACGGCAGCGCCCGGCATGAGCAGCGCGCCCAGCCCCCGGTCCCACAGCCACACCAGCGCCGTCGCCACGGCCAGGCCGATCAACATGTAAGGCCAGTGCCGCCGCACGCGCCGCAGCACCAGCGCCACCGCCAGGGTAATGGCACTGACCACCAGTGCCGCCGGCTGGGCCGACGGGCCATGGGTGAACACATGCTGGAGCACGGCACCGGCGCTGTGCACCGGCGCTGCCGCCAGGCCCAGCAGGTCCGGCAGGGCGTACACCGCGATCAGCAAGGCCGCGCCCGAGGTGAAGCCGAACAGCACCGCCGGCGAGATGAAGTTGGCCAGCATGCCCAGGCGCAGCGTGCCGATCAGCCACTGCATCACACCCACCATCACCGTGACGGCGAGAGCCAGCTGGATGTATTGCGGGCTGAAGGCTGCAGCCAGAGGCGTCAGCATGGCAAACAGCGCCAGCGAGTTGGCATTGGTCGGCCCCGACATCACATGCCAGCTGGAGCCGAACAGCGCGGCGATGATGCAGGGCAGCACCGCCGTGTACAGGCCATATTGCGGCGGCAGGCCGGCCAGCGTGGCAAAGGCAATGCCTTGCGGCAGCACCAGCACCGCGCCCAGCAAACCAGCCATCGCATCGGCGCGCAGCGTGGCGGGCGTGACGCGGCGTACCCACTCGCCGAACACCCGCTCCAGCAGCGGGACGGGTGCAGCGGAGCGAGTGGCGTCAGGGGCGGAGGTCATGAATCAAAGCATAACGCGGCCCATGGCCCGATGGCATCTCTCGCCGGACCTCACGCCCAAGCCAGCAGGCGCAGCACCAGTCCGGCCAGCGCGCAGGCCCCAATCACCGGAATCACGCCGCGCTTGTAGCGCAGCAAGGCCACCGCAGCGGCGCAGGTGATGACCAGCGCAAAGAAGTCGATGCGCGCCAGCCAGCCCTGCGAGGCATCGGGCCGGATGGCGATGTGCGCCAGAAAGAACAGCGCCAGGCTGGCGATCACGCCCACCACCGCCGCCGTGATGGCCGCGAGCGGTGCGGTGAACTGCAGCTTGCCGTGGGTGGACTCGACCAGCGGCCCGCCCGCCAGAATGAAGAGAAACGAGGGGAGGAAGGTGAACCAGGTCACCACCGTGGCCGCCAGCGCCGCGCCAGCAAAGAGCGCGTCGGGGCCCAGCACCTGCTTCGTCCAGCCGCCGACAAAACCGACAAAGGCCACCACCATGATCAGCGGGCCCGGCGTCGTCTCCCCCAGCGCCAGGCCATCGATCATCTGCAGGCCGGTGAGCCAGTGAAACTGCTCCACGGCGCCCTGGTAGACATAGGGCAGCACCGCGTAGGCGCCGCCGAAAGTGAGCAAGGCCGCCTTGGTGAAGAACCAGCCCATCTGTGTGAGCGCGCCACCCCAGCCTTGCCAGGCGCAGAGCGCGCCGATCGGCAGCAGCCAGAGCACGGCGCCCACGCCGACCACCGCACCCAATCTAGACGGCTTGAAGCGCGCATGGTCCGGCGTCGGTGTGTCGTCGTCGATCAGCGCAGGGCCATACCCCTTTTGCGCGGCGGCATGGCCGCTGCCGCCGGAGAACTGATCGGGTGCAAAGCGCGCGCCCAGCCAGCCGGTCAGCGCAGCCGCCCCCACGATCAGCGGGAACGGCAGCTTCAGGGCGTAGATCGCGACAAAGCTCGCCAGCGCAATGGCCCAGAGCAACGGCGCCTGTGACGGCTTCCTCAACGAACGCGAGCCGATGCGGTGCACCGCCTGCAGCACAATCGCCGCCACCGCCGGCTTGATGCCGTAGAAGAGACCGGCCACCAGTGGCACGTCGCCGAACGCGATGTAGATCCAGCTCAGCGCGATCAGGATGAACAGCGATGGCAGCACGAACAGCGCACCCGCGACCACGCCGCCCCAGGTGCGGTGCATCAGCCAGCCGATGTAGGTGGCGAGCTGCTGCGCCTCCGGTCCGGGCAACAGCATGCAGTAGTTCAGCGCATGCAGAAAGCGGCGCTCGCTGATCCAGCGCCGCTGCTCGACCAGCTCGCGGTGCATGATGGCAATCTGCCCGGCCGGGCCGCCAAAGCTGATGAAGCCCAGCTTGAGCCAGAAGCGGAGGGCCTCGGCAAACGACACCTGCGCGGGGCGCTGGTCGGGCGAGGGCAGGTCCGGGCTCATGCGGCGGCTTTCGTCATCGTTTCGGGTTTCCAGTTGTGCGGCTCGTCCTGCGCGCTGCGGCACCAGGCATAGAGCGCGTCATACATCGGCAGGGCGGCTTCGAGCATGGCATGGTCATCGTCGGCGTGCAGGCTGGAAAGGCCCAGCGACAATGCCAGCAGGCCGGCGGCTTGCGGCGCCAGGTCCAGACGGTCCGTGTCTGCCCCGCGCACAATGCGTGCGAGCGTCTGCAGCGCCGCATCGTCCAACGCAAAGGCCTGGAGCAGCGTGTCAAAGCTGCACAAGGCGCCGTCATGCGACACCGGCGCCCCGGGAATGTCGTAGGCCACCGCGCGCAGCCGCCTGCCTCGTCCAGCACCTGCGCGGTCGGCACGTAATGGAACACCGCCTGCGGGTCGATGAAGCGGCGGACCAGCCAGGGGCAGGCGATGCGGTCGATTTTGGGCCGCGCGCGCGTGACCCAGTGCGACGGCGCCTCGCCGGTCACACCCCAGTCGGGCCGCTGGCGCACCCGCGGCAGCGGTGCGGCGCGCCAGGCGGCGATCTCTTCGGGCGGGCAGCGCAGCGCGCCAGCCAGCCGGTGCGGACTTTCAGCGAATTTGGCTTCCCGCCGCACATCCAGCAGCAAGGGCGCATCCGCACGCCCGATGCGGGCGGCGAGCTCTCGGGGAGAAATGAAGGGAGCGGAAGATGTTGCGGTGTCCACGGAATACTCCAATGAGTTGCCAGCGCTTGGACGGGACACCGTCTATCTGTGAAGATTCGGGAGGCTGAAATCCCGATGGACAAATGGTAGCACCAGCGCACGCAGATTTCCAGACCGCCGGACCGCCGACGCCATCAACCGCGCTCGAACTGGAACACCGCGCGGCTGGCGCGGGCGTTCGGCCAGAAGCGCACTTCGCGTCCATCCTGCAGGCCAAACTGGTCGAGGATGCGCAGCTGATTCTTAAGCGCCAGCGCCTCGAAGTCCTGCAGCGTGCCAACGCGGATGTTCGGCGTGTCATACCACTGGTAGGGCAGCACCTTGGTCACCGGCATGCGGCCGCGCAGCACCGCCAGGCGGTTGGGCCAGTGGCCGAAATTGGGAAAGGCCACGACGCCGATGCGGCCCACGCGGGCGGTTTCGCGCAGCATGACTTCGGCATTGCGCAGATGTTGCAGGGTGTCGATCTGCAGCACCACGTCGAAGGAGCTGTCGCCAAACATGGCCAGGCCTTCGTCGAGGTTGAGCTGGATCACGTTCACGCCACGCGCCACGCAGGCCTGCACGTTGGCGTCGTCCAGCTCCACGCCGTAGCCCGAGCAGCCGCGCTCGCGGATCAGGTGGTCCAACAGCTCGCCGGTGCCGCAGCCGAGGTCGAGCACGCGGGCGCCCTGCGGCACGAGGCGGGCAATGGACAGCATATCGGCAGGCGGCAGCACGCCGGAAACAATGCGGGCGTTCATGCGGCCACCTTGCTCTGGAAGTAGGAGCGCACCACGCCAAGGTAGCGTTCATCCTCCAGCAAAAAGGCGTCGTGGCCGTGCGGGGCATCGATCTCGGCATAGCTCACGTCGCGCTGGTTGTCGAGCAGCGCCTTGACGATCTCGCGGCTGCGCGCCGGCGCAAAGCGCCAGTCGGTGGTGAAGCTGACCAGCAGGAATTTGGCCGTCACATGCGCCAGGGCCTTGGTCAGGCTGCCGCCGAAAGCCCGGGCCGGGTCGAAGTAGTCCAGCGCCCGCGTGATGAGCAGGTAGGTGTTGGCATCGAAGTACTCGCTGAACTTGTCGCCCTGATAGCGTAAGTAGCTTTCGATCTGGAATTCAACCTCTTGCGTGGAGTATTTGAATGGCAAAGCGGTAAGCGAACTGACGGGCGTGGATGCAACTTCTTCACGAGCAGGAGCCGCGGAACCGGCTTCGCCGGGCCGCAGGCGCAGCGCCCCCTCGGGGGGCAGCGCAGTACGCGAAGCGACAAGCGTGGGGGCCTGTAGCTGGCGTCCGAATTTCTCGTTCATCACATCGTCACTGAGGTAGGTGATGTGGCCGATCATGCGGGCGATGCGCAGGCCGCGTTGGGGCAGCACGCCATGGCGGTAAAAGTGGCCGCCGTGAAAGTCCGGGTCGGTGACGATGGCGCGGCGGGCGACTTCATTGAAGGCGATGTTCTCGGCGGTGAGGTTGGGCGCGCTCGCCACCACCACCGCATGCCGCACACGGTCGGGGTACTGGAGCGCCCAGCTCAGGGCCTGCATGCCGCCCAGGCTGCCGCCCATCACGGCAGCCAGCGTCTGGATGCCCAGCCGATCCAGCAGGCGCGCCTGGGCCGTGACCCAGTCCTGCACCGTCACCACCGGGAAGTCGGCGCCGTAGATGTTGTTGGTGTCAGGGTTGCGCTGCATCGGCCCGGTGGAGCCGAAGCAGGAGCCGAGGTTGTTGACGCCAATGACAAAAAAGCGGTTGGTGTCGACCGGCTTGCCCGGGCCGATCATGGTGTCCCACCAGCCTTCGGACTTGGGGATGACCTGCCCGCTGGCGTCGGCATACACGCCGGCCACATGGTGAGAGGCGTTGAGTGCGTGGCAGATCAGCACGGCGTTCGACCGCTCGGCGTTGAGCTCGCCGTAGGTCTCGTAGCTCAGGTCATAACTGCGCAGGCTGGCGCCGCTCTGCAGCGGCAGCGGCTCCGCGAAATGCATGGACAGTGGCGTGGCAACAAAACTCAAGACATCACCTGCAGAAAAGCAAAAACCCGGTACCGCTAAAGCGATTCCGGGTCGATGGATGTCGTCTTTAGCTGAACTTTTTAAGCGCCCGCAAGCTGAGCAAATCGGCGCTGAAGCGTGAGTATATCAAGCGCGGGAACAGGCGCTCAGACCGGAATCAGCAGCGCCATCACGCCCAGCACGGCGAACACCAGGGCCGACACCCCGTGCACCACGCGCAGCGGCACCCGCTGCATGGCACGGCTGCCCAACCAGACCACCGGGGCATTGGCCAGCATCATGCCGAGCGTGGTGCCGGCCACCACGTGGACATAGGCTTCGTAGCGCGCGGCCAGCATCACGGTGGCGATTTGCGTCTTGTCGCCCATCTCGGCCAGGAAGAACACGATGACGGTCGTGGCAAAGACGCCCATTTTCGGCAGTCCCTGGGCCGTATCGTCCTCACCCAGTTTGTCGGGTATCAACATCCACACGGCCATGGCGATGAAGGACGCGCCCAGGATCCAGCGCAGCATCTGCGGGCCGACGAAGGTGGTCACCCACGTCCCCAGGGCGCCGGCCATGGCGTGGTTGGCAATGGTGGCCACCAGAATGCCGAGCACGACGGGCACAGGCTTCTTGAACCGGGCCGCCAGCACGAGCGCGAGGAGTTGCGTCTTGTCGCCCATTTCGGCGAGGGCGACGATGCCCGTGGAGACGAGGAAAGCTTCCATGAAAAAAACTCCGGCCGGATGACAACCCATGACTGCACGGCTCCCCCGGCCACAACGGGGGCCCTGCAGTCAAAGGTCTCGCGGAGTCCGAAGACCGCTTGCGCCATGTCCTCTTGTGAGGACAAGTCTGTTGACGCAAGCCCCTCTTGGGCGCCCGGGCGGTGCCCGTCGCGCGAAAGGGTGGCTACTCCCCAATGACAGCCTTCATTGTAATTCGAGCCGCCGCACACCATTGGCGCATCGTTGGCGCGTTTCTTGCTTTATTTTGGTGCGTTTTGTTGATTTCAACAAATTGCGCACCAATACAAGACATTTCTACCGAAAAACTGCAAAGAGGATTTCATGGAAGCACTAAAACAGGGCTCAGATGCCTTGTTCATTCTGTTGGGCGGCATCATGGTGCTGGCCATGCATGCGGGTTTTGCCTTTCTGGAACTGGGCACGGTCCGCAAGAAAAATCAGGTCAACGCCCTGGTGAAGATCCTCACCGACTTCTCGGTGTCGACCGTGGCCTATTTCGTGGTTGGCTACGGCGTGGCCTACGGCACCCATTTTTTCGTCGGTGCCGAGCAACTGGCCGCCAAAAACGGCTACGAGCTGGTGAAGTTCTTCTTCCTGCTGACGTTCGCAGCCGCCATCCCGGCCATCATCTCCGGCGGCATCGCCGAGCGTGCACGCTTTTATCCGCAGCTGATCGCCACCGCCGTGATCGTGGGGCTGGTCTACCCCTTTTTCGAGGGCATTGCCTGGAACCAGCATTTCGGTGTGCAGGCCTGGATCAAGTCGCTGACGGGCGCCGAGTTCCATGACTTTGCCGGCTCCATCGTGGTCCACGCGCTGGGCGGCTGGCTGGCGCTGCCGGCCGTCATCCTGCTGGGCGCGCGCAGCAACCGCTACCGCAAGGACGGCGCGGTCTCGGCCCATCCGCCGTCGAACATCCCCTTCCTGGCGCTGGGCGCGTGGATTCTCACCGTGGGCTGGTTCGGCTTCAACGTGATGAGCGCGCAGACCATCGACAAGATCTCGGGCCTGGTCGCCGTCAACTCGCTGATGGCCATGGTGGGCGGCACGCTGGCGGCGCTGGCGCTGGGCAAGAACGACCCTGGCTTTGTGCACAACGGTCCGCTCGCCGGGCTGGTCGCGGTTTGCGCTGGCTCTGACCTGATGCACCCGCTGGGCGCGCTGGTGGTGGGCAGTGTGGCCGGGGCGGTCTTTGTGGTGATGTTCACGCTGACGCAGAACAAGTGGAAGATTGACGACGTACTGGGCGTGTGGCCGCTGCACGGCCTGTGCGGCGCCTGGGGCGGCGTGGCTGCCGGCATTTTCGGCAGCACGGCTTTCGGTGGCCTCGGCGGCGTCAGCCTGGGCGCGCAGCTGATCGGCAGCGCCATGGGCATCGGCTGGGCATTGCTCTCGGGTTTTGCCGTCTATGGCACGCTGAAGGCCGCGATGGGCCTGCGGCTCAGCCAGGAGGAGGAATACGAAGGCGCCGACCTCTCGATTCACCGCATCGGCGCCACGCCCGACCGCGAGGTGAACTGGTAGGCCGGCCCGGGCTCAGCGGCCCGGACGGCTATCCAGGCGACGATGGAGCCGCGGCGCCGCCCACCGGTCGAGGGACCACGGGCCCAGGCCGTAAATCGCCAGCCCGGCCAGCAGCGAGCCCCAGAACACATGCTGCTGGAAGGCCGCAGGCGCGATCTCGCTGAGCGACATCACCGCCACGGCGTTGACGACGAAGAGCCCCAGCGCCGAAAACCGCCCGCCCAGTCCCAGCACCAGCAGCACCGGCAGCAGCGTCTCGCCCGCGGTGCCCATGGCCGCGGCCAGACCGGGCGACAGCAGCGGCACATGGTATTCGTCGGTGAACAAGGCCACGGTGGTCTCCCAGTCGCGCAGCTTGGTCAGGCCCGACAGGAAAAACACCTGCGCCAGATAGAGCCGCGCCAGCAGCGCCGCGGCCGGTTGCAGACGGTCCAGCGCACGCGTCAGCAGTTGCCAGAGCCCAAGCACTTGCGACGTGAGCGTGCCGGCGGATGGCGTTGTGGGGGCGGACAAGTCAACGGGTTCGTTCATGGGGTCCTCCTGTGATGGTCTGTTTGGTGATGCGTTCTGTGGGGTCATGGCGCCGGCAGGTCACGGGTGGGTGCCTGCCAGGCGCAGTACGCCCAGCACCAGCCCCTCGGGCACCGCACGGCCGAGCCAGTCGCTGAAATCAAAATCCGCTGAGTGCGCCAGCGCGGCAGCGAGGGCCGCGTCCAGTGACGCGCCTTGCTGCAGCGCCCGCAGCAGGGTGGCTTCGCCCGCAGCAATCGACATCACATGGGGCTTGAAGCCATGGCGCCAGACCAGCGCATGCTCGCCAACCCCCGCCTGAAGGCGGGCCGCAGCGATGGCCAGGTCGGGCTCGCCGACCAGGTGGGCGTTCACCAGACTGGCCACCGGGTAAGGGCTGGCCAGCACCCACACGCCGGCCGACAACCGCAGGGAGATGGCCTCCGGGTCCAGGCTGGCCAGCCATGCAAAGGAAGACGGATCGGGCGCCACATCGGCCGAGCTGGCCGCCCGGTGCAAGGCCCACTCGACGCGGGCCACGTCGCCGAGAAACGGTTCGCCGGCCAGCTGCGGCGCTGCCTCCACAAAGGCCGGCAGGTCGCCACCCCACTGCGCCAGATCGCCGCGCTGCGGGGGTTGACTGACCCAGAAATGACGCGCCAGGGCGGCAAAGTTTTCTTCGCCGAGCAGTTGCCCCAGCACCGGGTAGGCCGCCCCAAGCGCCCGCTCGGCCAGCGCCAGCGCGTTGGTTTGATAGGCCAGCAGGCCCCGGCGCGCCAGGGCGGCCTGGCCGCCATCGGTCTGCAGGCATGGCCACAGGCTGCTGTCGTCGCGGTCGCCCAGCAGGGCACGCAACAACTGTTGCTGCTCGTGGGCCAACTGGGCGAGCGCGCTCATGGTCCGGGTGCCTCAGCGCCCTTGCGCTGCGCCGAGGGACAACGCGCGCGCATGCGCCGCCTCCTGCAGCAGCACGTCCAGGTCGGGCAGGTCGGTGTCCCACTCGACCAGCGCCGGCACGCAGCCAAAGCGCTGCTGCGCATGCTGGTAGATCTGCCACACCGCATCACACACGCGGCTGCCGTGGTCGTCGATGACCACGTCGCCGCAGTCCTTGTGTCCCGCCACATGCAGCTCGCCCACCGCGCCCACCGGAATCTGTTCCAGCCACTGCACGCAGGCAGTGACCGGGTCGGCGTCGCTGCCTGCCAGCCGCGCGTTGAGCGCGTTCACATAGAGGTTGTTTACATCGACCAGCAACTGGCAACCCGTGAGGGCCACCAGATCTGACAAAAAATCGGGCTCCTCGCGGTCCGAGCCGCCGAAGCTGAGGTAGGCCGAGAGGTTTTCCAACAGCAGCCGGCGCTTCAGGCGGTTCTGCACCCGCTGGATGTTCTCGCCCATGACGGCCAGGGCTGCGGTGTTGAAAGGAATGGGCAGCAGGTCAGACGCATGCACCGGCGCCCCGCCGCCCGGCAGCAGCCCGCGGGCAAAGCAGGCGTGGTCGGAGACGCGTACCGGCTCGATGCGCGCCACCAGCCGCGCCAGCTGGTCGAGATGCCAGTCGTCAATGCCGCAGGCCGAACCCAGCGCCAGGCCCACGCCGTGCAGGCTGATGGCGTAATGACTGCGGGCCTGCTCGAGGACGGCCAGCGCAGCACCGCCCTCTGCAAAAAAATTCTCGGAGTGGACTTCGAGGAAGTCCACATCGGGGCGCCCCTCCAGCACCTCGCCATAGTGGGCATGGCGCCAGCCAATGCCGGTGGGCGCGGCCGCATGGGGCAGGAAGGCGTCGTTCATGTCAGGCGATGCCAGCTACACACGAGGCAGCCGAAAGAACAAGAGGGAGAAGGCGCGCGCAGCCTGGCATGTCAATCATGATGCAGGGCTGCGGCAAAGTGCTCAGCCGATGCTCAGCTCTTTTTTTCCATCGACTTGGCCTTGGCCTGGTCCAGCGTCAGGCCCTTCATGCTGACGCAAGTGCCCTTGGCCACGTACTTCCATTCATTGACGTCGGCACCGACCTTGGACTGGCCTGCGCAGGAGTGGCTGCCATTGAGGTTGGCGCAGTCGTTCTGGCCAGCGACGGTAATGCCGTAGCACTTTTCCTTTTCCTGGGCCATGGCAGGCGTCGCCACGATGAGGGTGGACAGCAGGGATGCGGCAGCGGCAGCGATCAGGGCACGTTGGGTCATTTGAAAATCTCCATGAAGGATCAGGTTGGACAATTAAAACACTCAACCAGCGCAGTGAAAGACATGCAGTTTTCTGTCTGGTTGCGGGTTAGTCTGGCCTGCGATCTCTTTCTTACATGCGCCCGCCACACCACACCTCAGAGCAGGTCGGCAATGCTGTCCCAGGCCTCGGGCGGTATGCGCCCCACATAGCGCTGCACTACCTTGCCGGTCTTGTCGATCAGGAACGCGGCAGGCAGTTGCACCGGCTTGCCGATGTTGTCCTTGTAGCCGCTCTCGCCCGTCCACAGCTGCACAAACCGCTGCTTGAGCGGCACCGTGCGGGAAATGATGCGTTCGTAATCGAGGAAGTCCTGCACCTTGGTGTCGGTGTTAATGGCCACCAGTTCAAAGGGCTTGCCGGCCCAGCCTTCGTAGTTGTTGCGCAGCTCGGGCATCTTGTCGCGGCAGACGGCGCAACCGGTGGACCAGAACATCACCAGCACCACCTTGCCCTTGAGCGAGGAGAGCTTGAACGCCGCGCCATCGATGGTCTTGCCTTCCACCACCGGCTGCATCACAGCCGCTGCGGCCGGCTTGGCTGGCACAGCCGCCGCAGAGGGCGCCGTGGCGCTTGCAGGGGTTTGCGCCCCTGCGCCGGACCAGGCCACCAGCAGGCACAGCGCACCGGCGCAGGAAGACAGGCGCATCACACGGGCAAGACTCATGGGGACTCCTTGTGGGTGGCCGCAGCAGGCCGCGGCCGGACATCAAACGCCGGAATGACATTCGGATTCGTCACGGATCGGAGTATGCCGCGGACGCCAAGTTCCGGGCAATCAAAATTCCGGCTGATTTGCAGACAAGCGCGGCGCCGGCAGCTAGACTGCCGTGCGTAGCCACTTCCTGATCGCACCATGGCCAGTTTTGAAGAGCAACTGATTGAACACCGCGTCTACCTGCTGCGCTTTGCGCGCCTGCAGCTGCGCAATGAGGACTGGGCCGAGGACGCCGTCTCCGAAACCATTCTGGCTGCGCTGTCCAAGCCGCAGTCGTTCGGCAACCGTTCGCAGCTCAAGACCTGGCTGGTGGGCATCCTCAAGCACAAGGTCATCGACCTGATCCGCAGCAATGCACGGCTGGTTTCGGTGCCGGATGCGCACGCAGACGACGAAGGCGACGAGCTGGACCGGCTGTCGTTCAAGACGGACGGCCACTTCACCGAAACCCCCAACGACTGGGGCAACCCTGATCAGACGCTTCAGCAGGTGCAGTTTTTCCAGGTGCTCGACGCCTGCATGGAGAAACTGCCGCCCGCGCTGGGGCGCCTGTTCCTGATGCGCGAATGGCTGGAGCTGTCATCGCAGGAGGTGTGTAAGGAACTGTCCCTGACGCCGACCAACCTCTATGTCCAGCTGCACCGCGCCCGCCTGCGCCTGCAGGAATGCCTCAACATCCACTGGTTTGGCAACCACAAGCCCCGAGCGACCTGACGGCCCACCCGACCATGAATTTGCTACGACGCACCTGCCGGGAAGCCGCCGCGCTGCTGATCGCCCGGGAAGACCGCGCGCTCAGCCTGCCTGACCATGTGGCCCTGAAGTTGCACCTGATGGCTTGCGAGGCTTGCCCGAAGTTTGAAAACCAGGTGCTGACCATGCGCGCGGCGATGGGCCGCTGGCGCCATTACCAGGGCGATGAGCCTGCCGCCGGCGCCGAAGACCCCGCTGCACCGCAACCCTGAGCCGGTCGCGGGCAGCGCACACACCGCAAAGTTCTGTAACTATTGCCCTGGCGGTTACGCATCCGGCCGGCTTCTCCCAGGGGCGTCCTGAACGCCGTGCGCCCCCATGGCGCCGACTGCCGCAAATCCGTTCCGAACCTCCCCGCGCCCTCGGTCCGGGTGCGCTGTAGCCCTCGTTAGCTCTTTTCATTTTCGAATGATGTGAGTGCACACTGATGTCTATTGCCTCATTTGGTGGTCTTTTGCGCAGGCACCTCCTGCTGTCGCGCGATGATGATCCGGGACGCAGCCCGCGTTGTTCGCCTTGGCGGAAGCGTCATGAAAACCCCGCCCGACCCGGGCCCGGCGTCAGCCATCGGCACGCCCTGGCGCCTTTTTGAGGGGCTCGAAAGCAGTCCCGGCATCGCCTGATGGTCCACAAAGCGAGGCAGGACGGGGGCTGCCGGCCACTACGGGATAACGATAGTTGATTGTGTTTTGCGTATCTGAAGCATAATATGGAGGTGCGGGTGTCAATACCTGCACACGTTAGGTGATCGGTCAGTTTCGCGCGCTACAGCGGTACGTATCAAGATTTGTTGTGCTTTCGGGACCCCATCGCTTTTGTTTTTGTGTTTTAGAGGAGTCCCTTCATGGGCAACAAACTTTACGTCGGCAATCTGCCGTACTCGGTGCGCGACGAAGATCTGCAGCAGTCCTTTGGTCAATTCGGCGCTGTCACCAGCGCTAAAGTCATGATGGAACGCGACACCGGTCGCTCCAAAGGCTTTGGCTTTGTCGAAATGGGCAGCGACGCTGAAGCCCAGGCAGCTATCAACGGCATGAACGGCCAGCCTCTGGGTGGCCGTAGCGTTGTCGTGAACGAAGCACGCCCCATGGAGGCACGTCCTCCACGTAGCGGCGGCTTCGGCGGCGGCGGTGGTGGCGGCTACGGTGGCGGCGGCGGTGGTGGTTATGGCGGCGGTGGCGGCGGTGGTCGTTCCGGCGGCGGCGGCAGCGACGGCGGTTTCCGCAGTCCTTACGGCGGCGGCGGTAGCGGCGGTGGCCGTTCCGGCGGCGGCGGCGGTGGACGCGGCGGCTACTAAGCCCTGCACAACCTTCTCTTCAACCCTCGCGGATTGAAGAGCGCTTTAAAAGGCTTCAAGACTTCGGTTTTGAAGCCTTTTTGCTTTCTGGCGGCCATCGAGGCGAGCCAGCCGGCCGGGCGTTTCAGCCTTCGCTGTGCCGGTGTTTGCGGGGGCGGCCCGCCAAGGCCTTGTCGTACAGGGCATTGGGCAGCAGGCGCAGCAGCTTGGCCACCACCCCCATCTGCCACGGAATCACGCTGTAGCTTGTTCCGGCCTGGATCACCGCGAAGGCCTTGTCGGCAAACGCGTCCGCCTTCATCAGGAAAGGCATGGAATACCGGTTTTTCTGCGTGAGCGGTGTGTCGATGTATCCCGGGCATACCGTCACGACCTGCACGCCGCTGGCGCGAAGCTCGCCCCGCAGGCTCTCGCAGTAGCTGATGACGGCGGCCTTGCTGGCGCAATAGGCTCCATGCCCCGGCAACCCGCGGATGCCAGCCACGCTGCCGATGCCGACCAGCGTTCCGGAGCCACGCCTGACCATGTCTGCAATGAAGGGGTGGAAGGTGGCCGCCACACCGATGTTGTTGGTGGCGAAGGTCTGCGCCATGACCTGCAGATCGGCGCGGTCTGCGGTGTCCATGCCGACGCTGATGCCCGCATTGGCGATCACCACATCGGGCAGGCCCTGTGTGCTGATGCAGCGCTGGCCCGCCGAAACGATGCTGTCGATGTCGGACACGTCGGCCAGGTACACCTGATAACGGTCCGGGCTCAGGGCCTGCGCCGCAGCCCAGGCCTGAACCTCGGCGGTGCGCCGTGCCACCAGCGCCAGCCGGTAACCGGCCGCATGGTAGCGAAGGGCCAGCGCCTGGCCGATGCCGCTGGACGCGCCGGTGATCAGGACCAGCCGGGACATCAGGGCCTGGCCGCCGGCAATGCAGGAGACGCAGCGGCGGCACCCGCAGCGGTGCCGGCCGCCGAGCGCGGCACCAGAATGCCGTGCACACGGCCCTTGAGGTTGGCCACCTGGTCGAGGTTGTCGTAGTCAAAGGTGTCGCCGGTGAACTGGTCCTGGCCACGAATCAACACCACGGGCTTGTGCGACTGCACGCGCTCATCGTTGAGGAAGGCATGCAGGAAGTCCCCGCGGAACTCCATGCGCGGCACCTCCTTGCCATCGGGGTCACGGCTGGCTTCGCGCACCACCAGCGCATTGCCGGTCAGCTGCACTTCCGAGCCGTCGCCGTTGACATAGGCGCGGTTGGCGGTGGCGTTGGAGACCCGCCCCTTGGCGCTGACGCTGCGGATGCGCACGGCGTCGATTTCCAGGATGTCCGTATCGGCAAAATGGCGCCCGTCCACACCGAACAGCTCGCTCTTGAGCTGGCCCTGCTCATCGAAGGTCTTGACGGTGAACTTGTGCAGGAAGTAATCCACCTCGTGCCGGGCTTCCTTCACCACCTCGGGCGGCACCATGGCCGGCGTGTTGCGCACCAGCCAGTAGGTGGCCAGGGCCAGCACGCCCATCATCGCCAGCGGCGTGTAGATCGCCAGGCGGTCCCACAGCCGCAGGCCCTGGCGCCACGCCGCCTTGAGGGTCTGCAACGGCCCGCGCTCCGGCAGCACGGCGTTCACCGCGTGTACTCCTGCAGCAGGCCGGCATAGCGCCCGCTGGCCACCAGCAACAGGTCGCACAGCTCACGCACGGCGCCGTGGCCGCCGGCGAGCCGGGTCACATGGTGGGCCTGGCTGCTGACTTCCATGTGCGCGTTGAGCGGCGCACAGCTCAATGCCGCGCGGCGCATCACGGGCAGGTCGGGCCAGTCGTCGCCCATCGCCGCGGCGGCCGGCCAGTCGAGCTGCAGGGCAGCCAGCGTTGCCTCGGCTGCCGGCAATTTGTCTTCGGTGCCGAAGTGGGCGTGGGTGATGCCCAGGGCATGCAGGCGCGTACGCAGTGCGGGGCTGTCACGGCCCGTGATGACGGCCGGCGTGATGCCCGCTTTCTGCAGCAGCTTCAGGCCGTGCCCGTCCAGCGTGTTGAAGCGCTTGAGGGTCTCTCCCTGTTCGGAGAGGTACAGACCGCCATCGGTGAGGACGCCATCGACGTCCAGAAACACCACGCGGATGCCCTGGGCACGCAGCAGCAGTTCAGGCGGGAAGTTCAGTGCGGGTGTCCCATCCATCACGCGGCACCGATCAGAGACCACTTCGCCGTGCCAAGCGCTGACATCTGTCTTTTCAAGCAGGAGCCGCGGGACTGGCTTCGCCAGACCGCAGGCGGAGCGGCCCCCGAGGGGCTGACGACCGCGGCTCCAAACCTGCCTGCGCAGGTTTGGACGGGAGGAAGGGCCAACGCCTCTGGCGCAGGCATGTCCAGCGCATGACGCGAAGCGAAAAGCGTGGGGGCCAACTTCCTCATATGACTTTGGCGCGCATCAGGTCGTTGGTGTTGAGGGCGCCGCACAGCGCCCCGGCCTCGTCCACCACCAGCACGCTGTTGATGCGGTACTGCTCCATCAGGGCCACGGCCTCCACGGCCAGCGCGTCTGCGCGCACGGTCTGCGGGTTGGGGTGCATGACCTCGCCCGCGCTGCTGCTGCGCAGGTCCACGCCTTTTTCAATCAGCCGGCGCAGGTCGCCGTCGGTGAAGATGCCCAGCACCTGCTGCCTGTCGTCCACCACGGCGGAGGCACCCAGCCCCTTGGCGCTCATCTCGCGCATCAGCTCGGTGAAGCCGGTCCCCGGGCTCACCATCGGCACGGCGTCACCGGTCCGCATCACGTCGCTGATGTGCGTAAGCAGTTTTCGGCCCAGCGCGCCGCCGGGATGGGACCGCGCAAAGTCTTCTTCCTTGAAGCCGCGCGCATCGAGCAGCGCCACCGCCAGCGCGTCGCCCATGGCCAGCTGTGCCGTGGTGCTGGCTGTCGGTGCGAGATTGAGTGGGCAGGCCTCCACGGCCACGCTGCAGTCGAGTGTGACGCGGGCCTGCTGCGCCAGCGTGGACTGCAGGCCTCCGGTGATGGCGATCAGGGCCACGCCCTGGCGGTTCAGCACCGGAAGGATCACGGTGAGCTCTTCGCTCTCGCCGCTGTTGGAAATCGCCAGCACCACATCGTCGGTCGTGATCATGCCGAGATCGCCGTGGCTGGCCTCGGCCGGATGAACGAACAGGGCAGGCGTGCCCGTGGACGCCAGCGTGGCCGCGATCTTGCGGCCGATGTGCCCGCTTTTCCCCATGCCCATCACCACCACACGCCCGCGGCATGACAGCATCAGCGCGACGGCGTCGGCAAACTCCCGGCCCACACGCCCCATGAGGCCCTGCACGGCTGCCGCCTCGATCTCAAAAGTCTTTCTGGCCAGGGCCAGCGCCTGCGCGGCGTCAAAATTCTCGGCGTGAAAGCTCATGAGGCCATTCTATCGAGGACACCATGGCCCCACGAGCGTACAGACCCGCACCGGCACGCCTCGGCTACCATCCACGGATGAGCGCGCTTGAAGTCACCCTGTTGTACCTGCTGGCCGCGGTGCTGGGGGTGGTGGCCTGCCGCTTTTTCAAGCTGCCCCCCATGCTGGGGTATCTCGCCGTGGGGGTGGTGATTGGCCCCAACGCGCTGGCCCTGTCGCAAAACGCCGATGGCGTGCGCCATCTGGGCGAGTTCGGCGTGGTGTTCCTGATGTTCGTGATCGGGCTGGAGTTCAACCTCTCCAAGCTGCGCTCCATGCGCCGCCACGTGTTCGGGCTGGGCATGCTGCAGGTCACGCTCACCGTCCTGATGGCGACGGCCGGGTCGCTGTTTCTCGCCAGCCTGGCGCCCACGCTCTGGAAGATGGGCTGGCAAACCGCGCTGGCGCTGTCGGGCGCGATCGCCATGAGCAGCACGGCGATTGTGGTGAAGCTGCTGTCGGAGCGGCTGGAGCTGGAGTCCGAGCACGGCAAGCGCGTGATGGGCGTGCTGCTGTTCCAGGACTTGGCGGTGGTGCCCCTGCTGGTGCTGATTCCCGCCTTGGGCTCGCCGGCGGACCAGCTGTTCACCGCGCTGGGCATTGCAGCGCTCAAGGCCACGGTGCTGCTGGGCGTGCTGCTCACCGGCGGGCAGCGCCTGATGCGCTGGTGGCTCACCCTGGTGGCGCGGCGCAAGAGCGAGGAGCTCTTCGTGCTCAACCTGCTGCTGGTCACGCTGGCCCTTGCGTGGCTGACCGAGCGGGCCGGCCTCAGCCTGGCGCTGGGCGCCTTCATCGCCGGCATGCTGATTTCCGAGACCGAGTACAAGCACCAGGTGGAAACCGACATCCGCCCCTTCCACGATGTGCTGCTGGGCCTGTTTTTCATCAGCATCGGCATGATGCTGGATTGGCGCCTGGTGCTGGAACGCTGGCCGCTGGTGATCGTGCTGGTCACCCTGCCGGTGCTGTTCAAGCTGGGGCTGGTCACCTTGCTGGCGCGGTCGCTGGGCGCAACTGCCGGTGTGTCACTGCGCACGGGCCTTTATCTGGCGCAGGCCGGGGAGTTCGGTTTTGTACTGCTGTCGCTGGCGCAAGGCAACGGCCTGGTGCCGCCGGCCCTGCTCAATCCGATCCTGGCCAGCATGGTGCTGTCGATGCTGGCCACGCCTTTCATCATCATGTACAGCAACCGCATCGTGATGAAACTGGTCGCCAGCGAATGGCTGCAACAGTCGCTGCAGATGACCACCATCGCGCGCAAGTCCATCAACACCAGCAAGCACGTCATCATCTGCGGCTACGGCCGCTGCGGCCAGAACCTGGGCCACGTGCTCGAGGCCGAGGGCATCCAGTACATGGCCCTGGACCTGGACCCTGACCGCGTGCGCCAGGCCGCAGCGGCCGGCGATTCGGTGGTGTTTGGCGACGCAGTGCGCCTGCAGTCGCTGATGGCCGCCGGCCTGTCACGGGCCAGTGCCGTGGTGGTGACTTATCTGGACACGGCCAGTGCCCTCAAGGTGCTGGCCAACACGCGGGCACAGGCACCGCATGTGCCGGTGATCATCCGCACGGTGGACGACCACGATCTCGAGAAATTGCAGGCCGCCGGCGCCACCGAGGTGGTGCCCGAGGCCATCGAGGGCAGCCTGATGCTGGCCAGCCATGCCCTGGCGCTGGTGGGCGTACCGATGCGCCGCGTGATCCGCGTGGTGCAGGACCAGCGCGACGCGCGCTACAACCTGCTGCGCGGCTACTTCCGCGGGGCCGACGACGACACCGTGAACGAACTCGACCAGGAGCGGCTCGCGACCGTCACGCTGCCGCTGGGCCATCGCTGGATCGGCAAGGCGCTGGGCACGCTGGCACTGGACGCCACCGGTGTTCGGGTGGTCAGCCTGCGCCGCAGCAACGGCAAGACCCACGAAGCGCAGGACGACTCGCGCCTGGACGGTGGTGACACCCTGGTGCTGTCAGGCCGCCCGGCGGCGCTGGCCGTGGCCGAAGAGCTGTTGCTGCGTGGCCGCCCCGCCTGAGGCCGCTCAACCCCTTTGAAGGCCAAACGATCGCAGCTGCGCCACATGGCCGCCTGCCCGCGCTTCGCGGGGCAGGCGGCAAAATACGGGCTTGCACTTTTTTGGGATACGCCATGCAGCCTTTCCCTGCCCCATTCCCGCCCGCACACATCGGCAAGACGAGCGACCACATGAGCGACGCCCCCCGCGGCCTGACCGTCAGCCAGTACCTGCGCCAGCACATCCGCACCGTACCCGACTGGCCGGCGCCGGGCGTGCAGTTCCGCGACATCACGCCGCTGCTGCAAAACCCCAAGGTCTTTCGCGTGCTGATCGACGCCTTTGTGCACCGCTACATGGACGCCGCCCTGCGGCCGGATGTGGTGGCGGGGCTGGACGCGCGGGGTTTCATCCTGGGGGCGGTGGTCGCCTACGAGCTCGGCGTGGGTTTTGTGCCGATCCGCAAGAAGGGCAAGCTGCCCTTCACCACGGTGCAGGAAACCTATGAGCTGGAGTACGGCAGCGCCACCGTGGAGCTGCACACCGACGCGGTGACGCCGGGCCAGAAGGTGCTGCTGATCGATGACCTGATCGCCACCGGCGGCACCATGATGGCGGGCCGGGTGCTGCTGGAAAAGCTGGGGGCCGTCGTCATCGAGGGCGCGGCCATTGTCGATCTGCCGGAACTGGGGGGTTCGGCCAAGCTGCGCAGCGCCGGCCTGGCGCTCTTCACGCTGGTGGATTTCGCGGGGGCGTGAACAGGCGCTAGTTGAGGTCGCCGTACTGCGTGGTGCTGAGCGCAGGCATGGTGGGAGACTCCGCCATTTCCGTGTCCTCGAAGCCGGTGAGCAGGGTGTAGGAGTGCGGGCCCTGGCGGGTCTTGGCGCCGTGCGCGGCGGTGCTCGCCGCACCGGGCAAGGGGCCTTGCGCGGACGCTGCCAGCAGGGCCCGCTTGAAAGCCGCCACTTCATCGGCCTGGATCGGCTCGTAGCGTGGTGACGCAGACGCGGGGCTGGCGACGGGCTGGGCCGCCGGCTTGGGTTTTCGCACCGCGGCGATCTCGTCCATGCGCCAGTACACCGCGGGGACCGTGATCTCGAACCGTGCCCTGGCGTGCTGGATGATCTGGGTCTCGATCTCGCCGAACTGCTCGGGGTCGGTGAAGCCACGGGCCAGGTCCACCATCACCATGAACTCATTGCCGCGCGGGTCCAGCGACAGCACCTTGAACTTGTAGCCCGACGACAGCACGCCGGCACGGGTCATGGCTTCACGGATCGCGACATACAACTGGTCGCGGCGGGCGTGGCGTTTGAGCTTGCCGGATTCCGTGCGGTTTTCACTGCGCATGGCGTCGGGCGCCAGCCGTGCCGGCATGCCGTCACCCGACTTCTCGCGCCCGGTCTCCGCACGCTTGCGCTCGGCGCTGCCGCCCGTGCGATGGTGGGACTTGCCAGAAAACCAGTTGAAAAATGACATGCTCAGCTTTTCCGTTGAATGCTCATCCAGCCATGCGCCCGGAACGGGGCGGGCGGCTGCCAGTGCCGAAAAGGGGCCGCCGGCGAGATGCCGGCGGAACGGGTATCAACCTGTAATGTAGCGAGATGCAGCCAGCGGCGCGGCCCGTGCCCCGGTAAAAAGTCACATCGCTGGTCGTTCTGCGTGGGACTGTCAGCTTTTGACCAGCAAGGCACGGCGGGTGCACCCTTCAGGTCACGGCCACGCGCCTGGGCCGGTTGTAGAGCCGCTTGGCCATGACGGCGCCCATGGCCATCGTCAGTTCCAGGGCAATCGGGCTGTGGCGGTTGGCCAGTTCCAGGAAGCGCGTGGCCGTCAGGCACCACAGCTTGCAGGGCGTGGAGGCCTGCACCGTGGCGCTGCGCGGGAGGTGCGAGAAGAAGGCGCCCTCGCCCACCACGGTGCCGGCACCGACCATGGCCATGCGGACGCGGGCCTTGTCGTCCTCGTAGTGAACGCTCAGTGTGCCGCTCTCGATGAAGTAGAGCGTCCGGTCCTGTGCGCCCTGTTCCATCAGCACCTGACCGCTGTTCAGGGCAAAGGGCTGCATGTAGCTGGAGAGGATGTCCCAGTTCGGCGGGCTGAACTGGCAGCGCAGCGCGTCACTGGCATGGCAATGCGCAATGGCCTTGGCCAGGCCCTGGATGTCAAAGCGGATGGCAGAAGGCAGTGGAGCGTTCATGGTCCCCGGACAATACCGGCGCACCCGGGGCCCGGCAAGGCGTGTTAACGGCCCCTTACACCTGATACAGCGGCCGCGCTGTTTGTAATCGCAGGCAAACACGTCGCCGGCAGCGCCCTATTTGCCGATGCAGAACTTCGAAAAGATTTCGCCCAGCAGGTCGTCCGGCGTGAACTCACCGGTGATCTCGCTCAGGTGTCCTTGCGCCTGCCGCAGGTCCTCCGCCAGCAGATCCAGCGCAGGCTGGGGTACATGGATTTGCCGGCTGGCGGTGTCGAGGGCCGCCGCCACCCGCCTGAGGGCCTGCACATGGCGTTCGCGGGCCATGAACACGCCCTCCGGCGCGGCCTGCCAACCCACCACCTGCAAAAGGCGCTGCCGGAGGCCTTGCAGGCCGGCGCCTGTTTTGGCAGAGATCTGCACGCTGCCGACCCGCGTGTCGCCTGTTTCCGCCAGGTCTCTCAGTCGCTCCGGCGAAACCTGGTCGGTCTTGTTCCAGACGTCGATGACGGGCGTGCCCTGGGGCAGCTTGTCGGCCAGTACTGCGGCAATCCGCCGATCGGCCGCCGCATAGCTCTCTGTGCCCGCTGGGGGTGCGGCGGCGTCGTGCCGCGTCAGGTCGTGGAGGAACAGCACGGCATCGGCGGTTTCAATTTCGGCCCAGGCCCGTTCCACACCGATTTTTTCCACCTCGTCCAATGCTTCGCGCAGACCGGCGGTGTCCACCACATGCAGGGGCACGCCGTCGATCTGGATCAGTTGCGTGACCTTGTCTCGCGTGGTGCCGGCGATCGGCGTCACGATGGCCAGTTCGGCGCCGGCGAGGGCATTGAGCAGCGAGCTCTTGCCCGCATTCGGTTGCCCGGCAATCACCACCTTGATGCCCTCGCGCAGGATGGCGCCCTGCACCGCGCGCTGCATCACCGCCTGCAGGGTCTGCTGCAGCCGTGCCAGCTGGCCCGCCGCGTCGGCCTTCTGCAGGAAATCGATGTCTTCCTCGGGGAAGTCCAGCGTCGCCTCGACCAGCATGCGCAGGTGGATGAGTTGCTCCAGCAAGGTGTGGATGGCGGCGGAGAACTCGCCCGACATGGAGCGCGCGGCAGACCGTGCGGCGGTTTCGGTGCTGGCGTCGATCAGGTCGGCAATGGCTTCGGCCTGCGCCAGATCGATCTTGTCGTTCAGGAAGGCACGCTCGGTGAACTCGCCGGGCTGGGCCATGCGCAGGCGCGGCAGCCGGGTCTGGCCGGTGGCCGGGTCCACGCTCGCGGCGGCCTCGAGGCAGCGCGCCAGCAGCAGTTGCAGTACCACTGGCCCGCCGTGGGCCTGCAGTTCCAGCACGTCCTCGCCGGTGTAGGAATGCGGGGCCGGGAAGTGAATGGCCAGCCCCTGGTCGATGACCTGGCCGGCGGCGTCACTGAAAGGCAGGTAGGTCGCATGCCGGGGCGCCAGAGGGCGCCCGCAAATCGCGGCCACCACAGGTGCGAGGTGTGGGCCCGACACGCGCACAATGCCGACCGCGCCACGCCCGGGGGCGGTGGCGATGGCAACAATCGGGTCTTGGTGGCGTGCCAGCATCACGGGATTATCAAGGGACATCGCGGAACCGGCTTTGCCGGGCCGTAGATGTCGCCCCCTGGGGGCTGAGGGGCCGCGGCTCCACACCTGCTTGAGCAGGTGTGGACGGCCACGAAGGGCCTTCGCCTCTGGCGACGGCACCGCGTCGAAGACGCTTCGGGGGGTTACTTAAATTTCGGGAGGTTGAACTGCGGCGGCACGCCCATCCGGGTGTTGATGACCCACTGCTGGGCGATCGACAGGATGTTGTTGGTGATCCAGTACAGCACCAGGCCGGCCGGGAAGAAGAAGAACATCACGCTGAAGATCAGCGGCATGAACCACATCAGCTTGGCCTGCATCGGATCCGGCGGCGCCGGGTTCAGCGCGGTCTGCAGCATGGTGGTGAGCGTCATCACGATCGGCAGGATGAAGAAGGGATCGGGCGCCGAGAGATCGTGGATCCAGCCTACCCACGGCGCGTTGCGCATCTCGACGCTGGACAGCAGCACCCAGTACAGGGCAATGAACACCGGAATCTGGACCATGATCGGGAAGCAGCCGCCCATCGGGTTGACCTTTTCCTCGCGGTAGATCTTCATCATGGCCTGCTGCATTTCCTGCGGCTTGTCTTTCAGCCGCTCGCGCATTTCCATGATCCTGGGGTTGATGGCCTTCATCTTGGCCATGCTGGCGTAGGCCTTGGCGTTGAGCCAGTAAAAGGCGATCTTCAGCAGCAGCACCAGCGCCACAATGGACCAGCCCCAGTTGTGGATGAAGCCGTGCAGCTTGTCGAGCAGCCAGTACAGCGGCTTGGCCAGGATCGTGAGCCAGCCGTAGTCCTTGACGAGTTCCAGGCCGGGCGCGATGGCTTCCAGCGTCTTTTCTTCCTGGGGGCCGACAAAGAACTTGGCGTCAATGGCCTTGGTGGTGCCGGCCGCAATCGCATCCAGCGGCGTGATCATGCCGACGGCGTAGAGGTTGTTGTCCACCTTGCGGAAGAACAGGTCGCGCTTGATGCCGTCGCCCAGAATCCAGGCCGCTGCAAAGTAGTGCTGCACCATGGCCACATAGCCGTTGCTCGACTGCTTCTCGACGTCGACCTTGTTGTTCTCGATGTCCTTGAACTCGACCTTCTGATACTTCTTGGCTTCGGTGTAGATGGCTGGGCCGGTGAAGGTGGAATAGAACGAGGACTCTCCGGGCGGCTTGTTGCCGTCGCGCACCAGCTGCATGTAAAGCTGCGGGGTGATGGCTGCGGTGCCGGTGTTGATGATCTCGTGGCGCACCGCGACGTCGTAGGCGCCGCGTTTGAGCGTGTAGGTTTTGACCAGCTTCACGCCGCCCACGTCGGCCGACTCGAACCTGACCTGCAGTTCGTTCTGGCCGTCCTTGAGAGCGCGCTCGCCGGGCACCACCGCCATGGGCGTCTTGTGGGTGGGCAGGGCGCCCACGGCGCCGCCGGCACCGCCAGAGATCAGGCCGCTTTGCGCCAGGTAGACGCGGTTGGTGCTTTCGTCCAGCAGCACAAAGCCCTGGTCTTTCTGCGCGGCGTCCTGGTATTTCACAAAGGCGGAATGCACCAGCGTGCCGCCTTCGCTGTCAAAGGTCAGCGACAGCACATCGGTGTTGACCACCACGCGCTCGCGGCTGACGCTGGCCGCCAGGGCTGGCGCGCCGGCAGGCACGGCGCCCGGGGTTCCTGCCGCGGCCGCGACGGCAACAGGTGCCGGCACGGCGGCTGCACCTCCCGCAGCCGCAGAAGCTGCAGGCGTGGCGGCCTTGGCCACCTGATTCTGCGCGGACGAGGGGAAGAAGGTGGGCTTGTGGCCGTTGTACACCTGCCATTGGTCCCAGAGCAGGACCATGGAGAAACCAAATATCACCCACAAGATGGTGCGGCGGATGTCGTTCATGACTGCGTCTTTTCAGAAGAGGGTGGGGTCGCTGGGTTCACCAGACGGGAGAAGAGGAAAGCCGGGCGGCCGGCCCGGGGCGGTGGCACCGGGTCATGGCCGCCTGCACACCAGGGCTGGCAACGTGCCAGCCGGTGCAGGGTGAGGTAGCTGCCCGCCACGGCGCCGCGCTGTGCCAGCGCCTGCAGTGCATAGGCGGAGCAGCTGGGTTCGAAGCGGCAGGCCGAGCCCAGCCAGGGGCTGAGCAACAGACGGTAAGCCTTGACCAGCCCGATGAGCACGGTTTGCGGCAAGCGCATCGCCACGCCAGCCAGCGCGGCCAGTCCCGGCGCGCTCATGGCGCCGCCACTCCGGCCAGCAGCAAGGCCTGCACCTCGGTGCGAACCGCCTGTTTGAGCGGCTCCGAGGTGGCGCTGATGAATTCCTTGCGGGAAAAGTCGCGCCGCAGGCGTACCACGTAGGCGGCCTGGGGATACTGGTGCGAAAAGTCTGCGCTCACGGTGTAGATCTGCCTTTTGATGGCATTGCGCGTGACGGCCCGCTTGGCCCAGCGCTTGGGAACCATGGCCCCGATCCAGAAGTCCTGCCGGGGAAACAGCGGTCTCTCAAAACCCGTCGTTTTGGCCGCGCCGGCTTCACCGGGCATGGCTTTGACGTCCAATTTCGTGTCCAGTGCGTTGCGGTGCAGGGCAAAGTGCGTCGTTTTGGCAACGATGGCACCCGCCAGCACGGCCTGAAACTGGGGTCTGGTTTGAAGCCGCTGCACGAGCACCCGGCTTCAGTTCAGGAACGAGGGGCAAACAGCCTGCAGGAAGCGCGGACTTAGACGGCCAGACGCTTGCGGCCCTTGGCGCGGCGTGCAGCAATCACGGCGCGACCACCGCGAGTTTTCATGCGGGTCAGGAAACCGTGCGTGCGTGCGCGCTTGACTTTGGAAGGTTGGTATGTGCGTTTCATGATGAATCCAGTCCTGTTGAGCCGACCAGCCCAAGGGCCGGTTCGCTGTGTGCTCCCGAGCAATTCGAATGATCTTGGTGGCCATACAACACAGCCAGCTCTGCAAGCCCGCAGGACATGCAGCATGCACACGCCGGCAGAGCCGGGCGAGCAGCGTCAATCCGCTACGAATCGGGGAACCCATGATTATCGCAGATTTCCCAATCCAGGCAACAGCTTAGGCGGCATTGTGGGCGTAAAGGCTCAGATCGGGCGAAATTCAGCCGCCGCCGCCCATCCCAGCCGGCGCCTCCCCGGCACGGCCTGCTGCCGTCCCTGATGAGGCCCCTCGCCCGGTCAAGCCGCCGTTGGGACACTGTCGCCGGCACCTGGAAATAGGTTGAAACCCGGGGCTTTTATTTTGTGGATAACTCACTGTGCGGACTACAATCGCAAGTGCCCAAAATTAACAATATCCACAAGCAGCGCCACCAGAACAAGATGGCCACCACACCGCTGGCGACACGGCCCCGACACCCATGACCGAGGGAATTACCCCAGACCCGAGCCACGATTTGTGGCAAAACTGCGTCGACCATCTGGCGCAGGAACTGCCCGAGCAGCAGTTCAACACCTGGATCCGTCCGCTGGTGGTGGATGTGGCGCCAGACCTGTCCAAAGTCACTGTGCAGGTGGGCAACCGCTTCAAGCTCGACTGGGTCCGGGCCCAGTACGCTGGCCGCATTTCGGCCCTGATCGAGAAGATTTCCGGTCAGAGCATTCCGATTGAGTTAGCACTTGCTCCGCGCGAAGCGCCCAGCAGGTCCGTTTCTTTAGTAAGAAGTTTTGAAGGCTCGGGCGTGCCGGAGCCGATTGGCCTGGGTGTGCCTGAAGAAGCCGCGGGCGCTCCCTTCAAGAACCGCCTGAACACGGCGTTGACCTTTGACACCCTGATCGAGGGCACCGCCAACCGCATGGGACGGGCCGCGGCGCTGCATGTTTCCAGCAGCCTCGGGCAGCTTTACAACCCGCTCTTTATCTACGGCGGCGTCGGTCTGGGCAAAACCCACCTGATGCACGCCATCGGCAACAAGCTGCTCGCCGACAACCCGGCCGCCAAAGTTCTCTACATCCACGCGGAGCAATTTGTATCCGATGTGGTTAAAGCCTATCAGCGCAAGACTTTCGACGAGTTCAAGGAGCGCTACCACTCGCTCGACCTGCTGCTGATCGACGACGTCCAGTTCTTCGCCAACAAGGACCGCACCCAGGAAGAGTTCTTCAACGCCTTCGAGGCCCTGTTGACCAAAAAGTCGCACATTGTGATGACCAGCGACACCTATCCCAAGGGTCTGACGGACATCCATGAGCGCCTGGTGTCGCGCTTTGACTCGGGCCTCACCGTCGCCATCGAGCCGCCCGAGCTGGAAATGCGCGTGGCCATCCTGATCCGCAAGGCAGAAGCCGAAGGCGCCGTGATGCCGGAAGAGGTCGCGTTTTTCGTGGCCAAGAACGTCCGCTCCAACGTGCGCGAACTCGAAGGCGCGCTGCGCAAGATCCTGGCGTACTCGCGCTTCAACCTGAAGGAAATCTCCATCCAGCTGGCCCGGGAGGCGCTGCGCGACCTGCTGTCCATCCAGAACCGGCAGATCAGCGTGGAGAACATCCAGAAGACGGTGGCCGACTATTACAAGATCAAGGTCGCCGACATGTACAGCAAGAAGCGCCCGGCCAGCATTGCCCGGCCGCGCCAGATTGCTATGTACCTGGCCAAGGAACTGACCCAGAAGAGCCTGCCGGAGATCGGCGAGCTGTTTGGCGGGCGCGACCACACCACGGTGCTGCACGCCGTGCGCAAGATGTCAGCCGAGCGCCAGCAGATGACCGAGCTCAACCAGCAGCTGCACGTGCTGGAACAGACCCTGAAAGGCTGAAAAATGGCATCAATGACAACCATGGGGACAACTTTTGAACAACCAGACAGTTATCCACAGAAGCAGATGACAATGCAAAGTTGTTCATATCCGGCAGTGCGGTTCAGAGGCGACTGAACACAAGGTTAAACAAACGCCAAGTGGTTGATCAAAAAGGGGAAAATGGCACTGTCCACAGAAATGTGCCGCCCTTACTACTACTACTAATTTGAATTAAAGAATTAAAGAGAAACAAGAGGAAGTCATGATCGTTCTGAAAGCCACCCAGGATAAAGTTTTGTTGGTCCTGCAATCGGTCTCCGGCATCGTGGAGCGCAGGCACACCCTGCCTATCCTGGCCAACGTGCTGATCCGAAAGACCGGCGCACAGGTGCAGCTCACGACGAGCGATCTTGAAATCCAGATCCGCACCACGGCGGACCTGGATGGCGACAGCGGCAACTTCACCACCACGGTCGGTGCGCGCAAGCTGATCGACATCCTGCGTTCCATGCCGAGCGACCAGACGGTGTCGCTCGAGTCGTCGCAGAACAAGCTGATCCTCAAGGGCGGCAAGAGCCGCTTCACGCTGCAGACGCTGCCGGCAGAAGACTTTCCGCTGGTGCAGGAAGCCGCCAGCTTCGGCCCCAGCTTCTCGGTGCCGCAGAAGGTGCTCAAGGAGCTGCTCAATCAGGTCTCGTTCGCGATGGCGGTGCACGACATCCGCTACTACCTCAACGGCATCCTGTTCGTCGCTGAAGGCAAGCAGCTCAGCCTGGTGGCCACAGACGGCCACCGCCTGGCGTTTTCGTCGGCCACGCTTGACGTGGAAGTGCCCAAGCAGGAAGTGATCCTGCCGCGCAAGACGGTGCTGGAGATGCAGCGTCTGCTGAGCGACAAGGAAGGCGCCATCGAGATGCAATTCGCCGGCAACCAGGCCAAGTTCAGCTTCGAAGGCATGGAGTTCGTCACCAAGCTGGTCGAGGGCAAGTTCCCCGACTACAACCGTGTCATCCCCAAGAACCACAAGAACATCATCACCCTGGGCCGTGTGCCGCTGCTGGCCAGCCTGCAGCGCACCGCGATTCTTACCAGCGAGAAGTTCAAGGGTGTGCGCCTGAACATCGAGCCCGGCACGCTGCGGGTGGCTTCCAACAACGCCGAGCAGGAAGAGGCGGTCGATGAACTCGACATCGACTACGGTGGCGATGCCATCGAAATCGGCTTCAACGTCACCTACCTCATCGACGCTCTGGCCAACATGGACCAGGACATGGTGAAGATCGAGCTGGCCGATTCCAACAGTTCGGCGCTGCTCACCATTCCCGACGACGCAGCCTTCAAATACGTCGTGATGCCGATGCGGATTTAAGGCGAAAACCTCCCGCGCCCACCGCGCGAAACCCCCGACAGACCCGCGACTCTCCGCGGGTTTGGTCATTCAAGAGATTGAAGAAACCGAAGCAATTCGGACGAACCCCGGACATAAAGCTGGCCATGACAGACGACAACAAACCGAACCAAGCCGACCAAGTGCATGTGACAGATGGCGCTGCAGGCGAGGGAAGTTCCAATTTCCAGCCCAAGATCGACACCAACCAGGCCGGCGCGTCCGAAGCCTATGGCGAGGGCTCGATCCAGATCCTGGAAGGCCTGGAGGCCGTACGCAAGCGCCCTGGCATGTACATCGGCGACACATCTGACGGCACCGGCTTGCATCACCTGGTGTTCGAGGTGGTCGACAACTCGATCGACGAGGCACTGGCCGGGCATTGCGACGACATCGTGGTCACCATCCATTCGGACAACTCGGTCAGCGTCACCGACAACGGCCGCGGCATTCCAACCGGCATCAAGATGGACGACAAGCACGAGCCTAAACGCTCGGCTGCCGAGATCGCGCTGACCGAACTGCACGCGGGCGGCAAGTTCAACCAGAACAGCTACAAGGTCTCAGGTGGCTTGCATGGCGTGGGCGTGAGCTGCGTGAATGCACTGAGCAAGATGCTGCGCCTGACCATCCGCCGCGACGGCAAGGTGCATGTGACGGAATTTTCGCGCGGCTTTGTGCAGAACCGCATCATCGAGCAGGTGGACGGCATTGACGTGTCGCCGATGAAGGTGATCGGCGATACCGACAAGCGCGGCACCGAGGTGCACTTTCTGCCGGACACCGACATCTTCAAGGAAAACAACGATTTCCATTACGAGATTCTCAGCAAGCGCCTGCGCGAGCTGAGCTTTCTGAACAACGGCGTGCGCATCCGCCTGAAGGACGAGCGCAGCGGCAAGGAAGATGACTTCTCGGGTGCCGGCGGTGTGAAAGGCTTTGTCGAGTTCATCAACAAGGGCAAGACGGTGCTGCACCCCAATGTGTTCTCGGCCATGGGTGACCGCCAGAGCGACCAGGGCACCAACATCGGTGTGGAGCTGGCCATGCAATGGAACAGCGGCTACAGCGAGCAAGTGCTTTGCTTTACCAACAACATTCCACAGCGCGACGGCGGCACCCACCTGACGGGTCTGCGCGCCGCCATGACGCGCATCATCAACAAGTACATCGACGACACCGAGATGGCCAAGAAGGCCAAGGTCGAGGTGACGGGTGACGACATGCGCGAGGGCCTGTGCTGCGTGCTGAGCGTGAAGGTGCCCGAGCCCAAGTTCAGCAGCCAGACCAAGGACAAACTGGTCAGCAGCGAGGTGCGCGGCCCGGTCGAAGACATCGTGAGCCGCCTGCTGAACGACTACCTGCAGGAGCGGCCGAACGACGCCAAGATCATCGTTGGCAAGATCATCGAAGCCGCACGTGCCCGCGAGGCTGCTCGCAAGGCCCGCGACATGACGCGCCGCAAAGGCGTGCTTGACGGCATGGGACTGCCCGGCAAGCTGGCCGACTGCCAGGAAAAAGACCCGGCGATGTGCGAGATCTACCTGGTCGAGGGTGACTCCGCCGGTGGCTCTGCCAAGCAGGGCCGCGACCGCAAGTTCCAGGCGATTCTGCCGCTGCGCGGCAAGATCCTGAACGTCGAGAAAGCCCGCTACGAAAAGCTGCTGACCAGCAACGAGATTTTGACGCTCATCACCGCGCTGGGCACCGGCATCGGCAAGGCGGGCGGCCCTGGCGGATCAGCCGGCACCGACGACTTCAACGTCGCCAAGCTGCGCTATCACCGCATCATCATCATGACCGACGCCGACGTGGACGGCGCGCACATTCGTACGCTGCTGCTGACCTTCTTCTACCGCCAGATGCCTGAGCTGGTGGAACGTGGCCACATCTACATTGCGCAGCCGCCGCTGTACAAGGTGAAGGCTGGCAAGGAAGAGCAGTACCTGAAAGACACCGCCGCGCTCGACGGCTTTTTGCTGCGCATCGCGCTGAAAGACGCCAGTGTGCAAACCGGCGCCGAAGGTAGCACCGTGCTAACGGGTGACACGCTGGCTGAGCTGGCCCGCAAGCACCAGCTGGCTGAATCGGTGATTGCCCGCCTGCGCGGCTACATGGACGCCGAGGCCCTGCGCGCCATTGCCGACGGCGTGAGCCTGAGCCTGGACACCGTGGCCGAGGCGGAAGCCTCAGCCATCACGCTGCAGGCCAAGCTGCGCGAGCTGAACACCACCGGCGCCCCCGCCGAAGTGGCGGGTGAGTTTGACGTGCGCACCGACAAACCCATTCTGCGCATCAGCCGCCGCCACCACGGCAATGTGAAGAGCAGCGTCATCACGCAAGACTTTGTGCACGGCGCAGACTACGCCACCCTGGCCGACGCGGCCGCCACCTTCAGGGGCCTGATCAGCGAAGGCGCCAAAGCCATGCGCGGCGAAGGCGAGCGCCAGAAGGAAGAAAAGATCAGCGACTTCCGCCAGGCCATGGCGTGGCTGATCGGCCAGGCCGAAAACGCCACCGCCCGCCAGCGCTACAAGGGCCTGGGCGAGATGAACCCCGCCCAGCTCTGGGAAACCACGATGGACCCGACCGTGCGCCGACTGCTGCGCGTACAGATCGACGACGCCATCGAAGCCGACCGCGTGTTCACCATGCTGATGGGCGACGAGGTGGAGCCGCGTCGGGAATTTATTGAACAGAATGCGTTGCGAGCGGCGAATATCGACGTGTAGGGGTTGTCTGGAAATCGACCATGGCACGGTGGGGTAGGCAAATCCCCATATTGCCCAGGGAAAGGCCGTTAAGTACAATCTGACTAGACTGACCAGATTGGAGGCCCTCATGTCTACGTGGCAACTGCAGGAAGCAAAAGGCAAATTCAGCGAGGTCGTCAAGCGCGCGCTGAGCGAAGGGCCTCAAGGTATTACGGTACGCGGTGAGCCCGTGGCTGTACTTGTCTCTTGCGCGGAATACGCGCGGTTGACGCATCCCAAACCCGGATTTGTGGAGTTCATGCGCAGCTCGCCCATGGTCGGCGTCAAGCTGAAAACAGAACGAGAAGGCGGCTTGACGCGCGAGATCGCCCTGTGAGCTACCTGATCGACACCAACGTGCTTTCCGAACTGGTGCGGCCCAAACCGGACGCCGCCGTGCTGCGGTGGTTCGCCAATACGCCGGATGATGCGCTGTTTTTGAGCGCTTTGACGCTGGGCGAAATTCGAAAAGGCGTCGAGAAAGTGGCAGACACCCAGCGACGGGAGAAGCTGCGCCTCTGGCTGGAGCACGACTTGCGCGACTGGTTTGGCCAGCGTATTTTGCCAGTGGGCCCGGAGGTGGCCGACCACTGGGGCCGGCTGCTTGCGCAGGCGGGGCGACCCGTACCCGCCATCGACAGTCTGCTGGCCGCCACAGCCTTGCATCATGACTTGCGGCTGGTTACCCGCAACACCAAAGACTTTGATTACGTGGGCCTGGAGCTTATTAATCCTTGTCAGACCGTAGCAGGCGGGGGTCATGCTGGCTGACCCGACCGAAGTTGCGCATGACTATTTAATGAATTCGAACCGACGAGCATGATCCTCAAGAAATTTTGGGTCAGGGCCGTATCGATTGGGCATCAAGATTTTCTGGTTGTTGAACCGTAGAAGTGCCTGCTTCATAAACGAGTCATCAGAGCGGTCAATCAACTTCTGGGACACCTGAACGCGAAAGTTTGGCAACACAGTAATTAGCAGTACTTGAATACGCTGAACTTAATCAATCGGTGCTCCCGTATAGAAATCGAGCAAGTCTTGGTTCAAACACAGCATAGTCAAACGGGACATTGTTGAGGCCCAGGGCATTGCCTGGGTAACGCAAGCGGTATGCGCGTGCGATGCTTCCTTGCTTTCGGCCACGGCGGGATGTTTTCGAGAGCAATCGACCAAAAGTTCAATAAGGACAAGCCCGAGCAGAAGCTACGTTGACAGCAAATTCAATACACCCACCGCCTCTACCTCAATCAAAAACCCATAGTGCAACACAGGCACAGGCACCACTGCCCGTGCCGGCGGCTCGGCGTCGGCCCACTCTTTGTAGATGCGGTTAAAGGTTGGCCAGTGCTCAATGTCTGTCACGTACACGCGCACCTGCACCAGCTGGGCGACGCTGCTGCCTGCGGCAACAAGCGCGGCTTGCACATTGGCCAGTACCTGCGTGGCCTGGTCTTCAAAGCTGGCTTGGTTGAGCTTTTCGCCTGCCGGGGTGATGGGCAGCTGGCCTGAGATGAAGGCAAAGCCGTTGGCGACGGTGGCGTGGCTGTAGTGGCCGCCGGGTGGGGCCATGGTGTTGGGGTTGATGCGCTGGATGGTCATGGTGGCCTTGTTGGTCTTTGCCCGTGCTCACCAGCCGTAGAAGCGCGGCCAGGTGGGGCCGACTTCGTCGCCCCCTTCTTTCTGATAAATGGCGTGGTATTCCGGGAACTGGGCGCCGGTGGCGCAGGCGTGGTTAGGCAGCACGCGCAGTTGGGTGCCGACCGGGAAGTGCTGCGCGATGTCGAGATCGGCTTCGCCACTGCGGCTGATGATGCCGTGCTCCTGGTTGGCGCCGGTGAGGGTGTAGCCGTCTATGCGCTGGCCGCTGGCGTCGCACAGTTGGCCGTAGCCGTAGTCATGCTGCTGCTTTTGCGTGCCGCGGTCGCGGCTCATGGCCATCCAGCCGGCGTCGACGATGGCCCAGCCCTTGTCTGCCTGGTGGCCGATCACGGTGGTCAGCACGCTCAGCGCCACGTCGTCTGGCGAGCACACGCCCACATTGGCCATGACCAGATCAAAAAACACATAAACGCCGGCGCGCACTTCGGTCACGCCATCGAGCCGCCGGGCTGACAGCGCGGTCGGTGTGGATCCGACGCTGACATTCGGGCAGGGCAGACCCGCGGTGCGCAGGCGCTGGGCGGCCAGCACGCACAGGCTGCGCTCTTGCTCGGCCATGGCCTCCAGTGCCGCGGGCGTGTTCAGGTCGTAGCTGGAGCCGGCGTGGGTCATGACGCCGCCCAAGGTGGTTTGGCCGCCTTCATGAAGAAGCCTGCCGATGGTGATGAGCTCGTCGCCCTGTGGCTGCACGCCCGAGCGGTGGCCGTCGGTGTCGATTTCTATCCACACCTCAAAGGGCACACCGTGCTCGCGCGACCAGGCGACGATGGCGCTGGCCGAGTCGGTGCTGTCGGCAATGATCTTGAGCGCGCAGCCACTGGCAATCAGGGCGGCGGCCTGTTTGAGTTTGGGCGCAACCATGCCGACGGCGTAAAGAATGTCGGTGATGCCGGCGGCGAAAAACTGCTCGGCCTCTTTCAGCGTCGACACGGTGATGCCGCGTGCGCCGGCCGCAATCTGCGCCTGGGCGATGGCGATGCATTTGGTGGTTTTGACGTGCGGGCGGAAGGCCACGCCAAGGCTGTTCATGCGTTGCTGCATGCGTGCGATGTTGCGCTGCATGCGGGCGGTGTCGACCAGCGCGGCGGGGGTGTTGAGGTCCTGGAGGTGCATGGGGTGATTTTGCCTGCGGCTGGGTGGTGGTGGTGATGGCCCTTCGACAGGCTCAGGGCGAACGGGCGTGGTTCGGGATGGGCGGACGGACGGGGACCCAGAACGACCGTGCGCAGGGCAAGCGCCGCATAATCCAAGCCACACAACAAGGAGCACACCGTGGCACTACTGATTCTGGGCTTGGTACTTTTTCTGGGCACGCACTCCGTCCGCATCTTTGCCGAAGGCTGGCGCACTGCCATGATCGCGCGCATCGGGCCCTTGCCATGGAAGGGCCTGATCGCCGTGCTGTCGCTGGTGGGTTTTGTGATGATCGTCTGGGGCTTTGGCATGGCGCGGCAGCAGCCGGTGCAGCTGTGGGCGCCGCCAGTGGGCATGCGGCACCTGGCCAGCCTGCTGACGCTGATTGCTTTCATCTTCCTCGCCGCAGCTTACGTGCCGGGCAACGCCATCAAGACCAAGCTGCGCCACCCGATGGTGCTGGCGGTGAAGGTGTGGGCGCTGGCGCATTTGCTGGCCAACGGCAATGTGGCGCACGTGGTGCTGTTCGGCAGCTTTCTGGTGTGGGCGGTGCTGAACTTCCGCGCGGCGCGGGGGCGTGACCGCGCGGCTGGCACGGTGTACCCGGCAGGCCATGCCGCAGCGACGGCCATCACGGTGGTGGTGGGCGCGGCGGCCTGGGCCGGGTTCGCCTTCTGGGCGCATGGCGCGTGGATTGGCGTGCGGCCTATCGGTTAATGCGGTTGACGTCAGCGCCGCGGATAAAGCCGCAAGCCGTGGTCTCGCGCACCTTCGGCCTCAAGGCAACATGCGCTGCAGCTCGGCCTCTTTGTCGATGAGCTGGTGCTTGAGCGCGCCGGCCACATGCAGTGTGAACAGCACATAAAGCAAATAGCCGCCCCAGGTGTGCACGGCGCCCAGGGTGCTGTGCCACATTTCCTTCGTGGTGGGCTCGAGGGTCATGATCCAGCCGATGCGGGGCCATTCGAACAGGCCGAATAGCTGCATGGGATGGGTGGCGGCGTCCTTCCAGGCCGAGTCGTGCATCCAGCCCGACAGCGGCATGAGGAACATCAGCAGATACAGCAGCGCATGCGTGGCGTGTGAGGCGCGGCGCTCCCACCGGGCGTAGCCTGGCGGCAGTGCGGGCGGCCGGTGGGTGTAGCGCCAGAGCATGCGCAGGATGGCCAGCCCCAGCAGGGTGATGCCGAGCGATTTGTGCGTGTCGATGGCGGGGCGCACCTGCTCGTCGGGCAGGTGGTCCACCACCCACACCAGCACCAGATTGGCGCTGATGAGCAGGGCCACCAGCCAGTGCAGCAGCATGGCAATGCGGGTGTATTTGGGTTGTGGGTTCATGGCGAGGCTTCTGGCACGGGGCATGGCGATGAGACCTTGCCGAGCATGGTAGCGTGCCACACGGTGTGCTGCGCGCCGGGCGTGGCGATGCCGGAGCAGTTTGCGGGACATTGCTGCATCCGGCCGGAACTTCCCTGCGTATCAGCCATCATTCAGTCACGGCCATCCCGCCGGTGCACCTGGGGCTTTGGCCTCGTCCGGGACATTTGCTTTTGCCACCCTCTCTGGAGCCATTGCTCAAGACCGTGTCGCCGCGCTACTCGGTGCCGCCCACGCCGCTGCGCAGCCACCTGATCCACGGCAGCATTGCGCTGCTGTGGCTGGGCCTTTTCGCCATGGCGTTTGTCTCGACCAGCGTGCTGGCGTGGTCCACCGGTGTGGCCTACGTGGTGTACGACACCGTGCTGCTGGTCTTTGTGTTCTGGCAGACGCGCGACCTGGCGCGGGGGGCGGTCGCGCCGGTGGCCCTGTCGGCCGGCATGGCAGTGGATGTGCTGCATGTGGCCCACCCCCGCGTGAGCCTGGGCGTGATCGTCGCGGCGCACAACGAGGCGGCGGTGCTGCCCGTCACGCTGGCGGCGCTGTTGTCGCAAAGTGATTTGCCGGACCAGATCGTGGTGGCCGACGACGGCTCCACCGATGGCACCGCCGCCGTGCTGCAGCGCCTGTACGGCCTGGCGCCCCCGGCCGAAGGGGCGATGAGCTGCGTCAATGTGTCGGGCACCTCGCTCGGCTGGTTGCGCCTGCCGCATGGCGGCAAGGCGAAGGCACTCAATGCCGCTGTGCTGCAGATGACGACGGAGACGGTGCTGACGGTGGATGGCGACACGCTGCTGGAGCACGAGGCCATTGCGGCGGTGCGGCAGGCCTTCTCGAGCGAGGCAAATCTGGTGGCCGCTACCGGCGTGCTGGCGCCGGTGTGCCGCCCGTCGCTGGGGGGCCGGCTGTTCCAGTGGTTCCAGACCTATGAGTACATCCGCAATTTTCTGTCGCGCTATGCGTGGATGCAGGTCGGCGGTTTGCTGTTGATTTCAGGCGCGTTCGCCGGCTTTCGCCGGCAGGCCGTGCTGCGGGTGGGCGGCTTTGACACGGACTGCCTGGTAGAGGACTACGAGCTGATTCATCGCCTGCGCCGTCACGCGGCGCTCGGTGGCCTGGGCTGGACTACGCGGGTGCTGGGCGGTGCCCGCGCACGCACCGAGGCGCCGGGCACGGTGGGCGCCTTTCTGCGGCAGCGGCGACGCTGGTTTGGCGGTTTTCTGCAGACGCAGTACTGGTACCGCGACATGGTGGGCGACCCGCGTTACGGCTGGCTGGGCCTGGCCATGCTGCCGGTGAAGGCGATAGACACCTTCCAGCCGCTGTATGGCCTGACGGCTTTCTTCCTGCTGCTGTATTACCTCGTGAACGGCACGCTGGGTGTGCTGGTGCCCGTGGCCGGTGTGATCGGCGCCAAGATCGTGATCGATCTGGGCTTTCATCTGTGGTCGGTGTACCTTTACAAACGCTGGGCGGAAAGCGATGTCAATCACGACCGCAAGGGTCGCACGGGTGCGCCGCAGGCGAGCTTTCTGCTCGCCCTGCTGGCCGCGCTGGTGGAGCCGTTCACCTTCCAGCTGCTGCGCCACACCGGCGCCGCCTGGGGCTGGTGGGTGTTCCTCACCGGCAAGAAGCAATGGGGCCGGCAAAGCCGCGGCGGCCTGGTACGGCGCGACACACCTTAGCGACACACGCTTTCGCTGCCGGCTTGCATCGGCTTACTGGTCGTCCGCATCGCGCTCGCGGCGGCTACGCCAGATGGCGCGCACCAGCCACAGCCCGCCGCCGGCCGCACCCATGAAGCCCAGAAACCCGAACAGCGGCAAGCCGAACAGGGTGGGCCCGGCCCGCACTGTCATCACGATCGATGAGCCGATGATGAGCGCCGAGATCACCAGTGCCATCGCCAGCCGGTTGGCCGCGCGGTCAATCTGGTCGCCCACGCGTTTGAGGTGCGCCAGCTCGATGCCCACCTGCACCCTGCCGTGGCGCGCGTTGCGCAGCAGGCGCGACAGATCATGCGGCAGTTGCTCCACCACCGACAGCGCGCGCCGCACCGTGCGCCAGCCGCGATCGGCCAGCGCCTGGGGCTGCAGCCGGGCCCGCACCACCTCGTGCAGCAGGGGCGTGGCTTCGGTGGCCATGTGAAAGCCCGGGTCCAGCCCGCGGCCCATGCCTTCGAGCGAGATGAAGGCCTTGATGAGCAGGGCCAGGTCGGGCGGCAGGCCCAGGTGGTGCTCGCGCAGGATGCCGGTGACGTCGGACAGCATTTGCCCAAGGTTCAGCTGCGCCAGCGGTGTGCCGTGGTACTGGTCGACGAAGGCTTCGATCTCGCCTTCGAGCTGCGCGAGGTGCAGGCCGTGTTCGCCGCCGGTCCACTCCAGCAGCACTTCGGCCACGGCCCGGGGTTGCCGCTCGACCAGGCCCAGCAGCAGTTGCAGCAGCTCTTCGCGCCGCCGCTCGGTGAGGCGGCCGATCATGCCGAAGTCAATGAAGGCGATGCGGTTGCCCGGCAGGTAGAACACATTGCCGGGGTGTGGGTCGGCATGGAAGAGGCCGTCCTCCACGATCATCTTGAGCACGGCGTGGGCGCCACGCCGCGCGAGCTCGCTGCGGTCAAAACCGGCCTCGGGCGTGAGCTCGCCCAGCGCGTTGCCGGGTACACCCTGCACCAGGTCCTGCACATTGACGCGCGGACCGGTGTGGGCCCAGTGCACGCGCGGGATGCTGATGTAGTCCAGCCCGGCCAGGTTGGCGGCGATGCGCTCGGCATGGCGGCATTCGGCGGCCAGGTCCAGCTCGCGGCGCAGTGACCGTGCCAGCTCCTGCATCAGCTGCTGCGGGCGGTAGGGCTTGAGGGCGGGCAGCTCGGTTTCGGCCAGCGCGGCGGCGCGCTCCATCAGGCGCAGGTCGGCGGCAATGACCTCGCTGATGCCGGGGCGGCGGATCTTGACGATGACCTCGGTGCCGTCCTTGAGCTGCGCACGGTGCACCTGCGCGATGGAGGCGGCAGCCAGCGGCTGGGTATCGAAGTGGGCGAAGACGTCTTCGGGCTCCCCGCCCAGGTCGTCGCGCAACTGCGTCCGCAGCAGCGCCAGCGGCACCGCCGGCACCTGGCTGTGGAGCTTTTCGAACTCGGCAATCCATTCGGGGCCAAAGAGGTCTGTGCGGCCGGCGAGAATTTGCCCGAGTTTGACGAAGGTGGGGCCCAGCTCTTCCATGGCCAGGCGCACCTGTTCCGGGGGTTCGATCCGGGCGAGGTCTGCCACATGGCCCCAGTGCAGCACGTGGCCGGCGCGCTCGAGCTTGTCGGCCAGGCCGAGCCGGCGCACGCTGTCGCCAAAGCCATGGCGGATCAGCACGCCCACAATCTCCTTGAGGCGTGACATGTCGCGCGCAGCACCGAAGGACTCGATCAACATCCGGCCATGATAGACCTGTGACGGCCTTTGCAGAACGGGCCGCGCTTCCTACAATGGCCGGATGATCCCACCCGGCATGTCCTCTGTCGCCAGCCCTTCGGCGCCCGCCACACTGCTGGCCAGCGAGCCCGAGCGGGCCACTTACCGCGACTACGTGCAGCCCGGCCTGGACCGGGTGCGGACTTTCTACCGTAACAACCACCAGCACCAGACCTACGACTTTGTGCTGGCCAAAAAGGCACAGTGGCTGGCCTTCACCCAGCGCGAGATGACGCCCTGGGACGCGCTGGATTTCCTGAACACGCTGGTCGACGAATCCGACCCGGACATCGAGCTGCCGCAGATCAGCCACCTGCTGCAGACCGCAGAAGCCATCCGCGCCGACGGCCACCCCGACTGGTTTGTGCTGACGGGCTTCATCCACGACCTGGGCAAGGTGCTGTGCCTGTTCGGCGAGCCGCAGTGGGCGGTGGTCGGCGACACCTTTCCGGTCGGTTGCCGCTTTTCCGACCGCGTGGTGTACCCGGAGTACTTCGCGCTGAACCCGGACAGCAGCGATGCGCGCTACAACTCGGTGAACGGCGTCTACACGCCCGGCTGCGGGCTGGACGCGGTGCACCTGTCGTGGGGCCATGATGAATACCTGTACCAGCTGCTGAAGGCGCACCTGCCGCTGCCGGCGCTGTACATGATCCGCTACCACTCGTTCTATGCCTGGCACCGCGAGGGGCAGTACGGCCACCTCACGGACGCGCAGGACGCGGCCCATCTGGAATGGGTGCGCAAGTTCAACCCCTACGACCTGTACTCCAAGAACGAGAAGCCGCCGGTGCTCGCCGCGCTCAAGCCCTACTACGAAGACCTGATGGCAAAGTACCTGCCGTCCCGGCTCAAGCTGTAGCCCTTCCCGGGCAAGGCGCCCCAACGCGTACCATCTGGCGCCCAATGGCTGTTGCGCCTGCTTGCATGCGATACACCTGCGGTCTGGGGCGGTTTCACATCATGAAGATGGTGCCCCGAATTAGTGCCTACTTACGCTGAAACTCCTATCGGGCGGTGGTTTCGCATCAGCTTACAAAGTCAACGAAGCCGACACCTGCGGGGCCAACAGAGGCGCGAGGATAGAGCCTTGTTCAACCACAGGAGTTTCAATGACTCGATTCGACCATTCATCTACCCTGCCACCCGCTCAGCTTGCCCGCCGGGCACGGCCTGCTGGTCAGCTTCGGGCCATCGCATCAGTGGTGCTCTTGACGACCGCGGTAGCTTGGGGTGCTGCCGCACAGGCTGGCCCACTGGGGCTGGGCGGTGTGCTCAACGGCCAGGCGGGTGTGAAGGTGGCGGCCGGGCCCGGCGTTGGCGTGGGTGCTGGCGTTGGCATGGGCGGCGGCGTGAGCGTGGGGGGCGTGGGTGTCGGCGCCGGTGGCGGTGCCAACACCAATGTCACTGTCGGGGGCGGAACGGCCAACCGGGCGGTGGGCCTCGACACCGCAGTGCGCGCCGGCGCCAACGGCAATGTGACCGCTGAAGAACGCGCCGCGGCGATGCGCGCTGGGGGCAGCACGGAAGCCGATATGCAAGCCGACGGCGCCGCGGGTGCCTCTGGCCGTGCGGCCGCTATGGCAGACACCGTGAAGGGCACGGCCCGGGCGACCGGCAGCAAGGTGCGTCAGATGGGTCGGGCCGTGGTGGGTGGCACCACCGGCGCTGTTCAAGGCGCTGCGCAGGGTGCCGGCAGTGTGGACGCCACGGTCGGCGCAGGTGCCAATGCCGGTGGCGGCGTGGTGAACCGCTGAGCGTCGCCGCCCGCGTGACAGGCCCGGCGTCCGCTTGACCCGGGCCTTGCCCTGAAAACACCCGCCCGCGCTGGCGGGTGTTTGCATGGGGCATGCCGTTGTCGCCGGGTTTACTTCTTGTCGGGCAATTCGATCTTCACCTCGAGCACATCGAGGTTGTCCTGCCGCTCCAGATGCAGCTTGATGTCGTGCGGATTGATGTGGATGTATTTGGCGATGACGGCAATCAGGTCGCGCTGCAAGGCGGGCAGGTAGTCGGGCTCATGGCCGCGGCCGGTGCGCTCGTGTGCGAGGATGATCTGCAGGCGCTCTTTCGCGACGCTGGCGGTTTTCTTTTTCTCGCCGAGCAGGAAGGACAGAAACGATGCCATGCCTTACTTGCCCCCGAACCAGCGCTTGAAAAGGCCGGGCTTTTGCGCGTCGATGAAGCGCATGGGCTTGTCCTTGTCACCGAGGAAGCGGTCCACCACATCCTTGTAGGCCTCTGACACATCGCTGCCCTGCAGGTGCACCGCGGGCACGCCCTGGTTGGAGGCCTGCAGCACCGATTCGGATTCGGGGATCACGCCGATCAGCTTGATGCGCAGGATGTCCTGGATGTCCTCGAGCGACAGCATCTGTCCCTGGTCGACCCGGCCCGGGTTGTAGCGGGTGATCAGCAGGTGCTCCTTGATCGGGTCACCGCCGTCGATGCCGCGCTTGGTCTTGCTCGAGAGCATGCCGAGGATGCGGTCCGAGTCGCGCACCGAGGACACCTCGGGGTTGGTGACGATGAGCGCCTCGTCCGCAAAATGCATGGCCATCAGCGCGCCGGTCTCGATGCCGGCAGGGGAGTCGCAGACGATGTACTCGAAGTCCATGGTGGCGAGGTCCTTGAGGACTTTCTCCACGCCGTCCTTGGTCAGCGCGTCCTTGTCGCGCGTTTGCGAGGCGGCCAGCACGAAGAGGTTGTGGCACTGCTTGTCCTTGATGAGCGCCTGGTTCAGCGTGGCCTCGCCCTGGATGACGTTGATGAGGTCGTACACCACGCGCCGCTCACAGCCCATGATGAGGTCGAGGTTGCGCAGGCCGACGTCGAAGTCGATCACGGCCGTCTTGTGCCCGCGCAGGGCGAGGCCCGTGGCAAAGCTGGCGCTGGTGGTGGTTTTGCCCACGCCGCCCTTGCCGGAGGTGACCACAATGATTTTTGCCATCAGATGAATGTCCTTTTGAAAACTGCGATGAGGTGGGGTGGTGTGAGCCTTGGGTGCTCACATGGCATGCATCACGAGGCGGTCGCCCTGTTCACCGGGAACGAGCTGCACCTGCGTGGGCCGGCCGGCGATGCCTTCCGGCAGCGGGTTGTCGGCGGTGCGGTAGACGCCTGCAATCGAGATCAGCTCGGCGTCGAGCGCCAGCGCGAAGATGCGGGCGTCGGTGTTGCCGCGCGCTCCGGCCATGGCCTTGCCGCGCAGCGGTGCATACACATGGATGTGCCCGTCGGCAATCACCTCGGCCCCGGCATTGACCATGGCCAGCACGACGAGGTCGCGGCCACGGGCATAGACCTGCTGGCCGGAGCGCAGCGGCTTGTCGATGACGAGTGCACCGGGCGGCGCAGCCACCGGCGGCACCATGGCCGCCTGCGGGGCGTGGGCTGCCGGCTGTGCGGCCGGGGCGGGGCGCGTGGGCACCAGATGTGCGTCCGGCACGGGCAGCAGGCCGGCCTGCAGCGCGGCTGCCATGTGCGCCGGGTTGCCGCCCTTGATGCACAGGGGCACGAGCTGGTATTCGCCCAGCAGGGTGATGAGGGCGGGGAAGTCGATGTCCCGGGTGTTGCCCGCGTTGTCGTTCAGCTGCAGTGGCGAGAGGTCGATCATCAGGGCGTCCTGATCGAAGAAATCCGGGATGTCGCCGAAGCGCGCCTGCAGCTCGCGGGCGAGCGCGGGAAGGTCGGTGGATTTGAGCAGCAACGCGACCAGGGGCAGGTTGGCGCTTTTGATTTCGAAGGTGGCGGGTGTGGTGGCCGTCAAGGCAACAGTCATGGGCGATGTGTGGGTGAGGTGGCGCAGGGAAGGCCCCGGTATCCATGGGCCCCGCACGCAAATGCGGGCTGCGGGGAGTGCCCTGGAACAGCGAAGGCCGAGGGTAGCGTGCACAGGTGCGTCGCTGTCCGCACGCTTTGTCGCAGTTGTGAGCGGATGAAACGATGTGCACGGCCTGGCGCGCTGTGCCTGCGCAGTCACCGTGCCCTGGCGATGACGGGGTGTCGCGCAGTGGCCATTGAATGCAGGGGGCTTGCACCCATCTATGAGTTTTGTTGTTTGGGGCCCATATGTCTCTTTTGCCGCTGATGTTTGTAACGGCGCTGCTTCATGCTTACATTGGTGCACGCCTGTGGCCCGGCCTGGAGGCCAGTCCGGTGGCGCAGTGGGCCTTGTTGGCCGGTCTGGTGGGGTCGGCCGCGTTGATGCCCTTGGGCTTCATGGCTCGCCGCGTGGCGCGCCAGCCCCTGGCCGACGTGCTGAGCTGGGCCGGGTTTCTGTCCATGGGCCTGTTTTCATCGCTCTTTGTGCTGACGCTGGCGCGCGATGCGAGTCTGCTGGTGTTGTGGCTGGGCGATGTGCTGGTGCCTGGACAGTTGCCCCTCCCGCGGTGGCGCGAGCTGTCTGCCGAAGCCGTGCCGGTGCTGGCCGGCGTGGTGACGCTGCTGGGGTTTCTGAATGCGCGCCGCACGGCGGCGCTGGTGAGGGTGGATGTGCCGATTGCCGGTTTGCCCGCGGGCCTGCACGGCTTTACCGTGGCGCAGATCAGCGACATTCACGTCGGCCCGACCATCAAGCATCACTACCTGCGCCGGATTGTGGAGAGGGTGAACGCGGTGGGCGCCGACCTGGTGGCCATCACGGGCGATCTGGTGGACGGCAAGGTGCACGAGCTGGCCGCGCATGTGGCCCCGCTGGCCGAGCTGCGCTCGCGCCACGGCACCTACTTTGTCACCGGCAACCACGAGTACTACTCCGGCGCGCATGCCTGGGTCGACGAATTGCGGCGCCTGGGGCTGACGGTGCTGCTCAACGAGCATGTGGTGATCCACGCGGAGGCGGTGGATGCTGGTGAGGGCGAGCCGTGCCGCCCGCTGGTGCTGGCCGGCGTGACGGACTATTCCGCCGGTCACTTTGACGTCGCGCACCGCAGCGACCCGGCGCGCGCACTGTACGGCGCGCCCGAGGATGCCGTGCGCGTGCTGCTGGCGCACCAGCCGCGCAGTGCGGCCGCGGCGGCGAAAGCAGGCTTTGATCTGCAGCTCTCAGGCCATACGCATGGCGGTCAGTTCTACCCGTGGAATTTGTTGGTGCGGTTTCAGCAGCCGTTCACGGCGGGCTTGCACAAGCTGCAGGATCTGTGGGTGTACACGAGCCGTGGGACGGGGTACTGGGGGCCGCCCAAGCGGTTTGGGGCGCCGTCGGAGATTACGGTTTTGAGGTTGGTGGTGGGGTAGTTTTTGGGATGGTTCGTATTGGCGTTTTGCTGAGGCCTGAGGCCCGGACTCGCCCCGGCGGGCGAGGCACTTTTCTTTGCTTCGCCAAAGAAAAGTACCCAAAAGAAAGGCGACCCGAAGTCTGGGTCCCTCCGCTTGCGCTACGGGTAACCTGCGCTGCTCGACTCCGGCGGGGGTCCGCAGAACTCGCTTCGCTCAAACAACTGCGGCCCTGATCCCGCCTCCATCTGCGCTGCTCGGCCCAGCC
>CBHWCZ010000012.1:0-66674 GCA_966112355.1 uncultured Polaromonas sp.
GCAGGCCGGTGGCGCGGCGGAACTCGGCCATCACCTCGCGGCCCGAGAACACGCCCTCGGCGCCGCAGGGGTCTTCGGCATAGGCCAGTTCCTTGTGGCGGCCCTGGCAGATGCGGATGGCGTCTTTCAGCAGCCAGCCGCCGTTCGGGTCCAGCGTGATGCGCGCATCGGGAAAGCGCTCGGACAGCGCCACGATGGCCTCCATCTCTTCCTCGCCGCGCAGCACGCCGCCCTTGAGCTTGAAGTCCTTGAAGCCGTAGCGTTCGTAGGCGGCCTCGGCCAGCGCCACGATGGACTTTGCGTCCATGGCCTTTTCATGGCGAAGGCGCTGCCAGCGGTCGGAAGCATCGGGCTCCGAACGGTAGGCGAGGTCGGTCTTGCTGCGGTCTGCAATATAGAAGAGATAGCCCAGCATGGCCACCGAGTCGCGCTGCTGGCCTTCGCCGAGCAGGGCTGCCACCGGTACGCCGAGAAACTGGCCCAGCAGGTCCAGCAGGGCGCTTTCCACGGCAGTGACGGCGTGGATGGTCACGCGCAGGTCAAAGGTCTGGTTGCCGCGGCCGCCGCTGTCGCGCTCGGCAAAGCGGCTGCGCAGCGTGGCGAGGATGTGGTTCCAGTTGCCGATGGACTCGCCTTCGATCAGGCTGCGGGCGTCTTCCAGCGTCTGGCGGATTTTTTCGCCGCCGGGCACTTCGCCCACGCCAGTGTGGCCGCTGCTGTCGGTCAGGACCAGCAGGTTGCGGGTGAAGAAAGGGCCGTGGGCGCCGCTCAGGTTGAGCAGCATGCTGTCGTGGCCGGCCACAGGGATCACCTGTACCCGCGTGATGCGCGGCGCCGACGACGCGGCAGGTGTGGAGGGGTTGGCCGGAGGGGTGGATGAAGCTGGCATGTCAGAGGTGGTGAACGATGATCGACGTTTTACAGTCAGTCATCGTACAACCTCAGCTTCATTTAGGCAAGCGTCTGGGAGTCCGCCGCCGGTTGGGTGGTGTGCAGGTTGCTGCCGCGGCGCAGCCGTTCGCGGCTGTTCGACAGATGGGTGCGCATGGCGGCGCGGGCCGCCTCGGCGTCCTGGTTGCGGATGGCGTTGTAGATGCTTTCATGCTCGCCATTGACCCGCTGCAGGTAGTTGAGGCGGCCTTCGGGCGCGTTGTGCGCCGTGTTCACCCGGGTACGCGGAATGATCATGGTGCCCAGGTAGGTCATCAGGTCGGCAAAGTGGCGGTTGCCGGTGGCGCGGGCCACTTCCATGTGGAACTGGAAGTCGGGCGGCACGGCGTCGGAATCGAGGTGGATCGAGTCGTGGAAGGCCTGCAGGGCCTGCTCCATCGCCAGCAGGTTTTCAGGCGTTCGGCGCTGTGCGGCCAGGCCGGCCGCCTCGGTTTCCAGGCTGATGCGCAGCTCCAGCACCGCAATGACGTCGGCAACAGTGGCGAAATCCTCGGCATTGATGCGGAAGTTGCCCGACTCGCGCGGGGCCAGCACAAAGGTGCCGATGCCGTGGCGGGTTTCGACCAGCCCCGAGGCCTGCAGCCGCGACAGCGACTCGCGCACCACGGTGCGGCTGACGTCGAAGCGGGCCATGATTTCGGCTTCGGTCGGCAGCTTGTCGCCGGGCTGCAATTGCCCCTCGCGGATGCTGCCGGCCAGGCTGTCGACGATTTCCCCGACCAGGCCACGCGGACGCCGCGCGGGGGAGGGGCCTGCGGTCGCGCGCAGCATCCGCGCGGGTTCCTCGGCGACGGCCGTCGCAGAGCCCGATTCCGGGCGACTAGGGGTTTTCCTTGAGTCCATGCAAAAAACGTTGACAAGCTGACAGGGGGCTTGGAGAATCCAAGTCGTCAGACAACCTACAACTTGCGGGTGTCTGATGCGACTTTAACAAACTTCCCAGAAAAGTCCAGTGTTGGCCTCAAGCATGCCGCCGACACTGGTTTTCCCGAGACATCCATGACGATCAAGGTTCACCAAAAACTGCTGTTGACCGGCGCCGCCGGCGGTCTGGGCCAGGCCCTGCGTGACCGATTGAAGGCCAATTGTGACGTGCTGCGGCTGTCCGACCTGAAGGCCTTTGGCGATGCCCTTCCTGGCGAAGAGATGGTGCTGGCCGACCTGGCCGATGCGGCAGCCGTCGATGCCATGGTGCAGGGCGTGGACGCCATCGTCCATCTGGGCGGTGTGTCGGTCGAGGGCCCGTTCGGCCCCATCCTGCAGGCCAACATCCTCGGGCTTTACAACCTGTATGAGGCGGCGCGCAAGCATGGCGTCAAGCGCGTGGTGTTCGCCAGCTCCAATCACGTGACCGGCTTTTACCGCCAGGACGAGACCCTCACTGCCGACCACCCGGCCCGGCCCGACGGCATGTACGGCCTGAGCAAGGCATTTGGCGAGGACCTGTCGCGCTTTTACTTTGACCGCTACGGCATCGAGACCGCCTGCGTGCGCATCGGCTCCTCATTTCCCGAGCCGCGCGACCGGCGCATGCTGGCCACCTGGCTCAGCTATGACGACCTGCACCGGCTGATCACCGCCTGCCTGACCACGCCGGCGCTGGGGCACAGCATTGTGTTCGGCATGTCCGACAACGCCGTGACCTGGTGGGACAACAGCCGCGCCCGCCACATCGGCTATGTGCCGCAAGACAGCTCGGACGTGTTCCGCGAGGCGGTGTACGCCCGCACCCCGTCGCCTGACCTGAACGACCCGGTGGCGCTGTACCAGGGCGGCGGGTTTGTGGCGGCCGGCCCGTTCACCGACTGATGACGGATTCAAGGGCTACGACCTCACCATGAGCACACTGCAGGCCGAACTGGTTCTCGATGCGCGCAACGGCACCGGCGAAAGCCCGGTCTGGCGCGGCGCGGAGCAGGCCCTGTACTGGGTCGACATTCCCGCGCGCAAGCTGTGTCGCTGGCAAACCGGCAGCAAGCAGCTGACCACGTGGTCCGCGTCCGAGATGCTGGCCTGCGTGGCCCCGATGGGAGATGGCACGGACGGCACGCGCTGGATTGCCGGCGCGGAATCCGGCCTGTTCGAGCTGCACCTGCAGGACGATGGTCAGCTCCGCATGCGGCGCCTGGCCGCGGTGAGCCACGCCATACCCGGCATGCGCTTCAACGACGGGCGCTGCGACCGGCAAGGCCGCTTTCTCGCCGGCACCATGGTGATGAACATGGGCCTGGCCGCGGACAAGGGTTGTGTCTACCGCTTCCAGTCCGGCAACGATGCACTGATCAAGCTGCTGGACGGCTTCATCACGCCCAACGGCATGGCCTTCAGCCCCGATGGCCGCACGATGTACCTGTCCGACTCGCATCCGTCGGTGCAGACCGTCTGGGCTTTCGACTACGACACCGACACCGGTACGCCATCGAACCGCCGCGTCTTCGTGGACATGAAGCCGCTGCCCGGTCGCCCCGACGGTGCGGCTGTGGACGCCGACGGCTGCTACTGGATCTGCGGCAACGACGCCGGTCTCATCCACCGGTTCACGCCCCAGGGGCGGCTGGACCGCTCGCTGGCCGTACCCGTGAAGAAGCCCGCCATGTGCGCCTTTGGCGGCGCCGGACTGGACACCCTGTTCGTGACGTCGATACGCCCTGAAGGTGTCGACCTGACTGACCAGCCGCTGGCCGGCGGTGTGTTCGCGTTGCGCCCCGGCGTGCGCGGGCTGCCCGAGCCTGTGTGCCTGAATTAGCGCATCAGAAATCAGAGACAAGAAATTTCCACCACCAACCCAGAGGATGACATGAAGATCAAAAAAACGCTGCTCGCCGTCACGGCTGCACTGGCGATGACGCCGCTGGCCGGTCTGGCCACCGAGTTCCGCTCGTCGGACATCCACCCCGATGGTTACCCCACCGTGGAGGCTGTCAAGTTCATGGGCGAGCGCCTCAAGGCGCTGACCAATGGCAAGCACACCATCAAGGTGTTCAACAACAGTGCGCTCGGCAACGAGAAAGACACCATCGAGCAGACCAAGATCGGTGCGCTGGCCATGACGCGCGTGAACATTGCGCCCATGAACAACATCTGCGCCGAGACCCAGGTGCCCACGATGCCTTTCCTGTTCCGCTCCACCGAACACATGCGCCATGTGCTGGACGGCGCGATCGGCGAGGAAATCCTCGCGTCCTGCGCGCCCCAGGGCTTTATCGGCCTGGCCTATTACGACAGCGGTGCCCGCTCGCTCTACACCGCCAAGAAGCCCATCCGCACCCTGGCCGACGCCAAGGGCATGAAGATTCGCGTGCAGCAGTCCGACCTGTGGGTGGCGCTGCTCGAAGCCATGGGCGCGAATGCCACGCCCATGCCTTTCGGCGAGGTCTACACCGCGCTGAAGACCGGCCTGGTCGACGGTGCCGAGAACAACTACCCTTCGTTTGAAAGCTCGCGTCACTTCGAAGTGGCCAAGTACTACTCGATCACCGAGCATTCGCTGGCACCCGAGATGCTGCTGTTTTCCAAGCGTACCTGGGACGGCCTGAGCGCTGACGACCAGAAAGCGATTCGCCAGGCGGCCAAGGAGTCGGTCCCCTACATGCGCAAGCTGTGGGACGAGCGCGAAGCCAAATCCAAAGCCATCGCCAAAGCGGGCGGCGCAGAGTTCATCGAGGTGGACAAGGCCTCTTTCCAGAACGCCATGAAGCCCGTGTATGACAAGTTCATCGTGGACCCCAAGCTGAAGGCGCTGGTCAAGCGCATTCAGGACACGAAGTAAGTTGCTGCGATGACACCTGCCGGTTGATGCCCGCCGGCGGGTTGTCCAGACTGGCGCAAGACCTGAGCAATCCGCGGGCTGCCGTTTTTCATTAACCCGAGCTCCGTCTCCGGACCAATCTATGTACACAAAAATTTGCCGTAACCTCGCACGGGCCTGCATGTGGCTGGGGATTTTCGGCCTGGTCGCCGTGATCTGCGCCGTGAGCTGGCAGGTGTTCGGCCGCTATGTGCTGAACAACACGCCCACCTGGGCCGAAAGCCTGGCTTTGCTGCTGGTGATCTACGTGACCATGCTCGGCGTGGCGGTCGGCGTCCGCGACGCAGGCCACATCGGACTGGAGTCCATGCTGGTGCTGGCGCCCGACTGGCTGCGCCTGAAGATGGAATACCTGATCCATGCGCTGGTCATGCTGTTCGGCGTAGCGATGGCCTGGAACTGTGGTTACCTGGCGATCTCCGTGTGGGATTACCGCCTGCCCACCCTCTGGATTTCAGAGGGCTGGAAATACGTCCCGGCCACGCTGGCCGGTTTCCTGATCGTGATGTTTTCGATCGAGCACATCATCGCGCTTGCCCAAGGCCGCGAAGTTGAACCCGCCTGGGGCTGACATGACCATTCCACTCCTGATCCTTTCCCTGTCTTTCACGCTGTTCCTGCTGCTGGGGGTGCCGGTGGCGTTCTCCATCGGGCTGTCGGCGCTGGCCACGCTGCTCTATGAAGGCCTGCCGCTGGCGGTGGGTTTCCAGCAGATGACGTCTGGCATGGGCATCTTCTCCTTTCTGGCGATCCCGTTCTTCATCTTTGCCGGCGAGCTGATGCTCTACGGCGGCATCGCCGACCGCATCGTGGACCTGGCGCGCAACCTGGTTGGCCATGTGCGCGGCGGCCTGGGCATGTCGAACGTGGTGGCCTGCACCTTGTTTGGCGGGGTGTCTGGTTCGCCGGTGGCCGACGTGTCGGCCATGGGCGCCGTGATGATCCCGATGATGAAGAAAGAGGGCTACCACGCCGACTATGCCGTCAACGTGACCACGCATGCCGCCCTGGTGGGTGCGCTGATGCCCACCAGCCACAACCTCATCATCTATTCACTGGCGGCCGGCGGCAAGGTGTCGATCGCGGCGCTGATTCTCGCGGCGCTGGTACCGGCGGCCATCCTCACCATCTGCAACCTCGTGGCCGCCTATCTGGTGGCGGTCAAGCGCGGCTATCCGGCGGGCAGCTTTCCGGGTTGGACCATCGTCGCGCAGTCGTTGGCGGCGGCGCTGCCGGGCCTGATGATCGTGGTGCTGATTCTTGGCGGCATTTTGTCCGGCGTGTTCACCGCCACCGAGTCGGCTGCCGTGGCCGTGCTCTATGCGCTGGCACTGACCATTTTTGTGTACCGCACGCTGAAGTGGGAACACTTCATCAAGGCCGCCAGCAAGGCAGTGAAGACCACCGGCATCATCCTGCTGCTGATCGGCATCTCCAGCACCTTCGGCTACCTCATCAGCCTCTACGGTGTGGCCGAGCTGACCGGGCAGATGCTGTCGCAGGTGACCAGCACGCCGTGGGTGATCTTCCTGCTGATCAACATCATCCTGTTTGTGCTGGGCACTTTCCTGGACATGGCCGCCACCATCCTGTTGTGCACGCCCATCTTCCTGCCGATCGCCCAGCATTACGGCATGAGTTCGGTGCAGTTCGGCATCGTGCTGCTGATCAACTGCGCGCTGGGGCTGAATACGCCGCCGGTGGGCACCACGCAGTTTGTGGGCTGTGCCATCGGCGGCGTCTCGGTCGGCACGGTCATGCGCACCATCTGGCCGTTTTACGGTGCGCTGATCTTTGCACTGGCGCTGGTGACCTTTGTGCCTGCGTTCTCCATGTGGCTGCCCGGCATGTTCATGACGGTCGGCAAGTAAGCCGGAAGCGCCGGAAAGAAACCACAGGAATCAGTGAACATGTCGGTCCCGCTTCATATCCGCATGCATGCCAACGACAACGTGGCAATTGTTGCCAACGACGGTGGCTTGCCGGCCGACACGGTGTTTGCCGACGGGTTGCGTCTGCGCGAGCGCGTGCCCCAGGGCCACAAGGTGGCGCTGGTGGACATCGCCGAGGGCGGCGCGGTGCTGCGCTACAACGTGCCGATCGGCTATGCCCTCAAACCCATCGCCGCCGGCAGCTGGGTGCACGAGCGGCTGCTGGAGATGCCCTCGGCCCGTGGCCTGGATGACCTGCCCAAGGCCACCGTCAAGCCGCCGTCACTGGCACCGCTGGAAGGCTACACCTTCGAGGGCTACCGCAATGCTGACGGCTCGGTGGGCAGCCGCAACATTCTCGCCATCACCACCACCGTGCAGTGCGTGGCCGGTGTCGTCGAGTTTGCGGTCAAGCGCATCAAGGACGAGTTGCTGCCGCAGTACCCGAACGTGGATGACGTGGTGGGTCTGGAGCATACCTACGGCTGCGGCGTGGCGATTGACGCGCCCGACGCCATCATTCCCATCCGCACGCTGCGCAACATCACGCTCAACCCCAACTTCGGCGGCGAGGTGATGGTGGTGAGCCTGGGCTGCGAGAAATTGCAGCCTGAGCGGCTGTTGCCGCCTGGCACCATCCAGATCATTGACGAACGCAATGTGGCCGACGTGGGCGTCAATGCCGACGAGCCGCTGGACGTGGTGTGCCTGCAGTCGGAGAACCATGTCGGCTTCATGTCGATGATCGACTCCATCCTGCAGGCCGCGCGCATCCACCTGGAGCGGCTCAATGCCCGCCGCCGTGAAACCGTGCCGGCCAGTGAACTGGTGGTGGGCGTGCAGTGTGGCGGCAGCGATGCATTTTCCGGCGTCACGGCCAACCCGGCGGTGGGCTTTGCCACCGACCTGCTGGTGCGTGCCGGAGCCACCGTGATGTTCTCGGAAGTCACCGAAGTGCGTGACGGCATCGACCAGCTCACCTCGCGTGCCAGCACGCCGGAAGTGGCCGACGCCATGATCCGCGAGATGGCCTGGTACGACGCCTACCTGAACAAGGGCCAGGTCGACCGCAGCGCTAACACCACGCCGGGCAACAAGAAGGGTGGCCTGTCCAACATCGTGGAAAAGGCCATGGGCTCCATCGTCAAGTCGGGCTCGGCGCCCATCAGCGGTGTGCTGTCGCCCGGCGAGAAAGTCAGGCAAAAAGGCCTGATCTACGCCGCCACACCGGCCAGCGACTTCATCTGCGGCACGCTGCAGCTGGCCGCCGGCATCAACCTGCATGTGTTCACCACCGGGCGCGGCACGCCGTATGGGCTGGCCGAGGTGCCGGTCATCAAGGTCGCCACGCGCACCGACCTGGCTCGGCGCTGGCACGACCTGATGGACATCAACGCCGGCCGTATCGCCGACGGCGATGCCAGCATCGAAGACGTGGGCTGGGAGTTGTTCCAGTTCATGCTCGACGTGGCCAGTGGCCGCAAGAAAACCTGGGCCGAGCACTGGAAGCTGCACAACGCGCTGGTGCTGTTCAACCCGGCACCCATCACCTGAGCCAGGTCGCCGAACCTTGCTCATTGCTTCACAGACCAACATGATTTTCCGGGATATCCCATGACCACACCGACCCCCTACCAGACCTTTCCCAACAGCTTCAAACGCGATTTGCTCGCCGGCAAAAAACTGATCGGCTGCTGGTCGTCGCTGGCCAACGCCATCACCACCGAAGTGCTCGGCGTGGCCGGCTTCGACTGGGTGCTGCTCGATGGCGAGCATTCACCCAACGATGTGGGCACCTTCATTCCGCAGCTCATGGCGCTGAAGGACAGCCCCAGCGCGCCCATCGTGCGTCCCACCAGCAACAACGCGGTGGAAATCAAGCGACTGCTCGACGCCGGTTTTTACAACTTTCTGGTGCCTTTCGTCGAAAGCGCTGACGAGGCCCGTGCTGCTGTGGCGGCCACGCGCTATCCGCCGCAAGGCATACGCGGCGTGTCGGTGTCGCAGCGCAGCAACCGCTACGGTACCGTGCCCGATTACTTCAAGGGCATCAACGACCAGATCTGCGTGGCCGTTCAGATTGAAAGCCGTGCCGGTGTGGCAGCCTCGCGCGCGATTGCAGAAGTCGATGGCGTGGACTGCATTTTTGTCGGGCCCTCGGATTTGGCGGCCGGCTACGGCCACCTCGGTCATGCAGCGCACCCCGAGGTGCAGGAGGCCATTGCCAGCGTGTTCGCCCATGCCAAGGCCTGCGGCAAGCCCACCGGTATCCTGGCGCCGGTGGAAGCCGACGCGCGGCGCTACATGGAAATGGGCGCCACCTTTGTGGCGGTGGGCAGCGACCTGGGGGTGTTCCGCTCGGCCACGCAGGCTTTGCGCGACAAATATTGACGCCCCCCGAGGCGCGCTGGCGCGCGCCTCCCCCCACTGGGGGGCAATGCTGTGGCCCGGCGGAGCCGGCTCCACGCATTCCCGCTCTTTGTTATCGTGCCTTGCAGCGTCAACTATTCAGGAGAAACTCGAATGACTTCACAAAAACTTGGCTTCATTGGCCTCGGCATCATGGGTGCACCGATGGCAGGGCACCTGATCAAGGCGGGCCACACGCTTTTCGTCAACACCCGCAGCAAGGTACCGCAGGAACTGGCGGGGGCCACGGCCTGCAAGAGTGCAAAGGAAGTGGCCGAGAAAGCCGACATCATTTTCATGATGCTGCCGGACACACCAGACGTGGCCAAGGTGTTGCTGGGCGAGGGTGGTGTGAGCTCTGGCCTTTCCAAGGGCAAGACCGTGGTGGACATGAGCTCCATCTCGCCGATGGACACCAAGGAATTCGCCGGGCAGATCAACGCACTGGGCTGTGATTACCTCGACGCACCGGTGTCGGGTGGCGAGGTCGGCGCCAAGGCTGCCAGCCTCACCATCATGGTCGGTGGACCTGATGCCACCTTCGAACGCGTGAAGCCGCTGTTCGAACTGATGGGCAAGAACATCACCCTGGTGGGCGGCAACGGCGACGGGCAGACCTGCAAGGTGGCCAACCAGATCATCGTGGCGCTGAATATTGCAGCGGTGGGCGAGGCGCTGCTGTTTGCCAGCAAGGCCGGTGCCGACCCGGCCAAGGTGCGGCAGGCGCTGATGGGCGGTTTCGCTGCGTCGCGCATCCTGGAGGTGCATGGCGAGCGCATGATCAAGCGCACCTTCAACCCCGGCTTTCGCATTGGCCTGCATCAGAAAGACCTCAACCTGGCCCTGGCCGGTGCACGTTCGCTGGGTGTGTCGCTGCCGCAGACAGCGGGCGCGGCCCAATTGATGCAGGCTTGCGCGGCCAACGGCATGCAGGACCTCGACCACTCGGCGCTGGTGCGGGCGCTGGAGCTGATGGCGGCGCACACTGTCGCCTGAGGGTCGCCTGAACATCGCCTGAGGCTGTGACACCGCTGGACCCCGCACGTTTTCGCGCCGCGCTGGATGGCCGGCCGGTGGCACTGTTCACGCTGCGCAATGCGCGCGGCATGTCGGTGGCTCTGACCAATTACGGTGCCCGCATCGTGCAGGTGCTGGTGCCGGACCGGCAGGGCGTGCCGGGCGATGTGGTGCTGGGCTATGACAGCCTCGATGCCATCCGCGCCGGCTCACCCTCGATGGGCGCCTTCATCGGCCGCTATGCCGGACGCATCGGCAACGCGGCGTTCAGCCTTGGCGGCAAGGCATACCGGCTCACCGCCAACAACGGCGCGCACTGTCTGCACGGCGGGGTGAAGGGTTCGCGTTTTCGGGTGTTTGACGCAGAGCAGACCAGCGAGTGCAGCCTGCGCATGTCGTATGTATTTTCCGCTGGCGAGGAAGGCTTTCCGGGCACCTTGGCGCTGCGGCTCACCTGCACCGTGACCGACGCCAACGAGCTGGTGCTGGCGTATGAGGCGGTGGCGTTCGACGAGCCCACGGTGGCCAGCTTCACCAGCCACGCGTTTTTCAACCTCAACGGCGAAGCCAGCGGCAGCGTGCTGGACCACCGCGTGACGGTGATGGCCGACCACTGGCTCGGCATGAGCCCTGAACTGGTGGCCACAGGCGACATCCTGCCGGTGCAGGGCACGCCGATGGATTTGCGCGAGCCCACGGTGCTGGCCAGTCGCATTCCCGCGCTGCTGCCGGGTTACGACGATTGTTTCCAGATCCGTCGTGAGGCCATCAATGCTTTGGCCTTGTGCGCGCGGGTGGAGGCGGCGCAGAGCGGGCGGACCCTGGAGGTCTGGTCCACCGAGCCGACCCTGCAGTTCTACACCGGCATGGACGCCTCGCTGCGCTTGCCGGGCGGGGCAGGCAAGGGGGGCCTGCCATATTGTCAGCAGCAGGGCCTGTGCTTCGAGCCGCAGCGTTATCCCGATGCGCCCAAGCAGCCCGGGTTTCCCTCTTCGGTGGTGAAGCCCGGCGAAACATATCGCGGCCGTACCGCTTACCGCTTCGGAACGATGCCCTAGTACCGGGTACGGCTAAAGGTCGAGTACCAGCAGCCGGCTTTTCGAGCGCGAGCAGCAGGGCGTGAACTGGTCGTTCTTCGCCTTTTCCTCATCCGTGAAGTACATGTCGCGATGCTCCGGCTCGCCCTCCAGCACACGCATGATGCAGGTGCCGCACACGCCTTGCTCGCAGGAGGTCAGGATCTCGATCCCGTGGCCCTTGAGCACTTGCACAATCGACTGGTCGGCAGCGATGGCATAGGTCTGGCCAGTGCTGGCGATCTTCACCTCAAAGCCGGCGTCGCCGGAGGTGTCCTGCGGTGCGGCGCCAAAGTACTCCAGATGCACCTGCTCGCCCGGCCAGCCTCTGGCCTTGGCGGTGGTGAGCACGTGGTCGATGAAACCGGCCGGGCCGCAGACATACAGGTGCGTGTGTGCATCGGGCGTGGCGATCAGCGCGTCGAGGTGCAGCTTCTGCTCGGCGGGGCCGCTGTCGAAGTGGAAGTGAACCTGGTTGCTGAAGGTGGACTGCGCGATTTCATCGCGAAAGGCGGTGCGCTCCTCTGACCGGGTGCAGTAGTGCAGCTGGAAGTTGGAGCCCACCGCGGCCAGGCGCTGCGCCATGCACAGCAGCGGCGTGACGCCAATGCCGCCGGCCAGCAGCAGGGTGTGCGCGGCCGGGTGCAGCGGGAAGTGGTTTTTCGGCGTGCTGATCTGCAGCACATCGCCCTCGTTCACCTGGTCGTGCATGCCGTTGGAGCCGCCGCGCGAGTTGGCGTCGCGCAGCACCGCGATGCGGTAGCGGTGCTGCTCCGACGAGTCGTTGCACAGCGAGTACTGTCGTGTGATGCCCCCCGGAACCTGCACATCGATGTGCGAACCGGCACTGAAAGCCGGCAGCGGCGTGCCGTTGACGCTGGCCAGCTCGAAGCTGGCGATGTCCTCGGCTTCGCGCACCTTGCGCACGACCTTGACGGAGAGGGTGTCCATGGGGCTCATGCCTTTGCCGTCGCGGGGGGTGCGGTCGCTGCAGCAGGGGCTTGCTCGGCGGCAACGAGGCGGTCGATGATGCGGCGGGACTGCACGCCGCCGGCGTCGATGTTGAGCATCAGCAGCTTGCGTTCGGGGTGTTTGAGCAGGTTGGCCTGCTGCGCTTCCAGCACCACCGTGTCTTCCGAGAACACCTTGGCCTGGCCGCTGCGGATGGTTTCCGTGAGGGCCGCGTCGGTGGGGTTGAAGTGGCGCGCCATGCCCCAGAAGTACCACATCGAGGTTTCGGTTTCCGGTGTGCAGAAGTCCACCACGACGCTGTGCACCTTGTGCTGCGGGTCGGCCTCATAGCCGCCCTTGCCGGCGTGGGCCACGCCGACTTCAATCATCACGTGGCAGGGCGGGGTGAAGCGGCAGATCTGCCAGCGGTCCACCGGCACGTCGTCGGCCAGGTTGTTGCCGCGCAGGTTGGCCTGCCAGAAGGGCGGTGGCATCACGTTGTGCATGTAGCGGCTGGTCACCACGGTGTCGCCTTCGGTCTTCGTGGTCACCGGGGCTTCGTCGATTTCCTTCTGGCCGATGCTGGTGGTGTGCACATAGGTCTCGTGCGTGAGGTCCATCAGGTTGTCGATCATCAGGCGGTAGTCGCACTTCACGTGGTAGAGGCCGCCGGCGTAAGCCCATTCGGGGTTCTCTGCCCACTCCAGATGGTGCAGTTTGGCCGGGTCGGCCTGCGCCGCATCACCGGGCCAGACCCAGATGAAGCCATAACGCTCCAGCACCGGAAAACTGCGGGTGCGCGGGAAGCCCTGCACGCGCTGGCCCGGCATCGAGATGACCTTGCCTTCGCAACCGACCTTCAGGCCGTGGTAGCCGCACATCAGGTGGCCGTCCTCACACACCCGGCCCAGCGAGAGCTGCGCACCGCGGTGCGGACAGAAGTCGTCCAGCGCGGCGACCTTGCCTTCTGCGCCCCGGAAAAACACGATCTTCTCGCCACAGATTTGCCGGCCCAGCGGCTTGTCGGCGATTTCATCGGGCGTGCAGGCGACGTACCAGGCGTTTTTGGGAAACATGTCTCTTGGCTCTCTTGGAAGTAAAGGGGCAGAAAGGGGCAGGGTTTTAGCTGATGTCGAAACCCTCGTAATGTATACAATAATTCGTGAAACAGGAAGATATCGCGCTGAAAATCAATATTCTCTTGCTTCAATCGGCTTGAATGTATACATTCTCGACCAGTTTCCCCACCAACTGAACGTCTGTTTTCCTTTCCCATTGCTTTACCCGCTGTCCATGACCCAGGCTATATCCTCATCGCTTCACGCCGTCACCGGCGATACGCCAGAAGCCGGCGCCTCGCAGGCGGTGAAGGCGCAACTGCGTTTGCGCGAAATGATTCTGGCCGGCGAGTTGTCCGTGGGGGTCCGCATTACGGAACTGGCCATCGTCGAGAAGCTGGGCGTTTCGCGCACCCCCATTCGCGCGGCGCTGATGCGGCTGGAGCAGGAAGGCCTGCTCGAACTCATTCCCAGTGGTGGCTATGCGGTGCGTTCCTTTTCCGAGCGCGAGGCGGCCGACGCGATCGAACTGCGCGGCACGCTGGAAGGCCTGTCGGCCCGGCTGGCGGCCGAGCGCGGTGTGGCGCCCGCCTTGCTGGCCGCGGCCCGCGAATGCCTGGCCCAGATCGATGCGGTGCTGGTCAAGCCGTTTCTCGATGACGACGCTTTCCTGCGCTACGTCACGCTGAACCAGCAGTTCCACACCTTGCTCGGCGGGATGTCCGGCAGCGAATTGATCGCACGTGAACTGGAGCGCGTGGTCAGCCTGCCGTTTGCCTCGCCCTCCGGCTTCGTGGTGCTGCAGGCCGATTCCCCGCGCGCCCGGGACATGCTGGTGGTGGCCCAGGACCAGCACCGCGAAGTGCTCCAGGCCATCGAGCGGCGCGAAGGTGCGCGGGCCGAAGCCATCATGCGCGAGCACTCCCGCATTGCCCAGCGCAACCTGCGCGATGCCGTGCAGGGCCAGCACCTGGACCAGCCCGGTGTGCGACTGATTCGCAAATCGGCATGAGCCGGGTGCGCCACCCCATCAAGATGACTGCCCAATTTTTGAATAACCAGGCTCAACTATCTCAAAACACGATAGCTGCTAGTTGCGCTGCGGCCTTTTGCAACAGGCGGCGGCTCCAGACAATACGGGCCACACCACCAAGGCAGCGCGCCGGCGATGTGTGCTCTGGCTGTCGTGGCCTGCTGCGCGAAAAATGTTCGCATAAAGAACAAAAGTACTGACAGCGAACACATGCTACATTTTTGACGCTTTTCCCTGACCTTTCCCACGCCTTTCCGCCAGCCTTTCACACACTCATTTCACTGAGGAGACAACCATGAAAAAACGCAGCTTCCTGAACCTCGCCGCATCCGTGGCCGCCATCGTGGCGATCCAGCCGGCCTTCGCGCAGGACAACACCTTCAAGATCGGGCTGGTGCTTCCGATGACCGGCCAGCAGGCCTCCACGGGCCGGCAGATCGAGGCGGCAGCAAAGCTGTACATGGCACAGAACGGCGACACCGTGGCCGGCAAGAAGATCCAGCTGATCATCAAGGACGACACCAGCGTGCCGGACGTCACCAAGCGCCTGGCGCAGGAACTGGTGGTCAACGACAAGGTCAACGTGCTGGCCGGTTTCGGCATCACGCCGTCGGCGCTGGCCACCGCGCCGATCGCCACGCAGTCCAAAACCCCGCAGGTGGTGATGGCTGCAGCGACCTCCAGCATCACGCTGGCCTCGCCTTACATCGTGCGCACCAGCTTCACGCTGCCGCAGGTGTCGGTGGCACTGGCCGATTGGGCGCCCCGCAACAAGATCAGGAAAGTGGTCACGCTGGTCAGCGACTATGGCCCCGGCATTGATGCCGAGAAGTACTTCAAGGAACGCCTGACCTTCAACGGCGGCCAGGTGATCGAGTCCCTGCGCGTGCCTCTGCGCAACCCCGACTTCGCCCCCTTCCTGCAGAAGGTGCGTGACGCCAACCCCGACGCGCTGTTTGTCTTTGTGCCTTCCGGCGCCGGCGCGGCCGTGATGAAGCAGTTCGTCGAGCGCGGCATGGACAAGGCCGGCATCAAGCTGATCGGGACCGGCGACGTGACCGACGACGACCAGCTCAACGACATGGGCGACGGTGCGCTGGGCGTGGTCACCTCGCACCACTACTCGGCATCGCACCCTTCGGCGATGAACAAGAAGTTTGTCGAAGCCTTCGGCAAGGCCAACAAGGGCATGCGCCCCAACTTCATGGCCGTCGGCGGCTATGACGGCATGCGCGTGATCTACGAAGCGCTGCGCGCCACCAAGGGTGCCGGCGGTGGCGATGCCCTGCTGGCCGCCATGAAGGGCCAGGTCTTCGAGAGCCCGCGCGGCCCGATCTTCATCGACGCGCAGACCCGCGACGTGGTGCAGAACGTGTACCTGCGCAAGGTCGAGCGCAAGGACGGCCAGCTCTACAACATGGAATTTGACGTGATCAAGGACGTCAAGGATCCAGGCAAGAACCAGTAAGCAGCCGGCGGCGCGGGGCCTGTGGTCCTGCGCCTTCTGCGCTCACTTTGTACCCCTGATCTTTTCCGGCAGGTCTTTCCATGCTCACGATTCTTTTTGACGGCATTGCCTACGGCATGTTGCTGTTCGTTCTCGCCGTGGGTCTGGCCGTGACCATGGGCCTGATGAACTTCATCAACCTGGCCCACGGCGCCTTCGCGATGGCCGGTGGCTACATCACGGTGCTGCTGATGCAGCATCTGGGTGTGCCCTTCCTGGTGTGCCTGCCGCTGGCGTTTGCCGGCTCCGCGCTGCTGGGCGCAGTGCTGGAGCGCACGCTGTACCGGCCCATGTACAAGAAGCCGCACCTCGACCAAGTGTTGTTTTCCATTGGCCTGACCTTCATGGCGGTGGCGAGCGTGGATTATTTCGTTGGCTCCAGCCAGCAGATCATGCAACTGCCCGCGTTCCTGAAGGGGCGCACGGAAATCGGCAGTGGCGCCTGGATGCTGGGCATGGGGCATTACCGGCTCTTCATCATTGCCGTCTGCGCGGTGCTCACCATCGCCCTGCAGTATGTGTTGACCCGCACGCGCTTCGGCAGCCGCCTGCGCGCCTCGGTCGATGACCAGCGTGTGGCGGCCGGTCTGGGCATCAATGTCAATGTGGTGTTTCTTTCCACCTTCGCCGTGGGCTCGGGTCTGGCCGGTCTGGGCGGTGCGCTCGGTGCCGAGGTGCTGGGCCTGGACCCGGGCTTTCCCCTCAAGTTCATGATCTATTTCCTCATCGTGGTCGCCGTCGGCGGCACCACCTCCATCACCGGTCCGCTGCTGGCGGCGCTGCTGCTGGGCGTGGCCGACGTGGCGGGCAAGTACTACATCCCCAAAATGGGCGCGTTCATCGTGTACAGCCTGATGATTGCCATCCTGATCTGGCGGCCGCAGGGCCTGTTTGTGCGAAGGGGCGGGCGATGACTGATCCGGTCCGCAGTTCGCTGCTGCGCAGCAGCCAATGGAAGTGGTGGGAGTGGGCACTGTGGGCCGTGGCCCTGGCCTCGCCCTGGCTGCTGCGCGGGCATGCGCTCATCATCAACGAGATCGCCATCGTCGCGCTGTTTGCCGTGTCGCTGGACCTGGTGCTGGGCTACACCGGCATCGTGTCGCTGGGCCACGCCGCTTTCTTCGGTTTCGGCGCCTATGTCGCGGCGCTCTTTGCCAAGCTCGTCATGCCCGATCCGCTGGTGGGCCTGGCCGTGGCAGTGGGGGCTTCGGCCGTGCTCGGCGCCCTGTGCAGCTTCACCATCCTGCGCGGCAGCGACCTGACGCGCCTGATGGTCACGCTGGGCGTGGCGCTCATCCTGCTGGAGCTGGCCAACAAGCTGGACTGGCTGACCGGCGGTGCCGATGGTTTGCAGGGTGTGTTGATGGGCCCGCTGCTGGGCCGCTTTGAGTTCGACCTGGCAGGCCAGACGGCGGCGGCCTACTCGCTGCTGGTCCTGCTGCTGCTGTTTGTGCTGGCGCGGCGCCTGGCGGCCTCACCTTTTGGTGCCACGCTCAAGGCCATCCGCGACAACCGCCTGCGGGCCATGGCCATCGGCATTCCGGTGGCGTCGCGCCTGTCGGTGGTGTACACGGTGGCCGCCGGTGTGGCCGGCGCCGCGGGTGCGCTGCTGGCGCAGACCACCGGATTCGCGTCGCTGGATGTGTTTGCGTTTGACCGCTCCGCCGACGTGATGCTGATCCTGGTGATAGGCGGCACCGGCTGGCTGTACGGCGGCATTGCTGGTGCGGTGGTGTTCAAGGTCATGCAGGACACGATTTCCGCCATCACGCCACAGTACTGGACCTTCTGGATCGGGCTCTTCCTGGTGGTGCTGATGCTGGTGGGCCGCGAGAAGCTGCTGCGCCCCTGGACCTGGTTCGGCAAGACCAGGACGGCCCGGAACAACAAGGGGAGCGGCGCATGAGCACGCCAGACGAGAACACCGTGCTCGCTGCCGAAGGGCTGGTGATGCGCTTTGGCGGGATCACCGCCACCAACAACGTCACGCTGAACCTGAAGCAGGGCGCGCGCCATGCGCTGATCGGCCCCAACGGCGCCGGCAAGACGACCTTGATCAACCTGCTCACCGGCGTGCTGCAGCCGACCGAAGGCCGCATCACGCTGCTCGGCCAGGACATCACCCGGCTGGCGCCGCACCAGCGCGTGCGCCGCGGGCTGGTGCGCACCTTCCAGATCAACCAGCTGTTCGACTCGCTCACGCCGCTGCAGACGCTGGCGCTGACGGTGTCGCAGCAGCAGGGCCTGGGCACGTCGTGGTGGAAGGCCCTGGGCGGTGGCAGCCCCCGCGTGACCGAGCGCTGCGCGCAACTGCTGGAGCAGTTCCACCTGACCGAGGTGATGAACCAGCCCACGCAGGTGCTGGCCTACGGCAAGCGCCGCCTGCTGGAAATTGCGATTGCGCTGGCCTGCGAGCCGCGCGTGCTGCTGCTGGACGAGCCGGTGGCCGGCGTGCCGGCGGGCGAGCGCGAGGAGTTGCTGCAGACCGTGGCGGCCTTGCCCGCCGATGTGTCGGTGCTGCTGATCGAGCACGACATGGACCTGGTCTTCAGCTTTGCCAATCGCATGACGGTGCTGGTCAACGGCACGGTGCTGACCGAAGGCGACCCGGAGCAGATCGCCAACGATCCACAGGTCAAGGCGGTGTACCTGGGCCATGGTGAGGAGGCCGTCCATGGCTGAGCTACTGAATATTCAGAGCCTGAGCGCCGGCTACGGCGAGGCGGTCATCCTGACCGGCGTCTCGCTGCGTCTGGACGAAGGCGAAACACTGGCGCTGCTGGGCCGCAACGGCACCGGCAAGACCACGCTGATCAACACGCTGGCCGGTGCCACGCGCCAGCACGCCGGCAGCATCACGCTGGGTGCGGGCGCTTCCGCCGTGCCGCTGCACAAGCTGCCTTCGCACGAGCGGGCGGCGGCGGGCATCGGCTGGGTGCCGCAGGAGCGCAATATCTTCAAGTCGCTCACGGTGGATGAAAACCTCACCGCCGTGGCGCGCCCGGGCGCCTGGACGCCCGAGCGGGTGTACGGCATGTTCCCGCGCCTGGCCGAGCGCAAGGGCAATCTGGGCACGCAACTTTCGGGCGGCGAGCAGCAGATGCTGGCGGTGGGCCGTGCCCTGGTGCTGAACCCCAAACTGCTGCTGCTCGACGAACCGCTGGAGGGACTCGCGCCCATCATCGTCGAGGAACTGCTGCGCGCCATCCGCCGCATCACGCGCGAGGAGGGCCTGTCGGCCATCATCGTGGAGCAGCACCCGCAGGCCATCCTGGCCATCTCCGACCGCGCGGTGGTGCTGGACCGCGGCACGGTGGTGCACGCCGGCACGGCGCAGGAGCTGCGCGAGCAGCCGGCATTGCTGGACCGCTTGCTGGGCGTGGCGCGCTAGCCGCCGCGCAGGACCGCTGTCGCGGCGGCGGTGCTTGATACACTGGGCTCATGAGGCAACCGCACTTGATCCAGTCCCATCCGCTGTGGTGTCTGGCCTGGCTCTGCCTTGCGGCTTCCTCCATCGCGCCGGCAGTGGCGCAGGCGCAAACCACCGCGCCGAGCGCTGCAGCCACGCCGCACGACCCGTCCCAGTCCATGCTGCCCGATGCCCGCGGCGCCGTGCCCTGGTCGCTTCTGAGTGCCGCCACCATCAAAATGAGCAACGGCAAGCTCGGCCCGGCTTTTCCGCCGGCCTTGCAGCCGCTCAACGGCAAAACCGTCAAGCTGCAGGGCTACATCCTGCCCATCGAGGCCGGGCAAACGCACCGCTATTTCCTGCTGTCGGCCTGGTCGCCGACCTGTCCGTTTTGCCAGACGGCCGGGCCTGAAGCGGTGGTGGAGGTGCGGGCCCGCACGGCCGTGAAATATTCGATCGATCCAGTGGTGATCGAAGGGCGCCTGATGCTGCTGGAGAACGATCCCAGCGGCGTGTTTTACCGGCTGGTCGAAGCGGTGCCCGCCAGCCTTAAATAAATCCAACGACAAACTTCAACGGAGACTCCATGCTACGACGCCTTTTTGCCACTGCCACGCTCTCGCTGGCGGTCAGCGCTGCCTGGTCGCAGGCCGCGCTGCCACCGATCAACCCGGCCACCGAAGCCGTCTTTGCCAGACTGACGGCACACGCGGCTGTGCAGCAGGCGATGGAATTCCTCAAGGCCGACGACGGGCGAATGCTCAAGGAGCAGATCGAGCTGACCGAGATCCCGGCGCCGCCTTTCAAGGAAGCGGTGCGTGCCCAGGAGTACCAGAAGCGGCTCAAGGCGCTGGGCCTGGCCGACGCGCGCATTGACGCCGAAGGCAATGTGATTGCCGTGCGCAAGGGCAGCGGCAACGGCCCGGTGCTGGTGCTGTCTGCCCACCTGGACACGGTGTTTCCCGAAGGCACGGATGTCAAGGTCAAGGTCAAGGGCAACCGCTACGAAGCGCCCGGCATTTACGACGACGGGCGCGGCCTGGCGTCGCTCCTCAGCGTGCTGCGAGCGCTGAACCAGAACGGCCTGAAGACCGTGGGCGACATCGTGTTTGTCGGCACGGTGGGCGAAGAGGAACTCGGTGACCTGCGCGGCGTCAAGGCGCTGTTTCGCGACAACAAGGCCATCGACGGCTTCATTTCACTGGATGGCCTGGACATCGGCCGGATCGTGAACCAGGCGACCGGCAGCCGCCGCTTCCGCATCATCTACACCGGTCCCGGCGGCCACAGCTTTTCCGCCTTCGGACTGCCCTCGGCCACCCATGCGCTCGGCCGGGCCATCGCCAAGATCAGTGAGGTGCGGACGGTGGACGAGCCGAAGACCACCTTCACCGTGGGCACGCTCAAGGGCGGCACCTCGGTCAACGCGATTGCCGCCGATGCCGAACTCGGGCTGGACATGCGCTCGAACAGCGCGGTCGAGCTGAAGAAACTGGAAGACCGCATCATGGTGCTGGCCCGCGAGGCGGCAGACGACGAGAACAAGCGCTGGGACAAGAAAGACGTGATCAAGGTCGAGTTCAAGCTGGTGGGTGACCGGCCTGCCGGCGCCGGTGCCGCCGATTCGCCGATGGTCCATGCCGCACGCCGCGCCGTCGCCACGGTTGGGGGCGAGGTCAAGAGCCTCGGCGCCTCCAGCACCGACTCGAACCTGCCGATCAGCCTGGACATTCCGGCCGTGACCCTGGGCAGCGGCGGTGTGGGCGGCGGCTCCCATGGACCGGGTGAATGGTTCTCGCCGATCAACGGCTGGCTCGGCCCGCAGAGCACCTTGCTGACCGTGCTGTCGCTGGTGGGTGTGGACAGCGTCACGGCGCCGCTGCTGCCCAAGCGGGCGCGCTGAGGCCGCCGGTTCAGGCCTGTCTCAGGCCTTCTTCCGGCCCTCAAAAAGCCCCGGCTCGTGCCAACGGTCCGGGGCTTTTTGGTGTCGGGACGCTATTCGGTAGCCGTTGCCCGAATTAGCGTGTACGGGGATGGGAACCCTGATTTGCATACGGCAAATCAGGCCATTTACTCAATGATCGAGTGACAACCCAGTCAATAGCAATTTGACTAAGTGGAAGATGTTCTACCGTCTTGAAATATTTTTTGGAATATTTTGTACCTTGTTATGTTGTTGATGCTATTATCCATTTATCAAACCTAAAACCTCCTATGCGCAGTCAGGGCCTGCCACCGGAGTAGAGCAGGACTTAAATGATCGAACACAGCAAAGACGAAGTTGAGCACCTAGTAGACAAATACGTTGCAGAGTTGCGCGGATGTGTACTTGAAGCGTGGGATCTCTGGCGCGCAAGTGACCATGCGGCTCATTTGCACTGGAAGACCGTCATGGGTAACGCCATGTGCAACTACTTTTTGAGGGTGGCTAAGCACAGGTTCCACAACAAAAGCGCTCATGTATTTGTGGAAACTAAGCGCCCCTACATAGGGCTCTATGTCGAAAGTGCTTTGTATGTCCGCTTCAAAAAGGGCAAGGGGAGCTTGCGCACCAGTAATGTCCAGACCAAAGCGGCGAAAGCATTTCTTGATAAGTCGCAGAATATTGATGCGTTGCAAGGCTTAACTCGACTTGAGCTAGTTTACGTTCCCACACGTGACGAGCTTGATATCCAGCGCATCATGTTGACGTGCAAAGACAAGGGGCAAATAGCCTGGACAATCGACCTTCTCGCGCAAGTTGAACCTGAGCAGAAAATTATTGAAATTCCGCCGCAACCCACACCTCAAGGGTCACCGGCCGACAGAGTTATTAAGAAATCGAAGGGTAAAGCAGATGACACCAAGCGCAAGGCACCAGGAGAGGGTTGACAACAACAACTTTCGACCTGAGCTACTTAGCTTACGTCGCCGCATGTTGAGCCTTAGCCAAACAGAATTGGCTGAGATGTCGGGAATTTCGCAAGGCACTTTATCGAAGATCGAGCAGGGATTAAAGGAGGCGAATAGCACTCAAGTTGACGCACTTTCGAAAGCTCTCAACTGTCCTGCAAGCTTTTTCAATCAGGCTGTACGTGAGTACGGTTCGCCCATGAGCATGCACGACGGTATGTTCCGTAAAAGTGCGTCTGTCGGGCAGAAAGTTATTGATAAAGTCATAGCCGAATTGAATATTCGTATCGCGCACACCCATACCATGTTGACCATGGTCGAAATGGAGCCTGAACTGCCAATTCCTGCCTATGACATTGAGGACTTTGAAGGCGACTTGGAGGAAATCGCACAGAATGTTCGCAGGGCATGGCTAATGCCGCGAGGCCCTGTTAAAAATCTAACAGAGTACTTGGAACGAGCTGGTTGTATTGTCATCAAGTGCAATATGAACGGAGCAAAAATTGATGGCGTAAGTTATCGAATTAGTAATTTACCTCCTCTGATTTTTATCAACAATGCACTTCCGGCAGATCGAGAAAGATTCACGCTTGCGCACGAGTTAGGGCACCTTGTTTTACACCGCTACCCTACGCCTGATATGGAAATTGAGGCAAATGGATTTGCTTCTGCTTTACTTATGCCCGCGGCGGACATCGCACCTGATTTGCAGCATCTCACAATTGAGCGTGCGGCGGCACTAAAGCCATATTGGAGAGTGTCCATGGCAGCGCTTATTTATAAGGCGAAATCATTGGCGGTCATTGACGAAGGTAAAGCGCAGTACCTCTGGCGCGCAATGTCTATCCGTGGCTATCGCCTGCGCGAGCCAGAGTCAGTGAATTTTCCTAACGAGCAGACCAGCGTTTTCGATGCTCTCTTGAGGAATATGCAAGAGGATCTGCATTACTCAGATGACGAGCTAGCTGCGATACTTCATTTGTATTTTGAAGAGATCAATCAGATGTATCGCATAAAGAAAGTCCCTCTACTCAAAGTAGTATGAAAACAGTTCGTCATACTTTGCGGGGTTTCGGTAGGGCCTGAAACGGCGGCCGACCGCCGGGTAGTTTGGCTGGATTAGCTTGATCAACGCCTTCTACAGCACCGCCAGTTCCATCTCTTCGAGGAAAACTTCCCGGCGGATCTACTTCTTCTTGCCGGCGTACACAGCATTCGAGAGGCTGCTCTGGCTATGCGTATTTGTTCTGGCTGCTAGAGGCTGGCGACGGCTTCCGCAGCGGGGTCGTGCGGTCCAGAATACAGCGTATCAGCGACGCGCCAGGCTCGCCTTCCGGTACACAGGAGAACAAGACATGAAATTCCAGCACATCGGGATGATCGGCTACGGCGAGGTCGGCAAAATCTTCAGCGCCGGCCTGAAGGACCGAGTGCAGGGCACCAGCGTCTGGGACCTGAAGCTGGATCAGCCCGCGCTGCGCGATGCGCAACGGGCCCATGCGGCCCAGGCTGGGCTGGTGGCCTGCGATGCCATGGCGGGGGTGTGCGGGTCCTCTGATCTGCTCATCTCTGCTGTCACGGCCTCCAGCACGCTGGCCGCAGCGCAGGCCGCGGCCCGGCACATCCGCCCGGGCGCCGTGTTTCTGGACCTCAACTCCGCCTCGCCCGGCACCAAGCAGGCCGCCGCCCGCGCCATCGATGCCGCAGGTGGCCGCTATGTCGAGGCGGGGGTGATGACCTCCGTGCCGCCGTATGGCATCCGCGTGCCCATGCTGCTGGGCGGCGCGTGTGCGGCCGAGCTGGCCGGTGTGCTCACGGCCTGGGGCATGGACGCGAAGGCGGTCAGCGACACGCTGGGCGTGGCCAGTGCCATCAAGATGTGCCGCAGCGTGATGATCAAGGGCCTGGAGGCATTGGTCATCGAGAGCTACGCCACCGCCAGGGCCTATGGGGTGGAAGACCACGTGCTGCCCACGCTCGCCGAAACCTTTCCCAGCATCGACTGGCAGAAAAACGGTGCCTACTTCTTCAGCCGTGTGGTGCAGCACGGCCAGCGCCGCGCCGAGGAAATGCGTGAAGCGGCCCACACCGTGCGCGAGGCGGGGTTCGAACCCTGGATGGCTGCCGCGATTGCCGGCAAGCAGCAATGGGTGGCCGACCAGGCCCGGGCCGGTGTGTTCGACGGCCTCGCCAGGGACGCCCGCTGGCAGGACTATGCCGACCGACTGCTGGCCGCCAGAGTGCCGGCTGACCCGGCCTAGGCGTTGCGCTAGAGGCGCTGCCCGGCCTAGGCGTTGCGCTAGAGGCGCTGCAGGGAAGGCAGAGGCGTGGTTCAGCCCTGGTCGAAACCGAACAGCTTCAATGGCGTGCTCCACAGGATCTGGTGCCGGTCCTGCGCGTCGGGCACCGCCTGCGCGAACAGTTGCAGCAGCGGCCCGTAGTCCAGACGCCGCGGTGCCTTGAGGAAGGGCCAGTCCGAGGCCCACACGCAATGCTCTGGCCCAAACGCCTGCAGCAGCGCGCTGGTGAAGGCGCGCGTGTCCGCAAACGGAAAGTCCTGTGCCGAAAACTTGGCAAAGCCCGACAGCTTGACGGTGGCGCGCCGGCTCTCAGCGAGGCGGAGCAGGGCCACGAAACCATCACTGGCGATACCTTGCGTGACATCGGGACGGCCACAGTGATCCACCAGGATGCGTGCGCCTGAATCGAGCAGCGGGGGCGTCAATTGCATGAGCTGTGTGCCGTCGACCTGAACCTGCACGAACATGTCGAGCGCCGCGAGTTGTGCCAGCAGGGGCATGGCCGTTTGGTAGTACGCCAGCCCGTGCAGGGCGAAGTTGAAGGCGACGCCCACAATGCCTTGCGCCTTGAGTTCCTGCAACTGCGAGGCAGACGCGTCGTTCGGGACGACAGCGATGCCCTTGAAGCGGCCCTGGCTGCTGGCGATGGCGCTCAGCAGGCAGCGGTTGTCGGTGCCGTAGCCGGAGTTGGGGCCGACCAGCAGCGCGTGCTGCACGCCATAGGCGTCCAGCACCTGCGAAAAATAACCGGCCGAGCCGGTTTCCTGGCCGGCCGGCTGGTAGGCGACATCCGGGGCGTAGGCAAATCCGTCCGGGTCCAGCACATGGCAGTGGCAGTCGATCTTGGGTGCGGTGTAGATCGATGCATCCACGGTGTGTTGCCGCATGGTCAGAGCGTGGCTTCGATGGCCCGCCTGAGTTCAGGCGTGATCTCGGGCATCACCCCGAACCAGGCGTGGAAGGCTGGGCGCGCCTGGTTCAGCAACATGCCCAGACCGTTGACCGTGGCGTTGCCGCGCTGCCGTGCAGCGGCCAGCAGCGGTGTTTCCAGCGGGACGTAAATCACGTCCGACACCAGCGCGTGCCGGGGTAGCGCGTCCAGCGACAAGTCCAGTGCCGGGTTGCCGTGCATGCCCTGGTTGGTGGTGTTCACCAGCAGCGCCACATCGGCCAGTGCTGCATGCCGCTCGCTCCACGGCACAGCCCTGACGGGCCCGCCGAATTCGGCCGCCAGCGCCTGGGCCTTCCCGGGCGTGCGGTTCAGCAGGCGGATTTCCCTGGCACCCCGGTCGGCCAGGCTCAGCACCACGGCACGCGCCGCGCCGCCCGCCCCCAGCACCGTGATGGGGCCGGCGTCGGCGCGCCAGTCCGGCTTGGCGTCCAGCAGGCTCTGGATGTAGCCAAAGCCGTCGTTGTTGAAGCCCTTGAGCGATCCGTCCGGCTGGACCACGAGGGTGTTGAGCGCGCCCATGCGCCTGGCATTGGCGTCCACCTCGTGAACGAGCCGGAGGGCGTCGACCTTGTGCGGAATGGTGATGTTGCAGCCGCGAAACCCGAGGGCTGCGAGGCCCGGCAGCGCCACGTCCAGCGTGCCGGGCTTCACCGGTAATTGCACGTAGGCGCCCGGCAGGCCGTACTTTTCCAGCCAGTAGGTGTGCAGCCGGGGAGAGCGCGAGTGCGCCACGGGCCAGCCCATGACACCGGCCAGTCCGAAGGGGAGTGAGCTCATGGTCCGGGCTTTCTTATTTGCGGCCGATGGGTGGCAGGATGCTGCTGACCACCTGCTTGCCGTTTTCCACTTTGGTCATGTAGCTCTCGCGGTCCAGGTCGCCATTGGCATCGAAGCTGACATCCAGCAGGATGCCGGGATGGTCCCTGACAGACAGTGACATGCCTTTCATGGCCGCGGCGAAGGCCCTGGAGTCGAACTTGCCCAGCTTCTCCGTCACCGCTTTCACGATGTACATGCCGCTGTAGCCCTTCAGGCCGTTGTGGTCCGACTTGACCTTGTACTCGGCCTGGAAGGCTTCGCTGAATTTCCGGATCAGGGGCTGCGGTGCGTCCGCCGTGAGGCCGACGTGCGCGACGGCACCGTTGGCGGCCTCGCCGGCCAGCTCGATGACCTTCTGGCTGGTCAGCACGGTCTCGCCGATCATGGGTTTGTCATAGCCTTGCTTGCGCAATTCGCGCAGGGCGCGGGCCGACTCCTCTTCATTGCTGTAGACAAACACGGCATCGCTGCCCGACTGCTTGGCCCGCAGCACCGGCGCGCTGAAGTCCAGCTGGCCGGGCTCGCTCGAGATGCTGTTGGGCACCTTGATGCCGCGGGCTTCCAGCTCCTTCTTGATGAGGTCCAGGCCACCCTTGCCGAAGTCGTTGTTCACGTAGATCACGTCCACCGTCCTGGCCTTGACGGTGTCGCGGATGTAGTTGGCAATCTTGGGCATGGCCGTGGATTGCGTGAACGAGGTGCGGAAGATGTAGGGGTTGCCCTGCTGGGTGATGGCCGCTGCTTCGCCGCCGGTGAAGTTGGGGATCTCCGCGCGCCGCGTCTCGGCCATGCTGACCATGATGGAGCCCGAGAACACCGGACCCATCACCACATAGGCCGACTGGTCCACGGCTTTTTGCGCCAGCGCCTTGGCTACGCCGGGGTTGGATTGCGTGTCCATCGACATGTAGTTGACCTTGCGGCCCAGGATGCCGCCCGCCGCATTGATCTCCTTGACGGCGAGCTTGACGCCGTTGTCGAAGTTGCTGCCCGAGGTGGCGCCGGTGCCGCTGAGTTCCACCAGGCCAAAAATGGGCACGGTCTGCTGCGCCCAGGTGGTGCTGGCCGCCACAAGGGCCAGCCCGCCGAGCAGCGATTTCAGGGTGGAAGAGGGTTGCATGATGTCTCCTGTTATGTTGAAAAACGACGCGATGATTTGTTGAAACGGCCTGTGACTCAATCCGACTTGACCCTGCCCGACTGGATCACCGGCCGCCAGCGCGCGATCTCGCGCACGATGAGCTGGCCGAAGGCCTCGGGGGTGGTGGGTGTGGCGATGGCGCCTTCGTTGGCCAGCCGGGTCTTGAGCTCGTTCGAGCTGAGCGACTGGTTGATCTGTGCGTTGAGCTTGCTCACGATGTCGCGCGGGGTACCGGCTGGCGCCACGATGCCGTACCACTGGTCGGCTTCGAAATCCTTGTAGCCCGCTTCGGCCACCGTGGGCAGGTCGGGCAGGGTGGCCAGGCGCCTGGGCGATGACACCGCGAGCGCGCGCAACTGGCCGCTCTTGATCTGCCCCAGCACTGCGGGTGCGCCGGTGAACAGCACCTGGATCTGCCCGCCCAGCAGATCGGCCACGGCCGGGCCGGTGCCCCGGTAGGGAATGTGCAGCAGGGACGTACCGGTCTGCAGCTTGAAGTATTCGGTGGCCAGGTTTGCCGCGCTGCCGTTGCCGCCCGAGCCGTAATTGAGCTGGCCGGGACGGGCCTTGGCCAGGGCCACCAGTTCCTTGACGGACGTGGCCTTGATCGACGGATGCACCACCAGCACATTGGGCACACGTGCCACCCAGGCCACGGGTGCAAAGCTGGTCACCGGGTCATAGGGCAGGGCCGGGTACAGCGACGGGTTCACCGCCAGCGTGCCGATGTGGCCCATCAGCAGGGTGTAGCCGTCGGGCGCCGCCTTGGCGGCCTTGTCGGCACCGACGCTGCCGCCCGCGCCTGACACGTTGTCGATGACCACCGGCTGGCCCCAGGCCTTGCTCAGTTCCTGGCCGATGGCGCGCGCCAGGATGTCCGTGCTGCCGCCAGGGGTGAAGGGAACAATGATGCGGATTGGCCGGCCCGGATACGCGGTGGACGCACTGGCCGGGGCCGCCGTCTGGGCCTGCACCAGCGTGGCGGTGAGCAGCGCGGCGGCCAGCAGCGACTGGATGATCGAGGGTTTCAAGAGGGTGATTCCGGGAAAAGTGGGCGGCGGGGTCACGCGCCTGCATCCGGCGCGGCGGCGGGTACCTTCGCCTCATCAGGATGCGAGAGCTTGCCGACGGAGTAAAGCGCGCCGGGCGCATTGCGGGTTTTCTGGAATTCGGCCAGATCCTGGCCGCGCATGGCGGCGTAGATGTGCAGGTTGCTGATGCCGAGGACTGCCCCCCACTTTTCCAGCACGAAGAAGATCACCCCGTAATGAATCAGGCCGCGCCAGTCGCGTGCGCGCAGCAGGCTGCTTTCCTCGGCGGTCAGGTCGGACGCGGCGTAGGCGGCCTCTTCATCCTGCAGGAAGGCCTGCCGGTGGGCCGGTTGTGTCATGGCGTGCAAAAAGCGGTTGATTCGGAAGGCCTTCACGCTGCGCGCCAGGGTGTAGGGGTAGGTCCCGGCCAGTTGCTCGGCGCCCTGGAGCTGCAACTGCGACTGCGCCAGATGGCGCTGCGCTTCGCCAGCCACGGGTGGGTGGCTGCGGTTTTCATAGATGGCCGTGGCGATGCCGGTCATGGACGGCAGGTAGTAGCTCTGGTGCACCTTGCGCACCGACGCCGACAGGGCGCCGCGCATCACCAGCCACATGATGACTTCAGCCCCTTCGGCGCCACCCAGCTCGATCAGTTCGGCCTGCGTCAGATCGGCCAGCCGCTCGGGGTCGTGTTCGATGAGCTCCAGAAAGGTCTTGTCCCAGGCGGTGTTGTTGAAGCCCGCGCGCTCGCCATGCACCTGGTGCGACAGGCCACCGGTGGCCACGATGGCCACGCGCAGCGGCTCGGGGTAGCTTTCGATGGCGCGGCGCAGCGCCTTGCCCAGTTCGAAGCAGCGCCGGGCGCTGGGCGTGGGGAACTGCAGCACACCGACCTGCAGCGGAATGATGGGCAGCGGCCAGCCGCCCCGGGGGCCGGTGGAGTGGGGCAGCAGCAGCGACAGCGGTGAAAAGCAGCCGTGGTCGAGCGCCCGGCCCTGGAAGAAGGACAGGTCGAACGCATCGGCCATGACCGACTGGCCGATGTGCGCGGCCAGCAGCGGATGGCCGGCAATCGGCGGCAGCTTGCGCGCACCGCCGCCTTCGTCGGCGACCGTGTACTGCTCTCCCACGCCCAGCGAAAACGCCGAGTAGTGGTCCAGAAAGAAGGAGCTGATGTGGTCGTTGTAGATCACCACCAGCGCGTCGGGCTGCTGCTCCGCCAGCCAGCGCCGGGGCGGGTCGAAGGCGTCAAAAATCGGTGCCCACACGGGGTCGGCCTGCTTGCCGGTGTCCAGTGCAAAACCGATCGTGGGAGTGTGTGAGGCGGCGATTGCGCCCATGAGGGTAGCCATGGCCCCTATTGTGGGAAGTCAGCCTCCCGAAGAGAAGCAGCACAGGGCACTAGCAGTTATAGCGAATTGAAATAATCGGACTCCGGCTATCCCACAAATCAGGGATGCCAGGCATGCGATGGACTGAGCGTGCGCCTCAGAGGTGTTGGGCTGCGATCTCGTGCAGCAATGGCAGCGTGGTTTGCTGCGTCAGCGTGGCCGGGCGGCGTGCACTGGTGGCCAGCGACACCTGGATGCGCAAGGCCGGTTTGCCGATGGGCCGCAGTGTGAAGGCCGAGGGGCGCAGTGAGCTGGCCACCGCGTTGCGGCTCAGGATGGCATGGCCCGCCCCGTCGGCCACCAGATCCAGAATGGCGGAGACGCCATCGATCTCCAGCGCAATCGTCGGTGCCAGCGCGGCGGCGGCGAATTCAGATTCCACCCGCATCCGGATGGCGTTGGGCCGGCTCGGAATCACCAGCGGCAAGGCCGCCAGCGCCGCCAGCGTGATGGGGCTGGACGGTGCTGCCTTGCCGGGTGGCTTGGGGCGTGCCTGGACCAAAAACAGTTCCTCCTCGATCAGCGGCTTGATCTCGATGTCGCCCGTGGGCTGCGCGTTGTAGAGCACGGCGATGTCGAGCCGGCCGTTCACCAGGTCTTCCTGCAGGGCGACCGACAGGCCTTCGCTGATGGAAATGGTGGCCTCCGGCATCTGCTTTCGGAACGCCCGTGTCAGCGGCACCGTCAGTGCGCGTGCCAGACTGGTGGGCAGGCCGATGGCCACGCGCCCGTCCAGTGCGCCGCGGACCTGGCCCAGTTCCTCCTTGGCGCGCGCCACCTGGTGGAGGATGCCGCGGGCATGGGCCAGCAGCAACTGGCCGGCTTCGGTGGGCACGGCGCCGCGGCCGTTGCGCGTCAGCAGGTTCTGGCGCAGCTCTACCTCCAGCAGCCGCACCTGCCGGCTCAGGGCTGGCTGGGCAATGTCCAGCGCGATGGCGGCGCGGGTGAAGCTGCCGAGTTCTGCGACGCGAACGAAATACTCGAGTTGCTTGAGGTCCATGGGTTGTTTGAATAGCGAGATCAGTATTATGCTGGTTTGATATAGCTGCTAGCGGGCGCGGCGGCTTGGCGCGGCGCGGCGCGGGCGACAGAATCAGGCCCCATGAGTGCTGGTCTTCAAGCTGCCGTTCCCGTTGCCCTGCGGGGAATTTCTTCCATGGCCACCCGGCTGCTGCTGGCCGAGCTGGCGTCGGCCTGGGAGCAGCGCTCGGGCTGCGCCGCCCGCATCGAGTCGGTCGGGGGTGTGGACGCCGTGCGCCGCGTCCAGGCCGGCGAGCTGTTCGATGTGGTCGTCCTGGCCTCCGATGCCATCGACAAGCTCACCGCCGGCGGATGCCTGGTGGCCGGCAGCAAGGTCGATCTGGCCGACTCGGGCGTGGCCGCCTGCGTGCGCGCGGGCGCACCGTCGCCCGACATCGGTTCCGAAGAGGCCTTGCGGCGGGCCGTACTGGCCGCGCGAAGCATTGGCTATTCCACCGGGCCCAGTGGCGTGGCGCTGACCGCGCTGTTCGAGCGCTGGGGCATCGCTGCCGACGTCCGGCCCAAGGCCGTGCAGGCGCCCGCCGGTGTGCCGGTGGGTGGGCTGGTGGTGCGCGGCGAGGTCGAGCTGGGTTTCCAGCAGCTGAGCGAGCTGATGCATCTCGACGGCATCGTCGTGGTCGGACCGTTGCCCGATCCTGTGCAGATCACCACCACCTTCTCGGCCAGTCTGGCGTCCGCCTCCACGCAGGGCGATACCGTGCGCCGGCTGCTGGCCTTCATGGCGTCGCCGGAGGCGGCCGGGGCCAAACACCGCCACGGCATGACCCCATGCCACTGAAACCCAAGGAAAAACATGAGCCTGATCATTGACTGCCACGGTCACTACACCACGGCGCCCAAGGCGCTGGAGACCTGGCGCAACCGGCAGATTGCCGGCATTCAGGATCGATCGTTGATGCCCCGGGCCAGCGAGCTGCACATCAGCGACGACGAATTGCGCGAGAGCATCGAGCAGAACCAGTTGCGCCTGATGAAGGAGCGCGGCTCCGACCTCACCATCTTCAGCCCGCGCGCCAGCTTCATGGCCCACCACATCGGCGACTTCAATGTGTCGGCCACCTGGGCCGCCATTTGCAACGAGCTGTGCTTTCGCGTGAGCCAGCTGTTTCCGGACCACTTCGTGCCCGCGGCCATGCTGCCGCAGTCGCCCGGTGTGGACCCGGCCAGCTGCATTCCCGAGCTGGAAAAGTGCGTGAAGGAATTCGGCAACGTCGGCATCAACCTCAACCCCGATCCATCCGGCGGACACTGGACCTCACCGCCCCTGAGCGACAGGCACTGGTACCCCCTCTACGAAAAAATGGTGGAGTACGACATCCCCGCCATGATCCATGTGTCCACCAGTTGCAACGCCTGCTTCCACACCACCGGCGCGCATTACCTGAACGCCGACACCACCGCCTTCATGCAGTGCCTCACGTCCGATCTGTTCAAGGATTTCCCGACGCTGAAGTTCCTGATTCCCCACGGCGGCGGTGCCGTGCCTTATCACTGGGGGCGTTTCCGCGGCCTGGCCCAGGAGCTCAAGAAGCCTTTGCTCACCGAGCACCTGCTGAACAACATCTTCTTTGACACCTGCGTCTACCACCAGCCCGGCATTGACCTGCTGAACACCGTGATCCCGGTGAAAAACGTGCTGTTTGCCAGCGAGATGATAGGCGCCGTGCGCGGCATCGACCCTGAAACCGGCCACTACTACGACGACACCCGGCGTTACATCGAAGCGTCAACCATCCTGAGCGACGCCGATCGGCACCAGATCTACGAAGGCAATGCGCGCCGCGTGTTCACGCGCCTGGACGCAGCGCTCACACTGAAAGGCAAATGACCATGGACATGAACCAGTTAGGCGTCGTCAGGCGCCACATTGTTCGCGCTGACAAGGCAGCCGTCGAGAAGCTTTCGCGCTTTGGCGTGGCCACTGTTCACGAGGCCATGGGGCGCGTCGGCCTCATGAAGCCCTGCATGCGCCCGGTGTACGCCGGCGCGCGCCTTTGCGGCACGGCAGTGACCATCCTGCTGCAGCCTGGCGACAACTGGATGATGCATGTGGCCGCCGAGCAATTGCAGCCCGGCGATGTGGCCGTCGCCGCCTGCACCACCGACAACGTCGACGGTTTTTTTGGCGACCTGCTGGCCACCTCGTTTCAGGCGCGTGGCGCACGGGGCCTGGTCATCGATGGCGGCGTGCGCGACATCGACGAGCTGGAAAAAATGGGTTTCCCCGTGTTCAGCCGCGCCATCCACGCCAAGGGCACCATCAAGGCTACGCTCGGCTCGGTCAACATCCCGGTGGTGTGCGCCGGCGCGCTGGTGCATCCGGGGGACGTGGTGATCGCCGACACCGATGGCGTGGTGGTGGTGCCGGCCGCCCTGGCGCAGCAGGTGGCCGACGCGGCGGAAAAGCGCGAAAACCTCGAAGGCGACAAGCGCGCCCAGTTTGCCGCCGGCGTGCTGGGCCTGGATCTCTACAACATGCGTGAGCCGCTGGCCAAGGCCGGTCTCAGGTACATCGACTGAACACCATGAACACTTCATTGCGTTACTTTCACCTCCACACTGGCTTGATGGGTCTGCTGGTCGTTGCGGCGGCCGTGCTGCCGCTGCCGGCCTCGGCCCAGGCCTATCCGGCCAGGCCCGTCAAAATCGTCGTGGGTTACTCGGCGGGCGGCGCGGTCGACAACGTGGCCCGCACGCTGGGCCAAAGCCTGGCGGGCAGCCTGGGCCAGCCCTTCATCGTGGACAACAAGCCCGGCGCCGGCACCAACATTGCCGTGAAGTCGGTCATCGATGCGCCGGCCGATGGGTACACGCTGATGCTCGCGGCCAACGCCCTGGCCGCCAACATGGCGCTGTACAAGCCCGCACCGTTTGATGCCGAGCGTGACCTGGTGGCCGTCTCGCTGGTCGGTCGCGTGCCGGTGGTGATCGCGGCCAATGCCGCTGCACCTTACGCCACCGTGGGCAAGATGATCGAGGCGGCCAGGGCCAAACCGGGCCAGTTGGCGTTTGCCACACCGGGCAATGGCTCGACGCCCCACATGGCCGCCGAGCTCTTCGCACGCGCCGCCGGCATACAGTTGCAGCACATTCCCTACAGGGGCGGAGCGCAGGCCATTACCGACGTGATCGGTGGTCAGGTGCCTTTGCTGGCCATGAATGCGCTGGAGGTGCAGCCGCACGTGGGCAGCGGCAAGCTCAAGGTGCTGGCCATCCTCAGCCCGACCCGCTCGGCGATTTTCCCGGACGTACCCACCATCGCCGAGTCGGGCTTCCCCGGCTTCGAGGCGTCCGTCTGGTATGCGCTGATGGCGCCGGCGGCCACACCCAGGGCGGTGGTTGTCCAGTTGCACGCCGAGGTGCAGAAGGCCCTCAAGACCCCGGAAGTGCAGCAGCGCATGACGGCCGTGGGCGGCGAAGTGTTGCCCGGCAGCATGGCCATGGTGGCCGAACTGATCCACAGCGAGCGCCAGCGCTACGACAAGCTGGTGCGTGAGGCCGGCATCAAGCCAGACTGACGCCTGATGGCCGGTTTCGACAAGACACCGGGTTGGCTGAATTGGCATGCCGGCCCCAGCCAACCGAACTTTCAGCTGCCGCCAGGCAGTGTCGACGCGCACTGCCATGTGTTCGGTCCTGGCCATCAATTTCCGTTTGCACCGGAGCGCAAGTACACCCCGTGCGACGCAGGCAGGCAGCAACTGTTTGCCCTGCGCGACCACCTGGGCTTTGACCGCAACGTGATCGTGCAGGCAACCTGCCATGGCGCCGACAACAGCGCACTGCTCGATGCGCTCAGGCACGCGGGCGGCCGTGCGCGTGGCGTCGTCACCGTCCAGCGCAGCATCAGCGATGCGGAACTGCTGGACCTGCATGCAGCCGGTGTGCGCGGTGTGCGCTTCAACTTCGTCAGGCGCCTGGTGGACTTCACGCCCCGGGACGAACTGATGGAGATTGCCCGTCGCATTGCACCGCTGGGCTGGCATGTGGTGATCTACTTCGAAGCGGTGGATCTGCCCGGGCTGTGGGACTTCTTCACCACGCTGCCGACCCCGGTGGTGGTGGACCACATGGGCCGGCCCGATGTGAGCCAGCCGGTGGACGGCCCGGCCTTCGGCCTCTTCATGCGGTTCATGGCCGGGCATCCGCAGGTCTGGTGCAAGGTGAGCTGTCCGGAGCGGCTCAGCCTGGCAGGCCCGCCTGCGCTGGACGGCGAGCAGAACGCCTACCGCGACGTCGTGCCGTTTGCGCGGCGCATGGTGGAGACCTTCCCTGACCGTGTGCTCTGGGGTACCGACTGGCCACACCCCAACCTCAAGGACCACATGCCCGACGACGGCCTGCTGGTGGACTTCATTCCCCACATTGCGCCCACGCCGGCGCTGCAGAAAAAGCTGTTGGTGGACAACCCGATGCGCCTCTATTGGAGTTGAGCGCCGGCGTACCCGCCGGCCCCGGACCCGGAACACGTGCAGACATGAAAAAGCCAGCACCTTTTGACAGGTGCTGGCCGCTGTGGATGCCTTCAGGCCGCTGGCTTACAGCGTGTCGATGAAGCTGCGCAGCTTGTCCGAGCGCGAAGGGTGCTTGAGCTTCCTCAGCGCCTTGGCTTCGATCTGGCGGATGCGCTCGCGCGTCACGTCGAACTGCTTGCCGACTTCTTCCAGCGTGTGGTCGGTCGACATCTCGATGCCGAAGCGCATGCGCAGCACCTTGGCCTCGCGCGGCGTCAGGCTGTCGAGGATGTCTTTGACTACATCGCGCAGGCCGGCCTGCATCGCGGCTTCCAGCGGTGCGGTGTTGGCGCTGTCCTCGATGAAGTCGCCGAGATGCGAATCGTCGTCGTCGCCGATCGGTGTTTCCATCGAGATCGGCTCTTTCGCGATCTTCATGATCTTGCGGATCTTGTCTTCGGGAATCTCCATCTTCGCGGCCAGGATGCTGGCGTCCGGCTCGAAGCCGAACTCCTGCAGATGCTGGCGCGACAGGCGGTTCATCTTGTTGATGGTCTCGATCATGTGCACCGGGATGCGGATGGTTCGGGCCTGGTCCGCGATGGAGCGCGTGATCGCCTGGCGAATCCACCACGTGGCGTAGGTCGAGAACTTGTAGCCGCGGCGGTATTCGAACTTGTCCACGGCCTTCATCAGGCCGATGTTGCCTTCCTGGATCAGGTCGAGGAACTGCAGGCCGCGGTTGGTGTACTTCTTCGCAATCGAGATCACCAGGCGCAGATTGGCCTCGATCATCTCTTTCTTGGCGTCACGCGAGTTGGACTCGCCTTCGTTCATGCGCTTGTTGATGTCTTTCAGCTGGCCGAGCGGCACCACCACGCGCGCCTGCAGTTCGGCGAGCTTGGTCTGCAGTTCCTGGATGGGCGGAATGTTGCGCGCCATCACGGTGGACCACGGCTTGCCGGAGGCGACCTGCTTTTCCACCCACTTCAGGTTCAGCAGGTTGGGCGGGAAGTCCTTGACGAAGATTTCCTGCGGCATGCCGCACTTCTCGACGATGATGCGGCGCAGTTCGCGCTCCTTCTTGCGCACGTCCAGCACCTGGCCGCGCAGCAGGTCGCACAGCTTCTCGATGGTTTTGGCGGTGAAGCGCACCGTCATCAGCTCGTCGCTGAGGGCTTTTTGCGCCTTCACATAGGCCGGGGTGCCATAGCCTTCCTTGTCGTAGGTCTTGTGGACCTTCTCGAACAGGGTGGCGATCCTGTCGAAGCGGCTGAGCGCTTCTTTCTTCAGCTCCTCGAGTTTCTTGGTCAGCGCCTTGGAGCCGCCCTTGCCGTCGTCATCGTCTTCCTCGTCGAACTCGTCGAAGTCTTCCTCGGCCACATAGTCGTCGGCTTCGTTCGGGTTCGAGAAGCCGTCCACCACGGTGGAGATGACGATCTTGCCTTCGCGGATTTCCTCGCCCAGGCGCATGATCTCGGCAATGGTGGCTGGGCTTTCCGAGATGGCTTCCATCATCTTCATCAGGCCGCCTTCGATCCGCTTGGCGATTTCAATCTCGCCTTCACGGGTCAGCAGCTCGACGGTGCCCATCTCGCGCATGTACATGCGGACCGGGTCGGTGGTGCGGCCGAACTCGCTGTCCACGGTGGAGAGGGCGGCTTCGGCTTCCTCCTCGGCCTCTTCCTCGGTGGCCACGGTCGGGCCGGTGTTGTTCAGCAGCAGGGTTTCGGCGTCAGGCGCCTGTTCGTACACCGCCACGCCCATGTCATTGAGCATGTTGACGACGACTTCCAGCGTTTCGGCATCGACCAGCTTGTCGGGCAGGTGGTCGGAGATCTCGCCGTGCGTCAGGTAGCCGCGCGTCTTGCCCAGCTTGATCAGCGTCTTCAGGCGCAGGCGGCGCTTGAGCATGTCTTCTTCGGACAGCACGGTCTCGTCGAGGCCGAACTCCTTCATCAAGGCGCGTTCCTTCGCCTTGCTGATCTTCATGCGCAGCGGCTTGACCTTCTCGGTCGTCTCCGCGACCGGCTCGCCGACCAGATCGTCTTCAATGTCGGACAGGTCCAGGTCTTCGCCGGACTTGGCTTCGGCATTCTTCGGCTTGCGGCCGCGCTTGGCGCCGGTGGCAGCGGGTGCGCCGTCGGCAGCCGCCGGGTTCTTGGGCGGGCGGCCGGGTTTTTTCTTCAGGGGCGCTTCGACAGCAGCGCTGGCGGCTTTGGCGGCGGACTTGGACTCGGGACTGGACTTGGAGGGCACGGACGGGGCTTTCTTCGGGGGACTGTCGGTTTTGCTGGCTTTGGATGAGATGGCGGTTTTTCCGGGCTTTTCAACCTTGCTGCCCTTGGGGGCAGCCTTGGCTGCCGGCCGGGAGGCGGCTTTCACAGGGGGTTTGCCGGCCGGCTTGGCCGCCTTCACCACACTGGACGTTTTGGACGCGGACCCGGCTTTGGGTTTGACAGCCGCTTTGGACTGTGCGCCTTGCGGCTTGGTGGATGGGCTGGTCTTCTTGGTTTTGGCAACGGGCATGGAACCTCCAGTGAACGGAATGTTTTGACGATCTATCGGCTACCAGTGAACAAAAAATGCCGCAGGACTGACCGCAGTCAGGTGCGTTGGCAATCACCATTTCAGGAACGGGGGATTTGAAAAAACAGCCTACCCACGTGCCGGGGCACACGGGAAGCAGATTTTTCCAGGCAAGCTGTTTGGGCGAACATTTGGTGTGCAGTCCTTGCGGAAATTCCGTGGAGGAGGTGGCCGACTCTTGTGCGAGTGCCCTGTGATTTCAGGGGTGGCCGGTACCGGAGGTGCTGCTGTCGCGCTTGCCGAAAGTTGGATTATACCCTGATGCCTATTTTTTGGGCAGAAAACAAGACGAAAAAAGGGCTGAAAAAGCGAACTCAGGCCTTCCTGAGGTTGGCTTCCAGCAGTGCCTGGTAGCGCTGGCGGGCGGCCGGGTCGGTGGTGACCAGGGGCACCAGTGCATCCATCTCGCGCTGGCGTTCCAGCCGGACCAGCTGGTCGAGGATGGCTCGCACCTCGTCCCAGTGCAGCTCGATGCCCTCGGGAATTTGCGAGATCTGGGCGATCGCGTGCTTTTCGTGGGCGTGTCCGCGCAAGCCCTCGCGCAGGGCGGCCCAGGGCTGGGGGCCGTGTTCGTGCAACTGGCCCTCGAGCCACAAAAAGAGCGGGCCGTGCGGCGCCGGCAGGCCCAGCAGCAGGTGGTGCTCTTCGGTGCTCAGCTTGTCCCAGCTTTGCGCGTCAATCAGCAGCAGTCGCAGCACGCGGTCTTCGCGGCTGGCTGGCAGCATGCGGCCGGCCACGCGGCGCGTCGTGCTGCTGCGCCCCGGTGTTGACGTGCCGCGGCTCCACCCATCGGACGCGCTGGGCGGCAAGTCAATGGGTGGGTAATCAGCTGCATAGGCCTCATCGGGTGGATAGTCGCCGGGCGGCGGCATCTGGCCTGCGGGTTCGGCGCGCGCACCGGGGCTGGCGGCCCGGGACGGGCTCGTCGGCTTGTTCCTGTAGTTGCTGCGGTTGCCGGCGGCGGCAGGCTGCCAGATCTGCAGCAGCTCGCGGCTGTCGATCAGCACCCGGTCGGCGATCTCGGCCAGCAACTGACGCTTGAGTGTGCCGTCGGGCAGCAGGCTCCACAGCGGCCGGGCATTGCTGGCCATGTGGGCGCGGCCTTCGGCGGTGTCGAGGTCGCAGCCTTCGGCGGCGGCGTCCAGCATGAAGCGGCTCAGCGGCACGGCCTTGCTCACGTAGTCGGCAAAGGCTTCCTTGCCGTGTTCGCGGATGTAGCTGTCCGGGTCGTGCTCGGTCGGCAGGAACAGAAACTTGACGGTGCGCACGTCGGTGGCAAAGGGCAGGGCCGCGTCGAGCGCCTTGCGGGCGGCGCGCCGGCCGGCACCGTCGCCGTCAAAGCTGAACACCACCGAGTCGGTGAAGCGGAACAGCTTTTGCACATGGTCTGCGGTGCAGGCGGTGCCCAGCGTGGCCACCGCATTGGCAAATCCGAGCTGGGCGAGGGCCACCACGTCCATGTAGCCTTCGGTGACCAGCGCGTAGCCGTGTTCGCGCAGCGCGGGCCGTGCCTCGTACAGGCCGTAGAGCTCGCGCCCCTTGCTGAAGACGGGGGTTTCTGGCGAGTTGAGGTATTTGGGCTTCTCGTCGCCCAGCACGCGTCCGCCAAAGCCTATGCATTCGCCCTTGACGTTGCGGATGGGGAACATCACCCGGTCGCGGAAGCGGTCGTAGCGCTTGGCTTCACCTGCCGCGTTGTCCTCCCCGGGTTCACCCGTGATGACCAGGCCGCTTTCCACCAGCAGCGGGTCGTTGTAGTCAGGGAACACACTGGCCAGGCTGCGCCAGCCTTCGGGTGCGTAGCCCAGGCCAAAGGTTTTGGCGATCTCGCCCGACAGGCCGCGGCCCTTGAAGTACTCGATGGCCCTCGGCGAGACGCGCAGGTGCTTGATGTAGGCGGCGGCAGCCTTTTCAAGCACGCTGGTCAGGGTCGCCTGCTGCTCGCGCATCTGCGCGGCGCGGGCGCGGTCCTGCGGCGAGACGTCGTCTTCCGGCACCTGCAGGCCGTATTGCTGGGCCAGGTCCTTCACCGCTTCGATGAAGGTCATGCCGGAATGGTCCATCAGGAAGCTGATGACGTTGCCGTTCTTGCCGCAGCCGAAGCAGTGGTAGAACTGCTTGGAGGGGCTGACGCTGAAGGATGGCGACTTCTCGCCATGAAACGGGCACAGGCCCATGAAATTGGCGCCGCCTTTTTTCAGCTGCACCGAGCGGCCGACGATGTCCACCACGTCGGCGCGGGCCAGAAGCTCCTGAATGAATGTTTGGGGGATCGCCACCCCGACATTGTGCCCGCAGGCTTGCGCCAGGTCAGTACCGCGTCAAGCGCAGGGACTACGATGGGGGCATCCATGGGTGTCCCCGGTGCGGGCCCCGTAATCAGAACGGAGACAAGCCGATGACGCGCACGACGACCAGCATTTACGACCAGGACCTGCCCCGTAACGAGGCCAACCACGCCCCGCTGTCGCCGCTGTCCTTCATGGAGCGCACGGCCGAGCTCTACCCGCAGCGGCTGGCGGTGGTGCATGGCGAACTGCGGCGCAACTGGGCCGAGGTGTTCAGCCGCTGCCGCCGCCTGGCCAGCGCCTTGCAGCGGCACGGCGTGGGCCGGGGCGACACGGTGGCGGTGATGCTGCCGAACACGCCGCCCATGGTGGAGGCCCATTTCGGCATTCCGGCGTCGGGCGCGGTGCTCAACGCGCTCAACACCCGGCTCGACCCTGAGACCCTCGCCTTCATGCTGGACCACGGCGAGGCCAGGGTGGTGATCGTGGACCCGGAATTCGCCGGCGTGATGCGCCAGGCGCTCGCGCGGCGCAAAGCGGCGACACCGCTGCTGGTGATTGATGTCGAGGACGCGCTGTACACCGGGCCGGTGGAGCGCATCGGCAGCATGGACTATGACGCTTTTCTGGCGACGGGGGATGCTGCATTCGACTGGCCGTTGCCGGCCGACGAATGGGACGCGATCTCGCTCAACTACACCAGCGGCACCACCGGCAACCCCAAGGGCGTGGTCTACCACCATCGCGGCGCGGCGATCAATGCGGTTTCCAACATCCTCGAATGGGACATGCCCAAGCATGCGGTCTACCTCTGGACCTTGCCGATGTTCCATTGCAACGGCTGGTGCTTTCCGTGGACGGTAGCGGCCCGCGCCGGTGTGAACGTGTGCCTGCGCAAGGTGGAGGCGCAGGCGATTTTTGACGCCATCCGCCGACACGGCGTGACGCATTACTGCGGCGCGCCCATCGTCCATGGCCTGCTGGTCAATTCCCCTGACAGCATGAAGCAGGGACTGCCCCAGGGTGTCAAGGCGATGGTCGCGGGTGCGGCGCCGCCGGCTTCGATGATCGAGGGCATGGAGACACTGGGCTTCGAGCTCACCCACGTCTATGGGCTGACGGAGGTGTACGGGCCGGCCACGGTGTGCGCCAAGCATGCCGACTGGGACACGCTGGACATCGGCGAACGCGCCCGGCTCAATGCCCGGCAGGGTGTGCGTTACCACCTGGAGCGCGATGTGCGCGTGCTCGACCCACAGACGATGCAGCCGGTGCCGCAGGACGGCGAGACCATGGGCGAGATCATGTTCAAGGGCAACATCGCGATGAAGGGGTACCTGAAGAACCCGCAAGCCACGCAGGAAGCATTCGCCGGCGGCTGGTTCCACAGCGGCGACCTGGCGGTGCAGTACCCCGACGGCTACATCAAGATCAAGGACCGCAGCAAGGACATCATCATCTCGGGTGGCGAGAACATCTCCTCCATCGAGGTGGAAGATGTGCTGTACCGCCACCCCGACGTGCTGGCCGCCGCCGTGGTGGCCAGGCCCGATGCGCGCTGGGGCGAAACACCGTGCGCGTTTGTGGAACTGAAGGCCGGCGCGGCCACCACGGCAGAGGAGATCGTGGCGCACTGCAAGAAACACCTGGCCGGCTTCAAGGTGCCGCGCGCGGTGGTGTTCGGCGAACTGCCCAAGACATCGACCGGCAAGATCCAGAAGTTCGAGCTGCGCAAGCAGGCGGGCTCGGCGGCAGCGATCGACGTGTGAGACTTCGCGGAGGCGAAGGCTCAGTCGCCCATCACGACGCCCTCGCGCCGCGGGTCGGCACCGCCGAAATAGCCCGAGGGCGTGGCCTGGATCGCCTGCAGGCCGCTGGTCATGGGCACTTCCTGCACCTCGGCGCCGCGCGCCCTGAGTGCCTCCACCGTCGCCTGTGAAAAACCGTGCGCCTCCAGCAGGCTGGGGCCGCCGAGCGAGCCGAAATTGGGCAGGTCTATCGCCTGCTGGGCATTGAGCCCCCACTGCAGCGTGCCGTACAGCACCTTGGCCGTGTAGTGGATGATGAGCGCACCGCCCGGGCTGCCGGCGCTCATCACGAGCCGCCCGGTGGCCTTGTCGAACACCAGCGTGGGCGCCATGGACGAGCGCGGCCGCTTGCCCGGTTGCACGCGGTTGGCCACCGGTTTGCCATCGGCGCCCGTGGGCTCAAAGCTGAAGTCGGTCAACTCGTTGTTCAGCAGAAAGCCACCCGCCAGGCCGGTGCCGCCATCGGTCATCAGCCGCGCGCCGAACTGGTCTTCGATGGTGGTTGTCATGGCCACGGCCTGGCCTGCGGCATCGACGATGCTGATGTGCGAGGTGCCGTATTCGCGCTGCTCCGGCATCGCGGCATAAGCCACCTTCATCATCCCGGGCACGCCGGGTGCGGCCGACTTCATGCTCGGCCCGGCGGGCTGGATCAGTCGTGCGCGGGCCTGGATGTAGTCGGGTGCCAGCAGGCTCATCCAGTTGTCGCCCGGGGGTTGCACAAAGTCCGGGTCGCCCAGGTACTGCGCGCGGTCGGCGAAGGCCAGGCGCGATGCCTCGGTGTAGAGGTGCAGCCAGTCGGCCGAGGGTGTGGTGGCCAGGCGTGTGGCCTGCGGGCACGGCGCGCGGATGCAGCGCACGCCGGTGTCCACCGCGCTGGGCTGCAGTGGCAGGCTGGCGGCGGGCGTGTGGTTCAGCAGGCCGAGAATCTGGCCGATGGCAATGGCGCCCGAGCTTGGCGGCGGCATGCCGCAAATGCGGTAGTCGCGGCCGGCGGCGCGGTAGTCGCTGCACAGGGGTTCACGCTGACGGGCCTGGTAGCCAGCCAGGTCAGCGAGGGCCAGTCGGCCGGGGTTGGTCGGGTGCTGGCGGACCTTGTTGACGATGGCCTGGGCCACCGCGCCTTCCAGCAGCGCGCGTGAGCCCTTCGCGGCGATTTGCCGCAGCACCCCGGCCAGCGCCGGATTGCGCAGTGTGCTGCCGGTGGCCACCGGTGTGCCGTCGGCTTGGTAGAAATAGGCCGCCGCGGTGGCGTCGTTCCTGAACAGATGCTTCTCGTTGCTGAGCAGGGTGTTCAGCCTGGGGCTGACCTGGAAGCCGGTCTCGGCCAGCGTGATGGCTGGTGCGAACAACTGTGCCCAGGGCAGCTTGCCGTGCCGGCGGTGGGCCAGCTCCAGCATGCGCACTGCGCCGGGTGCGCCAACCGAGCGGCCACCGACCAGCGCCTGGTCAAAGGGCATGGGCTGACCATCGGCCGCGAGAAACAGTTTTTCATCGGCCGCAGCGGGTGCCGTCTCACGCCCGTCAAAGGCCTCGACCTGGCCGCCTGCGCTGCTGTGCAGCAGGAAGGCGCCGCCGCCTATGCCGCTCGATTGCGGCTCCACCAGCGCCAGCACCATCTGCACGGCCACGGCCGCATCGACAGCCGAGCCGCCGGCTTTCAGGATCTGATAGCCGGCTTGGGTGGCCAGCGGGTTGGCGGCCGCCACGGCAAAGCGTGTGGTGGCCCAGCCCGGTTTGGGGGTGAAGCCGGACGCGCCTTCGGGCTGGGCCGGTGGGCCGGGGCGTGCGGCTGGCGGAGGCCCGGCGCACGCGGCGAGCAGCGCCAGCAGGACGGCGGCGCACACGCTCCGCAGACCGTGCAGCTCGGCGCGATCAACAGGGCTCATGCGGGAACGTGAGGCTTGGCCAAGGCAGTCGCCTGCGCTGCTGCGCAGGACACGCTCAGCGTGGTGCGAGGCGAATCGCGCCGTCGAGGCGGATCACCTCGCCGTTGAGCATGTCGTTTTCAATGATGTGTTTGGCCAGGCGCGCGTAGTCCTGCGGCGTGCCCAGCCGTGACGGGAAGGGCACGCCGGCGGCGAGCGAGTCCTGCACTTCCTGTGGCATGCCGAAGAGCATGGGCGTGCCGAAGATGCCGGGGGCAATCGTCATGTTGCGGATGCCGTTGCGGGCCAGGTCGCGGGCGATCGGCAGCGTCATGCCGACGATGCCCCCCTTGGAGGCGCTGTAGGCCGCCTGACCGATCTGGCCATCATAGGCGGCCACCGAAGCGGTCGAGATCAGCACGCCGCGCTCGCCGGTGGCTTCCGGCTCGTTCTTGCACATGGCATCGGCTGCCAGGCGGATCATGTTGAAACTGCCCACGAGGTTGACGGTGATGGTCTTGCTGAACAGTGCCAGGCCGTGCGCGCCGTTCTTGCCCACGGTTTTTTCTGCCGGCGCAATGCCGGCGCAGTTGACGAGGCCCATCAGCTTGCCCATGGCCACAGCCCTGGCCACCACGGCCTGGCCGTCGGCCTCCTGGCTCACGTCGCATTTGACGAAGGCCGCCTTGTCAGCGCCCAGCTCTTTGGCGATGGCTTCGCCCTTGTCGGCCTGCATGTCGGCAATGACGACCTTGCCGCCGTTGGCGACCAGCATGCGTGCCGTGCCTTCGCCCAGACCGGATGCGCCGCCCGTCACGATGAAAACTTTGCCTGCGATGTCCATGGTGTGTCCTGGAAAAATGAAAATGAAATGAAAGGCGCTCGCGTCAGCCGCACAGCCGTCCTGCCGAACCGGCTCTCTGCGAAGTGACGTTAACGTAAACGTAAGGTTTCATTATGGCCGAATGCGCAGCGGCCGCGGCTGGCCTGCGGCCGGGCAGGCAGAATACGCCTCTTTGCTCCGGTTCCGCCACCCCTGGCGGCTTTGCGCATGCCATTTTCCCCGTCAACATTGTTCCGCCGCCGCACTGCCATGGTGCTGGCACTGGCTGCGCTGCTGGCCGCCTGCAGCACCGCGCCTGTGGGCGTCAAGCCGGCCGAGCCGGTGGCCGCCGACCCGGTCAGAAAACCGCTGAAGATCGGTCTGGCCCTGGGGGGCGGTGCGGCCCGCGGCTTCGCCCATGTGGGCGTGATTGCCGTGCTGGAAGAAGCCGGGCTCAAGCCGCAGCTGGTGGTGGGCACCTCGGCCGGCAGCTTGGTGGCAGCGCTCTATGCCAGCGGCAAGACCAGCGCGCAACTGCAGCAGGTGGCGCTGAACATGGAAGAGGTGGCCATCACCGACTGGATGCTGCCGATTGTGGGCCGCGGCATGTTCCGCGGCGACGCGCTGGGCCGCTATGTCAACGAACTGGTGGCCGGGCGGTTGATGGAGAACATGGCCATCCCGCTGGGCATTGTGGCCACCGATCTCAACACCGGCGAGCCGGTGCTGTTCCAGCGCGGCGATACCGGCACGGCAGTGCGGGCGTCGAGCGCGGTGCCGGCGGTGTTTGTGCCGGTGAAAATCAATGGGCGGGAGTATGTGGATGGCGGCCTGGTCTCGCCGGTGCCGGTGCGCTTTGCCCGCCAGATGGGGGCCGATGTGGTGGTGGCGGTGGACATCTCCAGCCCGCCCGAGGGCAACCCGGCGGGTGACACCTTGCAGATCCTGTTGCAGACTTTTGCCATCATGGGCAAAACCATCAACCGCTATGAACTCAAGGAGGCGGATGTGGTGGTGAGGCCCTCTCTGGTGGGGCTGAAAAGCGCTGACTTCTCCGCGCGCCAGCGCGCGATGGACGCCGGCCGTGCCGCCATGCTGGCCGCCTTGCCGGCCCTGAAGGCAAAACTGGCCGCCGCTGCTGTGGCCAGCCGCTGACGGTCAACGTGGACGGCCAAAGAGCACCGGCAAAAAAAAGCCCGGTCGTGAGACCGGGCTAATTGGATCTGTGAAAGGAGCTTTCAACGAAGATCCAAGGAGACAAGGGGCAGGAGAAGGTGCGATGAGTCGCCTCTTTTCCGAATCAGTCTCCTGAACATTCCAGTGCGCACGGCACTGGAAGTTCAAAGTGATTTGAAGCTCGAATTAACGCTTTTTGGCAGCGGTCTTCGTGGCGTTCACAGCGGTCGTTGCCACGGTGTTGAAGTTGGCTTCGGCCATGTCGGTGGCTTGCTTGACAGCCTTTTGCATGGATTCGAACGCGTTGTTGGCAGCAGCCACGGCGCTCTTCATCACAGCCACGGCGGTTTCGGAACCGGCAGGTGCGTTCTTGGCGGCGTTGTCGACCAGGCCGACAAACTTCTTCTGGGCTTCAGCGGTCTGGCTTTCAAAGGTCTTGCCGATGTCGGCGCCGGCAGCAGAAGCGATGTCATACAGGTGACGGCTGTAAGCGGCGGTCTTCTCAGCCAGGGGCTGGACCATGCCGGCTTGCAGGGCCAACAGTTCTTGTGCGTCTTTCACGCCCATCACGGCTTGTGCGTGGTTGGCGGTTTCGGCGAGGGCAGCCTTGGTGGCTTGCACGTTCAGTTCGACCAGTTTCTCAACGCCTTCGAAGGCTTTGTGGGTCAGACCAAACAGGGTTTCGATGTTGGCTTTGTGGGAGGCCATGATTTGTTCAGCGGTCAGCATAGTGAGAATCTCCAATAGGTTGATAAAGTCAATTAGTTGCTTTGCGCTGAATTGCTGCACTGCAACATGATTCGAATTATAGGGATAAACCGAGGCAATGCAAGCGTTTTTTGTTGCGCTGCACCATTTTAGATGCCCGAACCTAACCACCGGGGTGGAACGGCGGCTCGCCCGAGTGAAGAAGTCGGGATTGCGTGGCGCAGGAGAGGGGGTTTCCATCGGCGCAGCCAGACAATTTCTCCCGCTCGCTACACAATCGAATAATTTTCCGGCCTGTCCGCAGTCCCTTTTCCTTCCTGTCTTCCCGGTTTCCCCTGATTCCGCCACCTGCCGTGCAAGCCTTTTACGCCGACAACTTTGTGCTGCCTTTGCCCGAGGGGCACCGCTTCCCGATGGCCAAGTACCGCATGCTGCGGGACCGGCTGGTCCGGGAACTGCCGCCGGTGCGCATGGCCCAGGCGCCGGCTGCCAGCGACGGCGAACTGGCGCTGGCCCACACGCCCGGCTACATCGACGCGATAGCCCATGGCACGCTGCCCGCGCCGGCCCAGCGCGAGATCGGCTTCCCCTGGAGCCCGGCCATGGCAGAGCGTGCCCGGCGCTCGGTCGGGGCCACGGTGGCGGCGGCCCGCGTGGCGCTGGCTCCTTCGACTGATGCGCGAGCGTTCGGACCGGGTGAGGGCGTGGCCGCCAACCTGGCCGGCGGCACCCACCATTCCTATGCGGGCAAGGGCGGCGGCTTTTGCGTCTTCAACGACGTGGCCGTGGCGGCCCGCCTGATGCAGGCGGAGTGGGCGCGGGCACATCGCCATGTGCGCCAGCCGCTGCAGGTGGCCGTGATCGACCTGGACGTGCACCAGGGCAATGGCACCGCCAGCATTTTCGCGCACGACCCCAGCGTGTTCACACTGTCGCTGCATGGGCAGAAGAACTTTCCCTTTCGCAAGGAGGCCAGCGACCTGGACGTGGAACTGCCCGACGGCTGCACCGATGCACCCTATCTGCAGGCACTGGAGCACGCGCTCGAGGAACTGGACCGGCGCTTTGAGCCGGGTCTGGTGTTCTTCCTGGCCGGTGCCGACCCGTTTGAGGGCGACCGGCTGGGCCGCCTGGCCCTGAGCTTCGACGGCCTGGAAGCGCGCGACCGCCGGGTGTTCGACTGGGCCTGGCAGCGGCGCATTCCGCTGGCGTTTTCCATGGCCGGTGGCTACGGCGTCGAGATTGACGAGACCGTGCAGGTGCAGATGAACACCTACCGGGTGGCGCTGGAGTACTGGAAACGCTGGAACCCGTAGCGGGGCTGCTCGGAACTTGCCGCACGCCCGATCTGGCAGAGATTGCTGCTACATTGCCTGGGCCATCGCAGGTGGCGAGGAAGTAGTACAAGCCAACAGCAACAAGAGCATGCAGCCAGACCTTGGGAGTTCCCCGAACAGCACCTCTGCCCACGCTACCCATGCCCTTCGCGTCATGGTGTTGGGCGGTACCGGGTTTATCGGCCGCCATGCCGTGGCGGCGCTGCACGCCGCGGGCGCGCGGGTGTTGATCGGTAGCCGTCATCCCTCGCGCCACGAAGAAGCCTACCCTTTTGCTACGTTGCGTCCCGTGCGCTTTGAGCAGTTATTGCAGCCGGATGCGTGGGCGTCCTTGCTGAAAGATGTGGACGTGATCATCAATTGCGTTGGCATCCTGCGCCAGCGGCCCAGTGAGTCTTATGACCATGTGCACCACCGCGCACCTGCAGCGCTTGCTGTTGCATGCGTCGGCACCGAAAAACGGCTGATCCACACGTCGGCCCTTGGCCTGCATGAAGGTGCCAAAAGCCGCTTTCTCTCCAGCAAGTTACTGGGCGAGCGTGCTATTGCGGCCTCGGGAAGCGACTATGCCATCGTGCGCCCCTCGCTGCTTGATGGCGCAGGTGGCTTTGGCGCGCGCTGGCTGCGCGGCCTGTCGCGTTCTCCGGTGCATTTTGTCCCACGCGGCGCGCGTGGCGGCATTGCTGCCATGACGGCCACCGATCTTGGCCAGGCATTTGCGGCGCTCGCGGCTTTACCTTCGCTGGCTGCACACCGGGAGGTCGAGCTCGGCGGCCTCTACAACTATGGTTATGCGGAATACCTGCGTGAGCTGCGCGCCGATTACACCCGTACCCCTGCGCTGCAGTTGCCATTGCCCAACTGGTTGGCGCGCCTGGGCGCGCATGCCTGCGATGTCCTGCATTTCTCGCCCTTCTCCTATGGGCACTGGATTTTGCTGCAGCGGGACAACGTTCCCGCGCCGAATCGCCTGCCGGAATTGCTGGGACGGGATCCCCGCGCCGTCAGGCCAAACGTGCACCGCGAGTCCTGTCCTGTGCGCGCTGGCAAAATAGTGTCTCATGACCTCTCCGACACGTCCTCAAGCCGAAGCTCGTAGCGCGTACAAGGTCTTTCGCCCCATCAGCACCCGCTGGTCCGACAACGATGTCTACGGCCATGTGAACAACGTGGTGTACTACAGCTGGTTTGACACCGCCGTCAACGGCTTCCTGATCGAGCGCGGTGCCATCGACATCCATGCCGGCCCGGTGGTCGGGTTTGTGGTGGAAACTGGCTGCAACTACTTCGTACCTTTGGCGTTTCCCGAGCCGGTGGTGGCAGGGATCCGCGTGGCCCATGTGGGCCAGTCGAGCGTGCGCTATGAAGTGGGCCTGTTTCCGGCTGACGAGAGCCGGCCTTGCGCTGCCAAAGGTCATTTTGTCCATGTGTATGTGGACCGTGCCACCCAGCGGCCGGTGCCCGTACCCCCTCAACTGCTTCGTGTACTGGAGACCCTGACGTGAAACCAACTGGCCCTTCTTCCGCCCCTGTGGTGGCTGGCGACTTTGCTGCCGTGGATGCTTCTGGCAGCGTGTTTGCCCATCCCGTCAATCCGGTGGACCATGCGATCGAGAGCCGCCAGTCGATGCGCGAATTCCTGCCCACGCCGGTGCCCCGCGCCACCATCGCTCACCTGCTGGAGGTGGCGAGCCGCGCGCCCTCGGGCACCAACACGCAGCCGTGGAAAGTCTATGTGCTGCAGGGCGCCAGCCGCGACGGCCTGGTGGCCAAGGTTTGCCAGGCCCACGACGCCCTGCGCGCCGACCCTGCGCTGGCCGCCGAGTACAAGGAAGAGTACGACTACTACCCCGAACAGTGGGTCTCGCCCTACATCGACCGGCGCCGCGAGAACGGCTGGGGCCTGTATGGCCTGCTGGGCATCACCAAGGGCGACAAGGACAAGATGCATGCGCAGCACCAGCGCAACTTCCGCTTCTTCGACGCGCCGGTGGGCCTGATGTTCACGCTGGACCGTGTGATGGGCCGCGGCTCGCTGGTGGACTACGGCATGTTCATGCAGAACATCATGGTGGCCGCGCGCGGCCATGGCCTGCACACCTGCCCGCAGGCGGCCTGGAACGGCTTCGCCAAAATCATTCTTCCGCACATCGGTGCGGGCGCCGACGAGATGCTGGTGTGCGGCATGTCGCTGGGCTATGCGGATGAGGCGGCGCTGGTCAACACCTTCCGCACGCCGCGCGTCGCCGCTTCAGAGTTCACGACCTGGCTGGAGTAGATTTGGCCCCCACGCTCGCCCACTGCGTGTGGTTCTGTGCCCCCCGAGGGGGCGCATTTTTCCTTGGGGTGGTCCGGCGGAAAAACAGGCCCCCCCACTTCTTCGGTGTTTCCATGTCCGGCGTGGAATTGACCGCGTGACGTTTTCTGTTGTCCAGCTGCTGGGTGGACTGTCGTACGCCACCACGCTGTTCCTGATGGCGGCGGGGCTCACGCTGATCTTCGGGGTGACGCGCATCGTCAACTTTGCCCATGGCAGCTTCTTCATGCTGGGCGCCTTGTTCACCGCGCATTGGGTCACCGGGTGGTTTCCCGTCTGGGGCGAAAGCGCGCCGCTTTATCTGCTGGCGATTGTGCTGGGCGCCTGCTGTGCCGGTGTGGCCGGGGCGCTGGCCGAGTTCCTGCTGCTGCGCCGCATGGCCGGTGCGCCGGAGCTTTACCAGTTGGTCGCGACCTTCGGGCTCACGCTGGCCATGCACGACGCCATGCAATGGGCGTTTGGCCCCGACGAGGTCTTTGCGCCGCGCTTTCCGGGTCTCAAGGGCGCGGTGCAGATTGGCGAGGAATTCTTTCCGGTCTACCAGTTGGTGATGATTGCGCTCGGCCCACTGGTGTGGGGCGGCCTGCACCTGCTGCTGCGGCGTTCGCTGTTCGGGCAGCGCCTGCGCGCCGCCACGCAGGACCGCGGCATGCTCGCCGCCCTGGGCGTGAACCCCAAGCCCTTGATGCTGGGCGCGGTGGTGCTCGGCTGCGCCCTGGCCGGGCTGGGGGGTGCGCTGCAGTTGCCGCGCGAGCCAGCACATCTGCAGATGGACACCAACGTCATCGTCGAAACCTTTGTGGTGGTGGTGACGGGCGGCCTGGGCAGTATCGGGGGTGCGTTTGTGGCGGCGCTGCTGATTGGGCTGGTGCATGCATTGGGCACCAGCGTGTTTCCGCAGGCCACGCTGGTGGTGGTGTTCCTGACCATGGCCGTGGTGCTGGTGTTCCGGCCGCAGGGACTGGCCGGTGCGCCGGCTGCGCAGCAGGGCGCGGAGGCCGCCGTTCGCGAACCGGCACAGAAGTTCCGGGGGCTGGCCGCCAGCCCCTGGGTGCTGGCCGCCGTCAGCGGTGCGCTGGTGGCGCTGGCAGCATTGGCCTGGTGGGGCGGCGCCTACTGGCAGGCCATGGCGGCCGACGCCTTGATTTTGATGATCTTTGGCATCAGCCTGCAGGCCATGATGGCGCTGGGCGGGCTGGTGAGTTTTGGCCACGCAGCTTTCTTCGCGCTGGGGGCTTATGGTGCGGCGCTGTCGCACACGCTGTGGGGCGTGTCCCTGCCCTTGGCGCTGGCCACGGGGTGTGCCGCCGCCCTGGCCGTGGCCGCCGTGTTTGGTGCGGCGGTGGTGCGCAGCAGCGGCGTGTACCTGGCAATGCTGTCGCTGGCCCTGGCGCAGGTGATCTGGGCGGGCGCCACCCAGTGGGTGGAGCTGACCGGCGGCGACAACGGCCTGATCGGGCTGACCCTGGTCACCGACGAAGGGCGGCCCGTCTTCTTTGCCCTGCTGGTGGTCATCGCACTGGCCGCTGTGGTGGGGCTTCGCGTGCTGGGCCGTTCGGTCATGGGCGCGGCACTGCAGGCCTTGCGCGATGCACCGGCCCGGGCGGCGGCCTCGGGCTTGCCGGTGGCCGCGCTCAAGTACCGCATTTTTGTGGAAAGCGCCGTGCTGGCGGGTCTGGCCGGCGGCCTGTTTGCGGCGAACAAGGGGGCGGTGTTTCCTTCCGCCGCCTCGGTCGCCACGTCGGTCGACGCCCTGCTGGTGGTGTTGCTGGGCGGTGTTCACCAACTCTGGGGGGCGGTGGCCGGCAGTGTGGTGCTGAGCTACCTCAATGCCGAACTGGGCCGCGAGGTGACCTACTGGCGAGGTTTGCTGGGGGTGTTCATCATGCTGATCATGGTGGCCTCGCCCTCCGGCCTGCTCGGCGTGGTGGCCCGCCTGCGTGCAGCGCGCCGTCCTGCCGGTGAAGAAAGGGCGGCCTGATGCTGCAGGTGCTGGCGCTGGTCAAGCATTTCGGGGGTGTTCACGCAGTGGATGGGGTGAGCTTTGAGGTGCGCGCTGGCGAGTGCGTGGCGCTGATCGGCCCCAACGGCGCCGGCAAGTCCAGCACCTTCGCCTGCATTGCCGGCCAATACCGTGCCAGCGCCGGCCAGGTGCTGTGGAACGGCCAGCCGCTGAATGCCTTGACGCCCGCCCAGCGGCTGCTGCGGGGCGTGGGGCGGACCTTCCAGGTGGCCCAGGTGTTCGAGGCGCTCACCGTCCTGCAGAACGTGCAACTGGCGGCAGAGGCTGTGGGTCCCCATTCCACCGTGGGGGTGACGGCCAGCGTTGGCGCGCTGGACAGCCGCTCGCTGGCGCCCGCCATGGCTTTGCTGGTGCAGACCGGCCTGGCCGCACAGGCGGATGCGGGCGCGCTCAGCCTGCCCTACGGTGCCAAAAAACGGCTGGAACTGGCCGTGGCACTGGCGGCGCGGCCCCAACTGCTGCTGCTGGACGAGCCGGCCGCGGGCCTGGCCGAGGAGGAGCGGGCCGACCTGATGGCGCTGGTCCGGCGGGTGGCCGGGCAGGGTGTGGCCGTGCTGTACACCGAGCACAACATGGACGCGGTGGCCGGCCTGGCCGACCGGGTGCTGGTGCTCATCGAGGGCCGGCTGGTGGCCGAGGGCTCGTTCGAGGCCATCGCCCGCGACCCGGTGGTGCGTGCGCGCTACCTGGGGGAGTTGTCAGGCACCGCGACGGCGCCTTCGGCATCGGGAGGGCTCCATGGACGCCATGCTTGAAGTCGATCGCCTTGACGCGTTCTACGGCCCGGCGCAGGCGCTGTTTGCCGTGTCGCTGCGGGTCATGCCGGGCGAGATGGTGGTGTTGCAGGGGCTCAACGGTGCGGGCAAGTCCACCTTGCTCAAAAGCGTGATGGGGCTGGAGGTACAGACCCGCGGCGCCATCCTTTACCAGCGTGCCGGAGATACCACCGCGGTGGCCATCGATGGCTGGGACACCCACCGCCGCGCCCGGGCCGGCCTGGGCTACGTGGCGGAAGACCGCCGGCTCTTCACCGGCCTGTCCGTGCGCGAGAACCTGCGCATCGCGGCCCGCGGCCCGGTCGCAGAACTGGAGGCGCGGGCGCTGGACCTGTTCCCGGCGCTCAAGTCCATGCTGGCGCGGCCGGCGGCAAACATGAGCGGTGGCGAGCAGCAGATGCTCGCGATGGCCCGCACCCTGATGACCGGCCCGCGCCTGTTGCTGCTCGACGAGCCCTGCGAAGGCATTGCCCCGGTGCTGGTCGAATCCATCCGCGATGCCCTGCTGGCCCTCAGGGGCCAGGGCATGGCCTTGCTGGTGGCCGAGCAAAACCTGTTGCTGTCCTCCCGGGCAGACCGCTTGCTGCGTCTGGTTGCGGGTAAAGTCAGGGGTCCGTGACACAGATCACTGGAGTTGGTGAAACGCCGGACCGGCCATAGGCTGTCCGCATTCCGCCTCATTCCCCTCAGCCCCAGAAAGAGACTTCCATGACCATCACCACCACACCCTCCGGCCTGCAGTACGAAGACACCGTGCTGGGCACCGGCGCCATTGCCAAGGCCGGGCAGAACGTCAAGGTCCACTACACCGGCTGGCTGTACAACGGCGGCGTGCAGGGCGCCAAGTTCGACTCCAGCAAGGACCGCGGCCAGCCTTTCCAGTTCTCCCTCGGCGCCGGCCAGGTCATCCGCGGCTGGGACGAAGGCGTGCAGGGCATGTCGGTGGGCGGTACGCGCCGCCTCATCATCCCGGCCGAACTCGGCTACGGTGCACGCGGCGCCGGCGGCGTGATTCCGCCGAACGCCACCTTGCTGTTTGAGGTCGATTTCCTCGGTACTTGACATGCACCGCCTGCCGGCGTGTCCTGCGCGGCAGCGGACCAGAGACTGCCCGCAAGGGCTCCGGCTTACTTCATGATCATCACCAGCCTCCTCGATACCGACCTGTACAAGTTCACCATGATGCAGGTGGTGCTGCACCAGTTCCCGGGTGCCGAGGTGGAGTACCGGTTCAAGTGCCGCAACGCCGGCGCGCCCGGCATCGGCGGGCTGGCGCCTTACGTGAACGAGATCCGCGAGGAAATCCGGGGCCTGTGCAGCCTGCGCTTCCAGGATGCCGAACTGGCGTACCTGAAGGCCATGCGCTTCATCAAGAGCGACTTCGTGGACTTCCTCGGCATCTTCCGGCTCAACGAAAAGTATGTCGAGGTGGCGGCCCTGCCTTCGGGCGAGATCGAGGTCTCCATCAGGGGCCCCTGGCTGCACACCATCCTGTTCGAGATTCCGGTGCTGGCCATCATCAACGAGGTGTACTTCCGCAATACGCAGAAGCAGCCCGACCTGGGCGAAGGCCGCAAGCGCCTGGTGACCAAGATTCTGGAGTTGCAGGCGCATGGCCTGGGAGAGCTCAAGATCGCCGACTACGGCACGCGCCGGCGATTCGGCAAGGCCTGGCACGAAGAGGTGCTCCGCACCCTGGTCTCGCGGCTGGGCACCGGTGCGTCGGGCCAGTTGGCGGGCACCAGCAACGTGCTGTTCGCGATGAAGCTGGGCCTCACGCCACTGGGCACCATGGCGCATGAATACCTGCAGGCCTGCCAGGCGCTGGGTCCACGGTTGCGCGACAGCCAGGTGTTCGGCTTTGAATCCTGGGCAAAGGAGTACCGCGGCGACCTGGGCATTGCGCTGTCGGACGTCTACGGCATGAGCGCCTTCCTGCGCGACTTCGACATGTACTTCTGCAAGCTGTTCGACGGTGCGCGCCACGACAGCGGCGACCCGTTCCAGTGGGGCGAACGCATGATCGACCACTACATGAAGAACCGTGTCGATCCGAAGACCAAGACGCTGATCTTCAGCGACGGCCTCACGGTGCCGCGCACCATCGAGCTGTACCAGCAGTTCAGGGGGCGTTGCCAGCTGGCGTTCGGCATCGGCACCAACCTGACCAACGACATGGGCTATGAGCCCTTGCAGATCGTGATCAAGATGATCCGCTGCAACGGTCAGCCGGTGGCCAAGCTGTCGGACACACCGTCCAAGAACATGTGCGACGACGAAAAATACCTGGCCTACCTGCGCCAGGTGTTCGAGATCGTCTGATGACACTGCCCGAGGGTACTGCTTTCAACCGGAGAATTTGATGTGTTTGAGGCGTTCAATGAGTGCAAATCGTCTGTGGCGTGCAGGGACTGTGGGCCTGACGGCCTGCCTGCTGGCCGGCCTTCCGGGCATCGCCGCAGCGGCGGAGATCAACGGCGCGGCCTTGTCGGCGCTGTGGGGCATTCCGTTTGCCGGCATCCTGCTGTCGATCGCGCTGATGCCGCTGTGGGTGCCATCGTTCTGGCATCACCATTTCGGCAAGGTCTCCGCAGCCTGGGCGCTGGCTTTCCTGGTGCCGTTCGCGCTGTTGTACGGACCGGCTTTGGCGGGCAGCAGCTTTGTCCACGCCCTGGTGGCGGAATACATTCCCTTCATCGTGCTGCTCACGGCGCTGTACACCGTGGCGGGCGGCATTTTCATCCGGGGCAACCTGCATGGCAGCCCGGCACTCAACACCGGCATCCTGGCGATCGGCACCGTCCTGGCCAGCCTGATGGGCACCACCGGTGCCTCCATGCTGATGATCCGGCCGCTGATTCGCGCCAACGACAACCGTGTGCACAAGGCGCATGTGGTGGTGTTCTTCATTTTCCTGGTGTCGAATGCGGGCGGCTCGCTCACGCCGCTGGGCGACCCGCCGCTGTTCCTGGGCTTCCTGAAGGGTGTCGATTTTTTCTGGACCGTGGGCCACATCTTTCCGGAAACCCTGTTCCTTGCCGGCAGCCTGCTGGCCATCTTTTTCCTGCTGGACAGCTGGTATTACCGGCGCGAAGGCGTGTTGCCGGTGGATCCGACACCGGATACGCAGCGCATCGGCTTTGATGGCGCGGCCAACTTCTGGCTGCTGGGGGCCGTGGTGGCGCTGGTGCTGCTCAGCGGCATCTGGAAGTCGCCGATGGCTTTCCATGTGATGGGAACCGAAGTTGGCCTGCCAGGCTTGGTGCGCGACGCCGGTCTGGTGGCCGTGACCTTCATCTCGCTGCGCCTCACGCCGGCCGGGGTACATGCCGACAACCAGTTTTCATGGGGGCCGATGCAGGAAGTGGCCAAGCTCTTTGCCGGCATTTTCCTCACCATCATCCCGGTCATCGCGATGCTCAAGGCCGGTGTCCAGGGGCCGTTTGGCGCCATCGTGGCCGCGGTGACACGCCCCGACGGACAGCCGGACCCGGCGATGTATTTCTGGGCTGCCGGTGCCTTGAGCTCCTTCCTCGACAATGCGCCGACCTACCTGGTGTTCTTCAACACGGCAGGCGGCGACCCGCAGGTGCTGATGACCACACTGGCCCCGACGCTGGCAGCCATTTCCGCAGGTGCCGTGTTCATGGGGGCCAACTCCTACATCGGCAATGCACCCAACATGATGGTCAAGGCGGTGGCGGAAGAGCGGGGCGTGAAGATGCCCAGTTTCTTCGGCTACATGGTGTGGTCGGGTGCGGTGCTGATTCCCCTCTTCATCATCCAGACCTTCATCTGGTTCCGATAACGAAACAAGCAACATGAACGAAAGAAATCCCATGAGCAAACCCAAAATTCTTGTCGCACGCGCGGTGTTCCCTGAAGTGCTGGAGCGACTCGGCCAACACTTCGAGGTCGAAAGCAACCAGGCCGACGATGTGTTCACCAAAGAGCAGTTGATCGCGCGCCTGAAAGACAAGCAGGGCGTTTTTACGACCAGCAGCGACCGCATCGATGCCGAGGTGCTGGCCGCCTGCCCGGAACTCAGGATCTGCGCCAACATGGCGGTGGGCTACAACAATTTCGACATCGACGCGATGACCGCTGCCGGTGTGGTGGGCACCAACGCGCCCGACGTGCTGACCGAAACCACAGCCGATTTTGCATTTGCCCTGATGATGGCCACGGCGCGGCGCCTGACCGAGAGCGAACATTTCCTGCGGGCCGGTTTGTGGAAAAAATGGAGCTTCGACATGTTCGCCGGCTCCGACATCCACGGCGCCACCCTCGGCATTCTGGGCATGGGCCGCATTGGCCAGGGCATTGCCAAACGCGGCGCGCACGGCTTCGGCATGAAGGTGATCTACCACAACCGTTCGCGGCTCGATGCCCCCACGGAAGCGGCCTGCAAGGCCACGCTGGTGAGCAAGGAGGAGCTGCTCAAGACCGCCGACCACCTGGTGCTGGTGCTGCCGTACTCGCCGGCTGCCCACCACACCATCGGTGCGGCAGAACTGGCCCTGATGAAGCCGAGCGCCACGCTGGTCAACATCGCGCGCGGCGGCATTGTGGACGATGCGGCGCTGGCGGCGGCGCTGAAAGACCGGCGCATTGCCGCTGCCGGGCTGGACGTGTTCGAGGGCGAGCCATCGGTGCATCCCGCGCTGCTGACGCTGCCCAACGTGGTGTTGACGCCGCACATTGCCAGCGCGACCATTCCGACGCGCATGGCCATGTGCGATCTGGCGTCCGACAACCTGATCGCCTTCTTTGCCGGCAAGCCGCTGCTGACGCCCCTGAACCCTGCAGCCCTGGGCAAGCGATGAGCCGCGGCCAGACACGCTGATGGAACCCTGGCTGATTCTTGCCCTGTTGGTCATCAACGGGGTGTTGCTGGTGGTGTTGCTGCTGCGCAAGCCGCCAGATGACGGCAGTGCCAGGGTGCTGGCCGGCCTGGCCGATGGCGATGACAAGCTGGAACGCGAACTGCGCCGCGAGATCACCGAGAGCGCGCGCAGCGGCCGGCAGGAGCTGGCCTCCACCTTCGCCATGTTCCAGCAGACGCTGGTACAGCAAAGCGCCGAGGCCATCCGCACGCAAAACGCGCAGATCGATGCCTTCGCCCAGCAGCTCACGCTGCTGCAGAAGACGCTGTCGGACACCCTGACCACGCAGCTGCAATCGGTCAGCGAATCGAATGCGCGGCGCATGGGCGAGGTGCGTGACACGCTGGAAAAGCAGCTCGCGCAACTGCAGCTCACCAACTCCGCCAAGCTCGATGAAATGCGCAAGACGGTCGATGAAAAGCTGCAGACCACGCTGGAGACGCGCCTGGGCGAAAGCTTCAAGCAGGTGGCCGACCGGCTGGAGCAGGTCCACAAGGGGCTGGGCGAGATGCAGACGCTGGCGCAGGGTGTGGGGGACCTCAAGCACCTGCTGACCAACGTCAAGACGCGCGGCATTTTCGGCGAGGCACAGCTCTCGGCGCTGCTCGAGCAGGTGTTCACGGTGGACCAGTACGCGGCGCAGGTCATCACCCGGCAGGGCGGCAAGAACCCGGTCGACTTTGCCATCAAGCTGCCGGGGCGCTCCGATTCCGGCGAGCCCCTGTGGCTGCCGATCGATGCCAAGTTTCCCAATGAAGACTATGAGCGGCTGCTGGACGCCCAGCAGCGCGCCGATGTGCTGGGTGCCGAGATCGCCGGCAAGGCGCTCGAGGTGCGCATCCGGGCGGAGGCCAAGTCGATGTCCGAGAAGTACATCGAGCCGCCGTACACCACCGACTTCGCCATCCTGTTTTTACCTACCGAAGGCCTGTACGCCGAAGTGCTGCGCCGTCCCGGCCTGATGGAAAGCCTGCAGCGCGACCACCGCATCACGCTGGCCGGCCCGACCACGCTGCTGGCCATGCTCAATTCGCTGCAGATGGGCTTTCGCACGCTGGCGCTGGAAAAGCGCTCCAGCGAGGTGTGGCAGGTGCTGGGTGCCGTGAAGACCGAGTTCGGCAAGTTCGGCGACGTGCTGGCCAAGGTCAAGTCGCAAACCGAAACCGTGCTCAACACCCTCAGCAGCGCCGAGCAGCGCAGCCGGGTGATGGGCAAGGCTTTGCGCAATGTCGAGGCCCTGCCAGAGGCCGACTCTGCCCGCCTCATCCCGCTGGATGGGCAGGACAAAGACCTGGACGAGCGTTGACTTCATTCCCCCTTGTGTTCGTCGGCCGGGCGACCCTGCCGCCCCGCGCGCATCGCCCGTCATGACCCGCGAGTTGGTCCGGCTGATTCTGTCGCAGATCTGCCTGCACGCCTGCATGGCGGGAACGCGCCTGGCGGCGCCGCTGCTGGCCTTGCGCGAAGGCTACAGCCCCGCGGCTGTCGGCGTGCTGCTGGCACTGTTTGCCTTGACCCAGGTGTTTCTGGCGCTGCCCGCCGGGCGCTTTGCCGACCGGCATGGTTTGCGGCGGCCTATCAGCTACAGCGTGTTCGCGGCAGTGCTGGGCGCGGGTGCCGCGGTGGCCTTTCCGATTTTTCCGGTGCTGTGCATGTCGGCCCTGCTGACGGGGGGCGCGACCGGCGCGGCCGTGATTTCGCTGCAGCGCCATGTCGGCCGCGCAGCCGCAGGGCCGCTGCAACTGCGGCAGGTGTTCAGCTGGCTGTCGATCGGGCCGGCTGTGTCAAACTTTGTCGGCCCCTTCAGCGCCGGCCTGCTGATCGACCACGCCGGCAGCATGCCGGGCAGCCTGATGGGCTACCGCGCTGCCTTCCTGCTGATGGCCGTGCTGCCGATTGCGAGCTGGTTTCTGGTGCGCGGCACAACCGAACTGCCGCCCGTGGTGGTGGCCGCCGGGCCGCGGCCCAAAGCCTGGGACCTGCTGCGCCAGCCGACCTTTCGCCGCCTGATGCTGGTCAACTGGTTTTTGTCGTCCTGCTGGGACGTGCACACCTTTGTGGTGCCGGTGCTGGGCTTTGAGCGCGGCATCAGCGCCTCGGTGATCGGCACCATCCTCGGCTCGTTCGCGGTGGCCGCAGCGGCCATCCGCATGCTGATGCCCCTGGTGGCGGCGCACCTGCGCGAGTGGAAGGTGCTGGCGACCTCCATGCTGGTCACGGCTGTTCTCTTTGGCGTCTATCCGCTGATGCACTCCGCGCTGGGCATGGGCCTGTGTTCAGTGCTGCTGGGCTTTGCACTGGGCATGGTGCAGCCCATGGTGATGAGCATGCTGCACCAGATCACGCCGGAGGCACGGCACGGCGAGGCGCTGGGCCTGCGGTTGATGGCCATCAACGCCTCCAGCGTGCTCATGCCCATGCTGTTCGGCTTTGCGGGCGCGCTGGTGGGCATTGCCGGTGTGTTCTGGGCCACCGGACTGGCCGTCGGTGCCGGCTCGCGTGCGGCATGGCTGCTCAAGGACAGCGTCAGCAGCCATGGTGGCCATGTGCCAAACGCCTGAGCCAGGCGCTCAGGCGATACTTTCTAAGTATCGAAAGTAGTCAAGAAAGATCTATGTTTGAACTACTTGTTTCGAGACATAGCAGTCATCGAGTCAGGCGCAAAGCGGTCATTGCGCTAAGAGCCGAATCTCGAACTTGACTAGTGCTGGTCAGGGACCTCTCGGATCTGTTGACCTTCGTACGTGGGGATGTACTGCCGCGGAATTGGTCCCTTAATGCGGCCGCCTTGCTGAGTCTGCTCCCATGCGTGAGCAAGCACGCCGACAGACCTCGAAAGACAAAACAGGCCCCGGGCCAAGGGTGCGGGAAATCCAAGCTCGGCATAGATGACCGCCGTCGCCCCATCGATGTTCATGGGGATGGGCTTGCCCTTGCTTACACTCAGCTTAGCTTCGATCGCCCGGCCGATATGCGCAAACCGTCCACTGACCTCACCGCGGCCAGCTGCCTCGTCAACGAGTTCAAGCAGTGGTGCACTTCGCGGGTCGACAGGGTGGAAGCGATGGCCGAATCCTGAGATGACCTTGCCGTGTACTTCAACGAACGCCCGAAGCCCTGTGTCGACTGCCTCATCGTCGGACGAGCCGGCGTCGATGCGCGCGGCGATGTCCTCATAGAGCTCGACGGCCTGCTCGCCAGCACCGCCATGGACATCGCCAAGGACGTTGACCGCAGATGCCATCGCGCTGTTCAGCCCCACGCCGCAGGTCGCGGCCATACGCGCAATCGCGATGCTCGGCGCCTGCGGCCCGTGGTCTACCGCAGACATCAGCGCGGCTTCCAGAAGCTGGCCTTGGATACGGGTTGGCAGCTCCCCCCTCGTCATCAGCCAAATCATCTGAGCCAGGCTCACCTTCTGGCGAATCAAGTCTTCGATGGGGTACCCGCGGTAGCGGATGACCCCGGGAGACATGTCGATGATACTCGTGCGCCACCAGTCCTCCGTTGTCTTTCGGGCGTCTGAGGATTTGGTATCGGTCATATCGCTTTCTCCGTTCTGAGTTTTTCGATTTCCGAAGCCGAATAGCCAAGGCTCGCCAGGATTTCCTCGGAGTGCTGACCCAGAGTCGGCGGAGGCGAGTCGACTCTCGGAGCCTCCCCGTTGACCTTGAAACCCGTGCGGAGGAGGCGGATGTCACGACCGACACCCGGCGCGTCTGGGAAGATTCCCACCATGCCGCGCTCGGCAATCTGGGGATGCTCCAATGCCTGCGGCACGCTATAGACCGGCCCTGCCGGCACGCCGGCCTGATTGAAGAGCCTCCACCACTCGTCGGTCGACCGAGAAGCCATGGCCTCCTCGAGGACGGCCTTCAGCTCGAAGCGATGCTGGAGCCGATTTTGTCGTTCGTTGAAGCGTCCATCTTGAATGAGCTCCGGCCGGCCGACCACATGGCAGACGGCCTCGAACTGCTCCTGCTTATTCGCTGCAATGTTCAGCAATCCATCGCCTGTTCGAAACGTTCCCGAGGGACTCGCGGTCACGTTCTCGTTGCCCATCGGCTGGGGTTCACGTCCGGCGACCAAATGATTCGAGGCCGCCCAACCCATCGTCGACATCACGGCCTCCAACATTGAGACATCGATGAACGTGCCACTGTCTCGGCTTCTATCCGCCAGTGCTGCAGCAACGGCGAACGCGGCTGTGATGCCTCCAATGGTGTCCGCCATGGGATAGCCGACGCGATACGGTGCATTCTCCGGCGCGCCCGTGATGCTCATGACACCGGACATGCCCTGGATGATTTGGTCGTATGCCGGCAGGTCCCGTAGAGGCCCCTCTTGTCCGAAGCCAGAAATGGCGCAGTAGATGAGCTTTGGGTTTTCCTTCAGCAGCTCTTCATAGCCGAGACCCAGGCGCTTCATGACCCCCGGCCTGAAGTTCTCCACGAGCACGTCGGCGGTGCGCACGAGCTTACGAAAGACATCCTTCCCCGACGGATGCTTGAAGTCGATGGTGATGGAGCGCTTGCCGGGGTTCTGCGCCAGGAAGGACACGCCCATGTAGCGCTTGTTCAGTTCGGCGTCGGCGCCGAGCTGGCGTGCCAGGTCTCCACCATTGCGGGTCTCGACCTTGACGACGTCGGCGCCCATGTGAGCGAGCTGGTGACAGGCGAAGGGACCGGCGAGCACGTTGGTCAGGTCCAGGACGCGGATGCCGCGAAGGGCGTTGGTCATGTCAGCCTCCTCAGTCGGCCTTGATGCCGGCCTGCTTGATGACAGTAGTCCAGCGCTGGATTTCGCTGTTCACCAGTTGCGTGGCCTGTGCTGGCGTGTTGGCGACGACGGTCATACCCATCTCGGCGAACTTCTTCTTGGCCTCGGGTTGAGCGAGTGCAGCGTTGAACGCCTGGTTGAGCTTGTCGACGGTCGCCTGGGGCGTACCTGCCGGCGCACCGATGCCAATCCAGTAGTCGATGTCCATCTTGGGTATGCCGGCTTCCTTGGCGCTGGGTACATCGGGGAGCATCGCGTTGCGCTCGGCGCCCGTCACCATCAGGGCGCGCAGCTTGCCGCTCTTGATGTGCGGCAGCGCGGTGGGGACGGAAGTGATGAGCGCCTGCACCTGGTTGCCCATCAAGTCCGTCAGCACAGCGCCGGCGCCCTTGTACGGAACGTGCACGATGTCCACACCCGTGGTCCTCTTGAACAGTTCGCCTGCGAGGTGCGTGTTCGTTCCATTGCCGCCCGAGCCGTAGTTGAACTTGCCGGGCTGGGCCTTGGCCAGTGCAATGAACTCCTGAACGTTCTTCGCCGGCACGGTGGGGTTCACAACCAGCACGTGCGGAACCTTGACCGCCGTCGTGATTTGCGTGAAGGCCTTTTGCGGGTCAAACGGTAGCGTGGGAATCAGCCCGGCAGCGATGGCATACGACAACTCGACAGTCAGCAAAGTGGTTCCGTCGGGCGCAGAGCGAGCGGCGGAACCCCACCCAACCACACCGCCGCCGCCCGTGCGGTTGTCCACCACCAACGGTGCGCCTACGCCAGGTGCGGCGAACTGAGCGAGTGTGCGCGTTGCCAGGTCGGCGCTTCCGCCGGGTGCGTAGGGAACGATGATGGTGATGGGCTTCTGAGCAAGTGCCGGTGCACTGAACAGGCCAGCCGCGCCTGCAAGAACTAAGGCGCGACGGATAGAGCTAAATTTCATGATGGTCTCCTGAATTGGTTGAAGGAAATCTCAGTCGAGCTTCGCGCCCGACTCCTTCACCGCTGCGCCCCAACGGATGTTCTCCGTCTTCAGAAACGAACGGAGGTCCGCGGGCGTGCCGCCGCGCGCGACACTGCCCTCATCCTTCAGGCGGGCAACGACCTCGGATCGCGCGAGTGCGGTGTTCATGACATGATTCATCTTCGCAATCGCCTCCGACGGCGTGCCAGCCGGGGCGACGAGCGCCTTCCAGTCTTCCGCGACGAAACCCGGATAGCCTGATTCAGCGACGGTCGGGACGTTCGGCAGTACGTCGATGCGCTTGAGCGACGTGACAGCGAGCGCGCGCAGCATGCCGCCTTTGACCATCGAGATGATGGTGGGCGGGGTCGCAAAGTAGAAGTCGGTCTGCCCACCAAGCAAGTCATTCGTCGCCGGGCCGGCGCCCTTGTACGGCACGTGCATGACCTTGATGCCTGCCCGTTTGGCGAACATCTCGCCGCCGACATGGCCTACGGTGCCGGTGCCTGCGGACGCCATCGACAGTTGCTTGGTCTGACCCAGCGTCTTGAGGTCTGCGAGGGATTTGATGGGCGAGTCTGCGCGTACCACCAGAACGAGGGGTTGCGAGGCCAGCAGTACCACGGGCTCGAAGTCCTTCAGCGCATCGAAGGGCATTTTGGTGTAGAGCGTCGGGTTGATGGCCAGGTTGGCCGTCTGCCCAGTGCCGAAGGTGTAGCCATCCTTCTTGGCCTTGGCGACGGCGTCCATGCCAATGTTGCCGCCGGCCCCCGGCTTGTTGTCGACGATGAAGGTCCACTTATCTTTCAAGGTCACCTCGTTCGTGACTAGACGCGTCAATACGTCGGTTCCTCCGGCAGGGGGGAACGGCACAATGACCTTGATTGGCTGTGACGGATAAGCGGCTTGGGCGCTGACGGCCGCCCCGCAAAGCGTGAGTGCGGCGAGCAGGGCGAGGCGGAAGGCGTGCTTCTGTGATTTCAAGGTAAGTCTCCTAATGGATGTGGACAGAGGGGAAAGGGCCAGGGCGTCAGGCAAGGCGGTACACGCGACTTGCCGTCCCCTCGAACAGCGCTCGCCGCTCATCGGCACCCGCGCTGGAGGTCAGTTGTTTGAAGGCGTTCCAGCACGTGGCATAGCTGTAGGAACCCTTGTCGACAGGGAAATTGCTTTCGAACATGCAGCGGTCTGCACCGAACAGCTCGATACAGGGCTCCACCCATGGGCGCCATGTGTCGACCAGTTGGTGGGAAGTGGGCGGCGTTGCCCCCTTCTCGAACTCGAAGCCGTTGATACGCATGCCGAGGCCACCGAGCTTCACGTAAACGTTGGGCAGCTTCGCGAGTTGGCTCATGCCATGGAGCCATGTCTCGAACACCTGCGAGCGGAGGCTCTCGTAGGCTCCAATTCGAACGATCCCGCCACAGTGATTGATGACCACAGGGGTGTCGGGTACGGCTTTGGCGAGCTCGAACAGCTCGGGCAGTTGGTGAAAGAACAGCCAGGCGTCGTAGGAAAGGCCAAGCGCGGCCAACTGCGCCACGCCCTGGCGGTAGTCCTTGTCCACGAGCAGGCCTCTGGGCGCAGCAGACAGCGGGTTGACGAGGGACGAATCTGAGTCCCAGGTGCTCAGGTGGCGCACGCCCTTGAACCGGCCTTGGCCCGCTTGCACATGAGCCTCGAGGATTTCGCGCACGTCAGCGCCCAGACGAAGGTCGGCATGGCCAACGATGGCCTTGGCCACTTCAGTAATGCCACAGGCGTGCTGCCGGGCAACTACGGAAACGAATTCAGTTTCGCCAACCGGCTTGAGAGCGGCGGGCCCATCCACTCGATAACGGGTCTGAGCCTGCATGTAGACCGATGCGACGATGTTGTGACCCGTGCGCGCGTCGTCCAGGAAGTCGTCAGCCAGGTAGGTCCAGGCGGGGCGCTCGAAGAAGTGATGATGGGCGTCGACGATGCGCAGGCCAGGCTCAACGACTTCCTCTTCGTGCAGAGCAAGCCAATCGGCGCGAACGGCGAGGTAGTTGGTACTGCTCATCATTGTCTCTTGTGCATCTGTTATAGTTCTATCTATTAGAACAAAGATCTGTTAGATAGAACTATAAGATCCAATTTTAACTTTTTAAATAAGGGTAAACCCTTGTTTTGTGCTTCGTTAGCCCGGAGCGGGCGACGTGTCACACTGCGGTCTGCAAATCTGAAGCAAGCGCGTCCGCGATTACCTGGTGATTCCCATGACTGAACCAAAGCCTGCCGATCAAACGGCCGACAACGCCGAATCCAGCGGTGTTGCGGTGTTGGACAGGGCGTTTTCGCTGCTCGCCGCCTTCAGCGCGACGGACGCAGCGTTGACACTCACCGAGCTGTCAAAGAGGACCGGGCTCTACAAGAGCACGGTGTTGCGCTTGCTCTCCGCGCTCGAACACGGTGGCTTCATTCGCAAGCTGGTCAATGGGCAGTACGCCATCGGTCCGCAGCCGCTTCTCTTGGCTTCGATTTATCAGCGCTCTTTCCAGGTGGGGCATGTCATCGAACCCATCCTGAAGCAACTGAGCGTCGCGACAGGCGAGACCGCATCCTTCTACGTCAGGCACGAGGACAAGCGAATCGCGCTCTTCCGTGTCGAACCTTCCAGAGCGGTGCGTGCCTCGGTGCAGATAGGCCAGGAATACGCCGTCGCGCAGGGTGCATCGGGCAAGGTTCTGCTTGCGTTCTCGCTACCTGCAGCCCCTGAATACCAAGCGATTCGAGAGCAGTTCTGGGCGGTGTCTTATGGGGAACGAGACCCCGAGACTGCATCAGCTGCCGCACCGGTGTTTGGCGTGACCGGAGAACTCCAAGGGGCGTTGGCCATTTCAGGCCCGCGAGCGCGGCTCGCTCCTTCCGAGGCCATGTACGTAGCATGTCGTCATGTGGTGGAGGCCGCTCGAGAGGCAACCATTTCCCTCGGAGGGCTTGCGACTCACTATGCGCAGAGTCTTGAGCGAATGACTGCTGAAAGCTTCGACGCACCCAAAGCAGTCTTGGTCAACTGACAAGCTCATCACCGACAGGAGTCAACCGACGTTCAGAGCAAGTTCCGCGGTGACTATGAAAGTCCGCCACTGGCCCTATTCCGTTGAAAAACTCGGTTTTGACCATGACCCAGATGCCGCGCTGAGTTT